>JAJECX010000002.1 GCA_022821805.1 Anaerolineae bacterium
ATGCGCCATTGCGCGCCAGTGCGGCTTATCCACAGCACTGCTTCAACGAATCGGCGGCATTCAGCTTCTTTGCCAAGGTAAACATTCGACTCATTTGCCAGAAAATCCCGTATCTTCGTCCATTGTTCGTCAGATAGTCTCGTGTTTGTCATGAGACTATTTTACGCATTTATGCAGATGCCAATGCCAAAATATCAACAGAACCTAGTTGTAAGGACCCAAGAATCTTTCGCCGTCAAAGTGGATTAAATGGTCTGGCGACTCTGCTATCCAAACTTCGGTTTCCCAAGATATATGCCGAAGGTGCTTGGTCATCGCCCGCCTTGTTTCAAATGCGGTTACGTATATCAAGCCAGCAGAACGGCTCGAAAATAAAGCACGAAGTTCATTCTGTCTTTTTTGGTCGATTGGACCATGACTGGTTACTGCCTCAATCAGTATCAGCCACTTCTTGGAGTCCACATATACAACGACATCAGGTTTTTTTCCTTGCTTATCTAGCTGAATTCCCATTTCCTTGAATCTACGGATCTGGTCCTCACTCAAATGGTCGCCAGCGTCACCCAAGTATAGAACTTCGCCTCCTTGAGCGTAACGCGGACAAAATTCCTCTACGATCCGCTTGATCAGCGCGTTCTGGCCGCCGGAAGTAATTGACACAATGCTGCCATCGGGAAATATGACGGGGATTTTCTGTATCGATCGTCTTCGTCCACTCAATGCAGTCAGATTGTCGCTCATCTCTATACGAAATTGCGTTAGTTCCTTATCCCAGGTCCGAGTCGCGTATGTACGAATGAGTCGCAAAAACGGTTCGGATATTTGATAGCAATAGTATGGACTATTGGTGGGTCGATCTGGTTTGTCTGGATTGTGTCTAACAAGTCCCATTTGCCAGAATTGATGGATAGATTGACGGCGCACAGTCTCTCGTGTGTTTGGAGCATACGTAGTTCCGTAATTGGCACTAAAGTAGTCCATCATTTCAGTGATCGTACGTAACGGCGCGGATGCAGCTGACCACTCATCACTTGGTTTCAAATTCACTAGAGCAAGTAGGGTTAACGCGGAGCGTTGATTCTGCTGTTCTCTCGGAACACCAATGGTACGAAGGATTTCTAGCGATTCATCCATCTTCGCCTGAATAGACATTGTAGCAGGCTCGCGCATGTCAAGTACCTCTACCATAATCTGATCAAGTTGCTTCTGATTTGGGAACACGGATCCGATTCGCGTTCCCATTTCATTTAAGCTCGAAACGTCGGGATACTTCAGATTCTCAAGATCGGTGGCGTTGACTTGTGTATGCCCGCTAAATAGCCGGAAATACTGATCGACGACTGAGGAATTGAGGTAAACTGCAAGTCCTTTTGCTAAATCCGGCGGTAGACCCGCGCCGTTTCTGTGGAAGTAATTCAGATGGTTTTCTATTCCGACGAATCCCGACTCAAATCGTCTCGGCTCCAAAACGGCTGCGGTTAATCTCCGTTTCTGTTCCTTCGACGAAAAGCGCTTCACTAGCACATAATTGTCTGTTGGTACGAGCAGTTTCTCTTTGCTACCCCCGTAGTCTATCGCGCTCAACTTCCTCATCCGCTCAATTGGCCACTGGGCAAACCCATTGACTAGATTCGCAGGCAAGAGTAAGGGAACGCTGCCAGCGTCACCAGGTTTCCTCAACAAGTGTTTTGCTCGAAAATCAACGACGCGTCCTGTCGATACACTGATGTCTAAATCATGTAGATTGCAATTGAGCGTGTTTACGAATCGACTAACGGCTCGTTCATTGCTATTGCGCACCAAGTGAATGACCAAATTCCGATCGTGCTCATTCACAAGTTCATGGTGTCCAAGAGTTTGCGTGGATATGTCTCTATCCAGAGGACTGTCACTTGAAGTCACGCATATAACGTCGCGCGCTCGACTCTTCTGCGCAGAAAGAATGATATTTTCCTGCAAAACGCCGTCGTCGCCAAAAGCCTTATTGCGCGATGTATACACATGAATGTGGCGCAACGACATTTGAGACAGGAATGCTTTACGAAACGGAAGAAAATACGGTCCATTACAGAAACTACGCGGCGTTATCGACACGAGAATTCCGCCATCTTTCAGTGTAATTGAGGCCAAGGTCATAAACGCCGTGTACAGGTTGCTTCGTGGCAGACCGTATTTCTTGAGCATCCGCCACTGTTTACCACCAGACTTAATCTTTCCGTAAGGTGGATTCAAAATTGCGAGATCGAATTTCTCTGCCGAATAGAGACAAGAAGTTGCAGCCTTGATGAAGTCAACAATATGAATTGTGTATTTGAAGTTGATGCCTTTGCGAGCGCTTATTGAGGCGCACATCTCCAAAGTTCTTCGCAAGTACGGCAGTACGTTGGCGTCGATTTCGTAAGCGACGAATTCGATATCTCTTGTTGTAGTTCGATCTGAGGATAAAAGTTGCGTAAAGACCGCTGCCGACAAGATGCCCGCTCCAGCCCCCGGGTCTAGAATACGAACTCTATCCGGAAGTGTGCCGATTGGCTGCAGCATTTGTCGCGCAACTTCAATCGGAGTAAAGAATTGTCCCAAACTCTTGCGATTTGTACCAGCGTCCAAGGCAAGGGATATTTCAACGCGAAAATTGTCCACATACTGGAGCAAGTTCTCGTCATTGAGCCGTCCCTGGATAAACATACTCTGGATTTCCGCTGTATGGGCAGTTTCCACTTCCTGAAGCAATTATACTACTTGTTGTCTTCTCCATCTTCACTTTTGCTGTCTCGCCGTAACCGCTGCGGCTCTTTGGCAATTCCTAAACATAATCGCGCATGCCGTCCTCAAACTCGTCATCGTCGCCATCGCGCAGGGCATAGAGGGCCTGAATCAGCGCGTAGTTGCTGCGGTAGAAGCGCGCCCGCCGCAAGCCAGCGCGCAGAGAAGGACATGATTGAATTGACCGAAGGATCGCAGCAGTTGAGCAGCGCGAAAGGTCAGTTCAGGCAACTGCCGCTTGAGCAGCGCGAGGTATTGGTTCGTCAAAGGCAAGACGGCAACCATCAAAAGCGAGCGTTTGCGCTTATGATAAGGGATGGATGCCAGGTACGACACGTATAGTTGTTAAGGAGCCAAGCAACTTTCACCACCAAAATGATTCAGGTGGCTCGGCGCATCCGCAATCCAAACTTTAGTTTTCCCAGAGAATTCCACCAAGTTCCTGGTCACTGGTCGTCTGGATTCATAGGCGGTGACAAATGAAAGCCTGGCGCCGCGGGCGGCATACTAGGCGGTATGCGAGGGGGATACTTCGATATTCAACATGATTCTCGCTATCGCCGCACTGCCGCTATCGACAGGATACCACTCTCGTCTGACACTGCGATATTGCGATCATCCGGCGACCAAGCCAAGCCAGCAATCGGCGCTTTGAACACAGCATCCACCAGTAAGGCGGGTTTCCTCTTATTGACTTTCCAGATCGCCAGCATGCCATCATTGCCGCCAGATGCCAGCAGCATGCCTCGTCGCTGAAATTCCAGATGTTTGATAAGGTGCTGATGCCCTTCCAACATTATCGGTCGCGTATTTTCGGGTCCCGTCCCGGAACAATCCCAGATCACAACCTGAGTCCCGCCGCCGGTCGCCAAATAGCGGCTGTTGAAGCTCCATGCCAGTTCCAGCACCTTCGTTTCGTAGCCCCACATCTGCAGGTCCTTGCCGGTATTGGCGATCCAGAAATGCACCGTCGAGTCCTGGTCGCCAGTGGCGATGCATTTGCCATCGGGACTCCATTCCAATGTGAGCGTCGAACCCTGCCATTTGAAACGGCGCAGTGGCGCCGACTTTGCCGGGTCATACAGCACGACTCCATTGTAGGCGGAGATGGCAAAGTGTTTGCCGTCATGGCGCCACTTGATGTCGGTAATCGTGCTGTTCGCATCGGGATATTCGCGGATCAAATCCCCGCTGCTGTTCCACAATCGCAGTTTGCGCCCGGCGGCTGACACCAGCCAATCACCCACCGGGCTGAAAGCGACGCGCTCCACCCAACTCGCCCCGCCCGCCATCTCAGATATCTGCGTTCCCGTCTCGGCATCCCAGAGCCGTACCTTGCCGTCTTGCCCAACGCTAGCGAGCAGACGGCTGTCTTTGCGCCAGGAAATAGCCATCGTATCGAGGGCATGGCCGGGCAGCACTCGCTGAACCGCGCCATCCGCGCCATCAAAAAGCGTGATTGGGCCAGACACGCCCGCAACCGCCAGGCTTTTGCCATCCGGCGACCATGCCAGCCCAATCGGATGATCGTCAATGTTGGCGCGCCATATTGCCTTGAGCAATGGCTGTGCCCGTTTGGGCTTGCCCTTGCGCTGCATCATGAGGCGAGACATTGGCGGAAGCCGTCTTCCAGCGCAGCCCGATCCAGGTTGCGCCCGATAAAAATCATCTTGTTTTGACGCAGGTCTCGCCCCCAGGGACGATCAGGGCGGCCATCAAAAAGCATATGCACCGCCTGAAATACGAAGCGCTTGTCCCAACCGCGCACGCTCAACACGCCTTTCATACGGAAGATATCCTGTCCGCGCTCGCGCAGCAGCTGGCTGAGCCAGCCATTGAGCTTCTCTAACTGGAGATCGCCGGGGAGGGTGATGCCAACGGACGTCACTTCTTCGTCGTGTTCATGATCAGGCTTGTACTCACGGGTCTCGAGCGGGTCTAGCGCGGTCTGCGCTCCGCGCAAGCGCGCGTCGAATTCATCAGGGTGGTGTTCGGTGAACAGCATGTAATAGCCCGGCTCTTGGATCGCGACATTGAAGACGGTCTCACCGCTTTCGTTCAGCACGAACTCGTTGTACTGTCCTTTGCCAAGGCGCATCATTTCGCCTGCCGCTATCGCCTGTTCATCTTCAGAGAAGGTCAATACGGCTTCCATCAATGTCGCTTCTTGAGCCGCTAATCCCCTATTCGCCAGCGGCAAGAGCGCCGCCCCCATTGTCGGGTCAGGTCCTTCACCCATCACCCATTCGCAAGTCCCGGCTTTCAGTTGATAGATTCCCGACCATTCAAAGGGGTATTCCGGCTCCATGAACTTCGGGTCGATATCCAGCGCGCGGTCGAGGTTGAAGCCGCCCACATTCAGGATCTTGTCCATCTCGACCACCGCGTCGCGGCTGCGGTAAATTTTCGCCATGCTGTTCATGCTTTTGATGCGGGCTTCGAGCCGCTCGAGGTCTTCCGGGGCGACCAGATCAATCTTGTTGAGCAGGATTACATCAGCAAAGGCAACCTGTTCTTTCGCCTCGTCGCTGTCGTCAATATGTTCCCAGATATGCTTGGCATCGACCAAGGTGACAATCCCATCCAAATGGAGCTTCTCCTGCATGTCATCATCGACGTAAAAGGTTTGCGCGACGGGACCGGGATCAGCCATGCCGGTGGTTTCGATCATAATGTAATCAAACTTGTCGCGGCGTTTCATAAGATGGCCGAGGATGCGAATCAAATCACCGCGCACGGTGCAGCAGATGCAGCCGTTGTTCATCTCGAAGATTTCTTCTTCCGCGCCAATGACCAAATCGTTGTCGATGCCGACCTCGCCAAACTCATTCTCAATCACCGCGATTTTTTTGCCGTGATTTTCAGTCAGGATGCGGTTGAGCAGTGTGGTTTTGCCAGACCCTAGAAAGCCGGTCAGCACCGTAACGGGAACTCGTGTGTTTGCAGTATTCATCATGTGTCTATCTCCTCTATTGACATTTGTTTGAACTGTCGTTCTCGTACAGAAGCAATACCAAGTTAATTATGCGAAAGGTCGCCCTTCAAGCCCCCATCCCCGGCCCCTTCCCCCAAAATGAGGGAAGGGGAGATAAGCCGCGAAAATGCTGAGCTTAAGCCCCCTCCCTCTATATGGGCTGAAGAGCGGACACCTTTTCATTTCGCAGGATTTCGTTACAAAATCTGATCATTCCGCGGCAATTTTCGGGCGACCCAAGGGTCGCCCCTACGATTTTCGCCATAAATGAACCTTGTCGGGGTCAGCCTTGGCTGACCCGTCGCAATCGCAGCGCCTTACTTCAAACGTGTCCGCTCCTCAGCTCTATATGGGGGAGGGGGTTTGGGGGTGGGGGAAACTTGGGCCCCTATCTATAGCGGCATGCGCCGCCTCCGAGAAATCAAATGGCTCATAGGCCTGAAAATCGCTGTAATGCTTCAGTTTCCGCGCCAGATACGGGTTACCACGCAGCGTAAGCGTATCAATGAGGGCAACTGTTGTTATCCGAACGCGTTCACTCCGTAAACTATCCAGGATCGACGCCAGCGCCGCCGAATCTGCCAGCGCCGAGACAGGCAGAAGCGCGTAATCGGCATCCAACCGCCCTAGCTGCGAGATCAGCGCCGGCGCCAGCGAACAACAGACACAGCCGCCCGCCAGCCGTTGGCGCCTAACCCCATCTATCGCCAGCGGCGCATCGCTATTGTCGATCAGAGCGAGGCGGTCAGTTTCGGCAGACAGCACGTCAACGAGCGCCTGCGTGAACCTGGCTTTTGGCTGATGCAGCATCCCGGTGATCACGATCAACCGCATGGCTAATCTCCCGCTGCGAAGGCTCCATCCAGCGCAAACAACGGGCGGTAGGCATCATGCCCGGCGCCATAAGTTTGATCCATCAAGTCAGCGTACTCGGCAGCATGGACTGGATTGTTGCGCCAGCGCACACCGAGATATTCCGCCGCTTTGACGATGCCCAGCACACCGTGTTTGATCTCCTCAAAGGTGTAATCTGGACCCACCGGGACGTATAACCAGCGAGCGAGGTTCGCCGCCGTTCCTCGGTGATCCGGCGCGCCGTCAGCACGGAGGGCGGCATAATGCAAAGGCTGAATCTGTGGCAGCCAGCGCACGGGCGTATTCTCCTGCTCGACGTAGGCGTAAAACGTGGCGACATCGCACTCCAGCGGAATCTGTACCGCGACCGCGGTCGCCAGCGCCAGATCGTTGGGCTCGTGCGTCGCCAGCCCGGCCGCTTCACGCAGCCCGCGACGCGCCTCCGCCAAATTCGCGCTTTGCCGCTCCGCCAGTTCTGGCAGGCGTTCACACTGCGCCAATGCCTGCGCCGCGTTCGGGCAGTCAGCCGGTTGACGCAATGCTTTCACTGCCGCATAGAGCGCCTCGTCATTAAATGTCAGCAGCGCGCCGGAGCGGTCGTCAGCATCAGCCAGATGCAAGCCGTAGAGCGTCACCGCCGAGCGCTCGGCCGCGCCGGGCATAGGCAGGGTGTCAGCGCAGTCGAGCCAGGCAGCGTTCTGCGGCTGCCACAAGCCGCGAAGCACCTGCGTCCAGGTGTAGCGGGTACCGGGCGTCGCGAGCCGCAGATTCGCGTCAAAGTCGAGAAAGCGCGGCGCCGCCTTATGATGCTTGACCGACTCCGCCAGGTCATGGCTGGCATTCGCCGGGATACCCACCCATTCGCCTGGTTGAATCCCCGCCGCCTGATGCAGCAAGCGGCGAGCGCGGTAGGCATCGCGCGCCAGCAGAACCATTGCTCCGCCCAGTCGTTGCGACCATGACTGTTCGGCGGATTCAAGCGTCACGTCGGCGCGCAATGCTGTGTCAGGGGGCAGGGTCAGCAATTCATCCAGTGGTGGATGGGCGGCATAATCCGCGCCGCGCACCGGCAAACCACCCAGCGCCCCCACTGCGCAAAATCCGCCAAGCCACATCGTTTCCCAGTCAACTGGCAAATTCATCGTGTTCTTTCTCCTGAATACTTAAGCGTTTTGCTGACAGTCCACGCAGGCGCCAAAGAGTTGCAATCGACTCTCGGTGATGTGATGACCGCTGGCATCTTCACTGTGCTGAATCAGATTTTCCAGCGGTTGGCTGTCGAGATAATCCGTGCGTCCGCAGGTCAGACAGATGAACAGCATCATTAACTCAGGCAGGGTTGGCACGAAATGACTGCATCCCTGATAACCATGAACGCGCCGAATTAAGCCCAGGTTTTCGAGCTTCTCGACCGTGCGGTAGACCGTCGCTCTGCCGGTTTTCGGGCGCGACTGACGAGCCATATCCCAAGCCTGCTCGGCGCTGAGCGGATACTCGCTGTGCGCGAAGATATCGATCAAGATCTCTTGCACTGTTGTCACACGGAAGCCGCTCTCGTCGAGCGCGGCCAGCCAGTCTTCGGGATTGATCGTCTTGCTGGGCATTAGACATCCAACCTTGCGCTTCTTATTGATACCACGTATCAATTACGTTCTTATTGATACCATGTATCAATTAGATAAACAACAGGGAATTTGAAACGCCTTCCGAGTGTCTGAATCGATCGTATTGTTGGGCATCAGAATTTCGCCCTTGCGCTTCAAATGAGACTAAGTATCATTCACGCCGCCTTATTGAGACTTCGTATCAATAAGCATCCGAAAATGGTACAGGATGAATGTAGGAGAGAAACCGATGAAACAAGCTCTGGTGTATGCCGCGCTGCTCTTGACGCTTCCATTCACATTAATCGCTTACGCGCAAGACGAGGACGCCTTCCCCGTCACGATTGAAAACTGCGGCTTCGAGGCAACCTTTCACGCGCCGCCAGAAAGCGCCATAACCATGAACCAGGGCGCCACCGAAATTATGCTTGCGCTGGCTCTCGAAGAGCATATGACGGGAACTGCCTATCTCGACGATGCCATCCGGCCGGAGTTTGAGGATGCTTATGAGACCATTCCCGTCCTTTCTGACGCCTACCCGTCGCAGGAGGTGTTGTTCGGCGCCGACCCGGATTTTGTCTATGGCTCATACAGCAGCGCCTTTGGCGAGGCGGCTGCCGGACCCCGTGAGCAGCTTGCGGAACTCGGTATCGGTTCCTATGTGTCGCCGATGGCTTGCGCCGATCGCTCGCTGCGACCGGAAATCGTCACCATGGAGGACGTTTTTGGCGAAGTCCGCGATATTGGCGCCATCTTCGGCGTTGCCGACCGCGCCGAAGCATTGGTCGCTGAACTTCAGGCGGAATTGGACGACATCAGCGCGGTTTTAGCGGATGTGGAAGAAACCGCGTCGCTCTTCTGGTTCGACAGCGGCGGCGATGATGTTTACGCCGGCGCCTGCTGTGGCGCGCCGGGCATGATTATGGACTTGCGCGCGGTGGAGAACATATTCGAGGACGCGGAAGGTTCTTGGGCGACGGTGAGCTGGGAGGAAGTCGTTGCCCGCGATGCCGCCGCTATCGTAATCGTAAATGCCGATTGGGATACCGCCGAATCAAAGATCGAAACGCTGACGACCAACCCGGCTTACGCGGATATGACCGCCGTGCAAAACGAAAACTGGGTGGTGATCGACTTCAGCTACACGACAGCGAACATTCGCAACGTTGAAGCCGTCCGCATCATCGCCGAGTTCCTCTATCCAGCGCTCTTCGCAGAGATTGACGCGGCAGAAACCGAGCAAACCGAATCGGATGACTAACTCCGAGGCAAGCAGTATGCTGGGGCGGCAGTCGCTCGCAACTACCGCCCCGAGCAAACGCAAGGCGCCCCCGGAGCGCAAAGCCGCCCGCGCGCGGCTGCTAATCGCTGTGCTGGCGCCGTTTATACTGCTGTCGATCACACTGGCGGTGATTATCGGTCCCGTGGAAATCTCCCCGCTTACCGTCTGGGAAATTGTCTTCGGGAAAGTGACGGGCGCAGAGGGCGACTGGTCCAAGGCGCAAGCCAATATCGTCTGGCTCATTCGTTTCCCGCGGGTCTTGTTAGCCGGTGTTGTCGGCGCTGGGTTGGCGGTAATCGGCGTCGTGATGCAGGCTGTCACCCGCAATCCACTGGCCGACCCGTTCTTGTTGGGGATTTCGTCCGGGGCGGCTTTAGGGGCTGTTTCCGTACTGCTGATTGGCGCCTTTGCCGGGTTCGGCATTTATGCCCTGTCGGTTGGCGCCTTTCTCGGCGCGCTGCTGGCTTTTGCGCTGGTCTTTTCGCTGGCCCTTCAGCATGGACGACTCTTGCCCACCCGCATGATCCTGGCGGGCGTAGCCGTCTCGTTCATGTTTTCGTCGGTGACAAGCTTTATCACCCTGAGCGATGACAGCAGCGGGGCGGCTCGACGAGTTTTGTTCTGGATGCTCGGCGGACTGAGCGGCACGCAGTGGGAAGACCTGACGCTGCCGGCCTTGGCGCTCGTTCTGGGGATTGTCTACCTGATGGCGCAGTCCCGCGCCCTGAACGCGCTCATCATCGGCGACGAGACGGCAACCACACTCGGCATTGAAGTTCACAGATTGCGGCGACGCCTGCTGGTCGTCGCCTCGCTGCTGACGGGATTGATTATCGCTGTCAGCGGCGCCATCGGCTTCGTCGGGCTGATGATGCCGCATATCGTCCGCCTCATCGTCGGCGCAGATCATCGCCGTGTCCTGCCAGTCAGCCTGCTGGCGGGAGCGGTGTATCTCATTTGGGTCGACGTGATCGCCCGGACGCTGTTCGCGCCAGAGGAAATCCCGGTGGGGATTATCACATCGCTCTGCGGCGCGCCCTTCTTCCTGTGGTTGATGCGGCGCAACAAGGATGCCCTATGACTCTCGCTGTTCACCGAGTTGGCTGGTCGGTCGATGCCCAATGGATTATCGACGATATACGGCTCTCAGTCGAATCGGGCGCCTTTGTCGGGCTCTTAGGACCGAACGGCAGCGGTAAATCCACCCTGTTGCGCTGCATCTATCGCAGCCTGAAGCCGGACGCCGGGACGATTACACTTGATGGCGCAGACCTGCTGGCAATGCCGCCGCGCGATGCCGCCCGCAGGATGGCGGTCGTCTTGCAAGAGACCCCGATACAGTTCGACTTCACTGTGCAAGAGATGGTCTTGATGGGACGTACCCCGCACAAAAGCGCCTTTGACCAAGATACCATTGATGATTGGGAAATCGTGGCGGACGCGCTGGCGCAAGTAAACATGCTGGACTTCAACGAACGCAGCTTTGGCACGCTCTCCGGTGGAGAGAAGCAGCGGGTCCTCATCGCGCGCGCGCTGGCGCAGCAGTCGCAATTTCTCGTGCTGGACGAACCCACCAACCATCTTGACATTCGCTACCAATTGGAAATCCTGGACATCGTGCGTGAACTGCGCGTCACCACTCTCGCCGCGCTGCACGACTTGAACCTGGCGGCGCTCTATTGCGACCGACTTTATGCGCTTAGTGAAGGGCGCGTTGTGGCGTCTGGCGCGCCGGACGAAGTAGTGACGGCGGATCTCATTTACGACGTATACGGTGTTCGGGCGGATGTCGCCACCGATCCAAGGACGGGGAGAACGCATATCACCTACTTCCCAACGAGTGTGAGGGCGAGCGCATGAAAACGGACACTGCTGTGATTTTGCTGGGGCGAAACGGCTATAGCAGCGCGCCCTGCGAGCAGATGAACCGTCTCGTTGAGGCGCTGCGAGAAAACGGCGCGTATGGGCTGGCAACTAGCGCATTTATCGACGGCGGCTCGCCCGCGTTGCCAGATGCGCTGGGGCTGTGCGCGGCGCAAGGTATGGCGCGGGCGCTGGTCGTCCCGGTCTACCTGCCGACCGACCGCAACCTCGATAACTGGCTGAATCGGATGGTTCGGCGCTGGCTGCATCAAAATGCCACCGCGGATTTCACCGTTCACATGACGCCGCCGCTGGGTGATGCGCCGGAACTGGCAGCGGCAGTCCTGGACTTCGTGGCGCGCTATGCTGATGCGCCGATGGCGCCACTGTCCGCCAATCACGCCAGCCCCAACAGTCCCGAATGGTCGCTAATTCCACCCCACAGCTATCATGCGCTGCTCTGCCGGGGTCCGCGCTGCAACGCCGCCGGGGCGGGTGAAGCCGCTCAGGTTCTCAAGCGGCGCCTGAAAGCGAATAATATGGGCGATGACGCGGTGCTCGTTGCCCAGACCGGCTGCCTGTATCCCTGCAACTTGGGCCCAGTCATGGTGGTCTACCCCGAAGGTCTCTGGTATGGCGGTCTGACCGAAAAGGGAGTCGAACGCATTGTCGAAGAACATTTTGCGGACGGCCAGATTGTAGCGCATTACGCCCGCTATCCATCGCAGCAGACGCAACAGCGTCCAACAGAGCTTGAACAAGCATAGATATTGCTTAAACCGCTGAACTTTTCCGAAGCTTTAGCGCCACTTCCAACTTGTCACACCAGGGCAGACACTTTCTTCCGCCCGACCGCCCGTCATCATCGTGACATAACACTCCGCTAATCCGCCCGTAACATACAGGCTTGCCCGCTTAAAGACCATGACATAGGCTAAGGAGCTATGTCGACCGCCTAGACTTCAGACAGGAATCCCGTATGTCACAATCTGAATCGCCCATCATCTTGTTTACCAATGATGATGGCATCGAGTCGCCCGGCTTGTGGGCGGCGGTCAAAGCTTTTGAAGGCTTGGGTCAACTGCTGGTGACGGCGCCGCGCGAGCAGCAATCGGGCATGGGGCGCAGCATGCCCCACTACAGCGAGGGGCGGATTTTCCCCTACGATGTGCCGATCAAATGCGAGGACTGCTGCGCATACGCGGTGGATGGCACGCCGGCGCAAGCGGTGCAGCATGCCGTGCTCGAATTAGCGAGCGCGCAGCCGGCGCTGCTGGTATCGGGCATCAATTATGGCGAGAACACCGGCAATGGCGTCACGATTTCGGGTACCGTGGGCGCGGCGCTGGAAGCGGCCAGCCTCGGCATACGGGCTCTCGCCGTCAGCCAGCAGACGCCAACCGACTTGCACCGCAGCTATTCCAACTCGGTGGATTTCAGCGTCGCCGCCGAATTCGCCTTGGGGATGGGCAGTTGGCTGATGGAGCACAGCGCCTTGCCCGATGATGTCGATGTCTTGAAGATTGATGTGCCCTGGGGCGCGAACGGCGAGACCGAATGGCGCCTGACCCGCCTCTCGCGCCGCCGCGTCTATTGGCCGACCCGGCCCGAACGGCTGGCGCTGCACGACTCGGGCAAACTCGGCTACCAGTACAATAGCGACCCCACCGCCGCCGAGCCGGACAGCGATGTCTACGCGCTGCTCAACGACGCGGTGATTTCGGTTACGCCAATCAGCCTTGATATGACCTCGCGCACCGATATGTTCCGCTTGAGCCAGATCATGCTGGGGCGGGAGGAGTATGGGCGGCAGCGCCGCCGCTTTCCTTGATTAGACGCGCCAGCTTTGCTTATGGTTGAATCTAATCGTATCCAGCGAGCGTCAGGCGGGAGGTTTCATTGAGCGAAAAGGTTATGGCGCGTTCGGAAGCGACGCGGTCAAACACTGAAATCGCTGTTGGGGGCGATGATCGTTTGGCGCGCCTCAAAACCGACATGGAGCGGGCGAAACGCTTGCTCTGGTTCTTGATTGCGTTGGTCATTGGCATTTACCTGGATCTGCCAGCAGTGGTACAGGGATTGCTGCCATAGTAATCAAAGTAGCGCGGCTGAAACCAGTTGCGTACAGCGGGATTTTACCAGCCGATCGCTTCAATGAGCATGGGATCTTGCTTTCGCCCCCAGACGCGCACTTCAAAATGCAGGTGCGGTCCCGACGAGTTGCCGCTGCTGCCGACGAAGCCGATGACTTGTCCGGGCGCGACGGTCTCGCCGCAGCGCACCGTCAGCGCGGCCAGATGGGCGTAGAGGGTCGAGCGGTAATCATGCTGGATCTCGACGGCGATGCCGTAGGGTCCGCGCCAGCCGGCGTAACTGATGGGACCGCCGTTGGCGGCGCGGATTGGCGTTCCGATGGGGGCGACCAGATCGACGCCGCCATGGAAGCCGCTTTTGAATCCGCGCGATATCGTCGCTTGCGGCAGCGGGTGCAGCCAGTAGGCGCCGCCACCCTCCACTTTGCCGCAGCTGCCGCGGCGCCCGGGACCGAGGTCTTGCTGCCAAAGCGGCGCCAGCGGAGGCCGCGGCGGACCGCCCCAGCCAGCATAGCGCCCATTGCCGTAGATGACGTTGTCGCGCAAGCTGGATTCGCCGCGGACGACAAAGATGGCGCTGTCGTTGTCGGTCGCCTTGTTGAGCGCAATGACGCTATCAGTGATGGTTAGCTCTCCGCTGACCTGGTAAATGGGACCAGCGCTGAGGATGCCGGAGGCGCCGTTATCGGTTATTTTGCTGTCGTTGATGGTCAAGGCGCCGCTATTGAAGATGGCGCCGCCCAAGACGGTGGCGTGGTTCTCTTTGATGGCGCTGCCGGTCAGCAGCAGGCGGCCGCGGTTGGTGATGGCGCCGCCTGACGAGCCGACATTGCGGCTGAAGCTGCTGCGGGTGATGGCGACGGCGCCGCTGTTGTCGATGACGCCGCCCTCGTTGCCGCGGAAGATGCCGCCGTTAATCCACGCCTCGCCTGACAAAATGGTCAGCACGCCGTTTGAGGCCGCTGAGTTGTCGCTGATGCGGCAATCATCGATCGTGAGTTGGCCCGATCGCAGGAGGATGGAGCCGCCCCTGGCTGCATGGTGACCGTCGGTCAGCGTCAGATTGTGGATGTTCAGCCGACCGCCATCGATGTTGAAATGGCGAAAGCGCTCGTTTCCGCTTATGGAGAAGCCGGTGCCTTCAATTGTGATCTCGGAAGTGATCCAGGGGAGTTCTTGATTGAGGACGATATGCTCATTCAGACGAATGACATCGGCGGCCGACCCGGCGGCGCAGCCCGCGACTGGCAGATCTTGATTGGCGGCGGCGATCGCGTCCGCCAGGCTGCATGCCCTGCCGATGAATATATCGGCGGATTGGACCCTTAGCCCGAGCAATAGATGCGAAAAGACCAGCGCGAGAAGAATCGCCGAATGCCGCGCAGAAGTCATCACACCCCGTAAATCTGAACAGCGCTGCAGCCGATTCAACCTAGCATGAAAGGAGAATACGCGCATGAGGCGGCGCGGCCGTTTCGCTGCTAGTCTGCGTTATGACGCAAATACGTATATTTGTCTTAAATTGTGGCCGAAGGGCGAGCCAAGGGTAGCGTAGGGCACGTAGGTCGCGTAGACACTGACCGCCGACATCGCCCTTCGACGCTGACCGCCGACACCACCCTGCGCTCGCGCCTGCGTTTGTCCGCGCCGGAGAAACCCGTATGGATCAGCGAATGTCACAGTTCATTCACTGTATGGTAAAATCCCCGAGTCTGCTGCCGGAAAGAGGAGCGCCGCCTATGTACGACCCAAGGGACCATCTCAAGCGGCTGGTTGAAACGCATGCCCCCAGCGGCTACGAAGCGCCGGTCGTCGAACTGCTGCGTGAAGAATGGGCGGAACTGGTTGACGAATTTGATGCGGACCGCCTCGGCAGCTTGATCGGCGTGAAGCGGGCGACGAGCCAGGCGGCGGGCAGGCGCAAAATCATGTTGGCCGCGCACATGGACGAGATCGGCTTGATGGTGCGCGAGATTGAAGACGGCTTCATCTACGTCCATCGCATCAGCGGCATTGATCCGCGCGTGATGCTCGCGCAGCCGGTGCTGGTGCATGGCGAGCGGGCGCTGCCCGGCGTGGTCGCGACCATGCCGCCGCATATGCTCAGCGCCGCCGCCCGAAAGCAGTTTCCGCCGATCGACGCGCTGGTGGTCGATGTCGGTTTGCCGGCGGAAGAAGTGGAGCAGATCGTGCGGGTGGGCGACCTGGTCACGGTCGAGGGACCGCTGATTGAGTTGCGGGGACGGAAAGTGGCGTCAAAGGCGATGGACGACCGCGCCTGCATCGCGGTCATCACCACCTGCTTGCAGCTGCTGCGCAATATGCGGCACAGTTGGGATGTTTTCGCGACGGCGACCGTGCAAGAAGAAGTTGGTTTGCGCGGCGCCACGACGGCAGCCAATCATATCGAGCCGGATTGCGCCATTGCGCTTGATGTCGGTTTCGCCGAACAGCCCGGTGTAGCGGCTGGCGCGGGGGTGTTGGGCGGGGGACCGCAGATGGGCATCGGCGCCAATTTTCATCCGAAGATGGTGGATCGCTTGCAGCAGGTGGCGGCATATCACGATATCCCCTGGCAGGCCGATATCATGCCCGCGCGCACGGGCACAGACGCCTGGGCGATTCAGGTGTCGCGCAGCGGTGTGCCGACGGCGCTGCTGAGCATCCCGCTGCGGAATATTCACTCGCCGGTGGAGACGCTGGATCTGAAAGATATCGAGCGTACGGGCCGGCTGCTGGCGCATTTCATCTGCGCCTTGGATGAAGAAACCGTCGAGTTCCTGTCGCTGATGCCGAAGGAAGAGGCTTGACCTTGGACCGATTCATGCGCGCGGCAATCGACGAGGCGAGGCAAGGGCTGGCGGAAGGCGGTATCCCCATCGGATCTGTCCTCGCGCTTGCTGGCGAAATCGTGGGACGCGGGCATAACCGGCGCGTGCAGAGCGGCAGCGTAGTGCTGCACGCCGAGATGGATTGCCTGGAGAATGCGGGCCGTTTGAGCGTGCGCGAATATCAGCGGGCGACCCTCTACACCACCCTGTCGCCCTGCGACATGTGCAGCGGCGCCATCCTGCTATTCAAGATTCCCAAAGTTGTCATCGGCGAAAACCGCAGTTTTTGCGGACCGGAGGCTTACCTCAAAGAACGCGGCGTGGAATTGGCGCTGCTTGATGATGACGAGTGCTACCAGCTAATGCAGGACTTCATCCGCGCCAAGCCCGAGCTTTGGCGCGAAGACATCGGCGAGTAAGCGCCGAGTCCTGCGCCTCAGCTGCCCACCCCAGCGCAAGCAGCGCCCGCGGGGAATTGTTCCTAGACGCCAAGCTGGTGCATAATAGCTTCATCCAGCCCAATCTACCGAAACTCAGGCTAAGCAGGAGACAGAAGCGATGAAGCGATTTGGACAAGTGATTGGCGTCAAACCCGAGTACGTTGAAGAATATACGCGCCTGCACGCCGATGTTTGGCCCGGCGTTTTGGCGAAGATTCACGAATGCAATATGCGCAATTATTCCATCTTCCGCTATCACGATATGCTCTTCGCCTATTTTGAATATATCGGCGATGATTACGAAGGCGATATGGCGAAGATCGCGGCCGATGAGACGACGCAAGAGTGGTGGGCGGTCTGCGGACCGATGCAGAATCCGGTCGCGGATCGGGCGGAGGGCGAATGGTGGAAGACGATCGAGGAGGTCTTTCATACGGACTGACTCGACAGGCCTATGCCGCAAGTCAAAGCCCGCATACCTGTTGCCGATTACCGTGGAAGAAGAGCGGGCTTCTGCCGAAGGCAAGCGGCGCGCGCCTCATCGGGAGTGGTAAAGAATGAAGACATCGCAGCCGATCGTCCCGTCTCATAGCAATCGAAATGCAGGGGCGACTCGTTGAGTCGTCCGCTCTTTTTATTTGAGATGAGGGCGAGCCACCGGCTTGCCCCTACACACTCTTTGCGAATGTGGGTTGCATCCGCGCAATTCACCACTCCCGCTAATCACCGATTTTGCGTCGCTCATGCAAAGCCAATATACTTGTAGACAGACTGGGCAGTCGGCGCTGGTTGTCCGAGCGTTCCGGTCATCTGACAAAGCAAATGCATTAAGGGAGAACTGAAATGAAGACTTCGAAACTGGTCAGTACCCTCGTTCTGCTTATATTCGTGTTTTCGCTGGGCTTCGCAAGCCAGGCGCAGGACACTACGATTTCCTTCCTGGCGCCGCCCTGGGGCGTGCCACCGAATGAAGAGGCGCTCAACGCCTTTATGGAAGAGAGCGGCATCACAGTGGAGATCCAGTCGGTGCAGATGGCTGATCTGTACAGCCGCGTGCAAGTCTCGGCTGCGGCTGGCGAGGCGCCGGCAGATGTGATCTTCATCACAGAAGAAGGTCCGTCCAATGTTGTCGCCACGGGCAATATGCTGCCGCTGAACGACTTGATTGAAATGAGCATGTTGGACACCGACGACTTCGAGAAGCTCGATTTCTGGACGGTTGATGGCGATGTCATGGCCATCCCAACCTACTTGCAGCTGGTGATGATGGATTACAACGCCGCTCGGCTGGCTGAAGCGGGAATTGAGTCTCTGCCGACCACCTGGGCCGAGTTTCACGATCAGGCGCATGCCATCAAGGCGTCTGGCGTAGACGATCACCCGATTGCCTTTGGCGCGATCTCTTGGTCCTGGTGGCTGATGGCGCTGAGCATGGGCGACCCGATGTTTGATGAGGACCTCAATCCGGTATTCGCTGATGAGGGCAGCAAGGGCCGCGAGGCGATGGCGCTGTTGAAGATGTTCTTTGATCACGAGTTGATCAGCCCAGAGATTCTTGCCGGCAGCATCAACCAGCACGCGCTGTTCTGGAGCGGCGTCGGCACCTTCCATCAAGCCTGGCAGGGCTCGCTGGCGGTGGCGAACAACCCGGAACGCTCGCAGCAGGCGCCGGACAGCAAATACCTGGTGCTGCCCGAAGCGGGCAATACCTGGAGCTTCCCCGCCGGCATCGGCATCTCGGTCGATAGCGAAAATGTCGAAGCGGCTTGGGAGTTTATCAAATGGTACGTCAGCGACGGCACGCAGACCGATATCTACAACGCATTTGGTCTCTATCCCTCGCGCGTGTCCGTGGCCGCGGCGCTGAACGAGGAAGGCGTCATTCAGGGCTACGATGAGATCGTCGAGCAGAGCATGCACACCAATGAGCTGCCGCGCTTTGCGCTCTGGTGGGGTCCCTGGGCTGCTACGGTGAGCGAGGAGATCAAGGAAGCGATGCAGACGGGCACTTCACCCGATGACTTGATTGATTCCCTCGCGGCCGAGTGGAACGCGCTGAAAGACGAGTACGAGTAGAAACCTTACCCCCCATCCCCCAACCCCTTCCCCCACAAGGAGGGAAGGGGAGCAAGGCAGATTCAGCAAGGGGTATTGAAGTCCCTCCCTCTTTATGGGGGAGGGATTTAGGGTGGGGGAAAGAGACCCGTAAATGTCCCGCCGCCTCTTCTCATCCGACTCCGTCTACCTCGCCGTCGTGCTGTTGCCGATCATTTTGCTGATCGCGCTATTCATCTATTACCCCGCCGTTGACACCTTCGGGCAGAGCCTCACCAATCGCAATTTGCGCATCCGCCGGCCGCCGAAACCTGTCGGGCTCGCCAACTACGTCAAACTGGTCGAAGACGACGAATTCCGGGAGGTCACCGGGCGCAGCTTCAAAGTCGTCATCATCACGCTGCCGCTGGAAATGGCGGTCGCCTTCGGCATCGCCATGCTGCTGAATCAGCGCTTTCCCGGCCGTGGCGTCGTGCGCACCTTGACCTTCTTGCCCTGGATGCTGCCGGGCGTGGTCAACGGTTTTTTATGGGGCTGGCTGCTCAATGGCGAATATGGCGCGCTCAATGGCTTCCTGTATCAGCTTGGCTTGATACAGGAGTACCAGTATTGGCTGCGCGAGCCGGAACATTTGATCTTCTGGGTGACAGTGGTGCAGACCTGGACGCGCTACGCCTTCCCGACCATCATCTTGCTGGCCGGTTTGCAGAGCATCCCCGATGATCTTTATGACGCCGCCAAAGTCGATGGCGCCAGCGCGATTGGGCGGGTGCGTTTCATCACGATTCCGCTGCTGCTGCCATCGTTTGGCATCGCCCTCGTGGTCGAATTCATCGCCGCCTTTCAGATTTTCGATGTCATCTGGACGCTGACGGCGGGCGGCTCGGCTGGCGGCGGGATGAATCCTTTCACGAAAACGTTGATGCTTTACAACTACGAGCTGGTTTTCCGTGATTTGCGCGTCGGTTTGGGCGCGGCGCTTTCGTACATCATTCTGCTAATGTCATTAGCCGTCGGGCTGATCTTCGTCATGCGCGTCTACAACCAAGGGGTGCAGGAGCAATGACGCTCGGACACGCGTCTTCCCCCACCCCAAACCCCTCCCCCATAAAGAGGGAGGGGCTTTCAGGCGCGCCGCCCACAGTTAGGGAGGAGGCGCAGGAGCAATGACGCTCGGATTGCGCGGTCAGGAACGCCTTCGCCTCGCGGTCATTTATATTTTGTGCGCGGTCGTCTTGATTTGGGCTTTGGCGCCGATCTACTGGGTAGCGGTCAGCAGCATCTCGACGCGCCAGGAACTCTACGCGCGTCCCTACAAGATTTGGTTCCCCAGCCAGCCAACGCTCGAATCGTATCAAACGATCTTCACCCAGGGCGCGAAGTTCCGCTCGGGCGGCTTTTCGCCAACCGCCCATTTGATGGGCACCGGACTGCGCAACAGCATCATCATCAGCGTCGCCTCGGCCGGCATCGTGACCTTGATGGCGACCGGCGCCGGTTACGCCTTCGCGCGCATGGAGTTCAGGGGCAAGAACCCCCTCTTCCTGCTCATCATGCTGATGATACCGCTGCCGATTTGGGTTTCGTTAATCGCCTTGTACTTCCTCATGGCGCAGCTGGATTTGCTCGATACGCTGGTCGGGCTGATACTCATATTTGTCACGCTGCTGCTGCCGTTATCCGTGTGGCTGATGACCACATTCGTGCGCGATATCCCGAGCGAGATTCAGGACGCCGCCCGCGTCGATGGCGCTGACCGCTGGCGGCTCGTTTACAGCATCGTGCTGCCGCTGGCGCGCCCGGGCATGGTCGCCGTTTTTTTGGTGTCGATGCTCTCCACCTGGAATAATTTTCTGATTCCGAAGATCTTTACGAAGACCGACGACTCGCAGCCGATGACCGTCGTGCTGACGCTCTTCATCGGGCAGTACGAGGTCGCCTGGGAGGATATGTCGGCGGCCGCCGTGGTGACGATGCTGCCGCCTTTCCTGATGGCGCTCTTCTTCCAGCGCTATTTGGTGCGTGGCTTGACCATGGGCGCGGTGAAGTGAGGCGGGCCAAGCCCCGCTAAATCAGCGACAATTGTTCTGCCGCCAAGTCCTGGCGCCCCAGCTTTCTTGCGATTCGACGGGCGACAAAAGTGTCGCCCCTGCAGATTTTCGCTTTGGCGTTGGAGAAACGTAGGCATTGTGTTTGCCTGGCGTCATATTGCGCCTGCGCGCTGCCGCTACTCTTGTACATGCACAGCGCAATGCTGCCTGTGCGGAAAGGGATTAGTTGGAGGAAAACATGCACAAATTATTGAAGCCTCTACAAAGAGGGCTGATTGTACTGCTTATGATGGCATTGCTCTCGGGCGGCTCGCTGCAAGCGCAGAACCTTTCTAACGCGGAGCTTCCCGCTGACCAGTTGGCGCAAGTCAACCCGCTGATTGATATTGTCTTGCCCAAGCTCTATCCCATCATCGCCATGGATGTATCGCCATCGCTCGGCGACGCCACGCTGATCAATCGCCTCAATCTGGTTGTCGCGCTGGCGATGATGGACGCGGCCGCGCCATATCACGAGAGCGCCATTGGCATGTACACGCGCATCCCGCGGCGGTCCCCCAGTGAAATCAACGACCACAACATCAATACCGCCATGCTTCATGCGGCTTATCAAGCCCTTCTCGGATTGCTGCCGCAGCGCGCGCCCGTCTGGCGGGATATGCTGAGCGACTATGGCTTAAATCCCGCTGATGAGAGCAGCGACCAAGCGACGCCAGTCGGCATTGGCAATCTGGCGGGAATCGGCGCCTTGGAGGGCCGGCTGCGCGATGGCATGAACCAGCTTGGGAATTACCAAGACAACACCGGTTACATGCCGGTGAATTCGGCTTATGTCCTGCGGGATCCGTCGCGTTGGCAGCCAGGGCTCAGATTGCAGGGCACGGGGGTTTACACCGTCCAGCAATTCGTCACGCCCCAGTTGGCGAACACGGAGCCGGTCGGCGCATTCGACCCGCGTCAATTCCGCGTCGCGCCGCCAGTCGCCAGCAATCCCGAAAACTGGCATGCCTATAAAGAGCAAGCGGACGCCGTCCTGGCGGTCTCGGCGAATCTAAACGACGAGCAAAAGCTAAAAGCGGAATTCTTCGACAACAAGATCCTCTCGCTGGGCTTGTCCTACGTGCATCTGGCGCGCGAGCGGGACTGGTCGCCGGCCGATACCGTACGCGGCTACTTCGTGAAAACCGCGGCCGCCCTTGACGGCTCGATCGTCACCTGGCAGGAGAAAGCCCGCTACGACGCCGTGCGTCCTTTCAGCGCCATCCGCCATATCTATGGCGACGAGCTGGTCGCCGCTTGGGCGGGACCCGGCGCCGGCGCGGGCGAAATTCCGGCCAGCCAGTGGCTCAGCTACCTGCCGGAAGCCGATCACCCGGAATATCCCTCCGGCTCAACCTGCGGCTGCTATGCCCAGGCGCAGGCGGTCCGGCGCTTTAGCGGCACGGACGACCTGAATTGGTCGGTCGCCTATCCCGCCGGTTCTTCGCGCGTTGAACCCGGCTTCACGCCAGCGGAAGACCTGACGCTGAGCTTCCCGACCTGGACGGACTTCGCGCGGGATTGCGGCCAATCGCGCGTCTGGGCGGGAGTGCATTTCCCGGCGGCGGTCGAAGCCAGCGCGGACCTTTGCGGCGGCTTTGGCGATCTGGCATATGAGTACTACGAGACGCTGCTGGACGGCACGGCGCCAGCGCGTCCGGCGGCGCAGGCGCTGGCAGCCGACCCTTGGTTGATGGCGATGCGCGCGAGCGAAGCGGACCCGATAGTTGTGCCGCCGTCGACGACGCCCACACCCGAGACTTGCCAGGCGGTATCCGATAGCATTTATATCACGGCGGTGAATAGCGGCATCGAGTGCCAGCCGCTTGATACCAGCGGCTTGGGCTTGCTGACTGGCTATTTAGACGCGGTGCGGCTTACGGGCGAGCTGACCCTGGGCGCGCAGATCTGCTTCCGAGACGGCGGGTCGCTGATATTCTTCGATGAATCCAGCGCGGCCCCGACAATCAGTCAGCTTCCGACTTACAGCGCCTCCGACATGGTCTGCGGCTGGATCAACCGGGCGGGCACGGTCATGCTGATGGCCTCCGACTTGGATAAGGCGGCTGACGCGCCTCCGTCAGCATACGGCGCCGCGCCACTAGAGGCCTGCCAGGTAACCGCGCTTGAGAACCTCAGCTTCCGCGACGCGCCGGGCGGCCAACGCGTTAACGTCATCCCGGCGGGCGACCGCCTGAAGGCGATCGCCAGGACCGCCGGCTCCTTCAAAGTGGAGTATCGGGGCAATACAGGCTGGGTCAGCGCCGACTTTGTGCGCGCGGAAGGCGCTTGCGGCTAGGGGCGTACGGGAAGATAATGGGCGACCCAATGTGTCGCCCCTACAATTACCACGTTCTTGCGGGCGACTCACAGCCGAGCGTAGGGCGCGTAGACACTGACCGCCGACACTACGGTTCAGTCGCCACTACAGCTTTCGAATCGGTTCGGGCTCGACATCTTGTGTGAGTCAAATTGTGACTTGCGACGGACTGCGGTTACAATAATCCATACCAACGGCAGTTCAGGACGAAAGCATGAACATCGAATCCACAATTGCATCAATGACGACAGAAGAAAAGGTTGGTCAGATGTTCATGCTCGCCTTCTCTGGCGACCAGCTGGACGAAGCTCGCATTTTGATGGAAGAGCATCTGGTGGGCGGCGCCTACATCAGCAACGACAATGTGCCGACCGCGGCCGCTGCGGTCAATCTATGCAGTACGCTTCAGTCCTATGCCGCCAACACCCGTCTGGGCATCCCGCTGCTGCTCGGCTGCGATCAAGAGGGGACCTGGTCGGTCATCACGGCCGAAAGCGCCATGGGACCGGGCAATATGGCGCTCGGCGCCAGCGGCGACCCGCAATGCGCCTACGATATGTACCGCGTCATCGCGCGCGAAATGAGCGCCGTCGGCTTGAATGTCGTGCTGGGTCCGGCCGCCGATTGCAATTCCAATCCGCATAACTCAATCATCGGCATGCGCTCCTTCGGCGAAAAACCCGATTTGGTCGCCGAGATGACGGCGGCGGCCGTGCGCGGGTTGCAGGACAATGGGTCGGTCGCCACGCTGAAGCACTTCCCGGGCCACGGCGATACCACGCTCGACAGTCACCGCGGCTTGCCCACGGTGACGCGGACGCGCGCCGATCTGATGCGAATTGACCTGCGCCCCTTCGCCGCTGGCATTGACGCAGGCGCGAAGATTGTTATGACCTCGCATATCATCTTCAACGCCCTCGACCCTGAACGTCCGGCAACGCTATCGCCGGTGATTTTGGGCGATTTGCTGCGCGGCGAGCTGGGCTTCGAGGGCTTGGTCGTCTCCGATAGCATGAACATGCACTCGATGAAGCGCAATTACGATCCAACCGATGCCGCCATCCAAGCCTTCCAGGCTGGCGTCGATCTGATGATGTTGGCTGAAGAGCATTACGACCATGACGCCAGCCAATACCTGGAGAATCAGCGTACCTTGATCGGCGCTGTCATCCGCGCTGTCGAAGACAAGACCATTCCTGCGGAGCGCGTCTATGACTCCGTGCGCCGCGTTCTGCGCTTGAAACAGGAAGCCGGTTTTACCACTGAGCCGCGCGTCGGGACGGTAACGGTCGGCGACGCCGCAAACCGGGCAGTGGAATTCAATGTCGCCCGGCGCGCTGTAAGCGTCCTGCGCGACCGTGACGGATTGCTGCCGCTTCGTCCGTCCACGCCGATCACGCTGGTCAACACGACAGAACGCAGCGCCTACGAGGTCTTGACGCAAACGCGCGGCATCGGTCCCAATCAGGCGACTGCCGCCTTTGATGTCTTCGCGCAAACCCTGGCTGAGAATTGCAGCGACCTCAGCATCGTCGCGGCCGAAGATTTTGCCGCCAGGGCGATTCCGGCCGAGGGCTTTGTGGTCGCCGTCAGCGAAAACTACACCCTGCCTGGCATGGATTTCAATCAATCGCGACAAGTAGAGATCATCCGCTCCCTGCATCAGTCAGCCGGCGAGCGTCTGGTCGTGGTTGCGCTCCGTGATCCCTACGAGCTAGCCGACTTTCCCGAAATCGGCGCTTATATTTGCGCCTATAGTTTTCGTCCCTGCGCGGCGCAAGCGGCGGCTGAGGTCTTGCTGGGCGAGACGGAAGCGCGCGGTCGCAGCCCGGTGAGCGTGCCGGGCACAGATCTTCAGGCTTGACGCTCCCGCAGCGACAATATGAGCATCGCCAGTCCCAGCGGCAAGAAGATGATGTTGCCGATTTCGCCAGGCGCCGTGTCTATTTTCTCCAAGCCCGGCGAGTAGAATCCCGCCATCAAGCGCATCAAATACTCGAAGCTGAAGAAGAGGTACATCAGCGGGATCAATGACAGATAACGCCAGAGAACGATCGCGTAAAGCAATCCGATGATCAATTGTGACAATCCCCAAAGGGCGAATATGGTGATGACTGTATTGGCGCCGCCGTCGCTGAAGCTGTCGAGGGCGATGGACGCGATGCTCCCCGCGCCGCCGTCTGGAGCAAACATGTGAACCAGGCTGCGGCCAATCGTGATTACTGTCAGCGCGATGAAGACCCGCTTCGCGAGCGGGTGACCCTGGTACTGGTTGGTGACCGGCTGGGGCAGAAGCTTTTCGATCATCGTTGACGCCTTTCCACAGGCTGATGCAGATGCCATCAGTATATCCATTTTGATCTTATCTAATACGGACGAAGTTCGACCGCTCGCGTTCGGCGTAGGCAGCCGGCGGAAACCTGAATTACAATACTAGCGCTTTGGCTTGGCGAAACCAGCGAAAGACTGATGACTGACAGCGACCCAAAACCCACGCGCTTTCCCCGTCTGCGAGCGCTGCTTTTTCTGCTGCTCTCGCTGCTCTTCGGCGCCGCCCTCATCATCGTCATGACCTGGTTCGTCATCGGTTCCGCGCCCCGTTCAAGAGCGATCGCCATTGCCGAAGACGTCACTGTGTCCGAGTTCGCGACCTTTCCCGATGATGACGCTTATCCGGCCGCGCTGGCGATTGACGCCGCTGGACGGTTATACACCGGCAGCTACCAGAGTGGCGCGCTTTGGTCGATCAATCCGGCTGGCGAAGTTCGCGAAATACGCGGAAGTCGCGAGAAAATTGGCTCGGTGAGCGGGCTGGATGTCGCGGCCGATGGCGCGCTATACATCCTTGACCGCATCGCGCCGCTGGATGCCACCGGCGCAGTCATCTGGCGCTACGCCGAGGGCGAGCTGGCGCGCCTTTTCGAGATCCGATACGACGCCTTCATCGGCGGCGTCTTGCCTGACGATATAGCGCTGGACGCCGACCACCGCATCTACATCAGCGACCGTTTGGGGCATGTCTTGCGTTATTCGCCGACGGGCGAGGCGCTCGGCAAGGGCGGCGAGCCTTACTGGTGGTTCGCCCCGTGCCGCCAAAAATGCGAAATCACCGGCATTTCCTACGATCGCGCGAATGACGAGCTGCTGATTGCCGATCCGGCAGCGGAATCCATCTACCGAGTCAAGATCAACGATGATCCGACGGGAAGCGGGCGAACCGTCTATGGCGGCGGCGAGCAGCGGAATGAATACGGCTTTGATGGCATCAGCGCGGCGCCCGGCGGCGGCATCTACATTGCGCTGCTGAACTGGAATCGGGTGGCGCGCGTGGCGGACGGCGGACTGTTGATGTTGGCGAAGGACTTCCGCGGCGCCAGCGATGTCGCTTACGACCCGGCGCGCGGTCGACTCTATGTGAGCAATTGGAATCAATTTGGCTTGGCATTTGGCACAAGCCCGCAGTTGCCCTTCGCCATCGATATAATTCAGTTCGGGATCGTCAGCGAGTAATCCGCCGCTTCATCCGCCTTCGCTTGACCAGCCTTAGCAAGTCCGCTAGGCTGGGTTTACCGTTTCCGCGCTCAGGGAGACAAGGATGCGCAGAAGCCGCCAATATCGCCGCAGCGGACCGACGCTGGTCTCGCCCTATGGTCCATCGAGCGCCCTGCCCCGCTGGCGTCGTCTCGTCGGCTGGCTTTGCTTGTTTTCCGCCATCGGATTTATTGGCGCCGCCGCCTATCTGGTCGTGACAGCGCCGCCGGTCAGCGTCGCCAGCCCGGTCGAGGTCACTAGCGATGCAAGCAGCGCCGTTCCTACGCTGCTGCCGAAAACGGTCATTGCGGCTGAGCAAACTTCTGCGCCAATAGACGCCGGCGCATCGGTTGAGCAGCCGACAATCAGCGCGGCGCAAATTCGGGATTTGCTGGCGACGCCGCCCGATCCAGCGGTCGGCGATGAAGGTTTGCATTACGAGCCCTTCACGCTCATTACCGAGCGCGCCCGTTCGAAGATGACCAGCTATATTGCGCAGCGCGGCGATACCATTGATGGCATCGCCAACCGCTACGGCTTGAATAAAGAGTCGATCGCCTGGTGCAACGATCATCGCCTGGCGCAGGTTTTGCGGCCCGGCGATGTGGTCCATATTCCGCCGGCGGACGGCGCCTGCCACCGCGTGATACGCACGCAAAGCAAGGACATTCGCGCTATCGCCGAGCAATACGGCATCGACGACCCCTACGCCATCATTGACTCAGCAGCCAATGAGTTGCCCGATATCGCGCCGGAGACGCTGCTGCCGAGCGGCACACGTCTCTTCATACCCGGCGGCGAAGGCGAAATCATCACCTGGAATGCGCCGGTGCAGCAGGATGACGCTGGCAACGTGGTCGCCTTTGACCCGCGCAGCCCCTTCAGTTGCGGCGCCCGCTCCGGCGGCGGCACGCGCTGGGTCAATCCGCTGCCCAATGGAACTTACGTCCGCGGCTATTACGCCGGGCACAGCGGCATCGATATCGCGGCGCCGACTGGCACGCCAATCTATGCGGCGAACGGCGGTCCCATTCTCTACGCCGGCTGGAACAATTGGGGTTATGGCACGACCGTCGTCATCGGCCATGGACCCTGGTCGACGCTGTACGGTCACATGAGCAGCCGCGCCGTCGGCTGTGGTCAGGTCGTCGGCGCCGGGCAGATCATCGGTTATGTCGGCAGCACCGGGAATTCGTCCGGTCCTCACCTGCACTTCGAGATTCGCTTTCGCAATCAGCCGCAGGATCCGGCTTCGACATCGGGTATCGGGTGGTAGAGGCGCGGGCTGGGGCGGGCGACTTGATAGGTCGCCCCTGTTTACGCTGCGAGCGGCAAACCCCATCCCCCGGCCCCTTCCCCAGCAAGCTAGGGAATGGGAGCTACACGCAGCGGGACGCAAGGTATTTTGCGTGGGCGGCGGCATTGTCGCGCAGGGGTCTACAGACTCTTTCTATCAGGTACGTTATTTTGTGTGAGCCAAGTCGCGACTTGCGCGGGGCTGTGGTAAAGCCGTAGAAAATTTTTGCAATGCGAAGTGTACAAAGCGCCAACCAGTAGCGAACAAGCCCTACAGATGTTGCGTTTGGAATCTCGAAAGCCGATGCAGCGCGATATCATGGCGCGTCTCACCCGACTGCGCCAAATCCGCCATCACCTCGCCGATGACGCTGGCCATCTTGAAGCCGTGCCCGCTAAAGCCAGCAGCGACCGAAACCTGCGGCGCCCCCGGCAGCGTATCCAGCACAAAATGCTCATCGGGCGTATTGGTGAACATACAGACGACCATGTCCAGCGTCCGCCCCGCGCCCTCGGGGAAATAGCGCTCGGCGAAATCCCACAGCATCGCTTCATCCGCCGTCGTGACAGACCGGTCAACCGTATCCGGATCGCAAGCTTCCTCCAAATGGTGATAACGCCCCAGCTTCACGCCCGGCGTCGTCCCGCCCGGATTGAACTCCGGCAAGCCATAAAAGCGCCCTTCCTCCACTTCCCCATTCCACACCGGGAAACGCTCCAGCTGAAACCAATCAGCGCGCCGCGGCGCCAGCCAAATCAAAACCTGCCGCTCAGGAACCGCCAGCCCCGCCAAGCGCGGAATCAGCTTTTTTGCCCAGGCGCCCCCGCAAACGACCAACTTTTCCGCGACATAACTGCCCGCGTCCGTCCGCACCCGCGCCCGTTCATCCGCCTGAATCTCCCAGCCCAGCACGCGCTCGCCGCAATGAATCGTCGCGCCATTCGCCTTTGCCAACTCCGCATGCGCGCTGATGCAGCGCTCCGGAACCAGCAATCCGCCCTGTGGCTGATAAACCGCCATCGTCTCCGCCGGCATCCGATAACCGGGGAAACGCTCGCTCAGCTCCCTGCTGTTGAGGACTTCGTGCGCCAATTCGTTGTCCAGGCAGCTTTGCAGGCTGCCGCCGAAGACCTCTCCGTCTTCCGGTCCCATATCAATGCTGCCCGTCTGAAAAAAGAGCTGCTCGCCGAATTCGACTTCGACTTCCGCCCACAAGGCATAAGCCCGCCGCAGCAATGGCACATACGATCGGTCTTCGTAATAGGCAAGCCGAATGATGCGCGTCAAGCCATGCGACGAACCCAGCGTGTGCGGAATCTCGAATTGTTCAATGCCTAACACATTCAGCCCGCGCTTCGCCAACTGATACAGCGCCGCGCTGCCCATCCCGCCGACCCCGATGACGATGGCGTCATAATCTTGGCTCATGCTTTAATCCTGGACTCTGGCGCTAATTCGAGTGCATCTCTCGGCGCTCTCTGAAAGTTTCGTTGTAGGCGGTCAGTGTCTACGGGACCTGCGCGACCTCTCATTTGGCAAACCCTACACCGAAGGGAATATGTAGGGGCGACTCTGTGATTCGCCCTCCTCCAACACGCAATTCCATGGATGAGCGAACGACCTGCGCTGTCTTCGCGCCACGCTTTCCGCCATTGTCGTAGTTGCCGTCCCAAATCTGTTCGACCATTGCCGTTTCCACACTCGCTGACGCGACGGCGGGTTTGCAAATGGCAAGGCAATCTTATAGTATTCAATCAAAGTGGGAAAGGATTGAAGCGGATGGAAGAGCCAGTCAGAGATGCGACAGACTCATCTGTCGACCCGCTCGCCGATAGGACTGACCTAAGCCCCGAACAGCGCGAATTGCTGCGCAGCCTTCACCGGAGTTTTCAGCAGGCCGCGCGCGGCGAAACCCGGCCATTTCGCGAATTCTTGCGAGAGTTGCGCTTAGAACGCGAAGCGGAAGAAAATGCGGGTCTTATCGACGCCTGAGTTCGAGTCGCTTTTTGCACACATAATGGGACAATTGCCCTGTTGCTGCTCGGCGCCCTCGTTTATCTCGGTGGTAAAATGATTTCAAGTTCGCTTTCAATTGTGCTCTCCGCGAATCAAGCCGCGCATCCCCCCGCCAAATCCACCCGCCAGACGCCGCCCTCCGTACCATTCATCGCCACCGCCAGCCCGCTCCCTTCCGGCGACAGTTGCGCCCAAGAGCGCGCCGTCCGCGTCAAATGCAGCGGCAAAGCCGTCACCGTCTCCAACTGCCCCGTCCGCCGATCATAGCATTGCAACGTCGGCGCGCCCTCAACCGGCCGAATCACATACACAATCCGACCCGCCACAATCGGCGCCGGATAATTGTTGCCCGGCAATTCCGCTTCAAATAGCAGCTCGCTGCCGCCAAAGGCATACTGCAAGTAGTAGCCGCTTGCTTCTCCCCGCCGCCAGCCGACCACCGCCGCCAAGCCGTCATCCGCCGGACCCGGCACGGTCAGCGACGGCGTCAATTCTTCCAGCCGACCCATCAACATTTGTCCCCCAACATTCGCGCTGAAATAATGCACCGGCTCGCCATAAGAACCGAAGTAGTAGGCGAGGAAAACGCCAGTATTCCGCGCCCAGACAAAGCCGCGCAGACTGTGCCGATGCAGCTTGTCATGAATCAGTCGCTTGAAGCTGCCATCCGGCTCCGCCGAGAATATCGTGTGCAGATCATTCTGATAGACGATCCGCCGCGCGCCCGGCGGGAAGGTCATGCGCGAGCCGTAAAACAACTGCGGATCCTGCTCGCCCGACTGCGTGATCAGCGCCGCGTCGCTGCGCGCGATCATTTCCGGCGTCACCTTCGCCGCGTCCGGATGCGCAATTTTAGACAGCGCATGATCGCTTACACTGTATCGCTGCCAATCCAGCTCGTTGAATACCGTCCCCTCGCAGCCGACGCCATATATCAAGGTCTCCTCGTCCAGCCACTCCAGCATGACGACCTCGCCGCGCGCGATCAACGTAACCGCGGGCGCGTCAACCAGTGGCGGCCAAATTGGCGCTTGAGCCTCGGCCTCAACGCTCACGCGCACACTGGCGACATCGCCTTCCGCGAATAGCTCGAAGGGCGCGCTGTAGCCCTGCAGTCCGCCCGGCATCAAGGCGTAATCCAACAGCGCCGTGTCGCAGGCATCCACCAAAAAGCCGAAGCCCTCGCCAATGATCGCCTCTTCGGCGTCGAAAGCTTCGACCAATATGCTGACACCGGTATAAGCATCGGCGCCGTGATTAAATACGTCGCCCGTGACGATCGGCGTCTCGCCGCCGAAACCGTCCGGCTGCGACCCAATCCGCGTCTCCAACAATATGAGCTCGGGCGCGTCCTGCCCGCTGACCATCGCCGCAAGCCCGCATAATAGCGCCGATATGACGAACGCTAACCGCATCAACTATCCAGTCAACTGCCTTTGCATCTTCCCAATTATAGGAATCCACGTCCGCATGACCAATACCAACTGTCGTTGCAAAACTCATCCAGATGGGAAACTGTAGGGGCGACCCCTGGGTCGCCCTCTGCCACTTCCAATCTGAAACTGTAGACACCCGCGCTACAATGCCGCCGCCCACGCAAAATGCCTTGCGTCCCGCTGCGTCGTAACTCCCCTTCCGAAGGTCAGTGTCGGCGGGCAGTGTCTACGCGCCCTACGCGACCCTAGCTTGCTGGATGCCCGCCATAGAGATGGCGGGAGAGGGGCCGGGGGATGGGGTTTGCCGCGCAATGTAAACAGAGACGACCTACCAGGCCGCCCGCTAGTAATACATCCGCCAATAACTAACAACAGCCCCCTCTCCAACGCGCTGGGGAGGGGGTTGGGGGCGGGGCTAAATCACTCGCTCGCGCCGATCATGCCCTCCAGCAGCTGCGGAATAAACCAGATATCCAGCAGGGTCACCGGTTCCATATCACCAGCCAGCTCCGTGCCATCTTGCAAATTCAACGGTCCCGACCACAAGAACATCTCGCCCGCATGCATCGGATCCGTCTGAAAATCATGGATCTCCTGCGCGAAAGCCTTCAAGGTCTCCACCGTCTCCATGCTCAGCGCATCGCCGAATACAAAGCCGCCAACGCTGACATCCGTATCGGTGTAGACGCCGTCCTCGTTGATCTCGTCCCACTTCGGCTCCAGCCACAGCCATTCCTGCGACCAACTGCCATCAACCACGCGCTCAACCACGCTCAGGTACGCCGGTCCCCAATTGTAATAAGCCGCGCCGATGCAAGCCTCCGGCGCCTCCGAACAGCCGTTGACATTGCCATAAGGCACGCCATAGCTCGTATCGCCTTCCGCCGTGTACTGACCAGCCACCGTGATCGCCTCGGTCGTATCAATGCCGGAGATGATGACATCGGCGCCGCCATCAAGGAAGCCCTGCGCCACCTCGGTCGGGTCCAGCGTCACACCCGGAATATGGAACCAGAAGCCGATCCAGGTCACCTCGAAGCTGATGTCGTCAGCCATCATGTCATCGCGATAATTCTCAGCGCAATAGCGCGCGCCCAGATAGCTTGATGCGGCCAAACGCCGCGTCTCTGGGTTGATCAGCGCGCCCAGATAACCAATCTGCCCGCTTTCGCTGGTCAAAGCGGCCGCGCAGCCCGCCAACATGCGCGGAAGCTCCATATACACATTGAAATTCCCGACATTCGCCGGTGGCAGCTCCGGTAGATCGTGCATGATCGCATGGTCGCCCATGACGACATCGCTCGACTGAATCGCGTTGCTGCCGGTGATATTGATGAAGGTCACATCCGGGAAGGCCGCCGCCACCACATTGGTATCCTCTTCAAAACTGTCGGAAGTGGTGAAGATGACCGACGCGCCCTCATCCACCATCAACTCGACGACATCCATCAGCGTCGTCTCCGGTGAATCAGCCGGGTTGAGGCTCTCAAATTCGAGCATCCTCGCGCCTTCCATATTCGCCTCGACATACTCGCCGGCTTCGTGATGCGATGTGCTCCAGCCGCGATCATCGTTGGGACCGACCAGCACAACGCCAAACACCACTTCGTCCTGCGCCAGCGCGGGAAGCCCCGCAAATGCAATCAGCGCAAGAACCATGAACAATAATGACATTCTGCGGAACATAGATTCCTCCAAAGTATGCTCTTTCAACGTCTGTCAGTGCGAACTCGCATCGCAGCATAGAGTGTAACAAATTCTGCCGTCGCGGCAAACTTTCATTTCTCCCGCCGCCAAATCCAAGGCTGTAGGGGCGAGCCTTGGCTCGCCCTCGCAGAACCCTGTTTCGAATTTCATTGATTTGAATTGACACAGTAGCGGACAAGCCTTGTAGGGGCGACCTATCAGGTTGCCCGCTTGCCACCAACGTGCTGTAGGGGCGAGCCTTGGCTCGCCCGCCCGTCAATCCCATGCCATGCCAGTCTACCCGCCCTAAAGCCGCCGATACCGCGCGATCAGCATCTCCCGCCGTATGCGGATGAGGAAGTCCGCCGGCTCATCGGCGATCAGCGCCGCAATCCGCTCAAATATCGACTCCGGCATCATGCTGCGCCGCAGCTCCCCCTGGAACTCGCGCAAGTCCGCCAGCGAATCAAGGTCGGTTCTAATTTCGAATGTCGCATGATGCTCCAGCTTGAATTCACCGGCCGCTAGCGCCGCGTCCAAGGCATCGTTCGCGGCAACGTGATCGGAAAACGCGCCTGCGGAATCGATTTCGCCGATGAATAGACTGGCGTCGGGCAAAGCCAACTCGACTGCGCGATTGCGCATGGTCGGGCGCATATCTATCAAGCGGCCTCCACGCTTCAGCGCGCGGCGCGCTTCCGACAGGGCACGAACCATGCCCTCCGGCTCAATTCATCAGAGCGAAAAGGAGAAGATCGCCCCGTCAAAACGCCGCGCCGGGAAGGGGAGGTGAACGCCGCTCGCCGCTGCAATGCTTACCGACTCCGGCAGCCGCTCGGTATCTTCGCGCGGCAGCGTCGATGGTAGATCAATCCCAATGACCCGCGTCACGGTATCGGCGTACTTTTGCGTCAGCCGCCCGTCGCCGCAGCCAATCTCCAATATGCAACTGGCATCCCCGGGCAGCATGTCCAGCAGGTAGCTCTTCTCCCGCCCGGCGCTGTCGCTTCGTATCGCCATCGCCCAACTCTGCGCTAATTCGTCACAGTCCCATCTTACAGCTACTGATCAGCCTCGTCCACAACGCTAAAGGTAGTGATAGCGCTTCGCCCGGCTCCTTGTCGAGCCACCCGCCCATAGAAATAATTGGGGCGACCTATCTGGTCGCCCGCGAAAACACATAACTGTACGGGCGACCTAAGCGCCCGGCGCTGGCTTAGCCGCAGTACCCGTTCCGGAAAACATAGTCGATGTTGACCCAGCCCAATTGCCCCTCGTATTCGACTTCAAACCAGTCGCCCGCTCTTTCCCCGGCGATTAAGCTCGTCTGAAACGGAATCTCCGCCAGGATTTCGTTTTCCAGTCCCGGGCGCTCTCGGAGATTGATGATATCGCCGGCCGTCAAGCGGCAGTCAAGCCGCAATTCCTCATCTGCAAGCGCCGCGTCTGCATCGCTCGCTTCCGGCCTTGTCACTGACCTTTCTGTTGACTCTTCGGTTGGCTCGGTCGCAACAAGCAAGAACACGCTTTCCGAGCTTCCTACGGCTTCGCAGCCTGGGCTCGCTTCCACGTATTCTCCGCTGATCCAGCCCGCTTGCTCCTCGTAATTGACAAGATACCAATCGCCGTTTCTTGCCCTGGCAAGCAAGCGAGTACCGCGTGGAATGATCGTTTTGCGCGCGTACATCACGCTCGGTCCGCCGCGCAGGCTCAGGTATTCGATTGTTCTCAGTTGACAGTTATCCAACCCGACCTGCCCCGTCGCTGCGACATCCGGCGCCGAATCCGCATCGTCCCCCGCCTGCGCCTCGCTCGCTTGCAGCAGCGCCACCGTGCCTATCCGGTTAATCCGACCACAGGTCATGCCGTCAATATATTCTGCCGCCAAGTCTAATTCCGCGCGTGGCATCGTCGTCGAGTCCAGGAACAACAGTCTTCCCTGCTGGCGGAAGCAGACGCGCATCTCGGCATCAACAGTGCCATATACGTCAACCGCGTCGAGGATGCCCTGCGCGATCAATTCGGGAATGGCGACGCCAGCCGCCCCGACCTGATTGCATTGCGTATACTCGCCGTATCCGCTTACAACGATTTCCGGCGGCATAAACGGACAAGTGTAAGCGCGCGGCCTCGCCTTGGTCGCCACCGGCGATTCCGCGGTGCGCCCTACAGTCGAAAAGCTACCCTCGTTGTGCTCTACTCTAAGGCGGTACCGGGTATAGGGTCTTAGGTTATTGAATGTATAGGACGTGCCCGTGGTTTCACCGAGGAAGATAAGCGGACCATCCGGCTCTTGATAGTAGGACAGATAATACGGTCCGGCGCCGGGCACGGATCGCCATGAGATAGAAATGGAATCCTGGGTAACTGTTCCAGTCCGAATGTTGCGATTCGCCAGCGCGACATTCGCGGACAGCGCGAGTAATACAAAAAGCAAAACGCATATAAGTCGTCGTAGGACAGCTGAATAACATGAAAATCGAAACATAAGGCAGTGACCAATCTTAATCTTCTACTAAGATGATACAAAATATTAGACTTGTATTCAACAATTTCCTCCGGATTCCTCCTGAACAGTAGATATAATTGGCGCTATTATCGGTTTTTACCATCCAGGCGACGCGAACAGGCCCGCCCATGCCGGACCGCGAACTCAACATCGCGCTTGAACGCGAGAGCGAAATACCGCTCTATCGCCAACTCATCACCCAGATCCGCGCCCAGATCAACGGCGGCGACCTCCCCGCCGGCACGCGCCTGCCCGCCAGCCGCGCGCTCGCGACCGAGCTCGGCCTCAGCCGCATTAGCGTCGTCAATGCCTATAACGAGCTGCGCGCCGCCGGCTATCTCAGCGCCCATGCCGGCCGCGGCACCTTCGTCGCCCGCGAACGTGACGCCCCCGAAGCCCGCCAGCAGCTGCCACCGGCGCCAGCAACCCGCCAGCGCGCCTCATCCATCCGCGAGATGATGCGGCTCGCGCGCAAAAAGAGCCTCATCGACTTCAGCGGCGGCGCCCCGCCAAGCGACTTCTTCCCCGTGCGTTACCTGCAAGACGCCATCAACCAGGTCATCGAACGCGACGGCGCCGATGCCCTCGCCTATGAGGCGCCGGAAGGCTACCCCCCGCTGCGGGGCGCCGTGCGCGATTACGTCCGCGTCATCGGCATCAACTGCCGCGTCGAAGATGTGCTGATCACCGGCGGCGCCCAGCAAGCCATCGACCTCGTCTTGCAATCGCTGATGCGCGACGGCGATACCCTGCTCACCGCCGACCCAACCTACCTCGGCATCATCGACATCGCCGAGGCGCGCCGCGTCCACATCCACGGCATCCCCATCGACGAAGACGGCATCCGCATTGACGCCCTGGAAAACGCCATCGATCAGCTGCGTCCGCGTTTGATCTACGTCATGCCCAGCTACCAAAACCCGACGGGCCACCTCATGCCCCTGCATCGCCGGCGCCAACTCGTGCGCCTCGCCGCCCGCCATCGCATCCCCATCCTCGAAGACGAAGTCTACCGCGAGTTCCGCTATGACGGCGATGAGCTGCCGCCGCTGAAAGCGCTCGACGAAAGCGGCGTCGTCATCCACACCAACGCCTTCACCAAGGTGTTGCTGCCCGGCATCCGCATCGGCTACCTGGTCGCCGACGGACCCTACTACCAGCGCCTCGCCCGCGTCAAGCAGGCGGCCGATATCTCCACACCCGGCTTGAACCAGCGCGCCATCCATCTGCTGCTGGAGCGGGGCGTGCTGGCCAAGCAACTGGAGCGCAACCGGCTTGAGCTGCGGCGGCGGCGCGTCGCGGCACTGGCGGCCGCCCAGCGCTACCTGCCCGCCGGCAGCCAATGGAAAGCCCCTGGCGGCGGACTCTTCCTCTGGGTCGAGTTGCCGGCCGTCGGACCCAGCGCCGCCGAAACCTTCATCGCCGCCATCGCCCGTGATGTCGCCTTCGCCATCGGCGCCCTCTTTTACACCGGCGAGGGCGGGCGCCAAGCCATGCGCCTCAACTTCGGCATCCACAAGCCGGAAACCATTGAGGAAGGCTTCCGCCGCATCGGCGCAGTCCACGCCGCTCTGGTCGCCGACTACGGCGATGTCCAGCGCCGCGCCGTGCTCTAGCCCCCATCAACTTCGATTCCGTAGGGGCGAGACTTGTCTCGCCCTCGATCCACAGACGGCGCAGCGCCGATTCTCGTTTGCCGTCAGCTGCGGTTCAGCGTATACTACGTGTAACATTCCTAATATCAGGATCATTTCACTATGGCCACTACCGGTATCCGTTTGCAGCGAGAAAACGATGAATACCAGAGCGTCCGCCGGGCGCAGGACGCTGTTCTTGACAAAGTCGACGGATTCGAGAGCGCAATCCTGGGACTGACGGAGAATGTCAGTCGAAACGGCGACAGAATTGACGCGCTAGATCGGCGTATAGATTTGCTTGATGATAAGTTAGACGCCATCATAAAACATCTTGACGTCCCCTACAAGCCACCGGCAGGCTTTGTCAAAGAATGAAATCCAAAGGCTGCAACTCGCAAAGCCCGGTACTTGACACGACAGATTCATGTCCGGCCGCGCTTGATGAGACGACGCGTATCCTTGCCGAGAACCACAGAATGCTGCTCGAGATCTCGCGTAAGTTGGACGCCATCATGGAGCACTTAAAAGTGCCCTACAAGCCGCCGGCCGGCTTCCTGAAGGAGTGACCATTTGCCCCCCGGTTTGCGCGAAACACGTAGTAATTCTCACCGCTGACAATTCAGAATTAACGTCAATAAAATAACGCAACAATCAAAAGGAAACTGTAGGCGCGCCCCTTGGCTCGCCCTCTATAGATTTCGTGGTTTGCCCTTTCACCGCCGCCCTGCGTAAGTGACTTTGATAATGGTAAAATGCGCGCTGATACCAGGAGACTCCATGACCGCGCCCGATCAAGTCTACGCATTAGTCGAGAAATTCGAACGCGACAAGCCCGGCAGCGAAACTGAAGTGCGCGTCCAGTTTGTCGATGAACTGTTCAAGGCGCTGGGCTGGGATATGCGCGACAAGCGTCAAGTGCGGCATGAGCCGCGAGTCCTCATCGTGGATGACGGCATCGAACGATCGAAGCGGTCCGATTACAGCTTCCATATCGGCAATACGAGGCATTTCTTCGTCGAAACCAAAATGCCGCATGTGAACCTGGAGCGGGACCCGACCCCGGCTTTCCAACTGCGGCGTTATGGCTGGTCGGGCAATACACCCGTCAGCGTCTTGACCGATTTCGAAGAATTCAGCATATACGACTGCCGCATCCAGCCACAGCGGAGCGACCCCGCCAGCACCGCCCGCCTGCGCTATTACCAATATGGCGAATACATCGACCAGTGGGACGAGCTCGCATCGCGTTTCAGCCGCGAAGCTGTCGCCGGCGGCGCGCTGCGCGAATGGATCGAAGGCGAGCGCGTTCGCGGCGTGCTCAGCGTCGACCAAGCCTTCTTGCGCGAGATGGAAAGCTGGCGCGAGACGCTTGCCCGGGAAATCGCCCTGCACAACCGCGACCTGAGCCAGCGCCAACTCAATCTGCTGGTGCAGTGGACGATTGACCGCATCGTCTTCCTGCGCATCGCCGAAGACCGCGATATCGAAGCCTACGGACGCCTGCGCAGCGCCGCCGCCGCTGGCAAGCAAGTCTATGAAGAATTGAAGATCCTCTTCAACGAAGCGGACGACAAATACAATTCCGGCTTGTTCCACTTCGGCGTGGATTCGCGCGCCAGCGCTCCCGACCAGCTCTCGCTATCGATCCACATCCCCGACGAACCGCTGCGCCACATCATCAAGAACCTGTATTTTCCCTTCAGTCCCTACGAGTTCTCGGTGCTGTCGGCTGACATCCTGGGTCAAGTCTACGAGCAATTCCTCGGCAAAGTCATCGAGCTCAGCGGCGGCGGCGCGGTGCGCGTGGAAGAAAAACCGGAAGTGCGCAAAGCCGGCGGCGTCTATTACACGCCCGCCTATATCGTCGACTACATCGTCGAGAACACCGTCGGCGCGCTGCTCAAAGACAAAACGCCCGAAGACGCCGAAAAGCTGCGCATCCTCGACCCCGCCTGCGGCAGCGGCTCCTTCCTCACCGGCGCCTATAACTACCTGCTCGATTGGCACCTGAAATACTACCGCGAACATCCCAAGCAGTACCGCAATCGCCGCCGCGAAACCGCCGATGGCATGATCCTGACCACCGCCGAAAAACGCCGCATCCTGCTGAACAATATCTACGGCGTCGACCTGGACCAGAACGCCGTCGAAGTCAGCAAGCTCTCGCTGCTGCTGAAAATGCTGGAGAACGATTCGGCCGCCGCCGGCACGCAGACCATCATGTTCAGCGCCGGCGGACGCATCCTGCCCGACCTCAGCGACAACATCAAATGGGGCAATTCTCTCATCGGCAGCGATTTTTTCCGCGGCAAGCAGCCCTGGCTCTTTAGCGAAGAGGAGTTGAATCGCGTCAAGGCATTCGATTGGGCTAAGAAGGACGGCTTCCCGACAATCATGGATGCGGGCGGATTTGACGCGGTGATTGGGAATCCGCCTTGGGGAAGTAAAGAAGTCTTAGACAGCGAATTCTTACCATACATTAGCAGCAAGTATGGACGAGACACGCATAATATGAACATCTTTGCAGTTTTCGTTGACGAATGTATAGACAACTTGCTACGCAAGGATGGAGCCTTAGGTTTTCTAATTCCAAAGAACTTCACAAAGACAGAAGCATACCGGCCCTACCGTGAAGACATTCTCAATAAGCACAGTCTCAATCTTGTGGTTGATTTTGGTCAGTTTCCCGGAGTAGCACAGGAAGCGGTGGCGCTGTTTGTCAGGGCAAGGACGACGGGAACTACGCGCATTCAGCGGGTTTACGTGGAAAATAACAAGTTCATTCACTTGGACGATCTAGACGTGGAAGATGTTAGAGATGCCCAATTCAGTATGATTACTTTGGCGCGAATGCCGAATCTCAGTCCCATTGTTCGCAAAGTAAATTCAGTATCGTTCGATCTAGGAGATGAATTTGAAGTAGGTAGAGGATTAGAACATGGTCGTAACGGCGACCTGATTTGGTGCCCCCACTGTTTGAACTGCTTTGAACGACCTGGCAAGAGAAACAGAAATGTCAAAAGTATCAATTGCAAGTCGTGTAAAACTCCGATTGATATATCCACATCTGAACACGACACGAAGTTTATATTTGAGAGCCAGTACGACATCAATTTAGACTCACAAGGTCTGCTGGTCGGCGCCTCCATTGATCGGTATCGTCTAAAGGAAATACCATACAAGGCCCAGTTAGGACTACCGGGGATAAACTATAAAGACTTGCACAAAATGGATGAAAAGCTGTACTTCATTAGAATTGCTAAGTCACTTCGAGGATACTTGGACACGAATGGGTTGTTAGCGCTGAATGCACTCAACTTCGTTCATAAGTCGCGTAGCGCTGTTCCTTACAAACTGGAATATATCTTGGGCATCCTCAATTCCACATTGCTCAAAAGCTATGTTGAATTTACCGTCACGGGCGGCGCAAATCTAACCATTAGGCTTTCAAATGCCATAATGCGGTCTCTCCCAATCCGCAAAATCGACTTCGGCAATCCCGCCGACGTACAATTGCACGATGAAATGGTCAAGCTGGTCGATGAAATGCTGGTCCGTCACCGCCAGTTGCCGGGCTCGACGGGTGAAGGCCGCAGGTTAACCGAAAGGCTTATTGAGACGGTGGACGAGGAGATTGACGCGCTTGTGTACCGACTGTACGGGCTGACCGAGGATGAGGTGGCGATTGTGGAGGGCTAACCCCATCCCCCGGCCCCTTCCCCAACGCATTGGGGAAGGGGAGCGTCGCCGCTTTGAGCAGATCTCGCCTCAAGCGCAAACCAGCTTCCCCCCAATGCTTTGGGGGGACTGAGGGGGGTTAGAAAAAGACTGAGAGGCTTAGCTGTAGTGACAACGAAAAAGAAAGATGGCTGGGCGCATACCCACACGGACCGCGATGTTTACCATGAAATCAAGCTGCGCGCCAAACACATGCGCCAGAACCCGACAGTTGCGGAAAACATTCTGTGGCGGCGACTTAGACGAAAACAAGTCGGTGGCTTCCATTTCCGCCGCCAACATCCGATAGGGCAATTCATCGTCGATTTCTTTTGCGCCAAAGCTCGGCTTGTGATCGAAGTGGATGGGGAGATCCACGAAGGCTCGGAACAGGCGGAATATGACGCCAGCCGGCAGGAATTCTTGGAAGACTTGGGTCTAAAAGTGCTTCGCTTTGACAATGCGCAGGTATATCAAGCGGCGGATGCGGTGATTGAAGCAATCGCCGAGTCGCTGTATGGCTTGACAGATGATGAGATTGCGATTGTGGACGGTGGGTGATTCACCACAGAGGACATAGAGGAAAAGTGATGGCGGAAAGCTCACGGCGAAAAGAGATACAATCAATCCACAAGAAACACAGGCTTTTCTATGAATTGCTGGGCGGTGCGGTTCTGCTTGTGATTGGTGTTGCGATCGCCGCGTCGTTCTTTGGCATTGGGAATCGAGATTACCACATGAATCTCGCCACAGAAGTCATCGGTGTGGGCGTGACAGTAGTTATCTTTGACCGCATCTACGCGCATCGAGATCGAGAACGCCAGCGAGAACAGGCGCAGCGTGACGAAGAGCGGCAGACAGAAGAACTGAAACGAAGCTTGGTTCGTGATGCCGGCATCCCCTCAAATGACATGGCGATAAAGGCTATTAGTGAACTCCAAGCGCGAGGTTGGTTAGAAGGCAATGAGGGTTTGCTGAAAGGAGCGGACTTATCAGAAGCCGAGCTTAAGAAGGCGGATCTCAGCTACGCAAATCTCATGGGAGCAGTATTCTACAAGGCAGAATTGCAACACGCGGATCTAGCGGGCGCGATTCTGCATAGGGCGTCCTTCAATGATGCGGATATGCAACACGCAGAGCTTTTCAAAGCAGACTTGCGGAATTCACGGTTGGTCGACGCGAAACTGCAATACGCGCAGATGTATGAAACAGACCTTTCGGGCGCGACATTGTCCTATGCAAAACTCAATGGTGCATTTCTGGACGCTGCAAAACTATGGAATGCGGACTTGCGCTATGCCAATTTCAGTAAGGCAACCCTGACTTTCGCGAATTTAAGCGGGGCAAACGTCTTGAATGCCAACTTTGCAGATGCCGAGTTTATGGATACGAAACTTCCCGACGGCACGACCGGAAACGTTTCAGAAATGGACAGATTCACCAATCCGAACCATCCCGACTTTCTATTAACACTAGGTTCTGTTGATATTTTGGCATTGGCATCTGCATAAATGCGTAAAATAGTCTCATGACAAACATGAGACTATCTGACGAACAATGGACGAAGATACGGGATTTTCTGGCAAATGAGTCGAATGTTTACCTTGGCAA
>JAJECX010000010.1 GCA_022821805.1 Anaerolineae bacterium
GGTCAGCCAAGGCTGACCCCTACAAGGTTCATTTATGGCGAAAATCGTAGGGGCGACCCTTGGGTCGCCCGAAAATTGCCGCGGAATGATCAGATTTTGTAACGAAATCCTGCGAAATGAAAAGGTGTCCGCTCTTCAGCCATGAAGCCTCGGGGAGGGGGCTGGGGGGTAAGGTTGAAAAACCTGTCTTGTCCCCCACCGTGAGGCGGGAGGACCGATGTGGCCTAAGGCCCCGGGATGGGCTTGGAAGGCGAAAATTTGAGGTTCATAAGTGTAAGCTACTTGTCCCCGGATGAGTTGCAGGATATTCTCTACGAACACGATTCAAAAGAAATGGAGGGTCGATCAAATGAACACTGACCTGACCCGGGAGCAGATTGATTTCTATCAGGAGAACGGCTATATCGTCATCGAGGATTTCCTCACGCCGGAAGAGTTGGAGACCTGGCGGCGGGAGATTGCCGACGCTGTGGCGCAGCGCGACGGGCGCATTACCGCCGGCGGCATGCGGTCGTCGGAGCGCATCGTTGACGAAGAAAGCGCCTATTTTGACAAGGTCTTCGTACATCGGCAGAATCTGTGGATTGATCACGCTGGCATGCGCGAGCTAATGTGGGATCCGCGTCTGGGCAAGATGGTGAGCGAATTGGCCGGTGTCGATGGCATGCGCATCTGGCATGATCAGGCTTTGATCAAGCAGCCCTGGGCCAACCCGACCGGCTGGCATTTGGACAATGCCTCCTGGTCTTACTCATCGCAGGACGCCATCACGATTTGGGTGGCGCTGGACGACGCCACGCGCGATAACGGCTGCCTCTATTTCCTGCCGGGCGCGCACAAGACGGCCACTTTCGAACATGCCGGTATCGGCCCCAATATCAGCGATCTATTTGAACTCTATCCACAGTGGGCGGAATTGCAGTCGGTAGCGGCGCCGATGAAAGCGGGATCTTGCTCCTTCCACAACGGTTTGATGCCGCATGGCGCCGCGGCCAATATGACGCCGGGCACGCGGCGGGCAATGACCTGCGGCTATATGCCCGATGGCTCCACCTTCAATGGCAAGCAGAGTGCCTTGCCGCAGGCCTACTTCGAGTCGCTGGAGATCGGCGATGTGCTGGACGATGACGCGATTAATCCGCTGATCTGGCATAAAACAAAACCTTATGTCTGCACAAAAGATTGAGTCCGAGGGCAAGATCAAATGAAAAATGCATTGACGCAAGAACAGTTCGACTTTTATCCAGAGAATGGCTACATCGTCATCGAAGATTTCCTCTCGCCGGACGAGCTGGAAACCTGGCGACGTTCCCCCTCTCGTAGCGCTATGTCTACGTGGGTCTCTTGTGAGAGAGGGGGTCGGGGGTGAAGGGTAGAAAAGCGACCGCCTTGCCACACTACCGGACAAGCCTCAATAGACGGTGGCAGAAGCCCCCCTCCCTTTATGGGAGAGGGGTTTGGCGTGAGGGTTTGGCGACCAGCCCAGCAAGCGCTGGTTCTAGTCCTCCTCGATATAGAAGAGATGGATGTAGGCGGTGAACATTCTGGTCACGCCCTTGACGCGGGAATTGAACAGGTCAACGGCGGTGAAGAAGACCGGGTTCAACCAGCCGCCGCCTTCACTTGCCAGTATCTGAGCCTGCGCGTAGAGTTCCTTCCGCTTGTCAAAGTCAAGCTCAGCGCTCGCGTCCGCCAGCAGTTGGTCAAATTCCTCGTTGCACCAGCCGGGGTAGTTGTTGGGCGAGTCGCAGCTAAAGAGCTCTTTCAACCCGGGTCCCGCCATGCGCTGGCCCCACCAGGTCAGATAGAACGGCACTTTCTTCCAATAGTCGGAGTAGTATGTGTCGTTAGGCACCTGGTTGATCTCGACCCGGATGCCAGCCTCGGCCGCCTGTTCCTTGAAGGCGACAGCCAGCGGTACGTACGAAGGATAGACATCCGCCACAAAGAGCTCGACATCCAAGCCGTCCGGATAGCCCGCTTCAGCCAGCAGTTCCTTGGCGCGCTCGACATCCCGCGGGCAATCCTGCTCGAGATAGTAGGGGTCGTTTTTCCAAACGGAATTGTCGCAGGCGATGTCGCCTTGTTCGGCATATACCACTTCAAGAATTTCCTGGCGATCCATGACCAGTTTGAAAGCCTGGCGCACGCGGATGTCATCAAAGGGCGCCACTGTCGTGTCCATCACCAGGTTTGTCTGACCGCCCGAGGCTTGAACAAGGAAGGTGAAATCATCATTGCCCTCAAACAGGGGGAAATTCTCAGGTGCGATCGAGCCGATTCCCACGTAATCGAGCTGGTCGGTGAGCAGCGCCTGAACAACGCCAGCTGCGTCACCGATGTGGTAGAGTTCGATCCTGGCCAAGCCGGGCGGTCCATCCCAGTAATCGTCGAAAGCCTCCAGCACCGTTACCCCAACCGGATCCATCGACACTAGGCGGAAGGCGTCAGTGCCGATGCCGCTCTGCGCAATTGTGTCGCCGCTGCCTTCGGGTATCATCGCCATACGCCGGTCCGCCAATATGGTGGGGAATTCAACGTTGACCGAATGCAGCGGTATCACGATGGTGTAGTCGTCCGGCGCTGACAGGTTTGCCTCGTCAATGATCGAGAATTTGTCTCTGACCGGCGAGCCCGTATCCGGGTCCAAGACACGCCGAATGCTGTAAAGCGCGTCGGCCGAAGTGAAATCCGACCCGTCGTGAAAGGTTACCCCCTGGCGGAGATGTAACGTCCATACCTGGCCCGTGTCGTCCGACTCCCATGACTCGGCCAAATCGGGAACGACATAGGTCGCGCCCGTATCCAGGCGAGTCAACTGACTGTAGACATACTGCATGGTGAGTCCTTCAGAATTCGGCCCATGCGGATCAATGTCATTGGCGGCCGTAGCGCCGGCCTTCGAATGCCGCAATACGCCCCGTGTGTCCTGCGCCCCGACGGCTGACGTCAGCGCCATCAACAGCGCTACTATAAGTATCACTCCAATTATGGAGCGAATCCTGGATTGTGCGTACATGAGTCTTTTTCCTCTCAATATTGTTTTTTGGAAATATCTTCCGAGTGTGATTGTATCGCGCGGGGGGGGGGGGGGATTGCAAAACACGCTGTAGAAACGGTAGTGTATCCATTTCGTTTGAAACTGAAAAAACTTTACCACCGAGTACACCGAGAAAAAACGAGGGTGCCGAGAATCGTATTGAAAATGTGCCTAATTCTTTGTATCTACACGCCTTGCCGTCAGCGTTGTACAAGGATCGCAAGAATACGGTCAATCTCCCTTCAACGAGTTGATGGCGGCCGCCAGTATCGCTGTGCTGCCACTGATCCTGGTCTTTGTCGTGGCCAACGGTATTTCGTCAGTGAGATCGCCAGCTCCGGGATTAAGGGGTAGATCAAAGTCGAATCCCTATTTTCGCCAAAGCAGGCAAACCGCGCTGAAGCAATTGCCTCGCCAAACTGCCTATACATGGCGAAGAGCGGATCCGGATTCAGGTATGTTGACTTGCAGCATGCGAGACAATTCAGGGAATTCGACGCTTATTGCTTTGCAACCCGCAAAGTTTCGGACTGCAGCATCAAGTTCAGCAGCGTGTCGGCGGCGGCCTCGGCGAAGCGCCGGTCATTGATATTGAATGCCAGCTCAATTACGGGGATGTCTTGTCTGAGACCGCTCTTGATGGCGTCGAAGCAAGCGGCGTCCGCAGCGGGATCCCAGAAAGCGCCACCTTCGCTATCCAGCATGGAAACGCCCTTGAGGGGGAGGATAATGGCGACGGGCGCAGTCGCTGCATCGGCGGCGGCGGCGATCATTTCACCGATCCGTCGATTCTCTTCGATGTTTGTGCGCAAGAGCGTCGCGGTCGGCGCCCATTGATATAAATTGCGTTCGCGATACTTTTCAGGGACCGATTCGAGCGCCCCGAAGTTGGCCATGTCGACGCAGCCGGGTAAGATCACTGCTGGAATGCCAGCGCGCGACGCCGCCAGGCAGCGTTCCGGTCCAGCGCTGGCGCCGCCCCCGCAGACCTCATCCGCCAATTCAGTTGTCGTTATATCGAGACAGCCAGCGATATAACCTTCGCTGATCAGGCTCTCCATGGTCTGGCCGCCGATACCGGTCGCATGGAAGACCAAGACTTCGAAACCTCGTTTTTCGATCAGACTCCGCGCATGGTCGACGCAGGGCGTAGTATTGCCGAACATCGAGGCGGCAATCAGCGGTCTCTCAGCGGTGATTGGCGGCGCGTTTCCGCGGACCATGCCGGTGATCGCCGCCGCTGCGTTGGCGTAAACTTTGCCGCTGATGCGGTTGACGCCGGCCACGTCAACGATCGAAGGCATCATAACGATGTCCGCCGGTCCTACAAAAGCGCGCACATCGCCGCTAGCGAGGGTTGAGAGCATCAGCTTGGGCACACCCAGTGGCAGCGCGCGCATACCGGCGGTGGCGACAGTCGTGCCACCGCTGCCGCCCATGCCCAGGATGCCATCAAGCTCGCCCTCGTCGTACAGCCGCCGCGCTATGACAGCCAGCCCTCGGCCCATCACAGTCAGCGCTTCATTCCGATTCCCGCCCCGCCGCAGAGACTCGAGATCGCTTCCGGCCGCGCTGGCGACTGCTTCGCGGCTGACATCAGGCGCGAAGCCAGGCTCGCCGAGAACGCCAACATCAATCACCAGCGTGCGGACTCCTTGCTCTTCGATCAGCGCCCTCACCCAGGCGAACTCGGCCGCTTTTGTATCGAGCGTGCCAGCAAGGACGACCGCAAGCGTCGCCTCAGTCACGATTTAGCGCTTCCTTATTTTGTGATTCTTGAAAGTCTTGACTGCGCTCATCACCGCCTTTTCAATCGGGATGCGCTCAATGCTGGAAGCGCCGACGAAACCCTGCGCGTCCGTACGCTCATACAGCGCACGCGTATCCTCCGGCTCGGCGAAAGGTCCGCCATGAGCCAGGCAGATCACATCAGGGTCAACATTCCAGGCGCCTACCATAATGCGCTGCGTGTTTTCCAGCGCCTCTTCCATGGGGTCGGCCGGGAAGCCGATCAATCCACCAGCGGTGCCGCCGACATGGGCGCAGACGACATCGACGCCGGCCTCAGCCATGCGCCCAGCTTGCTCGGCATTGAATACATAACACATTGTGAAAATGTCGCGGGCGCGCAATTGACGGATCAACTCAACTTCGCGGGCGAAGCCCCAAGGCTGTTTCAGGCTGCTGGCGATATTCTCGTACTCGCGAAGGAAAAAATCGGAAACATGCTCATGATTTCCCACGGTGGGAAAGTTGATAAAACCGTCGAATCCCTGGTCGACGAAGCGGTCAATCACGATTCCGAGATCGTATGTGGTCTGGTCGTTGGCTTCAATGCCAGCGATGATGGGCGTGTCGTTGACGACATTGCTGATTTCGTCATACATATCAAGCGTTCGCGGGTTGGAGTGACCGATCACCTCGGTCCGCAGCCCCATAATGCGCGATCGGCCGGTGCTGTAACAGACGATCAAGTCCGCCCCACCCAGCTCAGCGCACTTCGCCACGATTCCGGCGCTGCAGCCGGCGCCAATAATGACGTCGCCATTTGCCAGCGTGCCTCTAAGTCTGCTCAGGATCTCTGCTCGATTCAACATGACCTAAGTCCAAATCTGCGAATAAACGCGCATGAAATTACCGCCCAGAACCTTTTTCGTTTCTTGTTCATTATAGCCTCGCTCCAGGAGGGATTTGGTCAAATTGGGAAAACAGCGCGGGTCGTCCAAGCCGCTCGGATAATAGTAGGGCGGCGGCGGATAATCTTTTGGATCCCATTGCCCGGTCTTCACGAAGTAGTCATAATGCGCCTTTGACGCCTCCTGCATGGAATCGCCGATGTATTCGAAGTCGATGCCGATGCCCACGTGTTCGACGCCGACGAGATCGGCGATGTAGTCGACATGTTTGAGCAAGTCATCAAGTGTGGGGCGCCTCTTCTTCGCCACGAAGGGCGGGAAGCCGTTGATGCCGATGACGCCGCCCGTTTCGGCGACGCGTTCGATCTGCTCATCGGTCAAGTTGCGCGGACTGTCGCAGACGCCCTTGGCCAGATTGTGGCTGAAGACAACCGGCTGCTCGGAGACATCCATTGCGTCCAGGGTGGTCTGGATGCCGGTGTGGCTGCAGTCGACCGCGATGCCGGCGCGATTCATCGCCTTGATCAAGCGCCGGCCAAAGGCGCTTAAACCGGCGTCATTCGGCTCGAGACAGCCATCGCCGACGAAGTTCCTCACGTTGTAGGTCAATTGAATGACGCGTACGCCCAGCGCGTGATAGACGTCCACCAGCTCAATGCTCTGCTCGAGCGGCAGCGAGTTCTGAAAGTGGAAGAGTATTCCCAACTTGTTGTCGGCCTTCGCCTGATGGAAGCCTTCGACATCGGTGACGCGCATGAGTTCATGGCTGCGCTCGCGGATGATATTCAGCCAGTCGGCGATCCGCAAGATCGCTTCGCCACAGTTGTGGTTGGCCGCCAGCGATGGCGCAACGACGGTAACGCCGCCTTCAACATAATACGAGGTGTGCGCCGGCGAGTGCGTCAGCAGCGGGCAGGCGCCATCAAAGATGATCGCTTCTTCATGCGCGCGCTTGTAGTCGACCACGGTTATGCGCTCCTCATCGTCCGCCGTCAGTCGTTTCCATACAGTGGCTGAAAACGCGCTGGCGGGTTGATGCCGACAACGGTATCGTTGTGCCAGTCGATTTCGCAGCGCTCGCCGCCCACCACCTCGGCGACGGTCTCGCGGCGGCTTGGCAGCCAAACCTTCACGACCGTATCCGGCGCCAGCGGGGACAGCCTAAGGTAGCCGTCCGATATCAGGTCCTCTGCTGATGCCTTTGGCATTTCGCTAATCTGAAGGGTGACCCCGGCGGGTTGCGCCCAAGACGGGATGCGCAACTGCACAGACGCCGCTTGGCGGAGGCGCAACGCGATCGGTTCGGGACCCGGCGGCGGGCAGGTCAAAGAATAGGCACTGTCCTCTTTAGAAAATAGCAGATCAAAGCGGACCGTCTTATCATCCACGCTGGCTATCGCCTCCCAGGACTCGCAGATGGATTGCAGCGCGCCGCCCACAAGGTCGGCATTGACCTGGTAGGCTTCATCCGGATACGAGATGAGGCTCTTGGTCCCCCCGAAGCAAAAGCCGCCGCGCGCTCGCCGCGCCACGTCTCCGTAGCGCGCCTCATCATCATCCTCGTGCCCACTGGCTTCCTGCACCCACGATGTGTCCACAACTTGCGATGCCAATAAGTGATTACGCAGCATGCGGTCGGCATCTTCGTAATAGTCCGGGTAGCCAGCCTTTGCCAGCAGCAGCGCCGCTTCAATGAGATCGCCCGTATTATTGGCTTCGCCGCGGTTGATGTCGAAGCCAGCGTATCCGGCTGCCTGCAGCGGTTCCGCAAGCCAGGGCGCCCAGCGAAACTCTTTCACCCAGCCGTAACTGCTGCGGAAGGGGCGCATGCCAACATCATAAGCGCGGCGCGCGCCTTCTATAATCGTTGCATCTTCAGCCAGGATGCCATATTCGATCAGACCGGTGATCGTACCGGTGATGGAATGCATGTGCGTGCCGGCGGCATCAGCGATCGACCCGTCAGCCTTGAAAGCCATGTCGAGATTGTCCACGGCGAACCGGCGCGCCAGCTCCAGCGCTATCTCATCGGCCGATTGACGATAGTACTGAACCAGCGGCCGAATGAGCCGGCCAGTGCTTGCTGGCGGCGGCGCCAAAATTCCGCTAAACGCAGTCGTCCAGCCGTCGGGACCGAGACTCTCGCCGGGAAAGCGCGCGCCAGCTCCAATCACCTTGAAAATGGAACGGCAAAAGCGGCGCAGCGCCCGCTCCGCCCGCGCATCGTTACGCCAATTCCAGAGCGCTAGCAATCCCAAGACGACTTCGCGACAGTTGTGCATCGCGGCGACATCCGGCTGCCAGGCCGCGGGAGTATTCCAAGGCAAGCCGGATGGATGGCGCTCGAGGCTGTCGTAGAGCTGTTCGGCAAGCGCGTCATAGATTTCGGCTTGGTCAGGCAATTCAATGATCCGCGAACAGCGACCGAGCGCATCCAGAAATCGACCGACAACATGGGGCGAGTCGAAGGGACCGTGCCGCATGCCTGTGGGCTGTTGGATCAATTCGTAGTGAAAGAATGGCAGGTAGTTCTGGCGCTCATCCAGGTTGTTGATAATGAATTCAACACCCAAGGCGAGATGGCGCTTCAGATCAATTTCGATGCTTCGGTCATACACGGCGTTTTGCAATTCCCTATTGCTGAATTCTACCCGAGTTTACGCGCCGCCCATTGAATACCGCGGCTGACGACCAGGCGGAAGTTCGGATTCTCATAGGCATTGTGGTCGTGGCCCGACTGGAAGCAAAAGACACGCGCTTTCTTATAGCGCCGCGTCCAGGCGATGCTGCGCATGCTCTTGGGATCGTCGGTGAACAGGAGGATTTCGCTGTCGGCATCCGGTTCCGCCACCACGTAAGTCTCGTCCAGCATCTTCCAGCCGCTCAGCCCTTGAGTGATGGAATGCTGCGGATTAGCAACCTGGATGTTGAGGTTGATGCCCATGTGCACATGCCAACTGGACGCCTGGATACCGACCAGGCTGGCCCAGGGCGGCCAATCCGGATAAGCCAACAGAGCGTGGTGCAAAATGAAAATGCCCTGCTCGCTTTCGCCCAAGGTTTCCAGCGCCGCCTTGGTCGCCTCGTCTGCCGGGCTGCCCGAACTGCCGGGCGTCTCCTGGTGAAAGTTGAAGAAGAGCAGCACATCATATTCGGCGCGCCGCTCGCCAATGTCGGCAGCGAAATCCTCCATGTGCTGCGGGTAGAAGTCGATTTCGTGCATGCTGCGGAAGGCGGTGTGAAAAGCCGGCACATCAAAAGGATGCTTGCCGGTGATCACGGCGGTCTTGATCTTTCCATCCCTGGAATCCATGCTCATAAATCCTCCCACGCTTGATTCAATAGCTCCTGTATCTTGACCGGCTGGCCGCTGCGGCTGCTTTCGATAACGGCAAAGATCAAGGCGGCCGACTGCAAATTGTCTTGGATGTTTGTCGCCATCGGCTCGCCGCCATCCAGCCAATGCACGAACTGTTCGATCAACCAGGTGTTCATCCATTTGGGACGCTGCAGCAGCGGGATTTCCTCGCCCTCGCCTTCCGCTTTGCTAATGCGCTGCGTTGTCGGGTCATAGGGAAAGCGCTCCAACCGCCGCGCTTTGAGCAGCAGCGTTCCAAGCTTGCACTCGGCGCGAAAGGTTTCCCCGTACCAGTCATGCAAGCCGACGGCATTGGTTGCGGCGCCCTCAAAGAAGGCACGGCTGCCGTTTTCAAAGACCATCGTGACCAGCGCCTGCGAATCGCCGGCGTACTCGCCCCAGGGCGGATTCCACGTCTGCGCGTAGAGCGTATCACACTTTGCGCCAGCCAGGTCGGCGAGCAAATCAAGATGATGCACCGCGCCCTCGATCATAAGCGGGTCAGCAATCTCATGTCGAAACAAACCCCAACTGCCTCGTTTACGCAGGTCTGAGGTGAGGTGACAGACGAGGTAGTCCAACGTCCCGTAGCGCCCCGATTGCAATTCCTGGCGGAAGCTCGTTTTATCCTGGTCGAAACGGTGACTCATCGTCACGCCCATTTTCACGCCGGCGCGCTTGACTTTATCGGCGATGCGTACGGAAGCGTCCAAAGTATCCGCGATCGGCTTTTCCGACAGGATGTGAAGATCGTGAGCCAAGGCAAGGTCAACGACCGCTTCATGGTTCGCTGGCGGTACAACTACTGTGCAGAAATCGGCCGGGTTCTCGGCCAAGGCTTTTTTCAAGTTTGTGTAGCGCTTTTCAGCCGGCAAGCCAAGCGAATCTTGCGCTACTTGCAAGGCTGCGGGGTTGATATCGACCGCGGCGACGACCTCGACCAAGCCTTCTTCAATATTCGGCGGCAGCGCGTTTTCGCACCAGTCTTGTCCCATGGAGCCGAGACCGATCTGGATCATTCGGTAAGTCATTGACCCTTGCTCAAGGACAGCCCTGAATCGCCACGATTAACCGCGCAAGCCGCCAACTGTCAGTCCCGCAATGAAGCGGCGCATTAGCAGTAGATAGACGACAATCATGGGTCCGGTCGAAATAATCGAGGCGGCGAACATGGTGACGTGATCTTGACGAAAACCGGCGGGCTTGAGCGTGGTAATGGCGTAGGCGATGGTGTACTTGTCAGGCGCCTGGAGAAAAACCGCCGGCAGCAGCAGATCGTTCCAGCTCCAAAGAAAGGCGAAGATGAGCACGGTCAGTACGCCGGAACGAGCAAGCGGCGCCATGATATGGCGGAAGACGCCCCACTCGCTGGCGCCTTCGACGCGGCCGGCATCGCCGAGCTCTTCCGGCAGCGTCAAGAAAAACGACCGCATAAGCAGCGTTGGCACCGGCAGGAAGGTGGCTGTTGTCGTCAGAATCACGGCTGTGCGCGAGTTGGCCAAGCCCAAGTGTCGCACGACGCGTGTCAATGGCTCAAGGTAAGAGAAGACCGGCGTTACGATCGCCATCATGATTAACAGCAACAATAGACGGCGCCCGGGGAAATCCAGCCGAGAAACGGCATAACCCAGCATCGTCGCCAGGACGCCAATCAGCACGGTGACCGACCCCGATACAGCCAGGCTGTTGTAGACGAAGGTGCTGAATTTGGCGCCCGTCCAGGCGTGGGCATAATTTTCGACATAAAGCCGGTCCGGCAGCGCCAGCGAATCCATCGTGATCTGCGTATTGGTCGAGAAGCTCGCCATCAACACCCAAAGCGAGGGGAAAACGAAGGGCAGCGCCAAAAGTATGACCAGCGCATATAAGGCATACCGCATGAGTTTGGTGGACAGCATGGCTCGCGCTCGTTCAGTCCTTTGGCGCCGTGCGCTCTCTGAACCACAGGAAAACGGTTACGATCCCGATGACAAGAATAAGAAGAATGACGCCGAGAGCCGCCGCTTCGCTGGCGTTATAACCCATGCGCGCCTTTTTGAAAATGAGCGTCGGCAAGATTTCCGTTGAGTAATAAGGACCGCCCAAGCCCGGTGTCGTTAGCGGGAAGACGACGGCGAAGGGCGTCAAGCCGACAATCAGCATGATCGTCATGACGAAAGTGGCCACGTCCCGGACGCTGGGAATGGTGATGTAGCGAAATACCTGAACTTCCGAAGCGCCGTCTACCTTGGCCGAATCATAGAGAGAGCGGTCAATCTGCTGTATCGCCGCCGTGAAGACAATGTAGCAGAAGGCCGTCTCATGCCAGACGAATACGCCCATTGCCGCGTAGATGGCGATCCTGCCATCGCCGAGCCACTGTGGTTTGACATCGGTGAAGCCCAAGGCCTGGATCACCTGGTTGATCATGCCATAGCTGGGGTCGTAAACGCGGGTGAAGAGCGCCGCCGCCACCGCCATCGAAAAGAAATAGGGCACAAAGAAGGCGAAGCGAAACAGGGGCTTTGGCCGCAGGTTGGTATCTTCCACCAACGCCGCCGCGATCAAGCCAATAATCGTGGGTACGAAGAGCCCAACGACGCCCCATAAGAGGCTGTTCTTGATCGCCTGCGAGAAGGGATAGTTGTCCGTCGCCCGGGCGAAGGTCTTGAAACCGACGAAGTTGCCCATATCCGGGCTGATGCCGTCCCATTTGTAGAAGCTCAGCCCAATCGTCTGCAAAGCCGGGTAGAAAACGAATATCCCCATCATGATCAAGGCGGGCGTCACAAGAACAAGGGCTAGCAGCCACTGCTCGCGCGCCTTGGATGAGGCGCTGCGCCACGACTCAAGCGGCCGCGGCCGAAGCTTTGAAGCAAGCGCGGACATCTAGGCTATCTCAATCCGGTACGAGTCACATTGAGTCTTTGGGCTCAGCCCGGAATACGAAGACTGAGCCCGATTGCAATTTTGGACTAGAGCAGATCGCTGCGATCTTCTGGTATCTGTCCGTCTTCAATGTCGCGTTCCCAGGCGTCCTGGACTTGCTGCGCCCATTGGGCGGGCGTGATGGCGCCGGCCAGTATGCCGCCCAAGCCTTGCTGGTAGGCATCCTGGGAATTTTGTGGCAGCCAGCCGAAGATCAACAAGGAAGACTCATCGCCGGTGATGATCGGCAGTCGCTGAATCTGCGGAATCGCCAGCTCGCCGAAGGCTTTCGTCGCCAAGAGATTGCCGCGTTCGAGCAGGATCTTGGCGCCAGTGCCCTTGACGCAGAAGTCAAGGAACAGCGCGGCAGCGTCCGGGTCTTGCGCCGCTGCCGGGATGACCATCGCTTCCGTCTCGCCGGTGCACCATATCGGACCGCCGCCAGGACCCGGCATCGTCAACATATCCCAGTCGTCGTCAAACTGACGCTGCATCTCCGAATAGAACCAGGTGCCCGTCACGTTCAAAGCAGCCGCCCCGGAAATGAAACGTTCATTGCCGTCGTCCTGCGTGATCGACAGTACATCCGGGTCGAGCAAGCCCGCATTGTAGATGTCCAAGATAGCTTGAGCCGCTTCAACGCTCGGCGCGTCAGTAAATTTGCCATCGCCAAAGATCACATCGGTAATGCTTCCCGGACCGCTTAAGCCACCGATGCTTGCCCAGAATTGGTAGTGAATCATCTGGATCTGGCTGAAGCCGCGATGTCCGTTGGTCAGCGGAATCAGACCGGCCGCCTTGAATTTCTCCAGCATCTGAATGAATTCTTCCCAGGTCTGGGGCTCGCCTACATCAAAGCTTTCCAGAACCGACTTTCTATAAGATGCGCCACAAATTTCGTAATAGAGCGGCAGTGTCCAGAGTTGCCCGCCTCGCGACGAACGCCGAAGCGCCGCCGCCAGCACCCAGTCGTCCCACTCATACAGATCACGATAACCATCGAGTGGTTGGATCAGACCGGCTTTGAGAACGGGATCAAGCTTGAGAAACTTGGGATTCTCATTTGAGATCAGATCAACAGCGCCCGCCTCCATCGCGATGCGCTGCCAGTCGACGCCAACCACCGCCGCTTCGACTTGGCTGAACTCAACTGTGATTTCCGGATGTTCCTCGATGAAGGCGTCCACCACTGCCACGAAGTCCGTGCCGGGACCGCTCTCGATCTGAAAGCGGAACGTGCCGGATTCGGGAACCGATTGGGCGTAGGCTATGTGGGAACCGAGGGCGGTTCCGACTGTGCCGACGCCCATTAACCTCAGCATTTCTCGACGGGAAATGCCGCGCTTCGAATTAACCATTTCTATAGCTCCTTTGAAAATACGTTTTCCGCCTCTCTTATAGAGGCTTAAGAACGGCACTATTACTGTTGACCGCCAAATGACAGACTGAACATAACATATAGGAAAGTCACTGTCAAAAAGCCAGGCTCCCCGGCGCGCAGGATGTCAAAAGCTTTCGCCTTTGGCCGGCAATAGACGCGCCAGAACCAGCTGTAGAATCCTCGTTCCGGTTAGCGATGCATCGATCTTCCACTCCATCAGGTTGGAGATGGTAAATATGTCTACCTTTCCTGGAGCAAACAAAAGGGACGATGAAAGCAAAATCGGCCAAATCCGTAGCCAGGATGCGGTGTTTGCGTCACTGAAGGGGGCTGCGGTGAAGGAAAATGCTGGTCAAGTCTAACTGGCGAGCGCCCCGATACGCGGACTGGTCGCGGCTCGCGCCTGGATCGAATCTTGCTTGACGCTGTTTCAACTTGTCAAAACCAGGTGATCTGCTTCGGACCAATGTCGGTCGCTAGCGCAAGCGCGTCAAAGCTGCGTTGCATTAGCCCGACTTTAATCTCAATCAAGGCGGGATCATTCCATAAGTTGTCAAATTCATCAGGATCCCTTTCCAGGTCAAAGAGTTCGCCGAGGCCATGCCCATGATAGACGACCAGCTTGTAGCGCTCGTCGCGAATCATCGTTGCGTAGGTACCGGTATAGTTTTTAGCCATGGACGGGTTGATGGCTTGATAATATTCGCAGCGTACAAAGTCTCGATGATGATCCCGCGCTCCGGCGTCGACGAGCAGGTTGCGCAAGGTGTTGCCTTGCATGCGCTCCGGTATTGGCAAGCCGGCCAGATCAAGCAAGGTGGGCGCGACATCCAGCAGCTCGACCAGAGCCTGTCGCCGCGCGCCTTCCAGGAAACTGCCGGGCCAAGATATGATGAGCGGCGCCCTGGCCAAACCTTCATAGAAACGGCAGCCTTTCAGCAACAGGCCGTGGTCGCCAAGCGCTTCACCATGGTCGCTCATGAAGATAACGATCGTATTGTCGCGCTGCCCCGTGCGCTCCAATGAATCGAGCATCCGCCCGACATTGTCATCAATGAGCTCGATCATCGCATAATAGGCGGCCTGAATCCACTTGGCGTTGAACTCTTCGGGCCGGCGCGCTGGATGCTGAAAGTCAATCTCACTGAGTTTTGCTTGCGCTGCCAAGTCAGAATCGCGGAATTTAGGACCGGACAGCGACTCAACATCAAAGCGGTCCAGGTATTGCCGCGGCGGATCAAAGGGCTCATGGGGATCAAAGATGTTGACGCTCATCAGCCAGGGCTTGCCACCGTGGTCAGCTTCCATGAAATCAACCGCGCGATCGCTGCACCAAGTCGTTTGATGCAGTTCCGGCGGGATATCCTGCGGCTCTTTTCGCATCTCGCCAAGGTCATGCCCCATTGATGCAAGCCAGTCGGCGTAGGCATGCCCGGCCTCCCACTGATCTTCCGGGTCGTGGCTCCAATGAAACAGCCGATAACCATCATGCTTCGGGCGCGGCTCAATGCGACCGTAGGCGCCAGCCAAATGGAATTTGCCAGCCAGCGCGCAGTCATAACCGGCATCAGCCAGCAGCGCTGTGACCAAAGGAGCGGCTTCCGCCCAGCACTCGTTGCCATTGCCGCAGGCATGAATGCTGCTGGGATACATGCCCGTCAGGAAGCTGGCTCGGCTTGGCGTGCAAATGGGGCTCTGGCAATAGGCGCGCTCAAAGGCGACGCCAGTCGCCACAAGCCGGTCGATATTTGGTGTGCTCAATTGCGAGTTGTTGAGCGCGCTGATCGTGTCGTAACGCTGTTGATCGGTGCATATCCAAAGAATGTTCGGCCTGTTGGACATAATGGCTTTCCTTATTCCTTGCCGGGCAATCTCTTGGAGCGCCCGCTCAGCCTTTCACGGCGCCGGCTGTCAGTCCAGTGATCATATACCGCTGAATCAGAAATCCAAACACGACAACGGGCAGCATGATGACGACGGCGGCCGCCGATATCTTGCCCCACTCGTAGCCTTCGTAACCCATGTACCGCGTGATGATAACCGGCAGGGTCACAGTCTTCTTGCGTGTGATGACCAGCGCAAACAAGAACTCATTCCAGGCAAATATGAATGCGACGATCCCGGAGGCGATTATGCCGACGCGAACCAGCGGCAGTTCTATCAGATAAAGTATCTGCCACAGACTGGCGCCGTCAATCATGCCGGACTCGCGCAATTCGAGTGGCACAGCGCCCCAAACCGGCGTCAGCGTCCATATAATCAACGGTACGCAGAAAATGAGATAGATGATGATCAAGCCGATATGCGTATCAAGCAGGTCGACCCGAGAATAGAAGACGAAGTAGGGCAGCAAATAAATCATCCCAGGCACCATGCGGATGAGGAGGATGGTCAATAGCGAATTGCGCCGCGCCCGGCCCCGCATAATTGTAATGGCGAATGTCGCCGGTATCGCGAAAAGCATCGCAAGCGCGACGGACCCGGTCGCAATAACGACGCTGTTGGCGAAAGCCAGACGAAACTCCGGATCCTGGAAGATGGCGATGAAATGCTCAAACGTGGGCTCAAAAATAAAGAGCGGCGGATAGGCAAAGGCATCCAAGGCGTTCTTCAACGCGAGCAGCAATATCCAGACGAGCGGACCGAGGATCGCCAGCCCATAGATGATGCCAACGGCGTAGAGGCATATCGTCGTAATATTTGAGCGTCGCTTCATGCGCTAATCATCTACCTGGAAATTCCGCAGCAGGAATCGCATCGTCGGTCCAATGATCAGTAATAGCATAAAGAAGAAAACCACGATTATTGCCGAGGCGTAACCAACTTTGAGATAACTGAACCCGCTGACGTAGGCGTAGAAATTCACGGTTTCTGTCGCCGCGGCCGGTCCGCCGGCGGTGACAATATAGATGATCGGAAAAATGCCCAGGGCTTCCATCGTGCGCAGGATGCCAATAAAGGTGACGGTCGGCTTGAGCAAGGGCAGGGTTACATGCCTGACGGATTGGACCCAGGTCGCGCCATCAATGACCGCTGCTTCGTATAGCTCATCGGGGAAGGACTGCATCGCGGCCAAAAACATAAGCGCGACAAAGGGCGTCCAGCCCCAAACAGCCACGATGACGATAGCCGTGAGCGCCCAATTGGCATCGGTTAACCAGCTAGGACCATCCAAGCCGATGAGGCTCAAGAAATAATTGACGCTGCCCAGCTTGGGCGTGAACATAACGCGCCAGGTCAAGCCGGTCACGATAGGCGGGATCACCATCGGCGCCACCAGGACATAGCGCAGCCACCTCATGCCGGGCAGACGTTCGTTCATGATGACGGCGACTATGAAACCGAGTACCAGCTGCAGGGCAACCGGCGCGACGATGAAGAGCGCGCTCACGGGAATGCTCTGCAGAAAACGCGAATCGTCCAGCAGGCGGCTGTAGTTGCGCAAGCCGATGAAGCGTTCCGGTCTGGGACTGGCAAATGACAGGGAAGACGTGCTCAGGTAGAGGGTGAAGAGCACCGGCAGCACAGTGAGCAGAAGCAGAACGATGATCGAAGGCGAGAGATATTTGTAATATGCGCGCTGCGGAATCGGCTGATACGCTGCCATGCCGCGCCTCTCGAGCATTGCCCAGCTTTTCGTGATGATGTCTGTACGGAATCCTGGCGGTAAAGCCGAGAACAGAAAGACGGATGGCGCCCAAATTCCTTAATTCAATTCGAGCGCCATCCTATAGATGCCAGCGTTATGGCAGGTATCCCTCGTCTTCGAGCATTTGCGTAATCAGTTCATTGGCGTGGTTGAGCGCGTCTTCCGGCGTTCTTGCACCGATTTCCGCTTCTTGCACCGCTTGGCCCAAGATATCACCCATCAGGGGCCAGCCAGCGAATGGCGGGTAATAGTCCGCCGGCGCGGCCGCCAAGCTATCCTGAAAAGCCTTGAGGAAGGAGCCGCCGCCGTAATCATAGTCGTACTTGGCGATGAAGTCCTCGTCTTCCCATAGGCTGTCGCGCGTCACGGCGATATGCGGCTGCGCCAGCGCAATCTTCTTCATCGTGTCGAAGCTCATCGCCCACTCGAGGAAGGTGTAAGCCGCTTCCTGATGTTCAGAATCGGCCGTTACACAAATGCCATGCGCCGCAAATGACGGTTTGGGACCGGCCGCGCCGCCCGGCACCACCGCAAAGCCAAGATTGCCTGCTACCTTCGACTCCTCGGGATCCAGGATGCGCCCAGCCAAGGGCGCGCCTTCCATGACCACCACAACCGTGCCCTGCTGCATTGCCCGCGTGACATCAGGGTATTGATAAGCGGCGACGCCCTCGGGACCATAATTGTTCTTCAGCGTCACAAAGTTAGTCAGCGCCCGAATGGCTTCCGGCGAATTGACGGTTGGCGTCAGATCATTCGGGAAGTCGACGAAAAACTTGGCGCCTTCGCCATGGAAGAAAGAATTGAAATGCCAGATGTTGCCATGCGCGGCTGGCGGATTCCCTCTAAGCGCGATTAAGGGCGCCTCATCGGTGTGAACAAGCGGGGCGATCTCGAGCAGTTCGTCATAGGTTGTCGGCGGACTCTCGATGCCGGCCGCTTCAAAAATGTCGATCTGATAGTACATGATGATCGTCGCCGCAAAGAAGGGCAAGCACTGCTGCACGCCATCCCAAGCCATCGCGTTCATTGTCGAAGCAATCAAGTCGCCGTGGTCCAGCGCCTCTGGGTCCGAAACGTCTGTGCCCCAGAAGGTTTCGACCGGCGTCACCCAGCCGTTCTCGGCGTAAAGCGGAATATTGCCACTCTGAATGCCAACAACGTCGTAGTTGCCCGCGCCACTCGCCAATTCGAGCTGCGTCTTGCGCACGGATCCTTCTTCGTCCAGCAACTCGAATTCAACGCTGATTCCCGTCAGCTCTTCGAATTCCGGTTCGAGCTCTTTTAGCCCATTGGTAAAGGCGGTGGCTAGGTAAAGAAAGTTCAGGCTTGTCCCTTCGTAGGGCTTGTCATCGCTCTGGCTCATGACGGGGATCACGAGCGCCGTACAAAGAAGTAGCGCTAGTATTCTGCGAAGCATTTTTTCCTCCTTAATTCAAAAACGAATCTGACAGGTCAGTCAACCCATCATGCCTCCTTTCTATCAGCTTCATGTTCGACATCCGGCAACGATTGCGCATTATCGCGAATGCGAACTGAGTGGGCAACAATTGGCGTAATCGGCCGACGACACAATTAAGGAACTATAGCGAAAAGCCGTATGATGTGTCAAAGTCGTCTGGAAAGTTCCAGCAGCGCTTGCGTCCTCTCGCGCGGCAATCAGCGCCAACTCATGCGCATATCAATGCAGCGCCTTCGCCAATATGAGCCGGCATGTGGTAAAGTTCTAGTAGGCAAGCGTCGCCGATCGTGGAGCGAATTCACTGATCGCAGACTTAGAATAAATGTGTTGCAATACCTTGGCATGGAAAGAGAGAGAATGATGTCTGACGAAATCAAAGAATTGCGTGTTTCCAACGATGCCCAGAACGATACCGAAGAGTTGCAGCGGCGAATCGCCGATGACGGTTACCTGTTTTTCAAGCGACTGATCGATCCTGACCGCATGTGGGAACTGCGCCGCGAAATGATGGGCGCGCTGCAGCGCGTTGGCTGGCTGGTGGCGGAAACAGACCCCATGGACGGGATCGCCGACATCAACATGCGCTTCACCGAAGGCGATAATGAATACAGCGCTGGTTATGCCGAAGTTTACCGGTTGGAGAACTTTCATCGCTCTGCCCACTGGCCCGAATACCTCGAGATCGTGGAGAAGATGACAGGCGCGCCAGTCATGCCGCATCCGCAGAAGGTCGCGCGCGTCTGGTTCCCCAAATACACTGAACACACCACGCCCAAGCATCAGGACTTCGTACACTTCCAAGGCAGTTTCAACAACATCACCTGCTGGGCGCCGATTGGCGATTGCCCGATTGAACTCGGCGGTCTGGCGGTGATTCCGGAATCGCACAAGGTCAATCGCGTGCTGGATCATCATTTCTCGCTTGGCGCTGGCGCCCTGATCGTTGACGAAACCGAGCACGAAGAAATTAATCCCGTTTGGCATTCCACTGATTATGAAGCCGGCGATGCGCTTTTCTTCCCAATGCTAACGATACACCAGGCGCTTCCTAACTACACCGAAGACAGGCTGCGCCTGTCGCTGGACAATCGCTACATGATCGTGGGCGACAATGTCGCCGATCACATGCTTACGCCGCATGATCCCAGCCAACTCACCTGGGAAGACATATACCCGGACTGGCGGCATGACGATCTCAAATACTACTGGAAAGCCTACGACAATCCAGTTGTCGCGCGCGATACGAGCTACCGTGAAAAAGGCGAGTTGGAAGCGATAGAACTGGCGAGAGCTGGAAACGAGCAAGCCATTTACGCTCTGCAGCGCAGCGCCAAGAACGCGCCTGATACCGCGGCGCCCGAAGTGCTCAAGGTGCTGGATGAATTGGGCGTCGCAGTCGAGCGCTAATCGCAGCAAGGGCTGGATGCGATAAACGACCTACCCTATCGCAAGCTGCCGGCAGTTGATCTGCCGATCTGCAGCCTCAAGCCTTAGTGGGTAATATACCAGGGACTTGTCCACGCTTTCGCTCCGTCGCGCTGGAGCGCGCGAATCCAGTACGCGTGTTCGCCGGAAGGACTGCTGGCCGGTCGGAAGCTGGCTTTGTAGCGTCGCGCTTGCAGACCGATAGGGCGGCGCTCAATCGTTAATTCCAGGTCAACTCCGCCGGCCGCTATCCGCACCGGCCCGTCTCCGATTTCGGACCAACTGATCTCGGTAGCGACGAGGGGCGTGTCAACAGCCAGAAGGGTATCAGCCTGCGCCTCCAAAGTTACGACAATGCCATCGGTGTCGCCGGTGGTGATGGAGCGCCAACTCACGCTTTTGGCATCCCAATCCTGCACGCCCTCGTCTGGTGAATCGAAGGCATAACCCTCGACAGCGAGAATTCTGCCGCCCTCAACGGCGAGCGAACCATCCCAGCGAGCCATTCTCGCCCGGCCTCGCACCCGCGCTCCCTTCCAACTCAACCTGAGTTGATCCGCGCTCCGCTCCTGGATTGGGGGCCAGCGATGCAGCAACTCGTTCCCGCGCCAAAGTTCAATCTGCTCCAGCTCCTCCGTCCCCACAATCTCCAGGTCGAAAGCAGGGGGGTGACCCAGGCTGAATTGGCTGCCTATAGGACGGTCCTCGCAGCTTGCCCGCACGATGATGCGTTGACCGCTTGTGGCGTAGCAGCGACGCGCCATCAGCGCCTCCCCGATGCCGTTCCGCGTGAGGTCCTGCGCCAGAATACAAGTAAGTCCACCGTAAACGCCAAAGGCGCTCGCGCCCGGATAACTGCTGCCGGGTCTGCCCTTGTGACCATCGCTCCCGGCTGCCACCCCGACCCGGTATCCACGCGCGATGGACTCGCGCAGCATCCACTCGAACTCGCCCCAAGAGGAGTACAGTTCGACCAATGGCTCCAGCGCCGCGCTGTGATACGCCAGATCGCTAGGGCGGCCGCCCACGTGGGGAATGATAAAGAGGTCCTTTCGTCCCGCCAACTCCTCGTGCAGCTTAGAAACGGGATAGCGGTCCGTGGCGAGGTCGGAAAGGTCGCTGATCTGGGCGTGGCTGGAACGCATGAGTTCGCCCCGATCCCCTAGAAAATAGACGTTCCGGTCACCGCCACCAGCGGTCGTGCCGGACCATTCATAGCCTACGAAAGCCACAAATTGCCCGGGCTCGTTCGCGTCATTGGCGGCTGCCTTGATCTCTTCCCAGACCGGCGCCGTTATCTGGAAATCATTCGCCTGATGTCCAGAAACGTCCAGCGCGCTATAATCGCGAGCGAAAGCAAAGTAGTCGCGCACGCTGTTCGTGCCAACCGTCTCGCCGCTCTGGCCGTGCAGATCAGCCCAGTAGGGACGATAGGGTCCCGGCGCCTCTAGCGCCTTCAGCGGATTGCTCTCCCCGGCGAGTGAGCCATCCAGCGCCCGGACGCGTATCGTGAAGATGCCGGGTCGATTGACGGCGCAGTTGCCAAAACGGCGGACTCCGCGATCGCCAGGCTGGAATATGTAGCGCTGCGGTATATTGGCGATCGAGCCGCTAGCGTCCTCCAACGCGATGGCGCCGGAGTAGCTCGTGGCGGGGTTTCCCCAGCCATCCTCCGCTTTTACCAAGAGATCGAAGGGTCGCCCTATCTGAGCCTCGCTGGGCACGATCGCCACCAGTCGCTCCGCCTCGCCGGCAACGATCTCGGCGGTGGGCGAGCTCGGCAGCGTTACGTATTGACCGCTTCCCTGCGCGTCGATCAGGGTTCTGAAGCAGAAGGCTTTCTCCACGAAGGTCTGCGCGCGCGTCCCAGCCGAACCGCCGCTCCTATCGCCATAGGTAATCGATATCGTTTCGCCCGGAAGCAAGGCGCCATCGCTGATGTCAATCGCGAGGCAAGCCCGCCAGGGACGGATGTACCCTTTCGGATCGTAGCGGGGGGCGACCCGGCAAGAGCGGCTATCCGTCCTCGCGCTCACATAGTTCGGGGCTGAGGGATCGGATGTCTGCGGCTTTCCCCAATCCGAGGCGAAGCGCCAGGCAACCAGCAGCGTTCCATTCTCGTCGATCCCGTAGCTGCCCGCCGTGTAGTGGAGTTGCCAACTGCCCCAACTCCCGGCGGTAATAGAGCCTGCGGGCGAGAGCGTTGCGCGCCCATAGAGGGCTTCAATCTGCTCTTCCCCCATTGCTTCCAGAGGGTTGAGTTCAATGCGGCTTGTCATACTTGCCTTCTTCTGTATTGGCGCTCGCGGGCAGCCCCCATAAAGCGGGCGCTCGGCGATAGCGGAAGCGGGCCGGATTCACAGCGGTGAGGCCCGGACTGTCGATCTCGATAATCGCGCCGGCAATCGTTTCGTAGGCGGCGCGATAGGCGATGGCAGCCTTCACGACCAGCGCGCGCTGCCGTGCCGGCTGCAGCCCCACGCTTAGTAGTTGCTGCAGGCTAAATGGTGTCTGCCGTCGGCTGGTCAGCAGCAGGTAGCTCGCTCTCTCAGCCGGAGGATCGCCTAATTCCAGGAGGGCGGTAAGACCCTGATCGTGGTAGCGCTGCCCATCATGGCGCACTTCGTTTTCCTCATAGCGCCCGTCGTGAAGGCATTTGACGCGCCCGCTGACCGCGACCGGTTGCCCGTGCAGGCTGTCGCGTTTGCCGCCAACGGCAAGGCGCAGGGCGGCGCCAACCCCGGCGCGAGCGCAGGCGGCGACAGCCTCCGGGTCGGCGAGGACGACGACCCAGCCGGTCACGCCTTGCCGCAGCAACTCGTGCAGGATGAAGGTGCTGTCGCCACTCGAGCCGCCTCCGATATTATCCCCCATGTCGACGAGAATGACGGGCGCGCGGTCGCTCGCGCTTGCCTCTCGTACCGCGCGCGCCACATCCGGCAGCTTGAATTGCAGCCGCTCCCGGATGGACCACAAGCGGTCGGCGAGCTGCCTGGCCCCCTGCTGAGCAAGCGCGGGCGCCCCGTCCGTCACCACCACCGCCGCCGGTCCCAATTCGGGTACATCGGCGTACTGGTAACCGCCGGCTACGCTCGCCGCCACGATGGCCGGCTGCTTCTCCAGCGCGCGCGCCGCCGCCATGACACGATCCATCGGCGGCACGTTCGTGTTCTGGTGCACGATATTCAGCAGCATGGGTGGTTTCACAAGCGCCTGGACCGGCTTAATCTCGCCCTTGATCGTCCGGGCGATCACGCTGGCGGCTTGCAGCCCGCGCTCGCGGTGGTCGAGGTGAGGGTAGCTTTTGTAAATGATGAGCGCCGTGCTCAACTCCACCACTTGTTGGGAGACATTCGCGTGGAAATCATGGGTGACCACGAGCGGGAAGTCAGCGCCGACTTGCTCCCGCAAGCGTCGTATCACCTCGCCGTCCGCGTCCGAGTGGAGCTCGCTTGCCATCGCTCCGTGGAGGGCGAGCAGCAGCCCGTCCAGCTGGGGCGCGCGAGCGAGACGATCCAGCAGTTCCCGCGTCAATCCCTCTAGCGCCTCGCGGGTCACTGTTCCGCCCGGGGTTGCCTGCGCCATCAAGGTCGGGAATAACTCGTAGCCGAAGCGCTCGGCGCCAGCGATAAAGCCACCCGCCTCATGAGGCGTGTCGCGCCACCAACTCACCAACTCGTCGCCTCGCTGCACGCGAAAAGCCTCAAGCGGGGTCGGCCTGTGGTTGAAGGTATTCGACTCGTGCATGATGCCGCCAACAGCGATGCGCATCCTTTTACCCTCGCAGCGCCTTTCCGGCTCTTGCCCCAGTGTGGCGCCCGTTGTCGAGTGTCAGGCGACCATTGACGATGACGTGGTCAATGCCGGCCGCGTGCTGGCGGCCGTCTTCAAAGGTCGAACAATCGCTGACACGCTCAGGATCGAGCACGACGATGTCAGCCGAGAAACCGCGCTTCAGCAAGCCGCGCGCCTGGAGTCGCAACTGTTGAGCCGGCAGCGATGTGATCTTACGAATCGCCTCCTCCCAGCTGAGCGCTTGCTGCTCGCGCGCGTAGAGCCGCAGGTAGCGAGCGAAGGCGCCGAAGGTTCGCGGGTGGGGGCTGCTCCCGATAAGCAGTCCGTCGGTGCAGACCATCGTCGCGGGATGGGTCATCACTGCCTTTATATCCTCGGCGGTTTCAACATCATCCCCGGCGAAATTTATGAGGGATACCTCGAACTCCTCCTGGAGCAGCAGATCACAGATGAAATCGACCGGGTCCTTGCCGGAATCGCGGATGGCGCGGTCGAAGGTCTGACCTTCCAGCCGCTTGTTCGCCTCGCTTCCGACGGCGGAGATCGCGCAAGCGCGCCAGTCGAAATCGGCCTCGCTGAAATAGGCTTCGATCTGCCGCCGCGTTGTCGGCTGGGACAGCCGGGAAGCCATCGCCTCCGGTCCGCCTTCCGCGCTCCAATCCGGCAGCAGGCGGAAGAGCGGTCCGCTGCCAGCCTGGTAGGGGTAGCAGTTCATCGTTACATCTACGCCCTCGCGCCGCGCCTGATCAATCAGCGCCAGTATTTCCTCCGCCTTGCCCCGATGCCGCTGCGAACCAATCTTCAGGTGCGAGATCATCACCGGGATCTGCGCTTCCCGGCCTATTCGAATGGCCTCCCTTAGCGCCTCGAAAATCTGATCGAAATAGTTTCTCATGTGAGTGACATAGAAGCCCTTGTGTCTCGCCACCGTGCGGCACAACTGGATCAGCTCAGCGGCGCCGGCGTAGGAATTGGGGGGATAGGAAAGACCGGTTGAAAAACCGACAGCGCCGTCCTCCATCCCCTGCGCAATCAAGGCTTGCATCGCCCCAATCTCGCGCTCGCTGGGAGATCGCCGCTGCCAACCCATGGCTGCCAGACGCAGGACGCATTGCGGAATGAGGTAGGCGACGTTCACGGCTACGCCGCCGTCGAAGCGAGAGAGGTAGTCGCGCACCGAAAGCCAGTTCCATTCGATATCCGGATTGCCATAAAGGCCCGAAAGATAGCGACGCAGTTCCTGGAGGAGTGGGGGCGAGACCGGCGCGTAGGAGAGGCCGTCGTTGCCGAGCAATTCGGTGGTGATGCCCTGGCGGATCTTTCCCTCATGCTCTGGTTCAGCGAGCAGCATGATGTCCGAGAGGGCATGCATATCCACGAAGCCGGGACAGACAATCTTTCCCCGGGCATCAATAACGCGCGCCCCGCTTGCCGCAGACAAATCGTCGATGGTTTCGATCCGGTCGCCGCGAATGCCAACATCCCCGTAATACCAAGGATTGCCACTGCCATCAATGATGCGTCCGTTGCGAATTGCGATGTCAAATATCAGGTGTTTCCTTCCTGCTTACCCGGCTCTAGGGACTGCGTCGCGCTGCCTCAACCGGCGAAGATCATCCGCAGGCGTTCGGCGATGATCGCCTCCTGTCCCTCGAGAAGGGTCGTCGGGTCAATGAGGAGCCCCTTGCCGGCGTATTCCTCCAGCACACGGATAATGGGCGACTGCTTGGCCAGGGCGTCCAATACCGACTGCTTGGAGGGACCCGCTGTTTCTTCGTCCCAGGTCAGCCAGGCGCGCGGCACCGGGCGGCCGGTATAGTCCGGAAAGACTCGGCTCACACGCAGACGCTCGATATCCGCCAATCCGTCGACAATCAGCGCTACCTTTTGCTCCCATTTCGCGATGCGGGCCTGATGATCGAGCCGCACATACCGTTTCAGCGCCGCTATCAAGCCAACGATCTCTTCTTTTCCCACCTTCATTGGTCTCCCGATGCCGTGGTTCGGGGCGCCGTTCAGCGCGCAGGCTTCAATCAGATCCTGACGACCACAGATAAACCCGGAGGGCTGCGGTCCCTGCAGGTCTTTCCCACCGCTGAAGATAACCAGATCGGCCCCCATCTCGATAAACTTTCGCAGGTTCTCGACCGGCGGGAGTTCGTTGGCCGCGTCTACAATGACGGGCACCCCCTTCTCTCGGGCTATGCGCAGGACTTCGGGCAAGGGGAGCGCGGTCTGGGCCACGAGAAACTGAGCCACCACGTAGATGATGGCCGCAGTTTTCTCGTTGAGCGCGCTTTCCAACTGCCAGGGCAAGGTACGGTGCGCGCCATAGCCGACCTCTTTAACCTTCGCCCCTGCCAGCCGAAACATCCGATTGTAGTTGTTGCTATGCGCCTTATGGATCACAACCTCATTCTTCAAGCCGTCGGTATCCGGCAGTTGATAGATCGCAGCCGGATCGCTGCCGGTCATACAGGCGGCCGCGCCCAGCGCCAAGCCGGCGGCGGCGCCCGATGTCACGTAGCCGGCTTCCGCCCCGGTAAGATCCGCAATGACCTGCCCCGCCCTTTCGTGCAAGGCTGGAATGCTTACGAAGGAGCGCGCCGCAGCTTGCATCGCCTCCAGGACCTCCTCGGGCATGAGCGATCCGCCCAGTTCTGTGAAGTTGCCGGTGGCAACTATCACATCCGGCAATCCAAGTTCCTGATAAATGCCCATCTCGCTTTGAGAGTTTCGACTCATACTGTGCCTCACTCAATGTTTTGGCGGGTCGGATCGAGGAGATCGCGGATCGCATTGGACAAGAAGATCAAGCCGAGCACCAAGAGGAAGAGCGCCAGGCCCGGGAAGAGCCCGTACCAGGGAGCGCGCCGGAGGAACTCCCGGCTGTCTTCCAGCATGTTGCCCCACGAAGGGCGTGGAGGCTGTGTGCCGAGACCCAGGAAACTGAGCGATGCCTCCAGCAGAATTGCCCGTGGGATGGCGGTCGCGATTTGCGCAAGCAATGGTGGAATCGTGTTCGGCAGGATGCTCATTATGACGATCCGCCCGCTACTCGCGCCAATAGCGCGCGACGCCTCGACATACTCCTTCTGCTTTTCGGCGATGACAGCCGCGCGCGCAATGCGGGAGAAGTGTGGCATGTTCATGATCGCAATCGCGAGCGCGGAGACGAGCGATCCCGGTCCAAGGACAGCTACCACCGCGATGCCGAGAAAAATGTTGGGGAAGGCGAGCAGTACGTCCCAGAGCCGCATGACAGCCGTATCCACCATCCCGAGGAGGTAGCCGGCAAGAAGCCCGCTGCCCACCCCGATTAGCGCGGCGACCCCGATGCTGCCAAAGCCCACAAGCAGAGAGATCCTCCCGCCGTAGAGGACCCGGCTGAATATGTCCCGCCCAAACTGGTCCGTTCCGAAAATGTAGCGGGCGGACGGTGGGGCAAACTCATCTCCCCTATTCATCTCCAGTGGCGGAAAAGGGACCACCAAGGGAGCGAGGAGCGAGAGCAGGACCAGTACGAGCACGAGTAACAGGCCGAACCGGCCCGACCTAATGCGTAACAGTCGCTTCAAAAAGGCGCGTGAGGAACGCCCGACGTTATCATTGTCCATATATTGACAGCCTCGCTAGCGGATTGGGCGTCTTCGACCTCATTAGCTGCGGTTATGTCGCGCTACCTCCTGTGCAGCTGGACTCGCGGATCGAGATAGACATACAGAAAGTCGGTGATGAGATTAACGATCACAAAGATGAGGACGACGAAGAGCAGCGTCGCCTGTACAACGGGGTAATCGCGGTTGTTGATGCCTTCCAGAAGCAGCCGGCCCAGCCCGGGCCAGGCGAAGACGACCTCGATCACGACCGCCCCGCCGAGCAGCCGACCCACCATAAGAGCCGCGACCGTCACCACCGGAATCAGCGCGTTTCTGAGGGCATGCCTCCTGATGACGACCCGCTCCGCCAAGCCCTTTGAGCGCGCCGTACGAATGTAGTCCTGCTGTAAAGTCTCCAATACGGAAAACTTGATGAAGCGGGAAAGGACGCCCGAATTCGCAATACCAAGGGTGAATGCGGGCATCAGCAGGAATCGCAAACTGCGCAGGGGATCTTCCAGGAAACCGACATAGCCGGAGGGGGGCAGCCACCGTAAACGGACGGAGAATAGCAGGATGAAAAGGATCCCCAGCCAGAAGACCGGAATGCCGAAGGCAACAGCGCTGTAGGTGGACAAGACGTGATCCATTTTCGAGTTGGGCCGCAGCGCTCCCGGTATCCCCGCCAGCAAGGAGAGCAGGATGGTCACGATGAAGCCGGCGACGGTCAAATGAAGGGTCGCCGGCAACCTGGCCAAGATCAATTCGGATACGGGATGGCCGCTCAGCGCCGAATCTCCAAGATTCCCCTGCAATATATCCCCTAGCCAGATGAGATATTGAACATGCAGGGGCTTGTCGAGGCCCATTCTCTGCCGTACAGCTTCGCGCACCTCCGGAGTCGCGTCACGTCCAGCTATGAAATAGGAAGGGTCGCCCGGAGCCAGGTGCAAGAGCAAAAAGACAGCGATGGATGCCAAGAAGAGAACGGGAAGGAGTTCAATTACCCTTCTCAGCAAATAGACGCTCACAGGCGACGCGCTTTCAACTGTTCAGCGGAGCGCCAGCAGGCAACGGGCTGGGACCCTTAGCCCTCAATACTGACTTGCTCCAGAATCGGCATACTGTCAAGGCTGCTTGCGAAACCCTCGACCGTATCCTTCATCGCCCACCAGCGCACTACCGGCGTGATCACGAGGATAAACGATTCCTCCAGTTGGTAGCGGTTCAACTCCTGATATAGCTCCTGCCGCCGCACGGGATCTACTTCGCGTTGCGCCTCGGCGACCAGTCGCTGATACTCCTCGCTGGTGAAGTTTGACAGGTTGATAGGCTCCGGCCCGGGACGCCAAACGCCGGTTGTCCCGAAGAGCGAGGCCGGGTCTTTCGAAGCGCGTCCGTAGGTGAATATCGCGCCATCGAAATCGCGGTCGATCGCTCGCGGACGATACTGCGCGGGTTCTACCTCGTCGATGTTGAGCGTGATGCCGAGCTGTGCCAGGTCGGCCTGGTACACCTGCAACAGTCGAGCGCCGTCCGGATTGGTGGTAGCGGTGAGCACGGTGAACTCAAAGCCATCGGCGTACCCCGCCTCCTCAAGCAGGCTTCTCGCCTTGTCGAGATCGAAACTGTAGTAGCCTTCCAGATCCGGGTCGTAGAGAGGCGATTTATCGGACTGGGGCTGGATCCACGGGTCGCTTATGTTGAAGAAAACAATGTCAACGATACGCTGGCGATCGAGGGCGTACTGGAGCGCCTGGCGAACGAGCTTATTGTCGAAGGGCTCGCGTCCCACGTTCAGTGACATATCCCAGACGAGGCCGCCAGGGAAGCCTTTGACTACCTTGATGCCCTCGGCCGCCTCAAGGCGCTCAAACTCGCTGGCGGGAGGCGCCGCGATCAGGTCAAGCGTTCCGCCCTCGAGGTTGGCGATCATGGTGGCTGAATCCGGGATCGCTCGCACGATTACCTCATTCAGGCGGGGAACGTCTGCCTTCCAGTACTCCTCGAATCTCTCAAACCGCGCGAAGTCGCCCGGCGCCCACTCCGCGAAACGGAAGGGACCGGTCCCAACCGGGTTCGAGTCGATCTCCGCTATCGTCTCGCTGTTGACAATGAAGAGCAGGTCGATGAGGTCAAAGGCAGCCGGCGTCGGCTCGGTAAAGTGGAAGGCAACGGTAGCGTCGTTCACGACCTCCACCGACGATACCGCCCGCGCGAGAGTTCTGATGTTGGCGCCCGTCTCCGGATCCTGAGCGTATTCGAGACTGAACTTGACATCATCAGCCACGAAGTCGCGCCCGTTATGAAACTTGACGCCGGGCCGTAGATTGAAGGTAAGGCTCAAGCCGTCGTCACTGAAATCCCAGCTTTCGGCGAGTTCCGGCTGGGGCGTCAGCGTATCATCATAGCGCGCCAGGACGTTGTAGATTTGGTGGAACATCGGCCAATCCGCCAGGGGAAGCAGGTAGGGATCGAAGTATTGGAAATCTCCGAGATGGCCGAAATTCAGGGTTCCGCTGCCAACCGCCTGCGCCAGCGCCGGGGATATCGCCGTCAAGGCGCCGGGCAGGACAGCGCTTCCCGCCGTCAACCCCATAAGTTTGAGAAAGGTACGGCGATCAATGCTCTGAACATCCTTATCGGGATTCATCTTATGCTCCTTTTCCAATATCTGTATATTCACAGCAGAGAATAGCACGCCAAAATGACTGTTGCAAAAACTACTCTTGCGCGCTTGATTTGACCGGGCGAGGCAGGTATGGCAAGGGCAATAAAGAGAGCGCCGCGCGGTCGCGTTTTCATAGCGCCAAGTCCGCCGTAGCTGACGGACTTTCGGCGACTGCTCGAAATCGTCCTGGAAAATGTCGTTCCATTCGGCGACCGAGACCGCCGATGACGCAAGAGTTACGCAAGCGTATTTGGGATCAGCTCATTCTTGAAAATGTAATTTCACATCAAGCCTGTGTTACAATCTTAGTTGCTTCGTCAACCATTTAGAATTGGAGACAAACAAATGAGAAGCCAACCATTGATGATGCTTTTACTTGCGGTTTTGGTACTGGGATTGGTTGGGCCAATGGCTGTCGCCCAGGATACGCAAACCCTCACTGTCTCTATCTGGGGCTTTAACCTGGATGTCCTCGAAGAGAATGTCTTTGCGCCCTTTGAGGAAATGCACAACGTCGACATCGTGCTGGATACCGGCAACAATTCGGATCGCTTGGCGCGCCTGCAAGCCGAGGGCGAAAACACCGATATTGACGTGGTGCACTTTGCCACACAGTTCACATATCTTGCCAGTCAAGAAGACTTGCTCCAGCCTTACAACCCCGACATGCTCGAAAACCTGGATGAAGTGTACGATTGGGCGCAGGACCCGCTGGGCAATCAAGCCGGGGTCGGATACACCGTGAATAGCCTCAGTCTGATTTACCGCTCCGACTTGATTGAAACTGAGATTACATCTTGGGCCGACCTGCTGCGCGACGATGTAGCTGGCTTTGTCAGTATTCCAGAGATGTCCACCACCTTTGGCCCCTCAACGCTTATCATGATCGACCGCGCGCTTGCGATGGGTGAAATGGACGAGGGCGAGGAGCTCGGAGAAATCAACTATGATGCGGATATGGCTTGGGAAGCCTTGCCCCAACTGGCCGATAATCTGGTGACAACCTATATTCGCAGTTCAGCCCTGACGACTCTGGTACAGGAAGAAGAAGTGTGGGTTGCGCCGTATGCCAGTTTTGCTATTGGCAACCTGATTAATACCGGTCATGACCTAAGCACTGTCATTCCTGAAGAAGGCGCTGTTGGCCAGACGAACATGATTAGTATTACGGCAGCCAGCGATCAGGTTGAACTGGCGCACGCGTATATCGACTGGTTCATTTCGCACGATGTCCAGCTAGCCGAAGCTCTCGACCTGATTGATTCGCCCGTCAACGCCACTGTCGAGCTGCCGGAAGACATTTGCGCGCTGCTTACCTGCGGCGAGATGCTTGATACCATGATTGTGCTCGATCAGGCTCAAGTGTCGGAACGCCTGGAAGATTGGCTAGAGCGCTGGAATGAAGTCATGGTGCGCTGAGGCCACCGTTCCGCATTTTGAAGATTTTGTGTTAGGGGGGCCTTCGCGCCCCCTGTTTTGAATCATGATACGGCGACCCAATCAGACGCGCACTGTTATCTTGCTGGTCGCTCCGGCATTTGTTTTTGTACTCGTATTCTTCGTCTTGCCGCTGATTTTCCTGCTCTCGCAAAGCGTCCTGCCGGAAGATGGCGGCTTTACGCTGCGGGGCTATGTCGACTTTTTCCAGAGCCGCGTGTCGCGGGTCGTCTACCTGCGCACACTCAAGCTCGGTCTCATCGTCACGGGCATTTGCGTGCTGATGAGCTACCCGGCCGCCTTCGTGCTGGCCCGGATGCCCGTCCGCCGCCGTTCGTTCTTGATGTCGCTGGTGATTCTGCCCTTGATGACCAACGCGGTAGCGCGCACTTTCGCCTGGCTGATTATTCTTGGGCGGCGCGGCATGATTAACCAGACCCTCTTGTCGTTGGACTTGGTTGAGAACCCTTTGCGCTTCATCTTCACCGAAACGGCGATTGTGCTGGGCTTGGCGCAATTGTTTCTGCCACTGATGGTATTGCCGCTTGTGAGCGCGATGGAGAACATCCCGAATGATGTGCTGGAAGCGGCGCGCAGCCTCGGCGCCAACAGGCTCACAACCTTCGTGCGAATCGTCGTGCCCTTGTCATCGGACGGCCTCGTTCTGGGCGCGACGCTCGTATTTACCGGCTCGGTTACTGCCTTTGTGACCCCGGCCATTCTCGGCGGTTCACGATTATTGCTGATGTCGACGCTGCTGCGGCAAAAAGCGGTGATTCTCTTTGACCAACATGCGGCCGCCGTAGTCGCCGTCGTAATGATTCTTACGACTTTGGCGGTTAATCTGCTGCTGCGCGTCCTCCGCGTGCAACAGGTCTAGGAGCGAGACGGATGATTTCGCGCTGGATGTATATCAGCCTGGTCATTCTCTTTGGCTTCTTACTGGGACCGTTTGTCATCATTTTCATGGCGAGCTTCGGCGCAAATGCAAACCTGGCTTTTCCGCCACAAGGTTTCACGCTGGATTGGTTTGCGAATGTATTCGAGACTTCCCAGTTTATAGACAGCTTCTGGATCAGCCTGCAACTCGGTCTTTCATCGACCATCGTCTCGCTGGTCATGGGGATGCCGGTCGCCTATGCGTTGACGCGTTTCCAGTTTGCCGCGTCTGGCATGGTGGAAACCGTATTTTCAGCGCCGATACTGGTGCCGGGTCTGGTTGTCGGCTTCGCCATGCTCAACTTCTTCGTTCTCCTGGGCGATATGCACGTGATGACGGGCTTGTTCATCGGTCATACCGCGATACTGTTTCCTTACAGCGTGCGCGTCATTTCCGCCAGCCTGCGCAACCTTGACCCCTATGTAGAAGATGCTGCTGTCAGTCTGGGCGCCAACCGCCTGCGCGGATTTCTGCTGGTCGTGCTGCCCAATATGCAGGCCGGCATTGCAGCCGCCTTTGTCTTGGGCTTCATCACATCGTTTAATAATGTTCCGGTTTCGCTTTTCCTGAGCGGACCCGGCGTGACCACGCTGCCGGTTTCCATGCTCAGTTACCTCGAATACTATTTTGATCCGACCATTGCCGCCCTCTCGACGCTGCTGGTCATTTTTACCGTCCTGCTCGTGCAGACAGCGGAACGTGTACTTGGTCTATCACAGTTTGTGTAGCTCATGCCTCATTTGGAAATCCACAATCTGACCGTATCTTACGAAAAGAACAAGCCAACGCTTGAGCGGTTCAGCTTGAACGTTGAACAAGGGGAATTGCTGTCCTTGCTGGGTCCAAGCGGCTGCGGCAAGACGACGACCCTGCGCAGCGTAGCGGGTTTCATTCGACCGGATGCGGGACGAATCCTCATTAATGACCGGGATTATACGCGCCTGCCCCCCAATCAGCGCGATATTGGTCTGGTATTCCAGAGTTATGCGCTGTTTCCGCATCTGACCGTCTTCCACAACGTCGCCTTTGGCCTGCGGATGCGGCGCATTCCAAAGAAAGAGGTCCATGCCCGCGTCGCCAATGCCCTGAAGATGGTGGGCTTGGAGGATTTTTCAGACCGCCGGCCGGCACAGCTTTCGGGCGGCCAACAGCAGCGCGTCGCTCTCGCCCGCGCCACCGTGATTGAACCGCAAGTGCTTCTTTTGGACGAACCATTGAGCAACCTGGATGCGCGCTTGCGCGTGGATATGCGGCAGGAAATCCGGCGCGCCCAGCAGCAACTCGGTATCACAACCCTCTATGTGACCCACGATCAAGTGGAGGCGATGAGTATCTCCGACCGAGTGGTGGTCATGAATCAAGGCAAAATAGAGCAGATCGGCACACCGGAGGACATCTTCGCAGCGCCGGAAACGGCATTTGTAGCTGACTTCATGGGATTCGACAATCACTTCAGCGCGGCAGTCGAATCGGCGCGGGATGGCAAGTTAACGGTGAATTGGGGCGGCGCGCCCATCGAATTGCGTTGGCATTCCAAGTTCAGCGCACCCCAGCCCGGCACCAAGGCTGAGGTCTTTTTTCGCGCTGATAATGCCAGGCTGTCAGCGGGAACGGAAGCGAGAGGCTTGGCCGGGCAAGTCATCCTGCATACCTTTCATGGCAATGAGCGGCGATACCTGGTAGAAACTGAACTCGGCGAGTTCAGCATCATGCAAGACAGCGCTGGCGAACGCTTCGAACCCGGCGCGGCGGTGACAGTGCAAGCGCAGACGCAAAAGTGGATCGCCATCTTTGAAGAAATGGAGCAATACGCGTGACTGACACACAAGCAGTTGAAGTCCAAAAGCATATTCGCTGTGTGCCGGGCGATGTCGCCCGCAGCGTGCTTTTGCCCGGCGACCCGGCGCGCGCCCGGCGCATTGCCGAACAGCTTGAAGAAGCCCGCTTGATTGCCGAAAACCGGGAATATGTGGTCTTCACCGGGAAAACGAAGGGGGTCCCTGTCAGCGTCTGTTCGACCGGGATCGGCGGTTCATCGGCCGCCATCGCCCTGGAAGAACTGCGCAACGTCGGCGCGGAGGTGTTTATTCGCGTCGGTTCGGCCGGTGGACGGCGCAAAGATATACCGATCGGCGCCCTGGTGGTGCTGACGGCGGCTTATCGCGGCGACGGCGTTTCTGACGAGTATCTGCCGCTGGGCTTTCCGGCAGTCGCTGACCTGGATGTGAACAACGCCTTGATCCAAGCAGCAAAGGAATTAGGCTTCAGCGCCTTCACGGGCATTGGGACAACGCGCAGCGCCTTTTACGCGCATCATCCGCAACTCAACGAACGATTGCGGCAGGTCGGCGTTGTTGCGGCGGAAATGGAAGCAGCAACGCTCTTCATTGTCGGCACGCATCGGCGGGCGAAAGTCGGCTGCGTGGTCGCCACCGATTCCAATATCTTCCTGGAAAAGCAACCCGCGCTCGCAGAAAAAGAGGCGCTATACATGCAGGGCGAACAGATGACCATCCGTACCGCGCTGCGAGCGGTGCAATTGCTGGAGGCAAGATCCTGATGGAATTCGACCTGCTGCTGGTTCATGCGCAGATTGCCGATGTCTTCCGTTACCGGCTATTCGATGGCTGGATTGGCATCCGTGACGGACGCTTCATCACAGTTGAAGCGGGCGACGCGCCGGGTGGCATTCGCGCGACCGAGACCCTGGACCTTGCCGGGCGCATCGTCATGCCCGGCTTGATCGATTCACATTTGCACATTGAGTCCAGCTTGCTGACGCCGCGCCGCTTTGCTGAAGCCGTGTTGCCCTTCGGCACGACGACCATCCTCAGCGACCCGCATGAAGTCGGCAATGTTGCCGGCGAGGACGGTGTCAAATGGATGATCGCCGCGTCGCAGGATCTGCCGCTCAGGATATATCATTCGATTCCCAGTTGCGTCCCCGCCACCTCGCCGGAAATTGAATGGACGCATGAGGTCTTCGACGCCGCTACGATTCGGCGCCTGGCAAGGCAACCGACGGTCATCGCCTTGGGCGAGGTGATGGATTATCGCGGTTTGCTAGGTCCCAATGAACGATTGCAGAAGATTGTGCGGGCAGCCAGAGAAATCAATCTGCTGATCGAAGGGCATATCCCCACGCTGGCCGGCATCGAACTCTCACAGTACCTCGCTCATGGGATCAGCTCCGACCACACGCTGACCTTCGCGGCAAAAATTCAGGAGCAAGTCTCGAAGGGTCTAGCGGTCATGCTGCAAACCAAGTCGGTGACGCCCGAGAATATGGCGGCAGTTGCGGATTTGCCCGATCGCTCGCGGATCATCCTCATCACCGATGACATCGAACCCTCGCTGCTGGTTGACGGGCATCTGTCGCGCATCGTGGCGCTGGCAATCGAATGTGGAATGCCGCCGCTGGAAGCGATAGCCGCCGCTACCATTCGTCCGGCGCGGTATCTTGGGTTACGCGATCACGGCGCGATCGCCCCCGGTTTCCTGGCCGATTTCCTGGTGATGGACGACATCGCCGCCTTCCCGCCGGCGCAGGTCTTTGTCCGCGGTCAAAAGGTGGCGACTGCGGGCGCGATGTCCGCGGCGATCACGCGCGAGAATCCAGCGCAACCGGATTATCCAAGTATTCCTGGGTCCTTCGCCGCTGCTGATTTCAAGCTGGATAGCCATGGCGCCAGCGGCAACGCGCAAGCACAGGTCGTTATGCTGCAAGATAGATTTTCGACCCTGACCAATTTGGAACAGATGACGGTGCGTTTGCAGGATGGGAACGCGCAATTTGAGGACAATGATGGATTGGCGCTGGCATCCGTTATCGCGCGGGATGAGTCTTCGCGGATGGTGGGTCTCCTCGCCAATACCGGACTGAGACAGGGCGCGTGGGCCAGCAGCGTCGCGCATGATTGCCATAATCTGCTTGTGATTGGCCGCAGCCCAGAAGAGATGGCAATTGCCGCCAATGCGGTACATGCGATGGGCGGCGGCGGCGCTGTCGCTACGGATGGAGGCGTCACCGCCTCCTTGCGGCTGCCTTACTTCGGCTTGCTGAGTGACGAGCCGGTCGCTGAGGTCGCAGGCGAGCTGGCGGCGGTGGAAGAGGCGATGCGCCGTATTGGAGCGCAGCAAACACGCCCCTTCCTCACATTTTCAATCATGAGTTTGAGCGTTAGCCCCTACGCGAAATTCACCGATAAAGGACTTGTTGATACCGAATCACGCCAATTGATTCAGCCCATTTATCCGGCAGATGAGTCGGTCGTGTAAGGCAGGGCTGATTGTCCAATTGGTCATGGGGGACTTTCTAATTGGGATATCTGCCCGACCTTGACAATTCGATTATTCGGCTGCCACTGCCTTGCGGTCGGCGAGATCGCCGCGGCCGCGGTTGCTCTCGACATTATGGGCGTGCACATGCTCGCCTTCTTTGATGTCACAGCTGGCTGTGCCAATGCTCAGCCCGTACTTGAGCACGGTATCCCCTTCGGCGATGTCCATCAGCGCGATTTTGTGCCCGTAGGCGATCGGGTCCAGCGCGATGACTTCGAGGTCGCTGCGCTCGCCATTGCAGCCGACATGGTCGCCGGTTTGAATGGGTTCGAGCACGGCGGTGCCGACGTTGTCGGTGGCGTAGACGACGAATACTTTTTTCATGGGGAGGCCTTTCTAGGTGATTAGAGGGAGTAACTTAGCACAAAGAATTTTCCGTTGAAGGGGTGCTTTATAGTGAAGTGCTTGCCCTGGTCGAATTCGGATGATGATAGGGCTTGGCGCAAATATGTTTTACGTTGCTCGATTGCTTCGGCAGGGTGATTGGGAATGACGAAGTTCAAGGTATTGTCTTGTATCTTGGTGTAAATCCTCGCATTGAAAATATTGCCTTCCTTCTTTGCCTCCGTCATGACGCGAAACCGCAGCTTGACGGTGGCATCTTCTACATGGCGTACTTTGCTAAAGCTATCTTGACGCGAAAATACGCGCAGCATCAACTCATGAAGGTCGGGAGCGATGGACAGATCTTCTGCATTCAACCGCTCGTCCAGCACTTGACCAAAGGCTTCTCGAATCAATTTCTCGACCTTCACCGTTTCAAAGAAACTGCCGTGCACAAGGCAAATCTTTACTTTGTCTTTGGCTTTGTCTCCGCTCTTGTCCACGATCTTACCCCTGAGCAGATAATACACTTCGCGCGTAGGCAGCGAATGGATGTCATCGCTGGCGGCTTCCATCTGCTCTCGTATGACGCTGGATTGGCCCCGTGTTAGCTCGGCAATTGATTTCTGCCCCGTAGGGATAGTCGAGTTGAAAGAAGGCACTGTATAAGACCTGCTGTCTTTCAATTCAATAAGTTCGCCGCCAGGTGGTTTACTGCCAGGATTGACTCGTATAGCAAAATCGGGGAATCGGCCCTTCCCTTCGTATGAGAACAGTTCACGATCCCAGGGGAAATCGTCAAGATTTGGCCAGAGTTTCAGCGCGCCTCGACTACGGTAGAGATGGGCGAAAAAGTGGTAGATTGAGTACACGCGTTTTTTCCGTTTCAAGATACTCGCCCCAAATCTCGTCAATATTCTCCGTATAGCGATAATCGTCGCGGAAGCGCCCGATGTCATCCGCCCGGCGGATTTCGCGCAGCCGCTCTCGTACGCAGGCGGCATTATCAGGGTCGATTTCTACGCCAAGCCCGCGCCGCCCCAACTGCTGCGCCACGACCAAGGTTGTGCCCGTGCCGGCAAAGGGGTCGAAGACCGTATCGCCAAGCTGCGATGAACTCAAGATAATTCTGAGAAGCAGGGCAATCGGCGCTTGCTGCTTGTGGAAGCGCAATCCATCGGCGTCGCGCAGGGCTTCATCGCCAGCGAAATAGCCGGCTGTTAATTCGCGAATGTCATCCCAGATATCGGTCACATACAAGCCGTTGGCGCGTTGATGTTTGTAGTTGGCGGGCAGGGGCGGGTCTATGCGCAAACGATGGAAGACTCGCGCGCGGCGGCCTTTGGTGGCGTAAGCGATGATCTGATACTGCTTGCCATAGCGCCGACTCATCGGCACGGCGGAGGTGAGTTTTTTCCAAATGATGAGGTTTTGCAGCGTCCAGCCCGCATCGCGCAGGCAAGACAAAACATGCTCGCTATTCTTTTCCCGCTGCATGAAATAGATGGCGCCGCCTTCGGAGGTTTGGGCGAATACAGCTTCGCAGACCTGCTTCATCCAATCCCAGTATTCCGCTTCGGGCATGTCGTCGTCATGCGAGGCGTAGTCCTTGGCTTGATTGAACGGCGGGTCAAGGAAGGTCAGGTCAAGCTCGCAGTCGGCAAACGCTTCGCAAGCCAAAAACTCATTGATGTCTTGTTGCGCTACCTGAGTGTTTAGGTTCATCAACTTATTCAAGCGTTTCAATGGATGCGGCTCTTCGCCTGTTAGCCGTTCAAGTGAATCATCGGCGGCGGCGCGCCTGCTGTCAATATCGCTAATTCTAGCGTGTGACGGGTTAGTTTCAAATTGCCACTTGCAATCGTGCGGCCGCGTGGTAGGCCAGTGTTATCGTATCTGAGGCATTTTGAATCGCACTTGTGTAGGAGGGTAACATGCCCCAATCAAGACGGAAGCAACTGACATGGGACAAGCCAGGAGTAGAGCGCCTGGAATTCTTCATGGCTGAACAAATTTCGTACCACGTTGTCGAAAAAGTGACGGACGAGTGGAGCGATCAGGAATGTAGCCTAATCGAAGAACTGCGCTGCGTGCAAGGCGAATTCATCGACGGCAGAGAAACACCTGACTACCTGCTTCATTCTGTCTCTGTGGCTGGCAACGTCATGGGCAACATGATGGCGCAAGAACTGATGAAGCTCCTGCTGCCGCCTGGTACCATCGCTGGTATTGTTGAAGACGCTATCGAGCGCGCCATCAAAGACGAGGAATATGACCGAGAGCACAAAGACCCGGAAGAATATGAAATTCCATAGGCGCAAGCAGTGAAGATCCACGCAACGCCAGCAAATCATCAAGCCTCGCGCAACCGCGCCTTCAAATTCGCCAGCGCCTCGTCCAGCGTATACTCGCCAGCGAAGTAGCCCCGCAAATAGGTGTTGGACGCCGCGTAATAGACCTCTGCGAGCGGATGCAGATCCAGCGCGATCGCCTGATCCTGCAGCTTCGGCGCCTCGCGCGCGAAAGCATTCAAGGCGGCGGCGATGGTCTCGTTGTCGGTGTCATAATCGATAGCCGACGCGGCGACATCGAGATGCGCCGGAATCGTCAGCGTCCGCGCGGAAAACTCGGCACTGACTTCCGCCCCAATGAGATATTTGAAAACTTTCGCCACCGCTTCCGGATGCTCCGTACCCGCGAGCGCCACCACTGCGGTCGCTTGCGCCACGCCGGCGCCGCCACCTTGTCCCGCTGGATTCGTTACAATCGCCCATTCGAAGTCGTCGCCGACTTGGGCGGCAACTTCTTCGACTTTCCAACTGCCGCAGATATACATCACCGTTTCGCCGCGCGCAAAATAATCCTGCGACTTGCCCGTGCCCAGCAAGGCGTCGGCTGGCGTTTTGCCAGCTTCCATCAAGCCATGGAGGATTTGCAGGAATGCGCGCAAGCCATCGGCAGCCGGCAGCGTCAGCCGACCGTCTTCGTCAAAATATTCCGCGCCCAGGCTCATCGCCGGACCGACCAATCGATGATCCTTGTTATCCACCGAAAGGACATAGTGAGCATCCGTCGCCTCCACGACCTGCTCCAGCGCCGCCAGCCATTCGTCCCAGCTCGCGCCTTCAGCCGGTAGAGCCACTTCCGCCTGCTCAAACAGCGATACATTGACAAAAGGCGCGACCAGGCCCAGGGCATCGGGATAACCGTAAAAGGCTTCGTCGCGACCATCGCGCAGCGCGTCCAAATACGCTTGGCGATAATTCGCTCCCAGCGCATCGCCATCCATCAGCAGCGGGCGCATATCCAAATAATGCCCGACCAAGGCATTGAGATCGCTGACGCGAGCGATATCCGGTGGCGTTCCCGCTTCAATCTGCTGGTTTAATTGCGCCGCCAGTTCCGCTTCGTTCGCCACATCTATCGCGACCGTGACATCCGGATTCTCTTCCGAAAAGCGCGCAAGCAAGTCATTATAGACTGCGCACTCGTTGCCTTCGTTGAAGCACAGGAAGCGCAGCGCAATCGTGTCATGCGCCAGCGCGCTCGCGCCGGTCAACACAACCAGCGAGCAGAGAAGTACAAAGCAAAATGCCCGTTTCATTTCACGTTCCCCTCACTTTTCGGCAGCGCATCGGATCAATACTACTACTCATTGTCGCATATTTTGGCAGGCGCTGAACAATGAAATCTGGATTTTGCCAGGGCGATCCAAGGGTCGCCCCAACATTTCCGCGCTTCGGCTCAAAGCAAGTTGACAGCCGTCTACTTCATCCCGGTGGTGGCGATGCCGGTGGTGATGTACTTCTGCAGAAAGCCAAAGACAAAGGTGATGGGCAGCGCGGTCAACACGGTCATCGCCAGGATGAGATCCCACTGAATCATCAGATCGCCTTGAAAGGTCTCCAGCCCGACCTGCAAGGTGAACATTTCGTTGCTGGTCATGACGATTTTGGGCCAAAGGAAGTCGTTCCAGCGCCAAATGGTAGAGAAGATCGCCAGCACCGCCAGCGCCGGCGCCGCTAGCGGCAGAATCACCTGCCAGTAAATTCGCCATTCGGTCGCGCCGTCGATCCGCGCTGAATCCAGCAGTTCATCCGGCAGCGTCAGCATGTATTGCCGCAGCAGGAAGACGCCGGTCGGCGTGCCGATTGTCGGGATGATGATGCCGATCAGTTGATTGTTCCAGCCAAGCGCGGTGATGAGCAGGAAAGCCGGCACCAGAATCACCGAGAGCGGCACCATCAGCGTGCTGATGATCAGCATGAAGATGAAGCCGCGGCCGCGAAAACGATATTTGCTCAGGGCGAATGCCGCCATGCTGTTGACGAAGAGGGTCAAGATCGTGGCTGAAGCGGTGACGGTGACGCTATTGGCCAGATAGCGCCAGAAGTTGAAACTCTCGACGCCTCGCGTGTAATTGTCGAGGCTGAAGCGCACGCTCTCGACCGGCGCGCGTTCATTCAACTTCACCTTGATGACACCCGCTTCTGGATTGGACGGGTCGATCATCTGCGCCTCTAAGCCGACCCGCCGCTTCTGCGCCAACTGCCGAACCGAGCCATCCTTGAGCGTCACATTGTAGAGCGGCAGCGGCTCATCGTAGCCTTCAACCGCCGCCAGCTCCTGATGATAGGGCAAAAAACGTGGCGGGAAGCGCTTGATATCGCCCGAACTCTTGAACGACGACATCACCAGCCATAGCACCGGACCGAACATGACGATGACGCCGAGCAGCAGGTAAGCGTAGGTGAAGAATGATCGGCGGCGCGCCGTTCGGAAGAGCCAGCCCAGCAAGGCGCCAACCGCATCCAGGAGTTCCAGCAAAAGCCCAAAGAGCGGATCAAGCGCCCGCTGTTTGAATGCGGACCACAGCCCGCTGCCTAAAGCCAGGCTCCGCGCCGCCTCGTCCTCATCCTCCTCCAAGCCCGTGCCTTGTACGCGAATCTGAATGATCGTCAACACAATTAATACAGCCGCCATCACAAGCGAGGTCGCCGCCGCCAAGCCGAATTCGCGGAAGGGGCTGGCGAAGCCGTTGTTGTAGATGTAATGCACAATGTAGAGCGTCGCCGAGCCGGGACCGCCGCCGGTGAAGGCGAAGACGACATCGAATATCTGCACGGCTCGGATGGTTGACAAGACGATGACCACCAGCATCGTGGGCGCCAGCAGCGGCAAAGTGATGGAACGGAAAGCCTGCCAACTGCTCGCGCCATCTATGGCGGCCGCTTCATAAAGGTCAGCGGGGATCGCCTGCAAGCCCGCCAGCAGAATCAGCGTATAAAAGCCCATCAAGGACCAGACGCTAACCATCACCACCCAGAAGCGCGCCCAATTGCGATCGGTGAGAAAACGCAGCTTCTCGCCGCCCAACCCGACTGCGACCGCATTGAACAGCCCATTCTCTTGCAGCATCCAGCGCCAGATCATCGCCACCACGATTGGCGAGAGCAGCACCGGATAAAAGAAGACGCTGCGGAAGAAGCCGCGCGCGCGTATCCGCCCATTCAGCACGACCGCGGTCAGCAGCGACACCGCGATCATGACTGACACCTGCGTCGCCACGAAGCCAGCTGTATTGAGCGCAGCCGAAGCGAAGAGGTCTTCGTCGCAGGTGGCTGGACGCAAGAAATCGCTGCAATCAAATAAGCGCTCAAGGTTTCTGGCGCCGACATAAGGCCGCTGATCGAGGAAAAGCTTGTCGCTGCCGGTGAAGGTATAGACGAAATTGAAGAGCATAGGGAATAGGACGAAGACAGAAAAAACAATCATATTGGGCGCGACGAAAACATAAGCCATGCCCGTCACGCCGGTGAATCCTTGTACGCGCGCGAAGAAACCATCGAAGAAGCTGACGATGGCATCAACTACGATCGCCATAGGACTTCTTGGCGGACGGCTACTCTTTGAATTCAGTTTAACAGCCATAAGCAGAAATCGACGACAAGGCCAACCCTAGGACCTGAAGGACCGAAGCCGCATCGCTGAGGCCGATTCGAATGCTGAAAGAAATGAGGCTGGAATCAGTCCCAGCCTCATCGAAAACACTATGCTCTTAGCCGGCCATATTGGCCGCCGCTTCGTCGAGCTGTTCCTGCAAGCGCGACATCGCCTCATCGAGCGTCAACTCGCCGGCGAAGTACTGCGCCAGACGGGTGTTGGACGAATCATAGTAGGCGAAAGCCAGCGGATGCGGATTCAGCGCGACCGCCTGCGCATGAAACTTCGGCACTTCGTGGGCGAAGCCAGTCAGCGCCGCGGCCACCGCCGGGCTATCGGTCTGGAAGTCCACGCCCATCTCGATGACGGCTTGGTGCGCCGGGATGAAGAGCGCCCGCGCGACATACTCGCCATAAATCTCTGGCTGCAGCAAGTATTCCATCACCTTGGCCACGGCTTCCGGATGTTCGGTCTGGGCATAGCCGACGATGGCGGCGCCCCCGGCGACACCCGTGCTGCCGCCCGGTCCGTAGGGGTTGGGCGCGACAACCCAGTCGAAGGCATCGCCGATATCGGCGGCGAAGCGCCCGATCTGCCAGCTGCCGCTGAAGTACATGACAGCCTCGACATTGATAAAGTAATCTTGGGCACCGGCGTATTGGCTGGTGCCCAGCCAAGTCTCGGCCGGGGACTTGCCCGCGTCGATCAAATCTTTGAGGATCATGGCAAAGGCGCGGAAGCCTTCATCATCTTCCAGGTCGAAGTTGCCGTCTTCATCAAAGAAGTTTGCGCCGAGGCTCATTGCGGGACCGGCAAAGCGGTGGCCCTTGTTGTCGATCGCCATCGAATATTGCAAGCCCGTCGCGCTCGCAACCTCGTCCAGCGCCGCCAACCAGTCGTCCCAGGTCGGCTCGTCCATGACATCGCTCGGGAAATCGACGCCCGCCTGTTCAAAGAGCGTCGCGTTGACGTAGGGGCCAGTGACGCTCAGTTGGTCGGCAAAACCATAGAGCCCATTATCATCGGGTCCTGTACGGAAGGCGCCGACGATGGCCGGATTGAAGTTGTCCTCAAAGAGCGACGGATCCTCCATCAGCGGGCGTACATCCAGATAGAAGCCGGCCATACCGGCAAAGTCGGTGATTCGCGCCATGTCAGGCGCCTGCCCCGCTTCAACCTGTACGCGCAGTTGATCGCGGACGGTCGTATAAGGAACGACATTCACCGCGATGGCGATGCCTGGATTCTCCTCGCTGAAACGATTGAGCAAATCCTCCAAGACCGCGCATTCGCTGCCATCTTGATAGCACATGAAGTCGAGTTCGACCATGTCCTGCGCCAGCGCCGTCGCGCCAAGCGTCAGCAGCAGCGCTGCAAGAATGAAAAGTGTTGCAAATCGTGTAATCATGTGGATCTCTCCCTCAAAACGATTTTACGATACACTGCGGTCGCAACGACCGCCCCGCAAATATCGTCTGCGATTCACAGACGTAAAACGGACAAACCCAAAATACGCGCCAGCGATTCCAGCGCGTCTTGATGATCGCCATAGGCGAGCGAGATATGATGCTCCAAGCCCTCGCGCATGATCGCATCCATCACTGCCGCCGCGCCCGAATCAAAGCGCAGCCTGCCACTCGTTCCGGTGAATGCGGGCGCCGCCTTCAGCATCTCGCCGCCGCCGATGACCAGCCGAAACTCGCCAGACGCCTCGCTAAGGCGCGCGAAGGTCACGCGGCCGGGCTTCATGGGAAACTGCATGAGCAATGGCTTCTGCCGGTTGGAATGAATAGTCGCTTGAGGCTGTACTTCAGGATCTGCCATCGACAACGGCGCCAAGCCACAGTGCCAGAGAACGGCTTCGTCCGCATCCGTATCGAATGCAACCAGGTCGCTGCCGAAAGCGGGCTCGCCACTGATCCACTGCAGGATGAGCTGGGTGATCGTGCCGTTGACATCGGCTTCGCAACTGCTCGGCGTCATGGCATCGCTGAGCAGGGACATCGCGCCGCAGGCGGAACAGCCGAGATCGGTGAAAAACTCGGGCCAGCAGCGCACTGCTATGCCGTTAAGGTTCTCTTCGCAGACCAACTCATTCAGCGCGACATAGGCGCCTAGTGTACCGTTGGTCGCTTCGGGTTCCATTTCGGCGAACCGATCGAGTCGCTCGCTCAGGTCGGCAGCCAGGGCGTCGACTCGCGCCGATTCAGCTTGGCGGACGCGGGCGAAGAAACTGTCCAGTTCAAATTGGAGGACCTCAATTCCAAGCTGCGCTTTTAAGGCAGCGTGATTCACGCGGCAGGTGTCGAATCCCTCCGGATGCTCGCCCAGCCGGCCGATGCGCGTCTGCGCCAGGCGCTTCTTGACACGAGCGGCGATGGCGAAATCATCCAGCTTCTTGCGGGCAGCCACGTCGGCGGGCGGGGCATAGATGTAGTCATAGCCAAAGCCGGCGCGCCGCAAGCCATGCGCGGCCAGATTGATGCCGCAGAAGGAATTGATGCGCAGGCGTCCGCCGACCTGCGCCTCGGGCAGCGCCCACATCAGCAGCGGCGCATCGATCGTCTGCGCCAATTGCAAGGTCATGCTGCTATCGGCGAAGGACGATTGCAGCATCAGGATCATGTCGATGTATCCGGCGGCCAGTTGGGCGATGCGGGCGTCGATGGCGTCGCCGTCCATGATCAGGTCCTGCGAGCCGATCACGTCGTACGTTTCCGTAATCGCGCTGTAGACTTGCGCCGTCATCTCGTTTGCCAGGTCTAGATCGAATGTCGGACGGGCTATTGCTACGAAGCCGATGCGGATGTCTGCCTTTGTCATACCTTTCCTTGTCCACAGCGCTGGTACTGCCTGAAATTCCATGGCGCCATGCGCTTCGCGCAATCGTTTTCGAAACTACTGACTGTGGGCTGGGCGATAGAAAAATCGATCGAGCGCCAATGCGGCTGCGCCGATCATGCCCGCCTCTTGCCCAAATCTCGTAACATGCAGGCGAAGATGGTCACCCAAGTTGGCGAATGCGTGCGTCCTGAGCGATTGCATCACCGCCGGCAAAATCAGGTCGCGCTCGTGGGTGAAGATGCCACCCAAGACAATGAGTTCCGGGTTGAAGACGTTAACCAGGTTCGCCAGCGCGATTCCGAAATAGCTCGCTCGTTCCGCCAGCAATCGCGCGCAGCGCTCGTCGCCTTCCAGCGCCGCGGCAAAGATCGTCTCCAGCGATAATCCGCTGCGCCGCGCCTTGCGCGCCAGGATGCCGGCCGGCTGCCGCGTCAGCAATTCGCTCGCGCCAGCGACAATCGCCGGTTCAGAGAATAACGTTTCCAGTGTGCGAGTCTCGCTGCCGCTTTCCCGGTTCAGCCAGAGTACAGTATGCCCGATCTCCCCAGCCCCAGCCGCGCCGCCGCGATAGATCTGTCCGTCAACGATCAAGCCAGCGCCGACGCCAATGCGCGCGTAAATGAAAGCCATAACCTTGCTATCAGTCGCTTGGCCCAGCAAGGCTTCGCCCAAAGCCATGACACGCACATTGTTCTCCACCTCTACCGGCAAACTGAGCTGGTCCTGCAGATAAGCGCGGATCGGCACGTTATGCCAATCCAGGTTTGGCGCGATGATGTTGACGCCGGTCCGCGGGTCGATCAGCCCGCTAGCGGCAACGCCCGCCCCCACCACACAAGAGCGGTCGACAGCGCTGCGCTCTATCAAATCCTGCGCCACTTCCACCGTCTGATCCATAACGCTGCGCCAAGGCGTCTGCAAGCGATGCTCAAAGACTTCCTTTTGAATGACCGCGCCGCGAAGATTGCACAAGGCAACAAACATGCGCCCGACATCGATATGAATGCCGATGGCATAACGAGCGTTCGGCGCCAGACGCAAGGCTTTCTGCGGGCGCCCCACGCTCGCCTGCCCGTTGCTGCGAATCTTGCCTTCCTCGACGATCAAACCTTGCGCCACCAATTCCGTCACCAAATTAGTTATCGTCGCCGTAGAGACGCCGAGCCAATTGGCGAGCGCCACCCGCGACACACTCTCCTTCTGCAAGAGGCGCTGCAAGATGGCGCTGATGTTGTGCTGTTTGATGCCGCTGCTGTTGATGCCGTAGGCGCTGGTCTGTATTTTGCGCATAGGAAAGGCAGGAAAATTGTTTTACCAATTTGATTAATTAAATAAATTGTAGCGAAACATGATCGCGAATTTCAAGTGATTAGCAAGATAACGGAGAGATTTGGTTAAATTGCACAATGAGACCGCTTTTCAGAAAACTGTCAATCGGGCAATTTTTGGGGGCCAAGTGTCGCTCCGACATTACCCGGTGTGCTTGATGGTGAAAAAGCATCAGCAATACCAGGTTGGCCATGTGAAAAAGCGATCTGAAGTCTATGGCACAGGCGGGCGACTTACAGAGTCGACCCTGCACGCACATAACAATATAAGGCAAGATTACGACAAATTCAGCGTCATCAAGCGCAATTCGGTCATATCTTCAATGGCGTACTTGATGCCCTCGCGCCCGTAGCCCGACGCCTTGACACCGCCGTAAGGCATGTGGTCGACGCGAAAGGTAGAGACGTTGTTGATATGCAGCCCGCCTACTTCGACGCGCTCCCAGGCGTCCATGATGCGCAGAACATCATTGGTGAAGACGCCGGCTTGCAATCCGTAGGGGCTGTCGTTGATGATCGCCACCGCATCGTCCCAGCTCTCGTATGGGCTGACCGTGACAACCGGCGCGAAGACTTCTTCGCAATTCACGCGCATATCGGGCGCCGTTTCCGTCATCACCGTTGGCGGGAACATCGTACCCTCGCGCGCGCCGCCGACCAGCAGCGAGGCGCCTGCCTTTTGCGCCTCATTCACCCAGGCTTCCGCCCGCTCGGCATCGCGCAGGCTAATCATAGGTCCGATATCGACATCATGATCGCGCGGGTCGCCCACCTTCAGCGCCTTAACCTCATCCACGAAAAGGTCGGTGAAGTCTTCAAAGACATCGCGCTGTATCAGCAGGCGCTGCACCGAGATGCAATTCTGCCCGGCATTGGCGAAGGCGCCGGCCGCCGCTTGCCCGGCCGCATCGGCGAGATCGGCGTCCTTATGCACGATGACGCCAGCGTTGCCGCCCAATTCCAGCGTTACTTTCTTCTGGCCCGCTTTGCTTCTCAGCATCCAGCCGACGGCGCCGCTGCCGGTGAAGCTGATCATCGCCACGCGCGGGTCAGTCACCATCATTTCGCTTTCGGCTCCCCAAGCGTTCAACATGCTGAAGGCTTGCGGCGGGAAGCCGGCTTCCAGCACGATCTCCGCCAAAATTATCGTCGAGAGCGGCGTCTTCTCGGCTGGCTTGATGATGATGGGGTTGCCAGCCGCGATCGCGGGACCGATCTTGTGGCAAGCCAGATTGACCGGATAGTTGAAGGGTGTGATGCCCAGCACAGTCCCGATCGGCTGACGGCGCGTGAAGCCTTGTCGATTCTCGCCGGCTGCCGTCCAGTCGATGCTGAAGACCTCGCCGCCGATGCGCCGCGCTTCTTCAGTTGAAACCTTCAGCGTCTCCAGCGCGCGCGTCGTCTCGCCGATGGCGGTCTTGCGGTTCTTGCCGCCTTCCAGGATCATCGCCTCGACGACCTCGTCGAAGCGCTCGCGCAGCAGAGCCACCATGTTGCTCAAGATCTCCGAGCGTCGGTGGCTGGGCAACGCCCGCGTGATTTCGAAGCCGTCGGCAGCCGCCGCCATCGCGTCATCCATATCGGCGGCGCTCGCCATCGACACGCTGTCCACCAAGGTCCCGTCATAAGGAAAGCGCACTTCCAGCACATCATCGCTGCCGCGCCATTCGCCGCCGATCAAGTTCTTCCGTGTCATGTGCGCCCTCCTGTCTTCGCCCTCAAAGCGCTGATTAGTATACCTGCTTCGAGGATGATTGTTCAGCGTCTCTTGGGCGCCGTTGGAGGGAGCATACGACGAGAATTGGCTGCCAAAGCGCTTCCAGTTAGGCGGTTTGCCCAATTCTGTTAAGGAAAATGATGGCATCTCGCATACATACGAGTGCCAAAGCAAATTTGAAAGGAGAACAGAATAATGACCCGGTACACGCTTCTCAGTATTGTACTCCTATGTTCATAGGAAAAGGCGTCAACATGACAAAGCATAAGCAAGATCCGAACAAGCGACCTGGTTTCATTTCCTTTGTTACTGGCTGGGCAGCTGCCTATCTTGTTGCATCCGTCGCGATGATGATCATGTATCCAGGAGACTCTCAGTTTTACACCTTGTATTCAGACCTGTGGACTCTGATATTCGTTGGCATAGTCGCCAGTTTGCAGTTCCTTTGGCTGCGGCGAAGCTGGGGAATCACTCTGCGTCTCTGGCTGCCGCTCGCGCTGCTCGGCGTCGTAGTCGGGGAGGCCATCTTCGAGTTATCCGCCGCGAATGTCGAGTATCCCTTTCCGCCTAAACTGTGGTCGAACTCACCCAACAGAATGCCCGAACCTGAGCATATCATGCAGCTAAAATACACTTTGTATAACGTATTCCGCTTCTTTCTACTCTGGTCGACTCCGCTCATTTTTCAATGGCTGGCGCTGCGTAAACGATTTGCCGGGCATGGCTTATGGCTATTGGCGGCTGTCGTCCATGCCCCGCTGTCCTTTTTTATAGCCGAACATGGGGGCATTGCGATGCATGCGCTGAAGTTTTGCGACAAGTTCACAGAGATATCGCTCATCCGCGACGCGCAGCCGCTGGGAAGCCTCTTCGCCTTATTCGACATGGCGATGCCTACGGCGATCATGGGCATCGCGCTTTTTGAACTGTTCGCTAAAAGTTCCGCAACAGGGCATTTGCGAAGTCCAGTTAAGAATGAACATGCGCGGTTGGCAGCCGCGCGAAGCGAGGAGCATTAACCGCGATGTACATGGTTCCGAACATCTTTACGATCAGCATCCCCATCATTTGGGTCGTCAGCATAGCGATGATTCTGCGCAGCCGCTTGGAACCGATACCCGCGCTGCTGTGGATAATGTGGAGTACACTCTGCCCGATTGTGGGCGGCCTAACCGCGATACTGTACTTCCGCCAGCGACGGAAGTCGGGGGACGCCGGCGGCCGGTCCTAAGAACCCGAGCAGATAGCAGCCCACTTAAAGAGCGCGGCCGGTTTGTCGCGCTCTTTGAATGCAGGTCTCAATAGCAAGCAAAATGCAAAATCAAGCCTGAAGCCGGGCGCGCATTAGTGATAAGCCGGCAGATAATCCCCATGCGCTTCGATCAACTCGTCCACCATCGACCAGATCTGGTCCAGCGTCAGTTCCGCCGCCGTGTGCGGGTCGAGCATGGCCGCGTGGTAGATATGCTCGCGCTTGCCCGTCAGCGCTGCCTCGACCGTCAGCGATTGCACATTGATATTGGTTTGCATCAGCGCGGCCAGATGCAGCGGGATCGCCCCGACGCGCGTCGGCTGAATCCCGTTGGCATCCACCAGGCAGGGCGCCTCCACGCAGCAGCCAGCGGGCAGGTTGTCGATGATGCCGTCGTTGGCGACATTGCCGTAGACCGTCCGCGCCTCGCCCGTCTCCATACTATGGATGATCAGCGAGCCGTATTCGACGCTGCGCACGACCTTGTTCAAGCTGGTGATGCTGCGCACTGTCCACTCTTTGCCGTCGGTGCGCACATCGCGAAGCGCGTGCAGGATCTCTTCTCGTGATGGGATGCGCCCGTCGGCTTCCGCCTGTTCCAGCAGCTGCCAGCTGATGATGCCGGCTTTGCAGCGCTCGATATATTCGTCCAGCGGGATATTGAATTCGCTGATTAGTTCCGGGGCCCTATCCTTGATGAACCAAGGCACGTATTCGCTGAAATGTTCGCTGGATTCGGTCACGAAGTAACCGAGCCGCTTGAGCATCTCGTAGCGCACGCGGTTATGGGGCGGCACTCGACCGTCCGCAAGCACTTGACGCAGAAGCGGGTAAAGGTCTTCGCCGCTGTCGCGCCGCTCGAACTTGAGATAGAAAGCCATGTGGTTGATGCCGGCGACCAGATAATTGACCTCATTGAAGGGAACGCCGATATCACGCGCAAGCTCGTGGGCGGTGCCGGGCACGCTATGGCAGAGTCCGACGGTGGCGATGTCGGTCGCCCGGCTCAGCGCCCACTGATTCATGCACATCGGATTGGCGTAGTTGATCAACAGCGCATCGGGGCAAATCTCTTCCATATCGCGCGCGATATCGATGAGCACGGGAATCGTGCGCAAGCCGCGCATGATGCCGCCGATGCCCAGCGTATCGGCGATCGTCTGGCGCAAGCCGTATTTATTGGGGATCTCGAAGTCGATGACGGTGGCAGGTTCGTAACCGCCGACCTGGATCATGCTGATGACGTAGTCGGCGCCCTGCAGCGCCTCACGCCGATCGGTGGTGACTTCGACCGTCGGGTTGTTGCCCAGCGTATTGATGATATGCCCCGCCACCGCCTCCGATTGTTTCAGGCGTTTGGGATCAATGTCCATCAAGCAGATAGTCGCGTCCGCCAGCTCGGGATAGCTCCAGATATCGCCCATCAAATTCTTGGCGAAGACGGTACTGCCGGCGCCGATGAAGGTCACTTTGGTCATAAACTCGTCCTCTGCTGTGGCGAACGAAGCTGATTTAACCACAGAGAGGCGCGTAGACACAGCCCGACAGCGCAGAGGACACAAAGTTTTTTGCGCCATAAGGTATACTGGCGTCATGCTCACAAGCTCCGAAATCACCGTCATCGGAATCATCGCGATCTTGTTGGGATTGATATTCTTCACTCGGCTGCGCATCGATATCATCGCCTTGCTGGTCCTGCTGATGGTGGCGCTGGCCCAGCTAGTGCCCCCCAGCGACGCGCTCTCCGGCTTCAGCAGCTCGGTGGTCATCACCATTATCGGCTTGCTCGTGATGACCCGTGCTTTGCAGCAGACGGGTGTCATGCAGTGGATAGCTCGGCAGCTTCAATCTTATGGGAGCGGCTCCGAGGCCAAGCTGATTGCCTTGGTCATGTCGGCGGGGGCGGCAGTTTCTTTGTTTATGAACAACGTGGCCGCGGGAGCAGTGCTGCTTCCGGCTGTCCTGCAAGTATCGCGCGATAGCGGAGTCTCCGCCTCCAAGCTGATGATCCCGCTGGCATTTGGCGTCACCGTCGGCGGCATGGCGACTTATTTCACTACTGCCAATATCTTGATGAGCGAAGTGCTGATTGCGCAAGGCATCGCTGGCTTGGGCATGTTGGACTTCGTGCCGGTGGGCGGCATGATTGTGGCGGCCGGTTTGCTTTACATGCTTTTGTTCGGTCGACAGCTGCTGCCCGATCGCGCTTCGCTGACGCAATCTTTTCATCAAATCGACCTGCGCGATACCTATGAATTAGCCGAGCAGATGTGGCAGGTGCGTGTCACCCCCGGTTCCCGCCTGGCCAACCAGACCGTTCAGGAAAGCGATATCAATGCCGAATTAGGTTTGACGGTGGCCGCCGTCTGGCGCGGACGCGAGACCATCACCATCCCCAAATCCAACCAGATGATTTATCCCGCCGATGAGCTGCTGATCGTCGGGCGCGAAGACCGGCTGGAGCAGTTGCTGGCTTGGGGAAACGAACTCATCGAAAGCGATAAACACGCCGTACAGGGCGTGCTGCCGATTGAGCCGATTGAGATCATGATTGCGCCCCGTTCTACTGCCATTGGCAAGACGCTCTCGCAAATGAAGCTCAACCGCGACGCCGGCTTGCTGGCGATGGCGCTCTGGCGCGACGGGCAGAGCTTCCACACGGATGTACGCAAGATGCCGCTTCAAGTCGGCGATGCGATTTTGGTTGTGGGCAAATCCTCAGACATTCAAAACCTGTCGAACAACAGTAATTTTATCTTGCCGGCCGGCGAGTATTCGGCGCAAGCGATAGAAAGCCGCAAAGCGCCATTCGCCGTCGGCATCACTGTCATGGTTCTGGCGCTCGCCGTCTTGCAAATCCTGCACTTGCCTATTGCCATGCTGGCAGGGGCAGCCGCCATGGTCCTGACGCGCTGCTTGCGGATGGAGGAGTTTTACGCGGCTGTGGACTGGCGGACGATCTTTTTGGTCGCCGGCATGCTGCCGCTCAGTCTCGCCCTCACCGAGACCGGCTTGGCTGACCGCGTCGGCGCCTTCCTGGAAATGAGCCTTATGAACGCCAGCCCGCTTCTGCTGTTCGCGGTGATCGCCCTGCTGACGATGCTAGTCGTTCAAGTCATAGGCGGGCAAGTAACGCCGTTGTTGGTCGGTCCAATCGCCATCAACGCGGCGCTGCAAATGGGCATCGACCCGCGCGCCATGGCGGTGGCGGTGGCAATGGCTTGCTCGCTGGCTTTCATTACGCCCATATCCCATCCGGTGAATATCTTGATGATGGGGCCGGGCGGCTATAAATTCAGCGACTTTTCCAAGGTGGGCATCGGCATGACGATTGTGACGCTGCTGACGATGCTGCTGGGCTTTTCGCTGCTCTGGGGGGTTTAGGCGCTTAGGGCTGGCAGGGTTTCGAGCTTGGCGAGCCAAGCGCTGAAGAGCGGGCATTCCCGGCGGATTTTGGGTAAGCCGATTTCGAGTGCGGCTAGTACTCCCATCGTCGGTTTTTCATATTCAGGATAGATCCTTGCAATCTGCTTACTAGGCGCCGTTCGAGGATTGTCATTTATATCCTCGGGCGTTGAAAAGCTGTCACGTATCGACGCGAATCTGCTCTTGAGACGTGGCCTGTCCATGCCATTGGCTAATCCAGCAGGGTCGCTAAACAAGAGTCCCTCAAACTCATGCATCTGTACATAAGGAATAAATCTGCTCAACACGTATTCATCAAATTCAGTTTTCAGTTGGGACATCAAGCAATTGGAAACCATAAGAGCCTTTTCCCCCACCTTCGCCTTATAAGAAGCCTCCAACTTGCCAGGAAACTCATTTGAAAGGCCATAATAGTCGATGAGAGTCGTGCAATGGGGCTGATGGCCGCCTAGCAGTAACGGTTTGAGACTATGTAGTATTCGAACAAATCTAACATCACCACCCTTCTGACCGTGCTTCCCGATGAGCGTGGGAGTAAGAACTATATCGAGTGGACGGAAATGAGGCCTAAGAAGTTCTTGAACGAACGTTGCCTCAGTCTGCCCTTCACATATAACGTATACTTGAGTCACGCAGGCAGTCTCCCGCCGAGTACATTCTTCTCCCACAGTTCGCCTACCGTGTATTCTTTGAGCCACATATCGAATTGGGTCTCGTCGAGACGATTGAACACCGATACCCCGTCCACTCGTTCAACAACGATCAGATCATCAATAGAGAATTCGTTCAAGAAAGGAACGGACTGAGTTGCCGCAATAATCTGCATTCTATGGGAAGCTGAACGGATAAGGGATCCCAGCAAAGTGATGGCATGAGGGTGCAAGCCGAGTTCTGGTTCATCTATGATTATCGTAGATGGCGGATCGGGTTGCAGCAGTGCCGTAACTAAGCATATGAACCGTATTGAACCGTCCGAGAGTTGGCTTGGAAGCAGAGGATAGTCGCTACCGTTTTGTCTCCATGTGAGTTGGATCAGGAATTCGTCCGGACGTATTTCCTCTGGCTCAAGTACAAAGTCATCAAAAAACGGTATAGCCAACCGTACTAGCTTTCGTATTTGGCTATAAGTGTCGGGCCTTTGACGATTCAAGGCAAAGAGGTACGCCGCGAGATTTGATGCGTCAGTTCGCAAATACTCATTGTCTTGTAGTTCTCCCTTGCGCTTCACCAGCGCAGTGTCGCTAGTATCATGAAAATGGAAGATTTTCCAAGCCGAAATGGAAGCATAGCAGTATCTAGCTATCATCTGGTTGGAATGTTTCAGTTGTGATTCGTTGTGCCCTGAACCCAAAAAGCGACGAATGCCGTCGGCATAAATACCGTCAAAATACGCATCTTCCGTTGAGAACGCAAACTCTCCGGTTAGGCTGGGGGTCAAGACGAATTTGTAGCCGTTATTGCCGAACTCAATGAAGGACTCAAGGTGCACAGTTTCCTTGACGCCGTAGCTAAGGATTCGGTCACTTCCTCCTTGTTTTGCCACCCAAACTTGAAGCCGCCCTTCCACCATCTCTCGCAGCATCCGAAAATAGGAAATGAAGTTACTCTTACCAGCGCCGTTTGGTCCGATAAGAACATTCAACGGGCGAAGTTGAAGTTCTTCGAGTCTACGAATAGACTGAAAACCGTGAATAGATAGTTGTCGAATAGGATATTTCTCAACCACGGCGCTTCGCCTGACACTTCCGCAATTTCGATTGACATACAATAATACCATATCGCGCGGAGCCAGCCGCTCCATGCGGAAAGCGACAATCTATTCGGCGTCAATTTATCGTAAGCTAACCGTCAGTTGCGTGACAGAAGTATTCGACTTAGGCTATACTTTCATCTAGGAATGAGTCGATAGTTAAATTACACAGGGGCGCGAAGTATCCCGCTATGACAGCTTCAGCATCTGCCACTACCCAGCCCCAAGCGTCCGCCATGAGCGCCAATCGGAGATTCATCTTGCGCGGCATCCTGTTGGCGGTCGTCGTGGCTGGCTTCATGTCGCTCGGTAACGTCAATATCGGCGCGATAGGGCAGGGGCTGGGTTACGCCTTGGCCGGCGTCACCGTGTTTATGACCTTCCGCGTACTGGGCTTCGTCGATCTGACGGTGGACGGCGCCTTTCCCATCGGCGGCGCCGCCTGCGCCATTCTCATCGTCAACGGGCACAGCCCCGAGTTTGCGGTTTTGATGGGCTTCGTCGCTGGCGCGCTGACCGGATTGGCGACCGCCCTGATCGATATCATATTCAAAATCGAGGGCTTGCTCGCCAGCATTATCGTGATCACAGCCGCCTATACCGTGACGCTGCATGTGATGGAGGGCAAAAGCAATATCCCCCTGCTAGGCGAAGAAACGCTGATCAGCCGCCACTCCAAAGCCTTTCGCACCTGGCTGGTCGAACAGTTCGGCGATCAAATGCGCCGGCAATCGACCAATCTGCTGGAAATCATCCTCTTCGGCTTCATCGTTCTGATTGTGCTGGGCATCCTCTACTGGTTCCTGCGCACCGAAATCGGCCTGGCGATCCGCGCGACCGGCAAAAATCCGCAGATGGTCCGCGCGACCGGCTTAAATCACAATATGATGATTGTGATCGGCTTGATGGTGGCGAATGGTTTAGCCGGGGTCGCTGGCTCGCTGGTGGTGCAGCAATTCGGCTTTGCCGATGTCAGCCTGGGCTTTGGGCTGATCGTGCGCGGGCTGGCGGCGGTGATTATCGGCGAGGTGCTGCTGCGTCCGCGCACGGTCGGGCAATTGCTGATCGCCGCCGTCACTGGAATGCTCGTATTCGACATTTCGCGCGCCTGGATCTTCAGCGCCCTGGATCTGCCCACGACCGATATTCAGTTCGTCAGCGCCCTGGTTGTGCTGGCGGCCTTGGGCGCGCCGCGGCTCTACGACCGCTGGAAGGCATATCGACAGAGACTTGGCGGATAGGTGAGCGTATGCTGTCACTCGATCAGGTATCGGTAACTTTCAACGCCGGCACGCCTAACGAAGTGCGCGCGCTGCGCGATATCTCGCTCCTAGTGGAAGACGGCGAATTCGTCACCGTGATCGGCTCCAATGGCGCGGGGAAAAGCACGCTGTTCAACGTGATATCAGGCGCGGCCGAGCCCGATAGCGGGCATATACAACTGGACGAGGAGGACATCACCTATTGGCCCGAACACCGACGCTCCCATGATATCGGGCGCGTCTTCCAAGACCCGCGCCTGGGCACCTGTCCCGGCTTAACCATCCGCGAAAACCTGTCGCTGGCGGCCATTCACGGACGGAACGCCGGTTTTCGCCGCGATGTAAAAATGGCGGAAGAGAGTTGGTTTTTCGAACAACTGGAACGTCAACATCTGGGGCTGGAGAACCGTCTGGATGCCGATGTCGCCTTGCTCAGTGGCGGCCAACGGCAGGCAATCACCTTGGTAATGGCGACCTTGACCAAGCCCAAGCTGCTGCTGCTGGATGAACACACGGCCGCGCTCGATCCGAACGCAGCCGAACAGGTGATCGCGCTGACACAAGAATTAGCGGAAGCCAATGACCTCTGTGTCGTTATGATCACCCATAGCATGCAGCAAGCTTGTGATTTGGGCGATCGCGTCATTATGATGAATCGGGGACGGATCGAGTTCGAAATCGCCGGAGAAGAGCGTAAAAACCTGCAACCGGCTGATTTGATCGATCGCTTCCATTCCTTGGCTGATGGAACCGAGCTCACCGACGCGCAGTTGCTAGGCTAAGTATTGAGGCTTTGCGCTGAGGCTCTCGACCAATTCCACTGGTTGCCTGCGGGCGCCATTGTTGAGCCCCGCGCCAAACACCTGAGCGGGCATTCATTCGCGCCGCTGGAGGATTCAAGATGACCAAGCAAGCTGTGCTGTTGCTAACACTGATTTCGCTGCTGTTTTCAGCGACCGCAATTGCGCAGGGCGATGGCAAACCGACGATCGCATGGCTCAAGTGGGGCGATTCGAGCAATGTTGCCCTGGCGGAAAAAGCCATCAAGGATATGTTGCAAGCTTATGGCTTTATCAATGATGAAGAGCGCGCGCTTCTGGATGACGAAAGATCGATTGAGGGAGAACACATAAACGTCATCTACGGCGATTCGCTTTTCGACCGCATGGAGGCCAACGCCATCATAGACGAAGCGCTCGACAAGGACGCCGATGTATTCGTCACCTTCACCACCCAGATGACCCAAATCGCCTATTACGCCATCCATGAGTTTATCGATCCGCCGAAGCTGATATTCACCGTGACTTCAGGACCCTATATCACCGGTGTAGCTGAATCTTCCTGCATCAAACCGGACTTCGTCATTGGCACGGTGCCAGTTACCAATTATGAAGACATTGTGCCTCTGCTTTTGATGCAAGATCCTGACATGAAAGTGGTCGGCACGATCTACTCGCCCCAACAGCGAGCCAGCGAAGTTGGCGTCTCGCGAATTACGGCAATCGGCGAGTCCTTGGGCTTGACCGTTGAAGCCGAGTCAATCACGGTAACGCCGGACTTGTATCAGGCGGTCGATAACCTGGCAAACCGCGGCGCCGAGGCGATCATCATCCCCATATTCACTTTTCAAGGATTCAGCCTGCTCTTGTCGCTATCGTATGACTACGGGCTGCCGGTGCTCTTTTCCGCGCCGCAGAACGCCTATCGCGGCGGAACCATCGGCGGCGGCTTCTTCGGCCTTTACAAGCAAGGCGTAATCGCCGGCGCCATGCTGGTCTCGTATCTCAATGGAGACCTCGATATATCCCAGACCAGCATCTACGAAAGCGATGATTTCGCCTTCGCCGTCAACCTCGACGCGGCCGACTTGCAAGATGTCGAAATCTCCCAAGCGCTGCTGGATGGCGCCGCCTACGTAGTTGAAAACGGCCAGACCGCGCAAGGCGTCATAGCGGAGTTTCCCGAGGTCGAAATCAGCCTGCCGGAGATGCCCCTGGAAGAGCGCCGCGCCGCCGATCTCGAATTCCTTGCCGGGCTTGAGTGCGCGGACGAGATGATCGCCGAGCAGCAAGCGGCGCTAGACGCGGCGGCTGAATCTGAATAGCCCGTTAATCTAAGTCAATGAAATAAAGGAGTTCACATGTTTCACAAGCTATTGCTTGGCATAATTGCCTTCTTGCTGCTGGTGACGCCGGCGGCGCTGGCGCAAGACATGGAAAACCCCACTATCGCTATCTTACGCTATGGCAGGACCACCCTGAACGACCTGACCAAAAAAGGCATCCTGGACATGCTGGAAGCTTACCAGTTCATCACTGCCGATGAGCGAGCCTTGCTCAATCAGGAGGAAGACCTGGAAGGCGAACGCGTCAACATCTTCTGGGGCGATGCCGGCATGGATTTGCCAACCGCCAATATCATGGTCGAGAATGCCTTGGACCGCGGCGCGGACATTTTGCTGACGCTGCATACGCCCTTGACGCAAGTCACCGCCAATCTCACGCTCGACCTCGATAAGCCGCCGCTGATCATCTTCAGCATCGTATCCGCGCCTTACACCGCGGGCATCGCCGATGCCCCTTGCATCAAACAGGGCAATATCACCGGTACGCAAGCGCAAGCGCCTTATGACCAGTTCTTGCCGCTGGCGCGCTTGCAGGACCCGGACATTAGCACAATCGGTATCATGGTGAACCCAGCCGAGCCTAACAGTGTCTTCGGGGTGGCGGAAATCACAAAATATGCTGAAGCCCTCGGGATAACCGTTGTATCCGCCCCGATAGCGTCTTTGTCCGATGTGCCAGTGGCAACAGAGTCTTTGCTGGACAGCGGCGTCGAGGCGCTATTGGTTTCCTTCAGCACGGTCGAGTACCGGGCCTTGTCCGCCGTACTGGAATTGGCGGCGGAATATGGTGTTATCACGATCGGCAATACCGTCGGCCGGGTAAACCAAGGCTCGCATATCGGCGCCGGCTTCGAAGACTTTTACCGCGAAGGCGTCGTTGTCGGGCGCATGCTGACCGCGCATTTGGAAGGCAGCATGGATGTTGCCGCGCTATCCATCAACGCTTTGCCCAGCTTTGGGGTCGCGCTGAATTTGGATGCGGCGGCGGAGGCTGGCATCCAGTTTTCGGATGAGCTGCTGAAGCTGGCGGATTATGTCATCGAAAACGGCGAAAGCACACAAGACCTAACCCCGCCCAGCCTGCCCGACATGCCCCTGGAGGAGCGACGCGCGGCGGATTTGGAATTCCTCGCCACGCTGGAATGTAGTCCGGAGACCATCGCCGAGCAGCAAGCGCAATTGCAAAATGCGGAATAGCAGCTACACTGCGCCCATTACCCATCAACTTGAAGGAATTGTCATGTTGTGGAAACGCATTGTACTACTTCTGGTCATGCTTGCCTTGCTGATAACGCCAGCAGCGCTGGCGGATGACGACAAGCCAACGATCGCCTTCCTGCGCTATCGGGCCTCGGGTACAGAAGACATCACCAAACCCGGTATATGGGATGTCTTGCAGGCTCATGAGCTAATTTCGCCAGCCGAGCGCGAATTGCTGGATGAGAACCTGGATATAAACGGCGAGCGCATCAACGTCTTTTGGCTGGACGCAGCGAGCGACGTAACCAACATCAACGCAATGGTCGAGAAGACGCTGGACCGCGGCGCTGACATTCTGCTGACATTTTCAACGCCCGTCACCCAGATTACCGCAAACATCACCAAGGAGATGGACGACCCGCCTGTGCTGCTCTTCGCCATCGTCAGCGCGCCCTATTCCGCCGGCATCGCTGATGCCCCTTGCATCAAGTTGCCCCATGTCACCGGCACACACATGTCGATTCCTTACGAGCAATTTGTGGCTTTGTCCAAAGTCCAACAGCCCGATATTCAGTCCATCGGCACGATAGTTGATCCGGCGCAAACCCAAAGCGTCTATGGCGTGAGTCGGATCACTGAGTTCGGGGAAGCGCTTGGCTTGACCGTTGAAGTCGCTTCGATCGCCTCGGCGGCGGATCTTCCCCAGGCGACAGCAAGTCTGGCGGACAAAGGCGTGGAAATGGTGATGATTGGCGCAGGTTATACCGAGTCGAGGGGCATACCGGCGGTCCTTGGCGTGGCGGCAGATTATGGCATTCCCGTCTTCGGTGTATCCCCTCGCTTCATTTATCATGGCGCGGTGGTCGGCGCCGGCTTTGATGACTTCTATGGCGAAGGCGTGACTGTCGGACGGATGATCGCCGCTTATATTGACGGCACGCTGGATGTCAGTACGACCGGCATCAGCTCGCGCGTAGACATTGGCGTAGCCGTCAATCTCGATACCGCTGAGGAATTTGGCATTGCCGTTGCCGATTCCATATTGGATTCAGCCGTCATGGTGATCGAGGACGGAGAGCTAAACGTGCTAAGCGAGCCGCCCAGTTTGCCGGAGATGTCGCTGGAAGAGCGCAAGGCGGAGGACGCGGCTTTCCTGGCCGAGCTCGAATGCACGCCGGAGCGCATCGCCGAAGAACAAGCGACGCTGGGAACAGCTCGGGATTAGCCTTCGCAGGCAATTTGCTCAGCAAGCAGCAGGGGGCGGTCCGAATAGATCGCCCTCTTTTTGTTTCCACGCGCCAATGATAGATTGGTGCGCGCAGCACATCCCGGGGGAAACAATATATGCAAGTCGCCCGCCTTCACGGACCGAAAGACATCCGCATCGCTGACGAGCCGGCGCCCCCGCCACCGGGACCTGGCGAGGTCACGCTCAAGATCAAGACGGTCGGCCTCTGCGGCAGCGATCTGCATATGTACGAAGCTGGGCAAATTGGCTACACCTCAATCAGCAAGCCCGCCATTCTCGGTCATGAATTCATAGGGGAGGTCGCGGCAATCGGCGACGACGCGCTGGATGGCGTGCATCAACCCTTGCGGCTTGGGCAGCGTGTAGCCGTCGAGCCGCATGTGCCTTGCTGGCGCTGCGAACTCTGCGAGCATGGGCATCCCAATCTCTGCCCGAATCACTATTTCTATGGGCTCTTCCCGGCGGATGGCGCCCTGCGCGAACGCATGAACGTCAGCGCGCGCAACTGTTTCCCGATTCCAGATGCAATCAGCGATGAGGCGGGTCCCCTGCTGGAAACGCTCGGCATCGCCATCCATGCAATCGACCTGAGCAAAATACGCGTCGCCAGCACAGTGGCTGTCATCGGCGCCGGTCCCGTTGGTTTGCTGATCACGCGTTTGGCCGCATTGGCGGGCGCATCGCAAGTTTTCGCCTTCGACAAGCTGGATTGGCGCGTACAGAAGGCGCGCGAATGGGGCGCGACCCACGCTTACGATGTTGGCGACTGCGATCCAGTCGATGTCGTTCGCGAACTGACCGGCGGGCGCGGCGTCGACGTAGCGATCGAAGCGGCTTGGTCCGACCATACGGTGCGGCAAGCGGCGGAAATGGCGCGCTACGGCGGGCGGCTGGCGCTGGTCGGCATCGCGTCCGATGACAAGCTGACGCTACAGCATTCGGTGGCGCGGCGCAAAGGCTTGACGATCATCATGTCGCGGCGCATGAAGCACACCTATCCGCGCGCGATTAACCTGGCAAGCTCGGGGAAGGTCAAGCTGGAAGAGCTGGTCTCGCATCGATATGAACTGTCGCAGACGGCGCAAGCCTACGCCAGCAACGCCGCCTATGAGCCGGGCATTAACAAGGTGATTCTGCGCGTGGGGCGCTAGCTTGATGCCGGAACGGGGAAGATCTCACGCACGGGGATTTCAAAGCCAGGCAGCACATCGCCGCCGTTGAGCATGTCGTCGTCCTCAAGGGTGGTAGCGCCTGAAGGCGTGTGAACCTCTACGGTGTGTGTTTCCGGGTGAACTATCCAAATAAGCGCCGTGCCCGCGGCCAGCAGTTGGCGGATCTTGCGGTGCATATCCGCTACCTTGTTGCTGGGCGAGATAACTTCTACGGCGAGATCCGGCGCAACATCCAACAATTGGTCAGGTAGCACAATGGAAACTCTTGCACCGCTAATGTATGCGACATCTAAACCTCTAACGGTGTCTCGTCCATCGGGATTACGTTCCAAGATGAAGCCCGTTTCAGCCGCAGTGACGATGCCCAGTGCGTTGTCTGTAACATAGTTGAAAATCTTTGCGCCTACCAGCATAGTTATCTGCCCATGTAATCCTGATGGCTTCGACATTTCGACGATTTCCCCTTCCACGAGCTCGAGGACGCGGTCAACATATTCCGGGCTACCGACGATTTCAAGAAAACCCTCCGCACTGATGACCTGTCGTTCCATGACCATGGCGTTTCGCGCCTTTCGTCTATCGCTTGGCTGGATAGATTGTACCAAACTGCCCGTCTGTAACAAACTGCCGCGCCAACGCGAAGGCTTCAATCAAGATGCCAGGTTCGTAATTTCGCCCGAAGTTCATTATCATAAGAGACGCGATGCATCAGGAGATAAGACATGCACATTGAAGGCAGCTATGACTTTGACTCTAAGCGCGAGCTGGTTTGGGACGTGCTGATGGACATTGACGTCCTCGGCAGCATCATCCCCGGCTCGAAAGGCTTGGAAGAAATCGGCGAAAACAAATACCAGAGCAAACTGTCCGTGCGCGTGGGACCGGTCAACGGCAAATTTGAAGCGCAGTTCGAGTTGACCGATATCCAAGCGCCGGAGAGCTATCGCCTGCTGGTCGAGGGCAAGGGACCGGCCGGTCATGTCACCGGCGAAGGCGCAATCAGCCTGGAACAAGCGAACGGCGGCACCGTGATGCGCTATGCCGGCGACGCCCGCATCGGCGGCAAGATCGCCGCGGTGGGCCAGCGTTTGCTTAATGTGGCGGCCAAACAGATCGCCAAACAGTCGCTGAAGAAACTAAGCAAACAAGTCGAACGGCGCCTGGAAACGGCGGGATAGCCAACCCCTCCCCCGCCCCTTCCGTAGGTCTGAGTCTGCGCGACTCATTGATTCGGGGAGGGTAGCGATATTGGCGAATTCCCTATGATGATCAAATACATCAACATTGTGCATAAGTCTCCCCCCATTACGATGGGGGGAGATTTAGAGGTGGGTTGACCATGATGAACCGCGGCATCCTCCAGGCTCTGCAGAAGATCTACCCCGCCGACCGTCTCTTGACGCGCGATGTCGAATTGCTGCCCTACGAGTCCGATGCGTTGACCGCATTCAACGCGAAACCGGGCGCGGTGGTTTTGCCCGTCAACGAAGAGGAAATCATCGATACGGTGCGGCTTTGCCACCAGTTGGCGCTGCCCTTTGTGGCGCGCGGCAGCGGCACCAGCCTGTCCGGCGGATCGCTGCCGATACCCGAGGGCTTAACCATCGGCTTGAATCGCTTGAACCGCATCAAGAAAATTGACCCGCTGCAGCGCATTGCGGTGGTGGAGCCCGGCGTCATCAATCTCCACATCACTGAGGCGGCGCAGCCTTATGGCTTATACTACGCGCCCGACCCTTCGAGCCAATCCATCTGCACCATTGGCGGCAATATCGCCTTCAATAGTGGCGGCGCTCACTGCTTGAAATACGGGATGACCAGCAATCATGTGCTGGCTATGAAAGTGGTCTTGGCTGATGGCACGGTGACGCGCTTCGGCGGCGAAAGCGTCGACGGCGTCGGCATCGGACCTGACCTGGTCGGGCTATTCGTCGGCTCCGAAGGCTTGTTCGGCATCGCGCTGGAAATCACAGTGCGTCTGATGCCGCAGCCCGAGCTTTACCAAACCGTGCTGGCCGCTTACGACGACTTGGGTCGAGCGGGCGATGCCGTGTCGATGGTAGTCGCTTCCGGCTTGCTGCCGGGCGCGATGGAGATCATGGATCGACTGGCAATTAAAGCGGCGGAAGCCTCGGTTAGCGCCGGTTACCCGGATGCGGAAGCGCTGCTCATCGTCGAGCTTGAAGGCGAGGCGCTGCAGGTTGAGGCCGAATTCGAACAATTATTGGGTATCATCGAGAAATCGAGCGCTATTGAAGTGCGCGTGGCGCAAAACGAAGAAGAACGGACGCGCATCTGGAAAGGACGCAAGGGCGCCTTTTCGGCCGTCGGCCGGCTCAGCCCCGATTACATTGTGCAAGACGGCGTCGTGCCGCGCAGCCGCCTGGGCGAGGCGCTCGTCGAGATCGGCGCGCTCAAAGATAAATACCAGCTTGACGTAGCCAACGTCTTCCATGCGGGTGATGGCAACTTGCATCCGCTGATTCTCTACGACGGACGCGAAGCCGGCGCGCTGGAAAGAGCCGAGGCGCTGGCGGGCGAGATCCTGGCGCTCTGCATCAGTCTCGGCGGATCAATCACCGGCGAGCACGGCATCGGCATGGAGAAACGCGATTATCTGCCGGCGATGTTCAGCGAAGAAGAAATCGACATTATGGAGGGGCTGCGGCGGGCGATCGACCCCAATGAAATCGCCAATCGCGGCAAGATGTTCCCCGGCGGCGAGGCGCCCGCGCTGTCGCAGCATGGTGTGCACCCCCTTGAGCGCGCTGGCCTGATTTCACGCGAATGACCATGTACGCGCCCCGATCGGTCACAGAGCTTCAGGCATTGGTTCTCGACAGCGAGCGCATTCACGTTATCGGCAATGGCAGCAAACCGGCGCTCCATTGCGCGGTCAATGGCGCTGCCATCGTTGATCTCTCCGGGATGAGCGGCATCATCGAGTATCAACCGGCGGAGTATACCGCCACCGTCCGCGCCGGCGCGCCGGTTCGCGAGTTGAGCGCGGCGCTGCGCGAAAAAGGACAGTATTTGCCCTTCGATCCGCTGCTGCCGGAGGCGGCCACGATTGGCGGCACGGTAGCGAGCAACCTGTCCGGCTCGCGCCGCTTTCGCTATGGCGGCGTACGTGATTTCATCCTGGGCGCGCAAGTGGTGGATGGCGAAGGAAGGGCGTTTGGCGTCGGCGGCAAAGTGGTCAAGAATTCCGCCGGCTTCGACCTGAGCAAGTTCCTCGTCGGCAGCATGGGCAAATACGCCATCATGACCGAGTTGACCTTTAAGGTCTTCCCCGATGTGCCGCGCTTTCGCAGCCTGGGCTTCCACTACGAAGAGTTGGAAGAGGCGCTTTCCGCCATCTATTTCATCAATCAAAGCGCCTATGAATTGGACGCGCTCGACCTTGCGCCGCCCTCGGTCCACCCAATAAACAGGGGGAAGAAAAACGGCAATTGGATGCTCCTGGCGCGACTGGCCGGCTTTGATGACACCCTGCCGCGGCGGGTTGAGCGTTTTACCGCAGCCATGACCCGCGACACGGCGACAATCCGCGTCGAGGAGCTACATGACAGCGCGGCGCTGTGGAATCCGCTGGCTGACCTAACGGGCGAGTTTCTGGTCAAAGTGGTGATCCCGCCGAAGCAGCTTCCCGCATTCGATGCCTTGATCGCCCATAATCGCCGGCGCTACAGCGTCGGCGGCAACATCGCCTGGGCCGCTACCGATGACATTGCCCAACTGGACACAGCGCTGACATCATGCGGTCTAACTGGCTTATGTCTGAGTGGCGCGGTCGATTCAGCCCTCATCGGTGTACCGATCGACAATGCGCTGGCGGAACGAGTCAAGCAGGTGCTGGATCCGCTGGGCAAACTGGTTTAGAGGACCGATGTGTTACGATCACGTTTCCTCTTCAAAAGCGAGCGCTGTAGGGGCGCCCTATCCGGTCGCCCGTTTATCATTAGAATGCGCCGGCGGGCGACTTGGTTAGCCGCCCCTACATTTCCTTGCTTTCGCAGGTTCTAAAATCTGGATGAGCCAGGTGGCGGCCTGCGAGCAAGATTGGTGAAAAAGGATGCGACATCAAATTCAAAGCGATGACCTGAGAGCGCCGGAGATGGCGACCGCCATCGAGAAATGTGTGCACTGCGGCTTTTGCCTCGCCGCTTGCCCCACATACAATCTGCTGGGCGAAGAGATGGATTCGCCGCGGGGCCGCATCTATCTGATGAAGAACGTCCTGGAAGAGCGGCTGTCCGCCGATGACGCCCAGCCCTATATCGACCGTTGCCTTGGCTGCATGGCTTGTGTGCCTGCCTGCCCCTCCGGCGTTGAATACGGCGATCTGCTGGTCAGCTATCGCGCCCTGCAAGAGGACCAGCGTAGGCGCCCGCCGCTGGACGCCCTGGCGCGCAAACTGGTAATAGAGACGCTGCCTTACCCCAGACGATTCAGGCTGGCGGCGCAAACGGGCAAACTGAGTAAAGCGCTCACCGCCGCCTTGCCCGATGCCTTCGCCGCAATGCTGAACCTGCTGCCGGCGAAATTGCCGCCCGCCCTGCCCATCCCTCCCGTCATGCCGGCAAAAGGCGCGCGGCGAGGCAAAGTCGCGCTGCTGCCCGGCTGTGTGCAGCAAGTGCTTGCGCCGGAGATTAACTACGCGGCGGCGCAGCTTCTTGCCGCCAACGGCGTCGAAGTGCATAACCCGCCGGGCGCCGGCTGCTGTGGTTCCATTTTGCTGCATATTGGCGCGGAGCGGCAGGCGCGCGATATCGCCCGGCGCAACTTCACGCAGTTCCCCGCCGATGTCGATGCCATCATCACGACCGCGGCCGGCTGCGGTTCCGGCATAAACGATTACGAATTGCTCTTCAAAAGTCAGCCGGATGCCGAGCGCGCGACCGAATTCTCGCAAAAGGTGATGGATTTCAGCGCCTATCTCGCGGAACTCGGTCTGCGTCAGCCGGCAGGATTCGAGGAGGAGCGCCGCGTCGTCTACCAAGACGCCTGTCACCTCCTGCACGCCCAGAGCCAGCACGCCGAGCCGCGCGCGCTGTTGAATCAAATCCCAAACTTGCGTCTCTTGGAGATCGCCGACGCCGGCATGTGCTGCGGATCGGCTGGCGCCTACAATATCGACCAGCCTGCCATCGCGGCGCAACTCGGACAGCGCAAGATTGAATCCATCCTGGCGGTCCAGCCCGATGTCATCGTCTCCGCCAACATCGGCTGCATCACGCAATTGCGTCAACAGCTTGACCGCTTGGGAAATCCGCTGCCGGTCCTGCATATCGCGGAAATCCTTCATCAAGCCTGCGCGGACTAAGCGACGATTTCCCCGGGCGGCAAATGCAAAACCCCCGCCGGACGACGGGGGTTCGCGCGCGGCGAACCGCGCTGATCTGGTGGGTTGCCTCTACACGCTAGGAACGATGACCGCATCAATGACGTGGATGACCCCGTTGCTGGCTTTGATGTCCACCAGATCAAGCAATATATTGGCGTCATCAATCATGACACCCATATCACTCACAGCGATAGTGGCTTCGACGCCGCTTGCCATGGCGACCGCCGCCAGACCCATATCATCTATCAAGTCGCCGAGCTGGAAGCTGTACACCGAGCCGGGCAAGACGTGATGCTGCAGGATCGCGGTCAGTAGAGCGGTATCGGCGACGATATCGCCCAAACCTTCGACCGCGGCAAAGGCGGCATCGACCGGCGCGAATACAGTAATGCCAGCCGTCGGGTCGGATAGCAGTGCCAATACCGCCGGATCAGCCGCGCTGACAGCCTCCAGCAGAGTTGTGAACTCGGGCTCGTCCGCCCCCGCCGATGCGACAACGATATCGGCAATCGTGCGCAACTCCGGCACGATGACCGCGTCAATGACGTGGATGACTCCGTTGCTGGCTTCAATATCCACCATTTCCAGCATGAGGTTCGCTTCAGCAATGCGGATGCCAGCCGAAAGATCAAGCCCGTCTTCGCCCAGGGCGCCAGCGACATCAAACGCCTGCCCGCTAAGCGTGACCACCGGGAAGCTGACATGCCCCATATCATCCGCTTCAGCCCCCGATAGCGCGGCGACGACATCCGCTGAACCTACCAGACCGCCTACAACGTGATAGAGCAGAATCTCATTCAGGCGCGGCGTGCCGTCCTCGGACAGAATTTCGTTGAAGGCTTCTTCGCCCAATGACGCCGTCAGCGCGGCAAATGCAGCATCGGTCGGCGCGAACACCGTCAACTCCGCATCAGCGTCTGACAAGGCAGACAAGATGGCCGGGTCGGCGGCGCTGACCGCGGCAAGCAGCGTCGTGAATTCGGGCGTCTCCGCTTGCGCGGACGCCACAACGATATCGGCGATGGTCGCGTCATGCCCATCTGCCATCACTGGCAGAGAAGCGAATAGCGCGAAGAACGCAACCAACAATACAACGATGCGAAACATAATACACTCCTTTACTAATGTTCAGAATATTCTGAATATCTAGTGGATACAATACCAATTAAATACCCATCCGCAAGTGGCGAATTGTAAAATATCTGTAAACTTGGCCTTAGGCGCTGGCGCCTGGGGAAATAGAAAGAGGCGGCTTGTTCAGCCGCCCCTTCAAAGTTGAGTCGAGTATGCCGCCAGCTACATTAGCAATTCCCTACGTTGTTGACGTAACGACCGCCGATCCACCCCGTCCGTCCCCGAAAATTGATCTGGTACCAGCCCCAGATGCGCGAGATAGCGCCAACAGTTGATCCACGCAAGATTATGCCCAGCCTTTCAGCATCCAAAGACGGCTCGGCGCGAAAATTGATATGACCCGTTGTTCTGATTGGACATCCTTCGACCGCCGGATCGCTGACAGTCGCGGCGGGCGCAGGCGTCTCGACAGCAGCTGGCGGCGCCGCGCCCGTGGGCTGGCCCGGCATCAAGACGACTGTCCCTGGGCGACCCACGAAGGCGCAGGTCCTGCCGGCAGAACTGTAGGATTGCAAGGCGCTCTGCGCGCGTGGCGCGGTCGCCGCATCCAGGAAGATGAGCGAACCGATTTGGGGAAAGCAAATATCTACGCCTGGTCCCAAGTATGACCAGATATCGACCGCGTCAATGAAGCCCGCGTCAACTAGGGACTGATTCCCAAGGCCGACGGCGTCCACCTTCTGACACTCAGCCGCGCTGCCCGGTCTCAATGTCACCGTCGCGCCCGTCAGCGCTTCGCATGTGCTGAGCGCCGGCGGAAATATGCCGAACCAGGCGTTAATGACGTCCTGCGAGTGACCGCAGACAATGCTATTGCCCAGCAACTCAATCCTGCTGTCTTCCGCATGCATGCTACCGCTGCAATCATGGAAAACTGTGTTGTCCAGCGTCAGACTTCCATCGGTGATTTCCACCAACCGTTCCGTCCTCAGGCTGCGGAATCGTACATGGAGATGCCCGAGAGTGAGCGACGCATCATCCACAACAAAGGCGGGATAATCGCCAAATGTCACCATCCGGCCGTTGCCGGCAATGACGATATCCGAGGTAATTGTCGGAAGCGGTCCGAAGAGCTTCTTCACATGATCCTTCAATATGATGGTGTCGCTTGGACCGCTGCCGGCGGGGCAGCCATCTTCCTTTTCGTTTTCGTTGGCGGCTTCTATTGCATCCCGAAGGCTGCAGTCGCCTTCAACATTGATATCGCGCGCATGGCTGGTAAGCGCTCCTGCCAAAAACATACACAGCGCGAATACAAGCGTTAGGCGCCGAATCGGATATGTCGTCATGTTATGCATCGCAGGGTCCTGTCGAAACGTAAGCAGTCGGATATTTTACACGATATAGAGCGACAAACCTTAGTTCAAAGTAATCGAAAGCAAGAAATGGAAAATTGCCCCGAGAAATAAAATCGCCAGAATCATCGAATGCGTGTAGACACCCGCGCGACAGTGCCGCCGCCCGCGCAAAATACCTTGCGTCCCGCTGTGTCGTAGCTCCCCTTCCGAAGGTCAGTGTCGGCGGTCAGTGTCTACGCGACCTACGCGACCCTAGCTTGCTGGATGCCCGCCATAGAGATGGCGGGAGAGGGGCCGAGGATGGGGTTTGCCGCGCGCAACGTAAACAGGGGCGGGCGCGTGGCTCGCCCGCAAATGACATGGATTAACAAACATAATTCGCATGACTTGCTTGCGCTTGCTAAGTTAGTGGCGCAAGAGTAAAGCCAAGCGGAAAGTCCCGCATTGACTTTCCGCGCGTCGAAGCCAGGCGCCATCAAGACCGGAAGCGGCGCGTTTGCTCACCAGGCATAAGCCTTTGGCGCTTCGCCGCCGGGACCTGGGAAGATCTCATCCAGCTTATTCATGGTCTCGCCGTCCAGCGAGATCTCCGTCGCCCGAACGGCGCTCTCTAGCTGTTCCATCGTGCGGGGACCAATAATCGGCGCGCTGACCATCGGATTGTGCAGCAGCCAGGCCAAGGCGACCTCGCCCGGCGGATGGCCAATCTGACGGCAGAGTTCCTCGTAAGCGTCCAACTGGCTTCGCTTCGCTTCGACCCGCGCGACCATATCCGGATTGCTGCGCCGCCCGGTCTCCACCTTCTCCAGCGCGCCGCCCAACAGCCCGCCAGCCAGCGGGCTCCAGGGGATCAGCCCCAAGCCGTAGTGGCGGCAAGCGGGGATGACCTCCAGCTCAATAGCGCGATTGTCCAGGTGATAGATGCTCTGCTCGCTAACCAGACCAAGCATGTGAAGCCAAGCCGCCTCATGGCAAGCGGTAGCGATATCCCAACCGGCGAAATTGCTTGAGCCGACGTAGACCACTTTCCCCTGTCCAATCAAGCTGCCAAACGCGGTCCAGGTTTCTTCCCAAGGGCAATCACGATCGACATGGTGCATCTGATAGATGTCGATTCGGTCGGTTCGCAAGCGCTCCAGGCTGCCTTCGCAATGTTTACTGATCTTATATGCCGAGAGGCTGCGGATATCGCGGTTGGGTTCGGGCAGGAATTCTTGGCGGCTCACCGGATTGTATACTTTGGTAGCCAGCACTACGGCATCGCGCCGTCCGCCGCCTTGCGCGAACCACTCGCCGATGATCTCTTCGGTTGCGCCAGGTCCGACATGCCGGCCGTAGACATCAGCCGTATCAAAGAAGTTGATGCCCAGTTCAAGCGCGCGATCCATTATCGCGAAGCTGTCTTCCTTTGACGTATAGGGACCGAAGTTCATCGTTCCCAGGCAAAGATTGCTGACCAGCACACCGTGTTTGCCCAAGCGTCTGTGTTTTATTGGCATAAGAGTACTGACTCCTTGTCCTTTGATGTCGATAAGAAGAGGTATCCTAACAACAGAGTGCTGCTTGCGCTACATCGGAAAGAACGCGGGAGAGGTGAATTAGCAGTCATGGCTTATACATTACTGTGTGTAGGGGCGAGCCGGTGGCTCGTCCGCTTTTCCACGCCTAGTTGTCGGGCGACATAATATGTCGCCCCTACAAAGCTCACGCGAGGCGGTGCAAAATCCGCTGAAATCACCACTCCCCAGAAAGCTAAGCGGCGATAAACATCAAGACAAACGCGGCGTTTTAGCGTATAGTTCCTGAGCATAAGCTAGATGGATTCCCGGAGACTACGATGGCAAAGACCGCGACGGTCGAAGACCTGGAAGCGAGATGGGCGGAGGCCCAACCCTCGCCGAAAGACAATGGAACGGTGGAATTGATCGTGCGCCGGCCCGCGCCCGACCAGCGCGAGCCAATGCAGCGCGCCACCTTTACCGCCGAGGCCGGCTTGCTGGGCGACGACTGGCTGCGGCGGCACGGCGACGAAATCGAAGCGCAAATCACTTTGATGAACGCGCGCGTGGCGCAATTGCTCGCGGGCGAGAAATCCCGTTGGGCGGAAGCGGGCGATCAGCTCTTCGTCGACCTCGATATCTCGCAGGACAATCTGCCGCCCGGCACGCGAATCCAGCTCGGCGAGGTCGTCATGCAAATATCAACGCTGCCGCATACCGGCTGCACCAAATTCGCCCGCCGCTTCGGCGGACATGCGCGCAAATGGACCGCCACCGAAGAAGGCGCCCGCCAAAGACGCCGCGGCGTCTACGCCCACGTCGTCCAAGACGGCGAAATCAAAGTGGGCGACCGCATCCGCAAGCTGCCTTGAGACGCCGGCCTAAGCGAAGATTGTAGGGGCGAGCCATTGGGTCGCCCGAAAATCGCAACCGGCAATCTCAAAGGAAAGACAAAATCAAATGATTGACGCGAAGCTGATTCACCCGCAAATTCTTAGCGCGCTCGGCTCGGCTGGGCACGGCAGCACGGTCTTGATCCCCGATGGCAACTATCCCTTCGAAACCGGCGCAAACCCGCTGGCGGAGCGCGTCTATCTCAACCTGGCGCCCGGCATCGTGAGCGTCACCGACGTGCTGGAAACGCTTCTGAGCGTCACGCCAGTCGAAGCCGCGCATGTCATGGCAAGGCATGATGGCGGTGAGCCGAGCATCTACGCCGAATTCCGCAAATTGCTGCCAGCGGACATCGAGCTGTCGCCGCTTGAGCGCTTCACTTTTTATGACGAGGCGAAAAAGGAAGACTGCTGCCTGGTGATCGCCACCGGCGAACAGCGCGTCTACGCCAATATCCTGCTCACCATCGGCGTAGTCGATCCGCCGGCGGATCAGGCTTTGTAGCCGCCTCACTTGCGACCTGTAGGGGCGAGACTTGTCTCGCCCGCTATTCACGACAAATTTGATAGGAGCCACCCTTGGGTCGTCCGCCGGACCACAAAAAAGGACCGCATCGTGCCAATTGAAGCCATCGTATTTGACATGGACGGCGTACTGGTCGACAGCGAAGTCTATTGGGACAAATCGCGCGTGGATTTCGCCCGCGACCGTGGCAAAGACTGGACCGATGACTTCCAGCGGCTGGCGATGGGGCGCAGCACCGTCGGCTGGGCGCAGGTGATGCAAGACAAACTGGCGCTTGATGAATCCATTGACGACATCATCGCCGAGATGAAAGCGCGCGTCATCGCCCATTACGAAGAGCGCATGCCGACCCGCCCGGGCGCCTTAGCGTCAGTCGCCCGCATGAATGAGCATTTTCGAGTGGGGCTGGCCTCCGGCTCGCCTACTGACATCATCAAAGCCGTCCTCAGCATCACCGGGCTCGACCAGATTTTTGAAGTGATGATCTATGGCGATGAAGTGGCGCGCGGCAAACCAGCGCCCGATATCTACCTGGAAGCGCTGGCGCAATTGGGCGTCGCGCCGGCGAACAGCCTCGGCATTGAGGATTCCGCCAATGGTCTGCGCTCGCTGAAGGCGGCGGGCATGGCTGCCGTGGCCGCGCCCAGCCCGGAGTATCCGCTGCCAGACGATATCCTCGCCCTGGCTGACGCGCATATCACTAGCATGGAAGATTTCACTGTGGAGCTGGTCAGGAGCATCGACGAAAAAAGCCGATCCTGACACATGCCAGGACCGGCCGAATTTTGCCTATTGCTTGTAGCTGGCGTATTGCCTCACTTGCCGCGGATGGTGAAGCTGGCGCTGGCGTAGCTTCCAAAGAGGCTGTAGCTGGAGGGCCAGTTGACTGCCGATACAGTCGCGGTGATTGTCTCCTTGGGGTCGGTGACATTGTCGCTTATGCCAACGATGTAGTAGGTCTTCTCCGCCCCGTAAAACCAATTGCCGGTTCCCCAGCTGCCGGTGAAGCAGCTGCCTGACAGGTTAACGCCTTTTACTCTGAAGTCCACGCCTGGGGTGGCGCTGCCAGTGAAGCAGATTTGGAAGCTTTGGCTGTCGTGCGATAAGCCGACCAGCAGTCGATTCACCTGAAGGCGAGCGCCACGGTGGGCGTCATGCTCGCGTACGCCGCCGGAGCCCGTCAAGAATACATAACCGAAGCCTTGGGCTTGGGATATGAATCCGCCATGCGCCATGAGAAGCGTCAGCAGAAGAATAAAGCAAAGCGCCACTTTTTTGCAGGATACTGCAATCGTTGCGCGTGACATAAAGAGAACTTCCTTTCGAGTAGATGGGTAAGGAGAGATGCTACTTTCAGTTAAGGCCTAAGCCGATCCTGACGCATGCCAGGACCGGCTGGATACACTTGCCTATTGCTGGCGGATTGCCTCAGTCGCCGTAGATGGTGAAGCTGGCGCTGGCGTAGCTTCCAAAGAGGCTGTAGCCGGAGGGCCAGTTGACTGCCGATACGGTCGCGGTGATCGTCTCCTTGGGGTCAGTGACATTGTCTCGTTTGCCAATGAGCCTGTAGAGTCGCTCCGCCCCATCTTCCCAACTGTCGCCGCTGCCCCAACTGTCGGTGAAGCAGCCGCCTGACAGGACAACTTCACCACCTGTATGTCTTGCTTTTACATAGAAGTCCGTCCCTGGGGTGGCGCTGCCAGTGAAGCAAACTTGGAAGCTTTTGCTGTTGTACGGCATGTCGATCAGCAGTCGACTCACCTTAAAGCGGACGCCGCCGTAAGGGCTGTCCTCGCGCACGCTGCCCGAGCCATGCAAGAATACAAAGCCGAAGCCTGCGGCTTGAGATATGAGCCCACCATGCGCCAAGAGCAGCGCCAGCAACACAAGAAGGCAAAGCGCCCCTTTCCTGATGGAACCTGCGAACAATGCGGTTGACATGGTATTTCCCTTTCGGTCGAAATTAGCTGACAAAGTACACTCGAACAAATAATAATCGAATAGGGATTAAATTAAATTTTGAAACGCTTAGCGTAGGGATGGCGTCAGGAATCCGTCAGGCTAGCGTAGGGCAGCCGTAGATCGCGCGCAGGGCAGCCGTCAGCTTTGCGTAGGGCGGCGGTCAAGTTTGCGTAGGGCAAGCGCAAGGATCGCATAGGCAGCGGAAGTAATGCGTCGGGCAGCCGTCAGGGATGCGCAGGCTGGGGAAGCCCGCAGTAAATCTGTATCAGGGCAATCGCATCAAATTAAATTGCGCTGATAAATAACAATTTCCCCCCACATTTCGTAATCTGTAGGGGCGTTTCGCTGAAACGCCCGCAAAATTTATGTCATATTCAACGGGCGTATCGGCGATTCGCCCCTACTTTTTCCTAGATTATTTGTGGATCTGAACATAAATGAATTTTGCTGCAATTGCCCTGCAATCCGCATGCGGGCAATGTGACAAAGCGCGGCGCAAGGTTTATAATCATGGTGATTTTATTCGCGCATTTTCCCTGAATCGCAAATGCTTGAGCCTTGCCATTCATTCCGAACCGACTTTGACTGCGACGGGGCGACCGATGAACGCCAAACACGTGATAGCTATTGACCTGGGCGCGACATCAGGCCGCGTTATGGATGTCGCTTTTGACGGCGCGCGGCTGACGCTGGAAGAAGCCCACCGCTTCCCCAATATCCCGGTGCAAACGCCTAAGAGCCTGCATTGGGATGTGCTGCGCCTCTGGCATGAAATCACAGTCGGCATCGGCAAAGTTGGCGACGCCTCGTCCATTGGTCTCGATTGCTGGGGGGTGGATTACGCTCTGCTCGACAGCGCCGGCGAGCTACTAGGCAATCCCTATCATTACCGTGATCCGCGGACGAATGGCGCGATGGAATGGGTCTTCGAGCGCATGCCGCGCCGCGAAATCTTCGCGCGCACCGGCATCCAGTTCATGCCGCTCAATGCGCTCTACCAACTGGCGGCGAGTATCCGCGATGGCAGCCCGCAACTGGAAAACGCCGCTTCCATGCTGACCATCGCCGATCTCTTTAACTATTGGCTGACCGGCACAAAAGCCTGCGAGTTCACTGAAGCCACCACCATGCAGCTTTACAATCCGGCGCTTGCGGACTGGGACCGTGAGATTATGGCGGCTGTCGGCATCCCGAGCGAAATCCTTACGCCGATAGTCCAGCCGGGCACGATGATCGGCACATACCAGGGCATTGACGTGATCCTGCCCGCCTGCCACGACACCGGCAGCGCCGTCGTCGCCATGCCCAGCGCGAGCGAGAAAGCCGCCTATTTGAGCAGCGGCACCTGGAGCCTGCTCGGGCTCGAACTGGACGAGCCCATCATCAGCGATGCCGCCTACGAAGCCAACGTCACCAACGAAGGCGGCTACGACGGCAGCTGGCGCCTGCTGAAAAACATCATGGGCTTGTGGGTGGTCGATCAATGCCGCGCGGCATGGAAAGCGGCCGGCGCCGACTACAGTTTCGCTCAATTGACCGCAATGGTGGAGAGCGCCGCGCCCTTCAAAGCCTTCATCGACCCCGATGATCCCAGCTTCTTGCCGCCCGGCGATATGCCGGCGCGCATCGTCGATTACTGCCGCCGCACGGGGCAGCCGCCGCCGGAGAACGACGCTGAAGTGATGGCGACAGTTTACGTCAGCTTGGCTTACAAGTACCGCTACGTGCTCGAACTGCTAATCGACGTAGCCGGTCAAGAAGTGGATCAGCTGCACATCATCGGCGGCGGCTCACAGAACGCCCTGCTCAACCAGATGACAGCCAATGCCATTGGGCGCCCGGTCATCGCGGGGCCGGCGGAGGCGACCGCCACCGGCAATGCCATCGTCCAGTTGATCGCTCTCGGAGAATTGGGGGGCGTGGCGGAAGCCCGAGCGATGCTCAGTTCCGCGGGCGATCTGATCCGCTTCGAGCCGCAAAACACCGCCGCCTGGGATGATAATTACGAGCGCTTCCGCGCCACCCTGGAATAGGCGAGCGGCGTACAGGACTGCTGAATGACCGACGCCCTGCTGGAACTGCGAGGTATCGACAAGCGCTTTCCCGGTGTGCGCGCGCTGAAAGATGCGCAGTTTGACGTGCGCCCCGGCGAAGTCCACGCCTTGATCGGCGAGAACGGCGCCGGCAAATCCACCCTGATTAAAATCGTCTCCGGCGTCTACCAGCCGGACAGTGGCGAAATCATGCTCGATGGCGCGCAAGTGGAATTCGGCAACCCGCGCGAGTCTCACAGCGCCGGCATCGCCACTATTTATCAAGAGCTAGGCTTATATCCCGAGTTATCGGTCGCCGAAAACATCTTCATGGGGCACGCGCCGACCAGGAAACGGCTCGGCTTCAATACGATCGATTGGGAAGCCATGGAAGCGGAAGCGGAAGCGCTGCTGGCGGAGCTCAATATCCATAATCTCGATGTCGGCGCCATGGTGGGGACGCTGAACGTCGGCAATCGCCAGCGGGTGGAGATCGCAAAAGCGCTCTCGCTCGACGCCCGCATCCTGATCATGGACGAGCCGACCGCGGCGCTGACCGAGAGCGATGTCGAGCAGCTATTCAGCATCGTGCGGCTGCTGCGCGAACGCGGCGTCAGCATCATTTATATCAGCCACCGTCTCAACGAGGTTTTCGAACTGGCTGACCGCGTAACCGTCTTGCGCGATGGCGAATATATCGGCACAAAAAACGTAGCCGAAACGGACGAAGCCGAGCTCATCAGCATGATGGTCGGGCGCACCATTAAAAATCTCTTTCCCAAGCAAGCGGCGCATATCGGCGAGGTCGTGCTCGAAGCGCGCAAGCTCAACCGCCCGCCGCTGACCCGCGATATTTCCTTCAGCGTGCGCGCTGGCGAAATCGTCGGCTTGGCTGGCTTGGTCGGCTCCGGACGCAGTGAAACGGCGCAGGTGATCTTTGGCGTGCTGCCGGCTGAATCGGGCGAGATCCGGCTCAACGGGCAAGCTGTCAGGATAACCCGCCCATCAGAAGCGGTCGACTACGGCATTGGCTACGTGCCCGAAGACCGCGGGCATCAGGGCTTAATCCGCGAGATGACCATCCGCGAAAATACCTCGATGGCGGTGCTGGAATCGGTCTCCAGTCGCAGTTTCATCAGCCGCGCCAAAGAACGGGCGCTGGCAAATGGCGCGATCCGCCAACTCAGCATCCGCGCAACCGGACCAGACCAGATCGCCAACAAGCTCTCCGGCGGCAACCAGCAGAAAGTCGTGGTCAGCAAATGGCTGGCGAGCAGCCCAAAACTGCTGATCATGGACGAGCCGACGCGGGGCATTGATGTCGGCGCCAAAGCCGAAATCCACCGGCTGATGAGCCGGCTGGCGGCGCAGGATGGCTTGGCGATCCTGATGATATCCAGCGAACTGCCTGAGATCCTGGCCATGAGCGACCGCATCCTGGTGATGCGCGAGGGACGCTTGGTCGGCGAGTTTACGCGCGAGGAAGCGACGCAAGAGAACATCGCCCACGCGATGATGAGCGAAGAGGCGCGGCAGGCGGCGGGAGCGGCTTTATGAGGGTGGCGAAGAGCGCGCCCGTTCCGCGCCGTCCCATTCACTATGTCGGCATCATCCTGTCCTTGGTCATCATCGGCGCTTATTTCACCCTGCCATTTGTGATTCAGCCAGAGCGCGGTCCCTCGACCGTCGCCGTCTTGACCGAGAGCAAGAAGGCGAACGAACTGGGCTTGTTCAAAACCGGCTTGGAACTCATCCCGCTGGCTGCGCTCGGCATTCTGCTGCTCGGCGTCTGGAACGTAATCGCGCCGGCCGCGAGCCGCGCCATATCCCTGCTAATGAGCGTCGCCGGCTTGCTCGTCGTCGTCTATTACATCAACTTCTTCCGCGATACCCCCCTCGGTCCCCCCAATGAATGGGGGGAAGGGTCCATTTTGGGCAGCCTAGACATTGCCTTCTGGATCATGTTGGTCGCCGGTATCCTGGCCGTCCTGCAAATTGCGATCCCGCGCGCCCTCCCCGATGAGCGCTACCGCATCACCAAGCTCTTCGGCAATCAAGAGAGCGTCATCCTTTTTGGCTTGCTTTTTCTCATTTTCATCGTCGGCATAGCCAATCCGCGCTTCCTGCAAGAGCGAAACATTTCGGATATTCTGCAAGGCAACGCCTATATCGCGGTGGCGGCGCTGGGCATGACCATGGTGATCGTCACCGGCAATATCGATATCTCGGTCGGCTCGCTGGTCGGCTTGCTCGCGGTGATCAGCGGACGGCTGGTGGTAGCGGGCGCGCCCTCCCCGATCGCCTGGTTGATTCCACTTTTCATCGGCGCCGGTATTGGCGGGTTCATAGGCTTTCTGGTCGCCTATTTGCGGATTCCGTCAATCGTGGTCACGCTGGGCATGCTGAGCATCATCAAAGGCATTCTCATCATTTGGACCGCTGGCGAACGCGTCACTGATATGCCGGCCGATTATCACTTATCGCAAATGCGGCCGCTGGGCATTCCCATGCCCATCATCATCATGGTCCTGCTGACGATCGTGGTTGTGCTCTGGATGCGCTATAGCGCGACTGGACGCGCTTTCTATGCCTTGGGCGGCAATGCGGAAGCGGCGCGGCTTTCCGGCTTGTCGCAGCGGCGCCTGCTGATGACCGTCTTCACCCTCAACGGCGTATTCGTCGGCATTGCCAGCGTAATGTATTCAACGCAGTTTCAAATCATTCAGGTGACGCCGCCGCCAGCGCTGGAGCTGTCGATCATCACTGCGTCGGTGGTCGGTGGCGTCAGCATCCTGGGCGGCACCGGCACGGCAATCGGCTCGACGCTGGCGACGCTGCTGCTCAACTTCATCCGCTCGGCGATGATCTTCATCAACGTCTCGCCCTTCTGGCTGAAGGCCGTGCAAGGTCTGCTGATACTGGCGACGGTGCTGGCCGACTTGATTCGCCGGCGGCGCCAAAGGTTGTAGGAGGCAGGCTTGCAAGAAACCACACCGGCTCCGCGCAACCCTACGGTCAGCGAAAAGCTGCGCCGCCTGATCATCAGTCAGGAAGGCGTGCTCTTCCTCATCATGCTTGCCTCTGTGCTCTTCCTGGCGACGCGCACCGACAAGTTCCTGACCGTCGACAACCTCTTGCAACAGGGTCGCTTCATGACCGAGATCGGGCTGATCGCCATCCCGATGACCTATATCATCATCACCGGCGGCATCGACCTCTCGGTCGGCTCCATCCTTGGTTTAGCCGCCATCGTGCTGGGCTGGACCTGGCAGGAGCTCGGCTTCCCGCTGGAACTGGCGATCATCACCGCCATCATCAGCGGCACGGTCGCCGGCTTCGTCAACGGGCTTTTCATCGTGCGCGTGGGCGTGCCCCCGCTGATCATGACCCTGGCGACGCTGGCGCTCTACCGCGGATTGGCCGAGGGCATCAGCGAGGCGCGCTCAGCGCGCGGCTACCCCGAGTGGTTCTTCCAACTTGGTCAAGGCGAATTCCTGGGCATACCCACCCAGCTCTGGCTCCTGATTTTCGCCGTCATTATCTTCGGGATCGTGCTGGCGCGAACGCGGCTGGGGCGCGCCCTCTACGCCATCGGCAACAATGAAACAGGCGCCCGCTTCAGCGGACTGACGGTCAATCGCCACCTGCTTTTCATCTATACTTTTTCCGGTTTCATGTCGGCGGTGGCTGGTTATATTTTCGTCTCGCGCGTGAGCACAACTCGTTCTGATATGGGCACGGGCATGGAACTGGATGTAATCGCCGCGGTTGTGCTTGGCGGGACGAGCATCTTCGGCGGCGCCGGCTCCGTCCCTGGCACGATTATCGGCGTCGTGCTGATTCAGCTCTTGAAGAACGGTCTGGTTTTAGCCGGCGTAACCAGCGATGCGACGATAGTCGTCATCGGCAGCGTGCTTATATTTGCTATACTGGTGAATAATTTCATCCAGAGTCGGAGAGGCGAGGGTTGATCAACTGGTCTGGAGAGTCAACTCAAGTTTTCCCGCCGATGTCATGTCGACAAATGCAGGGGCGAGCCGGTGGCTCGACCGCATGTGGAAGTCCGTCATGCGGTTCAGCCAATCGGAAGACCTGCGTGAGTCATATTTGGTAAGCAAGGATCAGGAAAGGAGGCTTATCGACGGAAACAGGCGGAGCGTTTCTCAATCTCGTTTACCCACTTGTCAATTTGGAGTTTCAAATCATGAATAAGACACTCGCAATCACTCTGATCCTGGCGCTCTTCCTCGCCTTGGTCGTCATGCCGCTCAGCGCCGACGGCCATGAACGCTGGGACGGCTCAGACGAGCTCGACGTCAATCCGCTCGAATGTATGGGCGCGGAAATGATGGACGACGATGGCGACATGGAAGAGATGGACATGCCGGAATACGACGGCGGGATGGTCGCCATGGGCGACAGCATGGCTGGCATGGACATCGTTGTCGTTGACGTGCCGAAGCTCATTGGCATCGGTTACTTTGCCGCCACCACGCTGGGGCAGCAGCAAGCCGCTGAAGAGCTGGGCAATGTCTCCGTCAGCACCGATGGGCCCACCGACGCCAATATCGACGATCAGATTCAGATCATCGACAGCTACATCACCCAGGGCGTGGACGGCATCCTCTTCGCCGCCAATGACCCAGTCGCAATCGCGCCAGTTCTGCGCAAGGCGCTGGAAGCCGGCATTCATGTGGTTGGCTACGACGCCAATTCCGAGCCGGACGCGCGCGAATGGTTCGTCAACCAAGCCGAATTCAATGGCATCGGCAAAGCTTTGATTGACAGCCTGGTCTCTCAGAAAGGCGAAGACGCCTCCTTCGGCATCGTCACCTCGACCTTCACCACCCCAAACCAGGCGCGCTGGGTCTCAGAAATGTGGGCTTACGCCGATAAGTGCTTCCCCGATCTCGATTGGCTCGAGACCTTGGAAGCGCAGGAAGACGCTGGTTTGAGCTTCCAGCAGGCGCAGACCCTCATCAACAAGTATGGTGAAGACCTGGACGGCATCATCGCCTTAACCTCGGTCGCCACACCCGCCAGCGCCGACGCCGTGAACCAAGCGGATGTCTGCGAAGATGTGGCTGTTACAGGCTTGGGATTGCCCAACGCCATGCGGCCCTACATCAGCAGCGGATGTGTCCAGGAAGTCTATCTCTGGAATCCGGTCGATCTCGGTTATGCCGCCGTTTATATCTTGCGCGCAGTTATCGATGGCGAGTTCCAGCCCGGCGATAGCTCCGTCATGGCCGGACGCCTGGGCGAGCTGATGGTGGTCAATGGCAGCGAAGTGCTGCTGGGGCCCCCATTCGCCTTCACCGCGGAAAATGTCGACGACTTCGACTTCTAACCCCCACCCTAAATCCCTCCCCCAAAATGAGGGAGGGACTTTGCATCCACCGAACACAGCAATTCTCTCCTCCCCTTCCCTCTTTATGGGGGAAGGGGCCGGGGATGGGGGCAGAGCTTATAATGAGCAACTCTATCGGCAGCCTCATCAGCATGACCCGCGCCCTCGGCGAGCCGGCGATGGACTACGTCATCATCGGCGAAGGCAACACCTCCATGCGCCGTGATGACGACAGCTTCTATGTCAAAGCCAGCGGACATCAGATGCATAATATCGGCGAGGACGGCTTCGTCGCTGTGCGTCTCGCGCCAATGCTGGCGCTGCTGGACGACCCGCCAAAAACCCTGACGGAACAGAAGGCGATCACAGAGTCAGCAATCCTCCCCCCCAACGCTTTGGGGGGGACCGAGGGGGGGTTGGCATTAAGCCCCTCGATTGAAGTGAGCTTCCACGCCATGCTGCTGCACGACTGCGACGTGGGTTTCATCGGCCACACCCACCCCACCGCCATCAATCAGATACTATGCAGCGAACATGCTGCCGACTTCGCTTTGAAACGCCGCTTCCCCGATGAGGTGGTCCTTTGCGGGCCGCAATCCGCGCTGGCGCCTTACGCCGATCCAGGGCTGCCGCTTGCAATTGTCATGCGCGAGCGCGTGCAACAGTTCATGGCGGCGCATGGCGAAGCGCCCAAGCTCATTCTGCTCGAGAATCACGGCATGATCGCCTTGGGCGGCAGCCCGGCCGAAATACTCAATATCACGGCGATGGCGGTCAAAGCGGCGCGGATCTTCCTCGGCGCGCTGATAACCGGCAAGCCGACCCGCCTGCCCGATGAAGAAGTCCAGCACCTCTACCGCCGCCCCGACGAAATATACCGCCGCCAGCGATTCGTTGCAAAGTAAGCAAAGTTCGTTGCGGATTAAACCGAGTTCGTTGCGAATTATGCCGATTATGTGACTCATTACCCTCTTTTTATGCTATACTTTTTACAAATACATTTGAGGGTTAACATGCGTATTCTAAAGGTTGTATCGGTATTTTCTATTTTATTCACTCTGATCCTGCCGGGCGCGGCGCAAGAAATGATCCGCGTGGAAACTCCCGCCGTTGGGGAAACCTTCACCGTTGAGTTCAAAAGCAGCAGCGTTTACGCTGTTGATCCGTTTCCGTATAGACGCACGGACACGCCAGAGGCCGACATTATCAACAGAGGCTGTTTTTCGAGTTTTAATTCGGGCTCTTATGCTGAGGTATCCGCTCACAGCTTCTTCGAAACAATCTCTTCCCGCTGCATCTTGCGATTTCGCGTTACCGCGCTCGGGAAGAAAACAAACGTCATGACCTTCGTTCGCGCGCGCAAGTTCATCCAAATCGATGTGACCAATGAATGGCAGAAAGTCAAGCTGGGCAAGGGCACCTATACGCATGCCGGCAGCCTTGATGTGGCCGTCCGCATCGATATGGACCGGTCCTCCAAAGGCTGCCACACTGCAGAAAATCGCGGCATCTACCATAATCTAAAGGGCATGCATACGTATTCAATTAGAGAAAAAGGCAAACTAATCAAGGTTCTCGATGGCGATACGGCTTGGTATCGCATCTTGACCAAGTCCTGCACCATGTGGCTGCGCGCGCATGATGGCCAGACGGGCGCCCTCACGCTGCTGAAATTGTCCAGCAAGGCGATTAAACCGCCGAAATTTTAGGGCTGTTGAACAACACCCCCATCCCCCGGCCCCTTACCCCCATCAAGAGGGAAGGGGAGTGTAGTGATTGCAGATGAGCCATTCAAGCCCTCCCTCTCGGGGAGGGGTTTGGAGTGGGGGGGGTAAATGAAGGAGATCCCGCGATGCCGACACATGGCGCTTTGACTTGGCTGATACCCGACGCTTATTTAGCGGCGCCGGCTGATGACGACCCCGTCAACAAGAATCACGAATCCGTCTGCGTGCTCAACGTCACGCCAGACGATGCCAACGTTCTTTTCGATTTCTACTTCGAAGATCGAGACGCCGTCGAGGGCATCGCGGTTACCGTGCCTGCCAAGCGCTGCCCGCATATCCGCCTGGACAAGCCCGAGCAAATCGCTGGTTATCGGATTCCTTTCGACGTGCCCTATGGCATCCGCATCCGCAGCGATGTGCCGATTACGGTGCAGTATTCGCGCATGTACGCCAGTGGCGGGGTGATCGAAAGCCTGATTACGACGATCGCCTACCCGGTGGAATAATTGCAGCCTACACCGGTTGCGGTCGAGGCGGCTATTCCGCGCTGACGAACACCAACTCAATCGGGCAGGCAATCCCATGCCCGCCGCCTTCAACGATCGTCTCCGTGCCGCTGAAACCGCCCGCTTTATTGAGCTTCAGAACATAAGCGATCTCGTAGGGAATATCGCGTCCATCAACCGGCATCGGCGCGATGAAGATGGCGCTGCCCGCGTATTCGCCCGCTTCATTGCGCAACAACTCAAACTCGTCGAAGGTGATCGCGTCTTCGTCCAATCGCGTCACCCGCAGCTGCTCCGATTCGCGCCCGGCGCATTCGCCGCTGTAAGCCAGCTTCCACAAGCCCGCTTTCGGCTCTTGCCGCACCGTTGACAGCGGCGGGGCCATCGTGCCGCAGGATGTAAACACTAGCGCCACGACCGCCAAGAACGGCGAAACAGCAATTGACATTCGCATAGTGTGGTGTCGTCCGTGTCTCAACCAAACACCATAGATATGTGTGTAGGGGCGAGCCGGTAGCTTGCCCATATTATCGAATGTGAAATGGGCGGGCGACCTGATAGGCCGCCCCTACGGATTCTTAGGTTGAGCGATTAGAGCAGCACCTCGCCGCCGGTCTTCTGGCTCTCGTAGATCGCGTTCAGGATCTTCATCACCTGCAGCGATTGCTCGGCCGGCACCGGCGAGGGCGCGCCATCGACAATCGCCTGCGCGAACTCGACGCACTCCTGCGCGTGCGGCTCGGAGATATTCTGCGTCAGTTTCAGCTGGCGATTATAGAGTTGCATGCTTTCGTAATTGGTGTCGTAAATCTCGCATTTGGGCCAATGCGAGCCGCCGCCCGTGCCATAAAGCCACATCTGAATATCTTCGCCTTCGATATCATGATGCAGCAGCCAGGAAATCTCGAAAACGAGGGTCGCGCCCGTTTCGAAGCGGACGAAAGCCATCGCCATTTCTTCGACATCCATCCCTTGGGGAATGCGCCCATGACGGGGCCAACGCCCGAAAGCCATTGGGTTGCTGGCGATCTCCCGCCGCGCCACGCCAGTAACCGACACCGGCTCGGGATTGCCCATCATCCAGAGTGTCAAATCGAGAATATGCACGCCGATATCGATGCAGGCGCCGCCGCCGGCATGCTGCCGCGACAAGAAAGCGAGGCTCGTCGGGATGCCCGAGCGGCGCAGCATCCAACTGCGGGCGTGATAAATATCGCCCAGCGCGCCGCCATCGATTTCCGCTTTCAGCGCCTTTGACGTGCCGGCGAAACGAAAATGCTGCGCGGTCATCAGCATCCTGCCGCTTTTGTCGCGCGCCTCAATCATGCGCCGCACATCGGCCGGGGTCGGCGCCAGCGGCTTCTCGCAGATGACGTGCTTGCCCGCTTCCAGCGCGGCAATCGACAACGGGGCGTGATACATATTCGGCGTGCAGACATCTATGATATCGATATCCGGGTCCTTGATGACGGCGGCGCTGTCGGTCTCCAGCTTGCCCACCTTCCATTGCGCGCCCCAGCTTTCCAGCGCCTCGGGCACGAGGTCCGCGCCCGCGATCACTTCGGCATGGGGAGAGGCTGCCCAGCCCGGCATATGCGTGCGGGCGATCCCGCCGACGCCGATGACACCTACTTTTAGACTGCTCATATTCGCCGCTCCTTCTTAGGCTGTATTGGGTTGAACCCAGGAATTTGTCGCCGCAGCTTGGTAAAAGGCTTCCATCACGGCGCTGCGGTCGGCCGCTTCTTTCGCTGAAATCAGAGGGACGTCTTCCCCGTTTATCGCATCCAGGAAAAGGTCAAAGGCATGGGGCAGCGCGTCCGGCAAGTCCGTCCATGCGCCGCCGTCCGTGCCCGGCAGATTCGCCGATTGTACATAGAGCGCCCCATCGGCAACATAGGCGACGCCCTCGGTTCCGCTGACTAAAATCGATTGCGGCTGCAAGACATCAACCCAACCGGCCGCGATTGTGCCGATCGCGCCATTGGCGAAGCGCAGCATGCCCTCGCCATATTCATCGCATTCATATTTGCCCAGCAGGCGACCCACTTGCGCCGTCACGCTATCGACATCGCCCATCAGCCACATCAGAATGTCAAGGGAATGCGCGCCCAAATCGCCGAAGCCGCCACAACCGGATAGCGCCGGATCGGTCATCCAGAGCCAATCCAAATAAGGTCCGCGTCCACTATCGAATATGGCGGCGATAGCGCCCTGATGCACATTCGAATGTCGAATTCGCGTGATTGTGCCCAGCGTCCCCGCTTCGATCCAGACTTTTAGCTGGCGATATACGGGCATGCTGCGCATAAAGTGCCCGGTTTGGAAGATCACGCCGGCCGCGTCTACGGCGCGCTGCATGGCATAGGCGTCGCTCGCGCCCATGCCCAGCGGCTTCTCGACGAATACATCTTTGCCAGCGGCAGCCGTCGCTGCCACCAGTTCTAGATGAATCGATGTTTCCGAACAGACTATGATGGCGTCAATCTCGGCGTCATTCACGATCTCGCGGTAATCAGCGACGGCGACGCAGCCTAGCTGCTCCGCGGCGATATTCGCCCGCTCCGGCTGACTATCCCAGACCGCCTTCACCATCAACTCGCCGGATCGTTCATTGACGCGATTGATGAAGCCGGGCGCGTGGATATGCGCCACGCCGAGGAATGCGATTGTTTTCATGCTTTCTCCAGTCTCCAGCAGTCACTGTAGGGGCGAGACTTGTCTCGCCCTAGAGTCAATACTATGCGTGATATTAGGGCGACCCAAGGGTCGCCTCTACACATCAATTAGCGCCTCGACAAAGCGCGCCGTGATCGTACGCGGGCGGGTGATTGCCGAGCCGACGACAACCGCCCAGGCGCCCAACTCCAGCGCCCGCCGCGCCTGCGCCGGCGAGTGAATGCGGCCTTCGGCGATGACCGGCGCCTCTAAAGCCTCGACCATCCGCGCCAGCAATTCAAAATCGGGACCCTCCTGCGCGGGACTGTCTTCGGTGTAGCCGGAAAGCGTCGGCGCCGTCATCGCCGCGCCTGCCGCTGCCGCCGCTTGCGCCTCGTTCAAGGTCGACACATCAGCGAAGGTAGGGCGTTTCAACTCGCGGTGGATGCGATCAATCAATTCGCAAACGGGCAGGCCATCCGGTCGCGGGCGCTCGGTGCAATCCAGCGCGATGATATCGGCGCCGGCTTCCGCGATCTCGGCCGCCGCTGCAAATGTCGGCGTGATATAGACGCCGCTGTCGCCTTGCTTGTACAAACCGATCACGGGCAAATCAACCATCTGCTTGATCGCGCGGACATCAGCCGGTCCATTGGCGCGTATCGCCGCCGCGCCGCCGATCTTCGCTGCCAGCGCCATCTTCGCCATGACCTCAGCGCCATGCAGCGGCTCGTCTTCCAGCGCTTGGCAAGACACAATCAGCTTGCCTTTGACCGCGGCGAGAAAGGAATCGGCATTCATGCGTCAAGCGCGTTCCAAGCCAGCAGCGCCGCGCCCAGCATAACCGCGTTCACGCCCAGCGTCGCCGGCAATAGCGGCGTCGCGGCAACGGGCGGCGCCAGCGCTCGACGGAAACCCGCTTCAAGCGCATCCCACCAGAGCGCGCCGATCTGCGGAACACCGCCACCGATAACTACCGCCGCCGGATTTACCGTGGTGGCATAGCCGGCCAGAACAATGCCCAATCGCCGCGCCTTCCTCTTGATCACATCGGTCGCGATTCTGTCGCCCCTTGTCGCCAGTTGGCTGATTTCGGTGAGCGGCAGCTGCTGATCAGATCCAGTCGCCACTTGATAAGCGCGCTCAATCGCGGGACCGGAGGCATATTGATCGAGAATCAGCGGCTCTTCGCCCTGCCAGTCGACGACCAAACATCCAATCTCGCCAGCGCTGAATTCTTCGCCATGCCAGACCGCGCCATTCAGGATTAGCGCGCCGCCGATTCCAGTGCCGACCGCGACGCAGAGCAGCGAATCCTTTTCCCTGCCGGCGCCAATCGCCGCCTCGCCATAAGCCATCGCCCGCACATCATTTTCGACGATGATGGGCAAATCTGCGCCCGCCTCGAGATCCGCCAGACGCGTTCCGCTCCAACCGGGCAGGTTTTCATTGGCGAAGATGACCTTGCCCTTTACGGTATCAATGATGCCAGCGCTTCCGATACCGATGCCGAGCACGGGCGCTTCCGCCGCTTCAATTAAGGATAGGCAAAGCGAGCGCGCGGCCGCCAAAATCGCAACCGGCGAAGGCGCCGTCGACACTTGCGCCACACGCGCAATCGCGCCATCGCGCCTGACCAAGCCCGCCAGCGTCTTGCTACCGCCGATATCGAGGCCGATAACTGTTGCTTCTTCCGTGGGCAATTGGCTCTGCCAGCGTTAAGTCTGTTTGAGAAGCTCTTCGTCGCCACGCCGCTCGCGATAGCCGTGTACAATCAGCCCCGGGCGGCCGTTGCTCTGCCCTGCTACCTGATCGTTGTGCGGATCGCGGAATCCCATGCGCACCATGCGGCGCGGCTCTTTTGTCTGGTTGATGTAGGAGCCGTGAATGCAATAAATGTGGAAAACTACCACATCGCCGCGTTTCGCTGGCACCGGCGCCGTATCCTCCAGCTTGTAGTCGTCAGTATTCAGATGCGGCGAGCATTTGGCGCCGTCAGGATATTCAAGGATATGCGGCAGCTTGCCCCTTTTGTGCGAACCAGCCAAAAAGCGGATCTCGCCATTTTCGTGGAAGGTATCATCCAGATGCACCAGCGTATCGATGAAGCGACCGTCAGTATGCTCATAAAATGGCGAATCCTGGTGCATCGGGAAGGGATGCCCGGTCTGCGGCGGCTTGATGTGCATCGTCGTGTGATGCAGCTCAACGCTCGAATCCAAGAGCTGCGACAGGCATTTCCCCAGCTTCCTGTTGGTCACCGCGCGCATCCAGGCATCGGAGTACAGGTGCAAGTCATGCATTGCCGTCAGCTTCACCTGCTTTTCCACTTCCTCGTCCAGATAAACATCGCGCCAAGGTCCTGACCAGCCGGGGCTGGTGATCGACCAATCTTCAATCAGCCGGTCTAGGCTCTCAGAAAGCGCCGTGATCTCCTCTTCGTTGAAGACCTGCGGAATCCGCAAAAAGCCGTTCTCATGAAAAAACTCGATTTCCTCTTGCCTTAGCATTCCTAATGTCCCCTTGGTCAACTCAATTCAAATGATCCGATTGCCGTTTCAATTAGCGACACTTTCCACTACTTCATCTTCTTGCGCTAACTATTCACGCTTTCCACAGCAAGCTGATAAGGCGCGTCGCCGACCAATCCGTAGCGCTCCACTTGCGCCGAACCCACGATGATCGTGTATGCGCCCGCTTTCAAAGTCAACGCCGCGTTATAGCTGCGCCGCGGACGCACGGCTGTATCGCCAAGCGCCGCTACGAATGCGCCGTCTGGTCCATAGATCGTACCGTAGGGCGAGTTGAGGTTGCCGCCACTCAAACCGCTGCCACCCGTTCGGATCTTGAACGACACATTCTGCCCGGCAGTCGCTTCAAAGCGATAACTGTGCTTGTCATCGGCATCGGCGATTTCACCCAATGTCACCTCGTCCAATGTCAGCGCGCCTTTGTCCTGGGCGTCCGCGGGCGACAGAATGAAATCGGGCTGCGGCAGCGCGGTAGGGTCGATCTGCGGCGCCGCTGGCTCTTGCGCTGGCGCATCCCCTTCGACTTCCACCTGATAGGGCGCGTCGCCCACCAATCCGTATCGGTCCACTTCCGCCGCGCCAACGACGATCGTGTAAGTCCCCGCTTTCAAAGTGAGGGGCGCGTTATAACTGCGGCGCGGCCGCACCGCCGTATCGCCAAGCGGCGCCACAAATTCGCCGTCGGGACCGTAAATTGTGCCATAAGGCGAGTTGAGATTGCCGCCGCTCAAGCCGCCGCCGCCCGTCCGAATCTTGACCGTAACCGCCTGTCCATCAGCGCCATCAAAGGTGTAACGGTGTACATCGCCTTCGCCGGCGATTTCGCCCATGGTTATAATATTGAGCGCGAGCGCGCCCTTGTCGACCGCGCCATCGGGGGATACCTTAAAGTCCTGCTCCGGTATCGGCGTCGGTTCGGGCGTCGGTTCCGGCTCTGCCACCAGTTCATCGCCTTCGATTTCCACCTGATAGGGCGCGTCGCCCACGAGACCGTAACGGTCCACCTCCGCCGGACCGACGATGATCGTGTAAGTCCCCGCCGTCAAAGTCAGTGGCGCGTTATAGCTTCGCCGCGGGCGTACCGCCGTATCGCCAAGCGGCGCCACAAATTCGCCCTCCGGTCCGTAGATGGTGCCATAGGGCGAATTGAGGTTGCCGCCGCTCAAGCCGCCGCCGCCCGTCCGAATCTTGATCGTGACTTCCTGTCCGTCAGCGCCATCGAAGCTATAGCGGTGCGCATCGCCCTCACCGGCAATTTCACCCAAGGTTACTACATTGAGCGCGAGCGTCCCCTTATCGGTCGCGCCATCCGGGGACAACTTGAATTCTTGCTCGGGGATCGGCGTCGGCTCGAGGTCTTCCGGTTCGGCTTGCGCGGTCGCAGCGGCGATTTCTTCGGCTTCGGCCGACGCGGTCGCAGCGGCGACTGCCGCCTTGGTCGCTTCAGCAGCGTGCGCTGCAGCCGTCGCTTCCGCGGCGATGGCGGCGTTGTTTTGGTTGATCGCGTACGCAGCGGCCGCCGCCAAAATCAGCGCGATAACCGCCGCCGCTGCCCACGGTACCCGCGAGCGGCGCTCCGGCTGCCTTGCCTCCTCAATTTTGGGTTTGCTGTACAGAATTGGCGCTTCAATTGGCGCGATATCGCGATCTTCATACAGAAAACAAGCCGCTTCGTGCATTGGCTTGTCCATCTTGAATAGCGGTGGCTGTTCTTCTAGGCAGCGGTCCATGCGATGGGGACAGCGCGGATAATAGCGACATCCGATTGAGGCGGCCGTGCGCATTTCCTCTTCGCTGGGCAGCGAGATATTGACATCCCACTTATCGGTCGGGTCGGGCACCGGCACCGAATCAATCAACAGCTGCACATAAGGGTGCTGAGGCGCGTCGATGACATCCATCGCCCCGCCGCGTTCCGCCGTCGTGCCCTGATAAAGCATATAAATCTGGTCGCCGATTTGATAAGCCGTGCTCAAATCGTGCGTGATATATAAAAATGAAATGTTGTGATCATCGCGCAGGCGCAGCATGGCATCAAGAATTGATGCGCGCAGCGACGCATCCACCATCGACACTGGCTCATCAGCCACGATCAGACGCGGCTTGATCATGTAGGCGCGCGCCATCATGATGCGCTGCCGCTGCCCGCCGCTAAGCTGATGCGGATACTTGCGCAGCACATCCTCGCCGTATAAGCCGACCACATTCAAGCCGGCTTCGACCATGTCGCGATATTCGCTTTGACTGTCTGACAAGTTGAAGTGATTGTTTACGAGATCGAAGACGTGATCAATGCGATAAAAGGGATTGTAGACGCCGAAAGGATCTTGAAAGACCGCCTGCACATTACGACGGTATGCCTTCAGTTGGGCATCGGTCATATCGGTGATGTCTTCGCCATCAAAGATGATATGACCCGAGGTCAGCTTTATGAATCCGAGGACGAGATTCGCCAGCGTCGTCTTGCCGCTGCCGCTTTCGCCGGCGATGGTGGTGATCGTCGCCGGCGTTTCGTCGATCGTCATATTGAAATTATCGAGCGCGACAACGGTCTTCTTGCCGCTGCCCAAAAAGCCGCCGGTCGAGTAAATCTTGGTGGCGTCACGGATTTGCAAGAGAGGCGAGGGCATTCGTCCTCCTTTCCTCAAATTGCTCGTCATAGAGATGACAGGCAACCTCGTGTTTGTCTTCTACGTAGATCGGAGGCGGTTCGACCTCAGCGCAGCGCTCCCAGGCGAAGGGACAGCGCAGCCGAAAGATGCAGCCGGAGGGCGGATTGCGCGGATCATGGGTGATGCCCTCGGTGATCTTCAGCGGCTTCCGTTCCTTAATCGACGGAATCGAATCGATAAGCAATTGGGTATAAGGATGCAGTGGATTGGCGTAGACGTTTTCCACCGGCGCGATCTCAACCATCTTGCCAGCGTACATCACCGCGATGCGATCGACGATCTGCGCCAGCAAACCCATGTCGTGGCCGATAACGATCAGCGAGACGCCGATCTCGTCTTTCACCTTGACCAGCGTCTGCGCCACGATGCGCTGCACCACGACATCAAGCGCGCTGGTCGCTTCATCCGCGATGACCACTGTCGGATGCAGCGCCACCCCCATGGCGATGCAGACGCGCTGCTTCATGCCGCCGCTCAACTCGTGCGGGTACATATTGTAGATGCGGTTGGGCAAACCCACATTTTGGAACAACTCAAAGATGCGCTCGCGCAATGCCTCTTTGTCGGTTTGCTTGCCCTCGTGCGATTCGATCACATCAATAATCTGGTCCTTGACGCGCATGGTCGGGTTCAGCGAATTCATCGCGCCCTGCGGTATCAGGGAAAGCCCGGTCCAGCGGAACTTGCGCAGCTCTTCCTCATCCAGGTTCAGCACCTCGGTGCCATCAACCTGAATGCTTCCATGCACGATATAACCGGGCGGCTGCACCAATTGCAAGATGCCGTAAGCCGTGGTCGATTTGCCGCAGCCGGATTCGCCCACCAAGCCCAGCGTCTCGCCCTCATACAGGTCAAAGCTAATGTCACTGACAGCGATGACATCGCCCTGCGGCGTGGCGTAATGGATGCGTAGATTGTCAACACTGAGGACGACGCGGTCTCCCCCCCCCAGCCCCTTGCCCCTACGAGGAGGGAAGGGGAGCGTTGAAGTCCCTCCCTCTTTATGGGACGCCCCCCGACGAACAGGGGGATCAAGGGGGGAATTGGATTTAGGGTGGGGGTTTCTCTGCTCTGCCATATCTCTTCGCTCCGGCCCGCGCTAGTTCGCTTTACGCAAACGCGGATTGGCGATTTCGTCCAAGCCCAGGTTGATCAGCAGCAGCGCGATGAAGACGACCGCCAGAATCACCGTTGGGATGCCCCACCACCACCACATATTGCGCAACAGGGCGGCCGCTTCAATCGACCAGAAAATCGTTACGCCAAGCGAAGGAATGCGCTGCGGACCGAAGCCTAGCAGTTCCAAACCCACCGCCGACAGGATCGCGCCGGTCATATTGCCGATATAGCTCGCCGCCAGGTAGGGCAGCAGGTTGGGCATGATTTCCTTGTACATGATATCGCGCGTCGGCACGCCGGATAACCGCGCCATCTGCACATAGCCGCTTTCGCGCATGCTCAATACCTGCGCGCGGATATAACGCGTCGGCGTCGCCCAGGCGAACATCGAAATCAGCAGCGCCATCGTCACCAGGTCGATGCGCGGCAAGACAGCTTGAATCACAATGAGCACCAGGAGCGACGGGATGGTAATGGTTACGTCAGTCGCTAATCGGATAACATCATCGACCCAACCACCGACGAAGCCCGCCAGAAAACCCAATAAGATGCCAACGCCCATGCCGACGGAGGCGGCGATCGCGCCGACGCCGATCGTCCGCGGCGTTCCCACAATCAGCAGCGCCAGCATATCGCGACCGCTGTTTTCGGTGCCCAGTGGATGCTCGGGGATGCCTTCCTGGTTGCGCCAATTGGTGAAGCCGACCGGCGGCATATTCAATGGGGAGGCGCCGGCCAGCGCTAATTCCGTATCCCAGAATTGATTGCCCAGAAAGATCAAAAAGAAGATGAACCCGATGATGCCTGCGCCGGTGAGAAACTTCCAATTCATCCAAGGGTTGTCAAAGCGGTTTAGCAGACCCGCTTCCTTTGTACCACCAGCGACGGGAGCGTCCTTTGTTCTTTCCGCCATGTTTACCTCCCCTCCAGGCTTATACGCGGGTCAATCAGCGGATAAGTCAGATCGATGATCAGCACCGCCAGCGCGCTCGTTACAATTAAGATGAACGACGTCCCTTGTATCAGCCCAAAATCCTGATTGGCGATGCCGGAATATATCAGCGAGCCCATGCCGTTGTAGACAAACATGATCTCCACCAGCACCGATCCGTTGATGAGCGTGCCGATCGACACCGCCAGCGCCGTCATCTGCGGCAGAATCGCATTGCGAATCATATAGCGATACAAGACGTAGAAAGGCTTCAAGCCTTTTGCCTGCGCCAGGATCATATAATCTTCGCCCTCAATAGTGACCATCATGCCGCGCATGCCCAGCGCCCAGAAGCCGAATGTCACCAGCACAATGGACATCGCCGGCAGGAAGCCGTGATAGAGCACGCTGCCAAAGAATTCGAGCGTGAATTCCGGCGTCGTGCCCCGCGCGTAGGCGCCCACTTGGGGAAATAACGGTTTCTCATTAACTTTTATCAGGAAACCAAAAATATAAACCAGCAGCAAACTGAAAAGCGCCGGCGGCACAGAGGTAAAGGTCATCGACATCGGTATCAGCACTTTGAGCCACTTTGGCGTTCGGTACCAAGCCAGCAATGCGCCGCAGAGATTGCCCACCGTGAAGAAGATGACGGTAGCGATTCCTACCAATCCAATGGTCCAGGGCAGCGCCCGCCCCACCAATTCGTAAACGGTCGCCGGAAAATTCGCCATCGAATAACCGAGATCAAGACGAAGCGTATTGCCCAGGAATCGAAAATACTGCACATGTAATGGGTCATCGAGACCGAAACGCTTGCGCCAGGCTTCAATTATTAAATCGGCATTTTCAACGTATCCCTCGAACTGTGTCATTCGCGCAATCATCGCCTGAATCGGATCGCCTGGCGCCAGACGCGGAATAATGAAGATCAAGGTCGCCGCCACCCAGACGGTCAGGAAAAACACCAATAGCCGTCGCAGCAAATAATTGAGTGAAAAACTTCCCATGTCAGCGCCCTTTTCTATGAAGCGTTCTTCGCTGTGTCTTTGGCGTAAAACAAAAACATAACCTTGCAAGTATGTAAGAGAGTCGTTCTAGCCAGACCCCCATCCCCCAGCCCCTTCCCCCAAAATGAGGGAAGGGGTGCTTTCCGAACCGCTGCGTACCACTAAAGCCCCTCCCTCTTTATGCGCCGCGTAGACACTGGCGGTCGGGGAGGGGTTGGGGTGGGGGCAAAGCTCAATTACATGCCAGCCTTGCGCAGTTCGGAGATGATCTGATGCGTCGAATGCCACCAGGTCGCCGGGTGGTTGAAGTTGTTATCCGACGTGGGCCAGCCTTCCCAGTAGGTGCTGTTGAATGGGATCAGCTTGGTCGCCTGGTTCAGCGGCAGGATCGGCAGATCTTCGTAGAAGTACTCATAAGCTTCGAGCACCATCGGAATAACCTGCGGATCACCTAGCGGGAGCGTGCCAATCTGAGCGACGATATCGCTGTAAGCCTCATTGTTCATGCCGGACCAACGTACGTGGTTGCTGCCGGAGGAACGCTCGCCAATCGGAACGTAGTGACGGGCGGTGTAACGATCCATCGAAGCCCAAGGCTCGTTTACCGAACCGCAGGCGTCCCAGTCGGTCGTGGCTTCATAATTGCCAAAGCGCTTGTTGTCGCCCCAGGTCGGGCCAGCGATAACGGCGGCGCTGGCATTAACGCCAAAGGCGCGCAGCTGCTCAACCAGAACCGACGTGATGCGACGCTTCTCGATGAAGCCTTCGTGAACCTGAATCGCCAGGCTCAAGACTTGGCCGTCGGCGTTCTGCCACAAGCCGTCGCCGCCACGCGAGTAGCCATTGGCGGTCAGCAATTCTTCGGCGGCCATGAGGTCTGATGTCGAGCTCAGCCCCATGCCGGCGTCTTCAATCGCGTCGATGAAGGGGAACATGGCGCCATATTCAACGAACATGGTGCGCGAAGGAATCGTCACGCCTTCGTAGGCAACCTCGATGATGTTATCGCGGTCGACGATGTGGTTGATCGCCCAGCGCATATCAGCGTTGTCCCAAGGCGCAACATCTGTCTGGAAGGACAGCTGCCGCGGGCAGGGATCCAACCATACGAAAGGCATGCCATCGACCCAGGCGAAAATATTGTCGTTTTGCGCCTGCATCGCCTCAAAGGCGCCCAGGGTGACGTCCATGATGCTGTCAACTTCGTTGTTGACGGCCAAGGTCGTGCGGATCTGGTCGTTGCCGGTGATGATCCAGATCAGACGCAGCGGCTCAGGCATCTTCAAAGCGCCAGTCGCAGCGCCCCACCAATCGTCGTTGCGGTCATAGATCCAGTTGGTCTCATCAGCGTGGGTCAGCGTGTAAGGACCGGAGCCAACAGGCGGGAAGTTCTTGAAGGTGAAGGGGTCTTGGTCGGCCCAGACGTGCTCAGGCATGACCAGCGTGTTGCCGCCGATCTTGACTGTCAGGAAGTCCAACTGGAAGCGCGGGTTGGGCGCCTTCAGGTTGAACTGAACGGTCGTGGCGTCAACCGCTTCGACGCTGTCAATCCAGGTCTGGACGTTGCCAGCGCGCGAGAGCCCGGCGTTTTCCTCTTTACCGAGCAACTCAAAGGTGAAGACGACATCATCGGCATCCAAGGCTTCGCCATCGGACCAAGCCGAACCTTCGCGCAGGTTCAAAGTCCAGACATCGAGCGAATCATTGCTGGATGCGCTCGCCGCCAACCAAGGCATGACCTCGCCGGTTTCGTAGTTCAGGATGAACAGCGGCTCAAATACGGCTTGACCCAGACCACCATTGCTAAGATTGTTGGGCACAAAGGGATTGTAGTTGTCAAAGGCGGGTTGGGGACCGACGCGACCGTCACGGTCGAAGATCGCGGTATCTTCGCGCGCCACATCTTGCGCCACAGCCGTGAAGCTAAAGGACGCCACCATGACGGCGAGAAGAACGAAAAGTACGGTTCTTGCATTCATGCGTTGTACTCCTACAACTATTGAATAGATGATTTGCGTTCGCCGACTCCGAAACTGGTTTGTCATTCGGTTCCGAATGACGGGCGCGTCAGCGGCGCCCAGGATTTCCAAAGCTTGGATCGTTTATTGCCTTTCGATAGCGCCTCCTCTCTCTATGTCTCGACTACTCTGTCGACGCCGACAGACGGCGCCGCCGTCGACGATCGGATGCGCAACTGAGTCGGCACAGTATAGCTGCGCGGCGCCAGGTTGCCACCGCCCAGCCCTTCCAATAGCATTTGCGAAGCCACCTTGCCCAACTCGTAGGCGTCTTGTGAAACAGTCGTCAAGGGCACGCCGATATGCGACGCCATGCCGATATCGTCAAAGCCGACAATGGAAACATCATCCGGCACCGTGAATCCCAGGTTGCGCAACGCGCTCATGGCGATGATTGCCAGAATGTCATTGATGCACACAATCGCCGTCGGTCTTGGACCATCCGTGTCAGTAAAGCGCTCCACCTGCTTTATGACGTGCCGGCTCTGTGAACCGACCAGGCTGTAAATGTCGGTCTCATGGAATTCGTGGCGGTCCGGCGGGCTGATTCTCCAAGGCTCGCGCGCAAGAACCCCGTGCTCCTCAAGAGCGGCTATGAAGCCGCGCCGCCGCTCGTTTATCGGCTGCAAGTCATCGATATTCGGCATCAACAGCACAATATGCCGATGACCCAACTCGATAATATGACGAACCAGTTCATACGAGCCGCCAAAGTTATCGCTTGCCACACAGTCCGCCCGAATCCCCGCCACCGGCCGATCCATGAAGACTATTGGCATCTCCCGGCGCTGATACTCAGCCAATATCCTTTTCGTCTCCGCCGTCGGTTTCGCGTTCGCCCACAGCATCAGCCCGGCAACATCATCATCGAGCAGTTGCTGCAAGATCCGCGCCTCATCTTCGCGGTCCTGCGAATTGCTGAATATCACCTGATACCCAGCCGAACGCAACTCCGTCTGCGCGCTGCTGAGGATATTGGTGTGGATCTCGTTGTGGAAACTGCAAGTGAGGTAACCGATAGACCGATTGGCTGTATGATCCTGCGGCTGATACACCACAAATGTGCCGCGACCGGCTGTACGTTTGATTAAGCCTTCGACCTCCAGCCGCTGCAATGCGATCCGCACCGTCGTACGGCTGATATCGAGATGGCGCGCCAACTGCATCTCGGTCGGGATGCGCTCGCCAAACCGCCATCGACCAGAAACAGTAAGCCGCCGCAATTGGTTGTGCAACTGCACATGCAGCGAAATGTAACTGTTGTGATCGAGTCGGATATTATCGAGTTTTTCTGGCATAAAATCTGGCGCGCGCGCAAAGAACTGTTTTGAAATGTACACAAATGTATGTACAATGCGCGAATATAGCATGGTCTCTTCATGTGTGCAATAGACGAATTCTCATGACATTTTTTGTGTCGAATGCTGACTGCGGAATATCGCGCGCCAAATTCAGCACGGGTTGTGATAAGATTCAGCCTGCTCGCGCCATGCGCCACAATCGGCGCTCCATGAGCGGGCGAATTAGCATTCGATTACTCGGTAAAGGATTAGTACCAACGCTGTGGAAGCCAATCGTAGTCAAACCGGCTGCCTAAAGACTACCGTCATCCTGGTCGGTACCGCGATCGTCTTCATCGCCGCCATCATCTTGATCGGCGACTTAAAATGCGCCCACGATGTCGAAGAATGGTGGATGCCACTCTATCCCAATGGCAAGACGGTGGACTTCCAGTATGATCTCTTTCGTCCCCGCGCCTGGGGCACAACCACCTGGATCATGACCACCACCGATGATGTCGAAACAGTTAAGCAATTCTACCGCGACACGCGCCTGTTCACGCTGAAGAACAAAACCCGCGGTCTCGCTTGGGGAGATTCCAAGGTTGAGCCGCTTGAAGATGGCTCGGGCAGTCGCATCATCCTGCTCAGCGTTTGCGGCATTTAGCGGACGCGCGAGACTATCGCTATGAAAATCGCCGCTTTTCCAAAATGTTATCTCGATGACATCGCGGGCCATCGCTCAATGTCCGTCTTCGACTGGATCGACATGGCGCGCGCGCTAGACGCTGATGGCTTGGAAATGTACGAAGGCTTCTTCACAAGCCTCGCGGACGACTACATCCTGAGCGTCCGCGACGCCATCTATGAAGCCGGCTTCGACATGCCGATGCTCTGCTGCTCGCCGGACTTCACCAATCCCGACCGCGAAGAACGCAAACGCGCGGTCGAACATGAGGCGAAGATGATCCGCGTCACTAAACTCCTCGGCGGCGATGGCGCCGTCTGCCGCGTCCTCAGCGGTCAACGCTACCCGCAGGTCAGCCGCGAGCAAGGCATCGAATGGGTCGCCGCGTGCATTGAGCAGGTGCTGCCGGTCGCGCGCGAGCACAAGGTCATCCTCGGCTTGGAGAACCACTACAAAGACGGCTTCTGGCGCTATCCCGAATTCGCCCAGAAAATGGACGTCTTCCTCGAACTGCTGAATGCCATCCCCGAGCGCGAGTGCTTTGGCGTACAATATGACCCGTCAAACGCCATCGTCGCCGGCGACGATCCCATCGAATTGCTGCGCGCAGTGGCCGACCGCGTCGTCAGCATGCACGCCAGCGACCGCTTCTTGACCGAGGGGTATTCGCTCGCCGATCTGGGCGAAAGCGACGGCGCCATCGGCTACACGGAGGCCTTGCAGCACGGCGTCACCGGCCGCGGGCTGAACGACTACGACACCATATTCCAGATCCTGAGCGATGTCGGCTACGATGGCTGGGTAAGCATCGAAGACGGCATGAATGGCATGGATGAGATGCGCGAATCGCTCGAATTCCTGCACAAGATGCGCGACAGGTATTTCTGAGTCCCGAAAAGTACCAGGGGCGCCGTCGCTCGCTTCATGCGGCACTGTCGAGAAATGTGCTATACTCGGCATAATTAGGCGCTAAGCTAAGAGTACACCATGGCGATCCAAGAGAAACTTTACACAGTTGACGATGTCTGGGATCTTTCGCATCGCCCGGAAAACCAGAACCAGTATTTTTATCTCATTGATGGGGAGTTGTATTGGGATATGCCACCAGGTGGAGAACACGGAGATTTGGCCAGTGAATTAATCTTTCGCTTGAAGTCATTTGCGGAAGGACAGGACTTGGGCAAATTCACCGTGGAAACCGGCTATTATCCGCCCAATGACCGCCACACCGTGCTAGGGCCTGATGTCGCCTTTATCAGCAAAGCGCGGGCGCCAAAGCCATTTCCCAAGAAGTTCGTGCCGGCAATGCCCGACTTAGCGATCGAAATCAAGTCTCCTACCGATTCATTGCAAGAAGTCCGACGCAAAGCCGCCGTGTACTTGGCCAATGGCACAGCTCTGGTATGGATCGTTTTGCCGGCGGAAAAAGGTGTGGATGTCTGCCGCGCTAGCGCAGTCTCCGGGCTGAATATTGAATTTATCGGGCGAGATGGCAACCTGTCGGGTGAGGGGGTTTTGCCCGGCTTCAAACTGGAGCTTAAGTTGCTTTTCCCCGACTCCTGAGCGCGCCGAAGCCCAACAATCTAACTGTATGCAATTGCCTGCTCCGTCCTGCAAATCTTTACATGTAAAGGACCTTGTTGAATGGAAGCACTCATCAAATACGGACGCGATGACAAAAATGTCGAACTACGCGATATCCCCCAGCCGCCCGATCCCAAGCCGGGCGATGTCGTGGTCGAAGTGCGCGCTGGCGGCGTCTGCGGCAGCGACATCCACATGTGGCGCAATCAACAAAGCTGGGCGATCACGCTGCCATTGGTGCTGGGTCACGAATTCTGCGGGACGATCGCCACAGTCGGCGCGGGCGTGGAACGCTTCAAAGTCGGCGACCGCGTCGCGGTCGAGACGGCGGCTGAGGTCTGCGGCAACTGCGCCTACTGTCATTCCGGCGATTACAATCAATGCCCGCATCGGCTCGGATACGGCGCTCTAATTGACGGCTCATTCACCCAATACGTCACCGCGCGTCAGGCGATCCTGCACCATATTCCCGACAACGTGTCCTTCGAGCAGGCTTCGCTGACCGAGCCAATCTGCGTCGCCTACAACGCCCTGGTCGAGAAAACGCCCGTCGTCCGCCCGGGCGATACCGTCGTCATCCAGGGTCCCGGCCCCATCGGCATGATGGCGCTATTCGCAGCCAAACTCCGCGGCGCCAGTGAAATCGTCATGCTCGGAACCAAAGTCGACAAGCAGCGCCTTGCCGTCGCGGCCGACATCGGCGCGACCCAGACACTGAATATCGACGAAGCCGACCCGCTCGAGCTGGTCCGCTCGCTGGGCGATGGCTATGGCGCTGACTTGGTCGTCGATTGCAGCGGCGTCAGCATCGCCCTCAAGCAGGCGATGGTGCTGGTCCGCCCCAACGGCATCATCACCAAAATCGGCTGGGGACCGCAGCCCTTGGGCTTCAACCTCGATCCGCTGGTGCAGAAAGCGGTCACGCTGCAAGGCTGCTTCAGCCATTTATACTCGACCTGGGAGCGGGCGCTGGCGCTGCTCTCCAGCGGCCAGATCGATCTGACGCCAATCATCGGCGGCGTCTATCCGCTAGGCGAATGGGAAGAAGCCTTCGAGCAGATGGAAGCGGGGGTCAACGTCAAGTCGGTTCTCGTGCCAGCTACATAAATTGAAATGTGTAGGGGCGACCGGCGGTCAGTGTCTACGCGACCTATCAGGTCGCCCGCCGAAGCGCAGACCGTAGGGGCGACTGACCCGCTGTGTCTACGCGCGGCGGTGGGTCGCCCGAACACAACATAACGGAGAACAGCAAATTGGACGCCAAAATCCAAATCTCAATTGATGTCATCGACCTCGACGAAGCGCTCGACCTCGCCCGCGCCTCGGTCAAAGCCGGCGTCGACTGGCTCGAAGTTGGCACGCCGCTCCTGCTCGCCGAAGGCTTGCATGCAGTCCGCGCCTTCCGCTCCGCCTTCCCTGATACGCCCATCGTCGTCGACCTCAAGACGATGGATGGCGCCGGGCTGGAAGCTGAGATGATGTTCAAAGCCGGCGGCGATATGGTCGTCGTTATGGGCCAGGCGCATGACGCCAGCATCATCGAGCAAGTCAAAATGGCGAAGCGCTACGGCAAAGAGGTGATGTGCGATGTCATGCTCTGCCCCGACAAACCGGGCCGCGCCCGTCAGGCGCAAGGCATGGGGGTCGATTACATCATCGTGCACACCGGCTTCGACGAGCGCAACATGATCCCCGGGCTCAGCCCGCTCGATGATCTCGAAGCTGTGCTGGCCGCCGTCGATATCCCGGTGCAAGCAGTCGGCGGCTTAACGGTGCCGCAAGCGATAGAGACGCTTGCCCTGGGCGCCGAAATCGTCGTCTTCGGCGCGCCCCTGGTCATCAGCGGCAAAGAGTTCAAAGCGGCTGATCCCAATTTCGACCGTCAATTGCGCGAGATCGTCAAATCCGTCCGCGAGGCTTGAGACCATTCATTGCATGCTGGCGAGGGTCGAATTATTGTCAAGACTCGCCGCTACCGCTAGAATATACATAATGACTCCGGGAGGGATTAATGAAACAGCGTTCGCTTGTTTCCTTGGTTGCCGAAAGGGAACCTGAACTTACCTTAGAGCAAAAGATAAGAATTCGCGCCGCCGCTAACGAATGGATTTCTGAAAACTTTCCAAAGTATAGAAAGTTTCTATCACACACCATCCCGGAATATAGCCCTTCCGATAATGCTTGGGCAACCAATATTTTGACCAAGAACCTTAATGGGCGATCCGCTGATGTTGGGCGGCTTCTATTTGAAAACAATGCGCGCATCGCGCAAGCGGAAAATCCAGCGAAAATACAGGAAACCCTTTTGAAGCTCCTAGCAAAGAAAGAAGCTGTTAATGATTTTGACGAAAAGCTGCTGGGAAGCAACTATGAGTTCCGCCTCGGCGACGGTATCGCAGGCGCGGAACTCATACACGATAATTCTATTGACTTGCTGTTAACAGATCCGCCTTACGGCATCAGTAAGGAATATACCTGCGAAACGCAAGTACCAAGAAGGCTTAGAAAAGACGGTACAGATTTTATTATGCCCAAAGGCAATTTTGGGGACTGGGATGGTCCAATTTCGCCTTCAGACTGGACCCGTTCCCTCTTGCCTAAAGTCAGAGGCTGGTTCGTCACGTTTTGCGCACAGGCTCAGATAGGCGAGTATTGCGACATTCTGCAGAAGAACAAATTCGTCGCGGTAGGCACACTAGTCTGGCAAAAGACAAATCCTGTGCCGTTTAACCACAAATACAAACCAATAAATGCTTGGGAAGCGCTAGTTATAGGGAAGCGCCCAGGCACTAAATTCAATGGAAGAGTGGTTCATAATGTTTTTTTGCATAAGTCCCCTTCGCCTCAACAGCGTATCCATTCTACCCAGAAGCCATTAGCCTTGATTAAGAGATTTATTGAATTGTTCAGCGATGAGGGGGATTTTGTCTACGATCCTTTTGCTGGCAGTGCGACAACCTTGGTCGCTGCAATCGAAATGCGTCGCAAAGTCATTGCGTACGAAAAAGATCGCGCCATTTACCAGTCGGCCTGCGATCGTATTTTGTCGCTATTAGGACAAGAAACGAATGCCTCAATACACTGAATCGTTTGAAAAGGCGTTTGACCCGGACACTAAGATATACCAAGTCTTTCAAGTCTTGAAAGATCAGCAGTGGCATTGTCGAGAATGTGAATATGCGCATACAGGCATTACGCAAATCGCTGGTGGTTCTGGCATTCAAGGTTTGCAGCGCGGAACAAATTCACGTCGAGGCATGATCATTCAAAGTGAAAACCACTACTGCCAAAACTGCAGGAGGACTACTCGCCAAGACCGATGGCAGGGCGCGTTCCAGTCAGCCGTTCATGGAGGTTCAATGCCAGAGGCATTCGTGGAAGCAGTAATTCAAGTATTTCGTAGACGCGATGTCATTGAAAACACTAAGCGGCAATACGATCAACTTACTGTAGACCACAAACTTCCCATGATTAGATGGAATGAAAAATCGCAAGAATTGTTGACCGACTATTCAAACTTGGATCATGAATACATTAAAGCCCACTTCCAACTGCTCAAGAAGTCCAACGGGAGTGTCAGCCACAATCTTTTAAAGAGCAGAGCGTGTGAAAGATGTGTCAAAACTGGAAAACGTGGTAAACCCTTTGGCATCGATTATTTCTACTCCGGAGGTCCGAACTGGGGTCCGTCCGAAGAAAAAGATCCTAGTGGCTGCATTGGATGTGGTTGGTACGACTTCGACAAATGGCGTTCTAGCCTCAACAGACTTACACGCCGTTCACGCTAGGCTTTTCGCTCAATACGGTCACAAAATCTACATCGCGTAGCTTTCGTCCGCCCACGGTGTTTCAGCAATTGATAGTTTGTGAAATATTTCGCATTGTCGCCCCGCCAGCGCCCTATTGAGCGACGGCGACTCTTCGCCTATACTACGCTGCTTGAGTTTTGCGCTGACCGTTTGGACTGGCAGGCATGTACATAAACGACCCCCAATTCGGCAATATCGTCGACTTCGACCAACTGCGCCAATCGATACTGCATCTCTACAATGCGCTCCTGCCCGATTTCGATATGCACAAATCACTGCAAGTTGGCGCCGAACTCTACGGCGACGAACCCGATGTCATGATCGCCGCCGGCGCCAGCATGCTCGCCTGGATGACCATCATCGCCGCCGGCGAAGACGAAATCGCCGAAGAGCTCAAAGACAGCCTTTTCACGCTCGGTTGGACCGAAGAAGAAATCGGCTCCGATCTTTTGAGCGCAAGCACTGTCGCCACACCTATCAAAGACGATCCCGACTGCGTCGATTTCCATCTCAAAGGACGCAAGTGGCTGATTAACAATTCCTACCACGCCGATTATCACACCATCGTCGCCAAAACCGAACCCGACTCCAGCGGACCGCGATCGCTGTCAATCTTCCTTGTGCCGCAGAGCAGCTGCAAGAATTGGCAGCGGCTGGAGACGCACGTCCTGCGGCGCATGGTCTTGACCAGCTTCGACATTGACGGACCGGGCCGTCTGCTCGGCAAAGCGGGGCATGGCTTGCAAATCCTGCAGCGCATGGCGATGCCCAGCAAATACCAATGCGCTTACGTCGGCATCAACCTGCTCAACGAAGCCATCCCCGCCAGCATTGAGCACCTCTCCAAAAAACGCATCTTCAACGAGAATCCGATCAATTTCAGCAACGTGCTGCGCCAGATGTACAATATCGTCATGCAGGCGGCGGTGCTGAACTTCATTTATTATCGCGCCCTCGCCTTGAGCGCGAGCAACTTCCTCCAATTCCACGGCGTCATGCTCAAGTCCTGGCTGCTGCTGCGCGCCAATGAACTGCTGGGGCAGAATCTGCTGGTCGTCGGCTCCAAGGGCTTCCTCGCCGAGTCGGTCATCGGGCGCAACGCCATCGACTCCTTCGTGCTGCCCGTCTTTGATGGTCATTACACCATCAACACGCTGATGACCGCCAAACACGCCAAACGATACCTGGGGGCGAGCCGCCGCGCCGATGTGGCTGAGCGCATGGCGACCTTGCGTTTTGGCTTGTCCTCCTCGCGCGGAGGAGACCCAATCCGCGCCAACTCGCGGGTGCTGCGCAATCCCGATTTCTTCGACTTCGCTCAATACATCGAGGACCTGCAACTGCCGATCGACCTCAATGCCCGCCAGATCGTCGCCGCCATGCAGTCGCTGACCGACGAGCTGAATGACCGCGACCTGAGCGCCGACCCGGAGCACCGCTACAAGCTCGGCGCCCTGCTGCACTGGATGGAAGCGCTCTTAGCCGCCTGCGAACTGTGGAAGGCGACCGAAGAAGACGAGTACCTCAACGCCGTCCTTATGCAGCACAACGCCTTTGTCAATCAATTCAACCAGGTCATCAGCGAGAGCGCCCTGCGAACCGATTTCCTGCCGCTCATGCGCCAGGTTCCTCTGCGCAACATCAAGGCGCCGCGCGAATTCCTCTTGCGCCTCTACCAGCTGGCGCAGCAATTCTCGTCTCCGCGCGATGAAGGGTTGCAAGCCCCCATCCCCCAGCCCCTTGCCCCCACGAGGAGGGAAGGGGAGATAAGCCAGGCAAAGGGAATGTAGGGGCGAACCACCGGCTCGCCCGTACACGCATTTCCTGGATCGTAGGGACGAGCCGAGGCCGGTTTCCCCCTGATGCTTCGGGGGGATTGAGGGGGTGGACTAAAAGAAAGCGAGAGGCGCTATGGCGGCGAATCGAAACCTGCACAAAGCGAAGTCCAATAAAAAGGACGAGTTCTACACCCAGCTTGTCGATATAGAGAACGAACTGCGCCATTACACCGACCACATTCGCGGCAAAGTAATTTACTGCAACTGCGATGATCCGCGAGTCAGCAATTTCTTTCACTACTTCGCCTACAACTTCCGCATTCTCGGCTTGAAGAAACTGATTACGACCTGCTACAAGAATCAGCAGATGGACATGTTCAGCCAGCACGACGCCGAAAAGGCGATATGGCTGGAATATGATGGGACAGAGAACGAGACCGGCGTTCCCTCAGCCGAAGACATTGGCATTCATTATCTCGAAGGCGACGGCGATTTTCGCAGCGCCGAGTGCATTGAGCTGCTCAAACAAGCCGATATTGTGGTGACAAACCCGCCCTTCTCGCTCTTCCGCGAGTATGTCGCGCAGTTGATTGAATATGACAAGAAGTTTCTGATAGTCGGTCATCAGAACGCCATTACCTATAAGGAGATTTTCCCGCTGATTAAAGACAACAAACTGTGGCTGGGGATTACGCCGCGGGGAAAGGATATGCTCTTTGACGTGCCGCAAGCGTACGCCAAAGAATTGGTGGCGACCAAGAAAGAGGGCAGCGCCTACCGGATCGTCGATGGCGTCGTTTACGGAAGACTGGGCAGCGCTTGCTGGTACACCAACCTGGACTACCGGCAGCGCCATGAAGAACTGATTTTGTACAAGCGCTACTCGCCCGAGGAATATCCCAAGTACGACAATTACGATGCGATTGAGGTGTCAAAGGTCGCGCATATTCCTCATGATTGGGACGGCGCGATGGGCGTGCCGATTACGTTCCTGAACAAGCACAATCCGGATCAGTTTGAGATTAATGGCTTGTGTTGGCTGCTGCTCAAAGAAATGGCGGCATCTGAAAGCATGTTCAAAATCAATGGGAAAAGAAAATATCGTCGAATCGTTATTCGGCATAGGAGAGGGGCGCAATAATAGGTGGAAACTATTATCCAGACCATTGTTGGCGTTTTGATTGCAAATAAACTTGTATTTGTTTATCAGATTTGGCGCAGTTGTGGTCGGTATCGCGCAGTAGAAGCGTACTTTCAGCACGTGAGATTAGCTTGTCGTTCGGCACAACGATTGGCGCTATACAAAAGAGGACATAGGAGACCGAAGCCTTGGAATTCACCGACTACTGCATGGCATATTTTGGTTGTCACACCTGAAGAAGCCGAAACCACGATACGAATGCACTGTAACTATATTTTTCAATGTAAAGAGAGAATATCTGTATTGGGAGAGGAAGCTAGTAGCTATGTTTCTCAGCGCGAACGTAACATAAATACTGGCGCGGCAGAATACGGCCTTGATACAAGGACGCTTATTTCGAGGATCTTCCTCAATTACAAAGATACCAATTTTGACAATCCAGATGATTGTGAGCGCTTATACAAGTATCTGACTGGGTTAACTGATCGAATCAAAAGGGTGAAAGACTATTATGAAAAGGAGGCTAGTAGATTAACAGGTGAAAACTATCTTGCGACTTTAATTGGCAAGCCGTTTCTGCGGTATAGGAGAGCAAGTGATTAGAGGTAGCACAGAGTGGCTCGGGCTTCAACTTTTCAATGATGGCAAAGGAAACGATGCCTTGATTTGGTTTAAGTATTGGCGACCGCCCATTGAGACTTTAATGAATGGGTCAAAAGACAATTATTATGCTGCGCTGCAATTGATGTACCCATGTATGGAAAGGGTATACCAGTTGAAAGAAAAGAAAGTTGGGGAAAAAGGGTTGACGAAAGATGTATTGAAACACTTCTTCCCGTCCGCAGAAGATGCAAACGAGGAGGAGTACAACAAGATAATGTCGGATGTTGCTAATGAAATGAGACACGGATTAGCACACGATGCATTTGTTAGAGAAGGAGTAGAAATACGGGATGGGTTGGTCAGCTTTTTTTACTCCGGACTGAGCGAAGACGCATCTAGCCAAGACGCGGTTATTTTCGCAGGTCTTACAAGACCCATATCCCGCGTAGTTAACGGCAAAATTGCTGTTGATGTCAGGAGTTTTTGGAGTGTGGTTAAGTCTAAGATTGATGACTACTATACATCTCGTGCATACCTTGTTGATCATTACATGCAAGATGATCTTGTCGTAATGTTCAATGCTATTATAAGACACGAAAGGAAGCGAACTACAGAAGACATCCTCAAGAAGATGCAGGAATTACAGAATATAACGGCGGATAAGCAATGAAAATCCAACAGCCAGACCTCACAATTCGCGATCTCGCCGCCGGCTGCCATGGCGACGGCGAGGGCGGCAAGAGCGAATCAAATCGGATGAGCTTGCGGATGCCAGAAGCCTGCGATACATTTCTTGCAGGTGAACGGATGCAAATGAACGATAAAGAGCAGATTGAGTTAGTTAAAATAGCGGGTCGGCTGACGACCGTTGAACAAGATGTGGCTCAACTGAAGTCCGATACGTCAGAGGTAAAAGGCGACGTATCAGACATGAAGCGGGACATCGCCTATATGAAGGGCAAAATCGATGTCATTGTCGATTTGCTTAGCAGCGTGGGGAATCCTTGAATTATGATGCAATTATGGTAGCATAGCGTTATATAAATGAGACGCGCGTAGCTTGGAGACTATGGTGGATACTGGAACTGCTGTTGTCGGAATCGGGGTAATTATATCGCTATTCGGATATTTGGAAATTATCCGACGAGATCTGAGAAGCGAGATCAAAGAAGTCCGTCAAGCATCCGAAAGAGCGCATAATGGGATTAACGAGAAGTTAAGCGCTATCGTAACGACACAGGCTTCTCACTCAGAGAGATTCAACACCGTAGACGAGCGATTCAACACGGTACAAACGCAGATTAAGTGTGTTGATGACAAGGTGGACAAGCTAGGCAATAGCTAAAGACCTCGCAGCCTCGTGATGCGCCGCCATAGGTTGTCGTAATAAAAATCCAACAGCTTGACCTCACAGTGCGCGATCTCGTCGCCGGCTACTATGACGACGGCGAGGGCGGCGTGGTCGGCTACGGCGGGGCGCTGGATATTCGTCCGCCATTCCAGCGCGAATTCATCTACGATCCCAAAGAGCGCGACGCGGTTATCAACTCTATTCTCAAGGGCTTCCCGCTCAATGTCATGTACTGGGCGGACCGAGAGGACGGCACTTACGAGATTATTGACGGCCAGCAGCGGACAATATCCATCGCTCAATATGTAGCGGAAAAACCAGGCTTCTCCTTCGAGGGGCTGGGCTTTGACAATCAGCAATCCGACATAAAGGAGAAGATTCTCAATTACAAGCTGATGGTTTATGTCTGTACTGGCGCAGATAGCGAGAAGCTGGAATGGTTTGAGATCATCAATATCGCGGGGAAACAGCTATCGAATCAAGAATTGCTCAATGCAATTTATGCCGGCTCCTGGGTGACAGCCGCCAAGCGCTATTTCAGCAAGCGCGGCTGCCCGGCCTATGGAATCGGCGGCGATTATCTGAGAGGCTCAGCGATTCGACAAGATTATCTGGAAACGGCGATTAGATGGATTAGCGACAATAACATCAAAGAGTATATGCGGAGTCATCAGCACAAAGACAGCGCGGCGCCGCTATGGGAATACTTTCAGTCAGTGATCGAATGGGTAGAGACGATTTTCCCAAATTACCGGAAATCTATGAAGGGCTTGGATTGGGGAAGCCTGTACAACAGCTGCAAAAATGAGAAACTCGACCCTATGAAGATTGAAGCCGAAGTTGAAGAGTTGCTTGACGACGATGAAGTACAGCGGGAATCGGGCATATACCCGTATATTCTCACCCGCGAAGCGAAGCATCTGAATCTCCGACGATTTGACGCCCGCATGAAGCGAAGAATCTATAGGAAGCAAGACGGCATCTGCGCCATCTGCAAGGACCATTTCGGATTAAACGAAATGGAAGCCGACCACATCACGCCCTGGTCCGAAGGCGGCAAAACAATAGAAGAAAACTGCCAGATACTCTGCAAGAAATGCAACCGCGAGAAATCCGCGAAATGACGAACGATGTAGGGGCGAGCCATTGGGTCGCCCGATTTGCCCAATCCTCTTGCCCGCCGCTGTCTTCCCCCCATCGCTATGGGACCAAGGGGGGTTCTAATGGAAACCATTAAAGACCCGCAGTTCGGCGATATTCTCGATTACCAGCGCCTGCGCGCCGGCATGATGGATGTGCTCGACAATGTCTACCCCACTTTCAATCTCATGGGCTCGATGTTGGAAGCCACCAGGCATTTCAACAACAATCCCAGCTATATGACCGCCTGCGCCGCCAGCGGCCTCGCCTACATGATGCTGGTCGCCGCCGAAGAATACGAATTGGCGGCGAAGCTCAAAGGCAAAATCTTCACCCTAAGCTGGACCGAAGAACATACCGGCACCGATTTGCTCAGCGTGCGGACAAAAGCCACACCCTGCTCCGATGATCTGGACGAGAAGCACTTCCACATCAGCGGTCAAAAGTGGCTGATCAACAATTCCTACCACGCCGATTACCACTCGGTCATCGCCAAGGTTGACCCCGAAGCGGACGGTCCGCGCTCGCTTTCGCTCTTCGCCGTGCCCCATAGCAGCACCAGGAATTGGCAACGGCTGGAGACCCACGTGCTGCGCAGCATGGTCCTGACCAAATTCGAAATCGACGGACCCGGCACGCTCATTGGCCAAGTGGGGCGCGGGCTGGAAATCTTGCAGCGCATGGCGCTCCCATCCAAGTATCACTGCGCTTATATGGGCGTGAAAATGGTGGACGACTCGCTGCCCGCCGCCATTGAGCATCTATCGAGCAAGCATATCTTCGGCGATAATCCGATCCGTTTCAGCAATGTCTTTCGCCAGCTATACAATCTGACGCTGCAAGCGGCGCATATCAATTTCACTTTCTTCCGCGCCCTCGCCTTCAGCGACAGCCCCTTCTTGCAATTCCACGGCATCATGCTGAAGTCCTGGCTCCTGCTCAAATGCAACGACATCCTCTCGCAGAACCTGCTGGTCACTGGCTCCAAGGGTTTCCTCAAAGAATCCAATATCGGCGGCAACGCCATCGATTCCTTCGTCTATCCCGTTTTTGACGGCCATTACACCTTGAATACCCTGCTCACCTACAAGCACATGCGCCGTTATCTGCGGGCAACCGAGCTGGGCGACTTAGGCGCGCGGATGCGGGTCCTGCGCGAGAATGCCTATGTGCCGCTGGAAGGCAAGCAGATCCTCAACAGCAGCCGCGCGACCCGCCACCCGCCCTTCTTTGACTACGCCGACTACATCAATCAATGCGCGCCGCCGATAGCGCTGGACGCGGCGACGCTCATCAGCGCCAGTGAAGGCATCATGGATGCCATCCATGCCCGCGGCGTCACCAACGAACCCGAATATCGCTACAAAATCGGCATGCTCGTCCATAATCTGGAGGCGCTTCTCTCAGCCGTCGAGCTCTGGAAGGCGACCGCCAACGACCACTACCTCAACGCCATCATCATGCAATACAACGATGTCGGCAAGCTCATCAATCGCATCATCAGCGAGGGCGATCTGGCGGTCGACTTCATTGAGCCCCTGCGCCAGCTGCCGCTGCCCAAACCCGATGATCCGCGCCGCTTCCTGCTTGGCTTGCTCGATGTGAAGGCGCAGATAGGTCAGGCATGAACCTATTGCCGCCGCATAAACGCTTGCCTTTGCAGCAGAATGCTAAGGCTTTACCATGACCGAACTCGCCAAACTCATATCCGAGCTCGTCTCCATCAATTCAGTAAATCCCGACCTCGCGCCCGGCGGCGCCGGCGAGGGGCGAATCGCTGACTTCATCGCCGCTTGGGGACGCGCCCGGGACCTCGAAGTTCATGTCCAAGAAGCGGGTCCGGACCGCCCAAACGTCATCTTGATCGCGCGCGGGCGATCTGCAGTGTCTACGCGCAGCGGCGGCGGGGCATCGCTGATGCTGAATGCGCATACCGATACCGTCGGCGTTAGCGGCATGGACGCGCCCTTTGAGCCGGTCATCCGCGACAATCGCCTCTATGGGCGCGGCGCTTACGACATGAAAAGCGGGCTGGCCGCCTGTATGCTGACGGTCGAAGCAGCAAAGGGCTTGAATCTGCGCGGCGATGTCATGCTCAGCGCCGTGGTTGATGAGGAGTACGGCAGCATCGGAACCGAAGCGCTGCTCGCCGAATGGGCGCGTTGGCAAGCCGATGCCGTGCTGATTTCCGAGCCGACCGAATTGGATATCAGCATCGCCCACCGCGGCTTCGTCTGGCTCGATATCGAGACCTTCGGAGTCGCCGCCCATGGCTCGCGGCCCCGCCTCGGCGTCGACGCCATCGCAAAAATGGGAAAAGTGCTGGTATCGCTAGATGCCCATGACCGGGCGATGCGCGCCGACCCGACGCACGATCTGCTCGGCAGCGGCTCGCTGCATGCCTCGCTGATCAGCGGCGGCGAGGAAATCTCGATGTATCCCGCTCACTGCAAGCTGCAGGTCGAGCGGCGCACCATCCCGGGCGAGACATCCGCCAGCGTCGAGGCGGAAGCGCGGGACATCCTCGCTGAGATCGCCGCCAGCGACCCCCACTTCAAAGCGGAAGCAAAGGCGACCTTCGCCCGCAGCCCCTACCATATCGCGGCCGACCACCCGCTCGTTGATCAGTTGAAGCGCATCGCCGAAGCGCGGCTGGAAAACGCGGTGGAGCTTGTCGGCAGCAGTTGGTGGATGGACTCAGCGCTCTTCGGCGACCATGGCATCCCGACGGTCGTCCTCGGTCCGGCCGGCGCCGGCGCCCATGCAAAAGAAGAATGGGTGGATCTGGCCTCAGTCGAGCGCTGCCGCGAAATCTACACTGATCTAATCGCTGACTTCTGCCAGTAGCTCGCTCAAACGTTGAAGCGAAACAGAATCACATCGCCGTCCTGCACGACATAATCGCGACCCTCCACTTGCAGCAAACCAGCCGCTCTGATGGCGCTGCGGTCCTGATGTTCCGCGAAGACGGCGAAGGGAATCACCTCGGCGCGAATGAAGCCTCGCTCCATATCCGTGTGCACCACGCCGGCCGCTTTTGGCGCCGTCCAGCCGCGGCCAATCGTCCAGGCCCGCGTTTCGCTGTCGTTGTAGGTGAAATAGCTGATCAAACCGAGCAAGCGATAACTCTCCGCGATCAACCTGTCCAGGCTGCCGCCGCGCAAGCCGTACATACTCAGATACTCAGCCCGCTCCTCATCGCCAAGGCTAGCCAGCTCTTGCTCCAGCCCGGCGCATACGGTGAGCAAGAGGGCGCCCTCAGCAGCCGCAATCTCGCCCGCCGCTGTCAGATAATCGTTGCCATGCTGCAATCCATCTTCATCGACATTGGCGACATAGATGACCGGTTTCGCTGTGAGGAAGCGCATCTCGAAATCAAGCTCGGCGAAAACTGGATCATCTCTGCCGGCGAAATCCCGCAGCGGTTTGCCCTCGCCGACGAAGGCTTCCACCTGCCGCGCCATGTTTAGCTGAGCCTGCAGCCCGCGGTCGCCTTTCACTTCGCGCTCCAGCTTCTCCAGGCGTCGCTCCAACTGCTGCAGGTCGGCCAGCGCCAGCTCGGTATTGATCACGACGATGTCATCGGCTGGGCGCGGCGCCTCGTTGACATGAACCACGTTTTCATCGTCGAAGCAGCGCACCACGTGGGCGATCGCGTCTACATGACGGATATGCCCCAGGAAACGGTTGCCCAAGCCTTCGCCCTTGTGCGCGCCCTTGACCAGACCGGCGACATCGACGAAGTCAACGCGCGCTGGTATCGCTCGCTCGACGCCGACCCATCCCTGCAAGCGCGTTAAGCGTTCATCGGGCAAGGCCACCACCGCGTGATTGGATTCAATGGTGCTGAACGGATAATTGGCGGCGATGGCATTCTGGGCGCGGGTCAGAGCGTTGAAGAGGGTGCTCTTGCCAACATTGGGCAAGCCGACGATGCCGATGCTTAGGCTCATGGGTCATCCTTGCAAAGTCAAGATGCTCGCTATCTTACGGCAATACGAGCGAATATGTGACCCAGGGCAATCGCATCAAATTTGCGACAGCAATTTTAGCAAGAAGTCGTCATCAAGCGCGGCGCGATAGCGTTTTTGTCTCAAGCTGCTCTTGGATGGGTCTTTTTTCAGGATGTTAAGGGCAATATTTCGCAGGGCAATGA
>JAJECX010000019.1 GCA_022821805.1 Anaerolineae bacterium
CGCGGTCGACGCTGAGTATCTTTGGCGTGGACAAACGGATACTCGTAACCGGGTCAAGTGGGCCTTGGGCAAGGGCTAGGGATGAGAGCAAGAAAGCGATAAGGAATGAGATAAATGCAATTTTGCGAGACATATAACCCCTGCGGCTGAATTGTGGCTAATAGGGATAAAATAACACGGAAGGGACATTCGGGGAAGCCCTGGAGTGATTTGCAATTTGTGATTCTGCCGCTTTGTCGGTATAATCGGCTCGTTTCACTTTTGTCGGCTTAATTCTATAAGCGAGGAGAACATGAAGACCAAATTCACCCTTCTATTGATCGTGGTTATGGTGCTGTCGTCTTTTGGCGGCGCGGCCATAGCTCAAGCCGAAGAAACCGTCACCATCCTCTATTGGCAGGCGTCTTCAATCTTGAACCCCTATCTCTCTAGCGGCAGCAAGGACCAGCATGCTTCTTCTATTGTGCTTGAACCGCTCGCTAACGTGGCGCCGGACGGTTCGATCGTGCCGTTATTGGCTACGGAAATTCCGACGATAGAAAACGGAGGTTTTGCAGAAGATCTCACAGCCATCACCTGGAACATTCGCGACGATGTTCTCTGGTCGGATGGTACGCCTCTAACTGCCGAAGACGCTGTCTTCACCTGGGAATACTGTATGCATCCGGAAGCTGGCTGCGTTCAGAGCGACGAATTTGATGGGGTTGGCAGCGTGGAAGCCACTGGCTCGCACCAGATTACGATCACATTCAACGCTCCCAAACCCTATCCTTATCAGGCCTTCGTCTCCCATTCAACGCCGATCTTGCAGAAGGCGCAATTTGGCGAGTGCCTGGGTGCTCAGATGGCGGCTTGCAGCGAACAGAACTTTGGACCAATCGGCACCGGCCCCTTCAAAGTCGAAGAATTCCGTCCCAACGATGTCGTCACCTACGTCCGCAATGACAACTTCCGCGATGCCGATATGGGCAAACCCTTCTTCGACCGTGTGATCTTCAAGGGTGGCGGCGACGCTGAATCGGCCGCGCGCGCCGTCCTGGAAACGGGCGAAGCCGATTACGCTTGGAACTTGCAAATTTCTCCAGAGGTATTGAGCAGGATGGAAGAGGCTGGAAATGGCAAGTTCTATGCGGACTTCGGCCAGGCGATCGAGACCATCTGGATCAATGGCACTGATCCCAGCCCGGATAACCCCAATCGCTCTGTCTGGATGGAGGACGCCTCCAACCAGCATCCCTTCCTCAGCAACAAGGCCATTCGCCAGGCCATGTCCATGGCCATCGATCGCAACATCATCGCCGAGCAGCTCTATGGCCAAGCGGGGAAGGCATCCTGCAATTTTATCAACGGTCCCGCAGCCAATGTATCGCCGAACAATACCTGCGACCAAGACATTGACGGAGCCAACGCGATGCTGGACGAAGCCGGCATCGTCGACAGCGATGGCGATGGCATCCGCGAATACATGGGGCATCCGCTGGTCGTGCAATACCAAACCTCTACCAACGCCGTGCGCCAGAATACGCAGGCGCTGATCAAGCAATGGTGGAGCGAAATCGGCATTGAGACCGAGCTGCGCAATCTCAGCGCCTCAGTCTTCTTCGGGTCTGATCCTGGCAGCCCGGACACGCTCTACAAATTCTACTCCGATGTGCAGATGTACACGACGCTATCCTTCTCGCCCGATATGGAAAGCGCGCTATCGAATACGCGATGTGGCAAGGCGCCCCGGCCCGACAACAATTGGACCGGCTCTAACATCATTCGCTTCTGCAATGCGGACTACGACGCCGCATTGGACGAATTGAGCGCCACTGAGGGTGATGATGCGCGCGCCGCGGTAGTCATTCGCTTGAATGACATTCTTATCCAAGAATACGCGCTGCTGCCGCTGGTGTATCGCGCCTCGGCCACGCCAGCAATCTCCAACACGCTCGGCGGCGTCGTCTTAAATCCTTGGGATGTCGAAATCTGGAACATTGAAGACTGGTACCGCATCGACGCGTAACTTAGCGTGTCCTCCCCTGCCCTTCCGTCCTTCATGGAGAAGAGGGCTCAGCTGTAGGGGCGTTTCGCCGAAATGTCCCTACAGCGCTCCAGTTTGTCGTTAGTAAGGAAGGGTAGCATCATGGGAAAATATATCGTACAAAGGCTCCTAACCGCCATTCCAACGATACTTGTAATTAGCTTCATAATTTTCGCAATTCTTGAATTATCCCCCAGCGACCCAACCGGCGACCTGCCGCTGACCATCCCGCCCGAGGTGCGCGCCAAGATCCGCGAGGCGCTCGGCGCGGATGACCCCTTCGCAGTGAAGTACGTCAAGTGGCTGCAGCAATTCTTCATCGCCGAGCCGCTTAACTTCCTCGAAACAACGACCGGCATCGTGTTTCCCGGCTCGGAAGATCGCGTGCGCGTCATTTCTTGGGCGACGCGCGGCCCGGTGATGGACATCATCGCCGAGCGCCTGCCGCAGACCTTGTGGGTGGTTGGCTCGTCCTATATTCTTGGAGTTTTAATCGCCATTCCAGTCGGCATCTACTCGGCTTATCGGCAATATTCTATTTTTGACCAGGTAGGCACCTTCTTGATGATGGTGGGCTTCTCAGTACCTACCTTTTTCACCGGCTTGATGTTCATCATTATTTTCAGCGTCAATCTCAAATGGTTCCCCTCGGTGTACGACACCACCCTGGTAGTAACCGACATCGCTTCGCTGAAGAAGCAACTGGCGCAGATGATCATGCCGGTCACCGTGCTGACGCTCTATACAACGGCGCAGATGAGCCGCTACACGCGGGCTTCCACGCTGGAGAACTTGCAGCAGGATTTCATCCGCACCGCTCGCTCCAAAGGCTTGACCGAACGCGTGGTCGTGGGCCGCCATGTCGTGCGCAACAGCTTGATCCCGGTGGTCACGCTGATTGCGCTGGGCATACCCGGCATCTTCGGCGGCGCCCTGATCACCGAGCAGATCTTCCGCGTCAACGGCATCGGCCAATACTTGATTATCGCGATCCAGGGCGGCGACCTGCCCACCGTGCAGACGGTGACCTTCATCTTTGCCGTGCTGGTGGTGCTCTTTAACATTGTCGCCGATGTTCTATATGGCATTCTCGATCCGCGCGTCACCTACACGTAGATGAATGACAGGCTGAGATTATGACCGTTAAAGCGAAGACGAAACCGGCGCAACTCGAAGCGGCGGAAACGCTGCAAGCCCGCACCTTTGTCGGCGATGCTTGGCGGCAGTTTCGCAAACACCGACTCGCATTGGTTGCGGTGGGCGTATTGCTTGTGATCGTTCTCGGCGTTTTGGTCGGTCCCGCATTTTGGAGAATTGATCCGACTTATATCAACATCATGGACGCCTATCAAGTGGCATCGCCCGAGCATCCCTGGGGCACGGACACTTTGGGGCGGGATACGCTTGCGCGCGCGCTGCAGGGCGGCCGCGTTTCGCTGATGATCGGCATATCCGCCATGCTGGTATCGATCACCATCGGCACCGTCATCGGATTGGCTTCGGGCTACTTCCGCCGCCTCGACAACCCGCTGATGCGCATGACCGATATCTTCATCGCCTTGCCCCAACTGCCGCTTCTGCTTGTGCTGATGATGCTCTTCCGCGAACCGCTGAAAGCCGCTTTCGGTGTCGAAGGCGGCGTCTTCCTCTTGATGGTCTCCGTCATCGGCGGCTTGCAATGGATGCCGACGGCGCGGCTCGTGCGTGGCGAAGTGCTTACGGTGAAATCGCGCGAGTTCATCACCGCCGCGACCGCCGTCGGCTCCCAGGACGGCCGCATCCTCACCAGTCATATCCTGCCGAACGTGATGAGCCCAGTCATCGTCGCCGCCACTTTCAGCATCGCCAGCGCGATCATCACCGAATCGGCACTGTCCTTCTTGGGCTTGGGCTTTCCGCCCGATTTCCCGACCTGGGGGCGCTTGCTCTTTGATGGCAAGGATTACCTGACGATCACCTGGACGCTGGTGTTCTGGCCCGGCATGTTGATTTCGATGACCGTGCTCTGCGTCAACTTCATCGGCGACGGCTTGCGCGACGCCTTGGATCCGCGCTTGCGCAAGTAGGCGCTCCGGGACTGTTTGAAGATGATGGAGCGCGTCGCAAGGGCGCGCTCTATTTGTTTTCGCGCGGACGAGATTGTGATACGATTGTTCTACCGAAAGGGGTAGGAATGTCGATAGAACAGTCGCTGCGCGACTTCGTCGATTGGTGGCGTGAACACATTAAGGGCGACGAAAAAGGGGAAGCGCAGATCTTTCTCGATCATCTGATGCGCGGATTCGGCCATGCGGGCGCTATTGAAGCAGGCGGCCGCTACGAAGAGCGAGTTCGACGCCGCCGCAACGGGAGAACTACTGTCTCTTTCGCCGATTACTTGATTCCCAAACGCGCACTCATCGAAATGAAAAAACGTGGCGAAGACCTCAAGAAACACTATAGCCAACTGGAGGAATACTGGAAGAGTCTCGACAGTCAGGTCCGTCCCCGTTATGCCCTGCTGTGCAATTTTGATGAGATATGGATTTTCGACTTTCACACGCAGTTTTACGATCCCATCGATGCTTTGCGAATTGATGAGATCTTCGAGCGCCGCGCCGCGCTGGAATTCTTGGTGGCGCGCTCAAGGAAGGCGCCTGTCTTTCGCAACAATCGCGTCGAAGTTACCAGGAACGCCGCGTACCAGTTGTCGAGGTTGTTTCGTGTTCTTGCGCGCGAGCTTGACCGGGACATCGCGCAGCGGTTTGCCCTTCAATGCATGGTAGCGTTATTCGCCGAACATGCTGGCCTGCTGCCTAACGCGACCTTGGCCGGCATCATCAAATCCAGCAAAGTCCCTGTTAGCAGGACCGACAATGCACATGATCTCATGGCATTGCTATTTACCATGATGAATTACCCAAAGCACAAACGTCGCGGTGGGCGCTTCCACGATGTCGACTACTTCAACGGCGGAATCTTTACGCAGATTCATCCTATATCGTTGGGCGGTACTGAGATCCAAATGCTGGAGTTTGCCGCCAGCCAAGACTGGTCGAAGATTCGACCCTCAATCTTTGGCAACATCTTTGAATATAGTCTGGACAAGGAAGAACGTCACCGCGAAGGCGCACATTATACAACCGAGCTTGACATCAAGCGCATCGTCGATCCCGTCATCGCTGAACCGTGGCGAAACGATATCGAAAGCGTAAATGCGCTGCCCGACGCCATTGCCCTGTACGACCAACTGTGCGACTACACGGTGCTGGACCCTGCATGTGGCTCAGGCAATTTTCTATATGTTGCATACCGCGAAATGAAAGCGCTGGAAGCTGACCTGCGTGAAAGAATCGCCGAACTTGGAGGCGACCTCTCACAGTTGAATCGGCGCGTCACGGCGAAGCAATTTCACGGCTACGACATCAACGAATTCGCGGTTGAGCTGGCGAAAGTTTCGTTGATGATCGCCAAGAAGCTGGCGGTTGACGAATTCGACACGGACGAGAATCCGCTGCCGCTGGACAACCTCGACGCGAACATCAAAGCGGAAGACGCCCTATTCAACGATTGGATCGAGTTTGACGCTTGCATTGGCAACCCGCCTTATTTGGGTGGCTCCACGATTGGTAAAGAGCGGGGTCTCGCCTATATGAGTGAAGTACGGGAGAGATACAGTGATGTGCCCGGACGCGCCGATTACTGCGTCTACTGGTTTCGCAAGACGCACGATAATATGAAAGACGGGGCGAGAGCTGGCTTGGTCGGCACGAACACCATCCGACAGAATTATTCGCGCATCGGGGGACTTGATTATATTCTTGCCAACGGTGGACATATCTATGACGCGGTGTCTACCATGCCTTGGTCTGGTGAAGCCAAGGTGCATGTGTCGATTGCCAATTGGTGCAAAGCCAAACCGCCATTCGCGCCTCGTCTGCATTTCTACACGGGGCGGAATGAAGCCGGCGAGTATGCCTTTCGCACAGCGGAAAAAGAGAGAATTAACGCGGCTTTATCGGACAAAACCTTTGTAAGCGGCGCTCGAAAGCTAAACGTTAATGCAAAACCCAAACGAATATTTCAGGGCATCGACGTTGGTAACGACGGGTTTGTGCTCGACAAAGAACATGCCAAGAAGTTAGTAGAGCATGACTCGACCAATTGGACTGTTGTTAAACCCTACTTAATTGGAGACGATCTGCTTGGACAATCGAAGGGACAACCAAGTCGCTATGTCATTGATTTCTTTGGCCTTGATATTCTGCAAGCGCGGGCATATTCCGATCCCTTTGCGATCGTTGTGAAACATGTCTTGCCAGCTCGCAAAATAAAAGCCGAAAATGAAATTGCGCGCAATCGCGAGGCGCTAGCAGAAAATCCAACCTCGAAAACCAACAACTTTTTTCAAAGATTGTTGGATAACTGGTGGCATCATATGACCGGCAGAGTAGCAATGACGCGTTATCTCAAGACCATCAGACGCTACATCTGTTGCTCGCGCGTGACGAAACGCCCAGTTTTCGATTTTGCCTCCAGCGCTATTCGTCCTGATTCTTCCCTGAAAGTCTTTGGCTTCGACGACGACTACAGCTTTGGCATTCTGCAAGCCGACGCCCACTGGCAATGGTTCGTCGAGAAAGCCTCGACGCTTAAATCCGATTATCGCTATACGTCCCATAGCGTCTTTGATACTTTCCCGTTCCCGCAGCAACCGGCCGCCGAACGCGTAAAAGCCGTCGCGAGCGCGGGCCGCGCTTTGCACGAGTTCCGTCGCGAGCGCATGGAGAGTAGTGGCACGCTTACTCTTCGCGACATGTACCGCACGTTGGAAGAGCCAGGCGACAACCCCCTCCGCGACCTCCACGACGCCCTCGACCAAGCCGTGCTCGCCGCGTACGGCTTCGAACCCGACGCCGACCTTCTCGAACAGCTACTCGCGCTCAACTTTGAAGTCGCTGCTAAAATCGAAGCGGGCGAAAGCGTAACCGCGCCTGGCATCCCGCCCGATTATCCCAACCCGACCGAACTCGTCAGCGACGGCTGCATCCAACCGCCCGACCTAATCTAGCGAGGCGCCACAATGCCCTACATCAAACAGATCACCATCGACCAAGCCAGCGGGCTGCTCAAGAAAGAACTGGAAAAGGCGATCGCCCGCGCGGGCCGCGTCTGGAATATCGTGCAGATCATGTCGCTGAACGGGCGCGTGATGAAATCGGCGATGGAAATGTACGGCGCCACCATGTTCGCCCCATCGCCCCTGTCGCGGCAGCAGCGCGAAATGCTCGCCGTTGTCGTCAGCAAAGCCAACCATTGCGTCTATTGAATCCGCTCCCACGCCCACGACCTCCGTGCCGAGGTCATTAAAATCATGGACGATGCGGAAGCGGACGCCTTTGTCGACGCCATCGCTCGCGACTGGCGAACGGCGCCCTTAAGCCAGGTGGATCATGCGCTTTGCGCCTACGCCGAAAAGCTGACGCGCGCGCCCGCCGAGATGAGCGAGGGTGATGTGGAGCGGCTGCGAGCGGCCGGCTTGCACGATGTCGCCATTCACGACGCGACGCAGATCATCGGCTTCTTCAATTACATTAATCGAGTCGCCGATGCCTTGGGCGTCGAGCCGGAGGGCTTCGTCCGGCATTGGGGCGAGGATTAGGCGAAGCCGTCGCCTCTGCTGATTCCGGCATACCGATGAAGCCAGGGCATTGGCGCAAGAATCAGAGTGTTCCGCTGGCTCATTCCGTTTATGATCTTGCTACCGGATGAGCGCTGGGGAGCTGTGCGGAATGACTGGCGAATCAAAGGACAATCAAACGGAACTGGTGGCGGAAGTTTGCCAATACTTGCTGGAGATCCATCCGCAGTCGGCCAGCTTGCCCGAGTTGGGCGCGCGCTTCACCATTAGTCCCTATCATTTGCAGCGTGTCTTCAAGCGGGCGACCGGCATATCGCCGCGAGAGTATCAAGCCAACCTGCGTTTTGAGGATTTTAAGGCGCATATTCGCGCTGGCGAGCGTGTTACCGATGCCATTTACGGCGCCGGATATAGCTCGTCGAGCCGGCTCTATGAACAGAGCGACGAAAAGCTCGGCATGACGCCATCGGCTTATCGCAAAGGCGGCGCCGGCATGACCATATTCTTCAGCGCCGTGCCCTGTCCACTCGGTTTCCTCTTGGTCGCAGTGACCGAACGCGGCATCTGCAAGCTCAGCCTGGGCGACGCGCCCGAACCACTCATCGCCGACCTGGAATCGGAATTCGCTCGCTCCGAGCGCATTCGCGATGACCAAGGCGTCGGCTTTTGGGTGGAGCGCGTCATCGCCTGGCTCGAAGGCTGGCAGCCCAATCTGGATCTGCCGCTGGACATTCGCGCCACCGCCTTCCAACTCAAAGTCTGGCGCGAGCTGCAAGCGATTCCGGTTGGCGAAACGCGCAGCTATGGCGAGATTGCCGCCGCCATCGGCCAACCGACCGCGAGCCGCGCTGTCGCCAGCGCCTGCGCCCGCAACCCGGTCGCGTTGGTCATCCCCTGCCATCGCATCATCCGCGCCGACAAGCGCCTGGGCGGCTACCGCTGGGGAATCGAGCGAAAGCGCGCCATTCTCGAGCGCGAGCGGCAGTATCGCCAGCACGGGCAGGCGTCTCGCGAGGCCGATCAATAAGACTCGCGCTTGCCGGCCTCTACTTGATGCCTCGTCGGCCCGCTGACTGCTTGCTTCTTGTATCGAGATTGCAGTACTATGAATAATAGGCAACTGACTGTTTGGAGGAAACGATGTCCATCCGAAATCTGCATATTTTGATACTCGTCAGCGTTGCTTTCGTCGCCGCGCAGATGGTCGCTGATATCTCCAGTCTGCGCGATCTCGTCCTCTTCGGCTATGCAACCACCGCTTTTTCCATCGCCTATCCGCTGACCTTCACGCTGCGTGATATGGCGCACAAGCTGGCGGGACCGCAGGTAGCGCGGACGCTGATCATCGCCGCCGCCATCATCTACCTGATTGTACAAGCCTTCTTCGCCATCATTTCTGGCATGTCGCCAGAGATGACTCCAGAGGAGAGCGCCGTGCTGGGTGTATTGCTTTCGCCGGAATGGCGCTTCCTGTTGGCCGCGGTGGTCGCCTCGGTTTTGTCTCAGCTGCTGGACACCGAGATTTATACGCGCTGGGTGAATCGCTTCGGCGGGCAGCATCAGTGGGGGCGCGTGCTTGTCAGCAACCTCATCGGCATCCCGCTCGACCGCATCCTCTTCCTGGCGATTGCTTTCCTGGGCGACTGGTCAGGGGACGACTTTGTTGCGGCCTTCTTCGGCACGACGATCGTCCGGCTCGTCTTCGGCATCATCTCGATACCGGGCATCTATCTGGTCGAGGAGCATTCCGAAGACTGGATTCACATAACGGAGATTCGCCATACCGATCCGCCTTCCTTCGCGCGCGCGAAAGGCGAGTAAGCTGTCGGGAGGGGTTGGAAGTCAGTCGGTTATTCTATCGAGAATACCTTTTCTTACAGAAGGTATTTCTAATAGTTGTTCCAGGAACTCGCTGTAGTTGGCTTCTCTATCGGCCGCTCTAAGCGCCAAAATAGAGTCATAATCAATTTGCAGCAGTTCACAGAATTCTCTACCTGTCATCGCTTCGTCAAGACTAATTTACGCTTAAATCCGATTTGTATTTCTTCTCGTGTATTCGCGTTAAACCCGCAAATCTTCCCGTGACAATTATAGTAATGCAATGTCAACTCGTTTGTGGTTAGAAAATCAACCAGATTTTATTGTTCTTTCTCGGAGGATTTTGTATCGAATTCGTGACCATCCTTGAGCTCTACAACGTAACAGTGCTGAGAGTGTCGTTTACGGTCAAATACAATAAAGTCGGGTTCAATTCCTTCGCCTTTTATGTCTTGCATTTCTTTACTGCCTTCTTCGTAGCTGCTCTTACGCCTATATCCATGATTTGCGCGCTAAGAAATTCATCGACATCTTTTATCAATTTGTCCGACACGCGATTTGTGACAAGTTTTTCCAGTTCGTTTTCCATTCCTGATAATTAGACTCTGAACCCGGCTAAGCAAGTGACTTAACTCGGCATTTCCGAAACATCGCGCGTATGCGCCCTTACGCACCTCTTCGATAGGTTTGCCTTCAATTTCACTTAGTCGCGCCATGATGCGCCTCAATGTCACATCCAAGGAAGTTCCGCCCCTGCTCGCGGCAAGCATGCATTACAGAGAACGAGCCGGCCGCGGGGTCTATTACCAAGTCTCCAGGGGAAGTTGTCGCCGCGATGAGCTCGCCTTGCAGTCTTATAGGCTTATTATGAGGATGTGTTTTCTTGATCTTTTCTCGCCATACGTCAGGAATGTTGCGAATTGTCCACACACCCTTCGCTCGACGTGGCTCTTTCTGGATAATCACGCAGAACTCTGTTTGGTGCCGTGTACGGTAGCCTAAGCCCATCCGTCCCTTGTCCCATGTCAGCATGTCAACAACACTGAGCGTCGTACCATTGATCCAATTGCGAAAATCGGTGCATAGGTGAAACTTGTCCATCCAAAGGAAGAGGTGGCCCGACGGAATCAAGACACGCCCGATTTCCTTTGTAAACTTGATGATAACTTCTTCAGACATTTGTGGCAGCTTTACTCGGACATGGTTGCGGCTCGTGTCCTCGTTACCGTACTTCATTTTGTCGTAAACCCCGCGAAACTGCGGGTCGAAAAATGCGGCCGGTATCGTGTTGTCGTCAAGCATGCCAAGAAGTTCCAAACCATCCATTTTGAGACGAGTATTGACAGGCAGGACTGTCGGCAGATTAACTTTCGGATATTCAAGCGTCCGGGTACTTGAAAACACTCCCTGAATTGTTTCTCTGGGTTTCAACATTGATTCCGATGCCATATTATTGCCTTTGCAAATCAAGTCATCCTAAAATCCTCACGCACAATTATATCACCTATAGCTCAAATGTGCTAATGCTTTGCTTCTATTTGCTCAAAGTACATTCCATCAGATTGCCTGATACACGATCCTCTACCCCCGCGCCCAAGCAAGCGAATCGGCGCTGACCTCGCCCAGCTGCAGCCGGCTCAATTCCCCCGTCGCTGCATCGACCCGCATGACCCGCGAGACGCCATCAACCGAGCGCGCGAAAGTGACCGCGCCGCCATCGGGCGTCCACTTGGGCAGGCTGTCGTAGCGCGAATCCACCACCAGCGGCTCAACCGCCAGCGTCTCCAACTCCAGCAGATAAATCGCTGATGCGCCGTCTCGCCCCGATGCGAAGACGATCCGCCCGCCGTCGGGCGACCAGTCAGGCGAGGTGTCGGGCGCCCGATGATCCGTCAGCTGTAGAAGCTCGCCGGATGCCAGGTTGATGCTGTACAGGTTCCAGTCGCCGCCGCGATTCGAACTGAATGCGATGGTGGCGCTGTCCGGCGACCAGGTCGGTTGGCGGTCGCCCGCTCGATGAGCGGTGACGCGCCGCTGCTCCGATCCATCAGGGCGGATGATATAGATATTGTTGTCGCCTTCCCGATTGCTGGCATAGGCGATCCAGTCGCCATCGGGCGACCAGGCAGGCGACTCGGCGATCGCGACGGAAGCAGTCAGCCGGACCAGAGCGCCATTGCGGAGATCATAGACCACTATATCGCTGCCGAAATTCAGATACGAGGTCAGCGCCAGGCGCGCGCCATCGGGCGCAAACGAGGGATCAGTGAAGAAATCGAAATCCAGGCGCTTTTTCAGCTTGTGATTTAAATCTTGCACGATGACGACGGGCAAGCCGGTTTCCAGCGTCATATAGGCGACGACTGGCGAGGGTGTGAGCAGCGCCAGCAGGTAGCGCAGCAGCATCAAAATCAGCGTAGCTATGAAGACAAGCGCGGCAAGGCGGAGCAGGCTGCGGCGCATGAGGCTCTTCAGGCGGCGCGCGCCAGGAACTGCCGCCGCGAAAGAAAAGCTCTGATCTGTTGGGCGGCAATGGCGGCTTCCGCGCGCATATTGTAAAAGGCGCCACGGCCTTTGTAGAAAACGCCCACCAGATACAGTCCTTCATGCCCCAGCACCCCGCGTCCATTGGGATGCTCGCTGACATCGCGCAGCGGCCAGCCGCGGATGCCGTTCGGTCCAATATCCCATTCGCAGCTTGTTTCGGGATAAAACATTTCATTACTGTACTGCATATCAATATCCATATACTGATGCAGCACCGGCAGGAAACCGGTAGCCATGATCACCACGTCAAGTTCGATATATTTGCCGTCAGCCAGCGTCACGCCGCGCGCATCAAAGCCTAGCGGATGCCGCGCCGGTACGACCTGCCCCTGCCGCAGCGCGTTGAGTAGCTCGGGGCCGCGGTAGCCGGTGCCGGCGCCCGTCCGTGGCGGCGCCTCCCAGACGCCGAAGTCCGCCGCATTGTATTTCAGCGCGCCCGTCTTCCGCTGCAGCCAGACGCAATAGCGATCGGGCAGCCGTTCGCCCAGCATCATCCAGACATGGCGCGGCAAGCCATAAGGGTAGCGCGGGCGCAGGTCGACTCCCGTGCGAATGGAGAGCCAGCTGAAGCCGCCCGCCGCCACTTTTCCCGCCGCAACCGCGATATCGGCGCCGCTCGGTCCGTTGCCCACTACCATCGTCCGCTTGCCCCGCGCTTGATCCGGATGGCGGAAATCGCGCGAGTGCAAAATCTCGCCGGCGAAACTCTCCATGCCTGGGATATCGGGCAATTGCGGATTGTCGAATACGCCGGTCGCCGGGATGACGGCGCGATAGGTCTCGATTCCCTGGCTCGTCTCCACTTGCCAGAGCCCGTCTTCGCGCGGCGCGACCCGATGCGCTTCAATGCCGTGCTCAATCGGCAGCCGCTGATCGGCCACCCATTCGGTCAGATAGCGGTAATATTGTTTCGCCGTCGGGTGGATGCCCCAGCGCAGCGGAAACTTGCGTCCCGGCAATTCGCTGAAGAAACGCGAGGTATTCAGCCGCAGCGAGGGATAGAGGCTGTTCCAGGTCACCGCCAGCGTTTGCGAGCGGTCGATGACGCGATATTCGAGTCCCGCTTCGCGCAGGGCATAGGCGGCATTGATGCCGGCGGGACCCGAGCCGATGACAAGCACGTCCCCCGTCGGCATCAGCTGCCTCCGGCCTTCGGCAAGGCGGTCGCCGTCTCGCGGATGTAGAGATACAGGCGCGTTGGCGCCGCTTCGTGCGTCGCCGGGAAGTTGAGCGCGTCTTCGGTAGTGCGCGGCTGCACGTTTTCCAGTGTTTCGCGGATTAAGCCATTGACCCACTCCGCCTGAAAAGTGGCTTCTTCGTTGTATTCCGCCACCGGAAAAGCGATCCTCCCGCTGACGATGGCGATGAGCGCGATGCCGAACATCAGCAGCGCGATGCCGCCGATGACGGTCAAAGCGCGGCGATTCGCCCGACGGAGCTCATCGGGCTTCATCGTCGCCCCTGCCAAACGCTCCAAAAGACGCTCGCGATCATAGCCGCCGCCGAAGTCCAACGGGCGCCCGTCCATCAAGGCCGCGGGCAGTTCAACCTCTTCCGTGAGAATTGGAACGATGCGCAGACGGTCAATACGCGCCTTTTCTATCTCTGCCTGCACATGCCGGTCGGCGAGGGACGCGCGCGATACCAATACGATCAGAACGGGACCAGACAATGGAACCGATTGCGCCAGATCGTCGCGGATTCGCTCGGCGAGCGCCGTCTCTTCGCGCGAGTAGGTGATGTGAATCATGCAATCCGCTTGACCTCGCTATTGTGAAAAATGGCACAAGCCATTTTCTCACGGAATCCCTTGCCGTCCAAGTATCGCATTATGAGAGACGGCTATCAACTGCGCGCCGTCACCCGGAGGAATATATAGGGGCGACGTATCAGGTCGCCCGCCAGAACGCGAAAATTGTAGGGGCGACTCTGTGAGTCGCCTGCCAAAACGCGAAATTTGTATGGGCGACGTATCAGGTCGCCCGTACAGGTTTCTCCAATAGGTAGGCTAGGGCGGAGGCGGTATCCACTTTGCCAAATCCACCGACTGCGCCGCCGCCAGCGCCTCCGGGTCGCCAATCGGCAGCCAAAAGGGTGACTCCACCACGGCGACGCGTCGATCCCGCGCCGCCGCCGAAAGATAATCGGTGATCTCGAACTCGCCGCGCGCGGATTTCGCCGGCGCGTATTCGAAGATGCCGCTTGTAAACTTGTAAGCGCCAGCGTTGCAGGGGGCGGGCGAGGCGTAGCGCCCCCGCGGCGGCTTCTCGTCGATGCGCAGCAGCGCGCCCTCTTCGTCTCCAACCGCCACGCCGTAGCGCTCGTAATCATCACGCCGGTTCGAAAGGATGGCGAAATCATGCTGGCTGAGCGCGCGCAGCGCATCCGCCGGATAGAGATCATCGCCGTTGATCGCAAGGAAGTCATCACCCGCGAGCTGGCCGCGGCAGCAAGCCAGGGCGTGACCGGTGCCCAAGGGCTGCGGAAGCTGCTCGACTAGTTGGTAATCGGCGAAGATCTTCTGCGCCGCCATGAAATCGGCGATCTGTTCTTTCAGGTAGTGAACAACTATCAGCACCCGCTCGGCGATGTCGCGCAGGCTCATCAGCGACCAGGCGAGAATCGGTCTGTCTTGCAGTTTTAGCAGGGGCTTCGGCTTAGAAAGTGTGAGGGGGCGCATGCGCGTGCCGGCGCCGCCCGCGAGGATTATGCCATCCATCGCCGCCGACGATCAGCGCAACTCGTTGAAGTAATCGGTATCGCCATCTTCTTCTTCGGCGAATTCGCCTTCGCGGAACGAAGGAACAATCGTATCGTCATCGCCATAAAGATCGCGGTAGCTGTCGATGTCGTCATCGTCCAGGTCGTAGCCTTCGTCATCGAGTTCGTCATCGTCCAGGTCGGCATCAATGTAATCTTCTATCAGGGACCCCGCCTCTTCCAGCAACTCTTCGACGTCTTCCAATTCGTCTGCTGCCGCTTCGGCTTCCTCGACATCATCCAGCGTCTCCAGCGACAATACTTCCGGCTCTTCCGCCTCCGCCAACAGGGCGAGCGCCGGCGCCAATTCGACCGCTTCGTCCCGTGCCGGCTCAACGTCGCCGAGATCATCCATCTCGTCCATCGCCGCCAAATCGGCCGCTGTCGGTTCGGCAATATCGTCCAGGCTGGCTTGGGCGTCGCGCATCATCATATCGATCAGCGCTGCGATTCCGTTGTCATCCGCGTCTCTGTCCGGTCGCGCGGCGCCGGGCTTTGGCCGATTGCCTGACATGCCTTTTCGCTCCCTCCGCAACGGTCAATTCAGCGCTTCTTCAACTATAGCGCAAAAACATGCGTGTAGCCGCAAATCGTCGGTTAATTCAGGGTGGAAGGCGGTCGCCAGCAGGCGCCCCTGGCGGACAGCGACAATGCGCCCATCGTCCAGCCGCGCCAGTATTTCCACCGCCGGTTCGACGGCGGTGACCACCGGCGCCCGGATGAAAACGGCGTGGAAGGGCGCGCCATCCAGCCCGGCGATCCGCAGTTCCGTTTCGAAGCTGTCAATCTGCCGACCAAAAGCATTGCGGTCCACGGTGATATCCATCGCGCCCAATATCGGCTGTTCATCAATGCCGATGTCTTTCGCCAGGAAGATCATGCCGGCGCAGGTGCCCCAGGTGGGCTTGGCTTCGGCGAAGCGCTGCAATGGCGCGATCAAGCCGTATTCCGTCGCCAGCTTGCCGATGGTCGTGCTTTCGCCGCCTGGGATGATCAAGCCGTCGATCCCTTCCAGTTGATGCGGCAGGCGCGCCTCGACCGCCTCAACGCCGAGCCGCCGCAGCATCTTGATATGCTCAATGAAGGCGCCTTGCAGCGCCAATACGCCGATTTTCATCTTCAATCCTGATACGCTCGATTTTCAATGAAAGATATATCCCTTTAAGTGAAGAAGTCATCTCGGCGATTTGATTTACCGTACCACTATAATGTATTATAGCGGTGCATCATAAGACGAGGTGGCTAAGTATGCCTGTCAAAAATAGTTATCATGACGAACGAACAACCACGCAACCTAAGGGTTCTATGCTTGGTCTTGACAACCTTTCGGCGGAGCAGCAGGACTTGCTGCGCGACATGCGCGTCAGTCTCAAACAAATGAAGCGCGGCGATTTGCTTCCCGCTCGCGAAACGTTGCGAGAGATTGAACAGGAACAAGAAGCGGACGACAATGCGCGTATATCTGACGCCTAGGTTCCGATCGCAACTCAAGAAGCTACGAAAGACTTACCGTAAAGTCAATGATGATGTCGAAGAGCTTATTTCCGCGCTGGAAGCGGGAGATAGACCAGGAGTTCGGCTGCAAGGCGTTGAGGGACGGGAAGCGTACAAAGTAAGATTGCCGAATTCTTCTGCCAATATTGGCAAGCGCGGCGGCTTTAGAGTCGAGTATTATGTTGGCGCGCAGATTGTCTCTTTGTTTCTGATCTGGTCGAAGACCCAAGTCGATGATCTCCCAATTGAGTTGACCCTACAGGTACTCCGCGAGGAAGTATTCGATTAGTTTGCTGCAATTCTTATCGCGCTTGAGCGTTTCAGCACGAATTCTTTCATGCTTAAGTCAGCACCTCCGCCCGAATCAGCTGCGCCAGGCTGTGGCCAATGATGCGGAATTCCCGCCCCAGCTGCAGTTGCATCGGTCCGTCAAAGGGCGCGACATGGATGACCTCGCAAACTTGACCGGGAACCAGCCCCAGCGCTTCAATATATTGCAGGCGGTCGAATTCGCGCGTAATCAAGCGGCTGATGCGGATCTTGCTGCCCGCGCCAATCTGCGACAGAAACTCGTCCCGGACCGGCGGCAGCCCGCCCTGCGCATCGGGTATCGGCTCGCCATGCGGGCAAACAGTGGGCGCGCCCGTCATCTCGTACATCCGCTGAACCACCGCCTCGCTCAGCCCGTCGCTCAGCCGCAGCGCCTCTTCGTGCGCGGTCAGCCAATTCATGCCCATCACCGCTACAAGGAATGCCTCGGCGATGCGCTGGCGGCGTATATGTTTCAGCGCCTCAGTCTTGCCCCGTTCGGTGATGGTGATGCCCTGATACGGTTGATGCACCAGCAAGCCCAACTCGCTCAGCCGATTGACCATGCGGTTGACCGCCGGCGGACTGACGAACAGCCAATCAGCCAATTGCGAACTGGTGACGTTTTCCGATGCGCTCGGCTGCCGATCCAGCAGCCGATAAATCTCCGCCATATAAGCGCGCATCTTGCTGCTGAGCTCGTTCGACATCCATTCCTCAGATTCGCAGCGCCGACTTACAAGCCGTGTTCCAGCCGCGTGATCAGGCGTTCCGGCATGTTGAAATCGAGCATGCGCTGCTGCACTGCCTGGACATCGTAGGGGATGCGCCGGTGCTCGAAGACGCCGCTGCCGATATCGAGGATGCCATAGGCGGCGTCCGGATTCTGGTCGCGCGGCTGCCCGATGCTTCCGGGGTTGATGATCTGGCGCTGGCCGTTCAGCGTATGCGGCTCGTCGTAATGGGGCAGCGCCGATGCGGCGTCAGCGCTTTCATCAGCGAGCGTATAGATCACCGGCTGATGCGTATGCCCGACGAAACAGTAGGGCGTCTCAAAATGGGGGAAATTCAGGGTAGCTATGCTCGGCTCCAGGATATATTCCCAGATCGGCTCGCGCGGGCTGGCGTGCACCAGCGTATACTCGCCTATGACGAAGGTGACCGGCAGCGCTTCCAGCCAGCGCGTGTTTTCCTGCGTGAGCGTCTCCCGCGTCCATTCGACGGCGCGCCGCGCATCCGGATTAAAGGTGCGCACATCCAATCGGTTCAGCGCCGCCCAGTCATGGTTGCCAGCCAGGCAGAGTTGCGGCAGCGCCTTCAAGCGGTCGACGCATTCGTTGGGATCCGGACCATAACCGACGACATCGCCCAAACACCAGACGAAATCCCAAGCGCCCGCGCTATGCGCAAGCACAGCTTCAAAGGCGGTGTAATTGGCGTGGATGTCGGAGATGACCAGGATGCGCATGAATGCCCTCTTCGCCTGCGATTTCAGCTAGCATCTTACCATGCTTTAGGGGGCGACGCACCTGACGGCTCGGCGCCGCTTGGCTTTCGCTAAGCCCACTGCCAAGGCGGGCGCGCGACCTGCGCGAAACGCCCGCGACGCCCGCCCACAAATCCCAACACGTAGGGGCGACAGGCGGTCAGTGTCGAAGGGCTGTGTGTCTACGCGCCCTACACGACCTATCATGACGCCCGTCCGCCACACCAACGTACCTTAGGGGCGAGCCACCGGGTAGCGTAGACACTAACCTATGCTCGCCCGTACACGCATCTGCTGGAATTGCCAGGCGGACGGTCAGAGTCTAGCCGACCCTTTGTGACCTCTGTGTTGCCTCGATTCCTACTTTCACAACTCTTCGTTGAACCCAAGCTGAAATCTTGCATAACGTGCGATTATTATGTAGGATTCTATTGCGGTGCGCGATCCCCGCGTTTCCTTGGCAGAAAGTATGCCCGACAGAGTTTGGGACGGAGGCGTTCTCACGAGCCGCTTGGCACTTAATTGATGCCCAAAAGTAGATTAGGTCTTAGAACCTTTAAACGCCTCTGCACCGTTGTTTTGCTGGCTCAAGTTACAATCTGGATTCCACCTCCACTTTAGCATCTCGCGAAGCAGTGTTTTTGATTACGTTTCTCCCGCATTGCCACCCGGTTGTGTTTTTGTGGCTGTCCCGAATTAACGGGCGAGCAACTCTGTGGTGAAGAAAACTTCGCCGTCTCTGCCAAAGCGCGAAACTGCTGGCTCGACCCGCCGCCTCGCCCCTGCATTCGCGTATTCCACGCTTAAACATGTTATGATGGACTCATTCCAATGACAGAAGGAGGTCACGATGTTTTTTGAATTGCGCGTTTATGCGATGCGGCCCGGGAAAGGCCCTGAATTTGTCAAGCTTATGGATGACGAACTCATTCCGTATCAGCGGTCCAAGGGTATGACCATTCTGGCGTCCTTTCTGAATGACGCGGAAGACACCTACGTCTGGATCCGCCGCTTCAAGGACGAAGCGGAAAAGGAAGCGCTCTACGATGCGGTGTATAACAATGACCACTGGCGGGATGAAATTGCGCCCAAGCTACCCGCGTTGATGGACGTCGATAATCTTGATGTTACCATTCTGCGGGCGACGCCGCGCTCGTATATGCAATAGGGGCGTCGGCTCATCGTTTCGGATATGAGCGAGGAGACAATCCATGGCCGAGCATTTTCTTGACGACAGCGTCATCCAGCCCTTTTGGGACAATTCGATCGCGCCGCGCCTCGAGATCGATAGTGGCGACGTGGTCGTATTTGACTGCCAGGAACCCAACGGGCAGGTCCAGCCCGACTGGACCGTGGCCGAATATGAAAAGGTTGACCGCAGCAGAGTCCATGCGCTAAACGGCTCGGTCTGGATCAACGGGGCGGCGCCTGGCGATGCGCTGGAGATTGACATCCTCGATCTGCAGCACAAGGGTTGGGGCTGGTCGGCGCATCGACCCGGGATCGGCCTTCTGCCGGAAGACTTTGAATACTCCTACTTTCATCAGTGGCGCGTTGATGGCAATACGATTTATTCGACGGAGCTTGATCACATTAGCCTGCCCTACGAGCCGCATACCGGCGTCGTCGGCGTCGCCCCGCGCGAGGACGGCCGCTTCAGCACCTTTCCGCCGCGCGCCAACGGCGGCAACCTTGATGTGCGCGACATGACCATCGGCTCGACCGTTTGGCTGCCCGTGCTGGTAAAGGGCGCTTTATTCGCCACCGGCGACTGTCACGCGGCGCAAGGGCAGGGCGAGGTCTGCATCACTGGCATTGAAGCGCCGATGACCATCACCATGCGCTTCAAGCTGCTCAAAGGCGCGAATTTGCCCGAAGTGCAGCTGCGCCGTCCCAGCCCGGTGAGCAAGCTGGATACCTTGGGCTATCACATCACCACCGCGCACGGACCTGATCTCATGCAAAATGCCAAGAACGCCGTCCGCTACATGATCGACTGGCTGGAATCCAATCATCGCATGAGCCGCAGCCAAGCCTACATCCTCTGCAGCGTCGCTGGCGACTTGAAGATCAGCTCGATAGTCGCCCCGCCAAATTATGTGGTGTCCTTCCACATGCCGTTGGCGGTGTTTGCTTAGGTGCTAGTCAAATAGTTTGATTTCTAAGTGAAACGCCCTTTCGTCGTGGTATGTGTAGGGGCGACCTACCAGGTCGCCCGCGCAGATTACAATTGGAATTGCCCCATGTCTCTACGACACTCATCCAAACCCTCGCGCCGGACAGTCCGCCTGCCAGGATATGACTACCGCCAAAGCGGAGCGTACTTCGTAACGATCTGCGCTTACCGGCAGGCTCGCCTCTTTGGCGAGATTCGTGAAAGCAATATGTTCATCAATGACCTGGGAATGACTGTTGAAGAATGCTGGCAGCAGATACGTCATCTGCGCCCAAACATCGAATTGGATACTTTCGTCGTGATGCCAAATCATCTTCATGGAATACTCTCCATCTCTAATGGTGAGCCGGCAAATGATTCAGGAAGAAGGCTGGCGAAGGCTTCACTTGGTGTCATCATTGGTCAATTCAAGCGTGCTGTCACCATTTTAAGCAAGACGCTGGCGCAGCCTCCGGATCAACCCATATGGCAGCGAAGCTTCTACGACCACATTATCCGCAATGAACGAGCCCTCGATGACATTCGAAAGTACATCGTCGAGAATCCCGGAAAGTGGCGCGAAGATTCCTTGTACATGGAATAGCATAAGTCCAGTCTGTTGATGGATTGCGGGCGACCTGATAGGTCGCCCCTACAACTTTGCCCGGGTTAATCAGCCCAACAGGGCGCCCCCTACAACTATCCGCGGGAAAATCAGCTTGGGGGGATAGGCGCCAACCCTACCGATTCTTCAGCCGCATCACCCAGTAAACGGGACGGCTCAGCAGCCACAGCAGCAGCATCTTGCCCACGCCATGATGTTTCCGGCAATAGACCAACATATCGCGGAAGAAAATGCTGGTGGCGAACCAACTTCGCGTCGACGACTTTTCGTGATGCTTGATTCGCGCCTCCGCCAGAAATCGCATCGGCTTGCGATGACGCCGCGCCAAAGTTTCTTCGGGAAAGTAAAGCAGCAAGTCATCATCCAGCCGAATATCGCCGCGCCGCATCATCACGCAAGAGCCGGGCATGACAGCCACATCGCGATCGCTGCGCCGATCCCAATTTGCGTATGTTACATGCTTCTCTCGCTTGCGCTTCAGCGTCGGCTGCAAATATCCCAGCAGCGAATAGCTCAGCAGCAGATCGCGGAAAGCGGGAATCCGCGCGCAGGTGCGCTGGATACCGCCATCGGGGTAAGCCAGTTGGGCAGTCGCGCCGACATAGGCGGGATTTTCGAGCAAGAAGCGATGGATCAGCGCCAGCGCGTCCGAGGCGACCTCAGTGTCGGGATTGAGCAGCAGCGCGAAGTCGCCGTTTGCCGCTTCAATGCCGATATTGTTGCCGCCGCAAAACCAGGTATTGAGCGTCTGCGCCAACAGAATCACCTCGGGGAACGCGGCGCTTACCATGTCGGCGCTGCCATCGGAAGAGGCGTTGTCGACCACGATTACTTCCAGATCCAGCCCGACGCTCGCTCGCAGCGATAGCAAGCAGTTCCGCAGCAATTCGCGTGTGTTGTAGCTGACGATGACAACGGATAGGTCGGGCACGATCGGGCTTCCTAGCCAGCGGCTCCTGCGGTCAAGTTAGTATAAAGCATAGCAGATGCAAGCCAACGCTACTGGCTGCGCGCAGTGTAGGGGTGACCTACCAGGTCGCCCGCCGGAGCGAAATAATGGCCGGGGCGACTTGCCACGTCGCTCGCGAAGACACAACGATTTACCTGTTCACGTCGTATGGTTTTATCGCCGCATCTCCGTTAGCATTGGCTATGACTTCACAGAAGCCACAGGGGGAAAATCATGAAATTCGGAGTTGTGTTTCCGCAGACGCAAATCGGCGCAGATCCGACGGTTCTGCGCGATTTCGCGCAAGCGGCCGAAGGCATGGGCTACCATCATTTGCTCGCCTATGACCACGTCCTGGGCGCCAATCCCGATCGGCCCGGTTGGGAGCCGGGACGTCCCTATACCTACCATGATATGTTTCACGAGCCATTCACCTTATTCTCCTGGATGGCCGGTTTCACCGAGACGATCGGCTTCATGACCGGCGTCTTGATCCTGCCGCAGCGGCAGACGGCGCTGGTGGCGAAGCAGGCGACCCAGCTTGATTTGCTCTCCGACGGACGCTTCCGCATGGGCATCGGCATCGGCTGGAATGAAGTCGAGTACAACTCGCTCGGTTACGATTTCAGCACGCGCGGGGCCCGCTGCGAAGAGCAGATCGCGATTCTGCGCCAGTTGTGGACGCGCGAATTGGTCGATATCGAAGGGCAATTCGAGAGTATTGACGACGCCGGCATCAATCCCTTGCCGAAGCAGCCGATTCCGATCTGGATCGGCGGCTATGCCGATGTCGTCTTGCGCCGCGCCGGGCGATTGAGCGATGGCTATCTGGCGCAGGAGGGACCGGCGGAAAACGCCAAGCCGATGACCGAGGCTTTCTTTGCCTATGCCGAAGAAGCGGGCCGCGCCGGGCAAGTTGGCTTGCATACGCGTCTGCGGACGGAGCATACGCCCGAAAGAGAATGGGAAGCGCTTGTCGCCGGCTGGCAGGCCATCGGCGCCACCGAGCTGGCGGTTTATCCTCACGGCGAGGCGCTCGACGATTACCTCGCGCGCCTGCAGCGCTTCAAAGATATGTTCGGCGTCTAGGGGCGACACGGTAAGTTGCCCGCCGGAGCGGCAAGAGATGTAGGGGCGACACGGTGTGTCGCTCGAAAACCGGCAATGACGACATAGGGCGATTCACAGAATCGCCCCTACCGTAGGCAATTGTTTGAATTACGGTAGGGGCGACCAACCTGGTCGCCCGTCGCGCGAAGGGATGAGGCTGGCGCCAGATGCCCTCAATTATCATTCGACTCGCCCTGCGCTACATCAGCCGACGCCTTTTTCAGAGCAGCATGTTCGCGCTCGGCGTCGCGCTGGGCGTCGCCGTCGTTGTCGCCATCGACATCGCCAACGTGTCGGCCAGCCGCGCCTTCACCCTCAGCAGCGAGAGCCTCGTCGGCCGCGCCACCCATCAAATCGTCGGCGGACCCAACGGCTTCGACTCCAGTTTGTATGCGCATCTTCGCATCAAGCTAGGCATCAAGCGCAGCGCGCCGGTCGTGACCGAATTCGTGCGCATTGCCGGGGGCGACCAGGCGCTGCGCCTGCTCGGCGTCGATCCCTTGGCCGAGCCGCCATTCCGCTCCTATCTGGCCGACGAAAACGAAGAAGTCAATTACGCCGCCCTCAACCGCCTCATCGCCGAGCCAGGCGCCGTCGTCATCAGCGAAGCGCTGGCGGGGCGGATGGGGCTGGCGCTGGAAAGCGAAATTCAGATCAGCGCGGGCGGACGCTTCAGCCCAGCGAAGGTCGTTGGCATCTTGAAACCAAGGGACAGCGCCAGCCGCCAAGCCCTTGATGATGTCATCATCTGCGATATCGCCAGCGCGCAAGAGATCGTCGGCTTGAGCGGGCGGCTCAGCCGTATTGATCTCATACTTGATGAGGGCGAAATTGACGCGCTCGGCGCTGCGCTCCCCGTCGGCGTCCAATTGACCGATGTCAAGGGTGAAAACGCGCTGGATCAGATGATCGCCGCTTTCGAGCTCAACCTGCAGGCGATGAGCTTTCTGGCGCTCGTCGTTGGTCTCTTCCTCATCTACAACACCGTGACCTTCAGCGTCGTGCAGCGGCGCGGCGCGCTAGGCATCATGCGTTCGCTTGGCGCGACGCGGGACTTAATCTTCCGCTTTATCTTGCTGGAAGCTTTCATTCTTGGCGTCGTCGGCGCCGCGCTCGGCTTGGCGCTGGGCATCATATTCGGGCGCGGAACGGTGGCGCTTGTCTCGCAGACGATCAGCGATCTATATTTCAGCGTCGACGTCCAGCGCATCAGCGTGCCGCCGCTCACCTTGCTGAAAGGCGCCGCCATCGGCTTGGGCGCCAGTTTGCTGGCGGCTTCCATCCCCTCCTGGGATGCCACGCGAACGCCACCGGCTGGCGTCATGCGACGCTCGGACGAGGAAGAAAGCGCACGTCGTCTGCTGCCCTTCACCACCGCCGGCGCGATCTTGCTGAACCTGCTTGGGCTGCTCTTGCTGCTGGCGCCCGAGGGGCTGGCGCTTAGCTTCGCCGCCTTGATGTGCATCATCGTCGGCGGCGCCCTCTTGACACCGGTCGCGCTGATCCTGCTGATGCGGCTCTTGCTGCCGCTGGCGGCCGCGCTATTCGGCGTATTGGGGCGGCTGGCGGCGCGCTCCATTACCCGCTCCTTGAGCCGCACGTCGGTGGCGGTCGCCGCGCTGACCATCGCTGTAAGCGTCATCGTCGGCGTCAGTGTCATGATTGGCAGCTTTCGCGGCACCGTCGCCGATTGGCTGCGCACGTCGTTGGGCGCGCAGATCTACGTTTCGCCGCCGCTCTTCGCCTCCAACAACGCCAGCGTCGATGTCGAAAGACGCGTGAAAGAGATTGCGCTCTCCGCGCCCGGCGTCAAAACCGTCTCCGCCGCGCGCCACGTCACGGTCATCGCGCCTGACTTCCCCGATATGCCGCCGGTCAATCTCCTGGCCAGCGATTTCGATATCGCTGGCGACAATCGCAGCTTCAAATGGAGCAAGGTCTCTGTCGCCGAACATCAAGCGGCGCTTGATCAAGGGCTGGTGATGGTCAGCGAGTCCTTCGCCTTCCGCCGCGGCATCGCCGAAAACAACAATCGCATCACCTTGAATACCGATCGTGGTCCGCGAGAATTTGAAGTATTCGGCGTCTACTATGATTACAGCACCGACCAGGGTGTGCTTTATATCGCGCGCTCGGTTTATGACCAGTACTTTGACGATCCCTTCATCAGCTCGCTCGGCATATTCACCGAGGCGGAAGCCGATATCGCCGCCGTCATCGCTGAACTGCGGGCGCGCCTGGTCGAATTTGATCTGCTGGCGCAGGACAACGCGAGCTTGCGGGCGGGCGCGCTCGAAGTCTTCGACCGCACCTTCGCCATCACCGTCGCCCTGCGCCTGCTCACGACGCTGGTCGCCTTCATCGGCATACTTTCGGCGCTGATGGCGCTGCAACTGGAGTACGCGCGCGAATACGGCGTCATGCGCGCCTCGGGCATGACCGCGCCGCAGTTGACCGGATACGCCATCATTCAAACCGGGCTGATGGGCTTGGTCGCCGGTCTGTTGGCTTTGCCGATCGGCGTCGTGACATCGCTGGTATTAACCCACGTGATCAACCAGCGATCTTTCGGCTGGACAATGGAATTCAGCCTGCAGCCGTCGGTCTTTGTTGAGGCGCTGCTGGTGGCGCTTGCCGCGGCGCTCTTGGCTGGCGCCTACCCAGCCTTTTTCCTGGGGCGGCTCAAACCAGCCGACGCCCTGCGCAGCGAGTGACTAATTTAGATACTGTTGGCATGGTCTAGAGCATTATCAATCGTCTCATTTATGCGTTCAGCGAAACTCATTTGCGGTAATGGATACGATTCCAAGAGTTGCACGATTCTCAATCGGTCAATTAAGATCGCGTCATGAATCCTGTGCCTCTTGTACCAACCACCGCTAGTATCTCTAAAGCAAAAAGGAATAAAGATTGCGTTTACAGGTCGTGCGGTAAACCGTATCAGTTGACTCCATTTGTTGAAGGCCGACGAACTTTGTTTTTCTTCCCAATCTTCTGTGCATGCGCATTGCCCGAATACGATAATCATGCCAGAGATACTATCGGTAGGTGGGAGCCAGCCGACGATGTCAAGTCCTTCATCACCTGTGTCCGTCCTTGCAAATGTATCGCATAGTATTAGCAATTCATCACGTAGGTCTTGGGCTAACCGTTTAATTTTGGCATATTTGTTACCAGTATATTGTGAAGACGAACCGGCGGCGAAGACATGCACGCGGGACTGATCGCCGAAATATTGCTTTAGTGCCAATGCACTGATCATCTCAAACGTGTTCCCAATGACATTGAAATCGGTGGGATTGAAGCATCGCAACGACGACGCCATTAATAGATAGAGGTATAGCTTGTGGATGTTAGTCAAGTTCTTCTTTAAGACCACGCGCTGCGTACTCTTGTCGAAGTAAAACGGATATAGCTCACGAAAAATCTCACCTCGACTTGCAATGTAATGAAACCATTCAAGTATACGAGTATGCTGCCTGTCAAACTTCTCGGCGTCAATTTGCGAGAGTGTTTCATATTCGCTGTCTCTGTCCAATTCCGCACCCTGCTTGAAACGGAAATGTACGTCGTGAATGTCAACAGTTCTCTCTGGCTGAGCCAGACATAACATTTCAATGAAGTCTGCCTGAAGATAGGCTGACGACAACGGCGTGGGTGGCTTGTCCAGATTTCTCAACATGTTGGGATAATATGATTCCTTCATTGCTCGTCGCGTAGTCTCTGATTCAAAACGCTTTCCATATCTCGCGCCAAATACCTTATATCCTGCAGGCGGTCTTTGTCGCCCTCGTTTAGGCCTTCGCGCACGAGGTAAAGTTGACGCTGCGATTCCTGCAACTTGTCCTTTGCAACGCTCAACAAGCTGCGAAAGATTTCGGCGGGCATATCAGTGTACAAAAGCGCTTCCTGCAATGTACGACCATTTCGAAATTCGGTACGAGCCATTTCGTTTGCGACGACCTTGTTGAGATAACGGAAATTTCGTGACTCGCCTAAGCGAGTGCGCCCATCCTTTTTCTCGAAAATCCATCGGGTTAGCTCCTCAAGATTTTTCATGTCTAGGGTTAATTGATGCAAGTCTTGTGACGTGTTCAGTCCTAGGAAATCAACAATTCCCGGATGTCCAAGCGCGGTTGTTACCAGCGAGAACGCAATTGATTCTTCGTCAAGATCTTCTATTCCGTAGAAATCACGCTGTTCCATGTGTTCATACAATTTCAAGCCAGCAAGTATACGTTTAACGTAATCAACTCTGCTACCTATTACACGCGCCAACTGCTGGAACTTTCGGCTTTCCTCTACTCGGATAAACCTCGCAGACTGGCTGAGTTCCTGCAAGTAACGGGCTTTCGCCAGTGGACTCCACGATTTTATTCCAGTAACGTGACGATATCCCAAGTATTCGAGAATCTCGTCACGCGAGTTGTAGAGAATGCATGGTACGGTTGTAGGGAGTACACTTGATTCTTCGACGATTCTTTCGATGGTCTTCTTGCTAAAGTCAATAATATCTGGGTCGTGCAAAAGCCGTAGGGCGGCCAACCTCCTATTGCCTTCAACAACGGTATATTCGGAATCTCCGGCGTTGGTAACGAGGAGAGGTTCACCGCTGAAATATCCCTGCTCGCCAATAGACCGCATCAAATCGAGTATCCCGCCATCGTCACACATCCACTTTAGGATTTCCGCGTCGGTCGCCCCCTCAAGGCCGGTGGGCAACCTAGGATTGTCTTGATCAAACCTGAGCTCCCGTACTTCAAGGTAGCGGACTTGATTCTTTTGATCGACTCGCATGGTGACACTCCGAGGATTAGCTGGCGGTCCTAAATGTCGTACATAAGGTGAGTTTGAGAGAGTTCGCGAACCAATTTCTCGAATTCGATCCTTGGAAATCCAAACACCTCGTATCTTATCTGATTTGCAATGACGGCGGCGAGTAGTGGAGGCACCGCGTTACCGATCTGTCCGCGAATGTCTGCAACCGTATTTCCCTCAAAACTCCACCAGTCCGGAAATGTTTGTAGGCGCGCGCTCTCTCGTGGAGTCACTTCGCGTGGAAAAACTGGGTGAACATGTCCTTTTCCGCCACTTCGTGCTGAACCTGAAACTACCGTGAAGCTAGGTCTGTTCAAATCTAGCTTGTTAATTCGCGTCTTTGGATCTCTCTCCCCAGGTCTAAGACTTCTATATCGTTCGGCAATACGCCTGCTATGGCACCTACCGTGGTGATTTGGTGGATACTCCGATTCAGCGTCGGGCAGATCGCGGAACGCGTCGGCTACCGTTCGTCTGGTAAAGGGCCTTCCATCAACACTAGCGTTGTGTCCAACAACCGTAGGAATACACTTAATCATTTCGCCTTCTCTGCAGCCGAGCACAAAAATTCGCTCGCGATTTTGCGGCACACCGTAATCAGATGCATTCAGGCAGAACACTGATAACGTATACTTCAATCCGTGGGTCGGTTTCCGCATCTGCTCGAGGAGACTGTCATAAAACTTGCCGCCGTCTATAGACTTCATTCCTTTTACATTCTCGAATATGAAAACCTTGGGCATGAGGCCGGCAAGCAGTCGTAAGTACTCGTCAACTAATTCGCCTCGCGGATCATTCTTGCCGTTTCGTGGACCGATAAAACTGAATGATTGACAGGGGGGACCTCCAATGAGCAGATCAACTTCACCTGGTATCATCCTAATCGACTCAAGAATGTTAATTGACTCCAATTCTCTCACACAGCTTTGAATAACAGTCGCATTCTGCATAAACGACTTATCCAGGTCTAAAGACTTCCTCATATTCGTGCGCAATGTCTTGCAACAAGCAGCATTGATATCTGTTGCAAAAAGCGTACTGAAGCCTGCCGCTTCAATTCCAAGATCGAACCCTCCGCCTCCTGAAAACAGCGATACCGCTTTCAACTTTGATTGGCTCCGTTTCAAAGCTATCGACCTCTAATTGAACTCTCAATTCCAATGGTACATTATAGCGCAAGTGTCAAAATGGTTATACGGAATCTCGTCTACACTGGGGCGGCTCAAACCGGCTGACGCCCTGCGCAGCGAGTAAGCGTCAGTAATCAAGGAGTTATTGAGATGAAGGGTCTTCCCAATGAGTGGCTGCTAGAGGGATTGGAACATTCCTGCAAGACGCTGGGGCACATCCTAGCAGACCTCACGCAAGAGCAGGCGCGGACGATCAGGGACGGCGACGATGGCTGGAACGTGCTCGAAATCCTCTGCCATCTGCGCGATTATCAAGCGATCTTCGCCGAGCGCATCCGGCGCATCCTCGACGAAGACATGCCGATCTTCAGGCCTTATGACGAAAGCGCGCGGCTGAGGTTGGTGGTCGAAAATGATTACGCCAATCAAGACTTGCGCGCGATCTTCGCCGATTATACCGCGACGCGCCGCCGAATGATTGACCTTCTCGCCTCGCTTGACGAGGACCAGTGGCAGCGTGAAGGCGGTTTCGCCGTCGATGATATCGTCGACCTGACCATGCCGGTTGTCCACACGCTGCTGCACGAAGCCGATCACACTGAGCAGATCGCGCGCATCCTGCGGCTTTAGCAGTGTTGTGTTGCCTGACCCGATTCTGGGTGTCTTGTAGGTGCGAGACTTGTTTCGCCCTCCCGCCATCATCATGCCCGCCAACTCGACCCTTGACCCATCCGGCGGCGCGCAAACTATCCGATATTGGATACTTGCTGCGGGCTATGGCAAGATAGACGCATGAAGGCTCTTGTCACTGGCGCCACCGGCTTCGTCGGCTCGCATCTCACGCGTCTGCTCATCGAATCGGGTCATTGCGCGCGCGCGCTCTATCGCTCGGAGAAAAAGCTTGCCGTTTTCGCTGGACTGGATGTGGAAACCATCGCCGGCGACCTGGACGATATCGCCATCCTGGAGGAAGCCTGCGCCGGCTGCGATGTGGTCTTCCATGTCGCCGCCAAAGCCGATTATTGGAAAGACGACGACCGCGATTCGCTCTGGCGAATCAACGTCGAGGGCACGCGCAATCTGCTTACCGCCGCCCAATCCGCTGGCGTCCGGCGCGTCATTTTCACCAGCAGCGCCTCGACCATCGGCATCCGCCCGGGGACGGAAAAGGCTGACGAAAGCGATGCCTTTAATCTATCGCCGGAGCGCTTCTTATACGCTTGGAGCAAGGTCAATGCGGAGGCAATCGCCGCCGAGTTTGTCGCCGAGGGCATGGATATTGTTACGCTAAACCCGACGGTCATCATCGGTCCCGGCGATCTCAACGCCATCTCCGGCAGCTTCATCCTGGAGACGGCGCGTTTGCAGTGGCTGACACCGATATCCTCCGGCGGCTTGGCGGTTATTGATGTGCGAGATGTGGCGCGCGCCCATCTGGCCGCTGTCGAGCGCGGACGCCGCGGCGAGCGCTATATTCTCAACTGCGCCAATCTATCGTATCGCGAGTGGTTTGGCATGATCGCGGCCGCTTGTGGCGTGACGCCGCCGGTATTCGCGATGTCCGACCTGTTGCTGGAGCCGACGGCGCGCTTCATTGAGCTGCTGCGGGCGCTGGGCTTACAAACGCCGATGGACGCCGATCAGACGCGGCTCGGCAGCGCCCACGTCTATTTTGATGGCGGCAAGGCGCGGCGCGTGCTTGGCGCTCCCCAAGTCGATATCCCAAGCAGTTTGCGCGATACCTACGATTGGTACGAGCGAAACGGTTACATCAAGCGCGACTGGCTGACGCGCTTGATCGGCTTGCTTTAGCGGTGTATTGACGATCTTGTAGGGGCGAGACTTGGCTCGCCCTAAAACTCACCACTTCGTCCCTTTAGTCTTGTCTAAGGGCGACAAATGAGGGATGTCGCAGGTCTGTGTCAAAGGTCAGTGTCTACGCGACCAGCGCAACCTACGCGCGGCTGTGACTGGCCCGCAGCAGCAAATCCTCAAATAGCGGCAGCGCCCGTTCCAGCATCCGCTCGGGATGAAACTGCACCGCCAGTATGCGCCCGTCTTTCGATTCGATCGCCTCGATCACGCCATCTGGCGCCCGCGCCGCCGCGCGCAGTCCCGCGCCCAAATCGGCAACCGCTTGAATATGATGCGTGTTGGCGCTCATTCGCTCCGCCTGGAGGATCGCGCCCAAGCGGCTGGAGGGCTCAATCTCGATTTCATGGTCGCTGGCGCCGCGTTCAGCGCTATGCGCGTCGATCCCGAGCTGCCGCTGCGCATCGCCATAAATCGTGCCGCCAGCTTGCGCGTTAGCGAACTGCATGCCGTAGCAGATGCCGAGAAATGGCTTCTCCGCCATCACTCGAAATATCAACTCGTCGCTAAGATCGCGGCGCTCGTCCACCGCCGGCAAATCCTTCGGCAGCGCGCCAATCAATCCACGCGTGATGCCGGGACCGCCAGTGATGATCAAAGCGTCGAGCAGCGCCGCGAACGCGCGCGCCGCCTCGGCCGATTCCAGCATCGGCACGATGATCGGGATGCCGCCGGCCGCCTCCACCGCTTGGACGTAAGTCAGATCGAGCGTCTGGCGCCCGTCTTCCAGGCTGGTAGTGATGCCGATTCGCGGGCGGGTCATGGGCTGCTAGTGGGGGCGATAGGGCAGGTCATTCATGTCGCCGACGAACTCCGGCAAATTGCGCTGCCCCAGCATTTGCCTTGTAGCGTGCGCCTCGCCCAGGTGATACCAGTAATGATAAATGACGCGCTGCAGCATCGTGCCGATTGACTCGTCCAGGGCCTTGCCCTTCCACTGCAAATGCTCCTGCAGCCTTTCCGTCGTCAGCGTATCCAGGAAGATGTCGGCGTTTGCCGTCACCTCGCGCCAGGCGTCCCACATATCGTCCAGCTTCGGCGTCGATGGCGGGCAGCCATTGGCGCAAATCTTGCGCAGTTCCGGCTGAACAACCACCCCTTGCGCCAGAAAGACGAAAATCCGATTTTCGTGATCGGCCAGATGACCGATCGTCCAACTGATGCAGTTCATTTGCCCATGCCGCGCGTAGGCGTCTTGCAAGCTCAAGCCGTCCAGGCAGCGCAAAAATTCGGCGCGTGTGAAACGCAGTTGCTCCACCAGCGGATGCGCCATGATGAACGCTTTCTAGCCAATCGCCTAATCCCAGCCAAGCGTGACTTTGATTTTCGCCTTATTGTATCGATCACAATTATAATCGACGCTTTCCACCGTGAAGCGGTATTCGCCGTCTAATCCTTCCATGACATGCCAGGTCAGTATCTCGCCGGGCGGGGAGTGGCCAATCATGTCGATATAATCGATGGCTTGCCAGCCAGAATTGCTGTTTGAATCCTTCCGCGCCGTTGTTACCCGATAATCATCCGCGCCTGGAACCGTGTCCCATTCCAGGTAAACCGTATTGCCCAGCGCCATGGCGCTAAGGTTGCCCGGCGCGGGAACATCGGAAGGCGTGTAGATGGTTCTCTTTCTGGAAGCCATGCTGGCATTGCCTTGAGCGTCAACGGCGCGCACACGAATGTTATTCTTGCTGCAGGCTTCCAGCCCAGTTACATGATGCCGGTTTCGGCGCGAAGCCGGCTCCCAGCCACGACCCTTGACGAAGACTTCATAGCGATGAACCGCTGGATCGGCATTCCAGACCACCGTGAGACCATTCGGACTGAGATCTTTAATCTTCACAATTACCGGCTGCTCCAAGGGATTGGCTTGACTCAGCGCGCCGCCAAACGTCAAAGCGATAATCATAATCAAGCAGCGAAGCAGCGAGGTCAAGCGAAGTCTCTGAAACGATGAGCCAAGCAATGCGTTGGACATGAATTCTCCATTCTGCGTCCATAGTCAGCAAAATATAACCAAATCAAGATTTGATTAGTTGATAAGCGGGTTAGCGTAAGGAATGCGTCGGCAATCCGTCAGGCATGCGTAGGGCAGCCGCGCGTTTTGCCGACCAGGCGCTCAGGAATCCAGCTATTTACATAACCTGGGCAAGCGCGAACCTTGGTGGACAAATATCCCGGGAATAAATTTACCCGCATCGAATTTTGATGCGGGTAATATAGTCTCGAACGAGTAGGCTTTTGCCCAAGGCTGGCTGACGCTATTCGCACCTGACGGTGTTCTCGATGTGCGCCCATTCTGGTGGCGGCTGGAGAGGGTTCGGGTCATTTTTCTCAGTCCATTTCTCGCCGGTTGCCTCATACCGGGCGAAGACCCAACAAGGCGGAATAAGTACTCCATAGGGAGCCGATAAATTGGTGTGATGGCCCTCGGCGTTATAGCCGCGGATGCGGAAGTTGTAGCGATTGCCGGGCATAAGGTCAGGGAATCGATGCCAATTGATCGCTTCGGCTGGATACCAACCGCCCTGGCCGCCTCGCTCTCGTGGCGCCCAGGCGTCGCCAAAGCCGCGGATATAGACCTTATAACTGACCGCTTCCGGGTGCGCCTCCCAAATGAGCATAGCCCGGCCAGGATGGGCTGAAGAACTAACCTCAACATGTATAATCTCGGGATAATACTTCTCCGCCTGTACCAGCGCGCCGCCAAACAGTACCGCGCACAAGGTCAACATTGCCATCAGCTTGCCGCTAAGACTGCGACTCATCATCTTTCATACTCCGTATGCATTAATTAATCAAACGTTCGTTAGATTATAGGAGAGTCAGCGCCACGACAAGGGGTAATTAAATTAACATTTGATTACAGAATTGAGCTGTCTCCAGCAAGGGCTTTAGCAGCAGCGTTCCGGCAGTCTGGAAATTGGAATTGAATCGGCGGTCCCAACTGGAATCTCGCTGATGGGGAGCAGGGCTGGCTGAGCCGCTTCCGCTGGCGGGCAGCATTCGACGCCCGCGTAATCGGTGACGCAGACGCCCGTTTCCGGCAGCATCAGCTGTACCGCGCGCGCCGCTTCCCAGTCGCCGCAGAGCGCCGCGACCACCGAGCGCGCCTGCTCGTAGCCGGTCGCGGCCAGAAAGGTCGGCGCCCGCCCATAGCTCTTCATGCCGATGATGTAGAAGTCTTTCTCCGGCTGCCGCAGCTCAGCCTCGCCGTGTGGTCTTACCGTGCCGCAGCTATGGAGATTGGGGTCGATAAGCGGCGCCAGGCTGCGGGTCGCTTCCACTGCCGAATCCAGATCCAGTCGCAATTCGCGCAGCATCTCCAGTTCCGGGCGCGCGCCCGTGCATACGATGACCTCGTCGGCAATATAACCTTTTATCTCGCCGTCCAGGTCGCCGCGAACGCGTAGCCCGGCGCCCGCCACCGCCACTTCTTGGATTGCAAAAGGCGCCAATATCCGCAGCGCGCCGGCATCAACCGCCGCCTTGATCCGCAAGCCCAACTGACCACGCGCGGGCAAGGCGTCATCTTCGCCGCCGCCATACACTTTTCGCAGGTTGTCGCCGCGCATGACCCAGACGATTTCCGTCCGCGAGTGTTGGTCTCTCAATTTGATGAGGTCGAGCAGGACATTGATCGCGGAATGGCCGCTGCCGACCACCATCACGCGCCGGTCGGCGAAACGCCCGTGTTCGTTTCCCAGCACATCAGGCATGCCATAAACCAGCCGATCGCGCAATGCCGCCTCGCCGATGGCGGGCGCGCCATTCGCCCCCAGCGGATTCGGATTGTGCCAGGCGCCTGAGGCGTCGATGACGGCGCGCGCCTCCACCAGCGCTTCCAATCCGTCGTCGATCACATGCAGTTGGAATGGCGCCCTCTCGCGGTCCCCATCTTTGCCCTTGTCGTGATTGCGGCGGCTGACATTGACGACGCGTGTTCCGGTGCGGATGATTGCGCGCATCGCCGGCAGCTCAGCCAGCGGCTGCAGATAACGCGCGACCAGTTCGGCGCCGGTCGGCAATTCGTCGGCGGGCGGCATCCGCCAGCCGGCGCGCTCCAGCAGGCGGACGCTCGCCGCATCCACATTAAATTCCCAAGGCGAAAACATACGCGCATGACCCCAGTCCAGCACATTCGCGCCGACGCTTTCGCCCGCTTCAAAGAGGATTGGCTGCTCGCCGCGCTCCAGCAGATGCGCCGCCGCCGCCAGGCCCACCGGTCCGCCGCCGATGATGGCGATTGGTAGATTATTCATCGCTGCTCTTTCCAAGTACGTCAACATTGGTCGCGCAAAATCGCAGGGAATATTGTGACCTATCGTCGGACGACCCACTGAGTCGCCCGACTACAATTTCCGGCAAATATCATGTTCACTTTTGAGCGTGGCGCGCGGCGATTTCTTACCTAGTAGCCCAGCTTCAGCGCCACTTCGTCCAGGCTGTCGGTGGGTCCAATCAGCGTGACTTCGTCCTCAATGTGCAGGTTGGTATACCCGTGCGGCACGATCGAATGCCCGCGCCGCACAATCGCCATCACCAGCACATCATCAGGCAGGATCAACTCGCGCAAATGCAATCCATCGACGCTGGGATCGGTGATCGTCACTTGTATCACATCGTGATCGGGGTCGTCTTCAAAGACCATCGCCGCCAATTGGGGCGCGCGCACGAAATTGTCCAGCAGGTGCACCATCGCGTTCGCCGGATCCAGCACATGCACCCCCAATTCGCGGAACTGCTCCACCAGATTGAAGGTATTCAGCCGCGCGATCTGCCGCGTGATGCCAAAGTCCTCGTAGAAGATTTGACAGAGCTTGAGGCTGTCGTCATCGTCCGGCAGCAGCGTCACCGCCACTTCGGTCTTGGGCTCAATGATCTCGCGCACGCGCTCGGCGGATATTTCCGACAGCCAATGTTCATGGCGCAGGCCGTCTGATGCCGTAAGCTGCGACACATGCGACTGATCGATATCAAGCAGCTTGACCCGCCAGCCATGCGCCAGCAGGCGCTCGGCCAATTGGCGCGACTGGTTTTCGATGCCGACGATGACGACATCCAGGATTTCGTCGTCGGCGATGTCCTTGGGCAGGTGGGATTCGCCCACCAGCCGGATGGCGAATTTGAAGAAGGGCGGTCCCGCAAGCTGGCTCAAAACGATCGTCGCCACCATCAGCGTGGCGAATTCGTTGCCCAATTGGGGAAACTCAATCGCGACTTCCTTCGCCAAACCAAGACCAACCCCAGCCTGTGTGATATAAGCCATCCAGGTCAAGCGGTTGAATCTCGCAGGATCCCCCGCCAGGGTCCCGCCGATATAGCCGCCAATAAACAGCGCCGCCAGCCGCACGGTGAATATCACCAGCGTAACCGGCAAGAGCGCCTGCAATACGCTCAGATCCAGCGCCTGACCAATCAGGGTGAAAAAGACGACGAATATCGGCATCTCAACCTGATGCAGCAGATGACGCAATTCGGTCCGATAAGGGCTGCGGTTGGTGATCCAGAAACTCGCGACCATGCAAATGAGCAGCGGCTCAAACAGCAACTCCACGGGCAGATTCTCGTGGCTGAAGTGCCGTATCTCGCCTGAAATGGCAAAAACGAGGTAACCGACCAGCAAAATCAGCGGAATCTTTACCCGGTCTTCCCAGTGGTTGCGCAGGACTACCGCCATCAACTGCGCAACAAGGATGCCAAAGCCGATCGACGCCAGAATCTCAAAAGCCACCAACATGATGAAGCCGATATCAAAGCTGCGGTCCGTCAGAAGCGCCGCGGCGACAGAGGTGCTAAAGGCGAATAGCACTACGATCAGCACATCTTTCACCAGCGTCACGCCCAACACGCCCTTGGTGAAGGGACCCCGCGCTCTCATCTCGTTGATAATGGCGATCGCCGAAGACGGCGAGCGCGCCGCCAGGATCGTGCCCGCCAATAGCGACACGACCGCTCGGCCCGTCGTCGATAAGCCTTGCATAAAGGGTATGGCATCAGCCAGCAAGAACACCGCCGCGCCGCAGAAAATGTAAATGGCGCCGATCTGCGTCAGCGTATTCCAGCCGATACTCCGATAGCGCCCGCGCAGTTCGTCCAGCGCCATCTCGCTGCCGGCGGCGAAAGCGATAAATGCCAACGATATCTCATCGAGAAAACGCAGAATCTCAACATTTTGCGGCGCCATGAATTGCAGCACAAAGGGACCAGCCAGTAAGCCGGCCAGCAGATAGCCGCTGATCAAAGGCAGATGAAAGAGCGTCGCTAATCTACCAATCTGATAAGCCGCCAATGCCGTGAATGCGAAAGCGGCGAGGGAAAACGCCAGCAAACCGTAATCCAAAATCCGATTCCTGCGTAAACGAGTCAGGCTAATGCTATTCGGAAACAGCGGCTATCTTAGCAACTTCAGTTCGGCTGTACAGTCTGTACAGGTTTTGGGTTGAGCCGGGCGCTAAACGACCGGGGGAGCGCTTCCGAGTCGACTTTCCAAATCGGCAGCCAGCCGCCCCATGATCTGAACAGTCTGCCGCAGATCGGATGCGGTGGTGCGCGGATTGTTCGTGCAGAGGCGCATGACCGTTTTCCCCAGCAGCTTGGTCGTGGAGGCGAAAGCGAAGCTATTGGCGGCCAAGGCGCCGCTCAACTCGTCCGTCACCTGGTCCGCCAGGGCGTCATCGCCAACTGCCGGCTTGTAGCGGAAGGTCACAATCGCCAGTTGCGCCGGCGTGACGATCTCCCAGCGGCCCGATTCGCGCAGTAGCGATTCCGCTAATTCCGCCAGTTCAATGCCGCGTTCGACCGCCTGGCGTATGGCGCCAAGACCAAATACCTTCAGGCTCATCCACAGTTTCAAGGCGCGAAAATACCGCGTGAGCTGAATGCCTTGATACATGAAGTTCATCTCTTCGCCGACCTCTTCCTTGCTGTGCGCTTCGGCATCGGTCAGGAAATGCGCGCTCTCCTTGAATGTCGCGTTCAGCCAGTGACGGTCCCGCACCAGCAGCGCGCTGCATTCGACTGGTTGGAACATCCATTTATGCGCGTCCCAGGTAAGCGTATGGGCGCGTTCGATGCCCGCTAGCAACTGCCGTCGATGTTCGATTAAGCAGGCGGTCGCGCCATAAGCGCCATCGACGTGCAGCCATAAGCCCTCCCGCTCGCACAGATCGGCCAGGTCGTTCAACGGGTCAACCGCGCCCGTGTTGGTCGTGCCCGCTGTCGCGGCGACGCAGAAAGGGCGCTTGCCGGCCGCTCTGTCCTGCTCGATTGCCCGTTCGAGATCCGCGACCGGCAGCCGAAAATCGGCGTCAGCCCGGATTTCGCGCAGTTGTTCCGGCGCGAAACCGAGGATGCGCAAGCCGCGCGAGACGACAAAGTGCGTCTGGTCCGAGCAGTACACAACCGCATCGCCAATGTCGTTGCCCAGCAGTATCTGCCGCGCCACCGCCAATCCCATCAGATTCGCCACGGAGCCGCCACTGACAAACAAGCCGCCCGACTCTTCCGGCATGCCGCAGAGCGAGCGCATCCAACTGATGACCAAGCGTTCAACGATCGCCGCGCCTGTCCCTAGCGGATACAAGGAGTTGAAGATGTTGTAACCGGAAGCCAGCGTATCGGCCATGGCGCCGACGAAGTTGCTGGGAGAGGGGATATAGGCGAAAAAGCGCGGATGATCCAGGTGATCGATAGTCGTCAGCACCTGACGCTCGAATTGCTCGAGAACATCTTCCCATGGCGAGCCCTTCTCCGGCAGCGGCTCTTCCAGGATTTCATCGAATGTCACCGGATCCAGCGCTCGCGTTGCCGGGAACTGGGCTTGCGCCCCCGTATAATCCACCAGCATGTCAATAATGCGGTAGCCCATCTCGCGCATCTCATCAGCGCTGAGCTTTATTTGATCGCGAGGGCTTTTATTGCGCATGTCAGCTCCTTTTTGATTGGCGCATCGCGTTCAAGTCTATGTGTCAGCGAAGCGTTTCACATTTTAGCGAATTTATGGTTATGTTTTCACACGAGCGTCCTGATCCGACGCTGGCGCGTCTCTGAGCGTCGCTTCCAATTCCGCCGCCAGCCGACCCATGAGCAAAATCGTGCCCCGCAAATCAGCCGGCGTCGTGCGCGGATTGTTGCAGCACATGCGCATGACGGGTTTCCCGCGCAGCTGCGTCCCCGAGGCGAAAGCGTAGCCATCGTCGAGCAGGCGCCCAACTAAGTCATGCGTCACGCGGTCCGCCAAAGCTTCGTCGCCAGTTGACGGCTGGTAGCGAAAGGTCAGTATCGCCATCTGAGCCGGCGTCACAATCTCCCAGCAGCCCGCTTCGCGCAGCAGCCGCTCGGCTAGTTCCGCATTTTGGAAGCCGGCGGCTATCGCCTCGCTGATGGCGTCCAAGCCGAAGACTTTGAAGCTCAGCCACAATTTCAGCGCGCGGAATTGCCGTGTTAACTGAATGCCCTGATACATGAAGTTGAGCTCTTCGCCGTCGCTCTGCATGTCCTTCAAGACTTCGGAAGTCTCTTTGAAGGCGCGCGGAAGCCAGCGCCGATCGCGGACAAGCACAACGCCGCATTCAATCGGCTGGAAGAGCCACTTATGCGCGTCCAGCGCCAGCGAGTCGACGCGCCCCAAGCCTTTGAGCGCGGATTTGCCACCCTCGGTCAATATCGCCGGCGCGCCATAAGCGCCATCGACATGCAGCCATAAGTCCTCAGCCGCGCATAAATCCGCCAGCGCAGACAGCTTATCGACCGCGCCGGTATTGGTCGTGCCGGCGCTGGCGATGACGCAGAAGGGACGCTTCCCGGCCGCGCGATCGGCCGCAATCGCCTCGCGCAGCGGCGCCAAGGGTAGGCGGAATTCGTCATCGCTGGGGAGCTTGCGCAGCTGCTCGGGCGCGAAACCCAAAACCCGCATGCCGCGCGAGACGGCGAAATGAATCTGGTCCGAGCAATAGGCGACTGCATCGCGCTTCTCGCCGCTGAGATGCGCCTCGCGCGCCACCGCCAGCGCCGTCAGATTGGCGACCGAGCCGCCGCTAACGAAAGTTCCGCCCGCTTCCGCCGGCAGACCGAAGATTTGCCGCAGCCAATCCACCGTCAACCGCTCGATTTGAGCCGCGCCCGGACCCTGCAGCCAGACGGCGTTGAAAATGTTGTAGCCGGCCGCCAGCGAATCCGCCATCACGCTTACGAAGTTGTTGGCGAGCGGAATGTAGGCGAAGAAACGCGGATGATCAACCCGATTCGATGTGTTCACCACTTGCCGCTCGAACTGCGCCATCGCGTCGCGCCAGGGCATGCCTTCGCGCGGCAGTGGCTCACGGAGAATCGCATTCAGCGCCTCGTAGTCGAGCGTCTCCGCCACCGGCTTGTCGGCGCGTTCGTCGTAATAATCCAGCAGCATGTCGATAACGCGATAACCGAAGTCGCGCATCTCCTCGCGGCTGAGCTCAAGTGTTTTTCTCTGCTTCTCTTCGCTCATTCCGCTTTAGGTCTCATTAGCCAAAAAGAAGTATGCAGAGCAGGCCGGTTTCAAGCGAGCGCTCGGAACGCAAACCGGTCTGCAACAGGTGCGCTCCCCTTCCTTAGCTCGCTGGGGAAGGGGCCGGGGGATGGGGTAGACATTCCCGCTCTTTGCCCCGGTTAAAGCATCGCATTCAGCGCAATAACGACCAAGACCGCCAGCGCCACCTTGTTGAGCAAGGGTTTGCTGAAGCGGTCGCCGATGCGGACGCCGATCGTCGTCCCGATGTATATCAACGGCGAGATCAGCAGCGCCATCATGATGACTTCGAGATTCATCGATTGCGACAGAAAGAGCAGCAGCAGCACCTGAACCGGCGCGTTGAAGAGGAACAGGGTCAAGGTGAAGGCGCGCGCCTGCTTGGCTTGAAAGTCGCGCGTCGTCATCCAAAGCACCAGCGGCGGACCGCCCATCGCCACCAGCCCTTGCAAGAAGCCGCTAAGGCTGAACGCAGCGATCGAAGCGGCTCCGCTCCATTCGCGCTGCGCAATCTTCCATGCGGCGACGCGTAAAATCACGCCCAGCAGCACGCCTATGCCCACCAGCCGCTTGACCCCGTCGGCGTCCACCGTCTCGACATTCAGCAGCAGCAGCACACCCAGCGGCGCCGTCAGCAAACGCAGGATCGCCGCTGGCTTGACATCTTCCCATGGGATATGCGCCCGCAGCTGCCAGGCGCCAAAGATCACTTGGATGCCAATTGCAAGCGTAGTCAGCGCGACCGCTTGCGACAGGCTGAAGCCGGCTTCCACCAAGAGCGGAACGGCGATCAACCCGAGCGCAAAGCCGATTGCGCCTTGCGCCAGGCTGCCGGCAAACATGATGATTCCCGCCCAAATCAGCGGCATGCCGCCTCCGCTACGTCATGAAAAGGGTAGCGACAGTGTCACACAGTCCGCCGCAATCGGCAAGGTATTCCCGCTCCGCGATTGACCACTGGGCATGGTCGAGCCATTGTACATTCTGCACAGATGCTGAACCCTTGCTCGCGCTCTCACGTATATATCTGTAAGCAGAGGAAAAGAGCGCCGCGCGTCAGAATTGCGCAAGTATTGGCGCAGCCTTGAGCAAGTTCGCGCATTAGGCGTTACAATCGCCTTATGTCTAGACGAAAGGAGGAGACCGGACATTCGCGGATCGACTGCCCGGCTCAACCCTTATGGACAATCGCAAAATTGTGGAGCTTTCGGTAGGCGAGCTTGAAGAGATCATCAGCCGCGCGGTGAAACGGTCGGTCGCCGAAGTGATGATTGAATTCGCCCTCGAGGCCGATGTCGAAGCGCAGGTCGCTTACGAAGCCGAAATTAATGATATGCTACGCAGCGAGATGCAAATCGTAGGCACGCTAGCCGATTCAGACTCCTTGGTCACGACTAAAGCGGATGACTGACCGACGCTAGCGAGCGAAGAAAGGACCAATATGGACGTCTGGGAGGCCATTCAGAATAAGCGAGCGATACGCGAATTTCGCGCGGAGTCGCTGCGGAGCGATCACATCGACCGCATACTAAACGCGGGCCGGCGCTCGCAAAGCTCCAAGAACAGCCAGCCTTGGCATTTCATCGCCGTGCAGAACAAGGAAAGCCTGGCGAAACTGGCGGAAACCGGCGCCGGCATGGGGCATGTCGCCGGCTGCGCGCTCTGCGTTGTCATCGTCGTGCCAACGGAAAACGAGCGCACCCTTTGGCATTTCTTCGATTCGGGCCAGAGCGCCGCCTATATGCAGCTGGCGGCGACCGAAATCGGCATCGGCTCTTGCCTGGGCACGATATACGATCCGGAACAGGCGGCTGATATCTTGGGAATCCCGGCCGGATTTCAAACGCGCCTGGTGATATCCTTCGGCTATCCCGACGACGGCGCCGCAAAGCGTCCGCTGCAAGCTGGCGGCCGCCGCGTCTTCGACGATGTCGTGCATTGGGAAACCTGGTAACGGCGAATATGCGCGCATGACTGAGCTAGACTTCAAGATCGAGCCAAGGGAAAAAGCAAGGACCGCTGGCTTGCGCGCGCGTCCCCGCCGCCTGCGCCTGTCGTCCGCCATACGCGGCATGGTGCGAGAGACCGAGCTTACTCCCGCCGACTTCGTTTATCCGCTATTCGTCCGCTATGGCCGCGATCAGCGCCTGCCCATCCAGTCGATGCCCGGGCAATCCCAGCTAACTGTCGACCAGCTCGCCGCCGAAGCGCGAGAAATCGCGGCGCTTGGCATTCCCGGCGTGATTCTATTCGGCATCCCTGAGCATAAGGATTGGCGCGGCAGCGACAACTTCAGCGACGACGGCGTCATCCCGCTCGCCATACGCGCCATCAAAGAAGCGGCGCCCGATCTCGCTGTCATCTCGGATATGTGCTTCTGCGAATACACCGACCACGGGCACTGCGGCATCGTCAACGCGCCGGAAGTTCCGCACTTCGATCCTGCGCTTCCGCTTGGATACCTGCTAAACGATCCGACGCTGGAATTGCTTGGACGGGCGTCGGTTGCTCATGCGCGCGCTGGCGCCGATATCATCGCCCCATCGGGCATGATTGATGGCATGGTCGCTGGCATAAGAACCGCGCTCGATAGCGACGGCTTCTCGCATGTCGCCGTGATGAGCTACGCGGCTAAATACGCCAGTGTCTTCTACGGACCCTTTCGCGATGCCGCCCACAGCGCCCCCGGTTTCGGCGATCGAAAACAGTATCAGCTCGACCCGGCCAACCGCCGTGAAGCGCTGAAGGAGATCGCGCTTGATGTGGAGCAGGGCGCCGATATCTTGCTGGTGAAGCCGGCGCTGCCCAGCCTCGATATCTTGAGCGAAGCGCGCCGGCAATTCGACTTGCCCCTGGCCGCCTACCAGGTGAGCGGCGAATACGCCATGATACATTCGGCGGCGCGGCAAGGCTGGCTCGAACTGGAGCCGTCCGCGCTTGAAAGCCTCACTTGCATCAAGCGCGCCGGCGCTGACTTGATCGTGACCTACTTCGCCAAAGACGCCGTCAGATGGCTCGCCGGCGGCTGAGCCGACCAAGCTTCATACTTGAGCGCGCCAGTGGTTTGCCTTAAGGTTTGCCCTCCCGCTATTTCTCGGGCGCCATTCTTGTTCTGAGGCGTCTTATGCCCCGAATATCGTCCCGGATTCGTCATCATTTGCCTTTTCTGGTCATCGTGCCGATGCTCATCATCGTCACCACCTGGCCGACGTTGGCGCTGGCCCTCGATACCGATCGCGCCGTATTCCCCACGACGCATGGCGATGTCCGGCAAAAGCTCTGGGATGTATGGCATCTGGGGCAGTTCCTGGCGGGCAAGACGAGCTTCTATTATTCCGATGTCATGTTCTACCCCATCGGCGTTTCGCTCGCTTACGAAAGCTTCGTCCTGCCGCATATGATCTCGGTAGGCTTGTTGAGCGCAGTTCTCCCGATAAGCAATGCCTACACGATCACCTATCTCTTGATTGTCTTTGCGGTGGCGGCGAGCGCCTATATCTATCTGCATTATCTGCTGAGGGACCGCTGGCTCGCTATATTGGGGGCGACCGTATTCGGGCTCTGCCAATTTGCGACGGCGCACGCGGGGCAGCCCGGTATCAACCTGATCGTCAGCTTCCCGTTAAGCGCCTATTTCTTCCAGCGCGGCATTAAGGAAGAGCGCGTTCGCCATCTAATTTTCTGCGGCATCATTGTCGGCTTGACCGCCTTCAGCGGCTTGTACATTTTCATCTGCCAGATCATCACCTTGGCGCTGATCGGTCTATACTACGTTTACTTTCGCTGGAGAGATGTACGCTTCTGGCGCTGGATGATTCTGCTCGGATTTGTCATCGGGCTCGCCAGCGCTCCCCGTCTCGCGCCGATACTGGCTCAACCCGGTTCAATGGACGACGCGGTCAGCAAGAACCGCGACCAAGAGTCGGCAACGGACCTGATGTACTACTTTGTCAATTACCGGCATCCCGTTACCACACCACTGCTCAAATCGCTTTTCGGGGTTGGCAAGCCCCATTACGAGTGGAATACGAGCTATTTGGGCTACCTTCCCCTGGCGCTGATCATCGTGGGATTCGCCCGCTCCGGATTCCGTCGCCGTATGCTGCCCTGGCTGGGATTGGCGCTGCCATTCTTGCTGCTGCGTCTGGGTTCGGTCTTGCAAGTCAATGGCTACAAATACAGTCAGATTGTCTTGCCAAAAGCGCTTTTGACCGATCTGTTGCCGCCGGTGTTCGGTCCTTTTCATACGACCGATCATTTCCAGATGGGTATTCTGCTGCCGCTGGCAGTTATGACCTGTTACGGGCTCAAGTCTATTCTTGCTGCACGCCCGGCCAAGCAGCGCGCCTTGATCACTTTGGCTGTCATCGCCATCGTCGCCTTTGAGTATTATGAAACGACTGAAGTCAGGGTTGTGCCCGATGAGCAAATCGCGTTCCTTGAATGGCTGCGAGATGAAGAGACAAGGGGCGAGCCGCGCTTGATCAACCTTCCGATGGGACGGCAGCATTCCAAATACTACGGCTTTTACCAGACTTATACCGGCTACCCGCAGGTCGAGGGCTTGAGCGGACGCACGCCACCGCAAGCCTACGACTATATCGAGGGCAATCGAATGCTGCGCGCCTGGCGCCGGGGCGCCGCCGTCCATTGCATACCGCCACTGCAAGCGGAATACATATCCGCCTTGGATCAATTGCTCAGCGATGGCTTCACCCATGTGATCTGGCATCATTGGATCCAGGACGATACGGCGATTGACAGCAGTTTTGTCGATGTGAAGAGCTCATACAGCGATGACTATGCGCGCGTCTACCGCTTGGAAGACCTGCGCCGCAACTGCGATCGGTCATCTACTGTTAATGCCGCCGCCCTCGCTCATTTGCAGGGGCTTGAAGCGTCACCGGCGATATTCCCGCAAAAGCACTCAGCAGTTGTAAGTATTCTCGCTGACGAAAGCAGGGATGATGGGCTAGGGATTAAGGGCGCTGCTTTTCTTTTCAGCATGCACCGTTTTGCGCCGCTCGCGCTGATTGATGGAGAAATAAGGGCGTACTACCATGACAGTTTGGAAGATGGCAGACCCGGCGCCGCCGAACTGCTGGCCGATCATTTTGTTCTGATGCTCGTATACAATCCGCAAATGGCGGATCCGCAGGCGCTGCGCAGTTATCGCGATTGGGTTGCCGCCCGCTTCAAGTCATGCCGACGCCTGGTCGACGTCGATGACGCCGTCATCGAGTATTTCCTGCATGAGGCATTTCCCTGTGATTTGGCGGTGGCCGCGCAGCCGCTGGCAGCGCATTACGCCAACGGCATCCGGCTTGGCAATCTGCTGGTCGATAGCCAGCCGAGCCAGCTTGACCTATATTTCCTTTGGACGCGCCTGCCGGCTGAATCCCATGCCTTCTCGGTCCAGGCTTTTGACCGGGACGGCGCCAAGGTAGCGGGAGCAGACTTCACCGTCGGGCTCGATCCGCTGGCGCGCCGGCGAATTGATACATCGTCCTGGACCCCTGGCGATTATGACCTGAAGTTAATCCTCTACAACTACGAGAGCGGCGTCAGCGTCCCGGGCACAGTTATCCGCAGCGGCGTTCAATTCGAGCGCGAACTCGATATCGGGCGCATCACAATCAAGTAGGCGCGCTCAGCCGATCGCCCGCTCATGCCGAGCTTCGCGCGCCTTTTGCGCCAGCGCGTCAAAGAGCGCCTGCTGCGACGGATCCTGCCCGGCTGTCACTTCGGGATGCCACTGCACGGCAATCAGCCAGGGATGCCCGGGCTTCTCCAGCGCTTCAATGATGCCGTCAGCCGCCGATGCCACGACGCGCAAGCCCGGCGCCACGGCTTTAACTGCCTGATGATGCCCCGACGAGGCGCTTAATGCCGTCAATCCCATGACTTCGGCGATCAGGCTGTCGCTTTCGACATGGACTTCCTGCATCGCCCAAAGCCCGGCCTCATTGCGGTGAATGTCATCATCGCGGATATCGGGGATATGCTCGTGCAGCGTCCCGCCGGCGGCGACGTTCAAGACCTGCAAGCCCCGGCAAATGCAGAGCAGGGGCGTTTCTCCCTCGTCCAGCAGCCGGCGCGCCAGTCCCAACTCACTGCGGTCGCGCTCGCGGTCGGCTGGCAAGAGATGGGGATTCAGGCGGTCACCGCCATATTCAGCCGGGTCAATGTCGGTTCCGCCAGTGACAATTACGCCATCCAGCAGCGGCAGGATCTCTTCCCACTCGCTCTCTCCTGGCGCGATCAGCAGCGGGATGCCGCCCGCCCGACGCACGGCATCGACATAGGGCGCCGGCAGGCTGTAAAATTCCTCATAATGCCGCGATTTGATATAACCTTCGCTGCGTCCGCCGGTCGTGATGCCAATATATGGTTTGGTCATGAAGCATCCCTTGATGAACTGGGGAAGGGCTTTGAGGCAATACTATAATTCAATCGCAACGGGCTTAGCAAGCGCCATAAGCGCAACGCTGCATCTCGGTCTGCGTATCAGTCAGTCAGACGGTGAGGCCGCTGTTTCGCTATTCCACGTCTGTAAACACGGCAGCGATTCGCGTACACTGTTTGGCGCTTCTTTAAGGATGAATGTATGACTCATCGATTGCGCTTCTACTTCACCTATGCCTTGCGCAACATTCGACGCGGCGGTCGCTGGACCACGCTGGCTGTCCTTTGCATCACCGCCGGCGTCGCCACGGTGGTCGCGCTGCGCTCGCTCGGCTTGGCGGTCGGCGATACCTTGACCAACAATGTGCGCATCGAAATCAAAGGTGACTTGCTGATCCGCAATGACAATATCTTCGGCGGCTTTGGCAGCAACGATCCAAATGCTTTTTCCGAGGTTGAACTGGCTGCGCTGCTGGCTTGGGCGGAGGAAAAGGGCGCCGCGACCACTGCCTACATGAGCGGGCGGAATATGCAGATCACCAAGGCGGACGCGGAGGGCTTCGGGCGCCCCAGTTTCATCGGCAGCAATTTCATCGACCCGCAGACCTATCCGCCCACGCACAGGATCCGCGCGGTCGATCCGCCGGATGCGCCGCTCGCCGAGCTCTTCAGCGGCGGCAATGATGTCGTCATCAGCGACAATCTGGCGGCGCAGAGCGATATCGCCGTCGGCGATCAGGTGCGCGTAAGCGGCACACAGGAACCCTACACCGTGCGCGGCATCGTCTCGGTCGCCGAAGAGAGCAGCGTCACCAACTTCCTCAACGCCTTTTTTGGTTTCGCCTATTTCGACCTCGCCAACGCGCAGGCGGTGATCAACGACGAATTCGCGCCCAACCGCATCGGCGTCCTCCTGCCGGAAGCGGCAACTGAGGCGCGCTTGCGGGAGCTGGAAGCCGAGATCGAAACGATCGCGCCGGACGCGCGCGCAACCGTCATTGCCGACTTTTTGCAGCGCTACGAAGCCGTCTCGCAGTATCTGAGCGACTTCGTCGTGGTGATGGGCTTGGGCGCGCTCTTAATCGGCGGCGTCGGCATCATGAATACGATGCTGGTACTGGTGCGCCGCCGCACCAACGAAATCGCCGCGGTCAAGACATTCGGCTTGCGCGGGAGACAGGTTGCCGCCCTCTTCTTGACCGAAGGCTTGATGCTCGGCTTTATCGGCAGCCTGCTGGGTCTAATCGTCGGCATCGCCCTCAGCGTAGTAGTGAATGAGTACGGCTCGGTGGCGCTGCGTCAGCCATTGATCTGGAAAATCTACCCGGAAGCGCTCGTTTTCGGCTTCGTCTTGGGCCTGGTCGTCACCGCCATCTTCGGCGTCGCGCCCATATTGACCGCCGTAAAGGTGCGCCCCAGCATCATATTGCGCCCTAACGAGAATCACTTGGTAGCCCTGGGCCTCATTCAATCCGTGATACTCTTGGTCTTCGTCAGCCTCAGCCTCGGATTGATCGTCGGTCAAATTCTGCGGCCTTCTTTTGAACTGACCGAACGGCGTCTGGCGGCGGGGCCGGCGGGAGAATCGGCGCCGGAGGAGGCGCGCGTGGAATTCGGGACCCGCAGCGAAATTGGACGACCCGGAGATGCGACCGATGCGAACCTGCCTTCCGCCTATCTGGTTGGCGTCATCGGCGTCAGCGCCACCTTCGCGCTCTTCCTTCTGCTCATCGCCTTCCTCTGGCTGATCATATTCCTGATCGGCAGGCTGCCGTCGCTGGGCATGGTCACCTGGCGTTTGGCGCTGCGCAACCTGTCCACCAATCGCCTGCGCACCGCCATCACCTTGCTGGCGCTCAGCGCCGGCATGTTCGCGCTCAGCAGCATCACTTTCGTTGGCGAAGGCACACGCGAGCTGCTCAACCTTCAACTGAGCCGCGCCTTCGGCGGCAACGTGCTCGTCTTTCCTTTCCCCGGGCTGCCGGCGAGCCTGGTTAAGAACGCCATTGATGGCGCGCTGGATGAGGTGGAAATCGAATACAGCACGATCATCAAGAATTTTGCGACGCAGGTCATTGCCGTCAACGACGACGTGATTGCTAACAATAATGATTTGGAATTCACTGTCTGGGAATCGGACAAACCGGACATCTACAGCGGGCAGGGCGCCATGCGGGCAGGGCGCATGCTCAGGCCTGAGGACCGCGAGAGGCCGCTCATCGTCTTGCCGCTTGAATTGGCGGATGCGCTGGCGATCGAAGTCGGCGATGAGATTCGGCTGGAAGCGGCGAATGAGATCGACCTGGAAGTTGTCGGTGTCCTCAGCGGCGCCGAGGGCTTGACCTTTGGCGCATCGACTGGCATTGTCCCGCCCGATGTATTGCCCGCGTCTATATCCTCCGACTACAGGCTTTACGCCTACCAAGTGCCCGAGAGCGATCTCAATCTGGCGCTGGCTGAGCTTTCCAGCGTGATCTTCGCCTTGGCCATCGACGTGCAGTTTATCGACGGCTTGATCGGGCGCTTGATCGATCAGTTCGCCGCCATCCCAACCATCGTCGGCTTGCTCTCGCTTTTCGCCGCCGCCGTGATTATGGCGAATACCGTCGCTCTTTCCACTTTGGAGCGGCGCCGTCAGATCGGCATCCTCAAAGCGATCGGCCTAAAGTCGAGGCGCGTACTGCAAGTCATGTTCATCGAGTCCAGCATGATCGGCCTCCTGAGCGCTGTGCTGGGAATCGGCTTGAGCGCCTTGCTTATCAGCCTGCTTGCCGCGGCCGGCGGCATCGTTATCCCGCTGCCGACCGATGCGCGAATTACCGCCATCGCCCTGTTGATCGCCTCGCTCCTCATCGGCTGGACCGCCACTTTCCTCAGCGCCCGCGTCGCCCTCAAGGAGCGCGTTATGAACGTGCTCCGCTATGATTAGCGACTCCGACCCACGTCGGTTCATCTAGCATCGTCCGCGCAAGAAACATTCAGGGCAATCGCATCAAATTTGCGACAGCAATTTTAGCAAGAAGTCGTCATCAAGCGCGGCGCGATAGCGTTTTTGTCTCAAGCTGCTCTTGGATGGGTCTTTTTTCAGGATGTTAAGGGCAATATTTCGCAGGGCAATGA
>JAJECX010000034.1 GCA_022821805.1 Anaerolineae bacterium
TAACGGAGTCGCGTTTCTTCCACTTGGCAACAGTCTTGGGGTTGATGCCGAAACGCTTGGCCAGTTTATTTATGCTCTCTTGACTATTTTGTATTTCTCGGCGGGTCGCCTCTGTCGTTGTGGCGCGTGGGTGTAGAACCTGTCCCATAGGGCATCCTTTTGACTATATGATAGTACACCATTATAATCCGAGACTATACACCTAGGCATGTGATAACACGATAGGCTGCAAAACACGAAGCCAAGACTTATGGCAAAACGGCGCAGCTCTTACATCTGCCAGAATTGCGGCAAGCGCAGCCCCGCTCGCTTCGGGCGCTGTCCCCAATGTCGTCAATTCGACACGATGGTGGAGCGCGTCGAAGAATCACGTCCATCCGCGCGCGGGCGCCCGCCAGCTATCGGCGAGAGTCCACGAGAAGCGACGCTGCTATCCCAAGTTGACTCGGCACGCGAAACGCGGATACCCGTCCCGATCGCGGAATTCAGTCGTGTGCTGGGCGGCGGGCTCGTGCCGGGCAGCCTGGTCTTGCTCGGCGGCGAACCCGGCATAGGCAAGTCCACGCTCGTGCTCGAATTGTCGGCGCTGCTGGCAAAGGCGGGCGACAACGTTCTTTACGTTAGCGGCGAGGAGAGCGCGCGCCAAATCAAGCTGCGCGCCGATCGCATGGGCTTGCGCGACCACAGCCTGTATCTGCTGACCGAGACCGATCTGGACCATATCTTTCAGCAGATTGGCGCGCTGGAGCCGACCTTGGTCGTGATCGACTCGATACAGACGACGCGCGTCGCCGAGCTGGATTCCTCGCCCGGTTTGGTTTCGCAAGTGCGCGAATGCGCAATTCGCCTGCAGAGCCTGGCGAAGCAGACTGGCTTGAGCGTTCTGATGATCGGCCATGTCACCAAAGACGGTCACATCGCCGGACCGCGCACGCTGGAACATATCGTCGACGCCGTGCTCTATCTCGAAGGCGATCCATTTGGCCAATACCGGCTCTTGCGCGGCGTCAAGAATCGCTTTGGCGCCACCAGCGAAGTTGGCGTATTTGAAATGCGCGGCAGCGGTCTTGCGCAGGTGTCGAATCCATCGGAAGTCTTCCTCGAAGAACGGGTCATCAACGCGCCAGGTTCCGCCATCGCCATCACCATGGAGGGCACGCGGCCCCTGCTCGTCGAATTGCAGGCCTTGACCAGCCCGTCAGCCTTCGGCAATCCCCGGCGCACGCCCAATGGCATCGACATGAATCGCCTGCTCTTGATCAGCGCGGTCTTGAGCAAGCGCATCGGTTTGAAGTTGTGGGAGCAGGATGTGTTTGTCAACGTCATCGGCGGTTTAAGAATCTCGGAGCCGGCCTCCGACCTGGCGCTGGCGCTGGCGATCGCCTCCAGCTATTACGATCGCGCGCTGCCGGCCGATATCGCGGTTGTCGGTGAAGTAGGCTTGAGTGGCGAGTTGCGGCGCGTGGGGCAGTTGGCGGCTAGATTGAACGAAGCGCGCAAGATCGGCTTCAAGCGCGCCCTCGTGCCCAGGCTGCGTCGTCGCGGCAGCGACCTGCCAGGCGGCATCCAACTGATTGAGGCGCCGAACCTTGCCGACGCTATCCGCGCTGTTATACCGGCGAAATGAACCTCACATCGTCTCTCAAGCGCGCGCCTAGGGGTATTTCCGATTGAGCAGACGCGCGTAGGGTATTGTCTCGCGCACATGGCTCAGCCCGCAAATCCAAGCCACCGTGCGCTCAATGCCGATGCCGAAGCCGGCGTGGGGCGCCGTGCCGAATTTCCGCAAATCCAGATACCATTGATAGGCTTCTCGCCCCAATCCCATTGTGTCGATATTCGCCGCTAGCAGCTGCTCATCGTGGATGCGCTCGCTGCCGCCGATGATTTCGCCATAACCTTCCGGCGCCAAAAGATCGACGCTGCGGCAGACTTCGGGTCTGCCATCGACGGGTGTCATGTAAAACGCCTTCACCGCTGTTGGATAGTGATACACGAATACGGGCTTGTCAAACATCTCCGCGAGCGCCGTCTCATGCGGGCTGCCAAAATCCTCTCCCCATTCGATCGCCAGCTCCGCCTTCGCATCGGCGTCGTCGATTCGTTCACGCAGCTCCTGCAATCGCGCGACGGCGTCATCGTAACTGATGCGGGCGAAGGGCGGCGTGATCGCCTCGAGCCTGTTGATGTCCCGCTCGATGATGGCGAGTTCTTGCTGGCGCTTCTCCAGCACTTGCGCCACGACATAGCAAACCATGCCTTCTTCAATTTCCATCAATTCTTCCAAATTGCAGAAAGCGATCTCCGGCTCGAGCATCCAGAATTCGATAAGGTGTCGCCGCGTCTTCGATTTCTCGGCGCGAAAAGTGGGACCGAAGCAGTACACCTTGCCAAATGCCATGATATTCGCTTCGTTGTAGAGTTGGCCCGTCTGCGCCAAAAAAGCGTTTTCACCGAAGTAATCCACTTCGAAAAGCGTAGTCGTCTCTTCGCCGGCCGCCGGTGTGATGATCGGCGTATCAACGAGCAAAAAGCCTTGATTATCCAGCCAATCGCGCATCGCCTTGATGATGGTCGCGCGGATGCGCAATATCGCCCATTGACGATTACTGCGCACCCAGAGGTGGCGGTGGTTCATCAGGAACTCGGTGCCATGCTCTTTGGGTGTGATCGGGTATTCCTGCGCCTCTTGCACGAGCTCCAGTCTCTGAATGCCGATTTCGTAACCGCCGGGTATGCCGGGCGCGCGTTCATCAGCTCGCACTGCGCCAGTGACGATGACCGATGACTCTTGCGTTAGCCCGCGCGCGACTTCAAACTCGGCGGGAACCATCTCCTTTTTGAAGGCGACGCACTGCGCTTGCCCGCTGCCGTCACGCAGTAGGATGAACTGCAAGCGACCCTTGCCGGTTCTATTGTAAACCCAGCCGCGCACAGTGACGTCTTGCCCCTCATAAGCCGCGATATCTTTGATCTGTATGACTTTCGCCACCGTCTGTTTCCTTTGTGAGATGATCAACGCTGGAACATGATTATAGCATAGGCGCGTCTCGCGTCTGTGGCCCCGGCGAAGCTGAAAGCGCTCACATCCGCAGCCAGAGGCTGCCGCCAGTAGCCTCGCAGTCGAAAAAGGCGTCACGCATTAAATCTGCGTGATTCTCTATCATGTAGCGGACAGCGAAAAGCACGCGGGCGCGTTGATTATGCATGAGATAGGCTTGCAGAAGGTACTGTTCGTTCCAGAATACGCGCCGGTCCAGCAGCCAGTTCAAAGGATAATTGAAGGGCAGGAAAAATGTCGTGGAAATGCACAATGACGCCATCATTCAGTCGAGGTAGCGCTTCTAGCGCGAGATAACAGACATCGCTGCCGGTTTTGACGACATGCGAGCTGTCGATGAAAAGGATGTCGTTTTCGCGCAGATCAGTGAAGGCATCCATGTCGACGCTTTGCGCGCTCTGCCGACGATATGAACTTGGCTCGACAGCGACTGGAGCAAGTCGCCGGGATAGGGCTCAATCGCGGTAATTTCGGTCGCAGCGCCGTTCAGCGCGGCGGCCTTCGTCACGACGAGGGTGGAATATCCGGCGCCGACCTCGATGATCCGCGCTGGCTTGAAGTTTCGGATCATGCAATGGTAGACATAGGGGTCGTATCCGATGAATTCCAAAGCTGTGCCGGCGAATCGGTTATCGGCGCGGAAATCTCGGCAAAAGCCCCTATATTCCCGAGCAAATTTCGGAAACCGCTCACGGAGCAGGGCAAGCTGCGCCTGCCCCTGCCAATCGATTCCGATCTTGGGCGATACGTTTCGCCCAACTCCCGCGAGTCAGGAATCGGCTGATAGAAGCGCGCAGGCGTTACGTGATAGCCCTTCAATTCAACGTAGCGCCATAAATCCGGATTGTGATAGATGAAGCGCAACCTCGGCGCCATCCATTTTACGATTTGCCATATCAGCCACCGCTTCATTGGCAGAACGCTCTCTTCCGCTCAAACCACCACCAACGAGCCGACCGAGGCGCGCAGCAAGCGATCCCAAACTGCCAGCCCCAATCCCGCTTTACTCGGGGCGCGCGCCAGGATTACGTCAACCTCCCGCTGATCCAGCGAACGCAGGGCGGCGAACAAACGCCGGGCGGCCTCATCCGAGTTTGCGCCGAGGCGCTCGACAAACAGCGTGAGATCAGCAAATGCGGCTGCATCCGCATCGCTGGCCAAAATACCGACCCGATCATGCTGCGCAATCTCGGCGCGCATCGCCGCGTAGACTTCGGCATCTTCAGCGCCTTCAAAGAGCAGAACAGGCGCTTTCGGCGAATAGTGCCGCAGCAGCCCCCCCGGAGCGGGCGCAGCCGGCGCATCCTCTGGCAGATAGCTTGGCGCAAAGCGCAGATCCGGCACGACCGCCCCCAACTCTTCGAGCGAGATTCCGCCCGGACGCAGTATGCGCGGCCGGTCATCGATCAAGCTGAGGATCGTCGATTCCACTCCGATCGGCGTCTCGCCGCCATCCAAAACGACATCAACAAGACCGTCCAGATCGTCAATGACATGCTGGGCGCTGGTCGGGCTGGGGCGGGAGAAGAGATTCGCGCTAGGCGCTGCGACTGGCGCCCCTGCCTTGCGAATGAGCGCCAGCGCCGCCTTGTGGCTCGGCATTCGCACCGCCACCGAATCGAGCCCGGCGGTTAAATTGGCGGGAATGCGCTTGCTTTTCTTCAGCACGAGCGTCAGCGGTCCAGGCCAGAAGCGCTGGGCGAGTTCATTGGCGACGGGCGGCGCATCTTGCGCAATCTGTGACAGCTGCTGGAAGTCGGCGATATGCGCGATCAAGGGGTCATTGGGGGGCCTGCCCTTGGCGCGGAAGATTCGGGCGACGGCGGCTTCATCCAAGGCATTGGCGCCCAAGCCATAGACCGTTTCCGTCGGAAAGGCGACCAGTCCGCCGCGGCGAATCGTCAAGCTGGCGACAGCGATCGCCTCTTCCCAAGAATCTATGTCATCAAGACGAAAGACGCGTGTCCGCTTGGGCAAAATAGCGCTTGTCTCCAATTGTGGCTGCGGCCTAGGCTTATGCGCGCCGCATAGACGCTTCAAGGTATTTTACCACGATGCGCCGACCTAGGTCTGACCCGGTCGCCGGCGCCGATCCTTACACATTCCTAATCTCAAACGGCTATAATTGTCATAAGCGTGATGAAAAGACGAAAGGCGCATCCAATGACGATTTTGGTGACCGGGGCCGCCGGCTATCTCGGCAATCAAACGGTGAAGCGGCTGGTCGGCGATGGGCGCTCCGTGCGCGCGCTGGTGCGAAACCGGGCGAAAGCCGCTCTGCGCCTAAAGGAAGTCGCCGATCAAATCGAGATTATCGAAGGCGATGTGACGCGCCTGGCCAGCTTGACGCCGGCAGTGGAGGGCGTCGATTGCGTGATCCATTATGTCGCCATCGCGATGGAGAAGGGCGGCCAGACCTACGAAGCCGTCAATTATCAGGGCACGGTCAATCTGCTGAAAGCCGCCCAAGCCGCCCGTGTCACGCGCTTCATCAATATGAGTCAAAATGGCGCCAGCAGCGACCTGCCATACCGCTTCCTCGCCAGCAAGGGTAGGGCGCAAGAGGCCGTCGCCGCCTCCGATTTGAATTGGACGGCGCTGCGTCCATCGGCGATCTTTGGACCGCAGGACGAATTCTTCAATACCTTCGCGCGCCTGCTCAAAGTGACACCGCTTGTATTTCCCCTGATCGGTGGCGGGGTAGCGGAGTTTCAGCCGGTTTCCGTCGATGATGTGGTCGAAGCGGTGATCCGCTGCCTGGATGACGAAAGCACGGTTGGCGCCGAATTGGCGCTCGGCGGTCCCGAAGTATTGACGCTAGCCGAGATTGAAAGGCGCATCATCGAGGCGCTTGACACCTGGCGGCTGCTTGTGCCCGCGCCGATTGCGCTGCTGCGCCCGACGGTAATGGTGATGCAGGCGCTGCTGCCCGGCTCGCCTGTTAGCGCCAGCCTGCTGGATCTGCTCGCCGTGCCCAACACTGTTCCTGACAACGCCTTGGTCAATCGCTTTGGCATGACGCCCATCCCCTTCGCCGGCGAGCATATCGCCTATTTGAGGGACAATACGCTCAGCGATACTTTGGCCAAATTCTTCGGCAACGCTACTGTCAACTGAGGTCAAGCAGCTCGTCGAAAATCTTGCAATGGGCTGCCGCGCCAGCGGCCGCAGAGAAGTTTCGCTCCACGTGCTTTCGGCCCGCAGCGCCCATTTTCTTGCGCAGTTCTTCGTCCGCCAACAGTCGCAGCACAGGCGCCGCTAGCGCCTCCACATCTTCGGGTTCAACGAGAAAGCCGGTGACGCCATCGACGATCGTCTCCGACGGTCCGCCGCGGCTCGTGCTGACTACCGGCAGGGCGCAAGCCATCGCTTCCAGATTCGCCAGCCCGAAACTCTCAAATGCTGATGGGCAGGCAAAGACATCAGCGGCGGCGTAGACCGCTTCGACATCGTCGCGGAAACCGAGATAATGCAGGCGGTCGCGCAGGCAGACGTCGGACCTGGCATTGGCTAGTATCCGATCGCGATAACGCTCGTCGGCTGCTACGCCAAAAACATCATCGCCAGCAACGATGAATTGCGCGTCGGGGCGTTTCGCCAGCACACGCTTCGCCAGCGCCTGGAAAGTGTGATGCCCCTTGACTGGTTGAAATCGCGCGACCATGGCAACGACCGAGGCTTCAGCGCCGATGCCAATTTCGCGGCGCAGCGCCAGACCATCCAGCGCCGGACGAAAGCGATCCGTATCCACGCCAGAGGGGACCACCGGCATTTTTCCCGCCGGCATAAAGTGTGGATCGCCCAAAAAGCCGTCGCGAGCCGCCTTGGAGATCGCCGTAGCCTTTGAAATCCGCCGAAAGAAGGCTTTCTGCCAGCGTGCAGGCTTGAACCACCAACCGTGCAAGGTCCAGGTCACGGGAATCCCAAGGCTTTGCGCGGCGGGAGCGATAAGCGGAAGCGTATGATAATCGCTCTTCACCAGGTCGATCTGCTCGCGCCTCAGCAGCTCTTTCATTCGATGCACGACCGGAAAGCGCGCCCAGAACGCCGGTATGAAGAAAGTCGACGCGCCGCGGTAGGGCAGGATATGAAGGGGCAAACCAGCGCCGCGCCAGCGCTTCGACAATTGTCCTTCAGCCGGCAGCAGAAGATGCGGCTCGTAGCGGCTTTTGTCCAGCTTGTCCACCAGCGTGAGCAGGTCCGTTTCGCCGCCGCCCAGCCCGCTATACCAAGAGGCAAAGAGGATGCGGATCATGCCGGTCACGCGCAGAGCGGCGCGACCAGATATCGCTCGCGTTCGCTGCAAGTCAGTTCTCGCGGCTTGTTTTCCGCGGCGATCCGCGCCAGCAGCGCCTCCGCGCTTTCCATTCGCCAAATACGCGCCATACCACTTTCGTCCCGCGTCAGAATCCGCTCCCCGTTTCGGCTCAGGCTGAAGTCAACTAGCGGGTTGGGATGCGCAAATCGCCGGTCAACAACGCCCGCTGCCGCATCCCACAGGTTCAGCGCCGAACCGGCGATGGCGATTACTGTGTCGTTTTCTGGAAGGAAACGCAGTCGGCGCAAATCGCTCGCTTCGCTGTGATATTCATGAAGAACCTCGCCGCTGTTTGTGGAAATCACACGGATATGCCCATCGCTGAATGCCAGAGACAGGTGCTGGCCATCGGCTGAGAGCGTCGCCGTATCCACTCCGACAAAAGTCAAGCGGCTTGCGACACTGTCACTGACATCAACGGTGGTCAAGCCCGCCAGACCTTCCGCCAGTTGCACATAGAAGAAAACTCGGTCGCCGGAGTCGCTGAATGCGGCTTGTATTTCTGCTCCAGGCGATACACCGAGCGGAAAGGCGCCGCGCGCCAAACCGCTCTTGCCGTCCCAAAGCCGGGCATATTCGCCTTGCAGCGTCAAGATTCTGTCGCCGCCGGGCGCGAAGCGGACCAAGCTTGGACGCGCCGCCTCGCTCGCCAGTCGCTGTGGACCTTCCGAATCGTCCCGCGCCAGCCAGAGCTCGTTCGTTGCCGTGACTGCCAGCGCCGCTTCGCCATCCGGCGATAAATGCAGGTCGGTCACAGCGACGCCATCCCATTCCCATCCGCGTACTTCGGCGCCAGTTTCAATGTCGATGACGCTCAGGCGATCATCACTGTAAACGGCAAATCTCTCGCCTGACCTGCCGACAATGCTGGCGGGCAACTGAAGGAGAACCTCTTGACTGTCGATCTGACGCAAGCTGACAGCGCCTTCCTGAACGAGAAGGATGACTTCGCCGCTTGGGCTGATTGCGGCGCCGGGCAGCGTATCCGAAATCGTCAGCAGCGGTTCCGCCGCCGCTCTATCGCTGAGCCGCCAAAAACGGGCAGCGCCATCCGCTGTTTTGGCGATTGCCAGGTCAGCCGCCGCGCTCGCTTGCAGCTCTTCAATGCTGTCCGGCGCGCTCGCAATCTCGCGGATGAAACTTCCGTCTGCGCTTGACCAAAGCACGGCGCGGTTATCGACAGTGGCGGAAAGTATCGTATCCGCATCGAGGAACTCCGCCGACTGCAGCATGTTGGCAACCTCGCTATCGTAGCGGCGCAGGAGACGCCCGTCGCGCGCGTCGATCAAGGCGGCGCGCCGACCGCTTTCGCTATTGTCCACAACCACAAGCGCAATCTCCTCATAAAATGAAATGAAGAGCAGATCATCAGTGGCGGCTGCCAGGCTGTCGCCGCTGAGGAAGGTCCAGTTGAAGCCGTCGGTCAAGCGCGCAATCGCTCGGCTCGTCGCCATATCCCAGAATATGAGATCGCCGGTATTGCTGTCGCCGGGATAGGCGGGCAGGCTGCTGCCGCCGCTATAGCCGATATTGCCCGATTCATCGTAGCCGCGATAAACGCGTCCGTCGGAATCCGCTGTGAGCAGCGCCAGTGACTCAGCCGACCACTGCGCCATCTTGATCGAGCCATCGGCTTCCGACCAGCCGATTACGCGCTCGCCATCGCCAGTCGCGATCAGATCATACAGCGCCATCTCGCTGCCGTTATCCGCGCTATATCTCGCCAGCTCTTCGCCGTTTTCGATGTCCCAACTCGCCAGCAGCGGATCGTTTCCCGCGCTGTAAAGCTTATCGCCGGCCCGACTAATGGCGATGGCGGATACTGCGCCGTCATGCGCCTGCAGTCGCTGCTTGAGCGCGCCGCTGCTTCCATCGCGAATGATGATTTCCCCGTCGTACGACGCCGAAATCAGATGCTCGCCATCGCGGCTGTAAGTGATTAGCGCAATTTGACCCTCATGATCGGCAAACTCGTTGATGAGCGCCCAAGACTTGCCGTCGAAGATCTGAAGTTTGTCGCCGTCGCGCGGCGCTGCGGCAATGCGATCTCCCGCCGGATGCAGTCGAACGAGCGCGGCGTCATCTAAAGTCATCGTCCGGCCTGCTGCCGACGCCCGGCGCAAAAGACGATAAGCCGACCTGGGATTATCAAGCCCGTCTTTCGCCTCCCAAGCCAAAGCCAGCGCCAATTCAATCTCGCCCTGCGCAATTGCATCTTCGCCCGCCTGAACCAGACCTTTGGCGACGTCATCGCGCTCCAATTTGGCAATTTCGGTTGCGCGCGTCCGCGTGGCGCGGATATGCTCCCGCGCTTGAGCCGTCTGCGTCAGCTTGGCGGAGGCTGTCGCTGTGATAATCTCGGCGGTGGCAATTTGGGCGACGGCTGCGCGAACTCCGGCGCCGGTCGCCGCGACTTGGTCAATCAAGCCGACCGCGCTGTCGCTTTCGGCGGTGGCTTCGGCCGCAGCCAACTCAGCTTGCGCGCGCGCTTCGCTCGTCAGTTCGCCGACAGCAAGCCCGCTTTGCCAAGCGCTGAAGGCTTGTAGAAGCAAGAGAAAGCCCGCCCCAAGCGCGACGACCAGCAAAACGCCCAAGACGATGTGGCGGGGCCGGCGGCGCGCGCGGCGGGGCGGCTGACGGCGGCTGCTGTGGATGTATTCCAGTTGCAGCGCCGACGGTTTCGGATGGCGCGCCGAGGCGGTCGCCAGCCAGTTTCGCGCCTCATCCAGCCGATCGCGCGGCAAGAGCAGGTCGGGCGGCCGCCCGCGCCCCCGCCACTTTTCCGCCAGGACGAGCAATTCAGTGTGCAGCTTTTGGTTGTTGTCAGCCGGCAGATATGCGCGCAGCTCATCAACCCGCGCGCCGAGCTCGTCCTCCTGGCGGAAAAATACGTATGGATTCTGCGCGATCGCTGGATGAACCTCTACCTCAATGTCTTCTTCCAGGATCAGCGTCACCAACCCTTTGCCGTGGCCGACCGCATATTGCAGGAGTTCATTGCAGAGTTGACTCTCGGCGGAGTCAGGCGACATGATGAAGGCGACGGAATAGGAGCGCAGCGCGCCGTCTTTCAGTCTCTTGATGCCGTCGGGGCTTGTGCCGAATTCGTCTTCAATGAAGCAGGCGTCGACGCCGGTAGCCCGCAATTGCGCCACAATCCGCCGCGCGCGCTCAAGGTCGGCTGGGTGATAGATAATGAAGATGTCAAAGTAGCTGTCATTCTCGCGCATGGCTGGTCGAGCATGTCAGGCGGCCTACGCCAATACCACCGACTATAACATAGATGCGCCTTCTTAATGTCTCTACCGGCGATCACTGCCGCGAGACGAAGAAAAACCGCCGGCGGCTGCCAGCGGTCTTGTCTTGATCTATTCTATGCGCAGGCGCGCGATTGCCTTGGAGCCTACTCGCCAGCCTGATGCGTGATGCGGCCCTCAAGCGCGGCGCTGAGCGGGCTGTTGGCGGCGATGTAATCGGCCACTACCTGATCGAGCGGGCTGCCCTGATCATAAGGATTCATGGCATTCGTCACCAGGATCGCGTAGCCATCGCCGCCGCTGCGCATGTAGTCGTTGGTGGCGACGCGATAAACCGCCTCGGGATCCAGCGCGCTGAATTCTTCCTCGCTCATCACTTCGGCGCTAACGATGCGGCTGCCGGCTTCTTGTGTGGCGTCAAACGTATAGCGCATGCCCGCCACTTGCGGGAAGCGTCCGGCGGCGCCATCAACCAGCGGATTGCCATTGTCGTCGACCGTCACCTGGCTGACGCCATTTTCCAGCGCGGCCAACACATCTGCGCCAGTCAATTCCAGCGTGCTGATGAGGTTGCCAAAAGGCAGCACATTCAAGACATCACCCAGCGACACCGAGCCTTGCGCGATATCGGCGCGGATGCCGCCGCCATTCTGGATCACGATATCGGCGCCGGTGTTTTCCAACATGGCATCGGTGATGACGTTGCCGAGCAGGCATTCTTCAATGCGGCAGAGACGCGGGCTCGTGCCAGTCAGCGCCACGCTGGTTTCTCCCACAGGCTGCGAGGTCAGTTCGGCGATCGGCGCTGCCAAGCCGGCGATAAGCTCGCCGACAGCGGGGTCGGGACTGATGTAACGGCTAAGCAAGATGGCATCGCCGTCCCAGTCGGTCAAAATGCCCGCGCCATCAAATTCGACATCCAGCCGCCCCAGATAGATGGTCTTCGTGTTCGCCTGGACGACCAACACTGGCTCGCCACTGGCGCTTTCCAGCACGGTCGGGTATTCGCCAAGCGCGCCGGCGTAAGTATTGCTGAGGAAGGTGTTGGTGTGCCCGCCGACCACGATATCAACGCCACTGACAGCCTGCGCGACCTCGAGGTCCGGCGCATAGCCCAGATGCGAAAGCAGGACGATTTTGTTGATGCCTTGGGCGCTCAAACTGTCGACCTGTTCTTGGGTGATTTCTGCCAGGTTGTCGTGGAAGACGAGATCTTTGCTGGGCAGGTTCAGGATCACGGTTTCTGGCGTGGTCAGTCCGATGATGCCAATCGACTCGCCACCCACATCCAAGACGATCGACGGCGCGACCAGACCCGCCAGATAGGGGTCTTCGCTGAAGTCGATATTGGCGCTCACAGTCGGCGAGTCCAGCGCCTGGACGAATTCCGCCAGCTTTTCGCTGCCTTCATTAAACTCGTGGTTGCCTAGCACGATCGCATCGTAGCCAATTGCGTTCATGATCTGTACGCTGTCCTGCCCGCGATGCTGCACATGGAAGAGCGTACCGGTGAAGCGGTCGCCGGCGTCAAGCAGCAGGCTGTTGCCGCCCTCCGCGCGGATCTGCTGGACGACAGTCGCCTGTCGGGCGGCGCCGCCATCGCCGTTGCGCTGCGGTTCGTGATGACCATGCACATCGTTTGTGTGCATGATCGTCAGTTCGTACGTGTCTTGCGCGCCAACGACGCCCGCGACCAAAACGAGCAGAACAAGTATTGCCAATAAGCTTCGGTACATGATTTTCTCCTTATTGCTTCTTGATTCGGCCCGAATCGACTGACTGAATCACTGGGTCTCGATTGTATATGGCGCCGGATTCAGCCTATGAATGCAGCAATTGAGACATTGTATCGATTCGGTAAACAGAGCTCGCGATTGCCAAGTGATAGGTAATGAATACCCGCTCGCTACTCATTCCAATTGTAACCTATCTGCCGCATTTATTCACATTCTCCGCGATTTACGCGAACTGCCTAAGTCCGCGGATTTGCGATCAGTCCTACGACCTGGCGCCAGCGCGGCTGGTCATTTGGATTGCGCCACAGCCTCATGCCCAGCTTCTCCATGGTGCGCTGCGAAGCGATGTTGTCGCGCTCCGTTGTCGCCACGACTTGCCGCGCCCGCAATTCATGGAACAGGTATTTCAGCAGCGCGCCGCCCGCTTCAGTCGCAAATCCGCTTTGGCGATGCGCCGGCAATATGCCCCAGAACAATCCGATTTCGGGGCTGAGCAAGCTGTCGGTTGGATCGCCTTTCAGCGCGCCCCACGGCACGACCGTCGGCACAATGCCGGCTGAGCCGATGAATTCGCCGCTTTCCCTAAGTACGACGGCGTAATCGGCGTAGGGCGGCTGCCCGAGTTCGCCCAGTTCGCGGTAACTGTCGATCGTCCAGTTCAGCCAACGCTCGACCCTCGTGGCGGGCTCATCCAGCGCGAAGACCTCGCGCCGAAAACGTATGCAGTTCTCCAGGTCGCCTTCATCAAATTGGCGTATGAGCAGTCGCGCGGTTTCAACGACTTCGAATTTCATCCTGTCAGTCTCTTCGGCTGTCAACTGCGCAAGTAGGAAGCGCCATTGACATCGACGATAGCGCCGGTGCTGAATTCAGCGCCCTCGGATGCGAGGAACATCGCGGCGTAAGCGACTTCCTCGGGTTTGGCGATTCGACCAAGCGGAGACTGCTGGCGAATCGCGTCGCCATCCGGCATTGCAAGGCGCTCGGCGACCATGTCCGTCTCAACGAAGCCAGGCGCCACCGTTCCCACGAAGATATCATGCGGCGCCAGCAACTTCGCCAATGAACCTCCCAGGCTGTTCAGGCCCGCTTTGCTGGCGCCATAAGCCGGTGCGCTCGGCTCGCCGCGGAAGGCGCCGCGCGATGAGATGTTTACAATGCGTCCGCCGCCCGTTTTCATCATGGCGCGCGCCGCGCAATAGGCCGTGTTTGCCGCGCCGACCAAGTTGACGCTAAGCGTTCGCGCGAAATGAGCCTGCCACTCGTCGTAGCTGGCATTGGTGAGCGTGAGCTCTTCGTAGATGCCGGCGTTGTTCACCAGGATGTCAATGCGTCCCAGACGCTCAACCACGGTCGCAACCATTTCCTCAACCTGTTGAGCATCGGCGATGTCGGCTTGTATGATGATGTGTCCCGCGCCTTCAAACTGGGACAGCGTCTCCGCGGCCGCCTCCTGATTGCGGCGGTAATGCAGCGCCACTATTGCGCCGCGCTCGGCGAAACCCAGCGCGATTGCGCGGCCGATCCCGCGCGAGCCGCCTGTTACCAGTGTCGCCTTGTTGTCAAACCGCATGGGCTCAGCGCCTGTTTGCTGAATTGATCGTGGCGATTATAGGCGGCTAGCCAATGCGCGAAAAGGGTGGCCGCGAGGCGCGCCGCCCGCTGGTCTGCGAAAGAAACAGCCCCTTCCAATTCGCGCGGATGGGGCTGCGTTTGATCAGCGTCCGGTGGCGTAAAGCCTTACACACAGTTGCCTGACATTGAAAGATGGCTCGAGCTGAGCCAGCCGACAATGTCATAGTAATTGACGCGATGATAGTGGGTCGCCCGCTTGTCGGCGGTGAGCGTCACATCGTTGAGCACATTGGCGATGATCGCGCTCGCGCCGCTTGGCTCGCTGCGCAGATTCAGAATATCGACGGTCGTTACCGTGCAGCCGGTCAAGTCCCAGATTGGCTCCGGAATCGAACCCGACGTGAAGAATTCAAGCGGCATCAGGACTGCGGTGCCATTGCGGTCAACTGTTGCGCAGATCCAGCCGTCCTCCGTCCAGGTTCGCAGCGGGACCAAGGTGCGGGGCGAGGTGGCGGCGTCAAGCAAGACAATCGCGCCGCTCGGGCGCTGGAAGCACATCGATAGCGGCTGCGCAACCCAGCCGAAAATATCGACCGCGTCTATCGCTCCATTGTTTACCAACATCTGATTGCCAATGCCCAAGTGGTCGGCTAGTTTGCAATGCGAGCTATAGGTATATCCCTCGACCCGGTAATGCCCGGGGAGCTGCCCGCATAGCGATGGGATCGGTGTTGCCATAGCCTCACGGTCTTGGTCTTGCTGACCCTCCCCAGCACTGCCGCCCGGACCTGCCGGGTTGAGCAGAGCCAAGGCGCTCTGGATTTGGAATTGAAATGCGCCGTCCGCATATTCGGCGGCGCCGATATCGCAAGAATTGGGCGCGCGATCAATTCCGCGTTGGTCGGTCAGCAAGCAGTAAGCGGGCGATGCAGAATCAAGCGCCGGGCTTCCCTCTTGCGGCACATAGTAAGGCGGTAGGCCGTTCAATAGCAGCAGCTTGGGGTCGTCGCTCAGCCCGTCATGGCCGCAAGACCCATCACGAATTAGACTTCCGATCAATGCGTTTAAGGTGCCCGAGCAGTCGCCGCCCGCGTTGCCAGAGAGGATGCTGTTGTACAGCAACAGTTCGGACGCGTCTACCACGCCGCCGATGTTCGCCGCAAAGTTGTCCACGACTGTTACGTGCGTGAGTGTGCTGGCGCCGGCATTGTAGACGCCGCCAGCGTCCGCGCCCGCGCGATTGTCGCTAATGGTCGAATTCGCGATCGACGCGCTGCCGCTGGCGATATAGATGCCACCGCCCGTGGAATGCGCAGCATTTGCGCTCACGCCGCTCCGCTCCAGTTTCAAACTGCTTGCTTCGCCCTCGAAGTAGATGCCACCGCCGAAGGTATCCCAGGTAATTGGCTCTTCCGCCTCGTCCTCCGCTGGCTCCGAAGTCGTTTTCGTGCCGCTGTCGTCCACTTCCGAAGATTCCGGCTTGGTCAAGACTCCGGTCGCGCTGCCGGTGACGGCGCTGTTTACCAGCGTCAGATCACTATCGGCTGCGTAGATGCCGCCGCCGAGCTTCTTCGCGCCGCTGTCGCTTACGACGCTGTTTATGAGTGTGACAGAGGCTCCGCTCACTGCGATCGCGCCGCCGTTGTCATCGCTCCAGCCGCCTCTGATGTTGAGATTGTTTGCCGTAAGCGATCCGGCGGTAACGTTGAAGATCTGTTTGCCGCCGCCTTCAATCACAAAGCCGCCGCCTTCGATCACGACGTTTGAAGTGACCGTCAGCTTCCTATCTAGCGCAATGACGCCCTCGTCGGTTCCGCTGACATCTATTGTGATCGTATCCTGCCCGGCGGGAATCTTCATGCCATCATCATCGACCTGAGAGTCGCCGTCGTCGGCGTCTCCCGCTTCGCAATCGGAGCGCGGTTCAACTGTCTCTTCCTCGTTTGCCGAAAGGATGGCATTCTGCAGGCTGCAGTCGGCGTCCACGGTAATGTCGGCAGCCAGCGCGCCCCCGATTGGCATCAACAGCAGAATCACTGCCGCGATGCAGACTCTTGACACGGATATGAAGCTTGGAGTTTTCACGGCTTGTTCCTATCCTAAGTTCCAGGCAGTTACGGCTAAGGCATGGGTTCCCGCAGCTATTCGGCGCCGGCAGCAAGGTCTCGTATGTCTGCTCAAACGCGCTCTCCCTGAGGCGTCTCGAGCTGGATTCAATCGTTCGCTACTGACGAACTTCATTAAAGTACGAATTGCTGAATCGCACAAATACATCTGCCACATCTTTCGTCCCTAAGCGAACCGGCATGCTGGATGGGGACGCGATTGGCAGCTTGGATTTGGAAATCCGCGACTTAAGCGCTGGACGCCATCTTGCGGATGAGAGCGAGCGTCATGCGGGCGTCATTCAAGGCGTCATGGGCTTGCGCGACTTGCAAGCCTTCTTGCGCGGCCGCCGCGCCCAGTTTGTGCCACACATAATTGCGCCCATTGCTATGACGCGCGCCTTTGAAGCGGGCGTACTGTTTCATCGCGCAATCGCGCTTGCCGATTCGTATCGTGGGCAAACGAAAGCGCGATGCCGTCTGCTGCAGCATGCGCCAATCGAAATCCATGTTGTAGGCGATTACCACCTGCCCGGCCAGAAGCGCCGAAAGCCGGATGTAGATTTCTTTGAAGCTGGGCGCTTCGACTACATCTCGGTCTTGAATGCCGTGCACAGCCGAAGCGACCGGCGGAATCGGAATCGTCGGCTTGATTAGCTGGTTCATGGCCGAGGCGCCGCTCCCGTCCAGGATGGCGATCTGCACGATTTCATCAGTCGGTCCCAAGCCTGTGGTCTCGGTATCCAATACATAGAACCGATGCGCCAACAGGTGCTGCGCCCATTGAATCGCCTGCCGCCGATGCGCCGGATGAAAGTGCCTCGTCACCGTCTCGCGCGCTCCTACTTGATTGGATCACGATTATAACATAGCGCCGATAGCGCAACTTGCGTTTGCTGTGAGCCCGTGTTATGATCTTGCCATCGTTGGCCGAGTAAAGGAGGTGATCAGAAATGTCAGGTTCTAAGGGGGCTGCCCTCTAACCGATTCACACCTCTAAGGGTTTTTCCGTTAGTGGGTGAACCCGAAACCGCTAGACTGTGAATCTAACAGTCGAGGGACCGCAGACTAATCCTCTGCGGTCTCTTTGCTTTTTGAGAGCGAGAATCTGATACAATACGGTTTCTAGTCAAATAGAGCGATGGATATGAAAACACTACTGCGGATTTCGGAATATCTAAATTCCGCTCAAATGTCGCCCCTTTTTGTTTCTGGCGACTCTCTAAACGTATTGAGGTTGATACCCTCAAAGAGCATTGACTTCTGTATGACCAGCCCGCCGTATTGGAACCAGCGTGAGTACTGTAGCGGAGGCATAGGCTTGGAAGAGGATTATAATGATTACATCGCGAATCTGCTTCAAATTGCTGGCCAGTTATTTCGTGTCTTGAAAGACACCGGATCCTTTTGGTTGAACCTCGGCGATAGCTACGTTAACAAACACCAAATGGGCATTCCTTGGCGTGTTGCGTTGGCGCTGATGGACGAGCAAAATTGGATCATGAGAAATGATGTCATATGGCACAAGATAAAAGGTATGGATACCTCAAAAGACAAGTTGCGCCCCGTCCATGAATACATATTTCATTTCGTTAAAAAAAATTCCTATTACTATGATGTTGATGGGATCAGAAGTAAACCACGACAAGCGATCGTAAAGAACGGCGCAGTGGTGACGGCTACCGGTGTAACGGGAATAAAATACAGAAGGCAAATTGAGCTATCTACAGCCTTATCTAGAAAAGAGAAACTTTATGCAAAGCAAGCTCTTGAAGATAATCTGAAACGTCTGGAAAAAGGTGATATCTCGGACTTTCGTATGGTAATACGTAAGCAGCATAGAACAACCCATTCTGATTCTGCCCGTGTTTCAGGTCGAGCAAAGGAATTGGCGCAACGGGGCTTTTACTTTCTTCATTATCATCCGAAAGGAAGTAAACCGGGAGACGTTTGGGATATCGTGCCCGAAGATACGTTTGGGCGCGGTGCGCACTATGCTTCATACCCAGAGGATCTCTGCAAGATACCCATTGTGTCAACATGTCCTAAAGATGGCGTCGTACTCGATCCGTTCTGCGGGACCGGTACAACCAATTTAGTAGCGTTTCAACTTGGTCGAAAATCTGTGGGCATTGATATCTCTGAGGAATATGTCACTTACGCCCGCGAGCGATGTCGTATCCTGCTGTGACTAATCAGAAGGTTCTAGAGCTTTTTGGAATCTCCACTTCTGCGGATGATATAGACTGGTCGTCTATTGTTGAGGCGCAGCACTGTCCATTTATAGGACAACAATGTTGGAAGATTCGAAAGAGTCAACCTGACATTGCGATTGGGACATGCGCAGTAAACTACGGAATCCGAAATCCTAAAGATATCGTGATCTGTCCTGACCGAATGTTGGGGAATGGCATGATATTTATGGATTCTATTCATTTGTTGCGCCTTCACGAACCTGGAAATGAACTACATAAGTTGCCTCAGGTGGAGATTCCGGGAGGGAACGTAGACTATTTTTTGGCTTCAGTTAGAGAGGACAAGGTAGTTGACTTTGTAGGCATTGAAGTGCAGACATTAGATACTACAGGAACCGTATGGCCAGATAGGCAACGCTTTCTGGAGTTGGCCGGAGTGGATAGGCTGGATGACTTTGATTCTACTAAGTCATTTGGCATGAATTGGAAAATGACGGCTAAAACCATTCTAGTGCAACTTCATCACAAGATTGAAACGTTTGAAGGACTTGGGAAGCATCTAGTACTGGCAATGCAAGATGTCTTACTTCATTACATAAAGCAACAGTTCAATTTTGGCCACATCGGCTCGGCAAAACTGGGTCATTCATTGCAATTTCATTCCTACTCATTCAAAAAGCGAGACGATCACCAGCGTAAACTTCAACTCGCGTCCAGACTCAGCACAGATGCCCAAGGAATGTCCACCGCACTTGGCCTCAAAGCCCCGGCAAATATTGAGCTTCAAGAGATACTGGACAAACTTGAAGAGAAAATCTCAACCGCAACGTTGCTGAAGATTTAATCGACTACTGAGATTGGTGTGGTTTGTAATCGCTTCGAAGTATAGCGTAACGCAGCTCGTCCTTGTATTCATCGTGATGGTAGAGCGCGCCCCGCAGCCTGCCTTCATAGCGCATCTTCGCCTTTTGCATCACCCGGCCCGATGCCGGATTGTGCGGGAAATGACCCGCGGCGATGCGATTGAGCTTCAGTTTGTCAAAGCCGAATTGGATAATCAGCCGCAGCGCCGCCGTCGCCAGACCCCGCCCCCAATAAGGCAAGCCGATCCAATAGCCGACTTCGGCGCGGTTATGCGCCGACGCCGGATGGATGCCCATGCAGCCAGCGAACTGACCGCTCGCCTTCTCGACTATCGCAAATACGAAAGCCTCTTCGCTGCGCCACTGCTCGCGCGCCTTGGCAACGAACTCTTCAGCAGCGCCGGGCGGGTAGGGATGCGGCACATAGGTGTTATTCGCAATCTCTTTGGCGGCCGCCAGCCGCTGGATAAACGATACGTCGCCGGTCCCTAGGGGACGCATGGAAACGAGGTCGGAATCAAGCAGTGTTTTCTTCATGAGATAGCCGCCTACTGCGACGTCGCACAGCCGATAGCGGGACCTTCTCTAGCAGGTCGGGCTTCCAACTCTAGGGTGACCTCGATCGCTTGACGGTCGCGTATCGCGACCACTTCCACTTCATCGCCCGGGCGCGCATTTTGAACCAGGTAAGTGATCAGCCCGTCCAGATTGTCGAAATAAGTATCGTTTATCGCCACAATCAAATCGCCGCCAGCGCAGACGGACTTGCCCCGCACATCGACCAGCCTATCGCCGCCGCGCAGGCCCGCCCGATGAGCGGGCGAAACTTCGGAAACGCCGCGCAGCAGCACACCGCGCTCCACCGGCAGATCCAGCGTTTCGCTTAAGCCCGCCACGCCATAACCGCCATCCTCGGGCATCACCGATATGCCCAACCAGGCGTACTCAACCCGCCCCTCCGCGATCAGATCGGGAATGACGCGGCGCATCGTATCCGCTGGCACGGCAAAGCCGATCCCCTGGAATTGACCGCTGTCCGACTGCATAGCGGTGGTGACGCCGATCACCAATCCCTTCGAGTCGAGCAAAGGACCGCCAGAATTGCCCGGGTGAATGGCGGCATCAATCTGAATGATTGCGGGATTATCAAATCCGGTAGCAGGGCTCAGGTCAATCATGGTAGCGGATGGCAGGGTTCGTCCCAGCCCGCTGACGATGCCGGCTGTCATTGCTGTCTTCAGGCCGAAGGGATTGCCGATCGAAATCACGCGCTGGCCCACCTTCACCGTCGCCGATTCGCCAATCCGCAGCGGCGAAAGTCGATCTTCTGCAGCCCGAATTTTGAGCACGGCGAGATCGCTGAAGCTGTCCAAACCCAGCAGCGCGGCCTCAAGCGCGTAGGCGTTCCCCAGCGTAACTTCAATGGCGTCGGCATCCTTTACCAGATGCGCGTTGGTGAGGATATGCCCGCGCCGATCGTAGACGAAACCGGAGCCTCGACGGGTCTCGCCGAATATCGTCGCCTCGATATGAACGACCGACGGACTGGCGCGCTCGTAAATATTGGTCAGCAGCAGGTACTCGGCGTCGGCGGCGTCGATAATCTCATTTGGCAGGGCGGTCGGCGTCGTAAGCTCGGAGTCTCGCTCGGCGCCCAGCGACGAGGCGGTTTCAGGCTCGAGATTCAAGCCGCTGCATGCGGATACCAGAAGCATGCATGCCGCCAGCCAGAGAAAGCGTCGCGCGCGTGTGGCCATGTCGCCAATCATGCCTTGATTGTAGCAGGTTATTCGCCGCTTATTCCGCGTCCCGCGCCGTAAATGCCTCGCGCAGGTATGCCAGCGCTTCATTTCGATAGCGTTCGGGGTCCAGTTCATACAAGTCGCTGTGCGCGCCGCCTTCAAAGACGGACAGCCGAATGAGCGGGTTCGCGGCGGCGATTCGCTCAGCTTCGACCAAAGGAATGACCGGATCATCGCTGCCGTGAAACAGCAGTACCCGTTTATCAATACGGGCTAGCTGGTCAATCGGGCGGAGGGCGCCAAAATCGCTTCCGCTTAACCATCCATAGAGCGCCGTCAGAATCTCAGTTATGGGCGAACCGGGCAAACCGCGGGCGATCACGCCCCGGCGGACAAGCGATGGAAAGTCGCTGAATGTCGCGTCTACAATAAGACCAGCCGCGCTTACTTCGCTCATCAATTGGCTGGCGACAGCGCCTCCCATGGAATGACCCCATATCGCGATCCCTTCAACTTCCTGTTGGTCTTGCAGGAAGCGGTACGCGGCGCGCGCGTCTTTGACCTCGTGGAAGCCCATAGACGTGAATTTACCATCCGATTCGCCATGATTGCGGAAGTCTATCAATAGCGCCCCGTAACCGGCTTCCACCAGATACTCGGCGTGGACCAGCAGTTGATCGCGGTTGCCGCGATGTCCATGCAAGAGCAGAACCGACCCTCCCCTTGAAGTCGGTGGCGCGTGCCATGCCCGTATCGCCAAGCCATCCTCGGACCTGAAGCTGACTCGTGAAAACGGGGATTCCTCGGGCTGCCGCTCGATCGCCGCCGACTGCGGATGCAGCCACCTCCGCACCTGGAGATACGCGAGCGCCAGGAATAGCGCCGCTGGCAAAAGCAACCAGCCGAACAAGGCGCGCCTGAGACCTCTTGTCTTCATTCGTCACACGGATCGCGGCTCAATGGATGCGTGAGCGTTTTCGAACCTAGCGCAGACTGTCGCGGAGCGCTTCCGCCCGTTTGCGTTGCTCGGCGTCGAGTTGCGTTGGCACGGTGATCATCACGCGCGCGTAGAGATCGCCGAATTCATTACCCTTGCGCAGCTTGGGCATGCCTTTTCCAGTCAAGCGCAGCTTCTGGCCAGACTGGGTGCCAGCGCGGATTCTCGTTCGCAGCGGGCGGGCGAGGGTAGGCACTTCTACTTCGCCGCCCAGCATGGCCGTCACCGCATCGACTTTGACATCGACGTGAAGGTCATCGTCCTTGCGCTCAAAATTGGCGTCTTTCGCCACCTGCACGACCAGGTACAGGTGTCCGTTGCCGCCGCCGTTGTAGCCTGGCTGGCCCTCGCCAGCCAGCCTTACTTTGGCGCCAGTGGCGGCGCCGCGCGGTATGCGAACCGTTATGTCGCGCCCCTCCTTGCTGACGACTCGCTGCGTCCCTTCGTAAGCCTCGCGCAAGCTGATATGCACATCCTGCTCGATATCCCGGCCCGCGCGCGGAAAATCGGCGCGATTGTGAAAACCGCCCCCTCTACGTCCGCCAGCCCCGCTGAAGAAGCTCTCGAAGACGTCCGACATGTCCGTGAATGGAACATCGCCGCGGCTGCTGAAGGGATGCTGCCCATTGAAGTTCTGGTATTGCTGCCAGTCTTTGCCGAACTGATGATAAGCGGCGCGCTTTTCCTCATCGCTCAATACTTCGTAAGCCTCGTTCAATTCTTTGAAACGGGCTTCCGCGCCAGAATCCTCCGGATTGGCATCAGGATGATATTGCTTCGCCTTCTGGCGAAACGCCTTCTTGATGTCGTCATCGCTGGCATCCCGCGGGACACCGAGCACTTTGTAGTAATCTCTGCTCATGATTCGTTTCCGTTGAGAGTGGCGCGAGCGCCCGTCGCATTTATTCTAAGGCGGGCGGCGGCGCCGGTCAATTCTAACAGCGGCGCGACCGGCGCCTCAATACCTGGCGCCGGTCCGGCGCGCTGCTTCCAGTGTAGCGCAGCGGCGTTAGAAGCGCGTTGGCGCGCGAAGGCGGATATCGCTCTGTGTTATGATAGGCTTGCTTACCCGGCCGGAATCCCACGCGCTCTTAGGCTCAGCGAGAGCGCGAAGCTGTAGGCGCTGTCCAATCCATGAGGCTGGCAAATGACGGGACGGAGAACCGATTCAGGACATTCGCAGTCGGTTGAGGACTTCTTGAAGGCGGTCTACAATTTGCAGGGCGATCGCGATCGCGTTTCCACCAATGCGCTCGCCGATGCCTTGGGTGTCTCGGCGCCGGCGGTCACCGATATGGCGCAGCGTTTGGTCGAAGAAGGCACGGTCGATTACCGCAAGTATCGCGGCGTCCGGCTTACCGATGAGGGCGAGCGCTTGGCGCTGCGGCTGCTGCGCCGCCACCGCTTGATTGAAACCTATCTCGTTCGCGATCTGGGATATCAACTGCATGAAATACACGATGAAGCGGAGGCGCTGGAGCACAGCGTATCGGACCGATTCATTGAGGCAATCGCGCGCAAACTGGGCGAGCCCCGCTACGACCCGCATGGCGATCCCATACCCAATCTGGATGGCATCATGCAGGAGCGGAATCTGCAGCCGCTATCCGCATTGCGTCTGCGCACGCCGGCGCGCATCCGCCGCTTCATCATGGATGACCCGGCCATGCTGCAAAATACACAAGAACGCGGTCTGACAATGGGCGTCGCCCTCGAAGCCCTCGAACGCGACCCTTTTGACGGTCCGGTGACCATCCGCATCGAAGCGACCGGCAGGCAAACTGTCGGTTATAAGATGGCTTCTGCCATACTTGTTGAAATTGTTGATCCAATGTGATAATATCCAAGCCCTTTTCAAAACTGCATAAACTCGCGAGTGGCTGTTAACCTCAGTAGACGTGGTCGGAACCGCATTCCTTATCTCCGGCGGAGATACTATTGGTCGAATTGCGGCTGAAGCTTAATTGTCAACAAAACTGAAATTAACAGTTCTCGCCTAGCTTGGAAATTGCCTTGCGCTTTTTCTTGTTCAGAATGCGCCAGTGGTGTTGAGCGATGTTAGCGAACACTAGACGGACAAGACTAATCAATCAGCGCGTACGCGCTATCTTGCTGACCGGCGACGGGACCATCCTGTTGATCAAACGCGTCAAGCCGGATATGGTGGCGCCGTATTGGGTCGCCGCGGGCGGCGGCGTCGAATGGACCGATATCGACCTGATCGCGGCGCTGGAACGCGAACTCTTCGAGGAGTTGGGCGCAGTCGCCAAGGTTCTTGCCACCGCCTTCGTGCTTGAACATGAGAAGGCCGGCAAACAGCTCGAAGAACACTTTTACGTCTGTCTCTTGCAAGATCTTGACCTCAGCAAGCGCTACGGGCCCGAATTCAACGATCCGGCGCGCGGCGAATTTATTCCCGAATTCGTCACGCTGGATCTGGCTCATTTGGACGCCATCAATTTTAAGACGCCCGAACTGTACGATTGGATAATTCTCCACATCGATTATTTGCGCAGCATTCAGCTGCAGCCGGCCCGCTTCTAACGCAAACCTTTCTCCAACTTTATGCTGCCGATTCCCCCTTTTGGCAGCGTCCTGAAATGACTCCTGCAGCTAATGTATCTGTAGAATTATGAGAGTCTCTTAAGTAGATTACATAGAATTATGTAAAGGCTCTATTTTAGTTTGACTTAAGCGATGCGTTATTGTATATTTTTTGAAGAGTGAATTCGGATTTTCAAAGCGGTAATGTTCCCGAGGGTGTCTGCAACCTATGAAGCGTTTTACCGTCTTGATCATCGAAAACGATCCAGATCTAAGCCAGTCCATTGCTGAATCCCTGGATCGCTCCACCTACGAAGTTATTGCGGTAAATGATGCGCCAGCAGCGATTGACTACGTCCGCGAGCAAGGGTTGCCAAGCATCGCCCTGATCGGCCTGCGGCTTCCCAGCCTGAGCGGATTTGACATTGCCAGCCAACTGAAAGCCCGCGCCGATCTGCCAGTCATCTTTCTCCTTTCCGACATCAGCGATAGTGTTCTGGATGGGCTGAAGAAATACGCCGATGACTTCTTATTCCAGCCCTTCGCGCTGGCGGAGCTGCAAGTCCGTGTGCAGATGGTGCTGGCGCGCCTGCCCATCATTGATTATGACAGCGAGCCGGTCATCCGCGTCGATGATAACCTGAGCATTGATTTCGCCCATAACCGGATTTCGATCGCGGGCAAGTCCATCGGCTTGACGCCAACCGAGTCGATCCTGCTGCATGTGCTGCTGCGCAATGCCCCGCGCGTGGTGCAGAATCGTACCCTGCTCTCCCGCGTTTGGTCGGCGGAAGATGTCTACGAAGATACGCTCCGCGTCCATATGCACCGCTTGCGGCGCAAGCTGGAAGCCGATTCGCATCATCCCCATTACATCCGCACCGAGCGCGGCGTCGGCTACCGCTTTACGCAGCGGCCGCCGGGCTTAAACCAGGCGGATGTCCGCGACTAAACAGCGTCGCGCCCCGCCACCGACCAGCTCGAGAATTGTCGCAGCGCCTTCGTTGGATTATGATGACGCCTGTCATCCAACGGAGGGACAGCAGCCATGCGCGTCAAAATCGGTCTGGCGCAGATCTACCCTAAACTCGGCGACTTGACGCATAACCTCGGCGTCCACCTGGACACCATCCAACAGGCGCGCGCGGGCGGCGTCGACCTGCTCGTCTTCCCCGAGCTGTCGCTGACCGGCTATCAAGTGCAGGACCTGGTTCCTGAGGTGGCGCTGCGGGCTGATGACGCCGACCCGGTCTTTGACCAACTGCTGGAAGCCAGTGCCGATTTCGAACTTGATATCGTCGTCGGCTTCGTGCATGAAGACGCGCGCAATCGCTTCTACATCGCCAACGCCTACCTCTCTGCTGGCGAACTCGTCCACCTGCATCACAAGCTCTACCTGCCCACCTACGCCATGTTCGATGAATCGCGTTACTTCGCCCAAGGCAACAGCGTCCGCGCCTTCGACACCCGCTTCGGCCGCGTCGGCATGCTCATCTGCGAAGACTTCTGGCATGTCTCGCCGCCTTATCTGCTCTGGCTCGATGGCGCCGATATCCTCATCCTCAACAGCTCAAGCCCCTCGCGCGGACTCAACGACAGCGACCGGCTCATGGGCACGCGCTGGGTCGAGCATGTGAACCAAGCCTACGGCAGCATGTTCACCGCGTACATTCTGCACTGCAATCGCGTCGGTTACGAAGACGGCAAGAATTTCTGGGGCGGCTCGTCGGTAGTCGATCCCGATGGCGAATTTATGACGCATGGTCTCTATTTCGACGAGGCGCTGATCATGCAGGTGATTGATCTGAATCAGCTGCATCGGACGCGCGCCCGTTTGCCGCTGCTGCGGGATGAGCGGCCTGGGCTGGTGCGGCGGGAGCTGGGGCGGATTTTGAGCGAGAGTTTGGGGTAGGGATATGAGTGCGTGGTATTTTCTTCACAAACGTTGCGAGACGGTAGACGAATTCTTGGAGAAACTGGAAACGTACTTTGTCCACGAAAACCAGCACTCTCCAGGTAGTAGTATCTGGCTATTTCGCGGGCAAAATGAATCCAGCTTGGACATGCTTCCGAAATCAATGCGCAGAGCATTTCAAGTGCAGTTTGTTGAACCGACGTTCAAGTATGTAAAGAACGTTCTGCTATCCGATTCGTATCCGAAATTCGAATGGGACCATGGGCATGAGAAACGAGTCTACATCTACATTCAGCGCAAGCTCGAAGATCGCATTGTTAGGAGATTTGCTGAGTTCGCGGATGAAGCTCATTTAGATCTTCCTACCGATTCGAAACTGGAGTTAGGTGGCGTATACAAGGCAATTGACACTCGCGATCTCTATGAACTGATATGGGGTAATCTTCCCGTGGTTCGTGATCCAACAAGTGTGGTCGACGCACTGGCTCAGCATCACGGTATTCCGACCCGGTTATTAGATTGGACGCGCAGCCCATACGTCGCAGCATTCTTCGCCGCCTATGCCGATCGCAAAACCGTTAAGCGACTCAAGATGGACAAGCACCATAGAATGGCAGTTTGGGCACTTCAGTTCTTGACTCCCATGCGTGAAAATCGCCTGAAGGTGGTGACTCAGTTGAAATCGCGAATAGGCAATTTGAAGCAGCAAGACGGTGTATTCATATTTGATAGCCGTGCTGATGAGAAATACACGCCAGAAGCTAAGTGGAAGAACATAGACGAAGAGTTCAGTAGCGACGACTCATACCAAACTCGCGGCTGGAAATTTTCACTTCCGTTTATTCTGCAAGATGAATTACTTGACCGGTTAGAGCAGCAAGGGATTTACGCTGACCATCTGTGGCCGAAACGGCACGTAGATGGAAAACCAGACTTTGATACTGTTGCATGCAAAACATTGCAACGACATATTCGACATCCGTATTCATTATTGTTCGGAGGTTCGCTATAATCACTACCACAACCCTCCTCCGCAACGGAACCATCAATGATGCCACCGTCTTCCCACCAAGCGCCGACCAAACCACGATCTCCTCAGTTGCGCTCTCCCGCTCGATGTGCTGTGTTCACCCGTATCCCTTATGGGTGATGCAGTCCTAGGCGCGGGGAATAAGACTTTCGCAAACCCCAGCATATTGCCAGCACGGTTTTGACCAAGACGGCAAATGTGCTAGACTAAAAGCCGTGAACAGAGGATGCCGGGAATGACTTTCGATTCAACGATCTCATTAGATATCATCATCGCGCTCGTGGCGATTTTTGGCGCGGTCTGGCGCCTTGATGCCAAGATTAATGATTTGCGGCGCGAACTAGACGACAAACTCAGGGATTACCGAGACGAGTTGAAAGGCGAAATTGCCGACTCGCGCGCTGAGTTGAAACGCGAAATTGCTGACTCGCGCGCCGAATCTAAGAGTGAAATCCGACGGGTGGAGACGCAAATCCAGCGCCTGACGGACGATGTCCAACGCGTCGAGACCAAAGTCGATGACGGGCTTCAGCGCCTGGCTCGGCTCGAGGGCCGCTTTGAAGGCCGCGAAGAACGGCTGGAAGCGGAGGGTGAAGCCGACGCCGGTTAATGTATCAACGCATTGGCAGACATTTTCCGTAGGGGCGATACTGTGAGTCGCCCACTATTTATCGTATTCTAAATCCTTCCCACCCGCGACCATCCTCTCGCCCCTGACGCTCAATTCCCCCAATACACTATCCACACCTGCGCCTTAACAACCGCATACACCGCGCCGCCGTCTCATAAAATCCGTCTTATAAGACAAAAAATGTTTCCGATTCTTATAAGACGATTCTCATAAAATGCTGAAGAATCATGCGCGACTGCAAACCGCCGAAACAGCTTGGTCTTCGCCAATTGTCGCATGGCAATCTGGGTGAGCTGAATTGTACAATCAACTCGGACTCCTGATGGCTAGTGCCAGCCGCGAAAGGCAGCGACTATGACCACAACAACCCTCCTCCGCAACGGAACCATCTATGACGGCAGCGGACGCCCGCCCGTCACCGCCGACCTCCTCATCCGCGGCGACCGCATCGCCGCCGTCGGCGATCTACGCGACACGTATACTGCTCGCACCATCGACCTTGACGGACTCGCTGTCGCGCCCGGTTTCATCAACATGCTCAGCTGGGCCACCGAATCCCTGATTGAAGACGGCCGCAGCATGAGCGATATCAAGCAGGGCGTCACGCTCGAAGTCATGGGCGAGGGCACATCAATGGGTCCGCTCAACGACGAGATGAAGCGCAATCGCGATACCATCCTTTCCACCGCCGATATCCAATATGACATCGAGTGGACTACCTTGGGCGAATACCTCGAATTCCTCGAGCGCAAGGGCGTTGCCACCAATGTGGCCTCCTTCGTCGGCTCGGCGACGCTGCGGGTGCACGCCGCCGGTTACGACGACCGGTCCGTAACCGATGCTGAGATGGCGGAAATGAAGCGCCTGCTGCACGAGGCGATGCGCGAGGGCGCCATGGGCATGTCGGCCGCGCTGATTTATCCGCCAGCCACCTATCAGTCGACCGAGGAGCTGATAGCGCTTTGCCGCGTAGTCGCCGAGCACAAGGGCATGTACATCACCCATTTGCGCAGCGAAGGCGCGCAATTCCATGAAGCGCTCGACGAGCTGATTCGCATCATGCGCGCAACCGGCGTCACCGGCGAAATCTACCATTTGAAGGCGGCCGGCAAGGCGAATTGGCAAAAGATGGACGAGGTCATCGCGCGGGTCGAGGCGGAGCGGGCTGATGGCTTGCCCTTAACCGCGGATATGTATACCTATCCCTATAGCGGCACCGGCTTGGCTTCTTGTATTCCCGCCTGGGCGCACGATGGCGGCTTCGACGCCATGATCGAGCGCCTCAAAGACCCCGACCTGCGCGAGCGGATCAAGCGGGAAATGGCGCTGCCCTCGCATCAATGGGAGAACATGTTCGAGGAAAACGGACCTGACGGCATAATGCTGGCTGGCTTCGCCAAGAAGGAACTGCGCAAATACCAAGGCAAATGGTTGCGCGAGGTCATGGAAGAGCGCGGCGCATCGGGCGCTGATACCGCCATCGACTTGCTGATCGAGGATAACAGCCGCATCTTCTCACTCTATTTCAGCATGTCGGAAGATAATCTGCGCAAACAGATTCAATTGCCCTGGGTTAGCTTCTGCTCCGACGCCGGTTCCATCGCGACCGAGGGCGCCTTCCTCAGCTATCATCCGCATCCGCGCGCTTACGGCAGCTTCGCCCGCGTCATCGGCAAGTACGTCCGCGACGAGGGCTTGGTCAAGCTGGAAGACGCTGTGCGCCGTCTCTCCGGTTTCGCCGCCGACAATCTCAAGCTGAAAGAGCGCGGCTACCTCAAGCCCGGCTACTTCGCCGATATCGCCGTATTTGATCCGGCGCTGGCGCAAGACCACTCGGTTCCCGGCGATCCGCATCAGTACAGCGACGGCATGATTCACGTATTCGTCAATGGATCACAAGTGTTGCGCGACGGCGAGCATACCGGCGCCATGCCCGGTCGGGTTGTCCGCGGTCCCGGCTGGATCGGGGCTTGACACATGCGATATTGCTATTCGCTTATCGTATCGTATCGTGATGCCTGAACCCCCAAAACTTGGGTGGTCAAAGGCTGTCGCAACCTATGATATAATCTACTCGTATAACTGAGATAGCAGAAGCAACTGCTATGAAGGAGCGGACATGAATTTTGGTGGACTATTGGGAATCGTAGCGGTTCTCGCATTTGGGATCGGCATATTGGGCGTGGCATTCGCCTTCACCCTGGCCTCGCAAGGGCGCTCGTCGCGCAGTGGCGTCGTGCTGGCGCTGTTTGGCTTCGCCGCCGGCATTGTGCTCTTCATCGTCAGTTCCGGCATCTTGATCGTGCAGCCGGCGCGGGCGGCCGTCATCGTCAATGTGCTGACCGGTGAACTGGAAGATCCGGCGCGGGCTCCAGGCACATCGATCATCATCCCGGGCTTGCAGGAGTATATCATCTACCCGACCGATCAGCGCGAATACACCATGTCGGGCATCAGCAGCGAAGGGCGCTTGCAAGGCAATGACGCCGTGGAAGCGCTGACGAACGATGGGCAGGAAGTGAAGCTGGATATCACCGTGCTCTATCGCATCGCGCGGGAAGATATCAACAAGATTCACCTCAACTGGCAGAATCGCTACGAGTCCGACTTCATCCGCCCGACCGTGCGCGCCGTCACCCGCGATGTCGTGTCCAAGTTCGAAGCGGAGACTATCTACGGCGAGGGCCGCGAAGCGATGGGTGCGGATATCTTCAACGCCGTTGGTGAGCAAATGAAGGGTGAGGGCTTGACTTTGACATCCTTGCTCGTGCGCCAGATCGATTTCACGGATGCCTTCGCCAACTCCATCGAAGAGAAGCAGATTGAAGACCAGAAGTTGCAGCGTGCCCGCACCGAAGCCGAGCGTGTCCAGACGGAAGCTAGCGGTCGCGCTGACGCTGCTGAGCAAGAAGCGCGCGGTCGCGCAAACGCTCGCCTGATTGAAGCGCAAGCCGAAGCCGAGGCGCTGCGTGTCATCAGCGATCAGATCGCGGCTAATCCCAATCTGATTCAGTATCTCTACGTCGCCAATCTGTCGGATAACGTCTCCTTCGCGCTCCTGCCATCGGACGCGCCCTTCATCTTCAGCGTGGATGACTTCACGCAACTGGGCGATGACTTTGAAGCGCCGGAAGCAACGGTTCGGCTGACCGAGACCGGCGGATAGCGCCTTCGCCCACGAGCAAAGCGACAATGAGGGCGCCCTCTGGGGGCGTCCTTCTCTTTTCTCAACTCTCAACAAACTCGCCTTGTCGCGCAGCATACTCTTCTTAACGCTGCTCCTCCTCTCTGCTACACTGACGCGCGCTCAGGGAGAAGAAGCCTTGCTCGATCGCTATTTCTACACCTACCACAATCCCGCCGGCGATCATTTCCTGCGCGGCCGCGGGACCTTTCCCCATGTCGCCGCCATCGATGTTGCGCTGCGCGGCTCGCCGCTTTGGGCGGTCGGCTATGCGATGGAGACGGCTGTCTGGCATGTGGCGCTCGCAGGTGGCCACTTGCAAGTCATCGAAGTGACTCCTGACGGAGACGCGCGAACGCTGGCTTACGAAGCCGGCTGGTTCCAAGGCGCGCAGCCGCCGGTTGTCGGCGTCTCGATGATCGAAGGCACCTACGTCTTACGCAGCGATGCCAGCGTCTCGCCGCTCTCGCATCCGATTCCGGTCAACGACTTTGAGGCGCTATACATCAATACCGCCGGCGACTTGGTGCTGGGGCGGGAAGAAGGCATCGTCGCCAGCCTGCCGATCTTGGCGCCGCCTTACGCTCGCCTGGTGATGAACAGCCGCGGACAAGTCGCCCTTTACGCCAATGCGACCGACCGCGCGCTACGCGGGGAAAGGATGGCGGCGCGCGCGCTCTTGATTGTGGCTGCGCGCGACGGACAGATTCAAATCCTGACGAGGACGGACTTGCCGGGAGTCGATATCTACCGCGGCATTTCGCCATTCTGGGCTGATATAGACGGCGACGGCATTGAAGACCTGGTGACGACGGTAAGCCGGGATCCGCTGGGCGAGCGGTTGCGCATTTATATGTGGGATGGCGCTGGCATTCGGCAAGAGGTCGACGGTCCTTCATTTGGACAGGGCGAGATTTGGCGCCAACCATTCAGCGCCGGTCCTTTCGGCTTCTCCGGGCAGATCGAAATCGCTTCCATGTTTATGAGCAGCGCCGGCGGCGTGATTGAATTCTTCCGTTACAATGGCGACTATTTCCAAAGAAAAGCCGGTTTGCAAGGTTTCAGCGCCAACATCATCAACGCGCGCAACCTCGACCAAACAGCCGCTGGCGACTTCAACGGCAATGGCGCGCCCGAAGTCCTGGCGCTGGACGCCTCGCGTCGCGGGGTCGCCGCCGTCGAGCGCAGCGCAATGGATGCGGAGTTGGTCTGGCGTCTGGACGCTGGCGCCGAAATCACTACCAACTTCGCGCCGGTCGAATTGTTGGATGGGCGCTTGGCGCTGGCGGTGGGCACAGAAGACGATCGACTGCGCGTCTGGCTGCCGCGCCCCGCGGCCGACAACGACGAAGCGTAGGGGGACAGCATCTGATGAAAATTCATGCAGCGGAAGATGTCGGCATGTCGAGCGAACGACTGGCGAGAATCAACAGCTATATGGAGCGCGAAGTGGCGAACGACCGCTTGCCCGGCATCATCGCCTTGGTGCAGCGGCGCGGCAAAATCGTCCACAATAGCATGCACGGCAAAATGGACATCGAGGCGAATCGCCCGATGGAAGCAGACGCCATCTTCCGTATCTACAGCATGACCAAACCGGTGGTCAGTCTGGCGTTGATGCTGCTGCATGACGAGGGGCGCTGCCAGCTATTTGATCCGGTCGCGCGCTACATCCCCGCCTTCGGCAAGACGAAAGTGTATAGCCACGTCAGCGACCGGCAGCCACGCTTTATCGACCAGGATCCGCCGATGTCGATTTTCCACTTGCTGACACATACCGCCGGCTTGACCTACGGCAGCGATCCTTGGCACCCGGTTGACGAGCGATTCCGCCAAGCTTCCGAGCGACACGACTTTTTCCATCGCGATATGCCGCTTGCGGATCTGATCGGACACTTCGCCGACCTGCCGCTGAAATATCAGCCGGGCGCAGATTGGCAATACAGCGTGGCGGTTGATGTGATCGGTTATCTCATCCAAGTGATCGCCGACATGCCGCTGGCGGATTTCCTCAAAGAGCGGATCTTTTCGCCGTTGGGCATGGTCGATACTGACTTTTATGTTCCGCCGGCAAAGGCGGGGCGCCTGGCTGCCATCTACCACTCGCCTGACCACTACCGACCGATTCGCTTCGAATCCGATCAGATCCCTAACGGCGATGTGCGCGTCCCGACAACCTGCCCCGCCGGCGGCGGTGGCTTGGTCTCGACGATGGCTGATTTCTTGCGCTTCGCCTCTATGCTCTTGAATGGCGGCGTCCTCGATGGCGCTCGCGTCACCAGTCCCATGACCATCAAACGCATGACCGCCAATGCCCTTCCCGATAGCATGAGGCCGCTACGCATCGGCGTCGAGCGCTACGGCTACGGCTTCGGCTTGGGTTTTCGCGTCATGGTCGACCTGGGGCGGGCGAACGGCTACAGCTCATACGGCGAATACGGCTGGTCGGGCGTGGCGAGTACGCATGTCGTCATTGATCCGGCGGAGGAGTTGATTACGCTGATGATGACCCAGATGATACCCGGCGAGCCGCATCGTCCGCGTTCCATCTTGCCCAATCTGGCGTATCAGGCGATTGACGATTTGAATGCCTCGTAAATCGACCGATTCAGAGTTCAATGTCCATTACTTCCAGCACGGTCTGAATCGGCGTAAATATGGTGGCGCGGCGCGACCCGGCGAAGAGCAAGCCCACCGCGTTCAAGCTGTCGCGCTCCATAATCAAGGCGCCGGAATCGCCGCCTTGGCTCATCGGCGTCGATATGACCTGCCCGACAAAGCGCGCCTGCAAGTCCTCGCCGTAAGAAACATCCACCGTGGCGTTCATCAAGGTCACGGCGCCTTCGGTGTAACCGGTTGTGCGCCCCTGCTTGCGGATCTCCATGCCGAGCTGGGCGAGTTTGATGCCGTTGGGGCGGCCGATTTCGACGATCGCTTGCTGGAACAGCATGGGGTTGTCCGGGCGGGCGAGCGCCGCGTCAACTCGGTTCGCGTATATCGGCGCCGCTTCTGTCTGCGGTGTCGACCGCGGCACGCTGGTCAAGCGTTTGGACGAGCCGCTGATCTTGCCCAGCGTATTGCCCAAGGTGGCGAAGAGCTCGACAATGTCGCAGCCGCCCGGCGGAAACAGCGGCGGCTTGGAAGTCGGCGGCGAAGGTCCCATGCCTAACTCGTTGTAAAAGCGAAGCATTTCAAAACGGTGCAGCTTGGCGACGACGTCATCGGGCCGTACGCCATGATCGGTCGGGCCGGGCTGCAGGATGGCATCGCCAATTTCGGCGTCATTGCTGTTTGCCAGGACATGATTGTTGGACAGAATCAGCGGCTCGCCGGTGTTCCGGTCGAAGACGATGGCGCCGAGCGTGCCCGCGGTGACCTTGTAATGCCCGATGCTGACGCCGGCTGGAATATTGGGTCGAAAGCGATCGCGCGGGTTCACCAGCGCTTCCAAGCGCCCGACTTCGACAACGTCGGTTCTGGCGCCATTCACATCGCTGGGGACGATATCGTCCGCGCTCAAGGCTTCGACCGGTTTTTTCTGCTGTACCAGTACTGCCAGGGCAAGCTGGTCAGTGGCTTGCTCCTTGTAACTGCGAAATCCGACAGCCACGCCGACCACGCCGCGCCGCCGCATCAGGTCGGCTTGGGCAAGGCGCTGCGCTTCAAGCGTCTGGCGGAACAGGTCCAGTGACATGCAGCGTCGGCTCCCATGAGCACTTTAGATAATGGCTAGGTGTATAGTCCCATTTTGAGGTGGGTTGGGTTTTGATGAAATTTATCCGGTGTTTCTCGCCAGCGATCACAGATGAATTCATAGGGACTTCGCCCCTTCAAGGTCTTGAGCCTTTTGCCAAAATTGTAGGCTTGCAAGAATATCTCCAGGTGCTGACGCAATTCCGCGTGGCTCTGGTAAAAGTAGCGATAGACCGTTTGCTCTTTGATGCTGCGGTTCATGCGCTCGACCTGTCCATTCGTCCACGGATGATAAGGTTTGGTCAAACGATGTTCAATCCCATGCGCTTGGCAAATTTTATCGAACTTCAGTTGGCTTTTGCGTTGCGCCCGCGCTTGATGGGTAAACTGCGTGCCATTGTCGGTCAAGATGGTATGAATCTTGTAGGGTACGACTTTGATGAGCCGTCGCAGAAAAGCGCAAGCGTTTTCGCGTTTAGAGCGTTGATGCAACTCGGCGAAGGCAAACTTGGATGTTCGATCAATAGCGACAAAGAGGTAGAGTTCGCCCTCATCGGTGCTCACATGACAGATGTCCAGGTGAAAGTAGCCGATGGAATATTTTTTGAAGCCTTTTTTCTTGGCTGGTTTGCTTTCGGATGCCGGCAGCCGGTTGATGCCATGGCGCTTGAAGCAGCGATGCAAGCTGGAGCGGGTCAGATGGGGCATGATATCTTGCAGGGCGTAAAGGCAGTCATCCAGGGGCAGCAGGGTCTTTTTGCGGAAGGCGACGATAATGCTTTCCTCTTGCGCGGTCAAGACAGTGGAGCGGGGGTTTTTGGGTCCCATCGGCAGGTCTTGAACGGAATCGCGTTCTTTCCATTTGGCAACGGTCTTGGGATTGATGCCGAAGCGCTTCGCCAGCTTGTTTATGCTCTCTTGACTATTTTGTATTTCTCGACGGGTCGCCTCAGTCGTTGTGGCGCGTGGGTGTAGAACCTGTGCCATAGAGCATCCTTTTGGCTAGATGAAATTATCCCATTATAATCCGAGACCATACAGCTAGGTCATTATACGACAGAATCTAAATGCGGGATATTAGACGCAAGCCTATGCCAGCGAAGCGCTGCCGATGTCTTTTAGGCCGCTGCCGGTGAAGGCGAGCGCCAAGTCAGCGTTTTCGCCGATGCGCTCAATAATCTGGGGCAGGGCGGCGGCGGTTGCAGCGCTGGTCGTCTCGATCATGAGTCCGCGCGCTTGCATGCGCTCTTGCGCCGCGACAATCGCCTCGTTGTCCACGCGCAAGGCAAAGCCGTCGCTGTCGCGCATGGCTTGCAAGATTTGTTTTCCGCGCACCGGTTTGTCAACCAGTATGCCATCAGCGACGCTTTGACCTGGCTCAATCAAAGGCGGCTTGGCTGCATTTGCTTCCCAGCCGCGCACAACCGGATCAACGCCGGCCGATTGCACGGCGATCATGCGAGGAACTCTCTCAATCAAGCCGGCATCGTGCAGCGCCTGGAATCCGCGATAGAATCCAAGGAATAAGCCGCCATGCCCGACCGGCGTCGCGACTGCGGCGGGCGCGCGCCGTCCCAATTGTTCCCAGGTCTCCCAGGCGGCGGTCTGCTGACCCAGGACGAAGTAGGGGCTCCAAGCGTGGCTGGCGTAAGTGGTCTTTGCCGCCGCGGCGTAGACATCGTCCAGGTAATCATTGGATTCGATGATGGCGCCGCCGAAGGTACGAATCAATTGTTTCTTGCTTTCCACGGCGGTCGCCGCCGGAACGTAGACCGTCGCCTCCATTCCACCGACGGCGGCAAAAGCCGCCAGCGACGCGCCCGCGTTCCCCGAGGAATTGTCGATCACCCGGTCGACGCCGCAAGCGGCCAGATGGTTCAGCACGGTGGTCGTGCCACGGTCTTTGAAAGATCCGGTCGGGTTCAGGTATTCCAGCTTGGCATAGAAAACAGCGCCATCCAGCTCGGCCTGGACCAGCGGCGTCATGCCTTCGCCCAGACTGAAGCGCCGCTCAACCGGCAGCATGGCTTGGTATCGCCAAAGCGAGAAGTCGCCCGCGTCGATGCTGGACGGATCAAAGCGCGGGAGGTCGACCAGATCCAGCGAGCCGCCACATGTCTTGCAGCGCCAGTCGAGAGGTCGAGCCAGCCCGCCACATTCGCTGCACTGGATGCTTGTCATGGCGAATCCTTCACTATTTGCTGGAGTAGCTGCAAGGCTAACAGCCGCGGTTACTACGGACAATGGCGCGCAAATCCAATTCTAATAGAGATACGATATACTTGTTGTAAGCGAAGATTTCAAAATCGCGGACGATTCAGCCGAGCGGCGGGCTTGAACTGCAAGCGGCGCCTCGCTACACTGTCTCGTCACGTTTCGGATATGCGGCTTTCCAATGAACCTACACGATAAATACGAGCGCCCCCTGCGCGACCTGCGGATATCGGTGACCGACCGCTGCAATTTTCGCTGTCCCTACTGCATGCCGGCCGAGATTTTCAATGAGCGTTATCAATTCTTGCCCAAGCCGCATCTTCTGACTTTTGAGGAGATCACGCGGCTGACGCGGATTATCGTGCGCCTGGGCGCGGTGAAGATTCGCTTGACCGGTGGCGAGCCGCTCCTGCGTCAGGATATCCAAAAGCTGGTGGCGATGCTCGATGCGCTTGAGGGAGTCGACGACCTGGCGATGACCACAAATGCCTTCCTGCTGCCGCAGAATATCAATGCCTTGAAAGCCGCCGGATTGAAACGCCTGACCATCAGCCTCGATACGCTGGACGATGAGATTTTCCGCCTGATGAACGGCGGGCGCTCGGGCGTGGACAAAGTTCTGGCGGGGATATACGCCGCGGAAGAGGCAGGCTATACGCCGCTGAAGATCAATGCGGTTGTGCAGCGGGGCGTCAACGACCATACCCTGGTCGATCTGGCGCGCTTCTTCAAGGAACGCGGACATATCCTGCGCTTCATCGAGTATATGGATGTCGGCAATATGAACGGCTGGAAGATGGATGAGGTCGTTCCCGCCGCCGAAATCGTCGAGACTGTCGATGCGGAATTGCCGCTGGAGCCGATCGCTGGCAATTATTTCGGCGAGGTGGCGCGGCGTTATCGTTATGCTGACGGCGAGGGTGAAATCGGCTTGATCAGCTCGGTAACGCAGCCTTTCTGCGGTTCTTGCACGCGAATGCGGCTCTCGCCGGAGGGGCGGATTTTCACTTGCCTTTTCGCCATCGAGGGCAGGAGCCTGCGCGATCCGCTGCGCGCCGGCGCTACCGATGATGAACTGGAAGCGATCATTCGCGCGACCTGGGGCGAGCGAATCGACCGTTACTCGGAAATACGCAGTTCCCTCACGCAAGATGTGCGCGACCGCCGCAAGAAAGTCGAAATGTATCACATCGGCGGTTAGCGCGCAGCCGGCGCCGGCATTAAAACCATCACCAACTCTGCCCTGATGGTCGTTATCTTGTCAGCGGCGTTATCGCTGTGGTAACTTCCTGTTTGGAATACATGGTTTCACTGGACGAGGACTAACATGAGCTATTCCGACTTTGATCTCAGCGGAAAGACGGCGCTGATTACCGGCGCCGGACGTGGTATCGGTTTGGCTACAGCGCGTCGAATGGCAGCAGCAGGCGCCGATATTGTCATCGCGGAATTCATTAAGGAAAACGGCGAGAATGCGGCGGCGGAAATCGAGGGCATGGGACGAAATTCCATGTTCATTGAGGTAGATGTCCGCAGCTCGAAGAGCGTCGATAGGATGGCGGCGACTGCGCTAGACGCATTCCCCAATATTGACATTCTGGTCTGCAATGCCGGTATCGCCCAAGCGGTAAACGCTGAAGAATGCAGCGATGAAGATTGGCTGAATATGATGGCGGTCAACCTCAACGGCGTATTCTGGTGCTGCCGCGCAATTGGCCGGCACATGCTGGAGCGGGGCAGCGGCGCCATCGTCAATGTGGCTTCCATGTCGGGCATGATTTCGAATACGCCACAGCCGCAAGCGCATTACAACGCCGCCAAAGCCGGCGTGATTTTGCTGACCAAGTCGATTGCGGGAGAGTGGGCTGATCGCGGGCTGCGCGTCAATTGCGTGTCGCCGGGATACATCGGCACCGACATGACCTTGGAAGGCTTCAGCAACGACGATTGGCGCCCCACCTGGCTGGCGATGACGCCCCAGGGGCGGATTGGCGCAGCGGAAGAGATCGCGCAAGCGATATTCTATCTGGCCTCGCCCGGCGCCAGTTTCACCACTGGAACGAATCTTGTTGTGGATGGCGGCTATACTGCCTGGTAGCGCGCAAGTATCATGGCGCTAAATGGCAAATGCGCCGGTTTCCACCAGATCAATGAGAACGCCGTCCAATTCTCGGGGCAGCATCGCCTCGGAAGGCAATTGCTCCGGCGCGAGCTTTCTGCTGACCATTACAACCAGACATAGCTCGTCGGTGGGCTTGCCCATGAGTTGGCGGTAGCCGATACCGGTCCCGACCACGTTGGGTAAGCCCATCAGATATTTATCGTACTTCGCTTGCGCTTCGGCGATTGCGGCAGTTTGTTTAGCGATGTCCATACGCGCTTTTGGGATATCGGGATCGCAGGTTTACTGCAGCGCCGGGCATTCTGTTCCAAGGACGACGCTGACAATGTCGCTGCGGATCCAGCCGTCGAGATTGGCGTCGCCGACGCTCACACGGACAAAGTACCAAGCCGGTCCAGTCGGGTTGCGTTCCTCCCGTTCCATCTTCAAAACCGGCGCAACAGTCCCCGTGCCCAGCCAGCCTACAATCGGCGACTGCGTGGTTGGTCGTGAGCGAACCCTTATCGCTTCCGTGTTAAGAACGACAACTTGGCAGAGTTCGACCGGCGTCGCCGTAACAGTCGGTGTACTGGTCGCCGTCGCGGTATCCGTAGCGGTCGGGGTTGGTGTCGCCGTATTTGTATGGGTTGGCGTATTGGATGGCGTAAATGTAGCGGTGGCTGTAAAGGTAGTGGTCGCAGTTGGCGTACTTGTTGCTGTATGGGTGGCGGTCGGTGTATCGGAAGGCGTGAAGGTGACTGTTGGCGTTGGTGTGATGGTCGGCGTGCTGGTAGATGTCGGCGTAAGCGTCGCGGTCGGGAAGAAATTAGCCCCGATGAAGTTTTCAATGGGCTCGCGGTTCATGAAGCCTACGGCGCCGCCAACACCGACGATAACGATGAATACAAATAGGATGACCAATCGCCCGCGGTTGCGCCGCCGCCGCAGCACACCGTCAATGCGGGTTATATCAGCGCGGCGACCGAGGATGCGGAAGGGGTCCTCCCGCATCGCGTCAAGCCAGGCGCGCGCCTCGCGATTGTTTCCTTCTTGCAAGGCTTCGTCGGCGCGCTCAAGGTAGCGGCTGAAGAGGTCGTTCACCGTGTTGCGAAAGCGCTCGTCCTGGGCGTAATCGCCGGCCATCTCCGCCAGCATCTGACGCGCCTGGGCCAGCTCCGCGTCGAAGTTCTGCGAGACCAGCGCCTGCGCCCGTCTTATCGAACCCTGCGCGCGCGAGATATCTGCTTGCAGATTGCGCGACCGCATCAACATTTCCGAAAAGGTGCCGTCGGTCGGGTCCAGCTCCAAGCCCAACTCCAAGAGCTTGATAGCCGCGTTCATCAGTAGAATGCGTTCGTCCAGCGTCGTCGAGTTATTGGCGTGGTTGAGGGACAATTGCGCCTGGTCGTTAACCTGGCTGCGAATGCTGGCGAGCTTGTTATCGACTTCCTGCTGCATCTGCGCCAATCGTTGGCTGTTCGGCAGCAGTTGACGCGAGTGTGAGAGCAGGCTGCGAACGCTGGCGACTTGCGCGACTTGTTCTTCGAGCGTGCCGCCAATTGTATTCATGTTTACGGCGATCTGGTCGTAATCCCGCTGGATCCGTCGGATCATCTCCAGGCGTTCTTCCGCCTGCGGATCATTGGGCACGACGCGCAAGGCGCCTTCGTATTTGCGCAAGGCTTCCGACCAATTGTCGTTGGTCATCAGACGATCGCCGTCGGTCAACAGTTCGCGGGCGAGCGCCAGATCTTGAATATCAAGCAGCGCCTGTTCCACGTCCTTCCACGTCAATATGCCATCGCGCTCGGCAAGTTCTCGCGCCTCGCGATAGAGCCCCGACGCCTGCTCATAGTTGCCGGCCCGCACAAGAGAATTGGCGCGGTTGTAGGCCACGCGCGCCTCAAAGGGGATGCGGTGATCGGGCACGATGCCGCGGATTAAGTTGTCTTCCGATTTCTCTCGATATTCCAGCGCGGTCGGGTTGTTCGCCTGAAGCGCAAGGATGCGATTAGCGACATCAATCGTCTGCTGGTACTCGCCAGAATAATAACTTTCGGTCAGTCTGGTCAATAATTCGTCCAAGGGCAAAGTCGACTGAACTGGCCGTTCTTCGGCGGCGGGATCGCTCGACTCGCCTTGGCTGCGCTCCGATTCGCGGTAGTGGGCAGGTCCGCTGAAAGACGATCGCGCTGGCGGTTGGCTGGCTGGCTCATAACTCGGCGGCGGGCGGCTTTCCGAACTTGAACCAGCGGGCGTCTGCGTTGGCGCCGAGCTGACGTTATGGCGGTCGAAGAGATCCTGAACGCGCTGTCTCGCCTGCGCGCTATGGGACCCGGCTTGCTGCAAGAGGCTTATGACATCGGGGTTGCCACTGTCCATCCGCAGGGCGTCGGCCAGTATATCGATTGCTTCGTCGATATCATCGTCGTCTCCGGCGATCTCGATGCGGATTCTGGCACGGCGCGCCAATCCGCGCAGCGCGGCGGAATTCGGCTTTGCGCTGCTCGTCTGGCTGCCCGCGATTTCGGCGAAGACCTCCTGCGCCGAAATCTCGAGCGGCGTATTTTTCGCCTCCATCAACAGGTCACGAGCTTCTTGCTCCAGCTCCCGTAGCGCCTGGGCGTCAACGGCGCGTTGGGCGCGATGACGCAAATCCTCAATAGCCCTTTGCAGTTCCTGCATGGATGGCATTCCTGTAAAAGAGGCCTCCTTTGCGCCCTAGGCGCGCGAGGCGCTCGCGGCCAACCGCTATCTTTAGAAGAGCCTTACCACTCAGAGGGATTCTGTGATAGAGTATGATGCGACCAATATCCGATTACGATCAAAGAGTTATGGCATCATTCCAGCATATCCGGCCAAGATACAAACTCATCTTATTCTATAATATCAAACGCGACAAACAAGACCAATACTACCGCTACATGCTCAGCCACTTCGTGCCGGATATCCAGAAGCTCGGCGTCTATATGCATATGGTCTGGCATGTGGCTTATGGCGATTACCCCATGCGCAAGATTGAATTCGTCACCGAAAGCGCCGAAATCCTGCGTCGCCTCTTCCTTAGCGACCAATGGGACGACCTTGAGACCAAACTGCAGCAATTCGTCGACGATTATGAGCGCAAAGTTGTCGACTATCGCAACGGATTCCAACTGTAGCTTCGACTGCGACGCGAACTTCCACAAGTTTGCGAATCGCCAATGTCAACGTACAATAGTTGGTGTCTTGGGTAGCGATCTTTCGAGGTGCGGGCCTTAGATGAATCAGGTCAATCTGCTTCCGATGCTGGCGGGGTATCCCGAACTCGTCCAGCGTATCGTTATTGATGTCTTCCCATTCGTTGTTGCGCTGCTAATCATTGTGCTGATGCGATGGCTGCTGACGGCGATTTTATTGCGTCCGCTGCGATATTTCGTACAGCGCTCAGCGAGCGAAATCGACGACCGTCTGCTGGACGCCTGCGTTTCCCCGCTGCGGCTTGCGGTGGTTGGCTTTTCTCTTTTTCTCGTCACGGAAATCTTCGCCTTTGACGTCGAAGTCGAGCAACTTGCGCAGACGGTGGCGCGCGGCGTGCTGGTGGCTTCCGTGTTTTTCGCTATTGTTCGCTGGTTTGAAGTGGTGTCGCTTCAGCCGGAAGCCTTTCGCCGCGTGACGGGCTGGACGATCCCGGATCGTCTGTTGCCCTTCCTCAATACCGTTGTCAAGTTCTTGATAATCGCCTTGGGCGCGATCTTTGTATTGCAGGAATTGCAATTTGATGTCGCCGCGCTAATCGCTTCGCTTGGCGTCATCGGTATCGGCATTTCGTTGGCGTCCCAAGATACGGTTGGCAACATGTTTGGATTCGCGGCAATCGTGACCGACAATCCCTTTAAGGTCGGCGACTTCATCACAACGGAGGCGGTCACCGGCATCGTGGAATCTGTCGGCGTCAGGGCGACGCGCGTTCGTCAGCTCGATCAGGCGCTCGTCACCGTGCCCAACAATCTGCTGACCAATGCCGCAGTCCTGAATCGGTCACGACTGGAGAAAAGGCGTCTCGACGCGACGTTAACCTTCACCTACAGCACAAGCTCGGATCAGTTGCGCGCCGTCGTCACTGAAATACGCGCTCTGCTTCAAAACACGGAAGACGTCGACCCCGATTCCGTAATCGTACATTTTGTCGACTTCAGCGGCAGCTCCCTTGACGTGCGAATTATCTGCCAGGTCTTGCTAGCTGATTGGCGCGAGTTCGCCGCCAGGAAAGAAAGCGTGTACCTGGAAATCATGGGCGTGGTTGAACGTCTGGGCATCGAATTCGCCTTTCCCAGTCGATCCGTCTACATTGAATCTGTGCCGGAAAATAATGGTATCGCCAATCAGCAATTTCGGACGGCGCAAGGTCGATCTGAACAGGAAATCGAACTCGGCGGAACGGCGGCGCAAGATACCGAGGCGCCGGCCCCAGGCGTCGGATCTCCCGGGTCATGATGGATCATGCCAGCGCGCTGCCAGCTGCCCTGCGCTTTTCAACTGAGGATCTGGAGGCGAACCGTCAAGGCTTGCTTAGTCCGGCGCAGATCGCGCGGATGATAAGCATTCGCCAGCGCAGAATGCTCATTGCCGCCGTCCTCTTTTTTGCCTTGGTCCTGGCGGCGACGATTCTAATCTATGTCGGTCAACTCAATCGCAACGCCATACTATTCGGCGCGGGCGCCGCGCTAACCGTGATCAACGCAATTCTGGTCGGCAGAGCGGGGCGCGACTATATGAGCGTCGGCCGCGATTTGCGCCGGTGCCAGGTAGAGGTTCTCACCGGCAATGTGGAGCGGGTCTTGCGCCGCGGTCGCGCGAGCGACAACTACTTGCTTCGGATTAACGGCGCCGAATTGACCGTGACCAAAGAGGTATTTGTCGGCTTTGGACATGAGTCGCCATACCGCATTTATCGCGCCAGCGTTTCGCGCACGCTTCTATCAGCCGAGCCCATAAGCTAAGACTTGAAGGCTACTGTAATGGTTGGAATTGTTACGACTCAATCCCTTATCGGGTATGTGGCTGGTTCAAAGTTACCAGCAGCTTTGCCAACCATTAAGTCGTGTTGCGCTGAGGTTGCGCCTTGTTAAGACGACAGGCCTATCAGCGCTGGCTGGCGCTTCTCGGTTTTCTGCTGGCTGCGGTCTATCTGACGTCGCCGATTCACGGTACGCTCTCTTCGCGTCTGATCGGCGCAGATTCGGGCGACGCCTATGAAGTGGCGCGTCAAATATGGTGGTTCAAATCCGCTCTCCAAGCGGGCGACGATGTCTTTGAGCAATCACTGTTGGCGTTTTCGGAAGGTTACGCGGCGGTGAATCTGTGGGCGAATCCCTTGCAGTTCTTCCCGATGTGGATGCTTGCTTTCATTTTGCCTTTGCCCGCCGCCTATAACATTGGGGTTTGGCTGACGCTCGCTCTCAATGGCTGGTGCATGTATGGGCTTGCGCGGCGGATGCTCGGAACGCCCAATCGGTTTCCCGCCTTTATGGCCGGTCTGGCATTCATATTGTTTCCTGCCGTGCAAGGGCTCGTATTGGGTGGACACGTCGGCTTGCTAGTGCTGTGGCCTGCGCCGCTGTTCGTCTTATTCTTGTTTGAGTTTGCTGATAAGGGAGGGACGCGTCGTTTTTTCATTGGCGCGTTCTTCTTCATGTTGGCGGCTCTTGGCAACACTATGCAGGCAGTTTACCTGCTGGCGCCATTGGCGATTCTGTTTGTGCTTGCGCGGTTGTATCGCCATGATCATGTTGGCGCGCTGCGAGCGACGGTCGTCGTTTTGGCCGGTTGCGTATTCTTGCTACTGTTTCTTTCTCCGGTGCTGGCGGAAATCGCAGGCAATCCGCAGATAATTGGAATCGGTGACGATTCAAAGCGGAGCATTGATCTCCTGGGCTTGGTATCGCCGTCGTACAGCAACCCATTCTGGCGCAATATCGCTGCGCACTCTCAGCGTGTCCTGGGTACGGATTTGGTTGGGAGCGCCGCCTATGTCGGAGCGCTTGGCGGATTGCTGGCATTGCTAGGCGTTTTTTTCCGGCGCGAGGCGCAATGGTGGCTTCTGGTGGGTTTCGTCGCCTGGCTGCTGGCGCTGGGTCCAGTATTAAAGGTCTATGATCAGGCGCTGGTGGGCACGATTGGGGGCTATGAGGCAGTCGTGCCGTTGCCCTACGCCTTCGTCGGCAGTTTGCCGATAATTGATCGCGCTGGTAGCCCCGCGCTCTTCATGTCTCTATTTGCGCTGGCATTTGCGCTTTTGGTGGGATTTGGCACAGCGGTCTGCTGCGCCAGCGGATTGATCCAGCGACGCAGCCGTTACGCCCAGACAGCGATCGCCATTGTATTTGTATTCTTGTTCGTAGAAGACTACAAGCTGTTCGACGCCTTTCCCAACATTTCCGCAGACATACCGCGCGAGATTCAGAATCTGAGGCGCAGGCGCGACGTCCGCGCCATTTTTAACGTTCCGCACGACAATCCAAATGCGGTCAAGGAAGCGATGTATCTGCAGTCGGCGCATGCCAAACCGCTGATTGCTGGTCAGGAAGCGCGCGTCACCACGGTTGATCGCGCCCGTCTTACCTTGTTGGCGAAGTTCCACCCATCGCTGCTGCACGATGCGGGGGTCGACATCGTGATCATCAATAAGGAGCGCGCTCTTGAAAGCGGGCAGCTGGACCTGTTGCATTGGCGGGCACGGCAGGGCTTGGGCGCGCCCCTGTTTGAAGATCAGCGTTTCGCCGTCTATGATACGCCGGAATTACGGGAACGCGCGCCGGCGGTGTATTCTCCAATCGCCGAAGCTCGGTCGCATATCACCTATGTCTATAAGGAGCAGCCGGGCTGGCTGGAATACAGCGCCGTTCTGGAAGCGGTCAATCGGCGCGTTCATCTTTCGCTGAACGACACGCCGCTGGAGACGCTGCAGGTCAACGGACGGATTCCACTTTCCATCCCGCTGCCCATTGCGCGGCGCGGATATCATACGCTCCGAATTGCTGCCGATCCGCCTTGTCCTGAACGGATTGATACGAATTTGCTGCTTTGCCAGGACGTAAAGGTGGAAAACGTAAGAATAGAGGTTTTATCCGACGGCGCTATATACGATCCTATTCGGATTGAAGATGGCATCGTATTGGCCGGTTATCTCTTGCCGGAGGATTCAGCCGACGAGTTGATCAAGATTCGCTTGTGGTGGCGGTTTGAAGCGGAGAAGTCGGCGAAAGATGTACGATTCCTCCACATTCTGGATGCAAATGGTCGGCCGGTTAGCGGCAGCCCGAGGGACCGTCACTTCGGAACGCTTCAAGCTGGCAGCGAGATAACCGAAACGGTCACGCTGGACAAGAGCAGACTGACCAGCGGCGAATATCGCGTTTTGACCGGCTGGTATGAATTGCCTCAAGCCGTTCGCTATGACGTGCTTTCTGACGTTGAAGGCGCGCAGGATGATACGGTCGTGCTTGGAATGGTGCGGATCCGCGCGTGACGAATCCTGCCGCTGACATTCCAGATTCCTCGCGCCTGCTTTCGCCGGGCTTCACAATAATTCGGAAAGAATCTTGCGCTATACTGCGCGCGACAGGCGAGTGATCTGAGGAGTAAGGTCAATGAAACGAATCGCTGGCGTAATCTTGGCGCTCTTGTTAACAATTGCGATCTTTGCTCCAACAGCATCGCTGGACTATGACACCTCCAACTATCGCAAGACCATGATCCAGATGTTGGCGGCGGCGCACGATGTGGCGCGCGGCCGTGGCGTCAATCTGGGCATTTATGACGCCGTCGCTGAATCAGGCGATCCGCTATATGTCGCGCCACTGATCGACATCGCCTACTTCGCGCGCAGCCAGGATATCTCCCAGCGCGTTCTCGGCGCTTTGAATGCCTTGACCGGTGATTTACTCGGCTGGCAAGGGTATTTCGAGTGGGCTGGCGCCAATGATATCGCGCTGCCTCCCCATTACGACGAATTCAAGGGGCAGCTGCTGGCGGCTTTTGTCGATACTGAATTCAGCCGCTTCTTTGAGCCGGGCGTAATGGATAACGCGGCGATCAACCTGGTGGAACCGGTGTGGGGCGGCGTCACCGTGGATGGCATACCGTCCTTGGTCAACCCGCGCCAGATTAGCCCCAAAGACGCAATCGACGAGGGCTACCAGTTTGTGGACTTCTGCCGCGATGGAGACTGCAGTTACCCGGCGGCCGACGAATTGGTATTCGGCCTCAGCCTGAATGGCGACAGCCGCGCTTATCCCCTTCGCCTGTTGAATTGGCACGAGATGTTCAACGATGTGATCGGTCAGGCGCCGCTGTACGACGAGCCCGATGGCGAAATAGTCTGCGGATTCCGCGCGCCAACTGAATTTGATGCGCTAGCGCGTTCCGGCGAGGGCTGGGTCTTGATCAGCGGGTTATCGGCCGGCTGCCCGCGCGAGGGCTGGCTGCGGCAGGAGCGTATCCAATGGCTGGACAACGAGAACGCGCTTGCTTCATTGCCGGATATCGCCGCTGGCGAAGACGCGCTTGAGACTGGTTTCGCCGGTCGAGTGCCAGGCCGACCGGTCATGCTGGCTTACTGCACCTTGTGCGGCGCCGGTGTGCTCTACGATGTGAGCATCGCCGATCTTTCGTATACCGACCTGGATAGCTCGCTCGTCGAACTCGGTGATACAGTGTTGGAATTCGGCTCGTCGGGTTTGCTGATGCGTTCAAACAAGCTGATGTACGATCGCAACACCGACACGGTCTGGAACGCGATCACCGGCGAGCCCGCCTTTGGTCCCTTGACGACTAGCGGCATTGTGCTGGATGTGCTGCCGGTTGTAGTCACCGATTGGGCTAGCTGGCTGGAGGCGCATCCTGATTCCAGTGTGCTGAGCCTGGATACGGGCTTCCGCCGAAACTACAGCAACGGCGCCGCCTACAGCGATTACTTCAACAGCGCCGAGCTGATGTTCCCGTCGTGGCAGCAAGACACGGCGCTGATTGAGAACAAGGAGATGGTATTCGCCCTGCGCCTGCAAGGGGAGGCGAAAGCTTATCCGCTGGCGGCGATTATTCCTGAGCGGATCATCAACGACCGCGTTGGAAATACCGACATCATCATCATCGCCGAAGCGACGCCCGAACGCGAATTCTTTGAACCGGGCGGCGCGGCCGTTCGCGCCTATGAGCGCGAGGGACGCGACTTCAGCGCGGGAACGGATGCGTCAACTTTGCGCAGCGAGGATGGGCGCAGTTGGCGGATTAGCGAAGAGGCGCTTGTCGCCGAAGATGGCGAGCGATTGAATCGCATCGGCGGGCATCTCGCGTTTTGGTTCGGCTGGTTCGGCTTTTATCCCAATACGCTGGTGTATGGGGAATAGGCGCTAATTGCGTTTGGGTTGACGGGCTTGCGCGACTTGCTCGGTCTCAGCCTGCACAATATTTCCAGCGAAGGAATCGCGATAGGCTTCGCGCACGAGATTGCGGCGCGCAGTGGTGATGAGATTGTCGTCGTGGATGCCGGCCGCTTCGTATTCGAAGGAAGGCGCTGAACCGCCCGCGCCCTTGCGCATGGCGACCAATACGCCCAGGCAGGCGCCAATTAGCGCGCCGGCTATCGCGCCTTCAGGCAGGTTTCCCGCAAGCAGGTAGAGGCATATCGCGCCGAACAAGGCTGTCAGGACGGCGTAGGATACGAGACGAATCACGATGTGTCTCCTATCTCGCAGGCGCCATTGGCTATCTGTAGGGACCGTGAAGGTCTTGGCCTCTGGGTCCCAACATATTTTCTTTTTCTACGGCATCGCCGAAGCTCGTCCCTTTAGTGTTGCCCCGGATGGCGCGTTTCGCCTCGTCTCGGCGGATGTCAATCCATGCCGCAAAACCGGCGCCTATTGATGCGCCAATGATTCCGCCAAAGAGCGCCCCTTCCAAACTGAATTCGGATGTGGCCAGTCCGACAACCGCGCCGATTATGGCGCCGAGCGCGGCAGCTTTGGAGGCTTCAAGCAACAGGCGTCGCATTACGATTTGTCCTCATAGCATACAATCGTCCAAGAAATGGCTGTCACTCTGAGCATAACATATCCCGCGCTGATCGTCGGTTATTCCGCTCTCCGCCGCGCGAAGAAAGCCTGCATGATCCCGCGAACCTCATCCGAAACCAACCGCTCCGCGATCAAGCCCAACTCGAAGGCAATCGTCTCCTCGACCGCCTTCGCATTCCCGCGCCGCAGCAGCATCTTCGTCTGTCGCAGCGCTTCCGGCGGTTTTGCCGCCAGTTGTTCCGCCTTCGACTGCGCCAATGCGTCCAGCGCGTCGGCCGCGACCACTTGATTGACGATGCCGCATTCGCGCGCCTTTTCCGCCGAGAACGCCTCGCCAAGCATCAGCAGTTCAGCCGCGCCAGCGTAACCCAGCATCCGCGGCAGCAGGTAGGACGATGCCGCCTCCGGCAGCAGACCGAGGTCGATGAAGGCGAAATTGAATTTGGCGTCCTCAGCGGCATATACGAGATCGCAGTGCAGCAGCATGGTCACGCCGACGCCAACAGCCACGCCATTGACCGCGGCCACGATCGGCGCCTGCGCGTTGGCAATTGCCTTGATGAAGCGCGCCGCCGCATCGGAGCCGGGGTCCTGGAGGAAGGAGTTTAGGTCGTTGCCGGCGCAGAAGCTGTCGCCGCTGCCGGTGAGGGTGATGACACGGATGCTTGTGTCGTCGTTGGCGCGCTCGATGGCTTCGCGCAGGCTGTCATACATGGCTGGGGTGAGCGCGTTTTTCTTCTGCGGCCGATTGAGTTGGATGCGGAGGATGTTGTTTTGGAGGGTGATGAGGGTGTTGGGCATGGTAGGTTCTCCACCGTCGCTAGTGAGCAGTCCTCAGGGAAACGGAAACTCCAAATGCAAAATGTATCCAGAGACTCACTTAAGTTGGGCAGTTTTTCTGTATTATATCCTGTCCAGTTCGTATTCTTTTATAGGACGTGCTGGTTTCCACGTGGTCACAACACCGTCCGGACCTACAAGATACTTGTACCTGCCTACCTTCATTCTGCCTCCCACTTTGTGAGGGGAGTCACGCAAGGCTTTTTTCTGCGCTCGGACTCTTGAATCGGACCGTGGCGACAAAGTCTTGCGTGCTCTGTGCTTCTTGGATACGAGCTTTCTCGCCTGTTTGATATCGACTATTCCTTTCCAATGGGCATAGCTGCCATTGGATTGTGCTAGCCATTCTCTACATTGTCTTTCACCATATGCGATAAATGCGATTGCTGCATGACTACGCCGAGGATCTGTCGGATTGTCTATACCAAACTTTGTACACAGGTCATTCAGGAATGCTTTGCGGAGCTTCTTTTCACTTTGGCTCATGATCAGTCTCCTTGTCTACGTTCATTGAAGCTAGTATGCAGAAGGGAGACTTCTGATTGCACACCAATAATTGGGGGTCTACACCGCCCCCAACAGTTCCTCCACCCGCGCAAGCCGCTGATCGTAGCGATGATGCGCCAGCACATGCGCGCGCGCCGCATCCGCAATCCGCTGACGCTCGTCGTCATGCGCCAGGTAGTAGCGCGCCTTCTCGCGCAAATCCTCGTGGTCGCTGTAGGTAACCAGATGCTCGCCAACGGTGAACCACTCGCGTACGCCGGGCCGGTCATCGACGATCTGAAAGCTGCCCAGCGCCGCGCATTCGAAAAGGCGCATATTGCCGCCGTAACGCATGAAGTCGCCGTGTACATTGATGCTGATCTTCACCGATGACAGCGCTTGCATCATTGTCGCCCCCAGGGCGCTGCCGCGATGGAAGAGCCTCAACGATGCCGGCGTCTCGTGCATGCTCCAGATGCCCAGATCGAAATCGCGCAGGCTCTCCAGCGCTGCAACGCGCTCGCTGTACAGGTGGTTCGGCACGAGCGTGCCGACGAAGCCGACATCGCAGAGATAGGCATTAGGCGCATCAGTGATGGGCTGCGGGACATGTATATCGGGGTCAATGGCGACATAAGGCAGGCATTCCATGCGTTTGGCGCCCAACTCGAGCCAGGGCACACCATGATAATAGTCATTCACCAAGACCAGGTCGTAGAGGGGCGCGGCCGCCCGTTCAACCCCGTGGGAGAATACGATGGGCGAAACGCCGGTGACGTATATCAGCGCGCAATTGTGCGCCCGCTTGAGCCGCGCGAGCGTCTCGGGCAAGATCTCGCGGTTGTCGCCGGAGAGCCAGATGATGTCGGGCTGAAAGCGCTGCGCCTGCGCCAGCAGCAGTTGATTGCGGCGCAGCAGATCTGGCTGCCAGCGGGGCGGCAGGCGCTGCAGCAGGGCGGAGGCCACGCGCCCCGGCGTCCAGCGATTGCGATAGACCGCCGTGCGCAGGCGAGCAATGTCGCGCCGTCCATAGCCGGGCAGGTTGCGCCAGAAGACATCCAGTTCATAACCGGCGGCGCGAAAGGCGCGCTCCCAAAAATGCTGCCCCATGCTGCTGGGGAAGAGGGGGGCGCTTGCTGGGTCGGGCGCGGCGCGGCGTTCTTGCAGCAATATTTTGGGATGATGGAGCGCGGCGATGAAGAGGACTCGGCGGGGCATAGACGGCGGGCTAATAGGCTTCCGCCCAGTAATTCTGCCAAAGCGCTTCGGGACCATCCTCCGCTACTCTGCGGATAGTCGCCCAAACGATATTTCTACTAGCCGACCCTCTTCTGTCGGGAAAAAGCAAATTGTGGTTGTCTTGAATAAACTGTTCTAGTCTTCGTATTTCTTCACCGGCATCTTCCTTGCCCGTCCAATGTTCCTTTATGAGTTCACTACCAATATTCTCCTGTTGAATGAGCCAGCTCATCGACAAAATAAGAACTGCGCCATCATCAACCAATGTTCTTACGTTGTCTTCCACATCTGGAATTAGATCTATTGCGCTGTAGACATAATGAGCAGCCACTAAAAGTGACGTCTTTAGCTCGAAATCGATTCTTGGATCATTGGCCAAGCTGACGACCAGATTAAGAAACGGTGTAAGTCGAGACAATACTTCTGAAAATGGCGAGTCTGGATTTTCCGCAGTCCAATCTGAGAGTTGCTTTCCCCAATGGCTTTGCCAATCCTTATGTAACTGAACCATTGAAGCCTGCTTATCATTTGCTTCGCCCACCAGGAAATCCAGTTCTTCAAGTGAATCATTTAAGATCTCAACAATATGAATTGCGCTCTTGGGAGAAGCAACATAGATTTCATGCTTGCATTTGTTCCACTCTTTGTTAATGCCCTTTATCATTCCAGAACGCAGAATGTTTATCTCTTTACCAAACCGCGCTTGCATTTTCTCGGGGATTCCAAAGTCTTCGTAGAATCTGCGCCAATTTGTCAATGTCCACTGATTGTTTAATTCTTGCTCTCTATTCCATTTGTCTTTATGAGCGAGAAATTCTCTAGCGCTATCTCGATCATCTCGCAGAACTGAGATGTAGTACTCGGTAAAGAGCGATTCCAACAACAATTCAACCCCGCTGCATGCCGTAAGCGCGGCCGCCGTGTAGAGTCCATATCGGATGCAAGTGTTGGCTTCGTCTCTTCTTTCAATAATCGCTTTTCTTGGTGTAACGCTACTCATTTTGGCAACCTCAAGTTGTTTCTCTACTAAACCCCGCTCAAATCCAGCAAGCGCAGCGGATTTTCCACCAGCTCGCGCAGGTGATTCATGAAGGCGGCGCCCTCCGCTCCGTTGCTGACGCGATGATCGACGCTGAGCGTCATATTCATCCGCGTACCGACCCCCAAGGTGCCATCCGCGAGCGCGATTGGCACACGCTGCGAAGACGAGACGGCAAGGATGCCCGCCTCCGGCGAGCTGATGATCGCCGAGAAATCCTTCACGTTGAAGGGACCCAGATTGCTGATGGTGAAGGTGGCGCCGCGGATATCGTCCGGCTTGATCTTGCCGCTGCGGGCGCGTTCGTACATTGCTTTATTGTTCGGCGCCATTTCGCTCAGCGACACGTTGTCCGCATCGTGACAGACGACATTGACCAAGCCGTTTTCCGGCAAGGCGACGGAAATCCCGATATTGATGCGCTTGTGTCGCACGAAACGGTCGCCGTAATAATGCGTGTTGAGGTTCGGGAACTCGCGCAAGGTTAAGGCGAGCGCTTTGATCAGCATGTCGTTGACGCTGACCTTGACGCCGCGTTGGGCAAGCGCGCTGTTGATCTCTTTGCGCAGCGCCAGCAGCGGCTCGACATCGGCTTCCACCGTGACATAAAAATGGGGCGTATTGCTTTTGCTGCGCACGGTGCCTTCGGCGATAGCGCGGCGCATCCGCGAAAGCGGGATGATTTCGACCTCCTCTTGCGGCAGCGCGCCCCAAGTCGGCTGCGCTCCGCCCGCCAGCGCTGTTGGGGGGGAAGGCGGCAGCATTGGCGACGCCGAAAGATTCTCCAAATCCGATTTGACGATCCTACCGCCGGGACCCGATCCTTGGACGCGGCTGAGGTCGATGCCTTTGTCGGCTGCGATTCGGCGCGCCAGCGGAGAGGCTTTGACGCGTCCGTCATCGGTCATGGTCACCCCATTGGTCGCTGTTTCGCTCGGCGCGCTGGTCGATTCCGCCGTTTCGGGGGCTGGAGGCGCCTCGTCTGCCGGCGCGACGGCTTCACCTTGAGCGCCAATGACCGCTATCACGGAACCTTCGCCCAGCTCATCGCCCGGTTCGGCGCGCAGCTCAAGCAACTCGCCTGCGCTGCCGGCTTCAATCTCCACCGTAGCTTTATCGGCTTCGAACTCGGCGATGATGTCGCTCGCGCTGACGCTGTCGCCGACTTCTTTCAACCAGTTGATGAGCAGACCATCCATCGTGAGCTTGACTTCGTGCGCCATTTACAGGATCTCCTTGACCACGTCCACGACCTTCTGCGCATTGGGCAGCGCCAGCAATTCGATATCTTTCGAATAGGGCAGGGGCACATCTTCGGCCGCGACTCGCTTGATCGGCGCATCCATATAATCAAACATGTTCTCCTGCAGATTCGCCGCGACTTCGCCGCCGAAGCTGTACATCGGCAGGGACTCTTCCACGATCACGCAGCGATTCGTCTTCTTGAAACTCTTATACACCAGTTCCATATCCAGCGGGCGCAGCCAGCGCAGATCAACGACTTCCGCTTCCACGCCATCGCGCGCCAGTTGACGAGCCGCCCCCAGCGCCCAGTCGACGCCGCGCGCGTAAGCCACCAGCGTGACATCGCCGCCTTCGCGTTTGATGTCGCCCTTGCCGATGGGAATCAAATAATCCTCTTCCAGGTCTTCTGGCATCGGGCTCGGTTTGGGATAGAGGGCGATGCTCTCGGTGAAAAGCACGGGATTATCATCGCGAATGGAGGCTTTCAGCATGCCGTAGGCATCCAACGAATTCGACGGGCAGCCGACATATATGCCGGGGAAATGGGCGAAGATCGGCTCCGGCGCATGCGAATGCGAGGCGGTCGCCTGATTGCCCCAGCCGCTGGCCGCGCGGTAAACCAGCGGGACCTTGAACATGCCATCAAAGAAGTAGCGCACCTTGGCCGCGTGGTTGGCGATCGCGTCCAGCGCCAGGAAGGCGAAGTTGATGGTCATGAATTCCGCCACCGGTCGCAAGCCGGCCATCGCCGCGCCCACCGCGGCGCCACCGATCGCCATCTCGCTGATGGGTGTATCGCGCACGCGTCGCTCGCCGAATTCCTCGAGGAAGCCGCGCGTCACGCGATGCGTCCCCTGCCAGTAAGCCACTTCCTCGCCCATGACAAAGACGTTTTCATCGCGGTGCATTTCTTCTCGCAGCGCCCGGCGGATTGCTTCCCGCATGGCGATATTTCTAGCTGCCATTGTCCCCGCCTTGATTGCTGGATTTCATTTCTCAGCCCCCATCCCCCGGCCCCTTCCCCCAAAATGAGGGAAGGGGAGTTTTCTTACTGTCCGCGCGATTCTGAAGCCCCTCCCTCTTTATGGGGGAGGGGTTTGGGGTGGGGGAAATAAAGCGCGTATTCACTTCAATAGACACTTCCTTGCTAATTTTGGTGCGCTGACGCCTACTAGTCGATGCCGGCGCCGACGCTAGCCTCGGTTTTGTAAACCAGCTCGGAACCGACGTAGGTATTCCGCAGCAGGTCCTCGTAGCTGCTCGGCATCTCGCTGGCTTCTGCGAAAGCGACCGACTCAGCCACGATTCGCTTCGCATCGTCTCTGTGCTGTGCCAGAACATCGCCGACATCGCCGTATTTGCTTTCGATGCAGTCGCGCAGGATCTTGATCGGCTCGCGCGTATCCATCCATTCCCTTAGTTCAGCCGACATATCGTCGCGCGCGTCGTATTGCTTGTCGGAGACGCCGTGCCCGCGATAGCGATAGGTCACGTGCTCAATGACCGCCGGTCCTTTCGTCCGCGCATATTCAACCGCCTTTGAAGCAACCGCGTAGACATCCAAGGCATTCTGCGCGTCAACGCGGCCGAAGCTCTTGATGCCGTAGGCTTCGGCTTTGCGATGCAGCTCAATCTGGCCGCTGGCGCGCTCGACCTCGGTGCCCATGCCGTAGCCGTTGTTCTCGATGATCCAGATCACCGGCAGGTCCCAGATTGCGCTCATATTAAGCGACTCATGGAAGTAGCCGTTGTTGGTGGCGCCATCGCCAACGTAGGTCATCGTCACATCGTCTTTGCCACGATAGCGCGCCTCCAGGGCGATGCCGGCCGCCAGCGGCAGGTGTCCGCCAACGATAGCATAGCCGCCCCAGAAATTGTGGTCTTTGGAAGCCAGGTGCATCGAGCCGCCTTTGCCGCCGCTGCTGCCGGTCTTCTTGCCCATCATCTCAGCCATGACCGCCTTGGGGTCCATGCCCAGGATGAGGGCGATGCCGTGGTCGCGATAGGCGGTGATGACGTGGTCGGTTTTCCTCAGCGCCGCCATCGAGCCGACGCCGCTGGCTTCGTGCCCGCTGTAGAGATGCAGATAGACGCCGGTGATGCGCTTCTCTTCATAGAGTTGATGGCAGGTCTCCTCAAATTCGCGGATCAGCACCATTTGCCGATACCAGTCGAGGAGCATCTCTTTGCTCGGTGACCCCATGGCCTTCCCTTCTTTGATGACTGCCGCATGCGCGTCCATATAAGTCGGAAAGTATACCATAGGTAATTGGCGTTTTAGAATTCTGGCTTTTTGTGCCGCTTGACAGGCGCGCAAAACGATCATATAGATCAAGTGTGCGCATTCAATTGAGTTGGCGGTACGAAATGCCTCAATCGCATTTACCGGATTTTCACAATGCCAAGCCATTCGTCAAGTGGGTGGGCGGCAAGCGCAGTCTCTTGCCCGAGCTGCTGGCTCGTGTTCCTAAGGAATTTAATAACTATTATGAACCATTTGTCGGCGGCGGCGCGCTTTTCTTCGCTCTGATCAATGAAGAAAGAATTGATTTAGGCGGGGGGGGGGGGGGG
>JAJECX010000009.1 GCA_022821805.1 Anaerolineae bacterium
CTTTGCCAAGGTAAACATTCGACTCATTTGCCAGAAAATCCCGTATCTTCGTCCATTGTTCGTCAGATAGTCTCATGTTTGTCATGAGACTATTTTACGCATTTATGCAGATGCCAATGCCAAAATGTCAACAGAACCTAGACTCATGTTGGCAGCGGAGAACACCTCTCGCTCCTTGAGATGCCGATGAAACTGAAGCGGCAAGCTCCTTCTGTAGACTGTGTCATCCGGAGAATTGTCGTCACGCATGCGGCTCAGACCGCCAAAAACAGGTTAAGCCATTGAGCTGACAAAGCCGGTGCGCTGCCATAACTAAAGTCGTGACGGGAAGTGCCAGAATGGATAGCAACCAGCGTGTTAGCGCTGCGGCATTGTTCGTTGATGAGTTGACGTACGAGGTAACTGCTGGTTGTGATGTCGACAGCGATTGTGTTGTTGTGGCAGTGTTTAACAGTCACACCGGCGCAATGGAGGTACGGGAGTTTACCCAATCGCAGCGTGAGGCGATGGCGGCCGCGAATTGGCTGCGCGCCCAAGCGGTCGAATGCGCGGTACTGGAGTCCACGGCGAATTTCCATCATCTTTTTTATCATGCCTTCCGAAAGCGGGAACTCAATGCGCATATCCTCAATCCAATGACCATCAAAGCCTTGTTAGCTGTTGAAGGCAAGTCTGACAAGGCGGATGCGATCAACATGGCGAGATTGGCTGCTCACTTTAGACTGCGCACCAGCAATATGCCTGACGACATGCAGCGGGAAATCAGAATAAACCTGCGCAAGTGGGACGCGGACAAAGCGGCTCGCACTCGCGCGTCCAACAGCTTGCGTTCGCTTTTGACGGCCTACCGCGTTCCGATTTTCCGCCGAGTTAAGCCGACCTCGCCAAGCGGTCGTAACTTCATACAGATTATCGCACAGGCGCAGAACATGCGTCCCGAAGAGGTGGTGAACTTCGCATGGCAGGGACCGCGCAGCAGCAAACCGGAGCTTGTCGAACTGCTGGAGAATCTGAACGAACTGCCACGATATGTCCGTGAAGAAGTCGCCTTGTCGGCGGCGGAAATCGATCGACTGAGCACAATGATTGTCGCGCGGCGGCGCAGAGCGGAAGTCCATATTGCGCACTTTCAACTAGAGCCTCAAATCAAGTGGATGACGACAGCGCCAGCCGTAACGCCGCTTTTGGCGCTTCGAATCATCGCCGAAGCCGGCGCGGACTTCTATGCCCGATATCACTCGGCCGAGGCCTTTTGTAAAGCATGCGGCTTGGCGCCTTCCAACAAGGTCTCGGGCGGCAAACTGCTCAAGAGTAAGAAAGGCCAGGGCAATAAATATATCAAGCAGCATTTTGTCAATGCCGTGAAAGGCTGGATGATTTCCCGACAAGCCCATCCTTTGAAGACATGGGGAGCGAAATATCGAGAACGGGCTGGATACAAACGTACCGCCACGGCGCTTGCACATAAGATCGCAAAATCCCTCTGGTACATGGGTCGGGCCGGCGGTCAAGCGTATTCGCCACGCCGACTCGCTGAGCAACCAGCACCACCCCCAGCTCGTAGCCGCGAATGAAACAGGCAAAGCCTTTTGCGTGAGCGGCTGCCGTGCAGCGCGGGTGTCTACATTTGCGTCGGTTGCGAAAGGGCTAATATGGCTGAGTTTCCGCTGTTGAAGGACATGATTGATCGGCAGTTGGTTGAGCAGCTCGCCGCTCGGATTTTCGCCGTTCATCCCGAATTCGACGCTGCCTCGTTTGTTGCTTCCGTTTTAGCGGAACTTGGCGCGCTTGAGCTGAAGGCGCGGAACCTGCTCATCGCCGAGAAGCTGCGCGAATATCTGCCGGCGCACTATCCGAGCGCGCTGCGGATTCTGCTGGCGGCGCTGGATGAAGAACGCGGATTCCAGCCAATCGAAAACGCGGGCTTGCGGCTGATGGCGATACCCTGCTTCATCGAGCGCTATGGATTGGCCCATCCGGCCGAGTCGCTGGACGCGATGCTCATCATCACGCGTGTTTCGTCCTGCGAGTTTGCCGTCCGCCCCTACATCGCAAATGCGCCGAACTTGACGATGGCGCGGCTGCGCGAATGGGCAAGCAGCGGCGATGAACATCTGCGGCGCCTGGCGAGCGAGGGCAGTCGGCCCCGTCTGCCTTGGGGCGCTCATTTGGTCGCTTTCCTCGCCGATCCGTCGCCGACGCTTGCGCTGCTTGAGCGTTTGAAAGACGACCCGTCCTTGTATGTGCGGCGTTCGGTCGCGAATCACCTCAACGATATCGGCAAGGATCACCCGGAGCTACTGCTGGAGCGGATGGAAGCGTGGTCCGCAGATGCCGGCGAGGAGCGGCGCTGGCTGATCAATCACGCGCTGCGGAGCCTGGTGAAGCGCGGCGATCAGCGGGCGCTGGCGATTCTCGGTTATGGACCAGCCGCGGTTGAACTGGAGAAACTTGAGTTAAGTCCGACGGCGCTTGATTTCGGCGAGGAATTGAAGTTTTCGTTTGCATTGCGCAATGTGGGCGGCGAGACGCAAAACCTGATGGTCGATTTCGTGATGCATTTTCTCAAAGCGAACGGAAAGACGGCGCCGAAGGTATTCAAATTGAAAAAGATGAAGCTGGCTGTGGGCGAATGGGCGCAATTTGAAAAGAGATTCGCCATCCGTCCAATCTCGACGAGGAAGTATTATCCGGGGCGGCAGCGGCTGGAAATTCAGGTCAACGGGACTGTGCTTGGCGGCGCGGATTTTGAACTCGTGATGGATTAGCAGCTGCCCCCAAACCCTCCCGCCATGTCTTTTTGGCAAATCCCCACCAAGTACGACGTTGTAGGGACGACTCGGTGAGTCGCCCGCGCGCAACATTGTAGAAAACAATGGGCGAGTCGCCGCCTCGCCTCTACAATTTCGTTAGGTCGCGGACGCGCTAGAATAGGTCTATTGCAAAACTGTCTGGGAGACGGAAGTTATGATTGTCCCACCTTCGGATTTATTCACGCCATTAAATCTCGATGATGCGTACAACTGCGACCGCGCTACGCTGGATGAGCGGCTTGCGCTGGACGCGGAAGATGCCCATGGCGCGCAAAGCTATCGTGGCATTCCTTTTCGCTTTGGCGAGGCTGGTCAGGCGAATGCGATCTTGTTGGATGGCGGCGAAGTCAGCATCGCGACGGGCGATATTCAAGCGAGCTACCTGGTGTTCGCGCATATCGTTGAGGACCGCCGGCGACAATTGCCTTCCGAGCTTGCGGAAATCGATGCGATCCAGCCCTGGGAACGATCGATGGCGGCCAATGAGCTGGGCGATTTAGTGGCGGAGTATGCGCTGCATTTTGCCGATGGCAGCTCGGCGGCGATCCCGATTCGGCGGCGTTTCGCCATACAGCAGGCGCGCGTCTTCTGGGGCGCGAGCGCCTTCGCCGCCGTGCCGCATTGCCGAGACCAAATTGCAGCGGGCGTGACCGATTCGATCATCATGGGTCGCATGCCGGCGACGACTTACGGGCATGGCGAAACCCGTCATGGCAGCGGGCGCGATCATGCCAGTGAAATCATTTGGTTATACGCCCTGCCCAACCCGGCGCCGGACAAAGAGATAAGGGCGATTCGGCTGGTTGGCAAAGGCGAACGGGCGCTGGTTTTCGGCATCAGCGCGACGCAAGTTGAGGCGCATCCGCTGCGGGCGCGTACACGGCGCAAGCTGCCGCTGGAATTGCCGGAAGGCGTGAAGCTCAATGCGATCGGCGAGCTGGATGGCGTCGATATCGACCTCGGGACGGTGATTTCGGCGCGGGCGCAATTGGAATATGACCGCGACCAATGGTTCGGGGATGCGATCAACGCTCAGCCCACGCGCTCGGATAACAAGGCGATCATTGAATTTGCCGCGCATCCGCAGGCGAAACTGTATCTACAGGCTAAGGACGGCGAATTGCAGGCTACTGATCTCAGTCAATCCGATGGCTGGTCGGTGTGGACAACTGAAGCGCGGCAGTTGGCGCGCGTTAGGGTGACCGATGAAAGCGGGCGCGAGGTCGCGGCGCGTATTCACTTCCACGGCGCGTATGGCGAATACCTGCCGCCGCGCGGGAATCACCGCAAAGTGAACCGCCATTGGTTCGAGGACAATTATGGCGAGTTCGTCAATAGTTTGAATCAATACGCCTATATTCCGGGGCATTGCGAGGTTGAGCTGCCGCTGGGCGAGGTTTTCGTCGAGATCACGCGCGGTTACGAGATGAAGCCGGTTCGGACCAGTTTTGAAGTGACGGCGGACACAGAAGAGATCAATTTTACGCTGGAAAAAGTGCTGGATTGGGGCGAGCGCGGCTGGGTCTCGGCGGATACCCATGTGCATTTCCTGAGCCCGCAGACGGCGCTGCTCGAGGGCGCGGCTGAGGGCGTCAACGTCGTCAATCTGCTGGCGAGCCAATGGGGCGAGATGTTCAGCAACGTGTCCGATTTCGATGGGCGGACGACGCTGGGCGCGAAGGACTTCGGCGGCGATGGCAAGTTTCTCGTGCGCGTGGGCACCGAGAACCGCATGCAGGTGCTGGGGCATATTTCACTGCTGGGTTATTCGGGCGCGATGATCCATCCGCTTTGCAGCGGCGGACCGTCGGAGTCGGCGATTGGCGATGCGCTGGATGTGAGCATGGCTGAGTGGGCGGAGCGCTGCATTGCCCAGGATGGCTTGGTGGTGCTGCCGCATGCGCCCAACCCGCAAGCCGAGCGGGCGGCTGATATCGTGCTGGGCTTGGTGCATGCGATTGAGATGATGACTTTCAATCCCTTCGACACGCAGATCACGCCATACGGGCTGCTGGATTGGTACCGCTATTTGAATCTGGGTTATCAGATCCCGGTTGTCGGCGGGTCGGACAAGATGAATGCGGCTTCGCTGCTGGGCGGGATCCGCACCTACGCGCATCTGGGCGAGCGTGAATTCACCTATGAGAACTGGATGGCGGCGGTCAAGCTGGGCAATACCTTCGTGACCGTGGGTCCGCTCTTGGAGTTGGAAGTAGAGGGCTTAGCGCCGGGCAGCCGGCTTGATCTGCCGTCCGGCGGCAAGCTGGATGTGTCGTGGCGCGTTGAATCGGCGGCGCTGCCGATCGAGAAGGTCGAGGTGGTGGTTGGAGGATTTGCGGTTGAGGCGCAGTCGGTTGATGGCGCTTTGTCGGCGACTGGCAGTTGCAGCGTGCCGGTGATGGAGTCGACCTGGATTGCGCTGCGTGTACGTGGCAGTCATGGCGGGCGGGCGGGCGAGATCGCGGCGCACAGCAGCTGCGTGCAAGCGCGGGTTGCGGGGGCGCGGCCCTTCAAGCGGGAAGAGGCCATCGCGGTGCTGGAGCAGATTGAGGGGGCAATCGCCTATGTGGATACGCTGGCGCCACGACCGGCGGCGCGGCAATACAAGAAGATCCGCGCGGCGATTGAGGCGGCGCATACGCGGCTGCATCAGTTGATGCACCGGCAGGGGATTTACCACGAGCATAATCCGCTGCACGAGCATGGGGAACACTAGGTTTTTCGCCACAGTTCGTCGCATGACAAGTCTTGGCTGACACAAGACAACGAACCCATCCAATTCGAAAGTAGGGGCGACCCATTGGGTCGCCCTCCATGATTAGATTGGCGCCCGATCTAGCACGGCGAGGGCAGCATACTCTTGTTAATTGTATGGTCTCGGATTATAATGGGATAATTTCATCTAGCCAAAAGGATGCCCTATGGGATAGGTTCTACACCCACGCGCCACAACGACAGAGGCGACCCGCCGAGAAATACAAAATAGTCAAGAGAGCATAAATAAACTGGCCAAGCGTTTCGGCATCAACCCCAAGACTGTTGCCAAGTGGAAGAAACGCGACTCCGTTA
>JAJECX010000005.1 GCA_022821805.1 Anaerolineae bacterium
TGGTATCGCGAGCGTCATCTGGTGGAATGTTTTATCAATAAAATCAAGCATTTCCGGCGGGTCTTTTCTCGATATGAGAAACTGGATACTTCGTATCTCGGTTTTCTCCACTTTGTCGGCGCTCTTATCTGGTTACGATAAAATGTCAACAGAACCTAATGAATCTCGTGAAAACTCACAAGAAATCTCGTCAACTTTGCACAGTGGCCAACGCAAAGTTAGACTCAAATGTGCCTCTTGGCAAAGAAAACAGGGGCGACTCTGTGAGTCGCCCGCTTTCTACCATCATTACTAAGGAATCAAGCTCCTCCGACAGCGGTCACGTTAACGGCGTCACCCCTCTTGTAGCGCACTGTCGGCGGTCAGTGTCTCCGCGACCTACACGCGCCAATGCTTTGGGGAGAGGCTGGGGTAAGCGTGTCACTCGCCCGGATTCACGCTCTGCCAGAACGCCACCCGATTCCCCGTCGGATCGCGGAACATGCCCAGCGCGCCAAAACCCGGCACCTCCTCCCGCGGCAGAATTACCGTCCCGCCGAGTTCCGCCGCCCGCGCCATATCGGCATCGAGGTCATCGCTATGAAAATACAAGATCACATCGCCCGGCTTAACTCCATCGCCCACCGGCGAAAGGGCCACAGCCATGTTGTCGCCGAGATCGAACATGGTGTATGTGAAGTCGGGACCCATTGGCACGTCTGTAGACTGCCAACCCAACAACGACTGGTAAAATGCCTTCTGCGCGTCATTATCGGCTGACGCAATCTCGATATGTACGATTTGACGCATTATGCTTGCTCCTTCGCAATGTGTGTATCTATTCGTTGCGCTGATCATAGATTGTTTGTTCTAGTCCTGTCAAGTCTCTTTTATTGTCGTTCCGCGCCCGCATTCTCGGGGCTCCAACGCTACTTTGTCGCCCTTCCCGCGTATACTGGTATGTGCAATGAACCAATTCTGCAGTTCAATTCAACACGACAAACAGAGGTGATAAAATGCGCGTTATTGTGCATACCGGCAAGGGCGGAGTTGGCAAAACCAGCATCTCGGCGGCGACCGCCCTGCGCTGCGCCGAGCTAGGCTTGAAGACGATCGTCGTCAGCACCGACACCGCGCACAGCCTTGGCGACGCCCTTGATGTCGAGGTCGGTCCCGAAGCCATGCAGATCGCCGAGAATCTCTGGGCGCAAGAACTCGATACCCGTTACTCTATGCAGAAATACTGGGGCAGGATCCAGGAATACCTCGGCGCCTTTTTCAACCGCGAAGGCATTGCCAAGGTCAACGCCTCCGAAGTGACCATCATCCCCGGCTTGGAAGAAGGCGCCCAGTTGCTCTGGATCAGCGAATACTTTCAAGCCGACGAATTCGATGTGCTGATCGTCGACGCCGCGCCCACCGCCGAGACGATCCGCCTGCTCAGCCTGCCCGATGTCACCCGCTGGTGGGTCGAGCGACTCATGCGCATCGCCCGCGGCCTCGACAGCGTCATCCGCCCGGTGCAGAAACTCTTCACCCGCGCCAAGAAAAACGACATCGGCATCGATATCGCTGAAAACGCCTGGGATCAAGTGCAACTGCTCTTTGACACCCTCGATGGCGTGCGCGAATTGCTGACCGATCCCGAACATGCCAGCATTCGCCTCGTCGTCAATCCCGAGCGCATGGTCATCCGCGAGACCCAGCGCACCTATACCTACCTAAATCTCTACGATTACGCCACCGATGCCATCCTGGTCAACCGCATCTTCCCTGATGAAATCAAGGATCCCTTCTTCAAGCGCTGGAAAGAGCGCCAGGCGGAGAATATCGACTTCGTGCGCGAAGCCTTCGGCAGCTTGCCGCTGCTCAAGGCGCCGCTCTTTGGCGAAGAAATGGGCGGATTGGAGATGCTGCGCCGCCTCGCCGACGAACTCTATGGCGATTGCAACCCGGCCGAGCGCATGTTTGACGGCGTCGTGCACAAGCTCGAACAGCTCGATGGCGCTTCCAGTTGGATGCTGCGCGTGCCCATCGGCTTTGCCCAAAAGGAGCAACTCGATCTCTATCGCTCGCGCGACGAGATCACCCTCAGCGTCGGACCCTACCGCCGCAATATCGTCCTGCCCGACGAGTTGCAGCGCCTCGAAATCACCAGCGCCAAATTCGAGGAGAAGTTCCTCAACATCCGCTTTGAGGAGCAGGCGTCGTAGGCGCAGTAGTGATAGTGACCGACGCCTATTTTGGCTCCAGGATTATGGTACGGTCTAATGGGATATACCTGAGAGTGTCAGGAGCCAGAACATTGGGAAAAGCGACCGGACCCTGCTTCAAGACATCGGCCAGGTTGCCCACAGGCGCGCTGGAGTCATTTCTTGCTATGTGGTCGGCTGCGCTGGTTTCGCGATGATACTTGTTTGCGTCGCCGGACGAAGGTTTGTATACCGTTACGCGATCTTTCTCCATCCGTCAAAGCTCCTTTCGTCCTTTACTCTTTGCTGCGGTACAGGACTCCCATTGGGGTGACTTGCGACACGACTCATTACACCTTCGGAGATGAAAGAATAGCAGCCTCCTATTGTGCCTTCAATGAGCCCGCGGCGCATCTGGTATGAACTTACATCGGAAGTGTCGTCTGTAAAGACTTCCGTCGGTGTGAATGGCAAGAGTAGCTTCAATTCTTCAGTGTAGCTGGTGTGAATTGACTTCAATGCAATGTAGAAGTCTTCAGACGGCTTCTCTATATTCAATCCTAACTCAGAAGCCTCTCTTCTGTCAATTGTATAGTCATGGCTGCCTGAATCCGCACAAAGGAAGTCAACGATTGACTTGACTTTGGATTCGTCATTGACCTGACTCGGCAGTAGCTTTCGAGCCAGAAATCGAATCTGTTCGGTAGATCGAAAGACATTGCCAAGAACGACCGGGTGGATGTGGCTTGACAGGTCTACAAGTAGTTGCGTGAGATGTTGCGAGTCGGCGATTCCCAACTCCTGGCGAGCAAGGTTCAAGTAACCGCGAATGCTCTCTACGCTGAGGGGCACTTGAGTAGGTTGGCCGCCAAAGTTGACCTGGGGGTTAAGCGGACTGTTGACACTGGGATCAATAGGTCCCAGAACGGCTTGCTTTGTCATTATGATCTTGTCTGCGCCTATGCACATCAGCGTACCGGCGCTTAGAGCTTTCGACGGAACAATAACCTCTAATTCATCGCAGAACATACGAATTAAGTTTACCAGGCGCCATGCCGCCAAGGTACGACCGCCCAAAGTATGAAGAATTAGCGATATGCGTCTTACGGGACCTATTGCGTCAAGAAGGTCCACGAATGGATCAATGACATCTGATGCGACGTTTATATCCCAACCAGAACGATCGCTCGTCACATAAGCGAGAACGGCAGTATCGCGCTCTTTCTCAATACGCTTGTATATTTCGAGTCTATCTGAGTATCCCATTCAGTCTCCATTGGACGGTAAACATATGTTTTCGATTCATGACATCATTTGACTCTTGCCGTATAATTCACGGTAAGAGTAGCGGTACTTGTCGAACCTGGCCGGATCAATCGTCCAGCTCGACCCGGATCTTGCCGCCCTTGCTGCCTTCATCATCATCTTCGTCCGCCGATAAATTCGCGCGCGCCTGCGCCTCGTGCTCAGCCTCGCCCTGCCCATCGTGATCTTCCATCTCGCTGGCTTTCTTGATCTCGTCGATGGCGGCGTCGATCAATACGCGGAAGCCGGTGGCGAATTCATTGCCGGCCGCCTGCGTATGCTCTTTGAATTGAGGCGGCAGCAGCGACTCCATCGCCTTGCCAAATTCCTCGAGGCCCCGACGCTGATGAAATATGAATTGCTCCAGCGGCGTCTGTCCCTCTTCACCGACCGGTTCCTCCGGCGACGGATTCATCTCTTCGCTCATCGCATCGCTCCTCAACAATATGGCGTCATCAACTCTCTATACGCCTGATTACGATAATAGTTTCGCGGGTATTTGGGATGTCTTGTGGACCGACCGGCGGACAGTGTCGGCGCGCGGCGGTGAGACGTCTCAGAATTGAAACGATGCTTGTAGGGGCGAGCCTTGGCTCGCCCTAACGCACTTGGCATTGGCGGGAGGGCGACTCACAGAGTCGCCCCTACAAGGCTTGTCCGCTACTATGATTCCAACTTAAATGAAACGCATATACAATGTATTGCAAACTCAATTGGGATCATACTTCGTACCAATTTGAGCGAAAATCGCCCAAAATCCTGTCGTTCGGCATGCAAATCGAAACTTTTTTGTTGTTGGCTTGGTCTTTTGCATCAATTGTGCCAAATTAGACCTTCAGTAGCGGACAAGCCTTACAGGCTCTGTATTGGTGGGAGGCGCCCTTTGCCTCGCCCGCAGCCAGCCTCATTCCTCTTCTCGCGCCAACTCCTCCAGCACCGCCAAGTCTTTCCGCAGACCACGTTCGCGCCAAAACAGGCTGCCGACCAGCGTCCCCAATATGACCAATACAGCCGCCAGCGCCAGCGCTAAATACTGCGAATTATCCGGCGTGATGAAGAAGCCCAGCAGCGTCCGATTGTAGGCGTCGGCCAACGCCGCAAGATCGCCTTGCTCGCCCTGTTGCAGCGCCACATAACTGTCATTGCCGAAGACCAAGCCCATCGCCGTTATGCCTTCGCCCGCGTAAACCGACCATTCGCCGCTTGCCAGCGTCACGCTCTCCTCCTGCGCCAGGTAGCTTGGCATCGTTTCCGCTAGCGCATCGGAGGCGAGGATCATTTCACGCGCCGCGTCCTCGTGAGACTCATCCGACCGCGCCAGCGTCAGCATGGCAGTCCGCGCCGCCGGGTCGCGCTCGATGAAGCTGATGACCACCACCCGCCCGTCAGCCGTCCGCGCCATCACCGACGCCGTCGTCTCCTCTTCCAGGTCGTACACCAGCACCTGCCAGGTGCCATCGGCCAGATTGACCTTGTCGCTGTAAGTCGGCGACGGCACGCGCAAGCTGGTAAGCATCGCCAATTCCGCCTCGGCGGCGGCAATCGGATCGCTAAGCGTCCGCGTCGTCGTTCGAATCGTCGCCTGCGCCTCCGCCAGGTGGAATTGCGCGAAGGCTTCCCCGCTCTGATCGTCCCAGCCGTCGAGGATCGGCACATTGAATGCCCGCGATTGAAAATAGGGCGCGCCAGCTTCTTTGCCGTCGTTAGCCATAACGGCGCCATTCGTAAGCAGCGCCAAGGCGAGTGTCAGTACAGTGATCGCTGTTTTCATCGGCATTTACTCACTCAGCACTTGAAACTTCAGGCGATTCAGGGCGTCCATTCGCTCCTCGAGCCGGACGCGATGCCACATGATCGTAATCGGCATCAAGGTCAGCCAGAGCAGCATGCTTGGAATCAGCGCAATCACCACGCCGCTCGTCGCTTCAAAGCTGCCTTGGGCGTTCTGCGGGCTGGCGCCGACGATCACCGGATGAATCGTCTCCGGCACGATGCGGATGATGAATAGTGTGATTAAGACGGTCACAAAAGCCAGAATGCCATACACCGACATAAAAGCGCGCCGCCGCTCTGGGTCTTCAATGCCGGCGCGCAGCATCAGATACGCGGCGTAGGTCAGGCACATGATGGCTGCCGATGTCAGTCGCGGATCCCAGGTCCACCAGGTATTCCAGATCGGCCGCGCCCAGATGGCGCCGGTCAGCAAATTGATCAGCGAGAAGGCCAAGCCCACTTCGACGCCCGCCAGCGCGATCCGGTCCCACTTTTCGCTCTTCCGCGCCAGATAAATCAAGCCGCCAGCCACCGTCAGACCAAAGGCGGTGAAGGCGCCGAAAAACGACGGCATGTGAATGTAGAAGATGCGCTGGATTTCACCTTGCTGAATATCGGCGCCGGCCACACCCAGCCCCAATACCAGCGTCGCCGCGAATCCCAGAACTGTGACAATCGTCAATATTCGCAAGGCGCGCGGCTGAGGACGCGCCTCAATCCGCAAGTCTTCAGGCAGTGACTTCGCCTTGTCTGCCATTTGGGCCTCCAAGTCTCTATAAATCTACAAAATCCTACCAATAAAATCTGTAATTGCCAGTTGATTTCGCAGAAATCCCAACTGTCTTTGCGCGCGATTCTTCACGCTTCCAGCACATATTCGTAAAGCAGCAGGCACAGTGCCAGATAAATCACGCAGATTGCGCCCAACATCCCCAGCGGTCCCTGCCATTCGGCCGCCGGCGCGCCGCTGAGTATGCCCTTGGTCGTCCGCACCGCCGTCAGCAGAAATGGCAAGACGATTGGCAGCATCGCAATCGGCAGCAGCGCCTCGCGCGCCCGCGTCTGAACCGTCAGCGTCGCCAGCAGCGTCCCGATCGTGGCAAAGCCAAAAATCCCGACAACTGTCGTGATAATCACCCAGCCATTGAGCAGATCCAGCCCGTAAAGCGCCGTCATCAGCGGCAGCAGCGCCAGCCCGACGATCAATGTGAAGATGAAGTTCCCCAGCAGCTTGCCAACATATATCGCCGCCCGCGACACCGGCGCCAGCAGCATCGCATCGAGATTGCCCTGGTCGCGCTCCTGCGCCATGCTGCGATTGAAGCCGAGCAGGCTGGCGAAGATCAGTGTCACCCACAGCACGCCGCTGACCGCCTCTTCGCGCGCGCCCCGATCCAGCTCCAGCGCGAAGCTGAACACCAGCACGCTCAGCAGCGAAAACAGCGCCATCACACTGACCAGTTCGCGCGCCCGTATCTCCGCGCGCAGGTCCTTGCTGAGGATGGCTGCGACAGATTTGATAAAGGGCGTTTTCATGCGCTGGCGGAGCGATAAATCTCGCTCAAATTGCGGCTGCCGATGGCATCGTCGAAGCTGATTTTACCACGCGAGAGCGCCAACGCGCGCCCCGCCCCCGGCGGAATCCGCTCCAATTGATGCGTGCTCATGATGATCGTGCGTCCCCCCGCGATCGCGGCGCCCAGCATCTCATCCAGCCGCTCAACCGCCGCTTGATCAAGCCCGCTGTATGGTTCATCCAGCAGCAGCACATCGGGCTGATGCAAGGTGGCGCGCGCGATGCTCAGGCGCTGCTTCATCCCGCGAGAAAAGGTTCGTACCAGGCTGTCGGCGCGTTTGCGCAATCCAGCCGCTATCAGCAGTTCCACAATGCGGCGCTCTCGCTCATCTCGCTGAATCCCATAAAGTACCCCAAAAAAGTCGAGGTTTTCCCGCGCCGTCAAGTTCTCATAGAGCAGCGGCTGATGCGCCACCAAGCCGATCTGCGCCCGCACCGCCATCGCCTCGCGCGGCATCTCCCAACCGCCGATGCGGACCGCGCCCGATGTCGGCTTGCTCAAACCGCTCAGCAAACGCAGCAGCGTCGATTTGCCGCTTCCATTGGCGCCCAGCAGCGCGACGAATTCGCCCCGCGCAACGCTAAAACTGAGACCATGCAGCACGGGCAGGCTGCCGTAGACCTTGCTCAAGTTCTCGGCTTCGATGATCGGACGCTCGTCATTCATCGCTCGCCTCCATCAGCCGCGCCAGCTTCGCCTTCAATTCGCGCCGCCGATGATGATACAGATCATGATTGATCCGCCCTTGATCGTGGTCCTCCTCAAGCCGCGCCAACTCGCTTACCAATACATCAATCTCGCTGCCAGCGCCGCCTCTTCGCCGCTTCAGCATGCCAGTGGCGCCCAGCAAAGCCCCCGCCAACGCGAGCGCGCCCAAGAGCAGGGCGGGCAGCGCTTCGCTGGTGACGACCCAATCGTCATCGCTGCTGGTCGCGAATGGATCGCCGCTGATAGCGAAACGCAGCTGCGGCTCTCTTGCCATCGCCAATTCCGCGCTGTACTGCTTGTAGCCATCTCCAGCGCGCGCATCGGCGCTTTGGCGCAGCCAATCACTCTCGATCTGCAAACTATCCGGCACGGTCACGATCACTTCCGCGTCTATCAGATTATTGAAAACTTGCGTAAACTGCGCGCCGTCGGCAAAGGGCAGCCAGTAAGCGAAGATCGCCTGGTGAATTTCGCCCGGCAAGACCGGCAGCGTATCGATGACGGAATCGGGCAGCCGCTCCAGCGCTTCGATCACCACATAACGCCCGCCCGCATCGCCGCTCAAAAGGCGCGCGCCTTTGGGAAACTGAATCAGCAGCGCCGCTTCCCGCCCGTCATCAAATCCGCGCCCGCTCGTATAGACACGATCGGATTCGTTGCGATATGTCAGCATCTGTGAGATAGTAAGCCCCGCGCCCAAGCCTTTCAGCGTCACCGGCTCAATGGACAAATGAATGCGCGCAACACTGACCGCCAGCGGATCGTTCGTCTCATCATATACCGTAATCGTGGTCTCAATGGGCGCCGCGCTGAAATCCGCCGCCGAGATGCGCTGGCTGAAGAGCCGTCCCTCGTAAACCGCCCCAACCGCGTATTCATATTCAGGCGCAACGGGAATATCAGTAAATTGGAATCGGCCATCACCAGCGGCAGTCGTCTCGGCGACGCGGAAACCAACTTCCGCGTTGCCGTAGCGCAGTTGTACCATTGCATCGGCTGGCGCCTCTCCACCAGCCGTGCCCTGCACGACGGCGCCGCTGACCTGAGCATGAGCGCCCGGCTCACTTCGCGTGCCGCGGTCCCTTACAGGCGCCAGCGAAGCCATCCTTGCATAAGCGACCGCGGCGCCGGCTTCAGCATCGGTGAGCGCCTCGCCAAAAAGCTCGCGATTCAATTTCGCGCCATACTCTACATCGCTGAAAACAGGCGGAATCAGCGGCGGCAGCGCGCAGTCGCCGCATTGTTCCCGCCAGATCCGCTCGCCCAGCGCCAACAGCTCTTCGTTATAAGCCAACGTATAACTGTAGAGCGCAACATCCCAGCGCTCTTGCTCACTGAGCGCATTCTCCCAAGGCGGCATCAAATTGGCGATACGCCCCTCGGTGATGATCTCGAACCATAAAAGCGGCGACTTCTCGGCTACTTGCGGCTGGCCCGTCATATCCAGCGGCGGCTCGACGCTTCCAGCCAGCACAAGCGCGCCCCGCCCATCGCCGGCGACGCCATGGCACTCAACGCAGCGCTCGGAGAAGATGCGCGCGCCGTTTTCGATATCCGGTTGCCAATCAGATTTGGCGGCGGTCACGCGCTGGGTGGTATCGGTTGCCGGCGCTGTCGCCACGATATCCGGCTCCCCGCCCAAGCTGCCGCAGGACGCCAGCGTCCAGACTAGCAGCAGGAGGGTGAATCCGCGCACTTGCATGACTAGGTTCTGTTGATATTTTGGCATTGGCATCTGCATAAATGCGTAAAATAGTCTCATGACAAACATGAGACTATCTGACGAACAATGGACGAAGATACGGGATTTTCTGGCAAATGAGTCGAATGTTTACCTTGGCA
>JAJECX010000001.1 GCA_022821805.1 Anaerolineae bacterium
CTGATCATTCCGCGGCAATTTTCGGGCGACCCAAGGGTCGCCCCTACGATTTTCGCCATAAATGAACCGTGTAGGGGTCAGCCTTGGCTGACCCGTCGCAATCGCAGCGCCTTACTTCAAACGTGTCCGCTCCTCAGCCCATAAAGAGGGAAGGGGATTTCAATTGCGACGAGACGCGGGGCGCTGTTTGGGCAGCAAAACCAACTTCGTCGGATTATTGCCCGAGGAAGATTAGCAACTCGTCCCAGGCGTTGTTGATCAGCTCCTCGGCTTCGGCGCCGACATCGATAATCGCAAAGAGATTCGCCACTTGCTCGGCCGGCGGGAAGATCGCCGGATCATTCAAGATCTCTTCGTCGATGAAGCCCGATTCGATTGAGGCCTGATTCGGCGAGGCGTACCAGATGTAATTGGTCAGATCTGCGCCGACCTTGGCATCGAGAATGTAATCGATGAAGACCATCGCCAGTTCCGGGTTGGGCGCGTCAACCGGGATTGAAAGGTTGTCAATCCAGACGTTGCTGCCTTCTTCCGGTATGGCATAGGCGTAGTCATCGCATTCGCAATCCCAGGAGATCTGCAAAATGTCGCCGTTATATTCGACTGCGATATCGACATCGCCGCGCTCCAGAAGCACCTGCCCGTCATCGGCGGCGACGGTGACCACATTGCCGCCTTTTTCGATGAGGTAGTCGCGCGCCGCGTTGATCTCATCGGGATCGGTCGTATTGGGGTTGTTGCCCAGGAACAAGTGGGCGATGCCAAGCATCGTCTGCCGATCATCCAGCCAAGCCACCGGACCATCGTGCTCCCAGACCTGATTCCAGGAGGCGATGCCGTCGGGGAAAACTTCGGTGCTGTAGCCGACGCCGACCGTTCCCCATTGATAAGGCAGCGAGTATTGGTTCTCCGGGTCGTAGGCAGCGCCCAGTAGATCGGGTATCACGTTGGCGACATTCGGAATCATCTCCAGGTCGAGCGGGATTAGCAGCATCTCTTCAGCCATGCGCTGCACGGTGCCGCCGCTTGGTACGATGATGTCATAACCCGGGTTGCCCTGGCGGATGCGCGCGAGCATGGCTTCGTTGCTTTCGTAGATATCGTAATTGACGGTGACGCCGCAAGCTTCTTCAAAGTTGGGCACGGTGTCCTCGGCGATATAGGTCGACCAATTGTAGATGCTCAAGGTCTGCCCTTCATAGCCTTCGGGGCAGCTCCAAGGCTCGTGTTCCATATCTTGGGTGATCGCGACTGGGGCGACGAGGCAAAGAACCGATATCAATAGCATTAGTCTTTTCATGACATTTTCCTCCAATTGAGATAACGAATTAGGCGCGGGACGCGCTGCGCCCTTGCAGGGCCAACGAAATGCCAATCAATAGCGTACTCAAAACCATCATGATTGTCGAGATGGCGTTCACCTCGGGCGTGACCGTCAGTTTGAGCAAGCCGTAGACAAAGACGGGCAGGGTGGATGTGCCGACGCCGGAGGTGAAAAAGGTGATGACGAAGTCATCCAGCGAGAGCGTGAACGCCAAGAGCGCGCCGGCAATGACGCCGGGCAAAATCAGCGGGAAGGTGACGCGCCAGAAGGTGCGCCAGGGGTTGGCGCCGAGGTCGTTTGCCGCTTCTTCCAATTGCGGGTCCATATCAGCCAGGCGCGCGCGCACAACGATGGCGACGTAGGAGATATTGAAGGTGACATGCGCCATGATAATCGTATGAAAGCCGGGAAAGACGCGCTCGCCGCTGATAACCGCGATCCAGTCGAAAGCGACTTTGAAGAAGATCGCCAGCGAGATCGCCTGCGTGATCTCTGGGATGACCACGGGCAGGAATAGCAAGCCATCAAGCAAGCCTTTGCCGGGGAAGCGGCCCCGCGCCATCGCCAGCGCGATCATGGCGCCGAGCACGGTGGAGATGGCGGTGGCGATGGCGCCGACGAAGAGGCTGTTGCGAAAGGCGTTGAGCATAATCTCAGTGGAAAAGGCTCGTTCGGCGCCCATGACGTTGTGGAGAATATTGTTATACCATTTGAGCGTAAAGCCGGTGAAAGAGGCGACCGACCTGCTTTCGTTAAAAGAGAAGAGGACCAAAATCAGAATCGGCGCCCAGAGGAAAAAGTAAGCGAAAACTGGATTCAGCCAGAGACCGAGCTTACCCAGGCGGCGAACCAAACGGTTGCGCCGCATAGCCGATTCGTTGATGAGTAGCTGTGGCGAGGCAGCCATCATCATGCTCCGCTATTGCGCCGATTGGCGAAGACGTATACCAGCAGCGAGATCATCACGATCGTCATCATCACCACTGAGAGCGCCGAACCCAAGGGCATATTGCCCGAGCCGCCGAATTGATTGTTGATCAGGTTGCCGATCATTAGCCCTTTCGTGCCGCCGAGCAGATCAGGTGTGACGAAGGCGCCCACTGACGGGATGAATACCAGGGCGCAGCCAGCGAGCACGCCCGGCAGGGTCAAGGGTAAGACGACGCGCAGGAAGGCGCGCGTATCGTTGGCGCCGAGATCATGGGCGGCGTCGACATAGCGGAAATCGAAGCGCTCGACCGACGCGAAAATCGGCAGCACCATAAAGGGCAGAAAGCCGTAGACGAGACCGATGAGCACAGCCAATTGCGTGTTCAGCAGCGACAACGGTTCGCTAATCAAGCCGAGGCTCAGCAAGATGCCGTTGATTGTGCCTTCTTCGCCCAGCAAGATGCGCCAGGAATAGGTGCGGATGAGGAAATTGGTCCAAAAGGGCAGGATAACCAAAAACAGAGTGATCTGCTGCACGATGCGTCTGCGCCGGGTGCTGATGAAGAAGGCGAGCGGATAGCCGACGATGAGGCAGATTAGGGTGGTCAATGCCGCTAAGCCAATCGAGCGCTGTAGAATGATGAAAAAGATGCCAAAGGTACGCCCGTAATGATCGAGCGTGAAGGGCATGATGGCGACGCCGCCGCGTCCGCGCGACATGAAACTGAATATCAGCACGAAAATCAGCGGCAGAACAAAAAGGATGGCCAGCCATAGAATAGTAGGCAATGCCAACAGGGCGCCATTTTCGCGCATTCGCCGCCAGCGGCTGGTCACGAGGTGCTGAGTCTCCCTCACAGAAGTGTAACGCTTGCTGGTATAGTATCGTATGGGGATAGAGAGCGCTAACACTCGACGGTGGAGTGGTGAAGGCTGTGAATACATCAATATCGCAAGACAGTCTAGGGGGGCGACTTATTGAGTCGCCCGAGTATTGCGCCTGGAAACGCCGGCGACCTTATCGATCGCCGCTACAAGTGACCTAGAGTCCAGCAAAATCACCACTTCCATTGAGGGCGGAATGAGCGACAAACCGAGCAAAGAAGAACTAGACGCCAAGATAGAAAAGATTGACGCAGCCATGGCTGGCGATCAAAGCGAGGAGAACCTTGCTGCCTTGAAGCAAGCGGTTGATGCCAGCTGGCCCGAGATCCAGAAGCATCTGATTGAAGAGGGAAGAAAGAAGCGCGATTATCAGACTGATGAAAACGGCAGTGAATATTACATCGACGAGAGCGGGCGAAAAGTACTTGTCATGAATTTTGACGAGTGGTGGCTTAAGGATTTCGACCGCAAGGACGTCATCTTACAGCTACCTGGCGTCGTCATCATGAATACCAAGCCCTGGCATACAAGCAGCGTCTGCATCAGCATGCGGGAAGCCTATGGCATAGGTCGAGGCGACGAATGCAGTGACTGCTTCACCGAGGACGATATATTGGCGCATATCGAGCGCTTCCCAGTTGGCCAATTCGCCGCGCAGCGCATTAGCGGACCCAACGCTGGCAATTGCGTCGGCATGGCTGTGACGATGCGGACGTCACGCCCGCCGACGGCGCCGATTTTGCCCTGGATGGAGGCTATCGGCGACTTGCAGCTAGGCGCCCATGAACCGAACGGCCAGTGGCTCTATGGAGTCGAGATGGCGGTGCATCCGATGTACCAGCGGCATGGCATCGGCACTGGCTTATACGAGGCGCGCTTTGATCTTGTGCGGCAGCTAAACTTGCGCGGCTGGTACGCGGTCGGTATGTTGATGGGTTACACGCATCGCGCTGCCGTCATGGATGTTGCGGAGTACGGCGAGAAGGTCATCGCCGGTGAGATCAAGGATCCAACGGTGACGATGCAAATGAATCGCGGCTTCTCGCCGAAACGAGTTGTTACGGATTATGTCGATGAGCCGGATGCGGGGGATGCCGGCGTGCTGATTGTCTGGGAGAATCTCGAATATGAAGCGGACTAGAACTGAATGAAAGCGCTGGTCATCGGCGCGGGCATCGCCGGGCTTTCCGCCGCCTACCGCTTGAAGAGCGCCGGCATTGAGGCGACGGTGCTGGAAGCGCGCGATCGTATCGGCGGTCGCGTATGGACGGATCGGGACTTCGCCGATATCCCGATCGAGTTCGGCGCCGAGCTGATTCACGGCCGTTCGGCCGCGGTCAACACCTGGGAATGGGTCGAGAAGCTGGGATTGCGGACCTGGCATTGGAACAAGCTGGACGATTCGATGATTCGCACCGAAGAAGGCGAATGGCTGACCATGGGCGCGGCGCGGGCGGCGTCGGCCGAGTTGGATTCCACGCGCTCCTGGGACTTGAGCGATGCGCCTGTTGCCCGAAATGACGAAGACCTGGGCAGTTACCTGCGGCGCATCGGTTTCAGCGAAAAGCAGCTGCGATACGTGCAGCGTTCCTTCGCTAACGCCGAGGGCGAAAGCATGGAGCGGCTCAACGCGGCGGCGCATCTTCAGCCTCCCCCTGATGCTTCGGGGGGACCGAGGGGGGTGGACAGCGATGGCGAAGATGAAAGCAGCGACTTTCGTATTCTTGACGGTTATGATGCCTATTATCAAGGGCTGGCGGAAGGATTGGACATTCGCCTGAATTGCGTTGTGCGAAGGATTGACTGGACGGACGGCGCGCAGGTTATTGTCGATAGCGGGCAGGATTATTCCGCGGACGCCGCGGTGATAACTTTGCCGCTGGGCGTGCTGCAATCCGGATGTGTGAACTTTGAACCGGCATTGCCACCGATGAAGCGGGAGGCGTTAAACGGACTCAAAATGGGACCGGTGATGAAGTTGGTCTATTTGTTCGAAGAGCCGATTCTCGATCCGTCGATCGGGGCGATTTACGCCCGGGGCAATCCGCCGATGTGGTGGTCGCCTTCATTGGGACGCGAGGGCGGCGCAACCGTCTGGACCGGTTTCTTCAGTGGCGATTACGCGCGCGAGATGCTCGCGCTCGGCGAAGAAGCGGCGATTCAAAAGGGGCTGGAGACATTGCGCCAGGAGATCGGCGATCCAACTTTGCAGTTCGTCAATGCGCGCTGGGTAAACTGGCCCGATGATCCTTTTGCCTTGGGCGGTTACAGCGTATGCCTGCCGGGGCATTATGAAGCGCGCGACAAATTGGCGAAGGCGACGCCGCCGCTATACTGGGCGGGGGAGGCTTCAGCGCCTCATCACTTGACGGCGATGGTGCACGGCGCTTATTTCACTGGTCAGCGCGCCGCCCAAGAGATCCTTGAAAGCGGGTAAGCACGTGGAAGACATCCATATCGCCTTGGCGCAAGGACATTGGACGGGCGACCAAGAAACGACCAAGGCGCTCTACCGCGACTTGACTGCGGAAGCGGCGGCGACGGGCGCCGACCTCATTTGCCTGCCCGAATTCTCGATCCTGCCCTATTTTCCGGGACTGCGCGATCCGGCGGGATTCGCCTGGGCGGAACCCTTGGAAGGTGGCGTTTCCGACGCTTTCTTTGGCGAGCTCGCGCGCAGGCATGGTGTCACCATCATCGGCAGCCTTTTTGAGCTCGATATAGCCGGTAGCTACTGGGATACGGCGACAATCCACGATGCATCTGGGCGGCTGCGGCACTACACGCGCAAGGTGCACATCCCTTCGGGCGAGGGTTATCACGAGACCGATTATTTCGGCGGCGCCGGCCAATATCCGGTGCATAATATCGGCGCGGTCAGGCTGGCGGCGCCAACATGTTATGATCAGTGGTTTCCCGAGTTGGCGCGCATCTACGCGCTGGAAGGCGCCGAATTCATCTATTACCCGACCGCCATCGGCTCCGAGCCGACCGCCGCCGACTTCGACTCGGCCGATGCCTGGCGCACGGTGATGCGCGGACACGCGGTCGCGAATGGCGTTTTTGTTGCCGCCTGCAACCGCATCGGGCGTGAGAACGCTGTCACATTCTACGGCGGAAGTTTCATCTGCGATCCCTTGGGGCGCGTCTTGGCGCAAGCGTGCCGCGACCGTGACGAGGTAGTTCACGCCGTGCTGCGCGCTGAGGTGCGCGAGCAATACCTCGAGCTATTCCCCTTGCTGCATCAACGGAAGCCTCAGCATTATGGTCGGCTGCTGCACGGCATTTCGGACGAGCCGCCATCACGTTGGAAAGACACAGTCAAACAAGAAACGGGCAACTGAAATGTCGCGGATGGAATTCTTCATCGTAGATGTATTCACCGTCGGCCGAAAATACACCGGCAATCAGTTGGCGGTCTACTTGGGCAATCCGCCAGCAGCGCTGATGCAGCAGTTGGCGAAGGAAATCAACTTTTCGGAGACCACCTTCGTTATCTCGGATCTGCCCGAAAACGGCGGTTATAACGTGCGTATATTCATGCCCGAGGTTGAGGTTGATTTCGCGGGCCATCCTGTGCTTGGCACGGCATACGTCATTCAGCGCGAAATAATTGGGCGTCCGGTCGAGCGACTGCTGCTCAACTTGCCAGTTGGGCAAATTCCGGTGGAATTCGCGGATGACGGCGTACTTTGGATGCGGCAGAATCGCCCGGAGTTCGGGCATATATTCGCAGCAGCCGACCTGGCGCAGATCCTCAACGTAAGTGAGGCGGATATTGATTCGCGTTTCCCGGTTCAGCAAGTGTCGACCGGGATGGCTTTTGTGTTGGCGCCGATGGTTTCGCTGGAGGCGGTCAATCGCGCGCGGGTCAATCTCGATCGACTGCGGGCGATTTTGGGAGCGCATGATGCGATCGCGCCGGCGATCTTCTGCGCCGAGACTTTGGACGCGGCGAACGATATTCATGTTCGTGTGCTGGATGATATATATGGCGCGCCGGAAGACCCGGCGACGGGCTCCGCAAATGGCTGCATCGCCGGCTATATGGTTGAGCACGGTTACTTCGGCTCGGAAAGCATCGCGATTCGCTCGGAGCAGGGTTATCAGATCGGGCGCCCATCGCTCTTGCATCTGGAGGGGGAGCGCGTTGATGGGGAGATCGTCATTCGCGTTGGCGGGCGCGTTGAAATGGTGGCGCAAGGGCAGTTGGCTGCTGACGAATGAGTTCAAGATTGCAAATGATGAAAGGGCAGGAAAGTGGATTATCGGATTCTGGGTCGCACAGGTGTTAAGGTTTCGTCGCTTTGCTTCGGTACGATGTCCTTCGGTGATATCGCCGACGAAGCGGAATCGGCGAGGATGTTTCACCGCTGCCGCGAGGTCGGCATCAACTTTTTTGATTGCGCCAATACCTACGCCGGTGGACGCTCGGAAGAGATTCTGGGCGAGTTGATCGGCGACTGCCGCGACGAAATCGTGCTGACGACCAAGGTCGTCTCTACTACCGGCGATGATGTCAACCAAGGGGGCGCGTCGCGGCGGCATATTCAGATTGCTGTGGAAGAGAGCTTGCGGCGGCTGAATACCGACCGTATCGATGTTTATTTCTTGCATCATTACGATGCGGAAACGCCGATAGAAGAATCGCTGCGGGCGCTGGACGATCTCGTTCGGCAGGGGAAGATCCTCTATCCGGCGGTCAGCAATTGGGCGGCTTGGCAGGTGATGAAAGCGCAAGGCACCGCGGAGAATAAGGGGCTGGCGCGGATCGAATGCCTGCAGCCGATGTACAACCTGGTCAAGCGGCAGGCGGAGGTGGAGATCCTGCCGATGGCGGCCAATGAAGAAATCGGCGTCATTCCCTACAGTCCGCTTGGCGGCGGCTTGCTCACTGGCAAATACGCGGCTGACGGAAAGGCGGACGCGGGTCGCCTGATTGAGAACAGGATGTACAGCAAGCGTTATGGCGAAGCTGATTATTATCAGTCGGCGGCCGATTTTGCCGCCCACGCGAGAGAGCGCGGATTGGCGCCGGCGACGCTGGCGGTGGCTTGGGTGATGGCGCATCCGGCGGTGACGGCGCCGATCATCGGGGCGCGCAACCTGGCGCAGTTGCAGTCGTCGCTGGCGGCGCTGGACGTTGCGATGACGCCCGAATGGTATGCAGAGATCTCGGCGCTTTCTTCGACGCCGCCGCCGGCGCATGATCGTTTGGAAGAGCGATAGACTGTAAGCAGCCCGCGCACTCTATGGTAGGATAGCAACGTTAAGCAAACGAGAGAGGACACGATGAACTTTACCAACGCAATTAAATATCCATTTCAGAACTTTGCCAAAGTCATGAGCATCGTTCTGGCAATGACGATCGCCTTTGCCGTCTTCATCGCCATGATCTTAAACTCCCATGACTGGACGCCGCTGCTGACGGCGATGACCAACCTTGATGTCAGCCAGTCGCATACGGAAACGCTCCAACCTCTTAGCGGCACGACCATCACTGGCTTCTTTGGGCTGCTGCTGGTGGCGATTGTCTCCGGCTTTTGGCTGTCCGGCTACAGCGTTGCGGTCATCCGCGCGGTCTTGCGCGAGGAAACTTGGATGCCGGAGGTTAACCTCGGGCAGAATATCAAAGATGGCACCGCCCTCTTCGCAGCGAGCGCCGCCTATTGGGTGCTGTTCGCCTTGCTCATGGTTGTTATGGTGACGCTAACCGGCTTGCTGGGGCAAATCATTGACATTTTAGGCCTGCTGGCCGCCCTCGCATCCTTCGTCATCGTGGTGGGCGCGGCATTGGTGATGGGCTGGGCTTACTTTGTGGGCATGGCGCGCTTCGCCGCGGAAGGCGATTACAGAACCGCCTGGCAGATTCGGCGCAACATACGTATAGCCCGCGAATATAGAGGACAGGGCTTCACCTTGCTGCTGTACATGATTGCGATCTCGCTCCTATACGGCGTCGTGCGGCAGGTGGTGGACAGCGTCTTCGGCGGGCTCTTGAACGCCAATATGCTCGCGGGGATCACGCTGTCGCTTATCATCTACTACCTGTTTAATCTGATGCAGCACTTTTCCACCCAGCATTTGATCGCGCAGTATGCAAGCGAAATCGGCATTCGCGGCGATCATTTCAATCCGGGAAAGGGCAAGATCGACGAGTTTTAAGGGGCAAGCGTCACAGAGCGGATTTACTCGGGAATCGGCTGCGGCGCGGCTGACCTGCGGTCGCCGTGTCCGTCGAGGATCTGCTTGAGGTTGTTCCACTCGCGCTGGAGCACGCGTTTCAGCGTCAAATTGAAGAAAATGCCAAACCAGAAGAACCAGCGTGTGCGAATATCGAGCGTTTCGCGCACGTTGGTCTGCTGGCCGCGGTGCTCGAAGCTGATCGTGCTGACGAAGGGAAAGCCCCAGTAAGAGCCTTTGAGCTCGATCTTTTTGTTGCGTTCGAAGTCGGTGACATCGCTGTTGACGAAGCCGCTTCGCCCCATGATGCGGCGCGTCATCGCCACCATGGTGCCGGCGCGGATCGGATCGCCGCTTGTCATGCCGACGCCTTTGACGTTGCGCCAATGCACATCGTTGTTGAAGTCGCCGACGTAGCGAAAGACGTGGAATACCGGGCGGTTGATCAGCACCTGCGTTTCGAATTTCGGCATTAGACACCAACTTTCGCTGGGAAAAAGGCTCCGTCTTATGCAGCCATCCATAGTTGCGACGTCCGTCGCAGCCTGCGAATGAAGATGGCGCGGCGAAAATCATTATAGCTTATTCTCTGGTACGCTTCAAAGAGGCTTGCCCAGAATTGGCTCGCGCCAGATGAGCCTACAACATGCCGACGGCGAAAAGGTAAAGGAAGACCCAACTGGCCACCCAGACCAAGGCGTCAATGCGATCCAGCACGCCACCATGCCCCGGAAAGACGTTGAAGCCGGCGACATAACTGTCCTTGACGCGGAAGAATCGTTTCAGCGCCGATTCAAAGAGGTCGCCGCTAACCGCTAGAAAGGGACCGGCTACGATCATCGGAATCAGCACCGGTTGGAAGGCGCCGGAGAAAAGCAAGATGCAAAAGGCGGGAATCCAGGCGCCCAAGATACCGCCGACCGCGCCTTCGACCGTCTTGTTGGGCGAAATGAGCGGCGCCAGCTTGGTGCGGCCGAAGGTCTTTCCAAATAGGTAGGCGAAGGTATCTGTTCCCCAGGTGATGGCGTAAACGACGAAAAGCCAAATCACGCCGTCTTGCGGCGCATTGCGCAGAATGATCAGGAACGCGCCCGGAAAGGCGATGTAAAAGACACCGCACATGGTGGTGCCGACCTGCTTCAAGGCGCGCGCCGGCTGCCGGGGCTGGCGTGAATACTCCAGCATCAGGGTGAGGAGTATCCCCAAGGGAACCGCCAACTGCCAGAGCCAGTCCTGGTTGAGGAAGAAGCCCAGGACAATGGCGATGCCGGTGGGGATGCCCGTGAGCGAACTGCCTTGCATCGTCGTATCTTTTTCCATCACGTAGAATTCGAGCATGCCGACGCACATGACCGGCAGGATCAGCAGCACAAAGAGCCATCCGCCAGCGAGAGAGACCAATATCGCTATCGGCAGAAGTACGCCCGCCGTGATGATTCGTTCGCGCAGGTCGGTCGATCTTGAGGAGTCGGTGACGAGACTGTCACGCATGTCATCTGCCTCCAACGGCAGAGTCAAGCTTTGCCTACTTATTTTCTGTCCAGAGCCAGATTCTGTCAAGCTGTTGGACGCGTAACTGCGCCGAATTCCGCATTGGCAAAGTGGCGATCATGACGGTCAGGTTTTGGGTGTTCAAGCGCAAGTCGGGCATAGCCTATAATCGGAAGCAAGAGAGCGGTGGCGCTTCGGTCGCTGCTGCCGGACGAGCGAGGCTGGCGTCGACAGGCTTCCTCTGGAATCGACGTCAGCCTTTATTGGCGGGCATCATGTCGGCAGATCTCATCGGCAAGATGGTAAACGGCTGCGAGATTCTCAGCCAAGTCGGTCAAGGAGGCATGGCGACGGTTTTCCGGGCGCGGCAGCAGTCGATGAACCGCAACGTGGCGCTGAAATTTCTGCCCAGCGTCTTCCTGAATGACGACACCTACCTCCAGCGCTTCGAGCGGGAAGTGAAGATCGTCTCGCAGTTGGAGCACCGTAATATCGTCCCCGTTTATGACTTTGGCGAGTTTAAGAGCCAGCCCTATATCGCCATGCGTTATATGCCGGCCGGTTCGGTCGAGGAGCTGCTGGCGGAAGGGCGGATCCCGCTGCCGCGCATTCTCAGCATCGTTCAGCAGGTGGCCTCGGCTTTGGATTATGCGCATCAGAACGGCATCCTGCATCGCGATCTCAAACCGAGCAATATCCTGCTTGACGACGGCGGCGGCGCCTTCATCACTGACTTCGGCATCGCCCGCATCTTGAGCGAAAGCAGCAGCCAGATTACTACCCAGGGCGTCGTTGGCACGCCGAGCTATATGTCGCCGGAGCAGGCGCGCGCCGAGCAATTGGATGGGCGGAGCGATGTCTATTCACTGGGTGTTATGCTCTTCGAGTTGGTCACCGGTCGCCGTCCGTTTGAGAGCGATACGCCCTACAGCCTGGCGGTCATGCATGTGACGATGCCACCGCCATTGCCTCGTCAATTTGAGCCGAGTGTCAGCGCTGAGCTGGAAGACGTCATCATGCGCGCCTTGAGCAAGACGAGGGACGCGCGCTTTGGCAGCGCGGGGGAGCTGGCGGAGGCGTTGCGCGAGGCGCTTGCTGACCAAGTCAGAGGTGGCGAGGGCAAAGCCGCTGTAGAAGTGGATACAAGAATTGAGAGTCCCCCCGGCGGATTTGTCGGGTCGTCAACGACGGCGCCCGGTCCCCTTCCGTTGGCTGTGCCGCCGCCAGAGGCATCGGCGACAAGCGACACATCGCCGGCTGCGAGCCCGGCCGTGCATTTGGAGCGGAGGCCCGAACGAAGGCGCCGCAATATTTTGCTCTGGGTGACAGTTGGCGGCGCGCTGGGCTGCGCCTTGCTCGTCGGCATTTCGATCCTGGCTGTACCGCTTTTTGGTATCCTGTCGCGAAATGGAGCGGCAACCACTACGGCGAACGCTGTCGTGCTGGTTGGCGAGGTTGAAGCCACTACAGCGAAAGCGCCCGCGACCGAAACCGCGACGGCGCCCCCGCAGCGCGAGACTGGGGTAAATTCGCTTGAACTGACGCGGTCGGCTCTGAATGAGGCCGCTGATGCTACCTTTACCGCGGAATCGTTCTTCGCCGCGTCACGACCAACTTCGACGCGGGCTAGCATTCAGCCGGTTGGCGTCAGAGAGCAACCAACGCTGATTCCGCCGCTGCAATCGGTCGGCGGCGAGCTCGTTTATTTCGCTCGCAGCGAGACCGGAGACGGCGAGAAACCGCAATTTCAAATTGCGGTCCTGGATCTGATTTCGTGGGAAACACGCCGTTTCGATGCCGGCGAAGGCAGCAGCACCTATCCCATGCCGTCGCCTGACGGACGCTGGATCGCTTTTCAGTCGGATCGCGATGGCGATTTTGATATATTTGTAATGAACCGTTATGGCGGTCAGCTTCGGCGGCTCACGCGGAATTCGGTTTTGGACCGGCTGGCAGCATGGTCGCCCGCCGGTGACCGGATCATATATTCCACCGATACGCGTGGCGATCGAACTTTCGACCTGCGCTTGATTGATCCAATTGATGGCGACGGGCAGCCGATCTTTAGCGACGGCTGGCGCAACAGCCATGCGCGCTTCAGTCCGGATGGCGAATATATTGTCTTCACCGCGGGCGCTGCGGCGCAAGATCCCAGCACTTGGGAAATCCGCCTGCTGGACCGCGAATCCGGCGAGACAAGATTGTTGACGGACAACGATGTGCGTGATGCGTCACCGGCTTTCCATCCGGATGGCCAGCGGATATTGTACGTGACTACGATTGGCGGGGCGCGCGCGCTGGCGAGCATGAACCTCGCGGGGGAAGACCGCCGGATCCTGTACACCGGTCCTGGAAGCGTCTGGTCGGCGAATTACAGCCCGGACGGCCAGTTCATCGTGCTGACCGCTACCATAAATGGCTTGGATCAGTTGTTTCTTATTGATGCGCAAGGCGGCAGCGCGCAGCAGATAACTGCGTCAGGGGGCGCATACGCATCCTGGATTCCTCAAAGCGCAGATTCGTAAATTTCGAATCGCGTTGGCCGAAGCCCCTGGTCATCCATGCGCCGTCCAAATTGAGGATCGTTAAGAACCGCCGACTGTACATTGCCCTCAACAGCGATGCCTTATTCCGCTTACGCCTTCCAACAAATGGCGATATAATAGGGATATTCGGCTGCACAAGCAGCAAAAGACGATTGCGGCGCTTGCGAGCGCGCGCGCCAACGAGTCGTCAGGGCGAAAACATTCGGAATCAGTTACCGGCGCTAGCGGCGAGACTGCAGGTCCCGCGCTGGCGAGAGTCGGAAGCAGGAGGGTCACGATGATTGAAGAAATACTGGACGAGGCAAGGAGCAAGATGGCATCGACCCTGTCTGTATTTCGCGATGAGCTGAGCCGGATGCGCAGCGGACGGGCGAGCACCGCGCTCGTCGATCGGATGATGGTCGATTACTACGGTCAAGACACCGAGCTGCGGCAGATCGCCAACATCTCGACGCCGGAGGCGATGCAAATCCTGATCCGCCCCTATGACAAAGCCGCCGTACGGAACATCGAAAAAGCGATTCAGATGTCCGATATTGGTGTGAATCCCAATGTTGACGGCGAGAATATCCGCCTCAATATGCCCGCTTTGACCCGTGAGCGCCGCCTCGAGCTGGTGAAGTTTCTCAACCGGCGTATGGAGGATACGCGCGTGGCCATACGCAATATCAGACGCTCGGCGAACAGCGACTTGCAGGACTTCGAAAAGGAAAAACTGATTTCAGAAGATGATCGCAAACGGGGCGAGGTGGAAGTTCAAAAGCTGACTGACAAATACGTCGAACAGATTGGCGAGCTGGGCGCTGATAAAGAGAAGGACATAATGGAGGTATAGACTTGGCTTTTGGTTCCGGCCTTTGTATCAGCCACCGGCGCAGAATAAATGAGGAGAAAAGCGCGGCTCGGTGTACACGCGAAATGACAGCCTACTAAACGTTTCAATGTAGCCCTAGCGGGAAATCTGTATGACCATCATCACAAGAGAATCTCGACGAAAATCGCTCGGCAAACCGCGCTTGGAAAAGGCGCCGGAACACGTCGCAATCATTATGGACGGTAATGGCCGCTGGGCGAGGCAGCGCGGACTGCCGCGTTCGGCTGGGCATCGCCAGGGCACGGAAAACTTGCGCCGCATCGTGCGCGCCGCGGCCGAGTTCGGCGTGCGGATCATGACGATTTACGCCTTCTCGACTGAGAATTGGTCGCGGCCCCGGCGCGAGGTTATGCTGCTGATGCGCATCTTGGAAACGGTCATCGATCGTGAGCTGCAGGAGCTGGATGAAGAAGGCGTGCAGATTCGCCACATTGGAGAGCTGGACGGCATCGAGAGTCGGTTGGCGCGCAAAGTGGCGGAAGCCTGCGAGTATACGCGCGACAATCAGCGTTTGATCCTCAATGTCGCCTTCAATTATGGCGGGCGTGATGAAATCGTGAACGCGGTGCAGAACATCGTGCGGGCTGGCATCGCGCCGGAAGATATCACCGAAGCTACGATCAACAGTTATATGTATACCAGCGATCTTCCCGATCCTGACCTCATCATTCGCACAAGCGGTGAATCCCGACTTAGTAATTTTTTGATCTGGCAAGGCGCTTACAGCGAGATCTATACCACGGAAACCTATTGGCCCGATTTTGGACGCGGCGCCTTTTATGAGGCGCTGGTTGAATACGGCAATCGAAGGCGGCGGTTTGGCAAGACCGATGATCAGATAGACGCTGACGCGTCGAATTATGCCCGCGTCAGGGAGCGGACCATCTAATGCGTACGAAGCGACTGGGTCGCACCGAGATGCAATTGCCTGTGGTGGGCATTGGCACTGCGTTCACTGGCATACCGACGCAGAACGATACCGCCGTCGAAGTGGATGAGGGGCAACGCCGACTTGATGAGGAATTAGGTGTGAAGACGCTGGTAGCGGCGATAGATGCCGGTTGCGCGTTCATTGATACGGCTGTGCTCTATAATCGCGGCTTGAGCGAATCGATGATCGGCGAAGCGCTGCGCGAGCGACCGTCGGCCAAGGACCGGATCACGGTTACGACCAAAGCCGGGCGCTCGCACCTGGGATACGATTTTCGCTTTGACGCGATATTGCGCAGCGTCGAGCAGAGCCTTGAACGTATGGGCTTGGACCGCCTGCCAATCGTCTATATTCACGATGCGATGGGCCAGCCGATGGACGAAGTGCTTTCGGATGAGGGCGCGCTGGGCGCGTTGCGGCGTTTGCAGGGTCAGGGCATCATCAAGTGCATTGGCACAGCCTGCAACAATCCGCCGACCAATCTTGCGTATATCAAGACGGGTGAATTCGATGCCGCCGTCATCGCCGATTGCTGGAGCCTGATCAATCATATAGCTGAACGGGAAATCTTGGCAGAGGCGGCAAAACATGATGTGGGCTTGGTGGGCGCCACGCCGCTTGAGCGCAGCCTGCTCGTTACGGGACCGCGAGAAGACACGAAGTATCTCAATCGCGTATTTCCTCAAGATTGTCTCGATCACGTCAGCAAGATTCAGCGGTTATGCGCGCGCTACGATGTGCCAATGTTGGCTGTCGCTTTGCAATGGTGTACGCGCCATCCACAAGTCGCTTCCGTGATCCCCGGCGCGCGAATTCCCGCGGAAGCGGAATCATGCCTGGCGGCGGCCGAGTTGGAAATCCCCGACGAACTATGGGACGGCTTGGCGCCGCTGCTGAAACACTTCGATACAGCGATAGATGTTTAACTCGATTCGGCGCGCAACGATTCCACGCTTTTGAGTTCTTTCGCCATGCCAATATCAGCCCAGCCCAATCCCTGTTTCAGCAGCAGAATGAAACCGGCGAGCGTGATTGGCAGCCAGATCGTCAGATGGACGACGACGGCGTAGGCGGTGGCCAGCGGCGCGGCGATGCCCAGGGCGGTCAAGATGCTGATGACAACAAACTCATTGACGCCAACTTGACCGGGCGAGGCCGGTATCAGCCCGGCCAGATTGACGGCGCCGACCAGCAGCAGCGCCACCGCGTAGTTGAGCTCCAAGCCAAATGCGAACATGACCAGCCAATAGGCGCCGGCTTCGACGCCCCAGGCGAGGAAGGAGACGAGCAACGCGCCCAAAAAATGGCGGGGGCTGCGCAAGCCTTCCAGGCCGGCGATGACATCCTCGCTCAGGCGCTGAGCCGCTTGTCCTAGCGCTCGCGGTAAGATTGTGACCGCCCGGCGGACCAGCCGCCGAAGCAAAGCCGGTTTCGCGGCCAGGAAGAGCGCAGCCACGATGGCCATGCTGACCAGCGGCATGGCGAGCCCGGCGATTGCCTCCACTGTCGGCGATTGTAAGTCGATGGCAGCCAGGCTTAGCAGGATGAACACAATCATGGTCGCGCCATTATAGAGATGCTCGACGGCGATGACGGTGGTGGCGCGCAGCAACGCTACCTGATGCTCCCGGCGCAGCAGCATTATGCGAAGTCCATCGCCGGCGCGCAGCGGATAGACATTGTTGCCCATGTAGCCGATGGCGACGAGCTTGAAGAGCGCGCCCAGGCGCACCCGTTTGACCGAGTGCAGCAAGATTTGCCAGCGCAGGGCTATGACCAAGACAGCAGCGAAATAAACCAGTACAGCGGCCATCAGCCAAGGCGGGTTCAATTTGCCAAGGCTGCTCCAAAACTGGTCTGGATGCAAGCCGCGGAAGGCCAGCGCCAGAAAGACTGCGCTGGTGATCATGCCGGCTGCAAATGCGAGGCGTTTTCGCGCTTGTTTCACGGAGTACCGGTCGCCATTTAGATGCCAGTACCAATGTAGCAGAGTTCAGATATTGGACATAGCAAGTCGCGCCCCAGTATTCGCTCGGCTAGATGTGAGGAGCAGGTGCAGCTTGACCGAATCAGAGCGGCAGCAGCGCATCTGCGGCCAGGTATTCCAGCGCCTGCATACCATCGACATATTCAAGCTGAAACGTATCGGCGACAGCGGGATGCGCGCAGCGTCCGGCCGCGGTGTTCAAGCCTTTTAGCAGTGCGGGATCGGCGCGCAAGGCGTCGGCGGCGCCGCGGTCGGCGATCTTCAGCGCGTAAGGCAGGGTCGCGTTCGCCAGCGCCAGGCTCGATGTGCGCGGAACGGCGCCTGGCATATTGGTCACGCCATAATGCAAGACGCCGTCAATGACGAAGGTGGGATCGCTATGAGTGGTGGGCTTTGTTGTTTCAACGCAGCCGCCTTGATCGACGGCGACGTCTACGATGATGCTGCCGTTTGGCATCGACGGAAGCATGTCGCGCGTGACCAGCATTGGCGCGCGCGCCCCGGTGATCAGCACGGAGCCAATCAGGGCGTCGGCGGTAACGATGGATCGGCTGATGTTGATTTGATTCGAATAGAGCGTGTTCAGGTTGCCAACGAGGACATCGTCCAGGTAACGCAGCCGATCGAGGTCAATGTCAAGCAGGGTGACGCGGGCGCCCATGCCCAGGGCGATCTTGGCGGCGTTGGCGCCGACGGTTCCGGCGCCCAGGATTACAATGTGCGCTGCCGCCACGCCGGGAACGCCGCCCATCAATACGCCGCGCCCTCCCTGCTGCCTTTCCAGATAATGCGAAACGACCTGCGCCGCCATGCGCCCGGCTACTTCGCTCATCGGCTCGAGCAGGGGGAGCCGGCGCTGGCTGTCTTCCACGGTTTCGTAGGCGATGCCGGTTACGCCGCTGTCCAACATGGCGTAGGTCAATTGGCGGTCGGCGGCCAGGTGGAGGTAGGTGAAGAGAATCAAATCGGGGCGGAGCAAGCGGTATTCGCTCGGCTGCGGCTCCTTAACCTTGATGATCATATCCGAATTAGACCAGACTTCTTCGGCCGAATCCATGATGGCTGCGCCAGCGCAGATATACTCTTCATCGTTGAAGCCGCTGCTCAAGCCGGCATTGCTTTCGACGAAGACGGTATGCCCGCGATTGACAGATTCGCGCACAGTCGAAGGAGGAACCGACACGCGATATTCCGCGACTTTGATTTCCTTGGGAATGCCAATGTTCATGGTGGGACTCCTGCATCAGTGTTCAAGTATCATAGTACACGATGTAGGAAAAATAACCAGAAGTTTCGTACAGACTGCCTAAAACGATGGGCAAGCGCTATCGTGGGAGCTGCGAGCCAGGCTGGCGCGTTACAAGAATTTGTCGCCCAGCATACTCATGATCAGATCGACAGCCAGGATGCCGGTGCGGTTGTGATCGTCCAGGATGGGATTGCATTCCACCACGTCCATTGAACGGACCTGGCCCGAGTCCGAGATCAGTTTCATCAGCAGGTGAGCCTCCCTATAGCTCAAACCCCCTGAAACTGGCGTGCCGACGCCGACGGCAAATTGCGGGTCGCAGGAGTCCATATCGAGGCTGACATGGATAGCGTCCATGTCGGCGAATTGCTGCCGGATCTCGTTCGCCAGCAGTGGGATGCCGCGCTCGTCAACATCGCGCATGGTGTAGACTCGAATGCCGCTTTGCTTCACGCGGATCCGTTCTTCGCGGTCGATGTCGTGCGCGCCGATAACGATAATCTGTTCCGGCGAAAGCTTGGCGCCGTCATAGCCGATGTTCACCAATTCCGCTGGACCCTCGCCCAGCAGACAAGCGAGCGCCATGCCGTGGATATTGCCCGATGGCGAGCTGACGGGCGTATTCATATCGGTATGCGCGTCAATCCAGAGGACGCCCAGCTTGCCGCGCTGCGCCGCCGCCGAGACCGTGCCGACGCTCAGACTGTGGTCGCCGCCCAGGAACAAGCCGAATTCGTCGCTTCTCCAGGTGGCGTGGATGGCATCATAGGTTGCCTGGCAGATTTTCGCCACCTGCGGCAAGAAGTGCGCGTTTGGGTAGGCGCGCATCAGCGCGGGCGTCTGCTCGGCTTGGGCGACATGGATATTGCCTTCGTCGGTCGTATGGTAGCCAAGCGAGCGCAGCTTCTCGTGCAGTTGCGCGTAGCGAATCGCGCTTGGACCCATGTCCACGCCACGTCGACTCTGCCCCAAGTCCATGGGGATGCCAAATATCCGTACCTGCTTCGGGTCCATCATCTATGCACCGCCCTCTCTATTCCCTATTTACAGTATAAGGGCAGTTTCGCGCTGCGAGCGCGGGCGCGCCGCTCAAATGGTGAAGCGCTCGTATTCGTTGTCGGCGGGAATGCCCCAAACCGACCAGAAGTCGCCGGTTGCGGGGCTCATGATGGCGGCGCCGCAGCTTTCAACGTGGTTCGGCGGTTGCGGGCGCGTGCAGATCGCCACGTCGTCTCGCGTCAGCGCCATGAGGTCGTCGATGCTGATGTCATCCCTCGCCAAGAGTTCGTCCGCTCGGCGCAGGCGATTCTCCGAGCTGTTTTGCGAGGCAGGCGGTCGATCGCGCGCGACATCGAGATTCTTTTGGATGAGACAGTGGTTGGTGTGGCTGATTGTCTCGTCTGCGAGCTTGCGCACATGATGCCTGCTGGACATGGCTTCGACTTCATAGCCGCGGCCGCGCCCGTCCATGAGCATATAATTGTGCGCGCCCGCGAGCTTAGCATCCGTCAGGCATTGCAGCGCATCATCAAGATTGTCCTGCTGCAAGATTTTGCGCACGACGAAGGGCCAGGTAACGCCGATTTGACCATCGGTCGCCATCAGATTGTTGACGCCGACGGTGATGCCGGCGCTGTTCATGCCGATCATGCCGACACAGCCAGTGACGGTGAAGGTGAGGAAGCTGGGCGCATCATCCGGTTCGCCTCGAATCAAAATGACGTATGGCGTGGCTGAGGCGTGCATATCCCAGGTTTGTCCGAAATAAGCCTGTCCCGTAGCGCTGCGGCTTTCGGGCACCATAAAGGCGGTGCAATTATCGGCGACCAACGTTGGCGCGCGGGCGGGAATGGTTATGTCGCCCAAGTTGTAGATCGTATCGATAAAGTCGGTGAATCCATTGTTAATGACCAGCTCGGCGAGCGATAAGCCGGTGGCGTCGGCGATGCCCTGCAACTCTTCCATGAGGTCGGGCGCGTAAGCCTGATGCTCGGTGACGCAGGCTTCGGCGAGGGCGATGACGGCTTCGCGCGGCAACTGGCGTCCGGTCCATTCGGGCGAGCTGCAGAGGCGAACGCGCTCTTCGGTGAAATGGTGGATTTCGTCGCGGAAGCGCTCGCCGTGGGCATAGCCTATGTCATAAGGCGCGCCGGGGAGATTGACTACGCGGATGCGGTTCATGCTTGGGTACCTTATGAATCCTGCTTGAATTTACTATAACAATAGATGAACGGACTTGCGAAAAGCGTTGACCAGTTTCTCATAACCAAGATCGGAATTGGGGGATATTGCTAAATATCGGAAATATAATTGTGCATAATAGATAGCATTCTGTTGACATGCCGTATTTTCTTGCCATGATGAAGATGAATTGATGCGCGGCGAGAAGCGTCTGGAGCGCCTAATGCCCCAGCTTTATACGAGCGAGCTCATAATATTGGCGATAATTGCCATCTTCGCTGCAGTAATCTGGCTGATTACAAGAAGACTTTAGTCGCGGGCCTCTAGCATAAGTGGCACAAGTGTGGCGCCGCGACGCTCAAGCCCAAAGAGCACTGTCGTCGGTCTATATTTTGTCCATTTCCGCGCGGACGGTGTCCAGCAGGCTGTCGGCGCGGATTTGGGCGAGGGTGTAGCAAGGACCGCCCATTTGATCGGCGAGGCGCTGCGCCAAGCCTTGATCGAAGGCGACATGCTCCATGTTGATGGTGACGGTGCGGATTTCGGCTTCGTGGATCTTGCGCGCGATCGAATGCGCTTCGTCTTGCGGCGAGACTGAATCGCTTATCGAAACATTGCCAGCGCCATCGGTAAGCAAGATCATCATCGGCATCACATCCGGATTGAGGTTTTTCTCGCGCATGACCGCTTCGTAAGTCAGCAGCAGGCCCGCTGACAGGGGCGTTTTGCCGCCGACCGGGATATCAGCCATCGCTTCTTTCGCCAGTACAACTGAGTTCGTCGGCGGCAGCACCAGCGAGGCGCGGTCTTTCTGAAAGACGACCAATCCAACGCGGTCGCGCCGCTGATAGGCGTCAGTCAGCAGCGACATGATGGCGCCTTTGGTCGCTTGCATGCGTTCGGAGACCGCCATGCTCCAGGAGGCGTCTACCGTGAACATGATGAGATTGGCGGCTTTGCGGACGCGGACTTTCTCTTGCAGATCGGTCTTGCGCAGGGCGTAAGCCATTCCGGTTTCCGCCTTTTGTTCGTCGCGCTCAACCTGAAAAGGGGCGGCGGCGCGCAGGGTAGCGTCAAAGGCGATATCGCGCGGTTTCTCGCCCGCCTGCCTGGCGCGGACGTAACGCCCGCGTTTGCGATCGGTGCGCGTGGTGGAGCGCCGCCCGGACTGACGGCGCGTCATGCGGTCGAGTTGGGTATTGAGCTTGCGCGTTTCAAATTCGGCTTGGGATTGGACTTGCTGGCCGCCTTCCCACCAACGCGCGTCGGAGGTGGGGAAGACATCTTGCGGCGCCGCCTCGGTCTGCCCCAGTTCTTGATCTTGCGGTTCGCCTTCGCCGCTTACAGACTCACTTTTTTTTTAGTCTGCGCCGCTTGCTCGTCGCTGTTTTCGCTGAATTCGCCCGCTTCTTCGCCCTCGCCGAATTCCTGCCGCTTCTCATCAACTGCCGAATCCACAGCGTTGAGGTCGGCTTGGGCGTCGTTGAAGGGACCGCGTTTTAGGCGATGCGGAATCGTTAGGCGGATCGCCAGCGTAATATCGCGGTCATTGATTGCCGCGCGTCCTTCATAAGCGGCGTGGGCGCGCGCCGCTTTCAGGATCACCAGGTCGGCGCGATGCCCGTCTACGCGCAGGTCGCTGGTGATGCTGGCGATGACGCGCAAATCCTGTGTCGTATGGGTAACATCGTCGATAATTTCGCGGGCGGCGGCGATGCGGTCGGATAGCTGGAGATCGACCGGATCCCATTCGGATTTGAAATCGAGCGGGTCATTTTCGTAAGCGATATGCCGTTCGAGGATCTCGATGCGGTCGGCGGCGTCCTTGATGCCGGTCACATCGACGGAGAGGGCGAAGCGGTCGAGGAGCTGCGGGCGCAGGTCGCCTTCTTCCGGGTTCATGGTGCCTACCAGAATGAAACGCGCCGGATGACTGAAGCTGATGCCTTCGCGCTCGACGATATTGACGCCCATCGCAGCGCTATCGAGCAGCAGATCGACGATATGATCATCAAGCAGATTGATTTCGTCGACATAGAGAATGCCGCGGTTGGCATTCGCCAGGACGCCGGTGTCGAAGTGCCGTTCGCCGAATTGGATCGCCTTTTCGATATCGAGCGTGCCAACTACGCGGTCTTCGGTGGCGCTTACCGGCAGGTCGATGAAGCTGATGCGCCGGCGCTTCAGCGGGATTTCTTCACTGTCTTCGTATTTGCCGCGCGCGAAATCGGACCAGGATTCGCGGCGGAAGGGGTCATCGTTGAAGGGGGAATCGGCAATGACATCAATCTCGGGCAGAAGGGCAGCCAAGGCGCGCGCCGCGGTCGATTTGCCGGTGCCGCGCTCGCCGCGGATCAATACGCCGCCGATTCGCATATCGATGGCGTTGAGGATCAGCGAGAGCTTCATCATGTCTTGGCCGACGATGGCAGTGAAGGGATAGACGGGCGGTCGATTGCTCATTGGTCTGATGATGTCCTTGGACTTCGCTCCAACTGAATGCGCCATTATACGGCAGAGGAACCGGCGTGACAATTGCGAGCTTGGGAGGGGTAAACATTTTCGATGCAGTCGCTGTGGCGATTGCTGAACAAGTCTTTTGGCGCCGAGCGGGTATAGGGCGCGGACCTGCGACACAGAAGGGGCGGGCTTTCAAGGGTAGCGCAACGCTAGGTCTCATCGGCGTCTGATGGCGGCGTGATCGGCTTCGGCGTCGCGGCAGTGGTTGCTGTCGCTGTATAGGTAGGTGTATATGCAGGTCCGTATGTGCAAGTCAACGTTGGCGGAGAGGTGGGCCTTGGCGATGGCAGTTGCGGAACATCAGCGATAACGTTCAAACCTGCCGAATCGAAACCGCGGCAGCGGAAGTCGCTGCGGAAACCCCAGCCACGTTCGCCGCTGGCCAGCTCGATTTGAATCCAACGTTTGTCTTCGTTTATTCCTTTGACCAGTACCGGCACATTCTGCACGGCATCGTCCACAGGCGCATATCCGGCGTCGGGTCCCTGATACAGCCGCGCATCACGAACCGGCGTACATTCCGGCTCAGCGACGGCGATCGCGATCGCGCGCGTGGTTGCGCCGCCAATCTCATCTTCTTGCGCTGAGGATCACCTGGAAGTCGTCGGCAGGCTCGCCTTGAATTACGATTTCGCCGTCTTCACCAGCAATTGTCTCGCGAATCACGCTAAAGCTGGGCGGGAGAGCAATGTCGACTGCGAGGGCGCCTTCCACGCGCCAGTTGATAGTCAGATCGCCGCGGATGTTGCGCAGAAGCGCCGTCTAGTCAACTTCAAAGCGAGTCACCCTTACGGGCTGGTAGATTTCCAACTGGCGCGATTCAATGTCGGTCGTATCGCCGTTTATCGCGATCAGGGCGATGTCAATTGGGTCGAGGTATCCGCTGGTATCCAGGCTGTAGCTCACCGCCTCGCCGGGCAATTCGGCAATTGGCGCGCGATCAAGCTCAATGACGAAGCGTTCAACATCGACGGCATTCCAGGTCAGGATCACGGTCTTGCCTTGCGCGACCTGCTGGTCGGAGAGCGCGAAAGCAGCGATCGACGGTTGTGGCGGCTTGAGCGCGAGCGCGGCGATGGCAAGAAGCGCAATGGTGAGCGCAAGCGCCGCGCCAATTAGCGCGCGAGGGCCGATAATTGGATCGACAACGGCGGTTGCCGGCTGGCTGGCCAGAAAGTTATGTGGCTCTTGCGCCTGCGCCAAGAGCGCAAAGTGTATTAGCTTCGATCTGCCGAATATGGGCCGTCGTCTAAGGTCGGCCAAGCCGCTGATGCTGGCGCGCTCGCCGGCGTTGAGACGAATTTCGTTCTGCGCCAGCCTTATATTGAGCAAGCCCCCTGGACAGTGTGGCCGCAGTGTCAGTCCCAGTTCCTCATTGCCCAGATTGAGCACGCGCAAACTGAACGAGCTTTTGGGCTGCAATACTGGCGGATCAAGCGCGATGCTCAAGCCGGCGAATCCACCGACCTGGACCAGCTGAATGAGCTGCGCAGTACTTTCATCGACATCCAATCGAGTCACGGATATGGTAAGCGGGTACTCGCCTGGCGCAATGTCTGACCGTCGGGGAGGCGCGATATGGTGCGTTATCTCCAGGGTGTCGCCGCCATTTACGGAGAACATCAATTGCCGGGGAGTCGTCCAATAGGCTGGCAATCCGCCTGTCTCGATGCTGAACTGCGAAACGTCATCAGTGAGATTCGCGATGCTGATCTTTATTGAAGCGCTGGAGCAGGGCCAAACATGGATGTCGCTGCTTTCGAGCTCCGCGCGGAATCCCCTCGCTGATGGCTGGGTGCGTTCTGATACCGCGTCGATCGCAAGGGTTGAACTGTCGCTGCTCCGGTTGAAAATGATGCTCAGCTCGCCAACTTGGATCTGCGCGAAATCTGACAGAATTTGCGGGTCATTGATCGGCAAGGGCAAGCCATCAACTGCCATGTGCGGCTCGGCGGCCAGGTTGGTCAGGTACACGGCGTCGCCCTGGCGATTGATGCGGATGTGGTGTTCGGCGAGACTAGCGCCGAGGATGCGAATGGAATTGTCGGCGGCGCTGCCCAAAGTAATTGCGTCGCCGCCCAGCAGGTGAGATTCGCTGCGCCCATCGGGAAACTGTATGTCAATTCGGCCGAAGATCGACATCGCGTTTGGCGGTCCGGCGGTCTCTGACTTTGGAAAGTATGGAGCATTGTAGCCCGACGCAACTTGCTGGCATAGGCAGAGGCGCATACAGTCGGCCTTAGCGTCGGGAAAGCGTCGTCTTGATGAGTGACGGCGGCTGTTGTAAGTTTCGCACTGTATAAATGTGGCAGGAATTTAGCATGAATCGCAAGACGATTATTTGCGTTACGCCAAATGCGGCGCTGGATCGCACGATGGTCGTGCCGGATTTCGCCATCGGCCGCATTTCGCGGATCGACGGCGCCGTTGCCGTGGCGGGCGGCAAGGGTTTGAATGTCACGCGCGCGGTGCGGATTTTGGGTGGGAAGCCGCTGGCGATGGGCTTGCTCGGCGGACATACCGGGCGAATTGTTGCCGCGATGGTGGCGGAAGACGGCTACGAAGCCCTTTGGACGCATTTTGATGGCGAAACGCGGACTTGCACCATCATCGCAAACGTCGACGGCGTATCTACCGTAATCAACGAGTCCGGTCTCATTGGGCCGTCTGATTGGGAGGCGCTCGCGGATGACATTTGCGCCGCCGCCGAGCGCGATGAGGCGTACGCGGTTTGTCTCTGCGGCAGCCTGCCTCTTGGCGCGCCCGCCGAGGCGCCTTTCGCGCTGATCGCCCGGTTGAATGCGATCGGCGCTCGCGTCTGGGTTGATAGCAGCGGACCGGCGCTGGAGACTGCCATCCAGGCGAAGCCTTTCGCGATTAAGGTAAATCGGTCTGAGTTGGCTGACGCTATGGGGACGAAGCTTCGGACAGTCCGCGACATAAGGGCGGCGGCGGGGCATTTGATCGCGGATGGTATAGGGCTGGTGGTCGTTTCGCTGGGCGCCGATGGCGCGCTGCTTGTGATGAAAGATCTGGTGGCAAAGGGGATATCGCCCGCCATTCAGCCAGTCGATCCAATCGCCAGCGGTGATTGCCTGCACGCGGGAATCGTCGCCGCGCTTGCCGATGAAGAGGATTTCAGCGAGGCCCTGCGCCGTGGCGTGGCGGCGGGAACGGTGAATGCCTTGTACGCCGGCGGCGCGCAGTTTCCATATCCTCATTTTCAGCGCGTATTGCGGGATACGCGAGTTGAGATCCTCGGCGCCTGAAGGCGGCAAAATTTACAATTTGTTTAAGGTTTCCGTATAGCTTTTTCTAGTCTGATTTTTATGATGGCAGGCAAATCTCTAGACGCGATGGCTTGCAATCTTTTTCAGGGATGACGGGAAAGGGGTTGGCTTATGATCCATGTGCACGAAATTAGCAAGAGCTACGGCAGCATACGAGCGCTGCATGGCGTCAGCTTCGACATTCAACCTGGCGAGATCGTCGGTCTGCTGGGTCCAAATGGCGCCGGCAAGTCGACCGCGATCAAGATCATCACCGGCTTCCTGCATCCGGACGACGGGATGGTAGCGATCGACGGGCAAAACGTCGTAACCGAATTGCATGAGGCGCAGGCGAAAATCGGTTATCTTTCGGAGAATACCCCGCTTTATCCCGAGCTCTCGGTTCAGGCATATCTAACCATGATTGCTGAATTGCGCGATATTCCATCATCCGATTTCATTTCACTGCTTTCCGACGCGGTGTACGGCGCGGGTCTGCAAGATTATCTGACGCGACCAATCGCTTCCCTGAGCAAGGGCTTGCGGCAGCGAGTAGGCTTGGCGCAGGCGATTTTGCACAGGCCGCAGTTTCTCATCCTGGACGAGCCGACCGTTGGGCTGGATCCCACGCAGATCGTCGAGATCCGCGCGCTGATCAAGTCGCTGGCGGACGAAAGCACGATTCTGTTTTCGTCGCATATCCTGTCCGAAGTCGAGGCGATTTGCGACCGCGTGATCATCATCATTAACGGCGAGGTGAAAGCCGACCAAAGTCTGCGAGAGCTGAGCATGAGCAATGACGCGACGTTGGTGTTGGAGAAAGATGTCGGCGAAGCCGAACAGGCGCTCGCGGCGCTGCAAGGTATCCAGCAGGTTCAGCCCATACGTTCGGCGGATGACTATCCCGCCTATCGCATTGTCAGCTCGGCTGATATCACACCTAGCATTTTTGGCATCGCCCGCGACCGTAACTGGCCCCTGCGCGAGCTGCGCCGTGACACAGTAACACTTGAAACCTTTTTCAATCAGCTGGCGACTTCGGCTTAGGAGGCGGCGATGAAGAAGATCCTTTCGATCGCTGGCAAAGAACTCAAGCTGTACTTCGGTTCGCCGATGGCGCTGATCTTCGTCGGCGTTTTTCTAGTGCTGACGCTCTTCGTCTTCTTTTGGGTGGATTCGTTCTTTGCGCGCGGCGTCGCCGATGTACGCGCGTTGTTTGAATGGATGCCACTGCTGATGATACTGTTGGTCGCGGCGCTGACCATGCATCAGTGGAGCCGCGAGGAAGACAGCGGGAATATGCAGGTACTGCTGACGATGCCGGTGCGTCTGAGCGAATTGGTCGCCGGCAAGTTCCTGTCGGCGCTGACCTTGGTGGCGCTGGCGCTGGCGCTGACCTTATTCCTTCCCTTAACGGTGCAGTCGCTGGGCAATCTCGATTGGGGACCGGTCATCGGCGGCTACCTGGCGGCGCTGCTGCTGGCGTCCAGTTATATCGCGATCGGATTGTTTGTATCATCACGAACGGACAATCAATTGGTCGCGCTAATTGGGACGGCATTCATCTGCGGCGCGCTGCAGGCAGTTGGCTCGCCGGTGGTCACTGACCTCTTCGGCGCGGCCGCCGGCGATCTGCTGCGCCAGTTTGGCACTGGCAGTCGCTTCGAGAGCATCCAGCGCGGCGTCATAGACCTGCGCGATTTGGTCTACTATGCGTCCTTGGCTGTTTTTTTCCTGGGGCTCAACATTCTTTCGCTCGATAGCAAACGCTGGAGCCGAGGCGCTCGCCTGCGCGCGCATCGCCTGAATGGCAGCCTTGGTCTCGCGCTCTTCGGGCTGAACCTGCTCGTATTCAACCTGTTGATTGCGCCAGCAAGCGCGGCGCGGCTGGACTTGACACAGCATCGTGAATATAGCTTGTCCGATGTCACCAGGAACCTGCTGGCCAGCTTGCAGGAACCGCTGTTAATCCGAGGTTATTTCAGTGAGGAGAGTCACCCGTTGCTGGCGCCTTTGGCTCCGCGCATCAAGGACACGCTGCGGGAGTATGAATTGGCCGCAAACGGCAGGCTGGAATTGGAATTCATCGATCCGCTAACGAACCCCGAGCTGGAACGGGAAGCAAACCAGATCCATGGCATACGCCCGACACCGCTGCAGGTTAACGACCGCGGCGGCTTGTCGCTGGTGAACGTGTACTTTGATGTGCTCGTCGCCTATGGCGATCAGAGCGCGGCGCTGCACTTTTCCGATGTGATTGAAGTGGTTGATACGCCGCTTGGCCTGGAAGTGCGCCTTCGCAATCTGGAATATGACTTGACGAGCAATATTCAACGTGTGGTCTATGGCTTCCAGAGCCTGGAGGCGGTGCTTGCCGCGCTTGATGAGCGAGCCAAATTAACGCTTTACCATTCAAGCGCGACGCTGCCGCCGCTGATGGCGGAAGCCAGCCAGACTATGCAAGACGTAACGCAGGAAATCGCCGATGCCAATCCGACAAAAGCGGAATTCCATCTGATTGATATGTCGGCGCCTGAAGTCGGCATCAGCGAGCAAGAGTTATTCGATCTGTATCAGATTCAGCCAGTGGCGACGAGCTTCTTTTCAGCGGAAACGTTCTATCTGCATCTGGTTGTCGAAGCTGGCGGCGAGATACAGGTGATTTATCCCGGCGGCGATCTAAGCCAGGCGGAGATGCGCAGCGCCATCGAAGCGGCTTTGAAACGATCGTCGCCCGGTTTTCTGAAGGTTATCGGCTTGTGGACGCCGCCGGCGCAAAGGGCTGATCAGTTTGGGCAGCCGACGCCGAGCTTGCAGCAATTCAGCATCCTGGAAGGGACCCTTCGCGAATCGTACGAACTGCGGCGAGTGAACCTGGAAGCGGGGCAGGTATCGACCGATATCGATGCGCTGATATTGATGTCGCCGCACAGCTTGACGGATGCGCAGCGCTACGCGATTGACCAGTATGTCATGCGCGGCGGCTCGCTTGTCGTGGCGGCCGGGCACTATCGGCTGGGGGTTGATCCATACGCGGGAACGCTGCTGCTTGACCCCAACGAAGGCGGCGTTGAAGATCTGCTGGAGAGCTATGGCATCATCATCGGCGACAGCCTGGTCATGGATTACCAGAACGCGCCCTTCCCGATGCAAACGCAGCGCGATGTGGGCGACATGATCGTCACCGAGATTCAGGCGCTTGATTACCCCTTTTTCATCGACGCGCGCCCCAATGGCCTGGATGCCGACAGTCCGGTGGTCAACAACTTGCCGCTGGTTACGATGAGTTGGGCATCGCCGGTGACGGTCGATGAATCAGTCCTGTCTGAGGACCGCGTCACCACTTTGATTCGCTCGAGCGAGGCGTCTTGGGAGACGACTATCGCCGACCCGCAGCCGAACCTGGAACTCTATCCCGAATACGGATTTGCTGTGAGCGATGAACTGTCGTCCTTCCCGCTAGCCGTTGCGGTGGAGTCGTCCTTCAGCAGCTATTTCATTGACAAGCCATCGCCATTTGAAGCGGCTCAAGCGGACGCGGCGTCGGAATCCGAGGCGCCGCCGAACGAGCCGATCGGTTTGATCGAGCGCTCGCCCGACGGGACGCGCATGATCGTGCTCGGCAGTTCGGAGTTTGTCAATGACACCGTATATCAGATATCGGCGAATTTCGCCGGCGATCGCTTTGTCAGCAACCTTCAATTGATTGAAAACGCAATCGACTGGTTTACGGAAGATGTCTCGCTGTCGTCGATTCGCAGCCGCGGCAGTGTGGCGCGCATCCTGCCGCCCATCAGTGAAGAGGCGCAGAATCGCTGGGTGATAATCAACTACGCGGTCGCCATATTCGGTTTGATTCTCATTGCGGTCGTCTGGCAGATCCAACGCCGAACGGAAAAACCGCTGGAATTGATCCGGCCCGATGGCGCGCGTCAGACGTCATCTGAGAATGGCGAGGACATCAAAGCACGCGCGGAATTGACGAAAGGAGACGAATGATGTTGAGCCGCAGCAATCTATTGCTCATCGCTCTTCTTGCTATTCAGCTCGTCTTGCTCGCCATATCGGCGGTCACGTCAGCGGGTACCGAAGCGCGCCCGGTTGAGCCGATACTCGTTGGCATGAGCGCCGCTGACATTGAAGTCATGAGCTTCACTGACGACCTTGACAATGAAGTGACGCTGGCGAGCCGCGAAAATGGCTGGGTATTGCCCGAGGCTGACGACTTCCCGGTCGATGGCGTTAAGGTCGAAGAGATTCTCGAAAAGATCGCGCGCCTGGATACGCGGCGACTGGTGGCGACCAATCGGGCGAACTTCGCACGGCTTGAGGTCGGGGAAGAAGACTTCAGGCGGAAGCTCAGCCTTGAAGCGGGTGAAGACAGCGCAGAACTGTATCTTGGCGGAAGCGGCGGCGTCGATACCGTTTACCTTCGGCGCGCCGGCGAAGACAAGGCATACCTCGGCGTCGGACTCAACTCCTGGGAGCTCTCGACCCAGATATCAACCTGGCTGGACGCGAGCTATGTGAATGTGCCGCAAGAAGATGTACAGGAGTTATCCGTCTCCAATGCCGCCGGAAGCTTCAGCTTTATTCGCGACGGCGACAGTCTGACCTACACAGATTTGGGAGATGGCGAGGCTTTCGAAGATACGAGAATGCCGATCATCTTGCGCAACGCGGCGTCGATTCGTCTGCTGGAACCGCTGGGGCTGGAAGCGCTGGAAGAATACGAACTGGATGAAGCGCAAGTGACGGTCGAGGTGCGCTACCGCGAACTTGTCGAGATCGAAGATTTTGCGGAAGCAGAAACTGAAGCCGTCGCAGTCGAAAGCGATGAAGAGTCGTCCGTTGGCGAAACAGACGAAACCGAGCCTGAGTATAGCGAAGAGACCTACACCTTGATCTTCGGCGCGCAAATGGAAGATGGCGTCGTGCTTAAGTCGTCCACCGCGGAGTATTACGTTCTGGTTCGTGACACGGTCTTTAATGCCTTCAATGAGCTAAGCCGTTCCGACCTGGTTAAGGCGCCGGACGTGGAAGGCGATGTGATTGAGGAGGGAGGAGAGTAGGCGTCGCAAAAAGCCTCTCCCAGCTCCAGCGTCGAGAAGACGCGGGCGGCGGCACTCGTCATATAGCGACATCGCTCTTATAATGCTCGCCACAAAATACACAGAACATCGGGTTAGGACGCTGAATGGCATCTCCGCTGACCTTCCAGCAAGTTATCTTGAAACTGCATCAATACTGGGCGGCGCAGGACTGCCTGATTTGGGAACCTTATAATGTGCAGGTAGGCGCCGGCACGGGAAACCCGGCGACGACCTTGCGTGTGCTCGGACCCGAGCCTTGGCGCGTCGCCTATGTCGAGCCGTCGGTGCGCCCCGATGACGGGCGCTTCGGCGAGAACCCCAACCGGATGCAGAAGTACTATCAGTACCAGGTGATACTGAAGCCGGATCCGGGCAATCCGCAGGAGTTGTATTTGGCGTCGCTGGAGGCGCTCGGCATCAATCAGCGCGAGCATGATATCCGCTTCGTCGAAGACAATTGGGAGTCGCCCGCTTTGGGGGCTTGGGGGCTGGGCTGGGAGGTCTGGCTGGATGGGCAGGAGATTACGCAGTTCACCTATTTTCAGCAGGCTGGCGGCATGAATCTGGACCCGGTCAGCGTCGAGATCACTTATGGCATCGAGCGGATTACGCTGGCGCTGCAAGGCAAAGAGTCGGCTTGGGATATCGACTGGCTGGACGGCGTCAATTACGGCGATGTGATGTTCAATGACGAAGTCGAGCATTGTCGCTATTACTTTGATGTCGCCGATGTCGATGCCTTGAAGTCCGTCTACGACACTTATGAGCGCGAATATGCCCAAGCGCTGGAAGGCGACGCGCTGATCGCCGCATACGACTATGTGCTCAAGTGCAGCCACCTGTTCAATGTGCTGGATACGCGCGGCGCGATCGGCGTCACTGAGCGGGCGAATTACTTCCGGCGCATGCGCGAGATGACGCGAACGATCGCTCAGGAATATGTCGCGGGGCGGGAAGCGCTCGGTCATCCGCTGATGAAGATGCGCGAGCGCTGGCTTGGCGCGCCGGCGCAGGCGGCCGGCGAGATGCCTGAGCCGCCGGCTGAGACAGCCGATGTTTTAGTGGAAATTGGCGTGGAAGAGATGCCGGCTGATGACGTGGCGGCGGCGCTGGCTCAGACGAAGACGGCCGCGCCCGCCTTGTTTGATGAATTGCGCTTGGAATATGGCGGAGTGGAGGTGTATACGACGCCGCGCCGTATCGCGGTCATCGCGCGTAACGTTTCGCCGCGGCAAGCGGACGAAGAATTCATCGCCAAGGGTCCGCCGGCTAACCGCGCCTATGACGCCGATGGTCAGCCGACGCGGGCGGCTCTAGGTTTCGCGCGCGGCAAGGGTGTTGATGTCGCCGACTTGCAGATTCAAGAGATGGACGGCGGGCGTTATGTCATAGCGGTCGTGCGCAACGCGGGTCGCCCGACAACGGAAGTGCTGGCGGAAGCGCTGCCCGGGTTCGTCGCCGATCTCAAGTTCGACAAATCGATGCGCTGGAACGACTCGGCGGTGGCCTTCTCGCGGCCGATTCGCTGGATCGTCGCGCTATTTGGCGAGACAGTCATTCCCTTTGAGTACGCCGGCGTCGCGAGCGGGAAGGTGACAAGAGGTTTGCGCCCTTTTGGCTCGCCGGAGCATGCGCTTCAAGGAGCGGAGCACTACAGTAAAGTGTGTGACGAGCAGGGCATAGTGCTGGACGTTCACGAGAGACAGGCAGACATTCTACGTTGTGTTCGTGTCTTGGCTCTGGAAGTTGGTGGAATCGCGCTTGCCGATGACGACCTGCTCGCTGAAGCGGCAAACCTCGTCGAGGCGCCGACCGCGTTTCGGGGAAGATTTGATGCTGACTATCTTGCATTGCCCCGTGATGTTTTGGTGACGGTCATGCGCAAGCACCAGCGATACTTCGCCGTGGAAGACAAGCGCGGAGAATTAATGCCATACTTCATTGGCGTGCGAAACGGCGATGACAATCGTCTGGACAAAGTCGTTCACGGCAACGAGCAAGTTATCCGCGCGCGCTTTTCTGATGCGCGCTTTTTCTACGAGTCCGATATCAAGAAGTCATTGCGCGATTATCTTGCGCGTCTGGACACATTGACCTTTCAAGCTGAACTTGGCTCGATGCGCGAAAAGAACGATAGAGTGTCCAGGTCGGTCGCCGGGCTGGGCGGGCTACTAGGTTTTGACGCGAAGGCGGTTGACATTGCCGAACAAGCAGCGGAGATCGCCAAAGCGGATTTGGCGACGAGCATGGTGGTTGAGATGACCTCGCTGCAGGGCCTCATAGGCCGCGAGTATGCGCTGCGGGAGGGTATTGATCCGGCGGTAGCGCAGGCGATTTACGAGCATTGGCTGCCTCGTGGCGCAGGCGACATCCTGCCGGCAAGCGATGCCGGTCGAGTGCTGGCGATTGCCGACAAGCTTGACAGTTTGGTGGGATTGTTTGCCGTCGGGCTGGCGCCGAAGTCGACTTCGGACCCCTATGGATTGCGGCGGAACGCGCTGGGCATCATTCAGATTCTGCTGGATCAATCCGTATCTGTCGACCTGCGAAAAATGATCGCGCGTGTGGCGGAAGGGCAGCCGCTGGATGTCTGCGCAGAAGTACAGAAACAGGTCGCTGGCTTTATGTCAGGGCGCTTGGCAATCCTGCTGAGCGAAGAAACCGATTATCCGCGCGATGTCATCAAGGCAGTCTTGCGGGCGCAAGCGCATGACCCCGCGCGCGCGCTGCATGGAGCCGAAGAACTGGCGAACTGGATCAGACGTGGCGACTGGGAGGCGGTACTCGATGCGTTTGCCCGCTGCGCGCGCATCACGCGGAATGAGGAAAAACGAGCGTTTGACCCGGCTCTAATGCGTGAAGAACAGGAAAAATCGCTATATCAACGCTATCTGTCGGCTTGTGAAAGCCAGGGCGACGCTGTCAACGTTGATGGCTTCCTAAGCGCCTTTGAAGGCATGACGCCGGCCGTGACCGCTTTCTTCGACAATGTGCTGGTTCATACGGACGATATTGCTCTGCGCAACAACCGCATTGCGCTCTTGCAGCGAATCGCCGCCATGCAAAATGGCAAAGTCGACTTGAGCGAGCTTGAGAACTTTTAGCGCTTGTGTCTCGGTATTGATACGACTGTGATGTCCCGGTCAAATTGCCCGCGCTGCCGTCAACGATTATATTCGATACAGTCTGCGCGCCTTTGTACAAGTCATCCAAGCAATCCGCAAAAATATGGCGCGAGCGGATGTCCGACTCTATAATTGACACTCAATCTCATCAGGGAGCGCCACCATGTCTGTGACGGATGAGATCAAGTCTCGCATCGACATTGTCAGCTACATCCAACGGCACGTTCCCGCATTAAAAAAGGCGGGGCGCAACCACAAAGCCTGCTGTCCCTTCCACAACGAAAAGACGCCTTCCTTCGTGGTCAATCCCGAGCGCCAAACCTGGCACTGTTTTGGCGCCTGCTCTGAGGGCGGCGACCTTTTCACTTTCGCCCAGAAGATGCATGGCTGGGATTTCAAAGAAGCGCTGCGCGAATTGGCGGCCGAGGCGGACGTGCAATTGCGGCCGCGAACGCCGGAACAGAAGACAGCCGCCGATCGGCTTGACGCGCTGCGCAGTCTGATGAACACAGCCGCTGAATATTTCCAGAGCCGACTCGAAAAGGACGATGCGTCCGTTGTCCGCCAATACATTCGCGATGAGCGCGGGCTGAGCGACGAGACCAGCCAGGCGTTTCAATTGGGTTATGCGCCCAAAAGCTGGGACTGGCTGCTCAATTCTTTGCGCCGGCTCGGCTACCGCGACGATGACATCGTCGAAGTTGGTTTGGCGGTGCGGAACGAAAACGGCCGCGTCTACGACCGATTCCGCAATCGCTTGATGATTCCGATCCGCGATGAGCGTGGACGGGTTGTCGGCTTTGGCGGCCGCGCGCTAAATGCGGAAGAGGGCGCGAAGTACATCAACTCGCCACAGTCGGCGCTATTCGACAAGAGTCGACTGCTTTTTGGGCTGGATACTGGCAGACGAGCCATACGTGAAAGCGGCGCGGTCGTAATCGTCGAAGGCTATATCGATGTCATTCAGGCGCATCAGGCAGGTTATCGCAACGTGGTGGCGCAGATGGGCACGGCGATGACCGAACATCAAATTCGGCTCGTCGCCCCGCGCCATGCCAGCAAGATTGTCTTGGCGCTCGATTCTGACGAAGCGGGTCAAAGCGCCGCGCGCCGCAGCCTTGATGTGGCGCGCCAGGTACTGCGCGATTACGCGGGCCGGCTGTCGGTTGACTTGCGCATTCTGCAGGCGCCCGCTGGCAAGGACCCGGATGACGTATTGCGTCAATCGCCTGAAATATGGGACTCTTTAGTCGCCAACGCGCCGGGCATTGCTGATTACGTTATTGATACGGAAACGGCGGCGCTGCCGGAGACGCCAAGCATTCAGGAGCGCGAGGCGCTGGCGCGGCGGGTGCTGCCGCTCTTGGTGGCGTCCGAGAACAATTTGTATAAACAGGAGAATATCCAAAAGCTGTCGCGGCGTCTTCGCATCGGCGAGCGTGATTTGATGTCTTGGTCGCGGGAGAACTTGCCGGCTGAACGACCGCTTCAGCCGCAGGCGCCGGTCGATCAGCCGCCTGCGTATTGGGAGGATGAGTTTGATGCGATCCCGCCCGAAGAGATTGAATACCAGGAGCCGTCTGGTAAGGCTGCTGCAGCGGCTGGCGCCGGTTCGCGATCGACACGGGCGATCGAACCCTATTGCATTAGCCTGCTGCTGAAGAATCCCAATCTGTTGTATATGGTCAATCGGAAACTGCGTGAACTGGCGGGCGATGATGACGAACTCTTGCGCGGACCATTATGCGAGCTGGGTGTAGAAGACTTCACGCAGAGCCAGTATCGGATGCTGATGGCGCATTTGCAGGAGTCGATGGCGCAAGACGATCAAGAACCCCTGGAGCATCTAGGGTCGGCTTTGGACGCTGATCTTCGGAGCGAATTTCAATTACTGCTTGTTGAGGCGCCCGAGGCTGTTTCCCAATCGATGAGACGAAACTTCCAGGTAGATTTGAACGATATATTTAGAAGGCGCTCAATTGTGGCGCGAGCAGGTTATAGCGAGCAAGATGAGTTGATTGGCCGCGCGCTGCAACTGCGGCTGGAACGCCTGGAGAACGAGCGCGTCGAAATGCAATATCTTCAGGAAGAAGCGCAAGCGGGCGAGACCAGCGACCAAAACCAAGGGGATCAGCTCAATGCCAAGATCATGCTTTCCGTGCGGGCGAAAGCGCGAATCAACCGGGCGGTAGGCCAACATTCACTCCGATTGCAGCAGACATCGATTTCCTAAGCAGGAGCCAGCATGATGAACATGGACAGCGAAAAGAGAATCGGCGCGTACATCGACTACGATGGCGATGAAGACGGCGGATTGACGGATACCAATGCGCAGAGGCGCCGAAGCGATGATTCCGCCGATTTCGATGCCAATGCATTAGATGGCGCGGATACCCGATCCGAGGTGATTGACAATCTGCCGCCATCCGATGATCCGGTAAAGATGTACCTGAAAGAAATAGGCCAGGTGCCGCTGCTGGATAGCAATCGGGAGATGTGGTTAAGTACGCAGATCGCCGCCGAACGTCATTTGGAAGGGCTTAGAGACGAGTTGATGAGCCTTGGAAACGGTTCTTCGGAACCGCGGGAACCGGATTATCTGGATGTCGAGCGATTCGCCTATAAGCGGCTGCGGGAAGATTGGGGCAGGCTGGGCGCCAGCGCGGCCGAGCGAGAAGTGGATATACCAGATTTGATCAAGGTGCTGGCAGAGGCGCAGGAAACGGTGAACAATTGGGACCGTGACGCGGACTCGTATATTCGCGGATATCTGACCCAGCGCAGTTGGGGCCGCGATGATGAGTGGACGAAACATGCGCAAGCATTCTTCGAGGTTTTTCACGCGCTTTTCCTTTTTCCCTTCGAACACCAGATGCAGGTGCAGCGGTATTACCGCCGCCGACAAGAATTGCCCTCATTGCAGGAATTCGACAGTTGGATTGAAGATACGATTGATCCAATCAGCTTGGCGAAACAACAGCAGGAACAAGTCGAACAGCACGCGGCTCAGGCATCGGAAGACCTCACGCGAGCGAATTTGCGCCTGGTCGTCAGCGTTGCCAAGCGCTATATGGGGCGTGGAATCAGCTTTCTCGACTTGATTCAAGAAGGCAATATCGGTCTCCTGCGCGCAGTGAACAAGTTTGACCACACCAAGGGATACAAGTTCAGCACCTACGCTACCTGGTGGATCCGGCAGGCGATCAGCCGCGCAATCGCTGATCAAGCGCGCACGATTCGCATCCCGGTTCATATGGTCGAGACGATCAACCGTATGATGCGCGTACAGCGCGAACTCATCCAGAAACTGGGCGCCGACCCAGTCACTGAACAGATCGCACTGGAAATGGACTTCCTCAATGACGAAGACCGGAACGCGATCAAGCATCACCAGAGCGAGGGCACGGCGCTGGATCCGGCGCTGAATCGAAAATGGCGCCGCGCCTCGCAGAAGGTGCGCAAGATCATGCGCATCAGTCAGGAGCCGATGAGCCTCGACATGCCGGTCGGGCTAGAAGACAGCAGCCAACTCGGCGATTTCATACCGGACGAAAACATGTTGGGACCGGTTGACGCGGCTGGCCGGCAACTGCTAAAGGAACAGATTCGTTCGGCTCTTGGCGTGCTGAGCGAGCGCGAGCGTCAAGTGCTGGAGATGCGTTTCGGGCTGATTGATGGGCATGACAACACGCTGGAAGAAGTGGGCAAGTTCTTCGGCGTAACGCGCGAGCGCATTCGTCAAATTGAGGTGAAGGCGCTGCGCAAGATGCGTCATCCGACGCGTTCGCGAGAACTGCGCGATTATCTCGGAATGTAACCGCAAGTCTCGCCCCATTCCGCGCCAAGCGATGAAGTTTGACCAACTGCACGACTGGAATCTCGATCCTAAGTCGGCGATTGCGTTGCAACGAGACTTGGCATCAAGGCTGATCAGTGATGTTTCCTTGCCGCTAAACTCGGTTGCTTGCGTCGCCGGTATTGATGTCAGCGTTCGTCGCGGCCTATCGCGAGCCGCGGTAGTGGTTATGCGCTATCCACAGCTTGAGGTTGTCGAAATCGCCTGCTCCGAGCGGAAGACGACATTTCCTTATATACCCGGTTTGCTCGCCTTTCGCGAAGGACCGGTTATTCTCGACGCGCTGGGCAAACTGCGCAGCGAACCCGATACTTTCATCTTTGATGGCATGGGGCAGATTCACCCGCGGCGGATGGGCATTGCCGCGCACCTGGGCCTATGGCTTAGGCGACCCACGTTGGGCTGCGGCAAGTCACATTATATCGGCGAGTATGCGGAGCCGGCGGAAGCAAAGGGTAGCTGTAGCCCCATAAGGCATCGCAATGAGCAAATCGGTGTTGCGCTGCGCACTAGAACGAAGGTCAAACCGGTATACGTCTCGGCGGGTCACCTGATTGATCTAGAGAGCGCTGTGCGATTGACGATGTCCTTGACTACGCGCTACCGCCTGCCGGAGCCGATACGGTCGGCGCACAAGGCGGCGAGCCTGTCTTCCTCTTGAGCGCGGCTTTTCGGGGGATTTCATAATTTCTTCGAATTCCAGAATCTCAGGAATCCGCTAGAAAGCTATCGCGCCTTGGCGGTCGCTCACGGCGACTTGGGCAACGATCGGCAAGCGCTTGCCGAACTTGATCATGCCATCGGATTCAACAGCAAGCTGATTCCGCTGCACTTTGAAGCGGCGCATTTCGCCTTGCAGGTCAGCGATATTGATCAAGCAACTGTTTCCTATTATCGGATCATGGCGCTTGATGAAGCGAATGTCAAAGCGCGTCCGCCTCTGCGAGTTGTCAAACCGGTTGCAAGAGCGGCGGTCCGCCCTTCGTCATTGCCAGGAGGTCGCGCAACTCGCGCCGGATTGGGCCGATGGCTGGCACAGACTTGGCCGCGAATACTTCTAAAGCGGAAATTTCAGCGAAGCGCAAGATGCCTTTGGCGAGTGCGCGCGTCTGCAGAAGGAGCAGAATGCGAGCGTCGATGACTTGCAGCTCGCCTGCTGGTATTTGCAAGGTCAAGCAGCCGAGATTCGCGGCGACTGCGCCTCTTTGACGGCGATCTATCAGGAGTTTCTCGATCTGGTTCGGCGAGCCAATTTGCCACAAACCTGGAGCTATCCGCCCGGCGGACCGTCGATTTGCTCCGGGGCAGCCGCAACCGCCACACCCTAAATCGCATCACCGTAATGGCTTGGTTTGCACGGGGGAATCACGCTCAAGCAACTCATTATAAAGCGCGAGCGTCTTGCGGTTCACTTGGCGCAGCGTATAACCGTCAAGAACGAGCTGACGGCCCGCCGTCCCCATTTCGGCGCGTTTTACCGGATTGTCGATGAGCTGAAGCACGGCATCGGCAAGCGCGTCAATGTCATGCGGGCGAACAAGCAAACCGTTGATGCCATGGCCAATAATTTCGCGGCAGCCTGGGGTGTTGGTGGTGACACAGGCGCGCGCGCAGGCCGCCGCTTCGATCAAAACCTTCGGCACGCCTTCCCCGTAAGTTGACGGCAAACAGACGATATTGCTCTTGCGGTAAACCGCGGGCATGTCGTCGCGCGCCCCCAGCCATTCGATCAGCCCTTCAGCCTGCCACGACGCCAGTTGGGCGCTTGAGACATTCAGCGGGCTCGTGGCTTCTTCGTAACCGACGACGCGAAAACGCGCCCTGCCGCGCAGTCGCCGCGCCACCTCGACGAATTCGCCGATGCCTTTCCGCCACAGCAGGCGCCCGGCGAAGAGCACAACCGGTAGCTCGGTCCTATCTTCAGGGTATGGACGGAAGATGGTTTCATCGACGCCGGATCCGCGAATTATTCGCGTCTTTTGCTGCCCAACCAGGCTGCGCTCGACGAATACTTGACGGTCATCGGGGTTTTGGAAGATTACCCGGGTCTTGTCGCCTGCTAGCGCGAGCTTGAACGCTGGGCGGCTAAGCATATCCAGCAACTTCGCCTTGACCGACCGATCGACAAATACATATCCAAGGCCGCTCAACGCATGGACGACATTTGAGCAGCCGCTCAGCCGGGCGGCGATCCCTCCATAAATTACCGGTTTGATGCTGACGTGATGCAGCAGGTCGGGCATAAGCTTGCGATAGAGCGCGATCAGCGAATAAAGCGTGCGAAGCTCTGCAAGCGGGTTCAAGCCGTGCTGGTTAAGCTGCACTGGGTGGAACGGTAAGCCGCATTCGCTGATGAGCCGCGCCGACTCGCGATCGGCGTCCGATGTCGCCACGTGTACATCGAAACCGGCGTCGCGCGCCGCCAGCGCCAGAGGCAAGCGATGCGACAGAAAAAAACGCGGAATATTTACCACGTAAAGCAGTCTAGTCGCTTTGGCGGGCAACGCTCTTCCTTTGGGCGAGATGCTGCTTAACGAGTTTCACGGCGGGAGTTGGCGTTTTCGCGGCGCCGTCGGAGCGCGTCCTCCAATTCCGGCAGCAGGATTTCGTTGGTGTCATCGACCCCGGCGATGGTCTGGCTGAGGGCTTCAACTGGCGCGTGTCGCGCAATATTGGCGCCCGCTAAGACATAGACCAGGACACCTAACGAGGACAGCCCGAAGCTGGCAAGAATGCCTATCATTTGGAGTTGGCCGAAGTACAATTCGCTTGTGTCATCGCGAATATGCGTGCCAAAGCCCAGGATATCAGCCAGCCCGGCCAGCGCGGCAAACAGTATGCCGGTGAGCGCCAGCCGTGTGCCGATCAGTTGAAACAAAGTAGCAGGCACATCAAGGAAGAAGGTGAATTTGAGGTAAGTCAAGGCGCCGAGGATGAGCAGGGTATAGCCGAAGAGCACCATCGCGACTTGAACGAGACCAATGCCAACCGTAGGCGCGGCGCCGGTGACGCCAGGAAAGAGCCCCATAAAGCAGATTATCGCGCCCAGCGCGCCCAATGCGATGCCGACCTGTGCGAATCGCCACATAATCTCTTAGCCTTCCGGCAGGGACTCCTTTAATTTGCGCAGCATATTCCCGCCCAAGATCTGCGTTGCTTCCACTTCGTCGAATCCGCGCTCGCGCAGCGCTCGGTTCAGCAGCCACAAATCGCTGGATGTGTCAATCGCGGCCGGCAGCGCCTGATATGGATAACCGCCGTCGATATCGCTGCCCAGACCAACATGCGCGACTGAGCCGGTCAATTGGCAAACGTAGTCGACGGCGTCAACCCAGTGTGACAGCGTGACCTGGCGCTTGCGATCATGCGGATGCCAATCTTTCCTTAGAAATCGATTATACATCATGATGCCAATCACCCCATCGCGTTCGGCGAGGCGCCGAATTTGTTCGTCGGAGAGGCAGCGAGGATCGTTGTTAAAATAGCGCGGATTGCTGTGGCTGGCGATGATAGCGCCTTCATAGACGTCTAGCGCATCGGCGGCCGCGCCTTCGGACATCGCCGAAATATCGAGCAAGACATTGAAGCCAGCCATGACATCCAGCAGTTCGTATCCCAGCAGGGTCAGCCCGCCGTCGGCGCCCGCCGAAGCGGAGTAACGAGTTGGATGCCAGGCGGGAGCGACCGCGCGTAAGCCATATTCCAGCCATTCTTCGAGCTGTCTGGGTTCGGAAATGGGTTCCGCGCCCTTCATCTTAACGACGATGCCTTGAACGCGTTTGCCGATTTCATTTTCGTCACGCCAGGTTTGGCGGACCTGGTCCAGGTCTTCCCGCGTCAGGATTAGTCGGATTTGGTCATGATCGTCGGCGAGACGCCGATAGTAATCCATCTGCCAAAGCGCCAATTGTTGAGCGTCGGCGGCACTTCGGTAGGTGTAGCGCTGCCAGGGGGCCAGCCCCGGCGTCGACTCCGACAGGACTTGCAAGCTGGCGAAGACGATCGCCACGCGCGCCAGCATGTTGTCGCGCAGGCTGGTGACAGCGGGCGGCATGTCCTGCCGAGAATCTTTCCCCCGCTGGCGCCAAGCCCAGCGTGCATAGTCCAATCCCAACTGCTGGGCATTAAAGGCGATATTCTGCTGGGCATCGACGATGAATCTGTCGGAGCTGCTATTAGTCACGCGATTCAAGATGCTCTACTGCCGACCTGCTAACGATGATACACGATTTTATGCCGGTGGGCGCTACGCGGACGCGGACCGTTCCAGCGCGCGTGACTTGTGCTATGCTCGTCATTGATTGAGGAATCCCGTCGATTAGGCGCTTCGCTAATGCACCTTCTGCGCGTCAACAATATAACGGTAAGTTATGCCGACCGAGAGGTATTCCGCGACCTCTCCTGGGCAGTCGGCGATCGTGACCGCGCCGCGCTGGTGGGACCGAACGGCGCTGGCAAATCGACGCTTCTGAAAGTCATGCTAGGCGAGGTCACGCCCGATCGCGGGCACATCGCCGTGCAGCGGGGCGTACGCATCGGTCATCTGCCGCAGGATGTCAACTTGCCACCCGGCGAGTCGCTGATTGACACCGCGATGATCAAACCGTCCGAACTGCTGGAGGTCGAGGAGGACCTTGGCAATATCGAATCTCAGTTGGCGAATCCCGCCGTTTATGGCGATGGATCGCGGCTTGCCAAAACGCTGGAGCGATACGAAGCCCTGCTTGTTCAATACGACCGCATGAACGGAGGGCGCCACGCGAGCCATGTGCGGGAACTGCTGGCGATGTTGGGCTTTGACGCCGATGACTATGACAGACCCAATGGGACCTTGTCGGGCGGACAGAAGAAAATGGTGGCGCTGGCGCAGTTGGCCGTGGCGGCGCCCGATATCCTGCTGCTGGATGAGCCGGATAATCATCTCGACATGGCGGGAAAGCGTCAACTGGAGCGATTCATCCTCAACTACCGCGGCGGCGTCGTCATCATTTCGCATGATCGCTATCTACTGGATGAGGTGGCAGAGCAAACCGTAGAGTTGGAGAACGGAAAATTAACCATATACCATGGCAATTATTCGTACTACGTCAATGAAAGAAGATTGCGGCGCTTGCGCCAGCAGCAGCAATATGTTACACAGCAGAAGGAGATCGTCCGCATTGAGGCGATGATCGAGCGCTTTGAGAGCTGGGCGAAACAGGTGCTTAGCCGGAAGCATATGCTGGCGGCGCGTCAGCGGCGGCGCATGCTGGAAAAGATGGAAGAGCGCGGCGAAATCATCGAGCGAGTGGTTGACCAGCGCTTGATGGGCTTTCAGGTGGACGGCTGGCGCGGCAGCAAGAAGGCGCTGGAACTAAAGCAGGTCACAATGGCTTTCGATGATGAACCGCTGTTCATGGACGCGAGCCTGCTGCTGCGTCACGGCGAGCGCGTTGGCTTGATCGGTCCGAACGGCGCGGGAAAGACGGTGCTGCTCAAGCTAATACTGGGCGAGCTGCAACCGGCGGCTGGCGAGGTTGTCGTCGGTCCCAGCATTGGCATCGGCTTTTATTCTCAGGAACATCAAACGCTAGACGGCTGGCTCGAGAAGACTCCGCTGGATTTGATCCGCAGCATGCAAAACAGCAGCGAATCCAAAGCGGTGAATTTCCTCCTGCGCATGGCTTTCAGCTATGAGCAGGTTCGGCAACCGGTGCGGACGCTGTCTGGCGGCGAACGAAGCCGTCTGCAGTTGGCGCGCGTTATGTTGCAGCAGCCGAATTTGCTGCTGCTCGATGAGCCGACCAATAATCTTGACATCCCGTCGGTGGAAGCTCTTGAAGACGCGCTGGATGATTTCAATGGCACGGTGCTAATCGTTTCGCACGATCGCTACTTTCTGGATCAATCGGTCGACCGCCTGGTCGAGATCCGCGATGGCGAATTGCAGGAATATGTCGGCGGCTACACCGAGTATCTGGTTGCGACGGGACGGATTCAAGCGAACTAAGGATTGGCGATCGTCGCGCGAATGACGGTGCCGGGGATGACGAAGTCAAAGTCGTCGCTGATGATGCTGGCGGGCAGGCGAAACGCGCGCTTGATGTCTTCCGACGTTTCGTTAAATATGGTTCTGATCATATCGGTATGCTGGCGCGGCGTGTCCATGCGGCGCGTCCAAGCGTCGAAATGCAGCGTCAGATCGAAAGTCATGACGACCTCTGGCCTGAACCCCGCGCTCGTCAGCATAGCGCGCCATTCTGAGATTCTGTAATCGCGGACGTGCGACGGATCGCGCAAGAGCTCAATCGTCTGTAGGAAAGTATCCTGGGCGTAATCTTCCCGCGCCATGATATCACTGATGAGCAGGGCGCCGTCGGCATTGAGCAGGCGCCGAAACTCGGCCAGCGCTCGCTCGGGCTGCCCCCAGTGATGAGCGCTGTATCGGGTCACGATCAGGTCGAAGCTTTCGTCGGCGAAGGGCAGGCGCTCAACGTCAGCTAACTGCGCGCGTACATTGCTTACGCCTCGTTCACTCGTGAGCAGCCCTACCTGTTTCAGCATTGGCGGAGTGAAGTCGCAAGCGATGACCAGATCAGCATGCGCGGCAAATGCCAGCGCGGTATGACCGGCGCCGCAGCCGGCGTCGAGTACACGCGAGTCTTGCCCGAGCGTAGATACCTGGACCATCCGATCCAGATCGGCTCCAGCCGCATGCACTTTGCTCTTGCGGTAGTTGGAGGCGACATCGGCGAATCGCTGCTGAACCTGCTGTTTTATATCTAGCGGCGCGCGCTTGGGCATGTGGCAGCGCTGTCCTTTTGCCTCGGTAAAGAAAGTGCTTGCATTTTCCGCGGGTTTTGGTACACTGTTAGCATGCTACTATGAATAACGGTCCTTTCATAAGGTTTGTCTTGACAAGACCGGCGTTATTCGATTACACTGCTAGTTTGCTGTCCTCTTCCCGTCACAATCTGTTGGAACCGTGAAAACTGGTCAAATACACTGTTTGTGTTGGTTGTGCTTTGTCATTCGCCTTTATCACCGCGCAGAAGCAGTGTAGCCGCTTTCCTGTTGTCGATTCTCACCCTCAGCCGAGTCAGCTATTTGTCCAAGGAGCCGCGTCTTGAAACACTATTATAATGTCAAGAATTACGCTCGCACGCCGGAAATCCAGGAACTGCCATCGCTAATTGATGTACAGAAGAAGTCTTTTGAAGATTTCTTCTACGGGGGCAGGCTGAAGGAACTCTTCGACGAGATCAATCCCATCCAAAGTTTCAACGAAAATCTGTCGCTGTACTTCCCGGGCAACCATCCGGAGGCGCAGGAGTTTGATTTCAGCGAGCCGCCGCTGGAACATCGTCCTTACAAGCTGCTGAATGAAACCCAGAAACCAAAGAAGGGCTTGCAGATTTATATGCAAGAGCCCAAATACGATGAAGAGGAATGCATTGAGCGGGATATGTCGTACGCCGCTCCGCTGTATGTGCAGGTCGCATTGGTCAATCATGAGCAGGGCGACGAAATCATCCGCCAGTACGTCTTTCTCGGCGAGTTTCCGCTCATGACCGAGAAGGGCACCTTCATAATAAATGGAACGGAACGGGTCGTCGTCAGCCAGTTGATCCGCTCGCCGGGCGTGTATTTTGACGTGGAAGAAGAACGCGCCACCGGGCGCTTGCTGTCCAATGCAAAAATGATACCCGATCGCGGCGCCTGGATGGAGTTTGAGACCAAGAGAACCGATTACATCACCATCAAATTCAATCGCAAGCGAACCATTCCTGTTACGGTATTGCTGCGCGCCTTGGCGGCGGTGGATGATGGGCTGCCAGCGAAGTTTTCGCCAATCAAGACGGGCGAGGACGAAGAAATCCTGTCCTTGTTTGCCGATGTCGACACCGACGAAACGCACAAGTTCATTGAGGGCTGTTTCAAGAATGAGCCCGACTGGACCGCCGCGATGAAGAAGCACAAGACGAAAGAGGTGTCGGAAGCGGCGCTGATTGAGTTCTTCAACAAGATGCGGCCAGGCGATCCCGAGAAGCTGGAAAGCGCCCGCGAATACCTCGCGGGGCAACTCTTTGACCAGCGGCGCTATGACCTGGAGCGGGTGGGTCGCTACAAGTTGAATCAGCGGCTGGCGCATAAAGAGCATTTCTCGAAAAGGGATTTCGAGAAAATCGAGCGCCATCGAACGATTATCAAAGCCGATATCGTCAAGTTGGTTGAGCACATGATTCGCATCAATAATGGCGACCGCGCCAAAGATGACATTGATCATTTGGGCAATCGCCGGGTCAAGACCGTCGGCGAATTGATCGGGAACAAGCTGCGCATCGGCATGCGGCGGATGGAGCGGGTGGTCAAGGAGCGGATGTCCATCCGAGAAGCGGAGCAGTTGACACCGGTTTCGCTGGTGAATATCCGCCCGATTGTAGCGGCTGTGCGCGAATTCTTCGGCTCGTCGCAGCTATCCCAGTTTATGGAGCAGACGAATCCATTGTCGGAATTGACGCACAAGCGAACGCTCTCGGCGCTGGGACCGGGCGGCCTTCGGCGCGAACGAGCCGGTTTTGATGTGCGCGATGTGCATCACAGCCACTATGGGCGCATCTGCCCGATCGAGACGCCGGAAGGACCGAACATCGGTTTGATCGGCCGCCTGGCGAGTTATGCGCGGGTGAACGAGCTTGGATTTATCGAAACGCCGTACCGCCAGGTGGTGAATTCAATGGCTGTCGATGATCCGAATTTGATCGGCCGTGTTGTCCGCGATGATATCGAGAATTCGCGCGGCAAAGTATTCATTGAAGAAGACACGGTGATCGACAAGAAAACAGTCACCAGGCTGAAGCGGTCCAAAGTAAAGGAAGTGCCAGTCGTTCCCTTTGCGACGCACGAAATTACCTATCTGTCCGCGGATGACGAAGACAAGTTCATCATCGCCCAGGCGAACGCGCGCTTGGATGATCGGGATCAGTTCATTTCCAATCGCGTTTCGGCGAGATATGAACAAGGTTTCGTATCGGTGGCGCCGCAGCGAATCGACTATATGGACATCGCGCCGCGGCAAATCGTCGGCATCAGCGCCGCGCTGATACCCTTCCTGTCCCATGACGCCGCCAATCGCGCCTTGATGGGCTCCAATATGCAGCGGCAGGCGGTGCCCTTGATCACGCCAGATGTGTCGGTTGTCAGCACCGGCATGGAACGGCAGGCGGCGTCGGACAGCGGTCAGGTTTTGATGTCTGACATTGAAGCGGAGGTCATCAGCGTGCAGGGCCACCGCGTCATTGTGCGGACCGCGGAGGGAGAGGAGCATACTTTCCAACTGCGCAAATACGAGCGCTCCAATCAGTCGACGTGTATAGACCAGCGTCCGGTTGTGCACAAGGGAGACTGGATTAAACCAGGCGACATCGTGGCGGACAGCTCGTCGACCTATGACGGTCATCTGGCGCTGGGTCACGATGTGTTGACCTGCTTTCTGTCTTGGGACGGCGGCAATTACGAGGACGCGCTGCTCGTCAGCGAGGATATGCTGCGCAATGACAAGTTCACCAGCATCCATATTGAAAAGCACGAGATTGAAGCGCGCGACACCAAGTTGGGCGCCGAGGAAATCACCTACGATATTCCCAACGTTGGCGAGGACGCGCTGAAAGACCTGGATGAGCATGGCATTGTGCGCATCGGCGCCGAGGTGGGACCGAATGACATCCTCGTCGGCAAAATTACGCCAAAGGGCGAGAAAGAACTCTCGCCGGAGGAGAAACTGCTGCGCGCGATCTTTGGCGAGCAGGCGCGTGAAGTTCGGGATTCGTCCTTGCGACTTCCACATGGCGATCGCGGGAAGGTAATCGATGTCAAGGTCTTCACCCGGGAAGAACATCCTGACTTGTCCGCCGGCGTAGAGAAGATGGTTCGCGTCAGCGTCGCGCAGCGCCGCAAGCTAACCGTTGGCGACAAAATGGCGGGCCGGCACGGCAACAAAGGGGTCATCTCCAAGATTGTCACGGTTGAGGATATGCCGTATATCGAGGGCGGCATTCCGGTAGAAATCATCCTCAACCCACTTGGCGTTCCCAGCCGCATGAATATCGGGCAGATTCTTGAGCTCCACTTGGGCTGGGCGGCTGATCGACTCGGTTTCCGCGCGATAACGCCGGTCTTCGATGGCGTCAAAGAGCAGGAGATCCAAGCCGAGCTTGGCCGCGCCTGGATGATCGACTGGGCTTGGAAGTGGACGACCGAGCGCGCCTGGGAGAGCCACGAGCGGCTGGCGGAAGCCGCTGGTATCGCGCCCGATGACTTTGACGACGACATGCATGTTATCTGCGCCTATCTGGTCGATCGTGTGGGTGAATCCGGCTTGTACGACAATGAAGCGATCATCCTGGAGCGCGACGAGATCTACGTAAGGCGAGTCGCCGTTGCCGAGATGCTGCGCGAGTTCGGGCATGATCCGGACGCGGTGATGGTATACGACAACAGCGAACTCAGCAGCGAAGAACGCGACAATCGCGATGCCAGAGCCATCAATGTATCGATTCGTCTGTGGATTCAGCATCATGCCGCGGATGGCATTGAGCTGTCGGAAGAACTAACCGTGCGCGAACTGTTTGAAATCGCCGATCGCGTGATGTTTGAAACCAACGTTCCAGTGCCGCATTATGGCAAGCATACGCTGTACGACGGGCGCACCGGCGAGCCATTTGATCGTCATGTCGCCGTTGGTTACGTGCATATGCTCAAGCTGGCGCATCTGGTGGAGGACAAAGCGCACGCGCGCTCGACCGGTCCATACAGCCTGGTCACGCAGCAGCCGCTCGGCGGCAAGGCGCAATTCGGCGGTCAGCGCTTCGGCGAGATGGAAGTCTGGGCGCTGGAGGCGTATGGCGCCGCCCATATCCTGCAAGAAATGCTGACGGTGAAATCCGACGATGTGCAGGGGCGCGTCAAGACTTACGAGAGCATCGTCAAGGGCGAACCGATTGAAGAGCCGGGCATCCCCACCAGCTTCCGCGTCTTGGTCAAAGAATTGCAGAGCCTGGGCTTGTCGGTGGAAGCGATCACCGGATCGGGCGATGTCATTCGCTTTGGCAAGTACGACGAACAGTCGCGCAAGCCGCAGCCGGAGACGGGGCTGCTGGGCTTGGGGACGGGGTAGGCTTCTTCCGCGCGGAGCTCTGGGATGCTAAGAGACGGACATGGGCGTATCTAAGTGATGCGCCTTTATTTTTCTAGGCAGTTTTTCTCTCGCCTCACCTGAAATACGCGTCGCGTGCGGAGTCCAGCACCTCGCAGACGATAGCGCGCAATTCATCTTCCGGATAATGCTGCGGCAAAAGCGCTGAGCCGGGTCCCCTGGCTGGGAAACGCTTGCTCAGGGCTTGCTGGTAAACCCTAAAGCCTGCTTTTCGATACGTCTCCCTCAGCGCCGGTTGCTGCCGCCGCAGCCAATAAAGCACTGCTTGTCGTAGCTCGTAGGAGCGCAATGAAGAGCAGTGGAACAGGTCGTACGCGTTGCTGTATTTCCAGCCGAATACTTCACCGGCGTCATGCAGCTGCTGCTCGCGCAGCCAATAGCCGACTTCCAGAAAACGATAGGCGCTGGCGTCTTTTGGTTTCGCTTGCCATTTCGTTGCCCGGGCAGGGATAAGCACACGCCAGCGCGTCTCTTGCGTGGCGTCGTGGCGGACTCCGTACCAAGCTTTGGGTGTTAGCGCTTGCCATAGCAAGGTGCGCTCTTCCCCTTGGAGCGCCTCGTGCCGCAAAATTTCGCTGATATGAACTGCGCGTCCCAAGACCCATACCTGCTCAAAGGAATTGAAGCGCGCTTTGCCATTTTCGTGTTTCGTGATGACGGTCAGCGCGTGCCAAGCCATATCCAACAGGGCGTCCAGCGCTTGGTCGAGTGCTTCGGCGTCGGCGCGGTATTCTTCGGGGCTGAAGAAGTAGCGGCGGCCCGTGCGGATGGAGTTGCCGAGGGCGCCGTCGCGCTCACTCCAGACGAGGACGGGCATTAGTCGTTCTCCTGCGCAAAGATCTCCAACATGATTGCTACCGTCTCGCGCCAAGTCTGCGCGAATTGAATGGGAGATTCGGCTGTTTTGCTCAGGTTCTCCAGCCCTCGATTGAACGCGTCCCATATATCGTGGCTGCGGCTCTCATCATACAACTGGTCATAGTTGCTGTCATTCCCACTTTCTTTCGGTCGCAGCGCCCATTCCAGCAAGCCGTTAGCGCTGATTTCTGCGATAAATGCCAGCCGTCCCTGCAGAGCGCGCCGCTGCCGCTGAATCTCCTTCATCTCGGTGTACAGCGGATAATCGGCAGAGTAGGTTAGTAGGTCAAGGTCTTTATTCATCAGCCACATAACCTTTTGGTTTAACTGTTCAATTTCAAAGGGAAGATTGTTTTGGCTGTTGCCGGGGTCGCGCTGGAAGTAAACTTGGCAGCGGGCATGGGCAACATGATCTCGGTTTTCGTCGTACAGATCTGCGCTAATGGTAAACCGACCGCTTGACGTTGGCATACGCATGGGCTGGATCCCATCAAAAGCCATTGATGCAGACTGATGCGGATCAAGCAGTTGGAGCTGCTCAGTCAGGACGGCTTGGCGGCGCGGGGAATCACCTGCCGGCGTACCCTCCAATTCTATAGGCTCATCTCGAGCAAGTACATTATCTTCGAAAGTCGCCGTAAGCTGGAATGAGCCTGGTTGCGTTGTCCGGTTGCGGGCGTTGATTTGTAGCTGCAATTCTTCGCCGTGGTCAATGCGAGTCTTATCTTCCTCGCTAATGTTCACTGCACTAATGGAGAGCGTGACCGGATTCTTCTCTGGCGGTGGCGGCGGCTCTGCTTGGACGTAAACTTTCCGCGCAGCGCTTTTCACGCGTTGGTCGCGATACACTACAACCGCTCGCAAACGACACTCGCCCGGCTCGGAGCATTCGATTTGCTGCTCGCGACTGGCTTTTCCGCGCAGAATCTGCCAATCTCCAAGCTCAAATTGCTTCTGGGCGCGGTCTTTGCCCCACTCCTTGCTAACGGCGTCGTCACGCCTGAAAATCTCTTTCGCTTTGCCACTGTCATCCACCCACTCAACTATCAGGTGGGCGCTGCCGATTAATTCTTCGCTGGGCTCAACGCCCACTTCGACAAATACATTGCTGAGAGACTGCCCCCAATCAACGCGGGCAGAATTCGGATCGGGATACTGCAGAGCAAGCCGGCAATCCCAAAGCAGCCTGGTCCCCTCGTCTTCGCCCGTGTTATACGATGGCTTCGGTTTGCGACCATTTGGGTTAAGGAAGGTCTCCATGAAGCGGGCATGCGTGGACTTTTCGCGCGGCGATACCTGCTGAGTGGTGATTGATGTCGCAGCTTCCCAGCCCATTGTTGCGCTGAACTCGCTCGTGCAGGAATCTAACTGGTCGCGCAGGTCACGAACAATTTCGCCTTTTTTGCCTCTGGCGTCAAAGCCGTCATGTTGCGAGTTTTCCGCCCCTCGCAGCGTGCTGTCGGTGTGTTTGTCAAATTCGACATAGCCGCGAAAGCCCGGTCGCTTATCGATCGGAATGTAGTCGCCAAAGTCTTGCCGGGCGCCACGAGTCTCTATCCACTGCGAGCCGCGCAGAATCTGAATGCCGGCATATTCTGGATGATCCGGGACGATCTCGTCCTCATGCAAGGCATCGCTATGCAACAAGACCAGACGGCGAATTTGATGCCCGGTGCCAAATGTCACATCACCCCAAATGCAAGCCCGGCCATCGTCCGACAGTTCGAGCCAGCTTCCTTTGCTTGACGGTTTACCACGTTTTCGCGGCAAGTCACGCCACCACGATGGCACAACGATTTCTTCCGCGTCGCCGTTCTCGTCGATAACGCGAACCCGCAGTCTGCCGGTTTGGATTGCGCGCCACCAGCAGCGCTGCAGCCAGCGTGATAGTTCGCTGGCTGGCCTCATGCTTCTCGCCTCATCCTCGTTTAGAAAAGGGACGATGATTCGCGTGCCGACTTCGCGCAAGGGCTTCAACCCGAGCGGTACAGAAAGGCCGTCGTAAAGTTGGTAGGTCTCGAGTTGAATCGCGGCTGTTGCTTTTTCACCAAATAATGGCGGAGAAAGGACTTGATCCGCCGGTTGCGCAAACCGCATTCCGAAGCGATATTCGTCATTTTCGAGTAGCGTGTCATATAGCATAAGCATGCGACGCGTTTCGCCTGGTACATTTGAATGATAGAGAAACGCTGCCTTGCCTTGCCCACGTGAGCCAAGAGCATCCTCGTTTTCTTTCGTGTAGCCTTGCGCTTCAAATGCCGCCCAGTTCTCGTCGGGTTTCAGTTTGGAACCCCGCGCTTTCAATTGTTCGGCGGTCACCAAGTCACCGCGCAATCCGGTGGTGCCTTTGTCGGTGACGGTGAGCAGTAAGCAGGCTGCGCCGCTGTTTGTAGCTCGACGTAGCAGACGGTACTCCACTTCGACCTGCTGTTTTCCGTTCCGTCTTGCATCCAGCGCGTTTTGCACAGGCTCCTGCGCCAGCGCCCGCAGCGGGCCCATTTTGTAGCCATCAATGATATTCGTGACTACCTGCACCATATCGGTAGCGGTGTTGGTGAATTGCCCAGCTTTCATCCCAATTTACTCCGTTCTCTTGGTCTATTGAGTACTATTATCACGCTTGCTGCGCCGCCTACGCGCGCCGACATTGCGCGCATCCGGATAATCTTCCCGCAGCGCGTAAAAGCCCTTGCTCGTGGGGCGGATGAAGCGCCGATCCTTCTCATCTCGCCGATTGTCATCCTGCGTCATGCGCGAAACCAGCGCGCCAGCGGGGTCCTGGCCTCGAATCACCGCGCCCCGCTTCACAATCTCATCAGCCAGGTCACGATAATGCATCGGCTCTCCCGAACGTTCACGCAAGACTTTTACTACCATGTTCAGCAATTCCGGCGTGGGAGTAGACGAGGAACTTGCGCCGCGTCGTCTAGGCTTTGGCTCGTTGCTCCGCGGCGGTTCAGCGGAAAGCAACGCTTGTACATGGCCGAGTCGCTCTTCTTTGAATCGGCGTTCTCGTGTTTTCTCTTCGATTTCCTGGCGCAACTGCTCAATCGCTTGTTGCAGTTTGTCACGCTCTCTGCCCAATGAAGTTGCCAGATCGCTATCCATTGAGTGATTATCGTTCTTATTCTGCATGTCTAAATCCAATAATAATTGGTTTCTCACTCTATACTACACATCATTATTGTCATGTCAAGAGAAAATTTGGCTAACTTTTATTCACCATAGTAAGTGTGAATATGGCATTCTATATTATCGTAGCAGCATACCGGGGCGTCGTGTAGTTCACCCGCCAGAATGAAATTGGTCAAGTCGGTTCGGGGGGATTCATCGCGGCGAACTGCGCAACAGGGCGGGCATTGGCCTGGATGAATCGGTCGGGCGCAAAATGGTACTTTGCCTCGCTTGATTTTGCGAAACTTGTATGCTAATCTCACTGGTATCTGATTTGTTCCAAAAAGCACAAATGGTTGGAGTCCGATGCCGACCGTACTTGAATTTGGTCCCGTCACCGCGCTGCTGGTCATTTCCACTGTCTTGGCGCTGATCATCGCCAATATCTCGCGCTTGATGGGTCCGCACCGACCGAGCTATCGCAAATCAGTCCCTTACGAAAGCGGCATGAAGCCGATTGGTCCCGCCACCCGCCGTCTGCCGGTGAAGTTCTATTTGGTCGCTGTCCTCTTCATCATCTTCGATATCGAAGTGATATTCTTTCTGCCGTGGGCGGTGTCCATGCGCGACCTTGGCGTTTACGGACTGGCAGTGATGGCGATCTTCACGGTGATCCTGATCGTCGGCTTCGTGTACGAATGGAAGAAAGGTGGTTTGGAATGGGAGTAAGCTCGAAACTGGGAAATCTCGGCGTCGTGACAACCACCGTTGAGCAGGCTGTCAATTGGGCGCGCACCGGCGCGATGTGGCCGCTGCTGTTTGGGCTGGCTTGCTGCGCGATTGAGTATATGAGCTCGCAGGCGTCGAGCTATGACTTGTCGCGCTTTGGCATGGAATTAAATCGCGCCACGCCGCGGCAGGCTGATTTGCTGATTGTATCCGGGCGCCTTACACGGAAGATGGCGCCGGTAGTACGCCAGCTTTACGACCAAATGGCGGAGCCGAAATGGGTCATTTCGATGGGTGATTGCGCTTCTTGTGGCGGGGTCTACAACAATTACGCGATCGTGCAGGGCGTGGATGAGATTATCCCGGTGGATGTCTATATCGCCGGTTGCCCGCCGCGCCCGGAACAGTTGCTGCACGGCATATTGACCCTGCACGAAAAGGTCCGTGGCGAGCGCATCGCCGATTGGGCTTGATAGCAAAGCGGCTGGCGGAACTAGAATTCAAGGCGGTTGACGAATGGAAATCCCGGCGGCAAGAGATCCGGTAGACGCTGCGCGTGAAGCGTTTGGCGACGCCGTGCTGCATGTCAAAGAATTTCGCGGCGAGACGACGATTGTCGTTGAGGCTTTGCGCGCGGCCGAAGCGCTGGACTTTCTGCGTGTAACATCGGGCTTGGTTTATAACATGCTGTCCGATGTCAGCGCCGTCGACTATTACCCGAACGATTATGGCGATTCTTTTGACGGGGATGAAAGTGATTATCGGCCTGAGCGTTTCGGCGTTTCTTATCATATTTTGTCCATGCTCTACAACCGGCGGCTGCGCGTGAAAGCTTTCGTCGCTGAGGATGATCCGCGCCTGCCCACCGCTACGGTGGTCTGGCCCGCGGCCAACTGGCTGGAGCGGGAGATCGCCGACATGATGGGCATCGTCTTTGAAGGGCATCCCGATCAGCGGCGCTTGCTGATGCCGGATGATTGGTACGGCCATCCCCATCGGCGCGATTATCCGCTGGGCAAAGAGACGGTGGCGTTTTCCTTTAATGTCGATGAGATTCACGAGCATAAACCCTTCGCGAAGGATTAGCTTCCGAGGACGATATGGCAGTCGCAGAGCAGACGCAATCCATTGAAGAACAGCGCCGCTGGGAGGGCAGCCTCGACCAATTGCGCGGTTTGGTTTCGGAACGCGCGATCACGGGCGAGACGATGCTGCTCAATATGGGGCCGCATCATCCCAGCACGCATGGGGTGCTGCGGCTGTTGCTCGAGCTCGATGGCGAGCAGATTGTGAGTTGCCTGCCGGACATCGGCTTCTTGCATACTGGCATCGAAAAGTCGGTAGAGGACAAGAGCTACGAGAAGGCGGTGCCGTTGACGGACCGCATGGATTATCTCTCGCCGATGTCCAACAATATGGCTTTTTCCGCGGCGGTGGAGAAGCTGCTGGATTTGGACGTGCCCGAGCGCGGTCAGATCATCCGCATTGTCTGCCTGGAATTGGCGCGCTGCGCCAGTCACCTGGTTTGGCTGGGCACGCATGCGATCGACATGGGCGCGATGAGCGTGCTGCTTTATGCCTTTCGCGAGCGCGAGCGTATCCTCGGCATGTTCGAGATGCTCTCGGGCCAGCGCATGATGAGCAGCTATATTCGCCCGGGCGGCGTCTGGCGCGATGTGCCCGACGACTTCCTGCCCACGATCAAACAGTTTCTCAACGACTTCCCGGCGAAGGTCGATGATTACGAAGCCTTGCTCACGAAGAATCCGATTTGGAAGGATCGCGCCCAAGGCGTCGGGGTCATCGAGCCGGATGTCGCGCTCGCCTACGGGCTGACCGGTCCTGCTTTGCGCGGCAGCGGCGTCAACTGGGATCTGCGCAAGGCGCAGCCTTACAGCGGATACGAGACCTACGATTTCAATGTGCCGCTGGGCGAACATGGCGATGTCTATGATCGCTATCTGATTCGGATCCACGAATTCCGCGAAAGCATGAAGATTCTGAATCAGGCGGTGGCGCGCTTGGAGACGGTTCAGGGACCTTATCGTTCTGAGAACAACAAGTATTGCCCGCCGCTGCGCAGCGAGTTGGGTCAGAGCATGGAAGCGGTGATTCACCATTTCAAGCTTTGGACCTACGGCTATGACGCGCCGGACGACGAAATCTATAACGCCATCGAAAGCCCTCGCGGCGAGATCGGCTGCTACATACACGGGACGGGCGCCAATAAACCAAGGCGTGTGCATTTCAAGACGCCGTCGTTCATTCATATCAGCGCGCTGCCGGTTGTTGCGAAGGGTTATCTCTTGGCCGATATGGTGGCGATTATCGGCAGCGTTGATATCGTGCTCGGCGATTGCGACCGCTAGGCGGTGTCGGACGTTGACCGACGCAATAAAGTAGAGACGAATAAATGGATTCCCGCAGCATAGTAGGGAATCCGTTTGCGAAGGAAAGCAGTGCATGGCGATCATCGGTAATTCAAAATACGAAGAGCGCATCAACCACCATATTGCGAAATATGAAACGAAGCGCTCTGCCGTGATGCCGCTGCTCTATATTGCGCAAGAAGAGTACGGCTGGGTCAATCAAGACGGCATCAACGAGGTGGCGCAGCTTCTCAATCTTGATCCGACGCAGGTGAAGTCGATCGCCGGCTTTTACACGATGTATTCGGAGAAGCCCAAAGGGGTGTATTGGTTGCAAGTTTGCACCGATTTGCCCTGCGCGTTACAGGGCGCCGATGATTTTCACGCCTGGCTGAAAGAGGAATTGGGTGTGGAAGAGGGCGGCACCTCAGCCGACGGCATGTTCACCGTCGAGCATGTTATGTGTTTGGCGGCTTGTGACAAGGCGCCGATGCTGCAGTGCAACTTCCGTTATGTCGAGGATCTTGATCAGAACAAGATGCGCGAACTGCTGGCGAAATGGCGCGCGGAAGCGGCTGCATCGATGAACGGGCGAAGCGCCGAATAGCGGGCAAAAGGAATCAAGAGCGACTATGCATATTCTCTTGCGCGGACGCGATATCGACAACATCAAACAGCTTGCTGTCTATGAGAAGCATGACGGCTTTGCAGGCATGAAGAAGGCGCTGGCGATGACACCGGCCGAAGTGATTGATGTCGTCAAAGCGTCGGGCTTGCGCGGGCGCGGCGGCGCCGGCTTTCCTACCGGCGTCAAGTGGAGCTTCATCCCGCAGCACGAGCCGGTCAAGTTCGTCACCATCAACGCCGACGAAAGCGAAACGGGCACCTTCAAAGATCGCGAGATCATGGAGGAGAATCCTTACCAGTTGATCGAAGGCTCGTTAATCTGCGCATACGCCATTCAGGCGAAAGCGGTCTATATCTACTTGCGCGGCGAATTCTGGGATATCGGCGATCAACTGGACGAGTGCATTGAAGCGCTGCGCGAGAAGGGATTCGTTGGCAAGAATATCATGGGCTCGGGCTACGACTGCGAGGTCTACACCCACCTAGGCGCTGGCGCCTATATCTGTGGCGAGGAAAGCGCGCTGCTCAACAGTCTCGAAGGTTATCTGGGGCAGCCGCGCGTCCGTCCGCCTTTCCCGGCGCAAAAGGGCGGTGGACTTTACAAGGAAGCGACCGTCGTCAATAACGTGGAGACCTTGGCAAATGTCCCCTACATTATGAGCGAAGGGGCGGATGCATTCAAAGCGATCGGCACCGAGCAAAGCGCGGGCAATAAGATTTATTGCGTCAGCGGCCATGTAAAGCGGTCCGGCAATTATGAGCTGCCAATGGGCACAACCTTTCGCGAATTGCTGTACGACCATGCTGGCGGACCTCTCTATGAGGATCGTCCCTTCAAAGCGATGCTGCCATCGGGGGGCTCCGGTCCAATCGTGCCTTTGACCGATGAGGTGCTGGATACGCCGATGAGCTACGAAGATTGCGCCAATATCGGCACAATCATTGGCTCGGCTTCCATCATCGTCATGGATGAGACGGTCGATATGACTTGGGTCGCGTCGAAGGTGACCAAGTTCTTCAAGCATGAGAGCTGCGGCAAGTGCACGCCCTGCCGCGAGGGCACTTACTGGTTGGATAAGGTGATTGACCGGATACTGGATGGGCGCGGCTCGCCGGACGATGTCAAGCGCATCGCCGATGTCGCCGAAAATATGGCTGGCACGACACTCTGCGCGCTGGGGGATTTCGCCGCCAACCCGATCATTCATACCATCCGCCATTTCCCGGATGATTTCGCGCAGCATGTGCAGTCCTAGGCTGGCCAGGGGAGTTCGTAGAAGTGACTAAGCCTGGCCGGGGGAGTCTCATCGAAAGGCTGGTCAGCGGCATATTCAAGTCGCCCTTGGAGCGCGAGCGCGACTTTTACCGCCGGTATCGCGAGTTGAGCGGATTGATTGACGAATCGCCGGACAACATGAATGTGTTTGTGCTGCGCGGCGAATTGAGCTTGGAACGCGGAGATTATGAGCGGGCAACGAATGATTTCGAGCGCGCTCTTGAACTGGCGCAAGATTTAGACGAAGCCAAAGGCTGGCTTGTAATGGAACAGGTGATGCGCGATCGCGCGCTGTACGGATTGAAATTGGCGCGGCGAGCCTAGTAGCCGCCCGATGAAGGGCGGAATATGCTGATTGTGGAGGCGTGAATGTCTGACACGGTGACAATCAATGTCGATGGAAAAGACTACCAGGTAGCAGCCGGGTCGAATCTGGTTGATGCCGCAAAATGGCACGCGGGCAACGACATTCCTGTGTTTTGCTATCATCCCAAGATGGAACCGGTGGGCATGTGCCGCATGTGTCTGGTTGAATTGGGCAGTCCCGCGCGCGACCGCGCCAGCGGCGAGGTGATGCGCAACGAAGACGGCAGTCCGCAGATTCGCTATTTCCCCAAGCTGCAGACCGCATGCACGACGACCGTCAGCGACGGCATGCATGTCAAGACGAATACGCAGGAAGTGATCGACGCGCGCAACGATGTGCTGGAATTCCTGCTGTCGAGCCATCCGCTGGATTGCCCAATCTGCGACAAGGGCGGCGAGTGCCCGCTGCAAAACCTGACTATGCGCCACGGGCCGCAGTCATCGCGCATGTATTTTGAAGACAAACAATTGCTTGAAAAGCATTATCCTTTGGGCGATTTAATCTTCCTCGACCGCGAGCGCTGCATTCAATGCGCGCGCTGCGTCCGCTTTCAGGACGAAGTAGTCGGCGATGATGTGCTGGCGTTTCACGAGCGCGGGCGCCGCTTGCAAATCATTACTAATTCTGAACCCGGCTTTGATACTTACTTCAGCGGCAACACGACCGACATTTGCCCGGTCGGCGCCTTGACCACGACTGATTTCCGCTTCGGCGCGCGCCCTTGGGAACTGAACGAAGTGCCGAGCATCTCGCCTTGGGATGCCGCCGGCGAGAATATCAGCTTGAGCATGCGGCTAGACCGCGACTTCGACGGCAAGGCGGTGATCAAGCGCGTCATGCCGCGCCAGAACGAGCGCGTGAACGAGATTTGGATCAGCGACAAGACACGCTTCGGCCATCACTTTACACGCAGCGACGATCGGCTGCGGCAGCCAATGATGAGGACCGGCGGCGCCTTGCGCGAATCCAATTGGGGCGCTGCGCTGCCGGCTTTGGCGAGCGCGCTGCAAGCCGCCGATGGCGATGTGGCGGCGATCGCTGGCAGCAGCATGTCTAATGAAGATTTGTGGGAATTACGACAGTTGGTAGAAGATTTGGGTGGCTCTCGTCTAGGCGCCTGGATGCCGACGCAGGGCGGCGCTGAAATCGCCTCGGAAGTCGGCGTCGGCTTTGGGACGAACCTGGGGCAGCTGGGGCGGGGTGATGCAATTCTGGTGATCGCCTCGGACCTGGAAGAAGAGGTGCCGATCTGGCATCTGCGCTTGAAGCAGGCGCAAGACCGCGGCGCCTATCTGGTTGTCGCCAACGCGCGACATACGCGGCTGGAAGACTTCGCCGTGCAAGGCGCGCGCAATGACAAAGTGGTCGAAGGCGATGCCATCCGCTACGGCGCTGGCGATGCGGTTGAAGCGATGCGGAATCTCAGCGCTGATCATCCGGCGATTGCCGAGCGCTTGAGCGGGGCGGAGAATCTGGTGATTGTCGCTGGCGCTGAGGGACTGACGCTCTCCGGCAGCCAGGCGCTGGCGCAGGGAGCCGCCAATTTCCTGATTGAAAGCGAGCATATCGGTCGGCGCAACAATGGCTTGCTCTTGACCTTGCCGGGCGCAAATGGAATGGGCTTGCATTATTTGGGTTTCACGCCCGCGGCGACGCTGGACATCATGGCGAATCCGCCAAAAGCTCTGATCGTGGCGCAGGCGGAATTGCTCGATGACGATCCGGTGGCGCGCAGCTGGCTCAGCCAGGTGGAAACAGTCATCTATGCCAACCTATTTGATGACGGTATTTCCGAGCTTGCCGATTACGTCATGCCTATTCAGAGCTTCGCCGAGCGCGATGGCAGCTACGTCAACGGCGAACGGCGCGTCCAGCGCTTCTATACCGCGCAGGGTCCGATTGGGCAGTCACTGCCCGCCTGGAAGCTCTTTGGCGGCCTGCGTCAGGAACTCGGCGCCGGGCATTTGAAACCGTCGGCAGCCGCCGTCATGCTTGACTTGAGCGCCAATGTCGATTCCTTCACCGGCATCAGCTACAAGGAGTTGGCGAAAGTTAAGCGCGAGTTTCCCGATGTCGGCGGTCGTGATCAGTATTATGGCGGCACCGCCTATACCAATACGGGCGGGCTGGGGATTCAGATTCCGTCTGCGTCCGACAAGCGCAAAGGGCGGCGTCCCCGTCGCGTTGGCGGCTATGAGCAGCCAAGCCTGGAAGAAAACGAAGTCCTAATCATGCCGGTAACGCGGCTTTACAACCGGCAGCGCAATTTCCGCCCGACACTAATGCTCGAGCCGAGAATCCTGTCGCCATTTGCCATTGTCAACGCTGATGACGCCGCGGCGATGGGAATCAGCGACGGAGATATTGTAGAGATCGTCGCCGGGGAATCGCGCGTTCGCGTTCGAGCGGCGGTCAGTGAAGAAATTGCGGCGCGGACGGTGGCGCTTCCCCGTCATTTGACCGAAGAAGCCATCCCGCTGACGGTCACTGCGGGACGCATCAGAATGGTAGCGGAAGCGATCGCCGCTGGCGGTTGACGACAGAGGAATTAAGGTATGAGCCGAAATTTGAAGATCGCCATTGCCGTCGTCGTCCTGGGAGGGCTGGTCACTACGATTGTGGTGGCAGCGCTCGTTATTGCCAATTTAAGCGCAATTGCGACCTGGATCGGTTTTGACGATACGCTCAACCTTGATGGACGCCAAGGCGCGATCGGCATGCTGCTCAATCCGGAAGCTCGCGTTCAGAACGTTGTGCAGTGCGGGGACGATGCCGGCTGCTCTGCGCTTTGGCCGATCATATTTGCCGCTGGTTTTGCCTTTGTCATTGTTACCGGCTTTGCCTATTGCACCTTGCTGGAGCGGCGCTTGCTGGCTTTTCTGCAGCACCGCGTGGGACCCAACCGCGTTGGACCGCAGGGTTTCTTGCAGCCGGCGGCTGATGGCGTAAAACTGGTCTTCAAGGAAGACTTGATCCCCGCCGGCGCCGACAAATGGGTCTTCCGTCTGGCGCCAATGATCAAGGTGATTCCCATCTTGATGATCGCGGCGGTGATCCCGATGGGACCCGATCTGGTCTTGCCTTGGTTCGCGCCCTCGCTTGGCGATGTCTGGTTCCAGGCGCCGCAGGGCTTGGTTGATTCCAATGTCGGCATCCTCTGGGTGATTGCCATCACCAGCATCGCCACTTATGGCGTTGTGCTGGCGGGCTGGTCGAGCGATAACAAATACGCCATGCTGGGCGCATTGCGCGCCTCGGCGCAGATGATCAGCTATGAGCTCAGTTTCGCCTTGACGCTGGCCATCCCGGTCATGATTGTCGGCAGCATGTCCATCGGCGATATCATTGACGCGCAGCGCAATATATGGGATTGGTTCGTCTTTCAGAATCCCTTGGCGGCGGCTGTTTTGATCTTGGCGCTGCTGGCGGAGACCAATCGCGCGCCATTTGACTTGACCGAGGCTGAGCAAGAACTTACGCAAGGCTATATGACCGAATACAGCGGCATGAAATTCGCTCTTTTCATGATGGCGGAGTATCTCGGGATGATCGCGGTGAGCCTGGTGGCGGTGGCGGTATTCTTCGGCGGCTATCATTTATGGCCGATGGACGGATTGCCGATACTGGCGCCGCTCATTTTCATCATCAAGGTGGTCTTGGTGCTCTGCGGCATGATCTGGATTCGGGCGACCTTGCCGCGCATCCGTTACGACCGCTTGATGCAATTCGGCTGGAAGGTGATGATCCCGCTTGCGCTGCTGGCGGTGGCTTGGACGGCGGTGTCAATCGTGGTCGGCGATGCTCTGGGCGGCACGGCATATCCCTTCATATCAGGCGTCGTATTTGTGGCAGCCCTGCTGATTGGCGCGCTGGCGCTGCGGCGGATAAGTCGCGAGCGGGACAACGAAGAAGCGATTCCGCTGGAGGATGATCCCGCGTACACGGGCGAGCGGCGCGGCTTGGGCTGGGCGCTGATTCATGTGGTCGGCATGTTGATTGCAATTCCCTTGGCGCAAATCCGCTTTCAGCTGAGGGCGCTTGAAGGCATGGCGAGCTTCGGGCGCACGCCGGAAGAAGACCGCATTATGGAAAGCGGCGAGACCGCCATCAAGACGGCTGGCGGCGAATAACGTACTGTCCGCCTTTACAGTGACTTTTTCAGTCCGACGAATATGGACATGAGGAAAGAATTATGAACGTCATCAAAGGATTCCAAACCACCTTGAAGCATCTCATGGATGACGCGGTTACGGTGCAGTATCCGGAACAGGTGCAGAAATTCCATGATCGCTACAAGGGGCGGCATCACCTGCGCCGCTATGAAAACGGCCTGGAGAAGTGCATCGGCTGTTCGCTCTGCGCGGCTGCCTGCCCGGCCGACGCCATCTGGGTGGAGGCGGCGGAAAACACTGATGAAGAACGCTACAGCCCCGGCGAACGTTATGCCAAGACCTACGAGATCAACATGCTGCGCTGCATCTTTTGCGGCTATTGCGAAGATGCCTGCCCGACCGAAGCGATACAACTGGGCCACGAGCATCAGATGTCGTTCACTGATCGGCGCGATGCGATTTATACAAAAGACATGCTGATCGATCCGCCGCAGGAGGGCGCGGCTGATACACCGCAGGAAGTTGAAGCGGGGGCTTACGATCGCTCGATTCCGGATATGGAAGACCCGTCCTAGTGGCGTCTTGCGGAACATTGCGGCGAATGCAAATTGAAGCGAAATGAACATTGTGCTAAAATGCACAATCTCATTCTTAGCGGGAATTAGACTGTATGGAATGGTTGTTCCTGGCTGTTAGCTTTGTAGCCGTACTGGCGGCCGGCATGATGCTGACGCGGCAAAACGCGGTGCACAGCGCCCTCTTTTTGATCGTCAACTTCGGCTGCGTCGCCTTCCTGTATTTGATGCTGGACGCGCCCTTCCTGGCGATGGTGCAGGTGACCGTCTATACCGGCGCGATCATGGTGCTCTTTCTCTTTGTCATTATGCTGCTCGGCGCCGAAACAACCACCGATACCTCGGGGCGAATGCGCTGGCTGGGGCTGGCTGGTTCCGCAGTCGCGATCATTCTGCTGTTGATCTTCGCCTTTCCGATTGCATCGGACATGCTTGCCGACGAAATGGCGGCGCCGCAGGATACGCGCGCCCAGCTACGCGTCATCAATGCGATTCCGGGCGGCGATGCGGAAGAGTTCACCGTGATGGAAATGGGCTTCGCCATGCCGCTGGCTGGCACGGTTAGCGCCAGCGTCGCCTTGGACGCGGTCGACGAGTCGATGGCGGACAGCCGAATCGATTCTGTCGTCTACAGCGACTCGCGCGAAGCGATCCGCGGATACACCGAGCTGGAAGCGGGCGCATACACGGTCGCGGTCGGCGTCGATGACGGCAGCTATGTATCCGGCCCCGTCTTCACAAAAGATCTGGTTTTGCCGCCCGATTCCGCCTTTTCCGTGGTCGTTTTTGAAAACGAAGAGGGCTTGGTCGATGTGACCTTGCTGGCGGATGACATCAGCGCGCCTGATGTCGGCACAATGCGCCTGACGGTATTCAACGCGGTGACCGACCGGCAGGTGTCGCTGGTCAATGTCGGCCAGTACACGACGCGGCGCACACTCTGCGATGACGCGTCTTGCGCCAGCTTGATCCCGCATCGCCGGCTGATAGATCAGTTGCCGGCCGGCGATCATACCAGCATCGCGCTTGATGAAGGCACATACAACCTGGCATTCGTCGATCAAGACCAGAATATCTTGCGTACATTGGCAGACTACAAAGCCGAGCGCGGGCTGATCGAGACGCGCGTGCTGGTGCGCGAACCGGGCGTGCCGGGCAGCCAGCCGAGCTATCGCGCGGCCGTCTTTACCGCTTTGGGCTTGCCCGCATTTGGCAGTCCCGAATCGGTAGGACAAGTGCTGTTCATCGAATATGTGCTGCCGGTGATGCTGGTAGGCATGTTGCTGCTGGTCGCCCTAATTGGCGTGATCGTGCTGGCGCGGCCCGATGCGCTTGCGCAAGCCGAGCGTCGCCGCATCAATCGCCGCCGCCGCGTCAATCGCCCGTTGGTCAGTGTGATTTCGCAGCAGACGGGCGCCGATGTCTTAAGCGGCGAGTATATGGCGAAGCTAACCGGCGGGCCCGATGACGGCTCGGACCAGTAACCGCGGGAGAAACTAGGCGATGAATCCGATCGGCGCCGAACCCTATATCGTCTTAAGCATGGTGCTGTTTCTGCTAGGGGCGCTCGGCGTGCTCATGAGGAGGAACGCAATCCTGGTCTTCATGTCGGTTGAGCTGATGCTGAATTCGGCGAATCTCGCGCTGGTCGCCTTTGCTCGCGAGTGGGGCCAGGTGAATGGGCATGTTTTCGTATTTTTTGTGATGACCGTGGCCGCGGCGGAAGTGGCAGTGGGCTTGGCGCTGATCGTGAATATATTCCGCGAGCGTCAAAGCATCAATATTGACGATTTGCAGCAAATGCAAGGCTGAGCGTTCGCCGTCGGAAGAGGCTCTAGCTAATGGAAAACCTCCCGCTCCTCGTTCCACTTGTGATACTTGTGCCGGCATTGGGCGCATTTATCAACTTCTTCTTCGGCGCCAAGTTTGAGGAGAAGTGGTCGGGCTATATCGGCTGCTTCGCTTCCATCTTTGCCTTCATTGTTTCATTAATTCTCTTGACTTATGTGACTGGCGCCAATGGCGCGGCGGCGGTTGTTAATCCGCCGTTTGTGGATGGCTGGCTGCGGATTGAATCCATCGGACTCGATATCTCCTGGCAGCAGCGCGTCGACTCGCTTAGCGTGACGATGATGCTGGTTGTGACCGGCGTCGGTTCGCTTATCCATTTATATGCCCGCGGCTATATGCACGGCGACAAATGGTATCCGCGTTTCTTCGCCTATCTCAATATGTTCCTGGCTTTCATGCTCATCCTGGTGACGGGCAACAACTTCCTGATGCTCTTCGTCGGCTGGGAGGGCGTCGGGCTTTGCTCGTTCTTGCTCATCGGTTTCTGGTGGGACAAGAAGGCGCCCGAGGGCTGGAATAACAGCAACGCGGCGCGCAAGGCTTTCATCGTCAATCGTATCGGCGACTTTGGCTTGCTGATGGCGATGTTTCTCATCTTCTGGACCTTCGGCACGCTGGATTTCCACCGGGCGGGCGAACTGCCCAATACGGAAGCAAAATACCTCGTTCATTGGCGCGAGCACAATGGCTTGCTGGAACACCACGAAGAAACGGATAAGGAAGCGGCGGGCGACGCCCATGACAAGGCTTACAAGTGCGTCCCCGCTGGCGGCGACGACCACGAAACAGCCGACGCGCACGCTGATGATGGGCACGGCGCGCCAAATCCGCTAGCGAGCGACATCCGGGCAATCTATTGCGACAATGATCATTTTGATATCGCGCTCCTTGGCGTATTCGGGCAGACGACCGAGCGTTTCGGCGCCGGAGAAACGGTTGACTTCGGCAGCTTCCAGATGGCTTTCGATGATGTCATCTTGTTGATCGCTTTGTTTATCCTGCTCGGCGTCACTGGCAAGTCAGCGCAGATTCCGCTTTTCGTCTGGCTGCCGGACGCAATGGCTGGCCCGACGCCAGTCAGTGCGTTGATTCATGCTGCCACAATGGTCACCGCCGGCGTCTTCATATTGGTGCGCTCCAACGTTTTCTTGTGGGAGTTGAATCACGGCGGTTACGTCATCGGCTTGGTCATCACCTTGGTAGGAGCTGGCACGGCGTTGATGGCTGGTTATATCGCCTTGGGCCAGTGGGACATTAAGCGCGTTCTCGCCTATTCGACGATTTCTCAGCTCGGCTTTATGGTAGCGGCGGTCGGCATCGGCGCTTATGTCGCGGCGATGTTCCACTTGGTTACGCACGCGGTATTCAAGGCGCTATTATTCCTCGGCAGCGGCTCAGTTATCCACGGTGTTGAGCACGGTCATCACCACGCGCATGAACATGGGCACGGCGAAGATCATCACGACGACCATGCTTCCCCCCATAGCGATGGGGGGGCCGAGGGGGGTTTTGACGCGCAGGATATGCGCAATATGGGCGGTTTGCGCAAGCGCATGCCCATCACTTATATCACCTATTTGATCGGCACGCTGGCGCTGGCGGGGATTTTCCCCTTCGCTGGATTCTGGTCGAAAGACGAGATCCTTGCCGATGCCTGGTATGAGGGTTTCGAACTGAATGAACTGAGCGGCTTCATCGCATTTGGCGTATTGTTGGTCGCCGCCGCCTTCACCGCCTTTTATATGTGGCGGCAGATTGTGCTGGTCTTCTTGGATCAGCCACGCAGCGAAGCGGCAGAGCAGGCGCCGGAGAGCAGCGGGGCGATGCTGCTGCCGCTGCTGATTCTGGCGTTCTTCACGCTCATCATCGGTTTTATCAATGTGCCGAAAGCGACCCCGATTTTCGACGGGATTTACCATCCCTACGAATTCAAGCACTTCTTGGAACACAGCCTGATCAGTGTGTCGCGCGGGCGTACGCTGGACTTCAACCTCTCAATCGCCGGCATCGCTTTGGCGCTGGGCATCGTATCCATCCTGGTCGCCAACCGCATTTACAAGGGCAAGGGATTGGCGAGCGGCAATCGTGATCTACTGGAAGCCGGCGGCGCGTCGCGTCCGTTGTTCAGGCTTGCCAACGCTCGCCTTTACTGGGATGAATTGTATTCGGCGGTGATAGAGCAGCCATTCAACCGACTGGCGAGCTTCCTCGCCGATCGAGTCGACTGGGATTTTCTGCATAATTATTTCCACGACAGCATAATCAAGCGCGGCTTCGACACGATCGCTGAACTGCTGGGCAAGCCCTTTGATCTCGGCATTGTCGATGGCGCGGTCAATGGCGTTGGCGCCTTTGTGCAGCGCGCGGCCGAGTGGATGCGGCGTTCACAAACCGGCTACGTGCGCCTCTACGCGGTGGTGATCTTCATCGGCGTCGTGGCCGTCATTTCCCTCATGATCTATCCCTTTGTTCAGATGCTGCTCGCCGGCGGCTCTTAAGGAGAACGCAGTCCTATGGATGTAACTGGACTCTCGCTCACAACGATCACCTTGTTCCTGCCCATGGTGGGCCTCGCCATCTTGCTATTCATGAACGGCGAGACGCAAAAGGCGAATCTGAAGTGGGTTGCCTTCGCGACCAGCATCGTCACCTTTGTCGCTTCGGTGTTGATGTGGATCAACTTTGATCCAAGCACAGCCGATTTGCAGATGGTGCAGCGCAACACCTGGGCGGAGGTGTCCCTGGGCGAGTCAGTTATCAATATCAGCTATTTCGTCGGCGTCGATGGCATCAGCATGCTCTTGGTTCTGCTGACGACCTTCATCATGCCAATTTCAATCCTGGGATCCTTCGGCAGTCATATCTTTGAAGAGCGCGGGCGCGAGAAGCTCTATTACATTTTCCTAATGCTGCTCGAATGGTCGATGATCGGCGTTTTCGTCGTGCACGATTTGATCATCTTTTACGTCTTCTGGGAAGTTACGCTGGTGCCGATGTACTTCCTGATCGGCATCTGGGGTTCTGAAGAGCGGATATACGCCGCAGTCAAGTTCTTTCTCTATACGATGGCCGGCTCCATCTTGATGCTGATTGCCATTCTCTACGTCGGCAATCGCTCCGGCACCTTCAGCACCTATAGCGCCGGCGGCGATATCGGCGTGATTGAGCGCGTGCAAACCTGGGAAGGCGAAGGCACTTATTGGGATGCGGCCGATCCGGAGGCGGAGGGCGAGGACGCGGGCTTCCTCCTCAATTCGGTGGAGAGTTGGCTTTTCCTGGGATTCCTGGTTGCCTTCGCCATTAAAGTGCCGATCTTTCCCTTCCACAGTTGGCTGCCTGACGCCCATGTGCAAGCGCCAACGGCCGGCTCTGTGATCCTGGCGGGCGTGCTGCTGAAGATGGGCACCTATGGCATCGTCCGTTTCAACCTGAACTTATTCCCCGAGGCGACAGTAGCTTGGGCGCCGACTATCGCCTTCCTTGGCGTTGTCGGCATCATTTACGGCGCCTGGGTAAGTTACGCGCAGGACAACGTCAAGAAGCTGGTCGCCTATTCATCGGTCAGCCACCTTGGATTCGTGGTTGTGGGCATATTCGCCCTCAACGCGCAGGGCTTGCAGGGCGCGACCTTGCAAATGGTCAATCATGGCATCAGCACCGGCGGTCTGTTTTTGATTGTCGGTATGCTTTATGAGCGCTGGCACACAAAAGAAATGGCCGACTACGGCGGCGTCTGGAAGGTGATGCCGCTTTTCGGCGCGATCAGCTTGGTCATTTCGCTCAGTAGCATGGGCTTGCCCGGCTTGAACGGCTTCATCGGCGAGTTCACCATTTTGCTCGGCTCGCTGGGCAGTGATTACCTGGGCTTCGTCTTCACGCTCTTGGCGACGCTTGGCGTCATCATGGCCGCGGTCTATCTGCTGAAAATGTTCCAGCACGTATTCATGGGCGAGCTGAAACGTCCACTGAGCAGCGAAGACGGCTACAAGCTCACGTGGAGCGAGAAAGCGGCTTTCATTCCGATCATCATCATGATCTTCTGGATGGGCATTCAGCCGATCGTTTTCTTCAATATGCTTGATGTTTCGGTGGATAGCATCGTCGCGCTGTTCGTTCGCTAGGAGAAGACATGTTTGAATCGCCGACAATCGCGGAATTCCTGGCGCAATCCAACCTGGCTTCCACCCTGCCCGGCACCCTATTGCTCGCCTGGACGCTGCTTCTGGTCCTGATTGATCTCTTCGCCGGGGAAGAACGGGCGCATTGGACGCCGATAGCGGCTTGCATCGGCTTGGGCATCAGTTTTGTGGCGAATGTCTTCGTATACTCGCCGGCTGAGGGAGAGCAGATCGCGCTTTACGGCATGTTCATCGCCGATGCCTTCACCGGATTCCTCAATATGGTGATTCTGGTCGCCACATTGATCGCGGTCTTGATGAGCTGGGATTATCTCAACCGCGCCGATATTCATCGCGGCGAATACTATATCCTGGCGTTGATTTCGTCGGCTGGCGCCATGTTCATGGTGGCGGCGAATGACTTGATCATCATCTTCGTCGCCCTCGAACTGCTAAGCATTCCGCTGTACATATTGGCCGCCTTCCGCTCAATCAAGAACGACGGCAGCGAATTGTCGTTGAAGTCTGAAGAAAGCGGCATGAAGTATTTCATCCTGGGCGCCTTTTCAAGCGCCTTTCTTGTTTTCGGCGCGGCGCTGGTCTATGGCGCCACTGGCACGACGAATATCCCGCAGATATTCAGCATTGCAGGCGGGATCGTCGGGGGGACGTCGGCGGCGGCATTCTATTTGCTGATCGGCGCGGCGCTGCTCGTGGTCGGTTTGGGTTTCAAAGTGGCTGTTGTGCCCTTCCATATGTGGACGCCGGATGTATATGAAGGGGCGCCGACGCCGGTGACCGCCTTCATGAGCGTCACGGCAAAGGTGGGTGGCTTCGCGGCGCTGCTGCGCGTGCTGATTACCGGGCTCTCGGTCCTGGTCCTGGCGGAGGGCGGGGCAGCCGCCTGGCAATCGACAACGACGATTATCGCCATTTTGACTTTGGTGCTGGGCAACTTTGTCGCGATATCGCAGCGCAATCTCAAGCGCATGCTGGCATACTCTTCAATCGCGCACGCTGGTTATATCATGGTTGCGGTGGCGGCGGCTGGCGCGGCCGATGTCGCTGACGCGGCTACACAGAGCGCGCTGGTTTACATGATGGCTTATATGTTCACCAATCTCGGCGCTTTCGCTGTCGTGATGGCGATCGAGCGAGAAGACGGCAGCGGCGGCAATATCGACGACATCACTGGATTGGCGAAGACACGGCCGCTGATGGCGATGGCGATGACTATCTTCATGCTCAGCCTGACCGGCATCCCGCTTACCGCCGGCTTCGTCGGCAAGTTCATGATATTTTCTTCGGCGATACAAGCCGGCTTGTTCGGCTTGGCAGTGATCGGCGTGCTGACCAGTGTCGTCAGCGCCTTCTATTATGTGCGTGTGGTCGTCAATATGTACCTGAGAGACAGCGAGGTCGATGCGCGGCCGGCGCTTGAAACGCCATACGTCCGCTGGGCGATCAATATATCGCTGGCGGGAACGATGATCTTCGGCATTTTCTATCCGCTAGCGACCAACCTCGTCAGCATGGTGAGCATCGTTTGAGCCTGGCTGCAAGGAGACAGTCCGCGCTTACGGGGTTGAGCGGTCGCTCGCCTCGTTTTCATTTCTTGCAAGTTTCGGTATCATGACTGCGGCTTTGACAGACGGTCGATCATGTTGACCTCAGTATCGCTCACGAGGCGGGATAAGGTCAGAGAAATGTCTTACTCCGAGAAACTATCGAGCGAATTGCTTGCGGATCTGAAGCGGAACCGAGATGGTCGCCTGTCTTCGCGGCAGCGCATCGAGTTGGTGACCGAGCCGCTGGCGACGCTCCTGCTGCTTTCCGTGCCGCTTATCTTGATTGCGGGACGTTATGGTCCGGCCGGCCGCGCGTTCGTTCTGGCGCTGGTGGTCGGCTTCGCGCTTACCATTGTCATGCGCGTGCTGCGATTCTCTCGGGTCAAGCTCTGCTATCGCGTACTCTTCGCCGAGCGGCTGTCGGCGCGTTGGATGTTCTGGCGCAAAACGAACCTGACAGACAGATCGGGCGACGCCTTTCGCTTTGATCACCGGCTTTCGCGCAAGACCAAGATTAAGCCGGATCAGTCATTGCATGTCTATTATGTTGAGGCTGCCGGAAGGCGAATCTTGCTGAACATGACACCGCGCGATCATCCGCAAGCCGACTTCGCCGAGCCCAGCGACAACTTCACCTACGCTGGCGGTACGCTTTATGGCGACTGAGCAAGGCGGCGCGCAGCGCAATGACGACCCGCAATCGCGCGATGACATGCGAGTGATGAGAGTAGAGCAGGTGCAGGCGGCGCTGGATCGCCTGCAGCTCGGCATCCAAGTTGTCACATACGACAGTTCCACCGCCACTTCTCAGCAAGCGGCGGAAAATGTCGGCTGTCAGTTGGGGCAGATCGTCAAGAGCCTCGGTTATATGATCGATAAGACCACTCCCGTGTTGATTTTGGCCAGCGGTGATCAATCAATTGACGAGCGCAAGCTGGGCGCGATGTTTGGGGTCGGACGCAAGAAAACGCGCATGATGAACGCCAAACAGTGCGTCGAAGTGCTTGGGTACGCGCCTGGTGGAGTCCCGCCTATTGCTCATCGGACGGACGGTCTCACCATATTGCTGGATGAAACATTGCAGCGATTCGAGACAGTCTACGCGGCTGGTGGCGCCGCCAACGCGATCTTCCCCGTGAAGTTGTCGATACTTGAAGAGGTGACGGGCGGCATATTCGCTGACCTGGCAAGGACTTGATGGCCGGCACGCGAAAGCGCCCACGCTAGGGGCTGAAGGCGCCGACGAGTTTGATGCTGTCCTCCAGCGCCTCCAGAATTTCCAGCAATCGCGCTTGCCAGCGCCCTTCCTCAGCCCGTAGCCGCACATCGGTGCGTGTGACATTGACGTCTTCCCCAAGCGTCAGTGATAGTAGCTCGCGGTTGATGGTGGCCAAGAAAGGCAGCTTGATTCGCACTTCAGCGCGCGGCAGCAAAACGTGGGTAGCGTGGATCGCCTGCGCCATGACCTTGACCCGAATCTGATAGAGCAGCCCTTCGACCGCGGCTGGCAGCGGACCAAAGCGGTCGACCAGTTCGGCGCGCATCAGTTCAATTTCGTCGATGCTTTTGATGTCGCCAATGCGTCGATATAGCTGCAGGCGCAGCGCCATCTCCGGGATCCAATCGGTGGGAAAGTAGGCTGGCAACGGCAGGTCGATGATGAGACGCTCGCGCGCGGAGGCGGGCGAAGCGGCGGCATCGCCAGCGGATGCGCCGCCCTGCTGATCTTTGACCGCCTGCTGCAGCATCTCGGTGTAGAGATGCAAGCCGACGCTTGCGATATGCCCCGATTGCCGCATGCTGAGGATGTCGCCGCTGCCGCGCATTTCCAGGTCCCGTATCGCGATTTGAAAGCCGGCGCCCAGCTGCGTGTTTTCCGCCAGGGTCTCCAGACGGGTGCGCGCCTCTTGCGTGAGCGTGCCGGCAGCGTAAAAGAAGTAGGCGTAGGCTTGCTGCGCCGAACGCCCAACCCGCCCGCGCAGTTGATAAAGCTGGGCGACGCCAAAGTAATCGGCGCGATCGACAAGCAGGGTGTTGACGCGCGGCATATCGATGCCATTCTCGATGATGGAAGTTGAAATCAAGATGTCGTATTCGCCGCGTGTGAACTCGGACATGACTTTTTCCAGCGCGCGCGGCGCCATCTGCCCATGCGCGATGGCTATAGACGCTTCCGGCGCGATGCGCGCTATCCTGTTGCGAATGATATGGATCGACTTGACGCGGTTGTGCACGACGAAGACTTGACCGCCGCGCTCAAGCTCGCGCATGATCGCATGTCGCGCCAGCTTGTCGTCCCAAGAACCGACTTGCGTGATCACCGGCAGGCGCTCTTCCGGCGGCGACTGAATCATGCTGATATCGCGGATGCCACTCAAGCTCAAATAGAGCGTGCGCGGTATCGGCGTCGCCGTCAGCGTCAAGATGTCGATGCGCGAGCGCAGCTTCTTGAAATGTTCCTTGTGCTTGACGCCAAAGCGTTGCTCTTCGTCAATGATCATCAGACCAAGCTGCTTGAAACCTATGTCTGCCGAAAGCAGGCGGTGCGTCCCGATCACAATGTCGACCTCGCCGCTGGACAGGCGATCGCGGATCTCCTTCTGCTGCGCCTTGCTGCGAAAGCGGGAGAGCATCTCGATCACCACCGGAAAGGCTTTCAAGCGCGCCGTGAAATTGTCATAGTGCTGCTGCGCAAGCACCGTGGTCGGCACCAGCACGGCGACCTGGGCGCCATCTTGTACCGACTTAAAGGCGGCGCGCAAGGCGACTTCGGTCTTTCCGAAGCCGACATCGCCGCATACCAAGCGATCCATCGGCTTGCGGCTGTGCATATCGGCTTTGACTTCTTGAATGACCCGCAGCTGATCCTCGGTCTCGACAAATGGAAAGCCGGCTTCCATTTCATGCTGCCAGGCGCTGTCCGGGCTGAAGGCGATCCCGGAGGCTTGCGCGCGCCGGCTGTATATCTGGAGCAGTTCCTTCGCTTCTTCCTCGGCGTTGCGTCGCGCTTTATCGCGGGCCTTAATCCATTGGTCCGGCTTGCCCAGTTGGTTGAGTTTCGGTGGGGTTTCTTCGGCGCCGACATAGCGCGATAGCCGATCGGACTGGTGGATTGGAACGTAGATGGTATCGGCATTCTGATATTCGACCAGCAGGTATTCGCGCTCGGCCGCGCTGACGGTGCGGTGGCGCATGCCCATGAAGCGGCCGATGCCAAAGTCGACATGCACCACATGGGCGCCGATCTCCCAATCGGTGTAAGAGGTATCGGCCGCCACCCTGGAGCGCGCGCCCTTGGCTTCACTGCGGCGCCGCGGTTCCGGGCGCGACCAGCCGAATATCTCGGCGTCAGTGATGAAATGCAGCGCGCCACCGTCGCTCGCCAGTGACCAGCCTTCAGCCGCCGATCCGCGTACGAAGCGCAGTGAACCTGGCGGTGGCGCCTCATCTATGACTTCCACCGATGGGATGTATGCCGACGCATCCTGCTCGTACCAGAGGTTCTCAAGGCGCTCCACCTGTTCGGTGATGATTACGGCGCGGTCGCCGCGATTGCGCAATTGTCGCACGCGATTGAGCATCGGGCGCAGTTGACCGCCAAAGCGTTCGCCCGGCGCAAAGTCACGAGGCGCTTCGCTCGCCGGTTGATTGGCAAGCGAAACGCAGGTCAAGCGCTCAATTTCGGATTGCAGGGCGCCCCAGGGCACATAAGGCGCCGGATGATCGGGCTTTATGCGTGAAGTAGACATCGCGTCGGCGCGGTTTTCTTCCGCGGTCTCGATTATTTCTTGCGCCGTCATTTCCAGGAATTCCGGCTCTTCCACAAGCACGAGCGCGTTGTCCGGCGCGTAATCCAGCAGGCTGGCGCGCTCGTCGTAGAGGAGCGGCAGGTAGCGCTCGAGGTGAGCGAAGGCGCTCCCTTGGCGCAGAGACTCGATATCGGCGCTGAGGCTTGTAGCGCCCTGGTCGTTGTCGCCATTCGCCTTGAACTGCAAGTCGAGTTTGGCGCCGACCGTTGGCGTCAATCGCGGCAGCGCTTCCCGCGCAGGCACGATTCTCGCCGAATCCACGCGCTTGACGCTGCGCTGGTCGCCCGGGTCGAACAACCGCAGGCTTTCAATTTCGTCGTCAAAGAACTCAATGCGCAGCGGATATTCGCTCGCCAAGGGAAAGATGTCGAGGATGCCCCCGCGCCGGCTGAAGGTCCCGGGTTCGATCACAACCGGCGCCGGTTCGTATCCGATTCCGATCCAGCGCAGAATCAGCGACTCCATTTGGAACTGCCGGCCGGTCTCGATCTCGATGGTTGCTGCGCGGAATGTATGCAGCGGCATCGTCGCCTGCATCAGCGCGCGCGCCGAGGCAACCACAATGGGGCGCGTCCGGTGGCCTCCGAAGGCGAGGGCGGAAAGCGTGTCGATGCGGTTGCGGATGACGCTGGCGTCCCAGGGCGCGCGATCGTAGAAGAGGGCGGAAGGCTCGGCGAAGCGATACAGGCGCGCGCTGTCTTCGAGCCAGAGAGGCAGCTGCTCGCTGACGTTGTAAGCGCGGCGCACAGCAGCGGTCAGATAAATTACGGGACCGCCCCAGTCATCGGCTAGCGCCGCCAGCAAGAACGGGCGCGCCGAACGCACGATATTGAAGGAATCGCTGCGGCTGCCAGCCACGAATTGGGCGAGCAGGGTCTGATAACCCCTGCATTCGCGCAAGAGGTCAAGCAGGCCCGAGAGGTGCTGTGCCATTTTTGCCTTTGATAGCTGGGTGATTGCGACGCACAAGTATATCAGAGTCGCGATTGCGGAACTAGAGACGGTCGCGCAATTGCCGCCCATCAGATCTTTGCGCCAGCGCGTGAATCGACAGTGGTAAAATCACCCGCGGCAGAAGTAAATCGCTGCGAGCTAATCGTTTCGGAGCTTCTCTTGTGACGGGTATCGTTCGAAAACTCTGTATAGCGCTTTTCATGGTCGCGGTTGTCTCGGTTTCGGCACAAACGCGGGATACGCAGCATGCCGCCTGCGATACGACCGACCGCAGACTGCAGAGCCGCTTCTATCAGCGCGGCTACGCGCCGGATGATCAGACCGACGACGACCTGTGGCGCTATTTCGATTTTGAAGCGCAAGGCATTGATCGAAGCATCATGGACGGGGGGCTGGCGTTACTGGCCGAGTCGCCTACTCGGCAATCACTAATTCTGATACGGAACGGCTATGTCGTTCACGAAGCCTATTTTAATGGCAGCCGCGCCACCGACAGCAATAATATCGCCAGCGTCTCCAAAAGCATGCTTTCGGCGCTGATTGGCATCGCTATCGAGCAGGGACATATCCAATCAACCGATGATCGAATCGCCGATTATCTGCCCGAGCACTTTAAAGCTGTTGCCGATCCGAAACTGCGCGAGCTGACGCTCCACCAGATGTTGACGATGACGCATGGGCTGGCATGGGAGGAAAACGAGACCGAGCGCATGCTGAACCGCAGCGAAGATTGGGTGGCGGATATCTTGAGCTTGCCGTTGCGCAACGAGCCAGGGTCAGTTTTTCACTACAGCACCGGCGCATCGCAGGTGATGTCGGCTGTTCTTACGGAGGCGACTGGCATGAGCGCCTGCGATTTCGCTCATCGATTCTTGTTTGAGCCGCTTGGCATCGAAGCCGAATTCTGGGGCGTCGGTCCGCAAGGATATTTCAGCGGCGGCCACAGCGTGAGCATGACCGCTCGGGAAGTGGCGCGTTTCGGCCAGCTGTTTCTTGACGAGGGGCGCTGGCAGGGCGAGCAGGTTGTGCCCGGTTGGTGGGTGGCTGCTTCGACGGCGCCGCAAATCGACATCGGCAACAATTACGCAGGTTATGGCTACTACTGGTGGCTAAACTACATCGCCAATTACGATATGTATTCGGCGCTAGGGGCGGGCGGACAGATTCTGCACATCATTCCCGAGCTGGAGCTAGTGATGGTGACTACACACAGTTTTCGCGGCAATCAGCGCGATTACGCGGAAGAAGCCGAGTCGTATCAGTTCCTGTGGGAAACCCTCATTCCAGCGATCGAAGGCCCCTAATCCACCAGCGCTTGGTAGGTCAGGGCGCGGAAGTTCTGCTGGAAGAGCAGCATATTATCCATCAATTGCGTCATGATGATGCCGACCAGCCGCTCTTGCGGATCGACCCAGAAGTTGGTCGCCGCGGCGCCGCTCCAGCCATAATTTCCATCGGAGTTGAGGACGCCCGTTTGCGCCGCGTCCATGACGACATCAAAACCGAGCCCGAAGCCCCGTCCTGGGATGGGGGCCGGTCCGATTGCGAGCGGCAGCAGTTCCGGTCTGATATGATTCCGGGTCATGAATTCGAGTGTCTTGCGCCCGATGATCCGCACATCACCCAATCTGCCCTGGTTCAGGAGCATATTGGCGAAGCGCCAGTAATCGGCAGTGGTGGAGACCAAACCACCGCCGCCAGAGGGCGCGCTCGCCGGTTTGCTGTAGTCGTGGAAGGGGATATTGGGCGCGCCTTTGTATTCGCGGAATCCGCCGGTCTGCGGCAGATGCTGATAAAGCTTAGCGAAGCGGTCAAGTTTATCGGCCGAAACGTGAAAGGCAGTGTCGATCATACCGAGCGGCTGAAAGATCTCCGCCGCGAGATAGTCCTCAAATGGCATTTCAGCCAGCACCTGCAAGAGGTAACCGCAGACATCGGTCGCGATGCTGTAATTCCAGGCGCTGCCCGGCTGAAAGCGCAGCGGCAGCTCAGCCATGCCGGTGATCTTCGCTTCGAGCGTGGCACTTTCGCTGCGGAAGATAGAATTGCGATACATCTCATCAATTGGCGTATCGAGGAAGAAGCCGTAGCTCAGACCGGCGGTATGCGTGAGCAGATGATGGATCGTCATCGGCGGATTCTGCGGCTCGAGCTGCTGGCCCAGGTAACCGAGCCCGCTGAGGACCTTGGTCCTGCCAAATTGCGGAATATAGCGGCTGACCGGCTCGGCTAGATGAAACTTGCCCCGCTCGTAGAGCTGCATCAGCGCGATCGAGGTGATTGGCTTGGTCATGCTGTAGATGCGAAAAATGGTATCGAGTTCCATCGGCAGTTTGTTTTCGGCATCGCGGAAGCCGCAAGCCTCAAAATGCGCGACTTCCGATTCGCGCGCGACCAGCGTGACGAAGCCGGCCACCTTGCCATTGTCGACATATTGCTGCAGGCGCGTCTGGATATTGCCCAACCGTTCCGCTGAAATGCCTACCGTTTCCGGCGCTACTATCTGCATGTGGATGCCTCTCCTGTCATTTGAATCAAGCTTTACTTGGCAGCGATGTTTTCCTGAAATTCGCGCTGATATGCGAGCGCCTTCGGGTGCTGCGGATTGATCGCCAGCGCTCGCTCGACGGCTGCCTTCGCCGCTCCCGAATCATGCTTGCGCAAGTGATCGGCCAAGGTGAGATAGCGGGCAACCGCTTTTTTTGCGTTGTCGTTCGCCAAGAACCATTCCGCGATCGCGCGCTGCTCATCGACCAGCTCAGGTTTGATCGTCACCGCTTTAACTCGCTCCGCGTTTGCCTGGCGGCTTTCCCCCTGTCTATCATATAGGTCCGCCAAGCGCAGATGCCCCGATACCGCCTCATCAATCTGTCCCAGTTTCTTTTGGATCGAGACCAGTTTCGTCAGCGCTTTGGCGTCGGAGGGCGCCAGCTCGTGCGCGCGTTTGTAGATTGCGATCTGCTGTTCCAGCTCGAGCTTGGAACGCGAATTAGCTTGACGCGGCGCATCGCCATTGAATTGAGACATGGCGGCTTCGATTCCCTCGCTGAGCCAGACTTCGATCGCATCGGCCGCCCGCGCTGCCACCTCATCCGCCAGAATCGCATCATCGCCTTTGAGTGGCTGCAGCACGAAATCGACCGGCTGCATTTTCCCCGGCGGACGCCCGATGCCGAATCGAACACGGGCGAAGGCGCTGTCGCCGAGGTGCTGAATGATGCTGCGCAGGCCATTTTGTCCGCCGTGCCCGCCAGACTTCCGCAATCGCAGTTTGCCGAAAGGCGTATCCAGGTCGTCGTGCACGACAATCAGGTGTTCACTGGCTATATCGTAATAGTCCATCAGCGCGCGCGCGGATTCGCCGCTGCGGTTCATGTACGTGAGGGGCTTCGCTAGCTTGACCCGTTCGCCGCGGATGGCGCCGTCCCAGGTTTGCGCGCGCCGCTCGCTGCGGCCGCTGCCGAGACTGTGACGATTCACCAACTCGTCGATCACGCGCCAGCCGACGTTGTGGCGCGTCTTTTCGTATTTGGCGCCGGGATTCCCCAGCCCAACGATTAGGCGCTTTTCAGCCATTGCAATTTCAACCCTTGCGCTGCCGCCGATATAGTAGCAGACGCGCAGTCGTATTGTACAGCGAGGACGCCGCTTACAAGGAGCTGTCGTCGACGTAGCGCGGATAAGCGCTCTTGGCTGACTCGGCGCGGGCGAGATCCAAGTCCAAGGTGATGAATGGATGATCAGCGTCGGTCGCTGCGAGCAGGTCGCCATCGGGGTCACAGATCCAGCCGGCGCCGCCGAGCCGGATGTGATCGGCGCGCCCCGCGTGATTGGACGAAAGGCAGAATGCGCCCGCCACGACGGCAGCCGTCCGGCCGCCCGCCAGCCACTTCTCGTTGCAAAATGCCGGTGTGCTGCGCGGATTCAGCAGCATGTGTATGCCGCGCTTGCCGTATTCGCGCGCATGCTGCATGAACCAGATTTCGGTGCAAATACTTACGCCGATGGATAGCTCGCCCAGGCGGAGCGGCGCGAACTTAATCGGCGCTCGATCATACCAGTTGGCTTCCCAATAGCCGTCGTCGTTCGGGAGATAGGTCTTGCGGTGAATCCATTGCAGTCCGCGCGCGGCATTCCAGGCGTAGGCGACGTTGTATCGTTTGCCATCTGCATCCCGTGGCGCCGTGCCGATAACTGTCGCAGCGCCGAGTTCCGGCAGGCGCTCAAGCCAGCGCTCGTGACCATCCACGGCGGCGCGCCAGACAGCCTCGTTATATTCGGGAGCAGTACAAAACCAGGGCGCGAAACACATCTCCGGCAGCAGCACGAGGTCGGAGCGCTCGCGCGAAACATGCTCCTGCAGCGCCGCCCATTCGCTCGGCAATTGGCTCGCGTCAATCTGGGTGACTGTCGCCTTCATGCCAGTTCGCCCTGTCCGCTGAATTGTGTCTCATAGAGCCCGGCGTAGAGACCTGCTTGATCCAGGAGTTCGGCGTGGCTTCCCTGCTCGACGATGACGCCGCGATCCAGCACCAGAATGGTATCGGCGGCCAGAATCGTGCTCAGCCGATGGGCGATCACGATGCTGGTGCGTCCGCGCATGATTTGGCTGAGCGCGTCCTGGATTAACGCTTCAGACTGGCTGTCAAGATGGCTGGTGGCTTCGTCCAGCACCAGAATCCGCGGATCCTTCAAAACGACGCGGGCGATCGCGATCCGCTGCTTTTCGCCGCCGCTTAGCCGATAACCGCGCTCGCCGACGATGGAGTCATAGCCGTCGCTCAGCCCCATCACGAAATCATGGATATGGGCTATTTTCGCCGCTGCTTCGAGTTCGGTTTGCGATGCGTCCGGCTTGGCATAGAGCAGGTTGGTGCGGATCGTATCATGGAAGAGGTAGGTCTCTTGGGTCACCATGCCGATGTTCTGCGCCATGGTGCTCAGCGTCAGGTCGCGCAGGTCATAGCCATCGAGCGTAACCCGCCCGGCGGACGGATCGTATAAGCGTGGGATCAGGTAGGTCAGCGTCGTTTTGCCGGCGCCGCTGGGTCCGACCAGCGCGACAAGCTGGCCCGGCTCAATGCGGAAGGAGATTTTTTCCAGCGCCATCTCGCGCGCTTGGTGTACCGGGCCGGTGACAGGCGCGCCCGTACCCCGCCGGCCGCTTTCGCCCGAGCGCGTCGCATCGACGCTGGCAAATCGTCCGATTCGCTCAACATCGGAAAGCAGCTGCGCGTCATCGATGCGATAGCGAAAGTTCACATTCTCGAATGCCAGCTTGCCATCGACCTCATCCAGATGAATTGCGTCGTCAGCCTCGGTGATTTCCAGCGGCAGATCAATGATCTCAAATACGCGCTCGAAGCTGACAATGGACTGCGCGAATTCCACCGGCGCGTTGGCTAACATTTCGAGAGGCCAGTACAGCCGCGTGGCGTAGACGACGAAGGCGACAATGGTGCCGATTGAGAGCGCCTCCCCAATAACAAGCAATCCGCCTATCCAATAGATCAGCGCCGTGCCGATGTAATCCAAAAGACCGAGAACGGTGGAGAATTGAATCCCCAAAACCGCGCGCTTGATGCCGGCATCGCGAACTTCAGCAGCGCGCCGATCGAAGTGTTCAACCTCTGCTTCCAGCCGTCCGAAGAGTTTAACGAGCAAAGCGCCGCTTATATTAAGTGTTTCGTTCATCATCGCATTCATCTGCGCGTCGATTACCCGCTGCTCGCGCGCAATACGTTCCAGGCGCGCGCCAAGCCGCCGCATGATGATCAGGTAGAAGGGCAAAACGGTGACGCTTATCAGGGTCAAGCGCCATTCCAAATGCAGCATGATCGCCAAGGAGGCGACAACCATAAAGAAATTGGTGATAATCGCAACGATAGTATTGCTAACGGCGTTCTGCGCGCCAATTACATCGTTGTTCAGGCGGCTCATCAGCTCGCCCGTTTTTGTATTGGTGAAGAAACGGAGCGACATCTGCTGCAAGTGGCGATAAAGCGAAATCCGCAGGTCGTAGATCACACCTTCGGCGATGGTGACATTCAGCTTGCGCTGTACGATTCTTACGCAGGCGACGGTTAGCGGCAAAACGAGCATTGCGAGCGCCAATACGTTGAGCATGCCGATGTCTTTGGCCGGCAGCGCAACGTCGATGATCTGACGGAAGATCAGCGGATTGATCAATCCCAAGCTGGTCGTTAGCACGATGGCGACCAGCATGCCAACTATATGCAGCCGGTACGGTTTGGCGTATCGCAGAACGCGAAGAAGCAGGCGCCCCGACATATTGGGTTTCGCCTTTGCTTCGAACCTCCGCCTATGGCGGAACCAGCCGCCGCCAATCATTCCCATTCGCTATCGCCGCCTCCTGTCATGACTATATCATAGGGGCTTCGGTATCCGTGAAGGTACTGTCCGAATGTCTAGGGCGCCTGCGCCTTTGACCAGGCGCTAGCGCGGTAGGCCAAAAGCGGCTAATGCCCGCTGGTCCTTACACGATTTCTCGGAGCTTCTGTCAAGGGAGGCGCTGTTGTAGCTTGAATGAGAGACGGGTTCGGGCTAACGATCCATTGCCAAGCCACGCACGATCGCGCGCGCGTCATTCATGTTCGGCGCGAAGAGGATATCGCGCCCCTCGACGGCGTTGTTAAAGGTCTTCTGGATCGTCTGATAGATGGCGCGGATTGCGCCGTTGGCGCCGACGACGACGCGGGCGCCTTCGTTAGGACGCGCTTCCCCCGATGCCAGCAAGGTCTTGGCGGCAGTCAAGATGTCACGGGGGATGGTCGTGCCTTCCAGGTCGATGATCAAGTCGACAAAGTGTTCCACGCTGCCGATCAATTGGTCGGCTTTATGCACCGCTTCCTCCAGCTCTTCCCAATCCCATTCCGATTCGAATTCAAGGAGGATTACGGTCTTCTTCTTGTTGTCCCAGCGAGTGACGATCGCCATCGTGCCTGTCCTGTTGCTAGCCGAAAGTTACACATCAATATACGTATGATTATGCCAGGAGTTGCCGCCGATTCCAGTATAATCTTAACCCTGCAGGAGTCTGGCAACAAGTCAAGACGGACTCGACCGGACTCAGTTTCCCACGATTTGGAAGGCGACGGGCGATGTCACGGGCTGCCCGTTTACGCTGATATCGACGCTCCAGAAACCGACTGTGAATGGCGTATCGGTCTGATCAATGAAGAACCAGATACAACTGTCGTTGATCTCGTGTTCCCGCTGAAAGCTGAAGCTGACCACTTCTGTTTCCGCGCGACGCCAACTGGACGAAATCGTTGCGCCAGCCGGTATCGCAAAGGCGCGTCCAACGACGTATATCGCCGTCGACGCCGGCGTGAAACGGGGATTGACATCGAGGGCGCAATCAAATTCATTGACGCCCGAGGCCATGGCGATGTTCTCCAGGCGCGGACCTTGTTGCGCCGATGTCGGTGGCGGCGTCACAGCAGGTGGCGTAACAATCGCTCTCGGCGCTTGGGAACGCGGCGACTGAGCAGTGACCGAAAGCGCAGGCTCATTGGCGGCGGGTGAAGGCGGGATAAATGTGTTGAATTCCTCAACTTGCTGAAGGTTCTGTTCAATGAAGGCGCTCTCGGTGCCGAGGCTAATCAGATTGGAGGCGAGGAAGGTGCCGGCTGCGTCCGCCTGGGCGACGCGCGTGCCGGCGTAGTCCAGCGTGGTCTGGATGCGGGCGCGAGCGACGGTAGCGGTGACGCGCAGCAATTCGATGCTGGAGAGGGCTTCAGCATACGCGGCTGTCACTGTCTGCTGCGGCTCGCTGGAACGGCAGGCGCTCAACGTGACGGCGGCGGCCGCCGCTATGCTGCACATGATAATGCGCGCAGTCTGCGGGATTCTGCTGACCATAGTGCGAGCGATTATAACGCAAGAAGCAAACACCGCCCTGCGAGGCGCAAGGCGGCAAATGAGAGTGGAAGCGCCGGGGACCTGCCCCCCGGGTCCGCTGGTTTCGAAACTCGCACTTCTACAAGCTTAGCTCTCTGAAAGGTTTCGCGCAGCGCAGCCCAGAGGGCGCGGTTCACGTTGCGCTAGCCGATTGGTCTTGGCGCCATCTTATCGGCGTGGACGGCGGGCACCCTAGCTTTTTATGACACTCGTTGCAGTTCGTGAAGGGAGACGAGTCTGCAGGAGCGGTAGAGGACTTTTTGCCTCTACTCCCTCACGCCGGTTGGCTAAGCCACCATTGGGAGGGGTTGGAAATTGGGTTTTGCACCTATGTGCGTTGCCAGTTTTTCGTGTCTTGGCGCCACGGCTTGCAGTGCGGTTTCAGCCACCAACGTCGAATCTGATTCGCCCCCATGATGGCTGATAATGCCGGCTGCCCAATCAGCCTTCATCACCACGCAACAACAGTATAGCGCATTACGCAGCGACTGTGAAGATAACTTGCAAATGAGTTTCGTTAGATTCGGCTGCCAATGCGATGATGGCGAGTCCGCCTAATATTTTATGACGAATGCGGTATGATTGGAATTTGCATTGCGGCTCGGGGAAAGGCGCAAGATGTGGCGGTAGATGTCTTAATTGTCGGCGCAGGTTTAGCCGGGTTGATGGCGGCGACTACCTTGCAGGAGAATGGTCTTACCGTACACGTGATCGATCGGGGACGCAGCGTTGGCGGTCGCCTCGCGACCCGGCGCGTTGGCGAAAACGGACTGGCCGATCACGGGGCGCAGTTCTTTACCGTGCGGACATCGACCTTGCAGCGCTATGTCGATCGCTGGCGGGCGCTTGATTTGGTCTACGTGTGGGGAACCGGCTGGTCGGATGGCAGCCTCAAGCGCACCATCAGCGACGGGCACCCGCGATATGCGGTTCGGGGCGGCATGAACAAGCTGGCCAAACACCTGGAGCAGGGCATCAATATCTCGATCGACCGGTTGATTTCCGGCATTCGCCAAGAGAACGGCGGCTGGGAGCTTTACGATAGCGGCGGCAAGTCCTACGCGGCCAACGGGCTGATCATGACGCCGCCGATGCCCGAGACGCTTGAATTGCTGACCGCCAGCGGAGTGCATCTTAATGCGGACGATGATGCCGCGCTACGGCGAATACGTTTCGGTCCCTGCTTATGCGGCATCCACGCGGTCAACGGCGATGTCGATTTGCCGGAGCCGGGCGCCATGCAGAACTTTCAAAGCGACGTGTACTGGATAGCGGACAATCAGGCGAAGGGAATATCGGCGACCCGGATCATCACCAGCCACGCCAACGCCAAATTCAGCCGCCAGAATTGGGACGCTTCCGAAGCTGATATAATTCGGGCGCTCGAATCGGCGGTGCAACCCTTCCTTAAGCCGGGCGCGAATATCGTGCAAACGCAGCTCAAAAAGTGGCGCTACTCCGTGCCCTTGACGACTCATCCACAAGAATGTTTGCTGGCGCAGGATCTGCCACCGCTGGTATTCGCCGGTGATGCCTTCGGCGGGCGTGGACGCGTGGAAGGCGCGTTTCTTTCCGGAATCGCCGCGGGCGAGACGATGGCCGAGGCGCTGGCCTCATTGTCTTGAACTTTCTTCGTCGGAGCCGGCGCCGGGCGATTCTTTTTGCATTGCTGCCGTTGATCGGCGTCGTCGCCTTTGGCGCGCTACTCTGGCTGGGCGTCCCAATCGGCGCGCTCATGCCAGAAGCGGAAACCGCGCTCCAATCCGATGCGCTCGTCCGAGTCAATCGCGAGCGCTGGATAACTTTCGAGCCGACCGATGCCGACAATTCGAGCGGATTCATTTTCTATCCTGGAGGGCGGGTCGCGCCGGAAGCATACGCGCCCTTGGCTCGAGCGCTTGCTGAGGCGGGGCGCCTTTCGGTAATCGTTCCTATGCCACTGAACCTTGCCATTTTAAGTCCGGACGCCGCTAGCGATGTTATCACCGCGTTTCCATCCATTGAGCGCTGGGTCATTGGCGGACATTCGCTTGGTGGGGTGATGGCGGCGCGTTTCGCCCACAATCACCGGGATCGCGTCTATGGTTTGGCGCTCTTGGCAGCATACGCCGAAGCGCATGTCGATCTGAGCGGCAGTAATTTGGCGGTCGCTGTTATCTATGGGGATCGTGACGGACTGGTTGCGATCGACGAGGTGGAAGGCTCGCTGGAGAGACTGCCAGCCGCTACAGAAGCGACGAAGATCATCGGCGGGAATCATGCGCAGTTTGGCTGGTACGGCGAGCAGTCGGGCGATTTGCCAGCGCAGATCAGCCGTGAGGAACAGCGTTCGCTCGTGGTTGCCGCCATATTGCGCCTTTGGCAAGACGCTGGAAGGCGAGTCAAATCCGTGCTAGATTAAGCGACGAATTATGAGCCTTGAGGTGATCGAGATGAGCGATCTTGCGCTGGAGACCGTGGCGGGTCCGCAATTCAAACTGAGCGAAGAACAAGAAATGCTGGTGCGGATGACGCGCGACTTTGTTGCCGACAATATCATCCCGGTCGCGGCCGAGTATGACGAAGAGGCGAAATTCCCCGAGGACATATTTCACCGGGCGCGCGAATTGGGCATCGTCAACATGCTCATTCCGGAAGAATATGGCGGCGTCGGCGCGTCATGCTTTGAAGAAGCGCTTGTATCTGAAGAACTGGGTTACGGCTGCACCGGCATCAATTCGAGCCTGGGGGTTAATTCGCTGGCGATGCTGCCGATTTTGATCGCCGGCAGCGACAAACAGAAAGCCTATTGGCTTGGCGAGCGCGCTGGCGAGCAGGGGCAATTCTGCTCCTATGGTGTGACCGAAGCCAATGCGGGCTCAAATGTGGCCGGCATTCAGACGCGCGCGGATAAACGGGGCGCAGCGTACATAATCAATGGAAGCAAGACATTCATCACGAACGCGAGCCACGCGAATTTCTACACGATATTCGCTAAGACTGATCCCTCGGCCGGGCATCGCGGCATGACCTGTTTCATCGTCGATCGAGAGACGCCGGGCCTCAGCGTCGGCAAGAAATTCGACAAGTTGGGTCAGCGCGCATCGGACACCGCCGAAATCGTCTTCGAGAATGTCGAAGCGCCGGAAGAGAATGTCGTCGGCGAAGTTGGGCAGGGTTTTTACATCGCCATGAAAGTCTTTGACCACAGTCGCCCGGGTGTGGCGGCGGCGGCCTGCGGCTTGCAGCGGCGCGCTCTTGACGAGAGCGTCAAATATGCGGGCGAGCGTGAAGCCTTCGGCCAGCCGATATATCAGCATCAGGCGGTGGGCCACAAGATCGCAGATATGGCGATCAATTACGAAGCGTCAAGGCTGTTGACCTGGCAGGCGGCTTGGCAAGTGGACGCCGGCATCTTCAATCCGCGGATTCCCGCTTACGCCAAAGCTTTCGCAGCCGATATGGCAACCAGGGCGGCGGTTGATGCGGTGCAGGTGTTCGGCGGCTACGGATTTATGAAAGAGTATCCGGTGGAGAAGCTGCTGCGCGATGTGAAGATATTCCAGATCTATGAAGGAACCAGTGAGATTCAGCGCAATATCATCGTGCGCGAATTGTTTCGCGGCCGCTAAGCTCGGCTTCCTGCTGACTTGTATCGGAAGCGAATATCTGCCTTGACAAGCCATAGACGAGTTGATAATATGCGCCGTTGCACTCGCAGCCAGCAACCTCTTTCGTGGAGGCGCTGCGGGCTGAACTGAGCAGATATGGCGAAAGTGCTTTACCCGCGTAAGGCGTCTCGCCATGAGTAGGAAGTAAGAATGGGCGTCCGAACGAGCGCCTGTTTGCATGTCTGAAAGCGAAATCGCAACGATGGCGAAGTACGGAGAAGTCCATGCCCACAATTAACCAATTGGTGCGCAAAGGGCGCAAATCCAAGGGCAAAAAGAATAAAGCGCCGGCGCTGCAATATACTTTTAATGCCTTAAAGCAGCGGCGCTCGCGTCAGCAAAAAGGCGCGCCACAGAAGCGGGGCGTATGTACGCAAGTCAAAACCATGACGCCGAAAAAGCCAAATTCGGCGCTGCGCAAGGTGGCGCGCGTACGCTTGACCAATGGCATTGAAGTCACCGCCTATATTGGCGGCGAGGGCCATAACTTGCAGGAGCACAGCGTCGTGCTGGTGCGCGGAGGCCGTGTGAAAGATCTGCCCGGTGTTCGCTACCATATCGTTCGCGGCACGCTGGATACCAATGGCGTAGACGGCCGCGAGCAGGGGCGCAGCAAATACGGAACAAAGCGTTCCAAGTAATCGCTAGAGGTCCGCGCAATCGTTTTCCGCTGACAATCGGTTCAACCAGGAGCTTCGGCTCGCCGAGCGGACAATCTGCGCGTGAAGGAGTCATAAGATGCCGAGAAGAAATCGCCCGCCCAAACGGATACCGCCGCCTGATGTGAAGTATGGCAATCTCCATGTGGCGATGTTCATCAATCGCATGATGCGTGGCGGCAAGAAGAGTGTCGCGACGCGGATCATGTACGACGCCTTGGAGGCGATGGGCGAGCGCACGCGGAAAGATCCAGTAGAGGTCTTCGAGATGGCGATCCGCAATGTGACGCCCGCGGTGGAAGTCAAGCCGAAGCGGGTTGGCGGCTCGACCTATCAAGTGCCGATTGATGTCTCGCATGAACGCGGCATCACTTTGGCGATGCGCTGGCTGATTCAATTCGCGCGCGACCGAAATGGTCGAAGCATGGCGGAAAAGCTGACCAACGAATTGGTCGATGCCTATAACGGCCAAGGCAGCGCTATCCGCCGCAAGGATGAAACGCATCGCATGGCGGAAGCGAACCGCGCCTTCGCGCATTTTCGTTAGCAGTCTTAGCGTGTAATCCCGAGCGCGAGGCTTGGGAAGTGAAAGAGCAATGGCTAAATCCAACGCTGGCATTGATCTCAACAAAGTCCGAAACATCGGCATTATAGCTCATATTGACGCAGGCAAGACCACCGTCACCGAGCGCGTGCTCTATTACACTGGCATGGTCCACCGCATTGGCGAGACGCACGAAGGCTCAGCCACGACGGATTACATGGAACAGGAGCGGGAACGAGGCATCACCATCACATCGGCTGCGGTGACGGCTAGTTGGGACGATCACCAAATTAACATAATAGACACGCCCGGTCACGTAGATTTCACCGCCGAGGTGCAGCGGAGCCTTCGCGTCCTCGATGGCGGCATCACCGTGTTCGACAGCGTTGCCGGCGTGGAGCCGCAATCGGAAACGGTTTGGCGGCAAGCCTCGGAATATAATGTGCCGCGTCTATGTTTCGTCAACAAGATGGATCGAATCGGCGCCGATTTCGACCGCTGCGTCAACATGATGGTCGATCGGCTGAATGCCAACCCGGTCGTGATTCAGGCGCCTTACGGCAGTGGCGAGAACTTCAAAGGCATCATTGATTTGCTCAAGATGGAGCTAATCACCTACGGCAACGATGAAGGCACCGATATCAACTACCATGCGATTCCGGAAAGCCATCGGGAAATGGCGGAGACCCGCCGTGAAGACATGATCGAAAAGATCGTCGAACATGATGAATATTTGACGATGAAATTCCTCGAAGAAGAGGCGATCAGCGAAGAGGAGATCGTGGCGGCGCTGCGTTCCGGCGCCATATCGGGTGAACTGCATCCGGTGCTTTGCGGCGCCGCTTTGAAGAATAAGGGTGTGCAAGCGCTGCTGAACATGGTGGTGGCGCTGCTGCCGTCGCCGCTGGATATCCCGCCGGTCACTGGCGAGCATCCCAAAGATGGCAGCGCCATCGTGAGGCGCGCCAACGATGATGAACCCTTGGCGGCGCTGGTCTTCAAGATCGTCTCCGATCCTTATGGGCGCCTCGCTTTCACGCGCGTCTATTCTGGCGTGCTGAGAGCGGGCACGATGGTGCTCAATACCGCTAACGGTCAGCGCGAGAGGATTGGCCGAATCGTTCGCATGTTCGCCGACCGCCGCGAGGATGTCAAAGAAGTGCACGCGGGCGATATCGCCGCCGTCATTGGCATGAAGGAGACATTCACTGGCGATACGCTGAGCGAGCGAAGCAACCCGGTTCTGCTGGAGAATATCAGCTTTCCGGCGCCGGTCGTCGAAGTCGCCATTGAACCCAACACCAAAGCCGATCAGGACAAGATGGGTATAGGTTTGCGCCGGCTGGCGGAAGAAGATCCAACCTTTCAGGTCGAGGTCGACGACCAGTTAGGCCAGACCAAAATCAAGGGCATGGGCGAGCTGCACCTGGAAGTGCTGGTTGATCGTCTAATGCGCGAATACGGCGTCGATGCGCGCGTTGGGCGACCGCGAGTGGCTTACCGCGAGACGATTACGCGCATGGTGGAGATCGACACGACCTTCCGGCGGCAGACGGGCGGCGCCGGTCAGTATGCGCGCTGCACGATTCGCTTTGAGCCGCTGCCCGCGGATGAAGTAGAGGAAGCCGCTGGCGAGCTTCTGTTTGTGGACGCCATCCGCGGCGGCGTGATACCCAAGGAGTTCATCCCGGCGGTGCGAAAAGGCGCCAGGCAAGCAATGCAAGGCGGCGTCATCGCCGGATATCCGGTCGTGGACGTCAAGGCGACTTTGATCGACGGCGCGTATCACGAGGTTGATTCCAGCGAAATCGCTTTTACCATTGCTGGTTCAATGTGCCTAAAAGAAGGCATTCAGAAGGGCGGTCCGGTCATCTTGGAGCCGTCGATGAGCGTGGAAATCGTCGTGCCCGATGATTATACCGGCGTCGTGGTCGGCGATATCTCGTCGCGGCGTGGTGTTATTCAGGGCATGGAGCCGCACAGCGACGGCATCTCGGTCATTAAGGCGCAAGTGCCTCTGGGCGAAATGTTCGGTTATGCCAATGACTTGCGCAATAACACGCAGGGACGCGGCAACTTTAGCATGGAGTTTGATACGTATACGGTTGCGCCGGAAGAAATCGCTGAGGCGGTGAAAGCCGGGTCGCGGTAGAAAAATGACGGGGCGCGCCCCGTCAGCAACTCTCGTTCGCGAAATCCATTTCAAATCACGGAGTTAAACAGAGGGATTGTAAGATGTCAAAAGGGAAATTCGAGCGTACCAAGCCTCACGTGAACATTGGAACGATCGGTCATGTTGACCACGGCAAGACCACGTTGACGGCGGCCATCACCAAAGTGCTGGCTTTGAAGGGGCAAGCGCAGGAGCGCGAATATGGCGATATCGACAATGCGCCGGAAGAGCGCGCGCGCGGTATCACTATCAATATTCGCCACGTCGAATATGAGACCGACGCCCGCCACTACGCCCACGTGGATTGCCCGGGTCACCGCGATTACATCAAGAACATGATCACCGGCGCGGCGCAAATGGACGGCGCGATCCTGGTCGTCAGCGCGCCCGATGGCCCCATGCCGCAGACCCGCGAGCACGTGCTGTTGGCGAAGCAGGTGGAAGTGCCGGCCATGGTCGTCTATCTCAACAAGACCGATCAGATGGACGATGAAGAGCTGATCGAATTGGTTGAGATGGAATTGGCTGAACTGCTGGAAGGTTACGACTTTGATCCGGATACGCCGATCATCAAGGGTTCGGCGCTGGCGGCGGAAGAGTGCGACAGCGACGACCCGAACGCGCCCGAGTATGCGTCGATCGTCGAGTTGATGGATGCCGTCGACGAATGGATCCCGACGCCGATGCGCGATGTCGACAAGCCCTTCATGATGGCGATTGAAGATGTCTTTTCTATCAAGGGGCGCGGCACGGTAGTCACCGGCAGCGTCGCTCGTGGGACGCTGTTAAAGGGCACCGAGGTCGATATCGTCGGCTTGCGCGACGAAATCGAGAAGACGGTTGTCACCGGCATCGAAATGTTCAACAAGGAACTGGATCAGGCGCAGGCTGGTGACAACGCTGGCATCCTGCTTCGCGGCGTCGGTCGCGATGAGGTGCAGCGCGGCATGGTTATCGCCAAGGTCGGCTCGATCACGCCGCACAAGAAATTCAAATGCGAGGTTTACGTCCTGCGTCGCGACGAAGGCGGTCGCCACAAAGCATTCTTCACCGGCTACCGCCCGCAATTCTATATCCGTACGATGGACGTCACCGGTACGATCACGCTGCCCGATGGCGTGGAAATGGTCATGCCGGGCGATAATGTGAATCTCGATGTGGAGTTGATCACGCCGGTCGCGCTGGAACGCGGTTCGTCCTTCGCCATTCGCGAGGGTGGTCTTACGGTGGGCGCTGGTCGCATCACCGAGATTCTTGAGTAACTCGGGCAATGGCAGGGGCGCTCGGCTCGGCTCGCCGATCGCGCCCGTTGCATTGACTGAGCAAACAAAGGTTGCGCAATGGCAAAAAACAAGATTCGTATCCGGCTGAAGGCTTACGACCACCGCGTGCTTGACCAATCGGCGCAGCGCATTGTGGATACGGCCGAACGGACCGGCTCGCGAGTGGTGGGTCCCGTGCCCTTGCCAACTCGCATCGAACGATTCACCGTTAGGCGTTCGCCCTTCATCGACAAGGATTCGCAGGAGCACTTTGAAGTGCGAACGCACAAGCGATTGATAGACGTGCTTGAGCCCGACAGTAAGACCATTGATACGCTTATGCGCTTGAATCTGCCGGCTGGCGTGGATATTGAAATCAAGATCTAGGATGGCAGGCGGGGCGCATAATCGATCCGCGGACTCGGGAAGTGCGCCTTGCTCCCGTTCGCGAGCGCGATGGTGAGACAAAAGGGTGAATTTAGACTGCTTGAAGCGCTTGTTCACCCGAGTGGAGGCTACGCTCATGAAGGGCATGATTGGCAAAAAAGTGGGCATGACCCAGGTATTCGACGAGCAGGGATCGGTGGTGCCGGTAACGGTTATTCAGGCGGGACCCTGTTATGTGACGCAGGTCCGCAACACGGAGCGCGACGGTTACGTTTCTGTTCAGCTCGGTTTCGGCGAAGCCAAGCCCAAGCGGCTGAGCAAAGGGCAATTGGGACATCTGCAGAAATTGGACCTGCCGGCGCTGCGCCATCTTCGCGAGTTTCGCTTGTCGGAAGCCGCGGATGTGGGCGTGGAAGAGGGGCAAGAGATCAAGGTGGATATATTCGAACGGGGCGAACTTGTCGATGTGATCGGCACGAGCAAAGGAAGGGGCCACGCCGGAACAATCAAACGACATGGCTTCGCGCGCGGTCCCAAGACGCACGGTCAGTCCGACCGGATGCGGTCGCCCGGTTCAATCGGCATGTGCGCCACGCCGGGCCGCACGCTGAAGGGCAAGAAGATGTCGGGGCGGATGGGCAACGACCGCGTGACCGTGCAGAATCTTCCCCTGGTAGTAGTCGACGCCGAGAAAAACCTGCTGGCGGTCAAGGGTTCGGTGCCCGGCGCCAAGGGCAGCATCGTAATGATCAAGCCGGCGTCAAAGCGCGCTTAACGCGCCCACCGCGCAAGCTACAGGAGTTTCGCCATGCAGTTTCCAGTAATGAACAGCGCCGGACGGGAAGTATCACAGGTTGAACTGCCGTCCGATATTTTCGAGGCGAAGATCAATGTGGGATTGATGCATCAAGCATTCGTGCGCCAGATGGCAAACGCGCGCCAGGGAACGCACAGCACGCTGTCGCGCAGCGAGATTCGGGCGACCGGCGGCAAGTGGTATCGACAAAAAGGCACGGGGCGCGCCCGCCATGGCGCCCAGAGCGCGCCGATTTTCGTGGGCGGTGGCTTGGCGCATGGACCCAAGCCGCGTAACTACCGCAAAAGGATGCCGAAGAAGATGCGGCGCGGCGCGATTCGTTCCACCTTGAGCGCATTGGTTCGGGATGATCAATTGGTGATTGTGGACAAGCTCGAAATGGACGCGCCAAAGACGCGGGTAATGCGCGAATTGATATCTACCCTCGTTGGCGAACAATCGGCGCTTATTGTGGTCACAGCCGAGCAGCAAGCCGTCCGCAAGAGCGTGAGCAACCTGCCGCGCGCGCATTCGATTATCGCGAACTTTCTGAACGTGCGCGACCTGCTAAAGTATGACAAGGTAATAATCACCCTTGATGCCTTGGATGTGGTGCAGGGCATATGGGGGATGGGAGCGTAAGATGGCGGAACTTCATTTATACGATGTCATTCGCCGTCCGGTGATCACGGAAAAGTCTACCGAAATGGCGGACGGACTGAATAAGTATGTCTTCGAAGTGGCGCGCACTGCCAACAAAATTCAGGTCAAGGAGGCGGTCGAGGAGATCTTCGAGTTGGAGGGCAAGGTTGTCAAAGTAAATATGATGATGATGCCAGCCAAGCGAGGTCGCCGCGGACGCAATACTTATGTTCGATCGCGCGCATGGAAGAAGGCGGTCGTCACGCTGGAAGAGGGCGTTACGATTGAGCTGTTTAACGTTTAATGGGAGCGTGAGCGATGCCCATCAAGGTCTATAAACCAACATCGCCCGGTCGCCGCGATATGACCGGCTATTCTTTTGAAGAGATCACCAAGAGCAAGCCCGAGCGTTCGCTGACGCGCGCGCTGCGCAAGAAGGGCGGGCGCAACAATACCGGTCGCATCACGGTGCGGCATCGTGGCGGCGGGCACAAACGGCGTTACCGGCTAGTCGACTTTAAACGCAATAAGGATGACTGCCGCGCCGAGGTCATCGCAATTGAATACGATCCCAATCGTTCGGCGCGCATCGCCTTGCTGCAATATGAAGATGGCGAGAAGAGCTATATCATCGCGCCAATGGGCGTGACGGTCGGTGACAAGATCGGCAATGGCGCCATGAGCACGCTGCGCCCGGGGAACAGCCGCGCGTTGAAAGACATCCCGCTCGGCACGGTGGTTCACAATATTGAGATGCGCCCGGGCAAAGGCGGGCAGCTGGCGCGTTCTGCCGGCACTTCGGCGCAGATCCTGGCGAGCGAAGGCAAGTATGTAACGTTGCGCTTGCCGAGCGGCGAGATGCGGATGGTCCTGGGCGCTTGCCGCGCGACTATCGGTCAGGTTGGGAATGCCGAACACGCAAACGTAAAGTTGGGCAAAGCCGGTCGCAAACGTTGGCTGGGTTGGCGGCCGACGGTGCGCGGTTCGGCAATGGACCCGGCCAGCCATCCCCACGGCGGCGGCGAAGGCAAGGCGGGCATCGGCATGGCGGCGCCAAAGACGCCCTGGGGCAAGAAAGCGCTAGGCGTGCGCACGCGGCGCAACAAGCGCACCAATCGCTTCATCATTCGCCGCCGCGGCAAGCGTCGTTAGATTTTGGAGACACAAGCATGTCACGTTCACTGAAAAAGGGCTATTTCGTCAGCCCGAAATTGCTGGAAAAGATTGAACGACTCAATCAGCAAAACAAGAAGGTCGTGATCCGGACCTGGAGCCGAGCGAGCACCATATTCCCGCAAATGGTCGGCCATACGATTGCGGTGCACGATGGCCGCCGCCATGTGCCGATCTATATCACGGAAAACATGGTGGGGCACAAGCTCGGCGAATTCGCGCCGACACGCACCTTCCGCGGTCACATCACCGATAGCAGGCGATAGGAGAAGCAGAGATGGAAGTTCGCGCAATTACCCGGTATCTGCCAATCTCGCCGCGGAAGCTGCGCCTCGTCTGTGACAAGGTGCGCGGGATGGATGCACAGGAAGCCTTGATCGTGCTGGATTATATGCCGCAAAAGGGTTCCGAATTTGTCAGCAAAACCTTGTCTTCGGCGATGGCGAATGCGGCCAACAATTTTGACCTCAACCCGGACGACATGTACGTATCGAAGATCTACGCTGGCGATGGTCCGACATTAAAGCGCTTCAAGGCGGGCGCCCGCGGTCGCTACAAGCCGCGCCTTAAACGACAATCGCACCTTTGGGTGATACTGGCTGAGCGAGAGGAAGAGGACTAATGGGTCGTAAAGTTCATCCAAAGGGATTCCGTCTGAAGGTAATCCGCGAGTGGGACGCGCGTTGGTATGCCGAAGGCGAGCGTTATGTCAATCTATTGATGGAAGATCGCAAAATACGGAAGTTTTTGAAGGCGAAGACGACTCGCGCTGGCGTGTCTCGCATTGAAATCGAGCGTCATCCGAACCAAGTGATTATCACAATCAATACGGTGCGTCCTGGTCTTATTATTGGGCGCAAGGGCGAGGCAGTCAAAGAGCTGCGGCAACAACTGCAAGAGATGACTGGCAAGACGGTGAAGGTCGAGGTCAGCGAAATAGAAAGGCCCGATCTGGATGCGACGCTGGTCGCTGAGAATGTGGCCTCGCAATTGAAACGGCGCATTGGCCACAGCCGCGCGATGAAGCGGGCGATTATGCAGGCGATGCGTCAAGGCGCCGGCGGAATACGCGTCGAGGTGAGCGGACGACTCGGTGGCTCCGACATGGCGCGGCGCGAATGGATGTTTGACGGTCGCGTGCCGCGCAATACGCTGCGCGCCGATATCGATTATGGCTTCGCCGAAGCGCTAACGACATTTGGGCAGATCGGCGTCAAGGTTTGGATTTACAAAGGCGACATTCTGCCGGGAGAAGATCCCTTCAGCAGCCCGGCGCAGCGCCCCGCCGATCATGGCGGGCGCCGCAGACGGCGGAACTAACAAGATAATCGAGGGCGTGTAGGGGCGAGACGGTGGTTCGCCCAGAAAAAGCGCGGCGACTGTGGGAGTATGAGCCATGTTAATGCCGAAACGTAGAAAATATAACAAGCAGATGCGAGGACGGATGCGGGGCAAAGCGCGGCGGGGCGCCGTCGTGCAATTCGGCGATTACGGCTTGCAGGCGCTGGAGCCTAGTTGGGTCACCAGCCGACAGATCGAAGCCTGCCGCCGGGCGATGGTGCGTTACATCCGCCGGCGCGGCAAGGTTTGGATACGCATCTTCCCCGATAAGCCGGTGACGCAAAAGGCGGCTGAAACCCGCATGGGCAAGGGCAAAGGCTCGGTGGAAAAGTGGGTCTGCGTCGTCAAGCCGGGGCGTATTCTCTTCGAGATGAGCGGCGTGCCGGAGGATGACGCGCGGGAGGCGCTGCGCCTTGCATCGCATAAACTGCCGATCAAAACCAAGTTCGTTAAGCGCTTCGATCCGATATCTGGGCGGGAGGTTAGCTGATGTATATCGACGAAATACGCGCCCTGTCCACGGACGAAATCCTGGACAAGATCGAAGATCTGAAGGTGGAAATGTACACCTATCGCATCCAGAAAGAATCTGGAGAGTTGAAAGATACGACCCTGTTTCGCAAGACTCGGCGTGATATCGCGCGGCTGAAAACGGCGCTGCGCGAACGCGAATTGGCGGCGGAACTCGTGGCAGAAGGGGGAGAAAATGCCGAATAATCGCAAACGCCTGGTTGGCACGGTCGTCAGTGACAAAATGGATAAGACGGTTGTTGTCGCGATCGAGAACCGCAAGATGCACCCGGTGTATCACAAGGTTGTGTCGTCGACCAAGAAAGTCATGGCGCATGATGAAACGGGCGTGGGTGTGGGCGCGGTAGTGCGCATTGTGCAGAGCCGTCCGCTCAGCAAGCGCAAGCGCTGGGTGGTGGAAGCGGTATTGGAAGGCGCGGAACAGCTGGCGACCTGAGCTAGCGCTGCAGGCCAGTGTTGAACGGAGAGGAATTACGATGATTCAAACGGAATCGCGCCTGAAGATAGCCGACAATAGCGGCGCTCAGGAACTGCTGGTCATCCGCGTATTAGGCGGCTCCAAAGTCAAGTACGGTTACGTTGGCGATATCGTCGTCGGCACGGTGAAATCGGCGTCCACCAGCGGCGGCGTCAAAAAGGGCGAGCTCGTTCGCGCGGTCATCGTGCGGACGCATAAGGAATATCGCCGCAATGACGGCTCGACGATTCGCTTCGACGATAATGCCGCGGTGGTGCTGGCCGAGGACCTTGAGAATCCCCGCGGGACGCGAGTCTTTGGACCAGTGGCGCGTGAATTGCGCGACAAGGGCTTTATGAAGATCGTTTCACTGGCGCCCGAGACGCTATAGGTGAGGTATTAACATGCAGCGAGTACAGCAAGGCGACATGGTCGAAGTCATCGCCGGCAAGGACAAAGGTCTGCGCGGCGAAGTCGTTCGAGTCCTGGTGAAAAAAGATCGCGTCATTGTAAACGGGGTCAACATTATGAAGCGCCACCGCAAAGCGCGCCCGGCGCCCGGCGGGCAGCAGATTCCGGCGCAGATCATTGAGTTTGAAGCGCCTTTGCACATTTCCAATGTGATGCTGGTCTGCCCAGTCACCGATGAGCGGACGCGGGTCGGCTTTCGCGTCACGGAGGACGGGCGCAAAGTGCGCTACAGCAAAAAAAGCGGCAGCATAATCGAGTAGCGGAGTGAGGTGAAATATGGAAAACCGAATGTACACCCGCTATCTGGAAGAAGTCGTGCCGACATTGACGGACGAATTTGGCTATAAGAACCGGATGCAAGTGCCGACGATTAGCAAAATCACGCTGAATATCGGCGTCGGCGAGGCGATTGATGAGCCGCGCTCGCTGGATGGCGCCGTAGAAGACTTGAAGGTCATTACCGGGCAGCAGCCGGTTGTCACCAAAGCCAAGAAGAGCATCGCCACCTACAAACTGCGTGAAGGGCGGGCAATTGGCGCCAAGGTGACCCTGCGAAAGGCGCGGATGTGGTCGCTTTATGATCGCCTGGTGAATATTGCCTTGCCCCGTATTCGCGACTTCCGCGGCGTGACAGCCAAGTTGGATGGGCGCGGTAATCTAACGGTAGGCTTGCGAGAACAGCTTGTCTTTCCGGAAATCGACTTTGACAAGATCGATAAAGTCCGCGGCATGGAAGTGACCATCGTCACCACGGCGAAAACGGATGAAGAGGGGCGCCGGCTGCTTTCGCTGCTCGGTATGCCTTTCCAGGAAAACTAGAGGGAGTTTATGGCGAAGAAATGCATGCAATTTCGGGAAGAGCGGCGCAAATACGCGGTGCGTGTGCGCCATCGCTGCAAGGTCTGCGGTCGTCCTCGCGGCTACATCCGCCGCTTCGGTTTGTGTCGGATTTGCTTCCGTGAGATGGCGCTCGAGGGCGAGATTCCCGGCGTTGTGAAGTCGAGCTGGTAGGAGGCGGCCAAAGTGTCTAATGTGACAAACGATCCAATTGCCGATATGTTGACGCGGATTCGCAACGCACTGACAAGAGGCATGCCAGAAGTCGTCGTGCCCAAGAGCACGATCAAGGTCGAAATCGCTCGCATCCTCAAGGAAGAGGGTTATATCGATGATTATTCGATCGGGGACGAGAGCCCAGTGCCGCTGATAAAGGTTCAGTTGAAGTATTTCGGTTCCCGGCGCGACCGGCGACCGGTAATTACGCAGCTTCGCCGAATCAGCAAACCGGGACGCCGCGTATACCGCAAACGCCGTGAATTGCCGATCGTATTGAGTGGCACCGGCATCGCGATCGTGACCACCCCCAGGGGCGTCATGACCGCGCAGCAGGCGCGCCGCGATGGCGTCGGCGGCGAAGTCCTTTGTTACGTCTGGTAACGAAAGGAGATGTGACATGTCGCGGATTGGACAACAACCCGTTCAGTTGCCTGACAAGGTGACGGTCAATATCGATAGAAACACGGTGACAATTGCCGGACCCAAAGGCGAGTTGACGCAGGACTTCAGTCCCGAGTTAACCATACGTCAGGAAAACGGCTCGGTAATTGTGGAGCGTCCGTCCGATTTGCGTCATCACAAGGCGCTTCACGGGCTCACTCGCGCCCTTGTTTCGAATATGGTGGTGGGCGTATCCGAAGGGTTCCGCAAGACCTTGGAGATTCAAGGCGTAGGCTATCAGGCGACGCTGCAGGGAAAGAACTTGCAGCTTCGGCTTGGTCACTCGCACGATGTCATTGTTGAGCCGCCAGCCAATATCAGCTTTGATGTGCCGCAGGATTCGCGCGGCGCCATCATTCACGTGGATGGCATCGACAAACAAGTTGTCGGGCAGGTGGCGGCTGATATCCGCGGCTGGCGCCCGCCGGAGCCCTACAAGGGCAAAGGTGTGCGTTACTTGGGCGAATATGTGCGCCGCAAGGCTGGCAAGGCGGGCAAACGTTAGTTGAATGGTCGCGCTGACGGCTGAGTCGGTTCGGCAAAGGAAAGAGAAAATGACTGATATCGTTGGTCGAAAGAAATACCAAGCCCGCAAGCGGCGGCATCGCCGGGTGCGCAAGAGATTATCAGGCACGGCCGCGCGTCCGCGGCTGAACGTATACCGCAGCAACCGCCATGTCTTCGCGCAGGTGATTGACGATGTCGAAGGGCGCACCTTGGTATCGTGCTCGACGATCGACAAGGAATTGGCGCCGCAACTGACCGAATTGAAAAAGGTCGAAGCAGCCAAGCTTGTCGGGCAATTGGTAGCGGCGCGGGCGAAAGATGTGGGCATCGACACCGTAGTCTTCGATCGCGGCGGGTTCCGGTTCACCGGTCGAGTGGCCGCCGTCGCCGAAGGCGCCCGCGAAGCGGGACTGCAATTATAAGCGTGGAGATTGGATATGGCTGAACGAAGGAGACGAGACTCGCGCCGCAATCAAGAAGAGCGCGATGAATTTGATGAGCGCGTGGTTGATATCCGCCGCGTCGCCAAAGTGATCAAGGGCGGCCGGCGTTTCGCCTTTCGCACCGTTGTGGTCGTCGGCGACAATCGCGGCAATGTCGGTATCGGCATTGGCAAGGCGCGAGCGGTGCCCGATAGCATCCGCAAAGCCGCTGAGCGCGCGCGGCGCAATATCCAGGGTGTGGCGCTTTCCGGCACGACCATTCCCTATACGGTCGTCGGGCGACATGGTGGCGCGCGTGTGCTGTTGAAGCCGGCTGCGCCAGGCACCGGTGTCATCGCTGGCGGCGGTGTGCGCGCGGTTTTGGAAGTTGTCGGCGTACGCAATGTTTTGACCAAGAGCCAGGGCAGCGCCAATTTACTCAATGTAACGATGGCGACCCTGGATGCCTTGAAGCAGCTCCGCGGCGCCGAGCAGTTGGCGGAGATGCGCGGCAAGCGTCCTCATGAAGTTGCGCCATTCTGGGAGCGCCGAACCGAACGGAGCGCCGAAAATGTCTGAGCGCGGCGGCAAGTTGCTGAAGATCACCTTGGTGAAGAGCCCAATTGGCTACAACCGCCGGCAGAAAGAGACGGTCAAGTCTCTCGGTTTGCGGCGGATGAGCCAAAGCGTAGTCATCGGCGACGCGCCGCAAATCCGCGGCATGATCGCCAAGGTTAGCCATCTAGTGCAAGTTGAAGAGGTCGTAGCAAATGAAACTGCATGACTTAAAGCCCGACCCCGGATCAAAGCGCAAGCGCAAGCGCGTCGGTCGAGGCATCGCGGCGGGACAAGGCAAGACCGCTGGGCGCGGCCACAAAGGGCAAGGCGCTCGCAGCGGCGGCGGCAAAGGTCCCTATTTCGAAGGCGGACAGTTGCCTTTGGTTCGGCGCCTGCCATTCAAGCGCGGCTTCACCAACATATTCGCTATCAACTATCAGGAAGTGAACGTGGACATGCTTGATGAGCGCTTCGAGGATGGCGCGCTCGTCAATGGCGCATCGCTTGCAGCGGCTGGTTTAGTGCGGAAGTCTGATGAGCCGATCAAGGTGCTGGGCCGCGGCGAGTTGGGCAAGAAGCTGGAAGTGCATGCCAATAAATTCACCAAAAGCGCGGCGGCAAAAATCGAAAGCGCGGGGGGCAGCGCTACTGCCCATGCGCTGAAGGTGACCGGCGCGCGCGCCACGGTCAAGCGGCTGCGCAAGGTCGATATGGAACGCCTCTATGGGGATGCAGACTAAGGCGCGTCCGCGTGTGAACCTTTCCGTGCAAAACCCCGCGCCCGCTGCTTGCGTATATCTTGTAGTTGGCCGCGGAGCCCGCAGCCGCATTTGTGAAGCCGTCTATGCTTCGCATGATTGACGAGGAACTGATCCTATGATTCAAGCACTAAAAAACGCCTGGCGTCTGCCGGATGTGCGAAATAAGTTGCTCTTCACCGTTTTCATTCTGATCGTCTATCAGTTTGCCGCGCATGTGCCAGTTGTTGGCGTCGATCGTAATGTATTGCGGCAGGTATTCGAAAGCGGCAGCAGCGCTGGCAATTTGATCCAGGTGATGAACTTGCTTTCGGGCGGCGCAGTCGCCAATTTCAGCGTCATCGCCAACGGCGTGTATCCCTATATCACCGCTTCAATTATTTTCCAACTGCTGGTGCCGATTGTGCCGGCGCTGGAGCGCATCCAGCGCGAACCGGGCGGGCAAGAGAAAATCCAGCGCTATACCTACTATGTGGCGATCCCGATGGCGGTATTGCAGGCGCTGGGTCAAATCAGCATCTTCAACCTGGCGACCGGGACCGGCGCCGAGATCATTCCCGGCTTCGGCTTTGGCTTGGGCAGCAACTTGCTCTTGACCGTGTCCGTGCTGACGACTATGACCGCTGGCACTATGTTCGCTATCTGGCTTGGTGAACTAATCACCGAGCAGGGCATCGGCAACGGCATCTCGATCATTATATTCGCCGGCATCGTCGCGCAGGCGCCGCAGAACCTAATTCGCTTGCTGACTCAGCAGCCCGATCGAAGCATCTACAATCTGGTGCTCTTCATCGTAATCACCGTCCTGAGCGTGCTTGCTGTGGTCGTGATTCAAGAGGGTGTGCGGCGGATACCAGTTCAATATGGGCGCCGTGTGCGCGGCAATCGCCAATTCGCGCAGCAAGACAGCTTCATACCGCTGCGCGTCAACCCGGTCGGCATGATCCCGCTGATCTTCGCCCAGTCGATCATCACTTTTCCCGCCATTATTGCCAGCCTATTTCCGCCGGGCATGGTGGGCAATACGATTCAAACGACCTTTGGCAATCAGCAGGGGCTGCTCTATTGGGGCACATTCTTCCTGATGACGGTCGGCTTTACCTTCTTCTATGCCGAAGTGATGGTGGGCAACCAGAATCTGGCGGAGACGCTGCAGCGCAATGGCGGCTTCATTCCCGGTATCCGCCCGGGCAAGCGCACCGAGGACTACATCAAGTCGACGACGCGCCGCATTACATTTGTTGGCGCTTTCTTCCTTGGCGTTATCGCCATCATTCCTGGCGTCGTCGATCTTGTGAACCGCATCATCTTCCCGCTGGAAGCATCGGCATCCGGCGCGGTAATCAATGCTGGACTAGTCATTTCCGGTTCCGGTTTGATCATCGTAGTCGGCGTCGTCATTGATACGATGCGCCAATTGGAAGCCCAACTGGTGATGCGAAATTACGAAGGCTTCATGCGTTAGTTCGCGTCTGCCAGTCGATTGGAACGAGCCGGGAAATGCCATGGCATAATCTCGGCTTTCTTTTTGCTACCTTCCAGCTCTGAGCCGAATCAGCGGGAGAAACCAGATGAGCTTGTATGTAATCTTGATGGGGGTGCAAGGCGCCGGCAAAGGTCTGCAAGCAAAGCTGATTGAAGAGCATTTCGGCATCCCGCAAGTATCAACCGGCGATCTATTTCGGGCGATGCGCGCGCGCACGGACGATCTCGCGCGCAAGGTGCAAGACATCATGGCATCGGGTCAGCTTGTTGATGATGACACCACCAACGCGATTGTCGTTGACCGGCTGGCGCAAGCGGATGCGCAGAACGGTGTGATCCTCGATGGTTACCCGCGCAATCAGGTCCAGGCGGCATTCCTTGAGCATCATTTGCAGGAAAAGGGCGGCAGGGTCAATGCGGTGCTGCTGCTTGAACTTGATCTCTACGTCGCTTTCAAACGAGCGTTCGGGCGCGTATCAGCCGCCGATGGCGCCAGTTACAACTACTATTACAACGCCGATGGCGTCGACTTCAACTGGACGCCGGCTGCGGGTAGCGAGTTTCCGCCGCGATTGGAGGCATCGCTGGCAGCGACCGGAGAAGCGCTCAAACGGCGGCCCGATGACGCCAGCGCCGACGCCATCATTAAGCGGATCGATACCTTTCTGGAAACAACGCAGCCGCTCATCAACTATTTTGAAGTCAAAGGCATCGTACGGAAGATCAATGCCGACCAGAGCATTGACGCTGTTTGGACCGATATCCAGCGCGCGCTCGAGGCGCTGTAAGCTTCGTCAGATACAGCCAGACCAAGTCTCATGGCGCCTGTACTGAAGACATCGGACGAGCTCGAAATCATGCGGCAAGCTGGTCGCATTGTGGCGATCGCGCATGAAGAGATGCGGCGCGCTATCGAGCCGGGCGTCTCGACCAAGGCGCTGGATACGATCGCCTTGACGGTTCTGCGCGACCATGGCGCCGAGCCCTGCTTTCTCGGATACGCGCCCGGCGAGCATCCGCCCTTTCCCGCCACTATCACCGCTTCTATCAATCAGGAGCTGGTGCATGGAATCCCTTCGGAGCAGCGCTTGCTCGCCGAGGGCGATGTGATCGGCATCGATGTCGCTTGTTTCTATCAGGGCTATGTAGGCGACGCCGCCTTCACCCATCCAGTCGGAGAGATTTCGCGCTCGGCGAAACGCCTCTTGGACGCAACGAAATCGGCGCTGGACGCGGCGATTGCGGCTTCGGTTCTGGGCAACAAGATCAGCGATGTCGCCAAAGCGACGGCAAAATGCGCCGGCAGATTGGGTTATAGCGTTGCGCGCGAATATACCGGCCACGGCGTCGGCAAAGCGATGCATGAGGAGCCGCAAGTTCCCAACTGGTGGCACAGCAAGAAGAGCCGCCTCCAGTGGCAAGACTATGATTTACAGCTTGGAATGACCTACGCCATCGAACCGATGCTGATTGCGGGCCGATCTGACTTGGTGGAGCTGGACGATGGCTGGACCGTAGTCACCAAGGACGGTTCGCTCACAGCCCATTTCGAGCATACGATTGTGATCACGGAAGCGGGGCCGCGAATCTTGACGCTGCCGTGAAAAGGAGCGCCCGGCTTTGCCGTCGCTGGTTAGAACGTTAATACTGCTGCTGCTTTTGTCTCTGCTTCCAAAGGTCGGCGCTCAGGATGACAGCGCCGCCTATAGTGCCGTGACATGCCCGTCTTCAATTCAGTTGAATGCAGGCGCGGACGAATTTAGAATCGCCTGCGCTAAGATCTCGCTGCCAGAGAATCGTATGGAGCGCGAAAACGGGCGCCGCGTGGAGCTCTTTGTCCTGCGCATTAGTCCCGCGGAGGACATTGGAAACGCGCCTATCATGCATCTGGCGGGGGGACCAGGCGATGCCTCCTCGGCTGATCTGACGTTTTGGCTGGGATCGACCTTATCTAACAATTACGAAATCATCCTGGTTGACCAGCGGGGAACGGGACTGTCGCAGCCGTCGCTGGATTGCCCAGAGTATAACGATGCCGAAGATGAACGTTGGATTGGAGACTGCCGCGGGCGTCTTAATGAGCAGGGCATTGATTTGTCGCAGTATCAGGGCATGTCCATTGTTTGGGATTTTCACGATCTGCTGGTCGCTCTCGGACTTGATCAAATTAACCTCTACGGCAATTCCTACGGCAGCCGATTGGCTATGCTGCTTACGACCATTGCGCCAGAGCGCATTCGGTCGATGACGCTCGACGGTGTCTATCCGCCGCCGCGATATGACCTGGCTGAACTGGCGTACAACGCCGATCAATCGCTTGAGCGCCTCTTTAAGGATTGCCGGGCGGATGCAGCTTGCCATTCTTTGTATCCGGATCTTCGAGAAATGTTCTACCGTGTCGTTGCCGAAATGAATGCAGAACCGCCCGAGCTATACCATCTGGGGGAAAGCACCGGCTGGACATTAAACGGCGATCAATTCCTGGCTTGGACCATCGGTGTGCTGCGACATAAGGAAGCGCTTCCCATTCTGCCTGCGCTCATCGCAATGTTTGATGCTGGCGTCTACGACTTGTTTGTCTTGATAGACGGCTTTGCAAAAGGTCCACAGTGGCATGACCTGGATTTCCGCAGCGAGGGCGTCGAACTTAGCGTTCGCTGTTCAGAGAGCCAGACACTCGCTGGCAGAGAGCGCGCTAAGGATAACAAATGGGAGATCGCGGATGAGATTAGCAGCTTGCTGGATCCGTTAGTCCAGCATCTTCTGAATCAATGCGAGATTTGGGACGTGTCGTCTGCGCCTATTGTATTTGCGCGGCCGGTGGCGAGCGACGTGCCGGCGCTGTTGCTGTCTGGCGCATACGATCCGGCAACGCCTCCGCATTGGGCTGACTTCGCTTCAGCGCAGCTGAGCAAGGGCTGGAGTTTCGTATTCCCAAACCTTGGTCACGGCGTGTTGGAAGCCGAAGAATGCGCCGCGCGGCTGATGCGGGCTTTCCTGGAATCACCTGCGGAGAAACCAGCCGCTGGATGCTTTCTCGAGCTTGGTCCGCCCCAGTTTGTGGAGCAAGAGACGGATGAATCCTGAAAAGCCGAACTGTCCATTTACAAATTCATTGCCTATGATACAATTCTTCGTTGCTGCTAGGCGCGCTGCGCCAGGCGGCGGCAGGTGAAGAAGAAAATCAATATACAGATTGGGGTTAGTCGCGCATCTTTCGATAGATGTCTTGGCAGTCTGTACGCGTATCATGGAAACGAACAGAAGATGTTCTAGAGCAATCATAAGGAAGTACAAATGAAAGTAGGAGCAAGTGTAAAGCGCCGCTGCCCCAAATGTCGGGTCATCAAGCGCAAACGTCGGGTTATGATAATTTGTGAAAATCCCAAACACAAGCAGCGACAAGGCTAGCTTGTTCGGCATTCACTAAGGAGTGAGATTATGGCTCGTATCGAAGGTGTAGATCTGCCGCGGGACAAGCGCGTCGTCATTGGCTTGACTTATATTTACGGTATTGGCAAATCTACCAGTCAAAAGCTGCTGGACAGTGCTGGCATCGACCAAAGCACACGCGTTCGCGACCTGAGCGAGAGCGAATTGCAGCGCATTCGCGAGTTGATCAGCGGTTTGACTATTGAAGGCGACTTGCGCCGGCAAACCCAACTGAATATTAAGCGCTTGATGGAAATCAATTCTTATCGCGGCTTGCGGCATCGGCGGCGTTTGCCCGTGCGCGGGCAGCGGACCCGCACCAATGGGCGCACGCGGCGTGGCAAGAAGCAGACGGTTGCCGGGCGCGGCCGCCGCCGTGGCGCCACGAAGAAGTAGTGACGATCGGGATAATGCCGAAACGCATGTTGACATTGACATGCATTTAGCGCGAGCCGCCGAAAGCAATGCAAGTTGCGCTGGCTCGCATCAGTGGGAAATACTAGTCCATCCGGAGTGAATGAATGGCAAGAACAGCGAGAGGCGGTCGCGGCGCCGCCAGACGAGTCTTCAAGAATATACCTTATGGTCAGGCGCATATTCATGCCACCTTCAATAACACCATCGTTTCGATGACCGACCAGTCCGGGAATGTGATCACCTGGGCGAGCGCCGGCAGCTCTGGTTTCACCGGCAGCCGCAAAAATACCCCATACGCGGCGCGAATGGCGGCGGAGACGGCGGCAGCCAATTCGCAGCAGCACGGCATGAAAGAGGTTGATATCTTCGTGAAGGGTCCCGGACCCGGTCGGGAAGCCGCGATTCGTTCCATACAGCAAAGTGGCTTGAAGGTGCGTTCAATTTCGGACGTGACACCGGTGCCGCATAATGGCGTTCGTCCGCCAAAGCGCCGGCGCGTTTAGTCGTAAAGGAAGCCTGGCAATATGGTATACCCAACAGAGTCCACATCGGCCGAGTCCGGCGTGATTGACGCCAATTTGGTGACAGCCAATATGGTTCTGCCACATAAGGTGGAGAGCCAGAACATCACCAAGGATTACGGTCGGTTTGTCATCAGTCCGCTGGAAAGCGGCTACGGCTTGACCTTGGGCAACGCCTTGCGCCGTGTATTGCTGTCATCGCTGCCGGGCGCGGCAGTGACGAGCATTCGCGTCTCTGATGTTCATCACGAATTCTCCGAGATTCCCCACGTTCGCGAAGATATGACGCAATTGATCTTGCAGATCAAGCAGTTGCGCTTGGTGCTGCATGGTGTGGAAAGCTCGCGTTTGCGCTTGGAGCACCGTGGCGCCGAAGGCACCGTGACCGCGGCCGATATCTGGGCGCCAGCGGAGGTGCAAATCGAAAACCCGAGCCTCTACCTGTTTACGGTAGATGATCGCAACGTCAATATCGAGCTGGAGTTTGAAGTGCAGACTGGGCGCGGCTTCAGCCCGGCGGAAGAGCGCGGACGGCTGCCAATCGGCGAATTGCCGGTGGATGCAATTTTCAGCCCGATCAGGCGCGTGAACTTTGAAGTGGAACGCGCTCGCGTGGGCCAACGGACGAACTATGATCGGCTGGTGCTTGAGCTTTGGACGGACGGCACGATCCGGCCGGAGGAAGCTTTGGCGCAGTCGGCGCAGATACTGATGCATCATCTGAAGGTAGTCGCGGGCGTCGATGATGATTGGTACAACGCGATAGAACTTCCGCCACAAATTGAGGATGAGCCAACTTATCCACCGCTCTACGACAAGCCAATTGAAGAATTGGATCTTAGCGTCCGGGTTTTCAACTCGCTCAAGCGGACAGGCATCACCTCGGTGGGCGATGTGCTGGATATGCTGAATCGGGGACCCGATGCCATGCTGGCGATTCGCAACTTCGGCGAGAAGTCGCTGGATGAGTTGGAACAGAAGCTGCAGGAAAAGAATTACTGGCCCCATGAAAAGGCTGAGTAGCAGGTAAGCGAGGCGCAAGTATGCGACATCGGCATCACGGAAAGAAACTGAATCGCAGCGGCAGTCATCGCAAAGCGCTGCGCATGAATTTGGCCAGTCAATTGTTCGTCCATGGACGCATCAGAACGACCTTTCACAAAGCCAAGTTCGTACAAGGGCATGCCGAACGACTGATCACAATTGCCAAACGCGGTTTGGCGAAGGCGGAAGAAAAGGGCGATGATCTGATCGCGGTGCACGCGCGCCGTCAGGTCGCCCGCCGCTTGAACAATGATCGCGATTTGGTGGGCGTGGTGTTTGATGAATTGGCGCCGCTATACGAAGATCGGCCCGGCGGCTATACGCGGATCCTCAAACTGGGACCGCGCAAGGGCGACAACGCCGAGATGGCGCTGATTGAGTTAGTGGATTACGAGATAGAGGATTGACCCGCCCGGCGCGATGACTCGATATGGCCTGATCCTGGCTTACGATGGAACTGCCTATCAAGGCTTTCAGCGACAGCCGCCGCCGACGGCGACGATCCAGTCCGCGGTGGAAAAGGCGATTCGCCAGGTGACGGCGCAGTCTACGTCTGTGGTAGCGGCTGGGCGAACCGACGCCGGTGTGCATGCGTCGGGTCAGGTAATCGCCTTTGACGTTGAATGGAAGCACGGGGACGATGAACTGTTGAGGGCGATCAATTCGCAGCTTCCGCTGGATATCGCAGTGCGGGAGATCTGGCGGCAAGAAGGTTTTCATCCGCGATTCGATGCGCTCTGGCGGCAGTACGTTTATCGCATCGCGACGCCGGTCGCGCGTCATCCGCTGATGAATCGATACGTATGGCAGCTCAGCGGAGCACTGCTGGATCTGAAGCAAATGAATGAGGCAGCGGCGCTTTGCCTGGGCGAGCGCGACTTCGCCGCCTTTGGCACACCGCCGCAAGCGGGTAGCTCGAATACAATAAGGCAGGTCTATCGGTCCAGTTGGGAAGTGGAATCAGGAGCATTTGGCGAGATATTTTGTTATCGAATTCGCGGCGCCGCATTCCTTTACCACATGGTGCGCCGGCTGGTCGGCATGATGGCGCAGGTCGGCAGAGGTGTGATCAACCCTGCCGAGTTTGAAGCGATATTACAAAGCCGTGACATAAACAGGGCGAAAGCGCTGGCGCCGGCGAATGGGCTGATTCTGGAAGCGGTCGGCTATCGGCGCCGCCAAGAGATGGAAACAAAGACTCGCGCAGTTGAATCGCTGGCGATGGCTGCGCCGGAGGGAAATACATGAGACAGATCGTGCAGAAGACCTACGCGACAACGCCAGACGTCATTCAGCGGCGTTGGTGGGTGCTGGATGCCAAAGGCATGACCCTAGGGCGCGTGGCTTCCAAGGTGGCGCCGCTCTTGCGCGGCACGCACAAACCCTACTTCACGCCGCATCTCGACACCGGCGATTATGTCATTATCGTCAATGCGGATAAGATTCATGTCACTGGCAAGCGGATGGATCAGAAAACCTACTATCGCCACAGTGGCTATCCTGGCGGCTTAAAGTCGCTGACCCTGCGCGAGTTGATGGATAAGTTCCCAACGCGCGCTCTCAGATACGCCATCAAAGGCATGCTGCCCAAGGGTCCGCTGGGCCGCCGCATGTTCAAGAAGCTCAAGATCTACACTGGCGCTGATCATCCGCATCAGGCGCAGCAGCCGCAAATGCTGGAACTATGAACCGGCAGGAAAACTGAGTACTGGTCCGCGCCAATGGCATCTGTCAGTCTCTGGCGAATCGGACAAGTTGAGGAGAAAATGAATGTCAGCACAGTATTATGAAGGAATCGGTCGCCGCAAATCCGCCTCCGCCCGTGTGCGTTTGTTCCCCGGCGGCACCGGCAGGTTCATCATCAATGGCAAAGAGGGCATGGAATTCTTGCCGCGTCTGGGCGATATGGAGATTTGTATGGCGCCGCTGACCCATATCGGGCAGGAACGCCATTATGACGTCTCGGTTCACGTCAATGGCGGCGGCATAACGGGCCAGCGCGACGCGATCCTTTTGGGCATCGCGCGCGCGCTCGAGAAAATCGATCCCGACTTGCGCGGGACACTCAAGCGAGAGGGTTTCCTTTCGCGCGATGCGCGTGTGAAAGAGCGCAAGAAACCCGGGCTGAAGCGCGCCCGCAAAGCGCCAACATACACCAAGCGTTAACGACCAAATCGGACAGCGCCACTCTCAGCCAGCACTCTATAAGGGTAGCTGGCTGATTTTGTTACGGGCGCATGATTTCTCGAAACAACGACAAAGCAATGCGATGCCGATGATCACCATTGTGGGTTTGGGACCGGGTTCCGTCAGCGACCTGTCTCTGCGCGCCTGGGACAAACTGCGGGATACCGAAACGCTTTATTTGCGCACATCTCAGCATCCCTGTGTAGGCGCCCTTCCAGCGAGCTGCCAATGCGAAAGCTTCGATGGCGTCTACCAACAGTATGATCGATTTGAAGACGTCTACGTCGAGATCGCGGCGCGAATATTAAGAATTGCGCGGGAAGAGGGCGAAGTGGTCTACGCCGTGCCGGGCGATCCACTTGTTGGTGAGGCCACCGTAACGCGCATCAGGGAGTTGGCGCGCGCGGAGTCCATCGAGGTAGAGATCATCAATGGCATCAGCTTTGTCGAGCCATGCCTTGCGGTCTTGGGCTTTGACGCGCTGGATGGCTTGCAAGTGCTCGATGCCTTGACCATTGCCGATGCTTACCATCCGCCCATCAATCCGGCGCTTCCGGCGCTTTTGGCGCAAGTCTACAGTCAGTCAGTCGCCTCGAACCTCAAACTGACCCTGATGAACCAGTACGACGATGAGTTTCCCGTTAAGCTGATCCACGCCGCTGGCGCCGACTTCGCCTTTGTCGAAGATCTGAAGCTCTTCGAAATCGACCGCAGCCCGAAAATCGATGTCATGACCTCGCTTTATCTTCCAGCCATGGAGGATACAAGCAGCTTCGAAGCCTTGCAGAATATCATCGCGCATTTGCGATCGCCCAAAGGATGCCCTTGGGACCGTGAACAGACGCACAAGTCGCTGCGTCCCTTCCTCATTGAAGAAGCGCATGAAGTGTTGGAAGCGCTGGATGCGGACGATCCGCAGGCGCTTTACGAAGAATTGGGCGACCTGCTCTTGCAGATTCTGCTGCATACGCAGATCGCCGTTGATGATGGCGAGTTCAAGATGGCTGATTTGCTGCGCAACCTCAACGCGAAGATGATCCGCCGGCATCCGCACGTCTTTGGCGATGTGGAAGCAACTGGCGATCTCGCGCAGCTCTCGCGCATCTGGAATGAGGTCAAGCAGGCTGAGAAGGCGAACGACGGTGAGCGGCGGGAATCATTATTGGATGGGATTCCCAAGGGCGCGCCTGCGCTCTTCGTGGCGCAGCGCTATTCGCAGCGCGCGGCCAAAGCCGGCTTCGATTGGCACGATGTTTCCGGCGTTGAAGAGAAGTTCAAGGAAGAGCTGGCGGAAGTTCTCTCGGCCAACTCCGACGCTGAGCGCGTGAAAGAGATTGGCGATCTGATTTTCGTCCTGGTGAATTGGCTGCGCTGGCTTGGCGTCGATGATCCGGAAAGCCTCCTGCGCGAAACCAATGCCAAATTCTATCGCCGCTTCCGTTTTATCGAGCAGCGGGTGGCCGAAGCTGGCAAGCCTCTCTCCGAATTCAGCCTGGATGAACTCGAGACCTGGTGGCAGGAAGCCAAGCGGCAGCCTGATTGATGCCGGCGCTGTTAGAAGGAATCCTCTCGATTCAAGCGGCGCTATCATCGGGCTTTCGTGACGTTTACCAAGTCCTGATCGATGAGAATAAACGTTTCGATCGACGGCTGAATGAACTTCGTCGATCCGCTGAAAGCGCCGAAGTCGAGGTCGGCTTTGTGCCACGCAGTGCAATAGACGATCGCGCAGCGGGCGAATCGCACGGCGGCGTCATCGCCGAGGTAGGCGACCGGCGCTTTTGCCAATTGGCTGATCTCTTGCCAGCAAAGGATGCCGCCTTCATCGTCATGCTTGATGGTATCGAAGATCCCTACAATTTTGCCGGGGCGATTCGGGCGCTATACGCCGCTGGCGCGCATGGGGCGGTTGTCCGCCCGCGCAACTGGACGCAGGCAACGGCTTTAGTGGGGCGAGCCAGCGCCGGAACGATTGAGCGGCTGCCGCTGGCAGTTGCGGAGAGCGCCGCTGGAGCGGCCGATTTCTATCGCGGCCGGGGTCTAGCCATTGTCTGCGCGGCAAGCGATGACCGGTCCAGGTCGCTTTACCGGACGGACTTGACCCTGCCGCTGTTTCTGCTGATTGGCGGCGAGAGGCGCGGCGTCACCCGTTCGTTCCAGCGCGCAGCCGATCTGCAACTGCGGATTCCCTACGGTCGTGAATTTGCCGGCGCGCTCGGCGCCGTAAGCGCGGCTTCCGTCATCGGTTTTGAGGTGATGCGCCAGCGCCGCTGTAAGAGTACCTAACACATGGTCGATTCTGTATCGTGAAATGTCAACTTCTGCTAGTATGCCATACAGATCTCAATGACCGCAGACATGGAAGAGGAGATGGAATGAAGGCGCTTATTCTCGCGGCCGGGCAAGGCACTCGCTTGCGTCCGGTTACGCTAACGATGCCGAAGTCACTGGTTCCGGTCGCAAACCGCTGGCTGATCAATTACGCGCTGGACGCGCTGAAGAAGGCGGGGCTTATCGATATCGGAATCGTCGTCAACAGCATGGAATCCCCAATCGTCACCAATCTTTGTAATGGCGAGCTTCTAGGCGTAAATATCGAATATATCGTGCAGGACGAGCAGCTTGGTCTGGCGCATGCGACCGCGCTCTGCCATGAATTTGTTGGCGATGATCCCTTCACCATCTTCCTCGGCGATAACATCTTTCAGGACAAGATGACCGACTTGCTCACTTCCTTCGCCCATTCGCCCAATGAAGCCGCCGTCGTATTGGGCAAAGTGCCAGATCCCACTCGTTTTGGCATCGCCGAGATCGATAATGGCAACATCGTTCGCGTGGTGGAAAAGCCGCAGGAGCCGCCGTCGAATCTGGCGATCGCCGGCGTCTATCTCTTCCGCTCATCGATATTTGACGCGATCAAACGCATCAAACCATCGGGCCGCAACGAACTTGAGATCACCGACGCCATCCAGGTGTTGATCAACGATGGTTATCCAGTCGCCTCATACGAACTGAACGGTTGGTGGATTGACGCGGGCAAGCCAAACGCGATCATTATGGCGAACCAGTTGGTGCTGGAGGAGCTGCCCTACACGCCAGCGCCGGAGAATAGCAATCAGATCGAAGGCGACAGCGAGGTATCGCACCGGGTCCTGATCGGCCGCAACAGCCGCATTGTTGACAGCGTCGTGCGCGGACCCGTTATCATCGGCAGGAATACGATCATCCGCAACAGTTATGTCGGTCCCTATACATCGCTCGGCGATAATGTAGTAGTGGAAGGCAGCGAAATCGAAGCAAGCATCGTCATGAAAAACTGCGAGATTCGCAACATCCTCGGTCGGATTGACCGAAGCCTGCTCGCCGACAACGCGCGCGTGACATCAGCTACGCATATGCCCGACGCGCATCGCTTCGTCTTGGCGGAAAACAGCTACGTCCAGTTTTAGCGGCTTACTTCAATAAGCGTGGCGGAAGCAGGTTTTTGCGCCGCAGGTAGTCTTGATCCGGCCCATCCCAGGCAAATCGCGCAAAATCAACCTTGCCGCGCTGATCAAAGCATACGCCTTCCATCTCCAGCAGCCGCCTCTGCTCCTCAGCCTGCGGGCTGCCCGCGGGGAAGCTGATCGCGCCGCCGCTGTTGATGACCCGCTGCCAAGGGATAGACTTGCCGCGTGGCGTTTTGCGCAGCGCCGTACCCACCCAGCGTGGCGCCAGGCGCTTCATTCGAGTTGGCTCCGTGTCCACATCCGGCGGAATCATCGAAGCGATTTGGCCATAACTGCTGACTTTGCCAGCGGGAATCTGCCGCACGATATCCCAGACCGTTTCAAAGAATGATTGGGCATTGGGTGGATTGAACATGAACGCTCCCGGATTTGGGCTGAAAATCTCGCTTGTCCATTACAATGTAATGGCGAAGCTATGATAATCGGGAGTAAGGATATGCAACTGGTAGGGCTTACGGTAGCTGCAATCAACATGATCCAGATGGTCGAATTTTACAATGCCGTTTTTGATGCGCGGCTGAAAGCCACTGTGCACATCGGGGATGAGCAGTTCTATGCGGGTTCGCTCTGCGGCATGAAACTGACCTTCTGCCCTAACACGATCGCGGGCGTCATCGCCGAGCAGAATCGCCAGCAGTTTCGCTTTCAAGTCGTGGATATCGAGGCGGTGATGGCGAAAGGCATGGCGAATCATGGAAACGAGATTAATCCCATCGAAGAGTACAAAGGGGCGAAAGTCGCTTCCCTGGCTGACCCAGATGGCAATACCATCGAATTCGTCGAGAACCTCTCATAAGTCGCCGTCAATGCTGCTGATGAGTTCAGCCGGCGTCGGCGTGTAATTTCCGAAATAGCGCACGACAATGCCGCTGGCATGATTCGCGAGCCTGGCGGCGTCGCTCGCGGCCAAGCCCGCCACCAGCGCTAGCGTAAGCGTCGCGATGGCCGTATCACCGGCGCCGACCGTGTCAAAGACATCGCTGACCGATGGCGCCGGGCAATGCACGGTATCGCCGTCTGCCGCCAAGGTGGCGCCGCGAGCTCCTCGTGTGATGATCGTCCCGCGCCGAACGCCCAGATGATTGTGAAGCTGCAGCGCCGCCCGGCTAAACTCGTCATCGGTCGCTAGATCGCGATTGAGATAGCGCTGCGCGTCGTCCGCGTTGCATTTGATTATGTCCAAATCGCTGAATGTATCGAAGTTTCCCTGAACATCCGCGGTCAGCATGACGCCGAATGCGGCGCCCAAATCGCGGATACGTTGCACGAAGGATGGCGTTAGCAAGCCGCCGTGGTAATGAGAAAGCAAGACGGCGTCGACATCCTCTAGCCTCCCGCTGGCGAAATCAACCAGCAGGTTCTCGGTGTCGTCATCGATTGGACGGCGCGTGAGCGTATCAATCCGCGTCACCTGCTGCGGGAAACGCAGACCCATTTGCGCCAGAATTCGCGTCTTGACCGTCGTTGGTCGGTCGGCGCGGCTAATGATGCCACTCGCGTCGATGCCTTGTTCTGCGAGGATCCGCTTGAGCCGCTCGCCTGGCGCATCCTCGCCGACGACCCCGACCTGAATCGCGCATCCGCCCAGCGAGACGATATTTGCCGCTGGATTGGCTGCCCCGCCAGCAATGTACCGTTTCGACTCAAGTTCGAGAACCGGAACCGGCGCTTCGCGGCTCATGCGCGTTACGCGACCGGTGATGTATTCGTCCAGAATTACATCACCGATCACCAGTACCCTTCGGTTTGCCAAGCGGGCTATCTGGGATTTCAGCAATGTTGACATTTTGTTTGGAGGACCGTATTCCTTTCCCGTCTCGTTAGCTTACCTTAGTGCAGGCGCGATGCGGACGGCGCTTTTGTATAGGTGTTAACAGGCTTGCTTCTGGCGCAATACAGCGATAACAAAGCGGGGCAGGCGGAGCATCCGCCGCAGCCGCCAAGGTTGGCGCAGCAGGCGATATAGCCACTCCAATCCGCGTTCGCGCATCCATTGCGGCGCGCGCGGCACGACGCCAGCGATGAAATCAAAAGATCCGCCGACGCCCATCGCCATCGACACTTCCAGGCGCGGCAGGTTGCGCGCGATCCACTTGTCCTGTTGCGGCGCGCCAAAAGCCACCAGCAAGATGTCGGCGCCGCTCGCGTTGATCAGCTTTACAATTTCGTCTTCTTCACGCTCGGCGGGGCGCCCGCCATAGGTACCGCTGACGATAAGCTGGGGATGCTGCGCCTTAAGGATGTCAGCCGCTCGTTCGGCGATGCCCTCTCCAGCGCCGAGGAAGAAGATCTTCCAGCCCTTCTCCGCCGCGTGGCGCGCGATCAATGGCACGCCGTCCGAGCCGGTGACGCGTCCCGGCAAGGGCGCGCCAAGGCGACGGCTTGCCCAAAGCAGGCCAACGCCATCGGGCACGCAAATGGCAGCGCGATTCAGTATGTTGAAAAAGATGGGATCGCGCCGCGCGACGATGATGAATTCGGGATTCACCGTGCAGACGTGGCGCGCGCCTATATCCGCCATTATCCAGTTGCCGATCTGGTTCATCCAGTCATCGTAGGTGATGGCGTCGACGGGCACGCCGAGAATCTTCAGGCGCGAAAACGGCCGGTCAGCAGATTGCGAGGACCGTGGCTGCTGAAGGCGCGCATCGCCGCCTGTCGGTGAACGCAGGAGACGCTGCGCCGCTTCCAGCGCCTGATTCGGGCGAACCAGCTTCATGCAAGTGCGCGCCTCGCAGCCTTCTCGCGCGCCAATCGCGTGCTCGACATAGCTGCAAGGGCTGCATTCCACGCCGCTGCGCAGCACGGTAGCGCGTCCGCCGATAGCCCAGGGCTTCCAGGCATCTGGATTGCTGGGTCCGAAAACGCTCAAGACCGGCGTGCCGCTGGCGGCGGCGATATGCATCACACCGCTGTCAGCGCCGATGAAGAGATCGGCGCGGGCGATGACCTCGGCTAACTGCGGCAGCGTCGTCTTGCCCACCAAATTGATTGGCTTCTGGTCCAGCAGATTCTCGACCGAGCGGCTGTCGTCTTCGGGGCGTCCGACCAAGACGATTTCTGCGCCACAATGCTCGCGCAAACCCTTTGCAACCTCGGCAAATCCGGCTGCTGACCAGCGGCGCGCCTTGCTGTAGCCACCGCTGCCCGCGTGCATGACGACGGTCGGTTTTCCGGAGGCGGTCAAATCGTCGGAAGGCATCGCCTCGCGCGTTATTTCCGCGGGCCGGGCGCAATTGCTCGCGCCCAGAAGCGCGACGAGATCCAGCCAGTATTGCGCCTGATGCTGGGCGCCGAATCCGCCATCGTCGACAGAATCGGTGAGAAAGCCGATATTGTGATTCCGCAAGCCGATGATCTGGCGCGCGCCGCTTGCTTTCGCCAGCAGCCAAAACTTGAATACGCCGGCGCGAAATGTGAAGTGATGAAAGAAGACGACAGCCTCATACCGCTGCGTTCGCAATTGCGGCAGCAGTTGCAAGTTTCTGCGGGAGAAGAAGTCGCGGCTTGCGCTGGTTCCTCCTCTGTAGAAAGGAATCTTGCGATCAACGAGGTCAGGCGGCGCCAGGGGCAGGGCGAAGTCGGAAGCCAGCAATTCAATTTGCGCCTGCGGACGCGCCTCGCGCAAGGCGGCGATCGCCGGCGTCGTCAGTACCAGATCGCCGATATCCGCCAATTGCACCAGGAGAATGCGCTCGCTCGCCATAAGAATCGCCGTTGCTCACCCTTTGCCATTCTATCAGATTGCCGAGCGTCAAATGTCAGCGCGTCGCCAGATCGTCGAAAGCGTTCATCACTTTGTCGGCAGTCCTGGTCCAAGTAAAGCGCTTCGCCTGAATGTGCCCCCGTTCGATCAGCGATTGCCTGAGCGCTTCATCATCACTGCAGCGGCTCATCGCCGAGGCGATATCGGCGACATTCAGCGGGTCAACCTGCAATCCGGCATCGCCGGCTAATTCGGGCAAGCTTGAGGTGTTGCTGGCGATAACAGGCGTGCCGCAATGCATCGCCTCAAGGACGGGAAAGCCAAAGCCTTCGTAAAGGCTGGGGAAGACCAACGCGATCGCCCCCGCCAGCAATCCGCCTTTGTCCGCCTCGTCAATATACCCGGCGACGTGAACCTTTTCCACGCCCTCCAACCAGGAGTCATCGAAAAGCCAGCCTTTGGCGCCGGCCAGAACCAGCGCCGTATCAGGATCGTCGCGCGCTTCTCGCCAACGGCGAAAAGCCTGGATGAGCCGCCCAATGTTCTTGCGCGGCTGTAATGTGCCGATAAATGCGAAATACTTCTCCGGCAGTTGATACTTGGCGCGCACCGCTTCGATATCCACTCGTGAAGCAGTTAGTTTGTCACCGTCCACACCGGGATAGACGACGCGAATCTTCTCCGCGCTTGTCCCGTAGAATCGTTCGAGATCGTTGGCGGTCGCCTCGCTGTCCGCGAGCACGATCTCGGCTCGCGCTGCGCTGCATCGCGTCGTGAGATCCAAGTATGCGCGCTGACCGGCATCGTGTGCTTCTGGGAAATGCTTATATCCCAGATCGTGAATGGTGACGATCGACCGACCCGGAAAGAGAAATGGCAGCGCGTGCGCCGGCGAAAATGTGATATCTGGTCCCGCGCGCCAAAGCGCCGCCGCCCAACGAAGGTGCGTCCACAGCCGCGGAAAAGGGTTGACGATCTGTCTGACATGTGGCGATTTGGCGAAGAGATCCGCCGGCGGCCTATCGCGAAAATAGAGCAAAAGTTCGTAGGGGTCGCTGCGGTGGTCATTTGCCTGGATCAGCGTCTGAAGCAGACGCAGCGCGTATTTTTCGGTACCGGTGGGCTGCGCCTTGGTGGCGCGGCTGGCGTCAATCGCGATTTGAAGCGGCATCAGGCCAATCGCTTCGCCAGGTTAGCGGCATCAAGGTGAAAGCGCAGCGCATCACAAGCTGATAATATTCTCGCCATCATGGTCGCGGTAGACGTGGCGGGTATCAACAATGACGCTGCTCCGCTGCGCGATTTCATCCCAGTCGAAGACGGAATGATCGGTGACGATAACTACGCAGTGAGCGTCTTGCAGCAGTTGCGCGCACAAATCTCTCGAATACAGACGGACATCGCTCTCCAACTGAATCTGTGGCACGTGCGGGTCGCAGTAGGCGACTTTGGCGCCGCGCTGACGCAGCAGGCTGATGATATCCAGCGCCGGGCTCTCGCGCACATCGTCGACATTTGGCTTGTAGGCGACGCCCAATATCAGGATGCGCGAACCGCGAACCGCTCGCTCCTGGTTGTTCAGCGCTTGGGTTATTTTGTCGATCACATGGAGGGGCATCGATGTATTGATCTCGCTGGCCAATTCGATGAAGCGCGCGTTGTAATTGAGCGTTTTCAGTTTCCAGCTGAGATAATGCGGATCGACCGGAATGCAATGCCCGCCGAGGCCTGGTCCGGGATAGAAGGGCATATAGCCGAAAGGTTTGGTGGCGGCCGCCTGAATGACTTCCCAAACGTCAACATCCAGCTTGTCGCACATCAGCGCCATCTCATTTACCAGCCCGATATTGACCGCGCGAAAGGTGTTCTCCAGCAGCTTGACCATTTCCGCCGCCGTTGGCGATGAAACCGCAATCACGCGGTCCGTTGCCGCTCGATAAAGCGCGGTCGCCGCTTCGGTGCATGACACCGAAACACCGCCTACTACTTTGGGCGTATTGCGTACATTGTATTTTGTATTGCCGGGATCGATTCGCTCGGGAGAATAGGCGATGAAGATATCTTGGCCGACAATGAGATCGCTGCCGATCATTTCAGGCAGTATGACTTCTTCAGTCGTTCCTGGATATGTGGTGCTTTCGAGGACGATCAGCATGCCCGGACGCCGAATGGCCGCGATTGACCGTGTCGCCTGTATGATGTACGACATATCGGGGTCGCGCGTTTTTCGCAGCGGCGTCGGCACGCAAATGCTGATGGCATCAACGTCTTGCAACTCGTTATAACACGATGTAGCGCCTAAGTTCCCTGACTCGACCAGTCTGCTGACGCTCCCGCTGGAAATATCATCGATATAGCTGCAGCCGCCATTGATCTGCCCGACCTTGTCGGCATCAACATCGACGCCGGTTACGCGGAAACCAGATTCAGCGAACTCGACCGCCAGCGGCAGCCCGACGTAACCCAAGCCGACAATGCCGATCCGCGCTTCACGGTCGCTGATCTTTTGCAGCAAGTCCTGTTTGTAGCCCATAGCCATCCAATGTCTAAGCGGTAGCGCAGCGCGATTACAGTACGCTCATTATACACGCTACAGACAGAATCAGCGGATGCCGCTGCGGGCGAAGCTCTCCACAAACTGCCTTTGAAAGAGCAGAAACAGGAGGACAAGCGGCGCAATCACGATCAATGTGCCTGCCATCAGCTGCCCATAGAAGGCGCCTTGATCGGTCGTCTTAATCAGCTTGTTGAGTCCAACCGTCAGCGGTCTAATCTCAGCTGATCGGGTGATGATGAAGGGCCACAGAAACTCATTCCAATGCGAGCTGACGGATACTAAAGCGAATGCGAGATATGCGGGAATCGCATTGGTTACGTAGACATGGCGAATGACCTGGACCAGATTCGCGCCATCGATGCGCGCCGCCTCTTCCAATTCGATCGGGACTTCGCGAAATGTCTGACGCAGCAGCAGCACGCCAAATGCCGAGCCCCAATAAGGAATCATCAGCGCGATCCGCGTATCGAACAAGCCAAGTGTATTGATCATGCGGAAGTTTTGCACCAGCAAGACGCCGGACGGGATCATCAGTTGCAGGAGTATGATCAGCAGCAGCAAGTTCCGCCCGAAGAAGCGCATTCGCGCAAAGGCGTAGGCGGCGCAAGTTACCGTCACCAGCTGCGCCAGCAAGACGCCGGCAACAAAGATGACGCTGTTGACGTAATGCATGCTCCAAGGGGCGATGATCAGCGCACGATCGTAATTCTCCCAGGTCACTTCGCTGCCAAAAAAGATATTGCCTCTAGTTACTGGTTCCGCCTCCGGCCGGACGCTGACAAGGATCGTGAAAACGAGCGGAATCAAGAAGAAGATCGCGATGACAGTTTTCACAGACGCTGCGAAACGCCTCAGGATACGTTCAGACCCGTTCGATCCGTTCATCAATTGCTCTCGTCCCGCTCAAATAGCAGGAAGTTACTGAGCGTAAAGGTCAGAACGACGCCAATTAGCACGATGGTCATCGCGTTGACATAGCCCCAATTTCGCCTTTCCGAGATGTTCTGAAAGATCAGATACAGCAGCAGATTTGCCGAATCGTTGGGTCCGCCCTCGCCGAGCGCCTGTAATTGCTCAACCGTCTGAAAGGCAAATATGAAGGCGATGACGATGACGAAGAGAAGCGTCCGGCGCAGCAGCGGCATGGTGAGCGCGACGAACTGCTGGGCGTCGCTGGCGCCATCCAGCGAAGCCGATTCGTATATGTCGCGCGGGATATTCTGCAAGCCGGCCAGGAAGAAGATCATGAAGTAGCCCGCCTGCTTCCAAATGTTGACGACGATCACCGAAAGCAGCACCAGATTGCGATCGCCCAACCAGTTTAAGCCGGGGTGGCCCAAGGACTTTAGCACCGCGTTGGCCAAGCCGATGCTGTCGGAAAAGATGAACGACCAAATACTCGCGGCGCCAATGAGCGGAAGCAGCGACGGGTAAAATACAGCGAAGCGCCACAAGCCAAGCAGCGGCTGCTTCTGATTGAGCAGCAGCGCCAGCAGCAAGCCGAGCGGCACGCCGATGATGACAGTCGCCAAGGCAAAGACGATAGTATTGCGAAAAGTCCGCAGGAAACGCGCGCCCAGGTAATGACTCTCGTCAAAGAGGTCGCGGAAGTTCTCGGCGCCGACAAATTCCGGCGGCTTGCCGGCTGCATTGAGACCGCGCGCCGGCTTGTACAGGCTGTCCCTGACCGTGTTGATCGCCGGCACGACGTTGAACATCAGCACCAGAATCAGCGTCGGCGCGATGAGCAGATAGGGTTGAAGGTACGAAACCAGCGGCTTCCGTTGTGATCGAAGACGCATGGAGTAGTCAGTTGAGGGGACTAGTGAAGAACATAAGAGGGCGCGCCGCTCAGCACGCCCTCTGCTTCTCTCATTTGTATTCGGCCAAGATGCCGTCTATCTGCGCTTGCGCCTCGTCCATCGCCGCCTGCGCGTCTTCCGATTCGCCGGTCAAGATGCTTTCCAGCGTCTTGTTGATGATGCCCTGGATAGTGATGGTGGCGTAACTGGAAAATTCCTTGTCCGCATGCTGCAATTGATCACGCGCGACGCCATATTGCGGGTATTCCATCGCGCGCGATGCCAGCGGTTCGGTCTCCCAGGCGGTCGCGTTCGCGGCGATATAGCCGGTCGTCGCGCCCCAATCGGCTTGAATCTCGGGCGAAGACAGGAACATGACCCATTTCCAGATGGCATCCAACTCCGCATCCGATTTGCTGCCGTCATCAAAGATGTAGAGATTGCCGCCGCCAGTTGGCGATCCATAGCCGGCGCCATCATCACCGGCCGGTCCACTCGGCAGGTACCAGACGCCGACTTCGAAATCAGCGCCATCGAGGATGCGGCTCAGGTTGCCGGTTGTGTGATAAATCATCGCCGCTTGCCCAGCCAGGAATGCGACCGGCGTATCACCCCAGGCGGCGCCGCCCGCCGGACCAACGCCCAGATCCGTGCCCAGCGAACGCACAAACTCGACCGCTGCGACCGCTTCCGGCGTATTGAAGTAGACCTCCGTCGGGTCGTCGCTGACGATATTGCGCCCGTAAGCGATGGCGAAACTCTGATACATCCAGATGGGGAAGCCCCCGGCGACTGGCACGAGCAAGCCATCACGATCGTCGGTGGTCAGCGCCTGCGCGATCTCGACCAGTTCGGCATTGTTGGTCGGCGGCGAATCATAGCCAGCCTCCGCCAGCAGATCGGCATTGTAATAGAGTATCGGCGTGCTGCGCTGGAAAGGAATCGACCAGACATTGCCCATGTCGTCGACGCCGTTTGCCATCAGCGATGGGAAGAAGTCATTGATATAGGCGCCGCCATCGTCCATCGCGTCGATGAATCCCTGCGCCGGCACAATATAACCTTCTTCGGCGAAACTGTAGAGATCGATCGACAGCATCACTGCGACATCGGGTCCGGCGCCGCCGCCCTGCAGTTCGGTCAAAATCGTGTTGCGCGTATCGGTGTAGCTGCCGGTGAAGACCGGGTTTATGCTGATGCCCTCGTTCCGCTCCTCGAAGGTATCGGCGTAGCGCTGAAAAATGCCTTCGGCGTCATTCGCGGTCGCGGAGGGGAAATAGAAATCAATGACGATGTCATCTTGCGCTATGACTGCGCCGGTCATTAGCAGCGCCAACGCGGTTATCAGTACTAACGATTTGCATAAGCGATTCATTTCGGTTCTCCTTGATTCTTGAATGCGGTTGGTACCTTGACTATGCAAGACGTATCATAGCATACCAGCCTGGGGTTAAGCATTCTTTTTGGCGAGCCTAAAGCTCGTTATTGGGCAACACAAAGACGCGTTAAGAGCCTATACGCCAATATCGCGCCGCTCGTAGCGATAAAGCGACGCCGCCACCAAGACCGCGGATACAAGGACGAATCCGGCGATATGGGGCCAGATGAAGCCCTGCGACAGAATATCTCCGGCATTGTAATAGGTCAGGAAGGAGACGACGCCGATGGACTCGGCGACAGTCCCTTCGGCGGCTAAACCGATAGTCTGCAGCATATAGCTGGCGATGACAAAGGCGGTGACAATGCCCAGCGCCACCGTCCGCCGCCGCGCCAGCACCGCGATTAATACCGTTGCCGCCATGATGAAGACCATCAGCGGGATGAGGTAGAACGTGACTTCCGCCAGGCGCAGGACGTCCAGTTCGACGCCGCCGAGGAATACGCCTAGGTGCAATCCCAGGTAAATCAGGAGGACAACGCCGATGCAGCTGACACCGTAGGCGAGAAACTTCTCGATGACAACGCGCGCTCTCTCCACCGGCAGGCTGAGCAGCACATCCATCGTGCCGCTGTCTTCCTCGTTTGCCGTGACGCGCATGCCCATGACGACTGGATAGACGGCGAAGATCAGCGCCGATTTGCCGAAGAAGCCAATAGCGACGAAGCCTTCATTGGTTGCGAATATCTCCAACTCGCTGCCGACCCCGATCATGGCGAGAATCACTGGCGGGAAGCTCTCCAGCAGCTTCCGCATGTCCTGCATATTGAAAAGCGGCACCATGATGACTACCAGCAGCGCCATCGCCGCCAAGCCGACGCCCCAATAGACCATCTGCTTCCAGGTCGTCTTCAGGGTCTCGAGGAATACGGAACCGATCATCGCGAAGCCTCCTAAACGCCAATATCGCGGCTGACGAACATTTTCAGGGAAAGGGCGAAACCGACCAGCACGGCGACAAGCACGATGACGGAATCCGCCGGGTCGTACGTGCCAATAACGAAGGCTTCACCATTTATGTAGCTAAAGTACGATACGCTCTTCATCAGATCGGCGAATGCGCCGCCGGCGGCAGCGCCGATCGCATTAAATATGTAGCTGGCCACGACGAAAGCGGCTGAAACAGCTATCGCGACTGTACGCCTGCGCAATATGGTCGCCAGCAAAGAAGTCACCGTCATCACGAGCAGAGCAGCGGGATACATGTTCAGAATGCTCTTCAAAATCACGTCATGCGGCGCATCGACATTCATCCCGATGATGCCGGCAAGCGTGATCAACGCGCAAAGCACAACGATCCCCAAACCAATCAGCGCATAACCGATCCAACGTTCAAGCAGGTAAGCCGCGCGTGAGATCGGCAGCGAAAGGATCACGTCCATCACACCGGACTGCTCGTCGTTGGCGGTGATGTTCAAGCCAGCCATCACTGCAAATACGGACAGGAAAATCGCCGCTTCCGATACAAAGACTGAGACGATCCAGCCTTCCGCCGTCGTCAAAAGCTGAATATCGCTGGCGCCAAATGCCTGAAGCACAGCGGGTGGCATGGTCTTTAACAGGTCCGCGTACCCGGAAATGATATCCGGGCTCATGGCGATGAAGTCGATATACAATCCCAGTACGCCCAGCCCCGCTCCCCAATAGAGGATTTGCTTCCAGGATGTGCGCAGCGTGTTCCCAATTACGATGCCGCTCATTGTAATTTCTCCTCATCGCCGCTGTAAAACGCCAGGAAAATCTCCTCAAGCGATGGCTCTTCCACATGCAGCATCTCGACATAGCCGCCGCTGATCGCCCGCAGCAGCGGATCAAAATCGCCGATCATGCGCATTCTAACTCGTGTGCCGTTGGTGCTGACATCGGTGATTGACGGCATATTATCCAACTGCTGCTGCAAGCCGGCCGGCACCGCATCGCGGAAGGTCACATCAACCCAATTGAATTCGACATTGGTGATCTTCTCAACCGATTCTACCGCTTTCAATTCGCCATCGCGCAAGATGCCAACGCGGTCGCAAATCGCCTGCACTTCACTGAGCACGTGAGAGGACAGGAATACGGTTTTGCCCTTGGCGCGGTATTCTTCCATCATGTCGTGGAAAGTTTGCTGCACCAATGGGTCAAGCCCGCCGGTCGGTTCGTCGAGAATCAGCAGTTCGGGTGAATGCATCATCGCAATGACCAGCCCAAGCTTGCGTTTATTCCCGGACGACAGATCGCGCACACGCTTGGTCTTGTCCAAGTCAAGTCGTTCCGCCAGTTCATCGGCGTGTTTCGCGATGCCTCGCGTATCGCCGCGCACGCTGGCGACATAATGGATGATCTGGTCGCCCGTGCGCCCTTCCCACAAGCTGAGCTCGCCGGGCAAAAAGCCAATCCGCCGGTGAATCTCGACGCTGTCGGCGCGGATGTCCATGCCGAAGATGCTGGCGGAGCCGGCGCTGGGGCGGATGAGATCAAGCAGCAGGCGAATGGTGGTTGTTTTGCCGGCGCCGTTTGGTCCCAGGTAGCCGAAAATTTCTCCGCGCCTTACGGACAGATCAAGGCGATTAAGCGCCAAAGTCTGTTTACTGCCCGAGCCATAGGTTTTCGAAAGTCCGCTGATCTCGATAACTGATTCGGTCGCCATGCTTCTCTCCTGGTCGCCAGCGAAACGGCGCTTGGCTTGCTTGCGATGCGCCTACGATACTCCCTGATTATAGACCTTGCCCAAAATCGCTGTCAACGACATTCGACCTGTGACCCCCAAAGATTGAGGGTTGGCGCGCTTCAGTCGCTAGTCGATGATCTCGGCGCCGCCGAGATAAGACCGCAGCGCCGCGGGAATCTCGATGCTGCCGTCCGCCCGTTGGTAATTCTCCATGATGGCGATCATGACGCGGGGCGTCGCCAGTCCGCTGCCATTGAGCGTATGCAGGTAGCGCGTCTTGCGCGTGCCGCTCGGGTAATAGCGCAGCATCGCCCGCCGCGCCTGGAATGATTCGGTGTTGCTGCAGGAACTGACCTCGAGCCATTCTTCGCAGCCGGGCGACCACATCTCGATATCGTATTTCTTGGTCGCGCTGAAACCGAGGTCGCCGGTCACAATCTCCAGCCGGCGATAGGGGATCTCCAACGCGGCGCAGATCGCTTCCGCTTGAGCTGTTATCGTCTCCAACTCGTCATAGCTCGTTTCCGGCGTGGTGAATTTGAACATTTCTACTTTTTCGAATTGATGCACGCGCTTGATGCCGCGCACATCGCGCCCGGCGCTGGTTTTCTCGCTGCGGAAACAGGGCGAATGCGCCACATATTGCCGGGGCAAGTCCGCTTCTTCAAAGATTTCATCGCGATGCAAATTGGTGATGGCGACTTCGGCTGTTGGCAGCAGGTACTTGTCTTCATCGGCGATTCCGAAGACCGTGTCTTGAAACTTGGGAAACTGCCCGGCGCCAACCAGCATATCGCTATGCACAATATAGGGAACATAAACCTCGCGGTAGCCATTTTCGCGCGCCATATCGAGGAAGAAGCTGATCAAAGCCCGCTGCAAGCGCGCGCCCCAGCCTTTGAGCGTGTAGTAGCGGCTGCCAGCCACTTTAACGCCGCGCTCGAAATCGATGATATCCAGCGCCGGACCCAACTCCCAATGTGGCTTGGGCTCAAAGTCGAATTCGCGCAAGGTTCCCTGCATCGGGCCCGGGATATTGTCCTCTTCGCTTTCGGCGACCGGTACGCTCGAATGCGGCAGATTGGGCAGCCAGAGCATGTGCTCTTGTAGTTCGGCTTCGATTGAATCAATCTGATCGAATCCTTTTTCGATGCCGTCACCCATCTTGCGAAGTTGGCCAATAAGCTCATCGAAAGCCGCCCCGAAGTCGGCCGGTTCTTCATTCACAGCCGGCTCGGCGCCATCCATCAGTCTACTCGCGCGATCATAATCCTCGCCGCCAAGCGCCGCCGCCGCCAACCGCGCGCGATACGCCTTTTCTTCCGCAGGCATAGTCTTGTTGCCACGCAGCTTGCCCATCGCGCGATTGAGCTTGTTGCGAGCGGCCTGTGCCGTTTCAACGCGCGTTCGCGTCTCGCGCCGCTGCGCATCCAAGGCGACGATGGAATCAATGCGTTCCAGCGCGCCCTCGTCATGCAGCTTGGCAATCTGTTCTTTGACCCAATCCGTCTTATTGCGAATCAGCGCAATATCGAGCATGCTCTATCGTTCTCCAGTTGATTTATGTCAATTATCGGAATGGAAGCTATTGTGCCGTTGGCAAGCGCCGTCGGCAATAGCTTTTCGCGACTCGTATTTCAGCGCAAGAATCTAAGAGTCACTGGAGGGAGGTCGCACAGATTGCCCAGCGTTGAGTGCGTCGCGCGCTGATTGCGTCGCGTCGTCGGGAAGCGGACCGGCAATGTCTCTGCGGAAACGGCGCCCGGCGATCACTAAGCCAAGGACGATGTTGATGATGATGATTGCATTGAATACATCTGGTGTGAGGAGGTCGAGGTACATAGCTTTTTCGATATGCGTCGTCGTTTCCTGTATAATTGGGGGAAGCGCGCCAGTTTAGCTCAGCGACAGCCAAAAGTCGGCAGCTGTGACTTCTTTGAGATCATCGCCGACAGCGTGCAGCGCTTCTTCCGTCATCACATATAGATCGCCATCAAACGCCGCGCCCATATTGCGCAGTTGCGCCAGCGAACCTGCCAACGCATTGGCCAAGCGAAACTCGACGCCGACATTTGACGCCGGCAGAACCAGCGCAAGCTTACGCTTCGCCCCGTTCAACTTGTGATCCAGCCGATATTCGAAACCGCGTACGGCCGCGTCAAGCATGAACTGACCGCGCAAGTCAGCTTCGGTCAACTGCTGCGAGCGCAGGTGCGGATATAGCAGCACATCGCGGATGCTGGTCTGGTCGGTGAGCAGCATTACCATGCGATCGACTCCGCTGCCGAATCCGCCGTTCGGGGGCATGCCATAACGCATGGCTCGCAGGTAATCTTCGTCGAGCGGCGTCGTCTCGTCCGCTTCCTCGGCGTAGAGCCGCTTCATCTCCACGAATCGCTCTTGCTGGTCGCGCGGATCGTTCAGCTCGGTGAAGGCGTTGCCTATCTCCATGCCGGCGATGAAGAATTCGAATCGCTCGGTGTGGCTCTCGATATAGCGCCCTTCCTTTTCGTCGGCTGGCGCATCGTCTCCTTCTATCCGTTTGGCGAAGGGCGACATATCCCGCGGATAATCCTTGATGATCGTCGGCTGAATCAAGCGATGCTCGATATGGTTGCCGAGAATATGCTCGACGATCATACGTCCCCAAGTGTCGCCTGGCTCCAACCCCTCGGCCAGACCGCGCGATTCCAGGTATGCGTAGAGCGTTTCTCCCGTTGGGTAATCCATATAATCAAAGCCGAGCAACTCTTGCGCCGCTTCGCGGATGCTGACGCGTTTCCAGGGCGGCGCCAGGTCAATAAGCTCGCCCTGATACACGATCTCCGACGAGCCGGTCACTTGCTCGGCGGTGTAGGCGAACATTCGCTCGGTGATATCCATAACGCCCTTGTAGTCGATGTAGGCTTTATAGAATTCCAGCATGGTGAATTCGGTATTGTGCTTGTAGCTGACGCCTTCGTTGCGGAAGTCGCGCCCGATTTCATAGACCGCGTCGTAGCCGCCGACCAGCAGTCGTTTCAGGTACAGCTCGAAGCTGATGCGCAGATATAGATCCTCGTGTAGCTGATTGTGATGCGTGGTGAAGGGACGGGCGGCCGCCCCGCCGTATAGCGGCTGCAAGACCGGCGTTTCCACCTCCAGCATGCCTTCGCCATCGAGAAAATCGCGCAGCGCTTTGATCGTGCGGGCGCGCTTGATGAAAATATCGCGGACGGATTTATTCACCGCCAAATCGGCGTAGCGCTGGCGGTAGCGGCTCTCCCTGTCCTTGAATTCGCCGTATTCGATGATCGTTCCGTCAGCCTGCCGCTGTTCTTTCACCACCGGCAGCGGCGTCAAGGCTTTGCTGATCAGGCGGATGTCAGTGGTATTGACGCTGACCTCGCCAGTGCGCGTCCGCATCATCGCGCCGCTCGCCGCTACGAAGTCATCCACATCAATCAGCTTGCGCCGGATCAATTTGTAACGCTCTTCTCCCAAGGCATTGACGCGCAGGAATAGCTGAACGCGGCCGCTCTCGTCTTCAATATGCGCGAATGAAACCTTGCCCTTGCTGTTCAGTCGCCGGATACGCCCGACCACCGTTACGTTATTGACTTCCGCACTATCTTCCCCATCGTGATCGACTGGCGCCTCCGCTTCGGCGCGTAAGAAAAGGGCAACCGCATCGGCGATCCGATGGCTCCGCGCAATACGCGCGGGATAAAGCTCTACGCCTCGATCCTGAAGGCGCTCGGCTTTTTCCAGCCGCTCAAGTTCCAGCTTTGTTGGCTGCCACATAAGGAGATCGCTACTTCCGGTTTGCCTGAATATCGCCGCTATTTGTTGTCGGCCGCCGCCCGCTCTCGACCGATTTTCTCAAAGCATAACAGGCTGAGAATAGTACAAATTCCAGCGGAAATACAGATTAAATCGGCGCCGCCAAATTGACGCATATTCGCGCTTGTAATGGATTCGAAATGTTGTAAGCTAATCAAATTTGCAAAAAAAGTTGCAGACTGCGGGCATTTATGCAAGACGTTGAGGAATCACAGCCTCCCAATCGCTGGCTGGTCACGTTGTTCATCGTGTCGCTGGCGCAGGCGCTTGGCACTGGCGGCATATCCCTCGTTTATCCCTTTTTGCCCTTATACATTCAGACGCTTCGCGACGCCCACTTCATCAGCCCGGAATTGCTGGCCGGCTTGGTCATTGGCGCGCCGCCCCTGGTAGCATCCATTGCGATGCCATTCTGGGGACGGCTGGCTGATCAGTATGGGCGCAAGAAGATGGTGATGCGCGCGCTCTTCGGCGCATCAATCGTCCTCTTGTTAATGGGCTTCGCTGAGACGGCGCTGGCGCTCATCGCCTTGCGCGCCCTGCAAGGACTGACCAGCGGGATCATCTCGTCGAGCATGGCGCTGGTCGCCGGTGAAACACCTCGCGAAAGGATCGGCTTCGCGCTCGGTACGCTGCAGGTGGGCCTTTTCGGCGGCGCGGCGATCGGTCCTCTGGTTGGTGGCGTCCTCGCCGAGCGGTTCGGCTTCCAGGCGCCATTTCTCTTCACTTCAGCGATGCTAGTTCTGGCTGGTCTGCTGGTGACCTTCGGTGTGCGCGAGACATATAAGCCCGCTTCCAATAGCAAGCTCAACCTTAGTCCAGTGAAGATGGCGCGCGCCTGGCGCGGCATCTTGCGCGCGCGCGGCGTCAAGACAGTCTATTCATTGCGTTTTCTGAATGGCTTTGCCCAGCGTTCGGTCATGCCGATTGCGCCCCTCTTTGTCATGGCATTAATCCCCGGCGCCATGGCAGCCGGCGCCAGCAGTTACGCTGGCTTGGTGTTGACTGTATCCGCCGTTGCGCTTACCGCCGGCTCCTTTGTATTCGGCTGGCTCGGCGACAAGTGGGGCTTTCGCAATGTCTTGATCTTGGCTTCCTTGATGGCGATGACCTTCTACATTCCGCAAGCATTTGTCAGCAATGTCTATCAACTGCTCGTGCTGCAGGCGCTCGCCGGAATCGCGGCTGGTGGCGTCTTGTCGGCGCCAGCAGCCATGCTAGCGAAATATACCGATCTGGGCGATGAAGGCTCTGTATACGGATTGGACGCGTCGGTGACCTCGTTTTCCAATGGCATGGCGCCCATGACGGCTTCTGTCATCGCCGCCATGTTCGGCTTGCGCGCTGTCTTTGCTGCTGTCGCCATCTATTACTTGGCCATCCTGCTGATAGGCGCCCAGCTATTGCCAAAATCAAAGCGAAAAATGTTCCGATTTTCCGTTGGCGCCGCTGCGGGCAGCTGAGCCCCTTGTAGCCGCGCGCCCACTTACTGACCAAACAGGCATAGAATAAATGGCTAGAGTCCTCTCGGCAAATTACCACTCGCTCACGCGCGCAATCGCTTTCCCGCATGGTTGGAAGTTCACCTTGAGCGTCATCTTCTTTGCTCAAGTGCTTTCGGCGGTCGGCTATTCGATGATGTTTCCTTTCCTGCCGCTGCATATTGATTCTTTGGGCACGACAACCGGTCTGAGCACTGAATTGGCGGCGGGCTTGGTCATATCGGTGCAAGGCCTCACCATGATGGTGACGGCGCCCTTCTGGGGCGTGGCTGCCGATCGCTACGGACGCAAGAAGATGATCATGCGCGCCATGTTCGGCGGCGCGATCACGATGGCGATGATGGCTTTCACGCAGACGGCCGAGCAGTTAATCGTGATCCGCGCCATGCAGGGATTGGTCACCGGCACTGTTTCCGCCAATAACGCGCTGGTGGCGGCAGCCACGCCGCGGCACCGCGTCGGTTTCGCCATGGGCACGCTGCAATTGGGGCTTTGGGCTGGCGTCGCGATTGGTCCCTTGCTAGGTGGCATTCTCGCCGACAACTTTGGCTACAACATACCCTATCTACTTACGGGGGTGCTGCTTGCCGCAGGTGGAATGGTGGTGCTAATCGGCGTCAGCGAGAATTTCAGCGATTCGAAAGAATCGGTCAAGTTTGACCCGATTTCACTCGGGCGCGGCTGGAAGGAAATCCTCGGCACATCCGGCGTCGGCTTGGCGCTGGTCATTCGCTTTCTTTCTGGCCTCGCCCGCACGATCATCGTGCCGATCGCGCCGCTTTTTGTGGTGTCGCTCATTGCGCGGGAAACCGCCACCAGCAATACTTACGCAGGTCTCTTCATGGCGGTGTCAGCGGCGGCGTCCACGATTGGCGCCGTCTATCTGGGCAATCTGGGCGACCGCATCAGCCATCGGAAAGTGCTGTTCTATTGTTCGACAGCGGCTGCCATCTTCTATGTGCCGCAAGCGCTCGTCGCCGATGTCTGGCAGCTGCTAATACTGCAGGCAATGGCCGGTTTCGCCGCCGGTGGTCTGGTCGCCGCGCCCAGCGCCTTGCTCTCCCGCTACGCCGGAACGGAGCGCGCTGGCGCCATATATGGTCTCGAGAATTCGGTCATGTCCGGCTCGCGCGCGGCTGCTCCGCTATTTGGCGCTACCGTTGCGCTGATGCTCGGCATGCGCGGCGCCTTCCTCGCGTCAGCCGTCGTCTTTGCGCTAATTGCGCTAATCGTCTGGTGCTTGCTGCCGCAGGACAAAATTGAGCCGGCGCGCAAAGGCACGCCAAGGGCAAAAGCCGCCTGATCCGGTCGGCGCCCCGACAATCCATCGCTTGCAGAGTCCCGCCTGCGCTGTACAATTGACGCATGGCACGCAAACGAGATCCACTTGAAAAAGTCGACAATTTTTCCGCGCGCAAGGCGAAGTACGCGCCTGTCGCCGAAGCTTTGACCAAGGTCTATGGCGAGTTGGATTGGTCGCGCAATCAAGATGGCATGGACGAGTTGATCAGCTGCATCCTGAGCCAAAGCACCACTGATACCAATCGCGACCGCGCCTTTGCACGTCTAAAAGAGAGATTCGCCGATTGGGAAGCGGTCCGCTTTGCCAATCTGGAAGAACTGATTGACGCGGTGCGTCCCGCCGGCTTGGCGAATCAGAAGGCGCCTCGGATTCAAGATGCGCTGGCGGTCATCTTCGAAAAGGCTGGCGAATACAGTATCGACTTCTTAGATGAAATGTCCATGCAAGAGGCGAAAGCCTGGCTGGTTTCGCTGAAAGGCATCGGACCAAAGACCGCGGCGATTGTGCTCTGCTTCGCTTATGGACGGCCCGCATTCCCCGTCGACACCCATATCTATCGCGTCAGCAAACGCATCGGCTTCATACCGGAGAAGCTCTCGGCGGATGACGCCCATCCGGTGATGGAAGCCATCGCCCCGCCGGCGGACTACTATCAATTTCATATTCAGCTTATTCAGCACGGGCGCGATACCTGCCACGCGCGCAAACCCGCTTGCGAGCGTTGTCCCATCGCCGACTGCTGCGACTATTACACCGCGGCGCGAGAAAGCGCTTGAGGCGCAACCAAAAGACAGCGAGGCCAAATTGCCAGCAGAAACGTCGACGCATTCTCACGTGATCATTTCGCCACATTTTGATGATGGCGTCTTCAGCTGCGGTGGCACGGCAAGTCAATTGACGGCGGCCGGGCACTCTGTGCTCGTGATTACCATGATGGGCGGTTTGTTCCAGGATGAGTTGCCCGATACGCCGATCCTGGCCGACCTGCACCGACGATGGCGGGCGGGCGTCGATCCGCTGCGCCAACGGCAGATTGAAGATGAAAACGCCTCGCATATCCTCGGCGTTGACTTCATGCACGTTCCGCTGCCCGATTGCGTCTACCGACTGGCCGGCGACGAAGCGCTCTATCCGTCGGAGGAGTCGCTCTTCGGCGATGTCCATCCGGCCGATTACGCGCCTCGTCTGCTCAAGGGCATTCAAATTCCGGAGTTGGAAACGGCGGCCAAGGTGTATCTGCCACTGGGCGTGGGCCATCACGTCGACCATCAGATCGCGCGCGACTGGGGGCTGACGCAGATGCGCGACGCGCCGGACAAGTCGGTCTTGCGCTTTTATGTCGAGTTCCCTTATTCCAAGGCGGATCAATCCACCGAGCTTGCGCTGTCCGCAATTGACCTGCCGCTTGAGCCGGCAGATGTCATTCTAAGTGACGCTGAAATGGAGGCGAAGATCAAGGCGATTGCTTGCTACGATTCGCAGATCAGCACATTTTGGGAGGACCTGAAGGCAATGGACGCCGATGTGCGGCGCGCCTTCACCGATACCGAGTCGGGCAGTTTCGTCGAACGCTTCTGGAAGCTTGCATGATTGGGGCGGACCCGTCTATAGCTCGCTGCAATTCCACATGAAGCCGCAATTTGGGCAGCGTACCTTGCATGCAAGTCTATGGGTCTCGCTCGCGCAGGCGGGGCAGACAGTGCTTAGGCTGTAGTTTGGCAGCGGCGCTGGCGGCGCATCGGCAAAGAGGCGTTCCACGGCCTGGCGCTCCGAAATTCCGCCGCGAATACCAAACTTCATTGGAGTTTTATCGGATAATGCAACTGAAGAGGCGACGGTGGGATTCGAACCCACGAATGAAGGTTTTGCAAACCTCTGCCTTACCACTTGGCTACGTCGCCCCAAGGGAGACATATTATACTTCTCCGCCATCTGTTTTCAAGCGCAACTTAAGAAGGCTCATCGCCGGGCGACCAGCCAAAGGGCAGGTCTTCATCCAAGGCGTCATAGGGGCTTAACGCCTCGGTTCCATGAGGAATGTATGCGTCCATCGTGGCGCTATTCTGGCGCGGCGCGCTTCGTCGGATAAGCCGGCGCAGGTCGCGCGCGTAATAGATTTCGCGCTCATCGCCGGTGGATAAGGCGATCCGCGCAACACCACGCGCAAGCGCGTCGACTGGCATCGGAGCGATCCGGCCTAGATAGAGCCAAGACAATGGCGGCAGCGCGCCGAGCAAGGTCATCGCTCGGTAAAAGAGCGGGCGGCTCTGCCCAGGCGCATACAAAAGCGGCGCTCGGACAACGGTGGCGCGCAATCCCATTCGCCGCATGTAATCTTCCGCCTCGCGTTTGGCTAATATGTAGCCGCGCCGAATCCAGGGCGCATAGGCGCTGCTGATAAGTATCATGCGCTCGACGCCGTCGCTGACGCACATATTGGCGACGTTGCGCGCCGAAACAAAGTTGAGCCGCCGGTATGTAAGCCCACGCGTCGGATCGGCTCTCAAGCTACCAACGGTGTGAATGACGGCGGAGTGAAGACGCGCCTTGCCCCGTAGGCTGGCTGGGCTCCAGACATCGGCGGTAGACCAGCGCGTATGCTGCGCGAGCGGTCCCAGCCGGTCTTCCACGCCAGGCCGCACCAGGAGGCTAACGCTGGCGCCCTCCGCCAATAGCGCCGACGCAATATTGTCGCCCAAAAAGGTGCCGCCGCCAGTAACTAGGATGCCGCGTGAGCGCCTCGTCATTCTTTTGTTCTTTCAAGTATTAGTATCCCTACCGGCCAAGCTCGCTTTGATGCGGGTGTCTTCCCGTTTCAAGCTCGCTCGCTGCTTGCTTCATTTATTCCGGCTGGATTCCTTCTTTACCCAAGACAATTCTGACATCAATTGCGAAATCTGCCGTCGCATGTCGAAAGCAATTTATGCTGTCAGCCGCTCAGTCGCCAATACAAGGCTTGTCAACGTCGGATTTACTGTATAATAGGTGATGATAGGCGGATGACCAATTTGGGTCATGGTCGCCTTGCAATGGAGTGCATTCAAGACCACCGAGAAGAGTCGCGGCGCGTAGGCGAACGTAGCGGTGACAGACTGGGGTGGCGAGAATCAAGGCGAACTCGTTTCAGGCAAAACATGGACGGGTTTGCGGCTGCGGATTATTCCGCGCAAATGACGAGCGATCATTCGGCTTGTTGCGAGATTGGAACAGATCGATATGGACTTTCGAATCGGGAGTTCATCGGTGAGAGTGAACATGAGTGGTACCGTAGATGCGGAAAAGGGACTACGGGGCATTTCGCGCTGATTCTCTCGACACTGTCATAATCTCTTTAGCGGTTTGACGCATTCTGTAATTTGTCGCTGGTATGGCCGTAGTTTCGGAAAACTGCGGTTGTTTGCATTGGATAAACCTTATGCCGGTCGTCACTGCCCTCGAAGTTCATCGGCAAGACAAAGAGCGCGTAAAGCTCTACCTCGATGACGAATACGCTCTTGACTTGCCGCTGATGCAGGCGTCGCGTCTAAGCCGAGGGCAAAAATTGACGCTTGCGGAGGTTTCGGAATTGTCCGACGCCGGCGCTTTGCAATCGACTTTCGACCGGGCTGTCCGCTTTCTCGCTTACCGACCCCGCAGTATTGAAGAAGTTCGCCGTCATCTTGTCAAGAAAGAGGTGCCGGAGTCTCAGATCGCGGTCGTGATAGATCGGCTGCTGCGGCGTGGTTATGTGGACGATTTGGAGTTTGCGCGCTATTGGGTTGCCAATCGCGATCGCTTCAAACCCATGGGTTCGCGCGCGCTGCGATACGAATTGCGTCAAAAGGGCGTTGATGACGAAATCATCAACAGCCTATTGGCGGAGGTCGATGAGGAAGAATCGGCATATCGAGCCGCTAAGGCGCGGATGTCGCGGTACCGGGGATTCACCCGTCAAGCATTCAGGCGAAAGCTGAGCGCGCTGCTGCGCCGTCGAGGTTTCAGCGAGCCCGCGATTAGCGATGTCGCGCTGCGGCTGCAGGAACAGCTTGAATCGAGTGATCCCGCATTTTTTCTCAGCAGCGATGATGACTAAGATCGGTGGAATCTAGCCGAATCAATTGAAGAAAGGAGCATGACGAATGTATCCGATGGATACCGTCAAGCCACTATGGAATTACATCTATCTACCATTGTCCTCGTTATTTTTGTCGGAATTATCCTCGCAGTTGTTGGAGCTGGAGCGGGTTACCTCGTCGGCAGCCGCCGGGCGGTGCAAGCGCTGCTGACGAGACAGCAGGAAGAGGGACAAAGCGCTCTCCTCAAGGCATCGGATGATGCCAAGCAGATTCTAACTAATGCCGACGCCGAGAAAGCGACGATTCTGGCGGATGCCGAAAACGAAGCGCGGCGCCGCATCAGCGATGCGGACGCAAAGAACTCTCGCCGCCGCCGCGACCTCAATGAAGAAGATGAACGCATCCAGCGCCGCCGTAAGGAACTTGACAATCGGATGGAGCGCCTTGAGCAGCGAGACCAACAGCTGAACAAGCGCCAGAGCCGGCTGGACAGGAAGGAAAACGAGCTCAAAAAGTCGGAAGCGACCATGATTGACAAGCTGGAAGTCATCGCGCAAATGACCGTCGACGAAGCGCGCCAGCAGCTGCTTGATTCCATTGAGCTGGACGCGCGAAATGATATGGCGAGGATCATCCGACAGGTGGAAGCGGAAGCGCGCGAAACGGCCGATCAGCGCGCGCGCAGCCTGATTGCGATGGCGATTCAGCGGCTGGCGTCGGAGCAAGTGAGCGAGGTGTCCGTAAGCGTGGTTCACCTCCCAAGCGACGACATGAAAGGGCGAATCATCGGGCGCAATGGTCGCAACATTCGCTCCTTTGAGCTGGCGACCGGCGTGGATGTCGTCGTGGATGACTCGCCGGAATCAGTCACCATCAGCAGCTTTGACCCGGTGCGGCGGGAAGTGGCGAAACGGACCATGGCGAAATTGGTGGTCGACGGGCGCATCCATCCCGCGCGGATTGAAAAGCTGGTCGAGGACACGCGCGCCGAAGTCGAGCAGATCGTGCGCGAAGAGGGTGAACGGGCGGCTTACGAGACGGGCATTCACGGCTTGCATGTGGAAGTGCTGACGCTGCTAGGCACGTTGAAGTTCCGTACCAGCTACGGACAAAATCAGCACGCTCACGCAATCGAGACAGCGCATATCGCTGGCATGATCGCGATGGAATTGGGCGCCGATGTCAACATCGCCAAAGCCGGCGGCTTGCTGCACGACCTTGGCAAGGCGATAGACCACAGCGTCGAAGGTACCCACGCCGTAATCGGGGCTGAGTTCGTCAAGCGCTATGGCGGCAAAGACGCCGTCGTCAATTGCATCGCCGCCCATCATCATGAAGTTGAAAAAGAGTGCGTCGAAGCTTTCATTGTGGAGGCGGCTGACGCTATTTCAGGCGCGCGCCCGGGCGCTCGGCGCGAAAGCCTCGATTCGTACATCCGCCGCGTCAAGCAGCTTGAAGAGATCGCCAACGGTTTCGACGGCGTGGAACAAAGCTATGCGCTGCAAGCGGGGCGCGAGGTGCGCATCATCGTGCGCCCGGAAGTGGTTGACGATTTCGCCTCGATTCAGCTGGCGCGCGATATCGCCAAGGAAATCGAGAACGATATGCAGTATCCGGGCCAGATCAAGGTGCACGTCATCCGCGAGACGCGGCGGGTGGAGTACGCGAAGTAGGCGGAGAGACTATTGGACGTGATTGGTGAATTACGGTAGATCCCAAATATCTACGGCATTTTCATTTGCATTGATGATGTCGTGGACAAATCGAGACGGATTTGATTTCGGATAAACAATGTAGAGTCGTTGGGTAGCGCGTGTCATGCTTACATAGGTTAGTTTCCGCGCTCGCTCCTCAATTTCATGAGGACTAGCCGAAGAGCGTCCTACATAGGGAATCGTGCCTTCTTCAAAGTCTATCATGAAAACGACCGGGAACTCCAGTCCCTTCGCAGAATGCATTGTGATAAGGCCTACTTCGTCGTCTAACAGGAAATCTTCATGGCGGAAGTGTCGACATTTGATGCCCCTATCTGGAAGTTGCTTTTTCAACGCCCGAAACATTTCGGACTTCAATAGCCTACGAGGCGAGAGGATCGCAAAGTTGCTGTAGTTCAGGCGTAGGGACTGACGCAACGCGCTGATTTCGTTCGCGATGTAGTCAACAGCAATTTTGGGACTCGTGTAGCGAACCAAGACCGGTTTGTCGCCAGCCTTGTCGATACTGGTGGGCGAGTGGTATTGGCGCACACTGCCTAGGGACCGACACTTGTCCAATATCGGCAAAGCGACATCCATAATCTGTCGCGTGTTCCGCTGATTTTGCGTCAGCAACCGTGTTCGACCGCCGCGCAATGGTAAGCCCGCATCTCGCCATGAAATCCCGGAATAATGAATGCTCTGCGCCAGGTCTCCCAACAGTGTTACACTTCTATGTTCGTTGTAGTCCCTAATGAGTTTTGTTGCCAGATTCAGATAATTGGGGCGCATGTCCTGGGCTTCGTCGACGACCACCACATCAAATTGCCGAATTGGATTACAATGTTTCAATACAAGTTGAGGAAGTTCAGCCCAATCGAACTTGTTCTGTTCTCGAAGCGCTAACCGATATTGCTGATACACCTCCCACACCAACTCTCTCTGTGATCGCCTAAGAGCTTTGCCTCGGCCAGATCGTTTCAGGCGTTTGTATTCAGCCGAACTCGTGATGTCTCTTCCGCGTATAACATCGTCAATTTCGCTCAACAAGAATGATGAGGAGAATCTAGCAATTGCATTGCCAGCAGGAAAGGACATGGCAACGTTGGACCTGATTTTCCGTATGGTGTTTTTTCGTGCGTTACTTTCCATTTCGGACATGTCTATGTTGACTTCCCGCAGGCAATTTATCATCCAGTCACCAAAGGATTCAATTGTAAGGCTACCTGGCAATTCATCAAACTTGTCGGCGTACATCCAGCCCAGTGCTGTTTTGAGCGCATTTGAATATGTAAGTATTAGGATATCGGTGTGTTTGCCAGATTTGGCCCGAAGCCTGCTAATGTTCTGAGCGCGGTGCAGGCCGAGCGCGGTCTTGCCGGAACCTGCCACGCCACGGATCAATAGCGGACCAGTTGCGTCTACATGACATAAGTCCTTTTGAGCAAGGGAAAGATCAACTAAGTAGTCTAGGATTCCTGCGTAGTCTAGGATTCCTGCACCGCCAACATCAGGAGCCTCCTCCTGCGGATCTTCAAGTGGTTTCTCTTCAGAAGTGACATCATTTTGGGCTGGCGTCTCAACCAATATCCATTGCGCATGAACTTCATTAGGCAGGCTTTTGGGTGTGAATCTGTCTATTTCGACATGAGTACCGACTTCCCAAATTCCGATATTGCCGCTCTTCAACCATTCCCATGCCAGTCGATATTGCGTACCCCTGCAGCGAGTCCGCCACACGTTGCGTGTGCGCTTTTTTCTCTTGCTTTTGAATTTTTCGTGAGGGTGGCTGACGGTGACACGGTAGTCTTTTCGAAGATCCTGAATCGTTAAGTCCACGGCATCCTGAACTCGAGGATCGAGCCCATTGAAGGACTTGCGAAAGTGAGAGGATGTGAAGACTTCATAATTCATCTTGCATTGACCTCGCCCATTCAATCACCGCACTTTCAGAAACCAATAGACAGAAAAACCCCTGCCATTTGACAGGGGCTTCTCACTTTACTTGCTACTGTCGGCGTCTTACTTGCTCGCCACCCTCAGCACCACATCGACCTGCAGCATCTCGCCATCGCGCAGGATATCGAGCGTTACCTGCTCGCCCGGCTCGTGGAAGTAGATGCGATTGCGCAGGTCAATCTCCAGCGTGACCGGCTCGCCGGCCACCGCTACGATGATATCGCCTTCCTGCAGGCCAGCCTTTTCAGCCGGCAGCCCTTCGATCACCTCGGCGACGAGGGCGCCCTGCCTTAGATCGCTGCCCTCGAAATGCGGGCTGTCCGGTTCCAGTTGCCAGTATCGCACCCCTAGCGTGACTTGCTTCTCATGCAAGCCCAGCCACTGCGAGCGATCTTGCTCAACCGGCTCAAGATCTCCGTATATCAGCAGGGGCGCGGCCGATGCCGGAATCTCGAAGCGCAAGGCGCGGTTCGCGCGTTCGACCGCGACCTGAATGGCGTCGCCGCTGAACAGGTCGGCGGCTTCTTCCACCGGCGCCCCATTGGCCTTAACGATGAGGTCAAACTGGCGCAGCCCGGCCGCGTACAGCTCATGCGCCGGGTCCAGCACGCTAACGACGACGAAGCCGTCGCCATAACCCAACTCGATATTGTCGGAAACGTAGGCGCGCTCAACCTCCACCCGCGGATGCGGACGCCGCGGCGGGCGCCGCCGAGGATCGCGCCGGCGGTGATCTTCCACGATAACCTTGATCGTCATTTCACGTTCACCGCGCAATATGTCGAAGCGAAGTTGATCGCCCTCGCTCAAAGCGGAAACAGCCGCGTCAGCTTCGCCAATGGTGCTGACGCCGTCTCCATCAATGGCAATGATTTCATCGTACAGATGGAAGCCAGCAGTTGCGACCTCGGAATCTGACAGCGCGCCCATGACCAGCAGCTTGTCGCCGCATTGACCGACAAACAGACCAACACTCGCCAGATCCAGCGGCATCGCGTAAAGGGGATTCTCAAAAAGATCCGCCGGACGCGCAATCAAGGTGAGATCTTCAGCGAATTGCGATCCGTCGCGGTCGATACTCAGCGACACCGTTGCGCCGATGCCGTGTTTCCAGACCACATCCCGCACCGTTTCGACCCTTATCGCTTCTCCATCGACCGCCATGACAACATCGCCCGCTTCCAGATCGACATCGGCCGCCGGCGTATTGGGAATGATGCCGGTGACGAACAAACCTTCATCGTGATGCCAGTAACGGATGCCGATAAACGGCGGAGTAGTCGCGCTTTCAGCTTGCGCCTCGTCTTGCGCGACTGCAAGCGCGGACGTCAACATCAGCGCTAGAAGAACGAGCGCGCGAATGAATATGCTTATGATTCGTTTCATTGTGGGAAGCCCCCTTCGATTCAACAAATCTATCAGCAGCGTACCTATGCAGAATACGCCTGCACTAAAAAGAGATTGCTACAGAATACTTTATACTATTTGTCGCTCAGGGTCAAATAATTGCCAAAAACTCACCAGCGCATTTCAAGGTAACCAGTAAGTCAGATTGCAGTCTTTGCCAGACGCATCGTAATCCCTGCTGGTCGCCCTACTTGTCGCCGTCCTTGCTTCCACCAAAGAATCGCCTGCTGATTGCGCTGCCGAAGAGCATACCGGAAATCGAGCCGTCATATTGCGCGCGAGAAGCCGGCTGCTCGCCCCAATCCCCCTTATGGCGCTTGTTGATCCACTCCTGGTAGTCATCGGAGGCGCCGATCAAGAAGGCTTCTATGGCGGACTCGTCTTTTTCCGCGAGCCGGTCCCGCAAATCGTTCAGGATAGCCACAAGCTCGTCAATGGCGCGCGCAAGAGAATCGCTGTTTTCCAGCCATTCGTCGCGAAGCGCATCCGGGTGATGCGTCAGCAGATAACGTGTCAAGACAGCGAAAGGCGGGTTCGTCAGGCGTTGGGCGTCCCCCCAGGCTTGGTGTTTCATCGCTGCTGAATATGCGGCGATGCTGAGAACCTGCGGTATCTCTTCTGTGATTGTCGTCAGGCTGTCGTGTTCCGCCGGGTCGAGAAAATGCGGCTTGCCATCCAGTATGAGCGCGAAGTTTACGGCAAGGTCAATCGCCTCTTTTATGCTGTCGACCGACGGCGTTAGATAGATCGCGCTCCGATGGAAATAGTCGTCCGCGGCCTGCTCCGGGCTCAACTGATGCTCCAGCAAATAGTCAGCGTTGACCACCGGCGTAAAGCCGATCAAGTGATGCTCGTCGGAAAGAAATTCCTCCGCCCAACGAAATGACGGCTGCTTCATAACCGCGGTATCCAGGATGACAACGCCATCCCGCAATGATGTCGATACGATCTCGTAGCCAGCGCGCAAGTCTTCATAGGGCAAGTTCATGACCACTAGATCAGCCGATTCAACCGCGCTTTCCGCATGGCGCTCAACCTTGTCGAAGACTTTGAGTTTCCGCGCCGGCTTTTCGAAGTCATCGCGGCTGTCGTAGCCAATCAGGTCGAAGCGGTGTTGTCCGCCTTTTTCAGCGTAGGTCCGCAAGCGCAGCGCAATGGATGCGCCAAGCCGGTCCAATCCCAGAACAGCCACCGTCAATTGTGCCATATCAGCGCCTCGTGCATCGGATCGTGAGCGTGTCGCACAACTATATCGCAGAGCGCGGTCATCTTTCTATATCCAGCTCGCCGAATGCAAACTACCGGGCTCAGCTTTCACTATCGGCGCTCCGCAGCCTGGACAACAGGGGAAAGATTCGCCGATCGCTGTGTCGCTCATCGCTATTTTGGTGCCGTTCCACCAGCCAGATCACATCTTCGTCGGAGCCGCAGTTGCGAAGTATCTCGCCACCCCATTGCGCGTGATGCCGCCGAACGATGAATGGCGCCCGCGCAATTCCAAGGGTTTCGTCCTCACTTAAGCGAAGGCTCAAACGCGGGGCAATCCCCTCGATGATCACGGCGAGCGTCTTCTGCCACACGGATAGCCGATACCTTGACTTGCCCACATCGTGCAGCAGCGCCGCGGCGATAAGCGCGTCTGGCGCAGCCGGATCCGCCGCTAGCACTCTTTCGAGCACCTGCAGGCTGTGCAACTGCTCCGACCGCGCCATGGAGCGGAAGGCTTCATATTCACAGGCTGAAAGATGCCGCCGCGCCAACTCAATATCGGGCGAGCGAGCGAAGGCAAACAGGGCGCCTATGCCTTGCGACAAACGGTGAAATGCTGCTTTCATCATGCCGGCAAATTCAAGGTCGATTTCGTCTGACTGTAAACGTCGTTCTCATGCACGGACCATCTATCAGGTCGCCCGTAGCATCTTCCCGGCGCTATTGTCGCAGGATTTATCGCATCCCTGCAACTGTTTAGAAAAGCAGAAGACGAATCAGCGCGCCGGTCGGCCGCGCAACGAAGAGACCAAAGGGATTGATGCCGCCAAGAGGAAGGACGGATATGAAGATCAGCGCGATGAATACATAGTAGCTCGCCATCTGCCAATCGCGCCATTTGAAAGCCGGGCGCATCAAGAATTCGGCTAAGGGGCGCAGGCTCCGCTGTACAACTACCGGGATCTGCATCTGGTTCAGCCAACTGCCGGGCAGCAAGCTCAATACGATGTGCCAACCATCTATCGGGAAGAGCGGAATCAAGTTGAAGACGAATAGCAGCAGATTCCAAAACACCATCGCGTAAAGCAGCGCCGCCAGCATCCCAAGGGCGTCGGTCATCGGTTCCAGACCACGGTAAACCAGGAAGCCATAGGTGCTGAGCCCGCTCAGCCGCAGCATCAAAGCGAAGACCAGCGCCAACCCTAAATTGGAAAAGGGACCGGCGGCCACTGCCGCCAGAAAACCGCGGCGCGGGTCTTTCATGCGGTTCGCTGAAATCGGCGCGCTTCCCAGGATGCCAAAACCGATGATCGCGAACATCAGCCAGCCTACCCAGTTGATGTGCGCCAGCGGGTTCAGTGTCAGACGACCCTGCAGTTTCGGGACTTCGTCTCCCATTTTCCAGGCGACGAAGTTGTGCGCGAATTCATGCACGGTCATCGCAACACCCAAGACGATAAGATTGATGATGATAGTGATCGGGTTTAAGTCGAGCAAAATCAATCAGTCTCGCTGCCAAATGAAAACATTACTTCAAATATACACGATTTTACTCCGTTTTGGAAAATGTTTATGGACATTTCACAATTGCCTTCGCCCACCTGCCTGGTCCGCGACTTTTCAGTTCAATTGACGGCAAACGGTGTTAAAGTATGGTGAGGCTCGGCGCTGGGACACACCCAAGCGTCGTTGCGCAAACGCTAAAAACATGATGGCGGACTAATGAGCGCTGGACGCGCGCGGGAATCAGCCCCGTGACCAAGAAAGTTCTGTTTTTGTTCTCCGACACTGGTGGCGGGCACCGCTCCGCTTTTCAGGCGATCCAGGACGCGATGAAGATTCGTTTTGGCGGCGCCGTTGAATTCGACGCCGTCGATGTCTTGCGCGAGTGCAAGTGGCCCCTCAATAAACAGCCGGAGCTGTATCCGCGCGTTGTCAACACATCAAAATTCTTGTGGGCGCTGGTCTACCACAGTTTTGACGGCAAGCGGCGCACTCGTCTTGCGCGGCAATTCATTTATCGCAACAATCGCAGAATCTTGCGCCGAATCGTCGCCGAACATCCGGCTGACGTCGCCGTTTGCACACATTCCGTGATCGGCAACCCAACATTCCGCGCCTTTCTCACGCTGGATGAGAGACCGCCATTTTTGACCGTCGTCACCGATTTGGTCACGACGCCTTCATTCTGGTACGACCCGCGCGTCGATCATTGTTTCGTTCCAACAGAATCAGCCTATCGCCGCGGCTTGCGCCTAGGCATGTCGCCCTCCCAGATGCAGATCACCGGCTTGCCCGTCAACCCGCATTTCATCAATTCCATGACGACCAAAGAAGCGGCGCGGGCGGAATTCAGCTTGCATCCAGATTTGCCCGCCGTGCTGCTGGTCGCTGGCAGCGAAGGCATGGGCGCCATTCACAAGACGGTGGCAGCGCTTGATGCCGAGCCGCTAGATGCGCAGTTGATCGTGGTTTGCGGCCGCAACCAGGACTTGAAGGCAAAGCTGGAACAGCGCGCCTGGATAAATCAGCATCGCGTCTTCGGCTATGTGACCAATTATCATGAAATGCCGCGGATTATGGCTGCTTCCGATATCATCGTAACCAAAGCGGGACCCTCCACTATCAGCGAGGCCGCCATCGCGGGCTTGCCGATGATTATCAGCGATCGCATCCCGGGCCAGGAGACCGGCAATGTGCGGCTGGTCACCGAGAATCGAGCGGGCATTTATCTGCCCAAGCCGGAGAGAGTGGCCGAGCGGATCCGCGAATGGCTCGCCGAGGGACCGGAATCATTAAGCCAGCGCGCGGAAAACGCCAGAAAAATTGCCCGCCCGGATGCCGTGTGGGAAATCGCCGATGCGGTTTGGGATTGGGCGAATCGCCCCAAGTTCGCTCGCTCGCGCGCGTCCTAATGATCGCCAAGCTGGCCGAGATAAACTGCGTCAGCTACCTCTGTATGCCGGCCGTTTTCCAGGTCAAGCTTGTACGTTAGGTTGCTTTGCCGCATCGTAAACAGAACGGCGCGGTCCTCATCGGTGAAGGCGAGCGGGCGCGCCAAGTCGGCAATCGGGCTGCTGGCGATTCGCTGCCGCCCATTCGATATGTCGACATGAATTAATACCGTTCGGATTCTGTCGGTTTCCGCTGCTGAATCGCGCGCCTGTGACAAGGCGTAGATCGCCTGTGCGCCGTCCGCGCTTACGAGAATGTTTCCGCCATCGCGGTAGTCGCCGCGTGACAATGCCGGTATGATCTGCATGTCGCCACCGTCCAGCGGAAAAACCTCGACATCCAAGCCGCCCGCATCCAAATTCGGCGCGAGACGCAGCATCCGATTCGCTCCAAAGCCGACAGCGCATAAGCAGTTCGCGTCGCCCGGCAATGCGCGCGTATGGAGATCATCCGCCGTAACCGTCAGCGCGAAAAGCCCGGTTCGCTGCGTATACGGGCTCAGCCCTTCGCTGTCATCCGCGTGCGCTTCCATATAGATTTCATGTTGACCGTCGCCGAAGCCGACAGGCAGCAAGTGAATGCTCTCGCGCGGACCATATACCAACAATTCGCGAATTTCGGCGCCGGCGATATCGGCCAGCCAAGTCGCTGTGATTAACTGACCATTGTCGACAATCTGGCTGATCGTCCAAACGATGTGATCCCCATCTTCGGACACCACCCAGTCGACGCGATGCGTGTCAGACCTTGCGCGGATGAATGGGTGATCACGAATGATGCCGTCGGCTTTCGCCAACTTAACTTGGCCCGCTTGTCGGTCCAAGTAAATGACGCCGTTGTTTGTCAGGGTAAATTGTTGGCCCACCGCGCCAATCGTTATTCCTTCGCCGCTGAGCAGATTGATGAAGATCAGATCCGTTTGCGCCGGGTACTCGGCGTTGCGCCGCGCGAATACATCCCATGTATGCTGCTGCAAGCCCGGCTGAGCGACATCTTGGCCAAAGACCGTCATCGCCGTTGCCAGTAGCACAAAGAAATGTAGATTGATTCTCATATCGGGAAAGTCTCGTTCGGCATACGAAAACGATTATAAAGCCGACTTCAAGAGCGGGCAATTTGGCTTGCCGCTCTTAAAATAAAAAGAGCCCCGCCTTCAAGGGGCTCTTCAACGGTTGATGCCGCGGTATCTAGAAGGCTTTGCGGTTGCGGTGAAGTCGCCGTTGCAGCCAATCGCTGGCTTTGCGATTCTTCTTGTCGTTCAAGAAGCGCTCAATCCTCGCTTCTTCCATCAGTTCGTGCATGCGCTGCTTATGCAGGCTCGGAACGATAATGCTCAAGTTCTCCATGATTGTCCTCTTCGCGCTTGGATATTTCAGCTATCTGACGCTATCACCTGGGCATTTCTTACAGGGAAAGTCATAAATCCATTATGCAATATACCTAGTTCCTTGTCAACCCGCGATGCGTAAATCTGGGATCTGTTCGCGCCTGCTACCTGGGGCGCTCCACTGTTACAATGCCGCCGTGAAGCGCAATTCAAGGAGATGTGATCTTGAAACCAGTCACCATTCAAGACATGCGCCTGCATGTCATTGCCATGCCCCTGGTTGAATTGCTAAAGACCAGTTTTGGCGCCGAGCCCTATAAGTCCGCCATCATCGTAGAGGCAGTGGGCAGCGATGGGCATACCGGTTGGGGCGAAACCGCCTTGAAAACCAAACCTTCATACGGTTCAGAGACGATTCTGACGGCGCTCCATATCACACGAGATTTCTTGATTCCCAAGCTGCTCGGGGCGACGCTCGATTCACCGATCCAGGCGGCTGAGATGCTCAAGCCCGTGCGCGGCAATCACCATGCGCGCGCCGGCGTCGAGGCGGCCATCTGGGATCTGATGGCAAAGGCGAGCGACATGCGCCTCGCCGATTACTTCGCTCATCACTTGCCACCCGGCAATGATCCGAGCGACGCGGCGACCGTTGGCGTCAGCATTGGCATTCAGGACTCGCTCGACCAGCAGATCGCTCTCATCCAGAAACGCGTCGATGAAGGATATGGGCGCATCAAACTCAAGATCTCGCCCGGCTGGGATCTGGAGCTTGCCCGAGCTGCGCGTCGGCATTTTCCTGATATTATGCTGATGCTTGACGCCAACAGCGCCTACTCGCTGGCTGACGCCGATCGCTTGCGCCAGCTAGATCAATTCGACCTGCTGATGATCGAGCAGCCGCTTGCTTATGACGATATCTATGAACACAGCCGGCTTCAACCGCAGTTGAAGACGCCGATCTGTTTGGATGAGAGCATCTATTCGGCGCATGACTGGCGGATCGCTTTGGAGCTAGGAGCGGGGGAGATCCTCAATCTAAAGCCGACGCGGGTTGGCGGCTTCACCGAGAGCATAAAGATATACGAGCTTTGCCAGGAACGGGGAACTCCGCTGTGGATCGGCGGCATGCTGGAAACAGGCATCGGCCGCGCCGCCAATCTATCTTTCGCCGCGCTGCCAGGCGTGAATCTCCCCAGCGACATCTCAGCCACCGATCGCTACTTCGCCCCCGATATCACTGAGCCGCCCTTTGTACTAGGGGCGGAAAGTTCGCTGAAGCTGCCGCAGGGACCGGGCATCGGTCTTGAAGTGCAGCGCGACCGACTGGCTGCGGCGGAAGCGCGCTGGCGCGAATACAATCCTTTTGCGCCGCTATTCTAGATTTTGCCTAATAGGGACAGGTGTATGTCACCAGTGGCAAGGTTTCACGCGGCGAGCCGCCCAGCTCGAATGTCATGATCGACGCCGTCGCCGGGTAATCAACCGGCAGCGCGTATTCAACCAGCCGGTCTTTCATCAGCGCTTCCGGTTCGACGCCTTGCGCATGCAGCCAAGGGAAGACCAGAATATCGCCATGCGCGACGGCAACGACGGAATCGCCACTGTGCTCAACAGCGATGCGCTCGAAGAAATCCAGCACTCGCTCCAGCACCATCGCTGGCGACTCATAAGGTGGCTCATTGCCCGTATAAAGGTCCCAACCCGTCGCCGCCAGCTCCGCTGTCGGGCGGCCCTCGTATGGCGTGAGCACTTCAAGAATCCGCTCGTCGGTACTGGGCGCGAGCGATACGTGCCGTTGCGCCACGATCGCGGCCGTCTGCTGCGCCCGCTCCATTGGGCTGCTGTATATCGCCTTGATAGGCTTTTCCGCCAGCCACTCGGCCGCCGCTTCCGCCTGCCGCATGCCAAGGTCGCTTAAATGGAAACCGGGAATGCGTCCATATAGAATGTTGGCTGGGTTGCGCACATGACCGTGCCGCATGAGGTAAAGTGTCGTCGTCAATTGAAACTCCGCAAGGTAGCGCTGTACTGCCTTCAAGGTTCATTCTATCATTGCCGCATCGTGGCGACAGCGATAGATTCGATACGATCCCTGTCGCTAACGATTGTCCTGGAATTGGCATATCATTGCGAAAAACTTCAGTCAATTGGCAGCGGAAACAGGGCGCCTTGAATCGTAGATCCAGAAACTTCGACCGTCGCTTGCTGACTATTCTCTTAATCGTCTTTGTGCAGATGGTCGGAACATCGATGGCGCATCCCATCTTGCCCCTCTACGCCCAGTCGGTATTCGACATGGACGCCCAGATCATCACGCTGTTGATTACTGCCTTCTTCGCCGCGCAATTCCTGGCCGGTCCCTTCATCGGACGGCTGTCCGATCAGCGCGGTAGATTGCCCATTCTGCTGATCAGCCAAATCGGCACAGTCATTGCCTTTCTGATGATCGGCTTCGCCCAGTCGGCCGCGCTTCTGTTTATCGCCCGTGTGCTCGATGGCGTAACCGGCGGCAATATCGTCGTCGCCCAAGCCTACGTAACCGATATCATGCCGGAACGACGGCGTACCGAGGCGCTCGGTTATACGATGGCGGCTTTCGGTATGGGCTTCATCGTGGGACCCGCCGCCGGTGGGATTTTGGCCAGCCGATTCGGTCCCCACGTGCCCTTCTTATTCGCCGCCGCTGCTGCGCTGGTCACTGTTTTTCTAACCTGGCTCACGCTCGAGGAATCCCTGAGCCACACGGAAAAAGCGCGCAATCGCGAAAGCAGGCAGGCTCGCCTGCGTCCAGCCGACATGGTAAAGAATGTGGCGCTGATGTCCGTGCTCATCATCTCATTCCTGTCCCGCTTTGGCATGGGTCTGCTGATTGGCGCCTTCGCGCTCTTCGCCGAAGCGGTGTTGTTCGGCGGTCATGACTTTGCGACCGTGAGCCTGGGCGTTGGGCTCATGCTCATGGTTGTCGGCATCGGCCAGTTTCTTACGCAGATCTTCGTTCTGCCGGCGACCTTAAAACGTTTTGGCGATCCGCTGATTGTCGTGCTCGGGGTCGTGGCTCGCGCCATATCAATGTTTCTGTTGGCAATCGCGACCGAGCCGATGCTTGGCGCCTTGAGTTTGGCGGTATTTGCGCTGGGAAGCGGGCTGCTCTTTCCACCTTTACAATCACTGCTGACGAAGACTGTCGTCAGAGAATTGCGCGGTGGCGTGCTAGGACTCAACCAGTCGGCGATGAATTTGGGTGTCATCTTGTCTACCGCGGTCGCCGGAACCCTGTTCGCGCTGAATCCAGCGCTGCCCAATTTCTTGGGCGGCATTCTCTATTGCCTGGTATTGATTCCGAGCATGTTCTTGTGGACATGGACGCGAAACAGCGGACGGCTCAAGGGCGAGCAGCTGGCGGTTAGCTCATAATGAAAAATCGCCATCGATATGATGACGATCGCCACTGGCTGTCGGGGCGGCGGGATTTGAACCCACGACCTCACCGACCCGAACGGTGCGCGCTACCGGGCTGCGCCACGCCCCGACAATTGCGCCTACAGTGTAGCGAAACGGCCTAAGGCTGGCAAGATGGGAAATAATGACCGAGCATCCGAATACGCTCACTGATCGACTGCGGAATCTTACACAAGCGCCCTTGAATCGCTTCGCAGTCCTTGCAGCGCGTTTGGGGATTCATCCTGATTGGATCACTGCGTGTGGCCTGCTCATGGTCGCGTTTGCCGCGTACTTCATCGCTCGCGGCGAGTTTGTCACCGGCGGAGTCGTACTTCTCCTGAGCCTGCCGCTCGACGCCCTCGATGGCGCTGTCGCCCGCGCCATGAAGCGCGGCGGCGTCTTTGGCATGGTGCTCGATTCGACGCTAGACCGTTATGCTGACGGTTTCATTCTCGCTGCTTTGAGCTATTATTTTGCCGAATCCGGGCGGATGGATATGCTAGCCATCGCTCTGGCGGCATTGATTGGCAGTTATCTGGTGAGCTATATCCGCGCCCGCGCCGATGACGCCAAAGTCGGCGTAAGCGCGACCGTCGGCTGGTTCACGCGTATGGAAAGGGTGGCGGTCCTGCTGATCGTGATTGTCGCAGCGGGTGTGCTATCGAGCGAAGCTCCGCTGGAGATCGGCTTGGTAATTCTGGCGATCGGCGCCAATTTGACCGCGCTGCAGCGCTTGCGCTATGTGCACACGACGTTGAGAGACCGAGGTGACTAAATGGAGTTTGAGCAGACTCATCTTGTGCTGGGCAATCTGCAAATCCGCTATTACGGCATCATTATCGTGGTGGCGCTGTTGGCCGGCGCCTATGTGGCTTCGCTGCTGGCGGCGCGCAGCGGGCGCGATTCCGATCATATCTGGGGCGGCTTGACCTGGGCGATCATCCCCGGCATCATCGGCGCGCGCTTGTGGTTCATCCTGTTTCCGCCGGTATCGCTGGTGGCCGGCTGCGGAACCGAAGAGGGTGTTTGCCAGAACACAGCTTGGTTCTTGGCGAATTTCTTCGACCGCGAGAGTGGCGCGATCGCGATCTGGACCGGCGGCTTGGGCATCTTCGGCGGCATGATCGGCGCGGCGCTCGGCGTCTACCTTTATCTCAGCCGCTGGCACAATCGAATCATCGGCTTGTTCACCACGATACTCACGCCGGTACTGTGGATTCTGCAGCTGATCAACTGGATCTTCGACAAGACAGTAGGCTTCGCCCGGGGCAAGGACGTACCGTCCTTCCGCTATCAGCGCCCGGCGAGCGCTTTTCCCGATGAGGGCATGCGAATGGCGCCCTGGCTGGATATCGCCGCGGTATCCATCCCGCTGGGCCAGGCGATTGGCCGCTTCGCCAACTACGTCAATCAAGAGCTATACGGCGCGCCGACCAACCTGCCGTGGGGGATTCAGATCCCGCGTGACGCGCGCGTCGCTCCCTTTGAAAGTTTGATCGAATATCCTGTCGATACGCTCTTCCATCCAATCTGGGCATACGAGGCGATCTGGAGCCTGGTGGCATTTTACGTACTGTGGCGGATTTACCATGAATATCGTGATCGACTCTTAAGCGGCGACCTGCTGCTGATTTACATCGCCCAGTATTCGTTTGTACGCTTCTTGCTCGAATTCCTTCGCGTCGAGATAGCCGTCATCGGCGAGACCGGGATCAACAGTTCGCAGACAATCACGCTGATAGGATTCGTCATTTCCCTTGGCTTTTTGCTCTATCGCCATCGATCTTCCTCTTTCGCCAGTGAAAAAGCAGCCGACGATGAAGCCGAAGGCACGGAGCTTTCGCCGCCGACTGCGACCTGAGTCGCGATCTTGTATCGACTTTTGTATGCGGCTGCGCAACTGCCGTTTCTATTGTTCGAGCGTGACAGGGGAGATTGGCGATTCAGCATTGCTCCAAACACCAGCGATTGCTTCACAGCTCATTACAGCGTGTTACTATGGCGGAAGTTGTGATATTGTCCCTTCGGAGAATTCGAGTGCCAGCAGATTTGATATACTGGAATAGTTCTCAACCGGCCGGGCAAAGGCAATGATATGGCGCGCGTAATCATTCTGGGTACGGCCGGCGCAGTCAACAACGCCCAACATGACTATACGCATTTCCTGCTGATCGGTGAAGAAGACAGCCCGGTTCTGGTTGACGCCGGCTCCAATCCGCTCGACAAAATGAAGGACCTCGGCATAGACGACGGCCAGCTTCAAGACATCATATTGACGCACTTTCACTCCGATCACGTGGCTGGCGTTCCCAATATGCTGATGCACATGTGGCAGATGGGGCGCAAGGCGCCTATCCGCTTTTATGGTATTCCGCACTGCATCAACCGTATCGAAGATACGATGGATATGTACGGTTGGGAGTATTGGCCCAATTTCTTCCCGGTATCGTTTTCGCGCATCGGCTTGCATGATAATACGCTGCTCTTTGAGAACAAGGATTTCGCCATTCATTCCTTTCCCGTAGTGCATTTCATTCCCACCATTGGCATGCGCGTCACCAACAAGCACAACGGCAATGTCCTCGCCTACAGCTGCGATACGGAACCTTGTCCCAATGCGCTCAAAATCGGCAGAGACGCGGATATCTTCATTCACGAGGCGGGTGGACCGCCGCCCGGTCATAGCACAGCGCGCATGGCGGGGGAAGCGGCCGCGCAGGCTCGCGCCAAAGAACTTCGCCTGATCCACTACCAGGTCTGGAATCAAGATCCCGAGCTGCTGGTGGATGAAGCTGCCGAAGCCTTCGACGGTCCCGTTTATCTCTGCCGCGACTTCGACGAATTTGAATTCTAGCCACCCCGCCTGTCTTTGTAGACATGCCGAACTGCGTTAAACTAGGGTTTGCTCGTTATTCCAATAGTAATTGGACGAGCAACACCATCCACGAGGAAATAGAGGAGCCGCTATGAATACGCATCGCAGTAAACTGTCGATTCTTGTGTTGCTGCTTTTGGCGCTTGGCTTGACGATGCTGCCCGCCACGAGCCAAGACGATCTGCTAAGTTTTTCCGCCGCCGATTGCGATTACGGCGGCAATCTCAAGTCGGTTGAAGCGGTGGACGAACTCACCGTTGTTGTCACGCTTTGCAATCCCGATGCGATCTTTGATCAGGAGATGGCGAGCCTCGGCTTGTCGATCCATCCCCGCGAATGGATGGATGCCACCGGCGGCACGGGCGACATCCTGACCACCGCCATCGGCACGGGTCCGCTGCGCCTGGTCAATTGGGACCAGGGCAACGAGATCGTCTTTGAGCGCTTTGATGCCTATTGGGGCGAGCCTTCGATTGAGGACACCGTGATCTTGCGCTGGAATTCGGAGGCGGCCGCCCGCGCGACCGAACTGCGCGCTGGCACGATTGATGGCATGAAATTCGCCAATCCCGATGATATCCCGGTCTTCCGTGCCGATCCCAACTTCAACCTTATTGACATTCCGCCCTTGACCGGCGTTTATGTCGCCATGAGCAACTTCTACCAGCCACTTGATGATGTGCGCGTGCGTAAAGCTATCGCGATGGGCATTGACCGTCAGCGAATCGTCGACAACTTCTTCCCGCCGGGCTCGCCCTTGACGCCCGACTTCGTGCCGCCGGCGGTATTCGGTCATGTCGGCGAGGGCGGCGTCCCCGGCTTTGATCAGGACGCGGCAAAGGCGCTGCTGGAAGAAGCGGCCGCCGATCTCGGCTTTACGCTGCCGCTCGATACCGTGGTTGACCGGCGCACCGGCGAATCCCGTCCGCTGACGCTGACCTGGCGTGATGTTGTGCGTGGCTACCTTCCCAATCCGGGCATCATCGCCAACGATGTCCAGGCGCAGCTGGCGGAGATCGGCGTCATCGCTGATGTGCAGGTGGTCGAATCGGGCGCCTTTATCGCCTCGGCGCTGGCCGGCAATGAGCCGCTGCATATCCTCGGCTGGCACGCGGACTTCCCCGATGCCTCCAATTTCCTGACCTGCTGCCACGGTCCAAACTTGAAGCAAATGGGCGATCCCTATCCGGAAGTCTACGAGCCCCTCATCCAGGCGGGTCAGGTCCTCGATCCTGAGACGCGCATGGCTTTTTTCCAGCAGGTCGCCGACGGCATGGCTTCCGCCGTGCCCTGGGTGCCCTTCGGCCACGCCGGCTCCGCTGATGTTTGGCAAGCCGATATTGTTGGCGTCCATCCCGGCGTCCTCGATGGCACGGAAGAATTCTCCCGCCTCGAAGACCCCGACGACGACAACATTATCTACATGCAGAATGCCGAGCCGATTTCGCTCTACTGCAATGACACCTGGGATGGCGAGACGTTCCGCGCCTGCCACCAGGTGCAGGAGTCGCTGCTAGACTTTGAAAAGGGCGGCGTCGCCGTTATCCCTGGCTTGGCGGAAAGCTGGGATGTTTCCGAGGATGGCACTGTCTGGACCTTCCACCTGCGGGAAGGCGTCCTCTTCCACGATGGCTCGACGCTGGATTCAAACGATGTGGTTGCCACTTGGCACGCCTCAGCCGATTGCGCCAGCCCCAACCACACCGGCCGCGGGGAAGGCTTCGCCATCTACCTTTCCATCTTCCAGCAATTCATCAATGCCGATCAGTGCTAGTCTCGCTTGAATAGAGGGTTGTAGGGGCGGCTTTTCAAGTCGCCCTCCCAATCGCAACTGACTCATTACGTATTCCGACCAGGTAGCCCGCGTAATCAACAAGGCGATTTGTAGGGGCGAGACTTGTCTCGCCCGCCGGAGCTAGAAATGCAGGGCGCCTCTGTGAGTGTCGCCCTCAACATTTATGCGGAATCTGTAGGGGCGAAACATGGGTCACCCTTTATTGTTCCAACGACTGCGCCCGGTTAAGCAAAATCAATTCCGATTCAAACGCGGATCAAGCGCGTCGCGCATGCCATCGCCCAGCAAATTGAATCCCAGCACCGTGATCATGATGGCGATGCCGGGGAAGAAAACCAGATGGGGCGAAGTGAAGAGATAATTTCGCGATTCGCTGAGGATCTGCCCCCATTCCGGCGTCGGCGGCTGCGCGCCCAAACCCAGAAACGAGAGCGCCGCCGCATCAAGGATCGCCGTGCCCACGCCAAGCGTGCCCTGCACGATGATCGGCGTGATCGCGTTCGGCAGTACATGCGCCAGCACAATCCGCAGTGGACTGGCGCCCAGCGCTCGCTCCGCCACCACGAATTCCTGCTCTTTGATCGACAGCACGCTCGCCCGCGACAGCCGCGCGTACTGCGGGATGAAGGTGATAGTGATGCCCAGCAGCGCGTTGGTCAGCCCTGGTCCCAGAATCGTCACGATCGATATCGCCAGCAGCAGGGCGGGAAATGCCAGCACCACATCCATCAGGCGCATGATGACATTGTCGACTCGGCCGCCCATGTAGCCCGCGGTGATGCCCAAAGCCGTTCCGACGAATATCGACAGGCTGATTGTGATCACGCCGATCGATAGCGATGTGCGCGTACCGTAAATCACGCGGCTATAGAGGTCGCGCGCGTTCAGATCAAGGCCCAGGATATGCTGCGGCTCTTCGCAGCCCAGGATGGGGATGCAAGGCGGTTTGCTCGGCAGACGCCCGGTTTCGCCAGGCACGCCGATCATCGTCTGGATCGGATCATGCGTGGCGAAAACCGGCGCGAAAATCGCGATGATCACGAGCGCGCCGATCACCGCTGAACCCAGCAGCGCCGACGGACTGTGTCGCAGATTGCGCAGCGCCTCCAGCCACAGGTTGGCCGATCGATAATTCTCCGATTGCGCCAGTATGGCTGGTTCAGCGTTAGCCATTCAATCTGTTCCTTGGGCGTCCGCTAATTGAAGCGGATGCGCGGGTCCAGGTAGCCGTAGAGGATGTCCACTACCATATTGATAATCACGAAGCCGGCGGCGATCACCACGGTGAAACCTTGCACCAGGGTGTAATCGCGCGAGGTGATGCTATCCACCAGCGTGCGACCCACTCCGGTCAAGCTGAAGATCGTTTCGGTCAGCACCGCGCCGCTGATGACTAGGCCGAAGTTCAATCCGATGACGGTGATGACCGGCAGCATGGCATTTTTCAGCGCGTGCCTGCCCACTACGACGCGCTCGCGCAGTCCCTTCGCCCGCGCCGTCCGCACATAATCCTGATTGAGCACTTCCAATACGCTGGAGCGGCTCATGCGCGCGATGATGGCCAGGGGAATCGTACCGACAGCGACCGCCGGCAGGATTAAATGGCGAAGCGCGTCGACGAGTAATTCGCCATTCAGTGTGAGAATCGCGTTCAAGGTGTTTATGCGCGAAAAGAAGCGGAGGATGCCCAGCGGTTCATCCCCATCCGCATACCAACCGGCGACCAGATAAAAGGGCTCAGGAGACGCGCCCGGGGTCAAGCGACCGGACGGCGGCAGGGCGAAGGGCGTATCTTTCAGCAGCACGGCGAAAAGGTAGGCAAGCATCAGACCGAGCCAAAAGACCGGCATGGATACGCCGATGTTGGCGCCGATCATCGTGCCGACATCAAGCGCCGATTTATGGCGGTAGGCGCTCAATACGCCGATGGGCACACCGACGCTGATGGCAAATAGCAGCGCAAAGAAGCCGAGTTCAACGGTAGTGGGCAGCCGATCAACGAGCAGCTCCATCACCGGGCGATGAAAACGCAGCGAATCGCCGAGGTCGCCCTGCAGGAAATTGCGCATGTAAATCAGCAGCTGTAGCGGCATCGGTTGATCGAGGCCATTGCGCCGGAAAAAAGCCTCGCAGATTTCTTCAGTGGCGCGCTCGCCAAGAACAGCCAGGCAGGGGTCGCCGGGTATCGCCCGCGCCAATGTAAAAGTAACGAGAAGAATCCCGACCAAAACGGGTATGGAATAGGCCAGTCGCCTGAAGACGAATTTTAGCATCGACTAGTTCCGCCAGCTTGCGGTGACCCTAGTATAGCGGAAACGCGACCGGTCGACGGATTGGGTGGCTTATTGCTCAACCCAAGCCCGCGCGCGTTCCACCGCTCGCTGCCAGCCGCTATACAGCGACTCGCGCTGATCGGCCGACATCGCCGGCTCGAAGGTCCGCTCCAACTGCCACTGCCCGGCAATTTCATCTTGCGAGCGCCAGAAGCCAATTGCCAAGCCCGCCAAATAAGCGGCGCCAAGGGCTGTCGTTTCGGTCACAGTTGGGCGCTGAACGGGAACGCCGAGCATATCAGCTTGAAACTGCATGAGAAAATTGTTGACGACGGCGCCGCCATCGACGCGCAGCGCCTCCAGCTCCAAGCCGGAATCGGCTTTCATCGCATCCACAACATCGCGCGTTTGGTAAGCGATGGACTCTAGCGTGGCGCGGACGATTTGGGCGCGGCCGCTGCCCCGGGTCAAGCCGACGATCGCGCCGCGCGCATATTGGTCCCAATACGGCGCGCCCAAACCAACGAAAGCCGGCGCCACGTAGACGCCGTCCGTGCTTGCAATGGCCGCCGCTATCGCTTCACTATCCGCGGCGTGATTGAGGAGCTGCATCTCGTCGCGCAGCCACTGCACGGCGGCGCCGGCCATGAAGACGCTGCCTTCCAAGGCGTATTGTCGCGGCTGCTCGCCGATTTGCCAGGCGATCGTGGTCAGCAGATTGTTGGAAGACGATTGCGGCCTATCGCCTGTGTTCATCAACAGGAAGCAGCCAGTGCCGTAAGTATTCTTCGCCATGCCCGCTTGATAAGCCGCCTGACCAAAGGTCGCCGCCTGTTGGTCGCCCGCCATGCCGGCGATGGGAATCGACCGGCCGAAAATATCAGCGTCGCAATCGCCGTAGAGCTGACTGCAGGGACGCACAGCGGGCAGTATCGCGCGCGGGATGTTGAGACGTTCCAGGATCGCCTCCGACCATTCGCCGCGATGAATATCAAAGAGCATGGTCCGCGCCGCGTTGCTGGCATCGGTGATGTGGAGTCTTCCGCCGCTGAGTTTCCAGACTAGGTAGCTGTCAATTGTGCCAAAAGCCAATTGGCCCGCTTCCGCTTGTACGCGCGCGCCCTCCACATTGTCCAAGAGCCAGGCGACTTTCGTGCCGGAGAAGTAGGCATCGGTGACGAGCCCGGTATGACGCAGAATCGTCGCGTCAAATCCCTCTTGCTTGAGCTCGTCGCAGAATGCGGCAGTTCGGCGATCTTGCCATACGATGGCATTGTGTATCGGCTCGCCCGTTTCGCGATCCCAGATGACGGTGGTTTCGCGCTGATTGCTGATGCCGATGGCGGCTATTTCAGCGGCATCCGCGACGACATCGCGCGCGACTTCCAGCTGAGAAGCCCAAATCTCGTTGGCGTCATGTTCGACCCAACCGGGGCGCGGATAATATTGCTTGAATTCCTTCTGCGAGCTTAGCGCGATGTTGCCCTTTCTATCGAATAGAATCGCGCGAGATGAGGTCGTCCCTTGGTCAAGCGCTAGGATGTAATCTGCCATAAGATTTTGCGTCTCCTGGAAGCAGGTGGCGAAGCTGTAAACCTATTGTAGCGCAGCCGGATGCGACCTTCGCGTCAGCGAGCCTGAAGTCGTTCTTGTCGCAGCTTGAGCAAAAGGCAGATGCCAATGCCAGCCAGTCCGCCGGCCAGCGCCCAGAACGGCATTCGCTCCAATGTCGCCAGCATCATTTCCGGCGGATAATCGGGGAAGATATGGGCGTGGCGCAAGTTTTTGAAAAGCATCAGCAAGGATGTTGTCACACTGGCGAGCGCTCCGATAAACGCGCCGGCTAGCGCCATTCGTTTCGGCTGGCTTAAGCGGCAAAAGGTAGCCCGGAACCTTTGCGAATCGAGAAGCATCAAGCTGGCAGCTGTCGCCAGCAGCGCGCCAAGCAGACTCACCACGACGGCGTCCTTGTCTTCCAGCCCCGACCATAGCAGCACGGCAATGCCGGTGAATACCAGCATGTGTCGGCTCAGAATTGACCTATCGTTGTACTGGCGTTTCATAGCATTGTCTTGCTGGGCGCAGGCTTGCGATTGACGGCAGCTTTCATGCGCATATTTTCCCGACTCAGCCGGCATCTCGATCGAAGCGGAAAATATGCGCGCCATAAGGCGGAACCTCCAATTTGAGGCCCTGCTCAATCAGCGCGTCTCCGCTGTGACGAGTGTACGACTCGTTCAGGAGGTCGACCAGCAGCCATTGTCCACCGACCAAACGCTGACAATTGTCGAACTCAATTGTGGCGCGCGACCAGTCGCCGCTGAGGTTTATCACAATAAGCCGCGTGTCGCCGCCATCCGACCAAGTGTACGCGATCAGGTTTAGATAGGTGAAGTCCTCTAGAATTATTGGTTGCGGTTCAAGCAGGCGCCAGGTTCCGTCATGATATATCGACCCGCTAACCTCGCGCAGCAAGCGGCGATAAAAGCGTTTGAGCATTGGGCGCGCCGGCTCATCCGCAGCCCGATTGATCTGCACCGGAAGTTTGATCCGCCGTCCTTCTAGCTGTCCCTGATGCAGCAGCGCCGCTCCCGGAAGTGTGCAAATCAAGGCGGCCGCCGCACGCTGTCGGTCCTCGCCCAAGGTTTCCATGGCGCGCGGCTCATCATGATTTTCGATGAAGCGAAGGCCGGAACGCATGAAGTTTGGCTCCGCGCGCAGATGAGATTTGACCTCGCCGACATCACCGTTGACGATCCGATCATACAGTCGCTTGTCATAGGTATAGTCGAAGCCATGCAGCTGCAGTTCATGTTCGAGATCCCAATAAACTTCTGCCAAGAACAGCATTTGCGGATGAACTTCGCGAACGGCGGGGATAATTTGACGCCAAAAATCTTGCGCTGGGGTGGCGCCCGCGCGATCGCCCCAAGTCTGCGAGAATATCGCATTGGTCGCCAACATCGCCATGTCGCAGCGCAAGCCATCGCATTGAGATCCGATATCGATCAGCGTATCAACTACGGCGCGCCGCAAGCCCGGATGAAAGGCGTTGAGCTGCGCCGTGTCAATCCAGGCTGGGAAGTAGGGGTCGCGTCCACGAGCGACAACCAACTCGCTACCGTCCGCTTTCGAAACGGAAAAGAAACTGGCGGGATACTCTTTCAAGTCGACTGGCCGGCCAGGGACGAAATATTCTGGGTGTTCGTCAATCCAGCGATGATCTGACGCGACATGATTGGGAACGAAATCGAGAATTAGCTTGATATCATGCTCGCGCAATCGTTCGCGGAATTGCGCCAGACCTTTGGGTCCGCCCAGTTGCTCCTCGACTTGATAATCACGGATGGCATAGGCGGAGCCGGGAACATCGGCTTCGGAGACGTCGGGTAGGGCTAGGCGATACTCGTGCAGGTAATTGAGCGCGCTCATACGCGTGGCTTGCCCGCGATGCCAGACGCCCATCAGCCAAAGGGCGTCGAAGCGCCACGCTGCCAGTTCCGCCAGCTCGATCTCCGGCACATCGGCCAATGTGACAATGCGGTCATACTGTCTACTCAGTTGGTTCAGCCAAACCCAAGTGTTGATCTCATAGATGACCGGTTTGGCTTTCCAGCCGGATCGCGCTGCGCTTTTTGCATTGGGCGGAATCTGCTGCATTTGAGTCATAGAGAGCGGGAATACGCGTACAAAATCGGGCGCGAATCAGTTTAGCAGTGAAATTTGCGTGCAACAGTTGGAAATCCGCTCCACGCGCGAGCAGTCAATCGCGGAGAGCGGCGCGCAGGTGATTTAAGGTCATGCGATAGAATGCGTCGCGCTCCTGATCGTGCACTGCGTGACCACAGTCGAACATCGCCAACCGGCCATTGGGAACGGCTGACACGTATCGCTCGCCGTAGCTTTGCGGATTGAGCTTGTCCTTCTGGCCCAGCATGATAATCAGCGGGCAGGTGATATTTGGCGCCAGGCTTAGGCTGACATCACCGCCGGCGTCGATCATCCGCGTCATCGCGCGCACCCACTCGCCGGTGAATCGGGCGGCATTGTCGAAGCCATGAATGCGTTTTTCTTCGTCGGTAATCCAGTCGCCGGGATACATGCGCTGGAATCGGGGCCGCAGTTCCGGTCCAAAGTTGCCGACGGCGCCGATGGCGATGCAAGACGCGATGCGCTCCGGCGCCTGCCCCGCGGCAATCAGCGCGACTTCGCCGCCGTCCGAATAACCGATCAGATGGGCGCGTTCGACCGACAGCGCATCCAGGAACGCCAGCAAGTCATCGGCGTCCCGCCGGTAAAAATTGTCGGGAAAGTCACGCGGTTTCGGTTGCGATTCGCCGTAGCCGCGCAAGGTCAAGCCGATGGCGCGGAATCCTTGATCGCGCAGCTTGTCCATAACATGGCCCAGGTGAATCCGCGCCGTGCCCAGCATGCCGTGGATCAGTATTACGGGCGCTTGTTCGCTCGCGGGTCGCAGGTCTTCATAATGAAGCGACGCGCCCGTCGTCAAGTCAAGCAATGGCATCGGCTCTTACCGTGTCTTACTCTCGGCTAGCGACAACGCTAATTCGCAACCTGTCGTTCGGATTGGGCAAGCGCGAATTCATCAATCAGGGCGACATCCAACACTTCGTCCAGGCGTTCGACAAGGATGAAGTTCAATTCGCCGCGTACATCCTCGGGCACATCGTCGAGGTCGTTCTCGTTCTTGCGCGGCAGGATAACTGTGTCCGCTCCCAAACGATGCGCCGCCAGCACTTTGTCTTTGATGCCACCGACCGGCAGCACCTGCCCGCTTAGCGTCAGTTCGCCAGTCATGGCGATATTGCTTTTGGCCGTGCGCCCAGTCAACAGGGAAGCCAGCGCTGTCGCCATTGTTACGCCGGCGCTCGGTCCGTCCTTGGGCACTGCGCCGGCTGGCACATGCAGATGGATGTCATATTCGTTGTAAAATGCGGGGTCGACGCCGAGCTCCTCCGCCCGCGACCGCGCGAAGCTGTAGGCGATCTTGGCGCTCTCCTGCATAATTTCGCCCAGCTGACCGGTGTATTGAAAGCCTTTGCCGCCTTTCATCTTGGTCGCTTCAATGAACAAGGCGTCGCCGCCCGTTGGCGTCCAGGCGAGGCCGGTGGCGACGCCCGGTATCTCGGTGCGGTCCTGCAATTCGCTGCGATGGCCGAAGCGCGCTTTGCCCAGCAGTTCGACGACATTTTCTTCGTCGACCGTAACCGACTCAACCGCGTCCTCGGCGATCTGCGTAACCACTTTGCGCGCCGCTTTGCCGATCTCCCTTTCCAGGTGACGCACACCGGCTTCGCGCGTATAGTCGCGGATCATCTTGAGCAGCGCGGCATCGCTGAACTCGAGTTCCTCGCTGCGCAAGCCGTTTTCGCGGCGTTGACGCGGCACCAGATACTGGGCGGCGATCGCTCGCTTCTCCAGCTCGGTATAACCGCTCAGTTGGATCACTTCCATGCGGTCGCGCAAGGGTCCGGGAATGGTATCAAGCGAATTGGCGGTGGTGATAAACATGACATCGCTCAAATCAAAGGCAACATCCAGGTAGTGATCGCGAAACTCGGCGTTTTGTTCCGGGTCGAGGACCTCCAGCAGTGCCGAGCCCGGATCGCCGCGAAAGTCGCGACCCAGCTTGTCAATTTCATCGAGCATGATGAGAGGATTGCGCGATTTCGCACGGCGGATCGCCTGGATGATTCGTCCCGGCATGGCGCCGATGTACGTGCGGCGGAAGCCGCGGATCTCGGCTTCGTCGCGAATGCCGCCCAGGCTCATGCGGATGAATTCGCGGCCCATCGCGCGCGCAATTGACGCGCCCAGGGAGGTCTTGCCCACGCCGGGCGGTCCCACGAATAGCAAGATCGCGCCCGAGCGATCACGCCGTACCGGGTCGAAGCGGTCGCGCTCGGCGTAGTCCTCTTCACGCTCCGCCCGCAGCTTGCGCACAGCGAGGAATTCCAGGATGCGCTCTTTCACATCGGTCAAACCGTAGTGATCTTCATCCAGGATGTTGCGGGCATGGGCGATATCGAGTTTGTCCTCGGTGCGCAGATCCCAGGGCATGCTGCAAATCCAATCGAGATAGGTGCGAATCACGCCGTACTCGGCCGCCGCCACCGAAAGCTTGGATAGCCGATTTAGCTCACGTTCGGCTTCTTTGCGCGCTTCCTCCGGCATATTGGCTTTTTCGATCAGTTGACGGAACTTCTCGATCTCCTGCTGATCTTCGTCTTCTTCCAGTTCGCGCTGAATCGCCTTCATTTGCTCGCGGAGGTAGTAGTCGCGCTGCGATTTCTCCATTTCGTGCTGGGCGTCTTCCTGGATCTTGCGGCCCAGCGAAAGCACCTCGAACTCTTTAGTCAGCAGCTTTAGCAAATGGCGTATTTTGTCGCCAACATGATCCATCACCAGCAGCGCCTGCGCGTCGTCCAGCTCGATGCGCACATAAGTTGCGATCGAATAGACCAGTTGAAGCGGGTCTTCCACATTCAGCGCGTTGTTCACCAATTCCTGCGGGATGCTGGGCACAAGTTCCGCCAGGTTGGTGAAGCGATCGACAATGCTGCGGACCAGCGCTTCCATTTCAATATCATCGGCGAAGACGACTTCTTCTTCTGGAATCCGCGTCACGCGCGCTTTGAGGTAGGGGGTCGTCTCGACGAACTCGTCGATTCGAATGCGCTGGAGGCCCTGGATCAGTAAGCGAATCGTGCCATCAGGCGTGCGGAAAAGGCGGTGAATTGTGGCTAAGGTACCAATGGCGTGTACTTGATCGGGACCGGGTATACCCAAGCTCGGGTCTTTTGACGCGGCCAATCCCACCATACGGTTGCCAGCGACCACATCGTCCACCAGCTGGATGCTGCGCTCTTGACCGACAGTCAGCGGAATCGCGGTCTGGGGATAAACGACCATGCCACGCAGCGGAAGGATTGGCAACTCTTCCGGCAGGTCGATCGCCGTGCCTTCCTCTTCCAGCTCCTCGCTTAGCTCGATATCAATCTGGGCATGCGGCGTTTCGATTTCGCCCAGAAGTATTTCCCAATATGTCATCGGTGTTATTCCTCGTCGATAGACTTTGCCGTAATAGAAGGCCGGCCCCGGTCGATCTGGCCTGCTCAAATGCCTTTAAGGGTCACATGCGACCCATGTTACGCGCAGATCGTCTGTCATGTCGATCACCATGTCGAAGTGATTGGCGCCCTAGCCTAGACTACGGGCAGCGTAACGGCGCTCGCTAGCCGAGATTAGTCCATCTTCTATCTCATAATGGCGCGATTGATTACCCACCTTACTTTACCGAAAGACGCATAATAAATGTATCAGAGTTCTGTTGCCATAAGTATTATGATGCTTTTCTAAGACTAGCGGTCGCATCATAGCGCGAGCCGCTGCTTGATTTCCCCCGCATCGGCTATGCCGCTTTCGCGAGTTTGAATACAATAATCTCAGAGCGATTCGTCGACTGTATAGGATATTGATCTGATGTACGCCGATTCCAGCAGGCACAAAAGAAAAGCCAAGCGCGCCCGGGACCGCAATTTGGAGCGCAAGCAGCGGCGGCGGGCAATGATGGAAGGGAAATTTGCCGCCGGCAGCGAGCATACATTTCTGCGCCGGTACTTTCCGTCATACAACGAAGACAAAGCATCGCATCGCGCTCTCGCATGGCTTTTTTCCAGCCGATCGCCAGTGGCAAAGTTGACCTTCTTGATGACCTCGGCGGTCATCGTTTTCTTTGTATCGAACTTTCTGATGGCTGGGCGGATCTTTCCCAATGTTTACGCAATGGGCATTGCTGTCGGCGAGTTGACACCGGCAGAAGCGGAAGCGGCGATACGCCAGCATTGGAACTACGACCTTCAGATAGACATCACAGTTGACGGTGAAATTCTCAAAATAGCGCGGCCAGATGAGCTCGGCTTAATGATTGATGCTTCATCAATGGCTGACAGCGCCAAAGCAGTGGGGCTGGCGGGCATCCCTATGGGCATCAATATCGAGCCGCAGATTTCCGTTTCCCACAGCCGGGCGCAGTCCCTGCTGCTCGATTTTACCGAAGCGGTATACGTGCCGCAGTACGAAGCCGGCTACAAATGGTCCGGAGGCCGCTTGATAACGGTGCCCGGCCGGCGCGGGCGTCATCTGGACATTACCGAGAGCTTGCGCCTGCTCAAGGAGCACACCAATGCCACCGCCAATTACCGGCGGTTCGAATTGCCCACCATCCCGCTGAATCCGACGGTATTGGATAGTTCGCCCTTTCTCGATCAAGCGATCCTTTTCCTGCAGAATGGCGTTCGTCTGCGAGGTTACGATCCGTTTAAGGACCAGATGATCTCCTTCAGCGTAAACCAGCAGCAAGTGGCGGAATGGCTGACGGCGGGCGAAAACGGACTGTCAGTGCGTGAAAACGCCTTTCGCGACTTTGTCGATGGCGAGAACTTGAAGCTGGTCAATAGCGGGCGTTATATCGACGAGTTGCAAGCGATTGGCAAGCTGCAAGAATCGTTAAACGCCGGCTCGCCAGATGTCGTTCTGCGGCTCAATTACCTGCCCGAACCATATTCTGTCGTGCGACAAGACACCGGGTTCCGCATCGGGCGAAAAGAAGGCATCCCTTACGAGTTGATTCGCGATGCAAACCCGACCGTGAATTGGGGCGCCTTGGTCGTCGGGCAAGAAATTCAGATTCCGTCGCGCGATGTGCTGCTTCCGCAAGACCCGGTCCCGCAAAAGCGCATCATCGTCGATCTTCAGTCGCAATGGCTTATTGCCTTTGAAAACAGAGATGTGCGATTCAGTTGGGGGATTTCATCAGGTCGTGAAACGGCGCCGACTTATCCCGGCATCTTTCAGATACTTACGCATAATCCCAAATCTTTCGGCAGCAGCTACGCGCTTTGCAGTGACTTGGGAACCAACTGCAATCAGTGGGAGATGTTCTGGTTCATGGGCATTTACGAAGTGGTGCCCGGCTTGATGAATGGTTTCCACGGCGCCGTGCGACTGCCAAACGGCAACTTGCTCGGAGGTGGATATACCTACGAGCCGACGACTTTCGGCTGCATCATGTCGTTGGATAGCCGGGCGAAGGAACTCTACGACTGGGCGGAGACTGGCGTAGTTGTTGAAATTGTGTCCGAAGAATTTGCGCCCGAAAGCGAATTGGGGCGTTACGCATTGGAGCTCATCGGCGCCATCGACACCAATTACCGGCCAATCGAGGCCTAGGAAGGCGGCGAGACTTCAGTAGCGGATTTGCCAACCGAAACCTTGACATGAATACAGCAACGGGCTAAATTACTATTCGCTGGCGCAGTACCCAAATGATTCAATCCATGCTACTGTATTTAGCCGCAAAGTGCCCGCGCAAGTGGGCATTTTGTTTTTTTCCGCCTTAGGTACAATCCCAAGCCAAAGCCAACAGGGCGCAAGGCGAATGTTGTGAGCAAACCATACGGTACTTGGGCCAGTCCGATCAGCGGCGCGTCGATTGCAAGCGGTGTCAGCCTGCGCGATGTTCAGTGGAATCGGGCGGGAGATACGCTCGTCTGGTGGGAAAACCGCGCGAAGACCGGCGTGCTGCTGGCGCAGACTGCATCCCAGGCGCCACGCGATTTGACGGACAATACACTAAACGTCGCCGGCCGCGTTGGATACGGCGGCGGCGCATTTGCGCTCGGAGATGGAAAGGTCTTCTTCGTGGCCAAGGGCAGACTGTTCTGCCAGGCGCTGGCTGGCGGCGAAGCGCGCGCGATTACACCCGCGTTCGGCAGTTTCGCATCGCCCGCTATTTCGCCGGACGGCGAATGGGTCGTCTTTGTACACAGCTACGAACATGTCGACGGTCTCGCGATCGTCGACGCAGCTGGCGAAGATTTTCCGCAAAAGCTGGCTTACGGTACGGATTTTGTTATGCAGCCGACCTGGCATCCCGCCGGCAGTCATATTGCGTATATCGCCTGGAATCATCCGCAGATGCCCTGGAACGGGAGCGAACTGCGCCTGATTTCGCTGGCTGTCGTCGGCGCTGGAAAGCCATCAGCGAACGATATAGTGACCGTCGCTGGCGACCAAAACACGGCGATCTTCCAGCCGGAATTCTCGCCAGATGGGCGCTATCTGTCCTATATTAGCGACGTCAGCGGCTGGGGGCAGATCTATTTGTACGACCTCCTGGCGCAGAAACACACGCAGTTGACGGATGATGAGGTGGAACATGGCGCTCCCGCATGGGCGCAGGGTCTGCGCGCGTATGGATGGGCTGGCGACAGTCGTTCCATTTACTATCTAGAGAATTGCCAAGGCTTTTTCAGTTTGCGCCGCTTTGATGTGGATTCGGCCCGCAGCGAAGAGGTCGCCGGGCTGGAAGCGTACACGCAGATGGAGCAGATCAGCGTGTCTCGCAACGGCGATGCGGTTGCCATGATCGCATCTTCGGCGCTGATTCCGCCCAGGGTGATTTCCCTTACTTCGAGCGGCCATGTCACGGCGCATCGACGCGGCGGTGTGGAGAATCTGCGTGAAGATCAGCTATCGGTCGCGCGCGCGATTTGCTGGCAAGGCGATGATGGCGACGATGTCTATGGCCTATATTATCCGCCCGTTCTCCAAGAAGACATGCCGGCGGGGCTGCCGCCTTTGATCGTCAATGTGCATGGCGGTCCCACTTCACAGCGCAGCGCTGGCTACTACAGCGAAGTGCAATTCTTCACTACCCGCGGTTACGCTGTACTGCAGATTAATCACCGCGGCAGCACTGGCTACGGCAAAGCCTACATGGATATGCACCGCGGCGCCTGGGGCGTCTACGATGTCATCGACTCGGTTTCGGGCGTAAAGCATCTGGCGAATGAAGGGCTGATCGACGAATCAAAGGCTGTCATCATGGGCGGCAGCGCCGGTGGCTTCACCGTCTTGCAGTCCCTGGTTGATTACCCCGGCTTCTACAAAGCAGGCGTCTGCTCATACGGCGTGTCGAACCAGTTTGGCTTGCTGATGGACACGCACAAGTTTGAAGAGCGCTATACATACTGGCTGCTGGGCGAACTGCCCGAGGCGGCCGATCTCTATCGGGAGCGCTCGCCGGTATTTCACGCGGACAGGATTGTCGATCCGATCATTGTCTTCCAGGGCACAGATGATGTCGTTGTGCCCCAAGATCAATCGGATAGCATTGTCGCCTCGCTGCAACGGCGTGGCATCCCTCATGAATACCACCTCTTTGAAGGCGAGGGACATGGCTGGCGCATGCCGGAGACGATCGCCTCATATTACGATAAAATCGATCGATTCTTATTGCAGCATGTCATTTACGCCTGAACGAAACCTGCCTTCGTCGCCAATCCAGCGCGCGCGCGAGGAAGAATAGCCGATGCTCCTCAACGCTTCGCTGCTTATCGCCGGACTGATCGCCTTGTTCTATGGCGGCAACTGGCTGGTGCGGGGCGCCTCGAATTTGGCGCTGTCTTTTGGCGTTTCAGTCCTGGTAATTGCGCTCACGCTCGTCGCCATCGGCACTTCCATGCCCGAGCTTCTTGTAAGTTTGCAGGCGGCGCTTATTGGCAAGAGCGATTTTGCGCTTGGCAACGTGATCGGCTCAAACATCGCCAATATCGGTCTTATATTGGGCGCTACCGGCTTGATCTCACCCCTTAGCGTTAAAGCTGTTTTGGTGCGGCGCGAAATTCCGATCATGATCCTGTTCTCGATCGGCGTCGCTGCCCTTACGCTGGATGGCGACATCGATCGGTTGGATGGTTCGATCCTGCTGCTTGGCTTCGTCGCCTTCAATGTGATGCTATATCGACTGGCGCAGCGCGAGCGGAACGAGCGAGATCGGCTCCTAACCGACCTTGACGAGGCGCCGGAAAATGGTCAGCATCGCGGCCGCGAATTCACCTGGCTGTTGTTGGGCATACTGGCGCTCGCGCTCGGTTCGCGGATGATGGTGGAAGGCGCCGTCAACCTGGCGCGCATGGTTGGCGTTAGCGAATTGGTGATCGCCATTACGCTTGTCGCTTTTGGCACATCGCTGCCCGAGCTTGCCGCTTCCATCTCGGCTGCGTATCACCGCGAAACGGACCTGGCGATCGGGAATGTCGTCGGTTCGAATATCGCAAACCTGCTGCTAATTCTTGGCGTTACCGCATTCGTACAGCCTATCAAGGTCAATAGAGCCGAGGTGCAGCTTGAGTTCGTCGTTATGCTCGCTTTCGCCGTATTGCTGATACCGTTTTTGCGCCATCACCGGCTGGGACGCCGGCAATCGGCTTTATTCTTGGGCGCATACGTTGCATTCATAATCTATAGCTTGGCGACTGGCGGCGTAGACTCTCTGCCAGGCTGAATGGAAGAATCTCGCCGATTCGCCAATTCTGTGGCAACATTCATGACAAGCGCGAAAGACAGAATGATGCGCCAGCTACCGCCAGTTGAGCGCTTTAGAAGCAGCAGCGGCGTCGACATTTACCGCCTGCCAATGGTGCTATTCCCGAACAACTTCACCGGTTATGCCTTCGTTCTGGATGGCGTCGGCGCCTTAACGCTTGTCGATACCGGCTCCGGCATGGGACGAAGCAACGACGATCTGCTCGACGGCTTTCGTCAAATCCGCGAGCGATTCGACCGCGCGTTCGCGTTGAGCGATGTCGAACGAATCATCATCAGCCATGGCCATATTGATCACTTCGGCGGCTTGGCTTTCGTCAAGGAAAATGCCGGCGCCGAGGTCGGCATTCACGAGCTCGATCGACGCGTGCTGACGAATTATGAAGAGCGCGTGATTGTGGCGACTAAGGCGCTCGGCATTTATTTTGAGCGCGCGGGTATCAATCCTTCTATGCGCGAAACGCTCTTCAACATGTATGGATTCGCCAAGAAACATGTCACCTCGGTCGATGTTGACTTCAGCCTCGCGGACGAAGGCGTCATTGACGGCATGGAGTTCATTCACACGCCGGGACACTGTCCGGGGCAGGTTTGCATTCGCCTGGGTGATGTTTTGCTAAGCGCCGATCATGTCCTCTCCCGCACAACACCGCACCAATCGCCGGAGAGCATCACTCATTACATGGGTCTGGATCATTATGCCGATTCGCTGCGCAAACTGCTGCGCTATAAGGGGATTCGCCTGGCGCTGGGAGGGCACGAAGATGCGATCCACGACCTCTACGGGCGGATTCACGCGATACGCGCGAGCCACAACCGCAAGCTTGATCGCATACGCAAGATCATGCGCGATCAGGGCGCGCCGATGACGATCAGCCAGATTTCAAAAGCGATGTATCCCGAGGTCGAGGGCTATCATATCTTGCTGGCGATTGAAGAAGCGGGGGCGCATATCGAATACCTCTATCAACACGGTCACATTTCTATTGCAAACCTGAAAGAATTCGAGGCGCAGCCAAATCCGGCAATCCTCTATGAATTGCACGACTAACGCGCAGACGTAACCATTTGCGTATTTGACCCTGGACGCGCAGACGGTACACTTGAATCAACCAGCGGGTGTGGTTGCGCTATACTTGCAGTATGCCAAGAGTCGAAGTTGAGAACACGCTATGGATGAGAAACCCAAGAATGACCAATCACCGGGCACGGTGGTCTATGAGTTGGCCGGTTTCGTCCAGCGCTTGGCAGCCACCCTTGTCGACAGCGTCCTGCTGGTATTGCTTCTGACGATCGTCATGCTGGTAGTTGCGGCGCTTTCCGGCGCCAATGCGCCAGCACAGATGGCGCAGTTTGTGGGTTTTGCTGTGCCGGTCGCCTATCACTGGTATTTCTGGACGCGGCGCGACGGTCAAACGCCGGGAAAGTTCGCCCTTGGCATCAAAGTGGTTAAGGCAGATGGCTCTGAAATATCCGACACCGACGCCGTGATTCGCGCAATCGGTTACAATGTCAGCGCCTTGCTCTTTGGACTGGGCTTCCTATGGGCGCTCTTGGACCGGAATAACCAGACCTGGCATGACAAAATCGGACGTACATACGTTGTGCGCAATACTAATCAGCGCAGAACGATTGAGATCAGGAAGTGACACGCTGCCCATTGGCGCGTGGAACCTGTGTCGCCTCCTGACCTAAATCTCCCTTTGCGCCGACGGCTAATTCACCGATCACATTATGAAAAGACTCGCCCAAGGCCTTGGTCTTTCTCGCTATGAAGCGGATGAGCGCTTCCGCGCTGCCCTCAGCGCTTACAGTGAGCGGAATCTAAAGACTGCCAAGGCGGAAGTCGAATTCGCAATCGAGCTGCTGCCGACGCAAGCCGAGTATCACGCGACGCTGGGCTATTTTCTGCTCGAGGACAAAGACGCGAAAGGGGCGCTGGATGCTTTTGCGCGCGCGCTTGAATTGCACCCCTACGAAATGCTGGCGAATTACGGGCAGGGCATGATCGCCTATCGCGACAAGGACTGGGAACGGGCGGCGGCCTGTTTCACCAACGCGCTGGCCGCTGATCCGTCGCGCGCCGAAACCCTTTACTATCTGGCGATGGTTTATCATCGGCTGGGTCAGAATGCGGAAGCGGTGAAATGGATGAAATCGGCCGCCCGCGCCTTTGCCGAAAGTGAGGACCAGCGCGAGCGCCATTGTCATGCCTGGATCAAAGAATTCGCTAGGCTAATCTGAACGGACTTCGCTCCAAGTCAATATGCCGCCGGATTCTGATTAGCCAGGCTTTTGCCTTTGATGTCGGTGATTGCATTCATAAGCCGTAGCTTCTAGAATTTCCGGAACCGTTCAATCCAGTAAGCGAGCCGAGAATCTGGATAACTACCTTGGCGAGATTTCAGCGTTAGCGGCCGCCGTCTGTTTTGGCTTGGCGTCGACCACCTATACCTTGGCCGGACGAAAGATCGGCGCGAGCGTTTCAATGGCGCTCAGCCTGGTCGTTTCGCTGGTATTTCTGCTGCCAATTCATTACCTTGCGCGGGGCGAGTTCTTTCCGCTTGGCGCCACGTTCGAGCGCTGGCTCATTCTCGGCTTGTCCAGCGTCGTGGGATTCGTCGTCTCAGCGCTCCTGCTGCTTCGTTCTTTCCAATTCATTGGACCCCGGCTTACCATGCTGATCGGATCAACCAGTCCGATTTTCGCTGCCGCGCTATCTTGGTTCTTCCTTGGGCAAGCGCTGCCTGTTTATGTCGCCGCCGGCATCGCGCTGGTGCTTGCTGGCGTCATTTGGGTTGTGGCAGACAATGCCGGTGAGACCCTGAACGAGGAAAACGCCGACTACCAAAAGGGTTTGTTGACCGCAGCGGCTGCCGCAGCTACGCAGGGCGCGTCGTTCACGCTGATGTCGGCTGGCGTGGCTGACGGCTATCACGCCATTAGCGCCAGTTTGATACGCACAATTGTAGGCGTCGCCGTCCTTGCCTTGCTCATTTGCTTGCGCGGCTCCTGGGGTAACAGGCTGAAGCCCATGATCGATGAACCACGAGCGATGATCTTCCTGATATTCGCTTCCCTCGCCGGACCGGTTTTGGGAACAACACTGGTTCTGCTTTCGCTTCAATTTACGAGCGTCGGCGTATCGTCGACCTTGAACGCCACGACGCCGATTGTGCTGATTCCAATTGGCTATCTTGTCTTCGGGGAGAAGATTACTTATCGCGCGGTGATCGGCACTTGCGTCGCGATCGCCGGCGTTGCGGTCTTGTTCGCTGGCTGAAGAGCGCCAATAGTGAAATTCCATGTGAACTTCGATACAACACCGCCGCCGCCAAAGCCGGCTTGCGCTCCGTTTCACAATGATTTTTCATCTCGGTTAAGACGGGATATAATTGGCGCTATGTACGAAAGACGGGTCAGAGGTCTTGCTAATGACCGCATTCACAATTCGGCCGCTGGAGCGCTCCGATCGCGAGTGGGTGGCGCATTTCTTGGATGAACGCTGGGGAACAACGCAGATAGTCTCCCGCGGAAAAGCGGTTTACGGCCACTTGCTGCCGGGTTTCATGGCGGAACGCGGCGGCGCAGACGTGGAAGAAGATGTTTCGGAGAAGGACAGGCAGGCTGAAAACATCGGCTTGATCACGGTGCATATCGGCGAGAAAGAATGCGAGATAACGACCTTGGACAGCCTGGACGAGTCGATGGGCGTGGGTTCGGCGCTGGTGGAAGCAGTTGAGAACTGGGCGCAGGAGGCGGGCATCAAGCGCCTCTGGCTGGTCATCACCAATGACAATCTTGAGGCGCTGAAGTTCTGGCAGAAGCGTGGTTACGAACTGGTCTCAGTGCACCGCAACGCGATCGCCGACGCCCGCCGCATCAAGCCGCAGATCCCGATCACCGGGCTAAACGGCATCACCATTCGCGACGAAATCGAGTTGGAAAAGCTGGTCTAGCGCATTCAATTGTGGTGGCTTTATCCGGCGCCGTCGGCGCTGGATTTCCTTAATCGATTTCTGTGATCCCGGCGATCGCGCCAAACGCTCTCCGCGATGATTAGCAGTACGCCCAATACAATGGCATGATCGGCCAGATTAGAAACGTTGGAGATCAGATCCGGGATCTGATAGTGAATGAAATCGATAACATGACCATAATTGAGCCGATCAATTATGTTGCCTAGCGCGCCGCCAATGACCAACCCGATAGCGAGCGGAACGAGGCGCGAATCCGGCGCAACTGTGCGAAAGTACCACAACATGCCCGCGATAATGCATAGCGCCAAGATGAGGAAGACATCGCCGGCCATCGGCAAGATGCCGAAGGCGGCGCCCGTGTTGCTGCTGCGCGTCAGTTGAAAGAGCGGCGCTAGCGCAGGAATCGGTTGGACGCTCTCGTATTGGATCAGATTGACCAATGCCCAGGATTTTGCTGTTTGATCAACAAACGCGGTTGCGCAGAGGGAGCAAACGAAGATAATCCACTTGCGCATTTGACACTCCACCTCAGACGATCGCCTCTAAAGAGATTCTATCAGAGATTGCCAAGAGCCAAACTCGGACGTGGATAATGCGTTCAGATGGCAGAATATTGAATGCGCGGAGCTACGGATGGCAGAATTCTCGAATCAGACTCAAACGCGGCAGCAGCGGCTATGGCTGGAATTGGGCGCGCTTGCTTTGCGCCGCTGGGACCTGCGGGCTGATTCGATGCGCTTGATAAGTTATGGCAGCAAGGCGGTTATCCACGTGACGGCGGCGGGCGCGGATTTTGTGCTGCGTCTGCATCTTCCCGAGCGCGTCAATGTACGGTGGCTGCGCTCGGAGTTGACTTGGCTGTCAACGATTCGGCGCGGAACGGATCTGCTGGCGCCCTTTCCCATTTCCGCGCAAGTTGATGGCGGCGAACAATCGCTTATTGAATTGCGTCACGATTGCTTGCCTCCACCTGCTTTTGCCTATGCCGCGCTCTTTGAATTCATTGAGGGAGAGCTAAAGTCAGCGCGCGACTTACGCCCGGTCGATGTCTTTCGCATCGGTGAATACTTGGGCATGCTGCATACGATCGGGCAGTTCAGTCCGCCGGCTGAATTCGACCGGCCTGGACTTCATTGGGAAGGACTCTTTGGTGACGATTCTCCCTACGCTTCGCCAACTGAGAGCGATCTGATAGGCGATGAACAGTTCGCAATCCTGGCTGCCCTGCGCGAGAAGCTGAGAAGGGCGCTGTCCAGCGCGGTTTCCAAAGATAATGCGGCAGGCTTGATCCACGCCGACTTGCTGGCGAAGAATATCGTCTTTCGCGAGCCTGCGATTGCCGCGCTCGACTTTGAATTCTGCGGCTGGGGATACTTCCTCTATGATCTGGCGCCCCTGCTTTGGCAACTGAAGGGTGAGCGCGCGGCTGATTATTCCGAACTCAAAGAGGCGATCTGGACTGGTTACACATCGGTCCGGCCAGTCGCCGAAAGCGATCGCGAGCTGCTCGAGCCCTTTATCGCCGCGCGTCAATACGCGTCTGTTCGCTGGCTGTTGGCGAATCTGGGGAATCCCAGCGTAAAACAGGTGGCTTCTTCGCTGATCGCGGAACGCTGCGAGGAATTGAAAGTCTTCCTCGAAACTGGTATCCTGCGCCGCTCCACGCCGACGCTTTGAACCCCATTAGTAACGGAAGCGAATGACCGCTCGACTGAAGATCCCCAAAGCTGACGCCTACAAGCTGTACCTGCTGGCAATGGGTCTCTCAGCCTTCGCGACGACCCTCGCGTATACCGTTCATCTGGTTTACCAGATCAAACAGGTCGGCTTGAATCCTTTGCAATTGGTCTTGGTTGGCACAACCCTGGAACTGACGGCTTTACTGACAGAGATCCCGACTGGTGTGGTGGCGGATGTATACAGCCGTCGGTTGTCAATCATTGTCGGATTCTCTTTTCTGGGGTTCGGGCTAATCCTGGAAGGTAGCCTTCCAGTCTTTGAAGTTCTGCTAGTAGGGCAGGTTGTCGCCGGTTTGGGTTACACCTTTCTCAGCGGCGCCACATCGGCTTGGATCGTTGATGAGGTAAGGTTGGAGCGGGCTGGAAGAGCATTTCTGCGCGGAGCTCAAGCGGAGCAGATTTTTGCTTTCTGCGGGATTTTCGTCAGCGTCGCCCTAGCTAGTGTGAGCTTGCAGCTCGCCATCGTCTGCGGCGGCATTCTGCTTGTGCTGCTCGCGGCATTTCTGGCGCTCTTCATGCCGGAATCGGGCTTTCAGCGGCGCCCTGCGAGTAATCGAGAATCCTGGCAAATGTTTATCAACACATTCCGCGCAGGATTCGCTTTGGTCCGCACTCGTCAGATCCTGCTGTTGATCACGATTGCCGCCATTATTCACGGCGCATTCAGCGAGGGCTTCGACCGGCTTTGGATCACACATATGCTGCAGAATTTCAGTTTGCCGCCCCTCGGCCAATTCGATGAGATCGTATGGTTTGGCATAATCAGCGCGGTATCGATGCCGCTTACTTTGGCCCTTACTGAAGGTTTGCGGCGGCGTCTCGACTTGTCCGACAGCAGACGAGTCGCGATGACTTTGATCGCCGTATACGCGGCGCTGATTTTAAGTGTGCTTCTCTTCATCCTTGCGGAATCTTTCGCCTTGGTCTTGATGGGCTTGTGGCTGACGGGCGCGGCGCGAGCGGTACGCAATCCGCTGATGGAGGCCTGGATTAACCTCCATACCGAATCGAACGTCCGCGCCACCGTCCTTTCGATTCAAGGCCAGGCCGATGCTTTGGGCCAGATCGCCGGCGGTCCGATCGTAGGGGCAGTCGGTTTGCTATCGTCTGTGCGCGCGGCCATTTCGCTGTCTGCGCTCATGCTGCTTCCGATCATTCCGGTATTTTGGCAGACACAGAGCGCAAAGCCTTCGTCGCAGCCGGCGCCGGATTAGCGCTTCGAGGAGCGAGGGCGGATACTTGTCGCGCTTGTTTCGCCATGTAGAATGAAAGCCCGCGACCGAAAGCAAAGGCAAGGACGAAATGAATCAACGACAGATGCTGGAAGAACTGAAGAACTTCGACACGCCGTCAATCACAAATGTGGTTGCGACCTATCCTGAATCGCCGCTCTGCCTGGGGCTCTATAACCCGTGGAGCGAGAACTGGTACACGGATACGTCCATCCGCTGCATGTACCCCGAATTGGGACGCCGCGTCGGCTATGCGGTGACCTGCGTCTACGGCCTGCCAGATCCCAATTATTCTCGTCTCAGCTTTATGGATGTGCTGGAAGCGATGGAGGCGTCGCCCCAGCCGACAGCACTGGTGATCGAACAGAAGTTTCCGGAAGAGCTCGCGGGCAAAGTCGGCTTGGCTGGCGGCAATATGGTTTCGGCGATGAAGGCGCTGGGCTGCGTGGGCTTGCTGTCGAACGGTCCCTCGCGCGACTTGGACGAAATACGGGAAATGGACTTTCAGTATATGCTTAGCGGCGTGACGGCCGGTCATGGCGCCATGGCGGTGCAAGCGGTCAACGTGCCGGTCTCTGTAGGCGGCATGGATGTGGCGCCCGGCGAGCTGATTCACATGGACGAAAACGGCGCCTGCAAATTCCCCGCTGATCAGTTGGAGGCGGTGCTCATGAATGTGCGCGCCTTGCAAAAGGAAGAAGCGACGCGGATGAGCGCTTTGCAGGCCGCCAAGTCGGCGGCCGAGATCAGAGCGATCTTCGGCGGCCACTCTTATGGCGAAGACGAAGAGTAGGCTGAGGGCGTATCTAGGCAAGCGTGCAAGACGGTGAGGAGATTGGATATGAACGGAAAGCGCGTATTAATAACCGGCGCGACCAACGGCATTGGCAAGCAGGCGGCGCTGGAGCTAATGAAAATGGGCGCCGATGTTGTCATCGTTGGGCGCAATGAGACCAAGACCCGCCAGGTCATGATGCAGCTGCAAGCGCAGAGTGGCAACGATGCGATAGATATGCTGGTCGCCGATCTCTCTTCCATGGACGAGATTCGACGTATCGCTGCTGAGTTCCAGGCGAATTGCGGTCGGTTGGATGTTCTGCTCAATAATGCCGGCGCTGTCTTTTCCGATTATCAAGAATCGGCCGACGGCTACGAAATGACCTTCGCGCTCAATCACATCAGCTATTTTCTGTTGACTCATCTGCTGCTGGACATGCTGGTTCAGACATCGCAAGAGCAGGGCGAGGCGCGCATCGTCAATGTTTCGTCGAGCGCCCACAGAAACGCCACGCTGCGCTTGGACAACCTGCGCGATGCGAGCGGCTACAGTTTCATGAATAGTTACGGCGCCAGCAAACTGATGAATGTGCAATTCACCTATGAGTTGGCGCGCCGGCTGGCAGACACGACGGTAACGGTAAATGCGGTCCACCCCGGCTTAGTTGACACCGGCTTCGGACACAATACCGGGCGGGTCTGGTCCGGCTTAATCAAGATTGCGCAGAAACTGTTCGCGATCTCGCCGCAGAGAGGCGCGGAGACCCTTGTCTATCTTGCCGCGTCGCCAGAAGTCGCAGGCATCAGCAGCAAGTATTGGAATGAGAAACAGCAGAAGCAATCCAGCGACAACTCCTACGACCGCGAGCAGCAGAAGCGGCTCTGGGAATTCAGCGCCGAGGCGACCGGCGTCGGTTAGCGATCTTCGAGCTTCTCAGGGAAGGTTTGGCGGCAAGGAAAAGCCGGATTCTATTTCGGGAAAGTCGAGAACCGCAACGACTGCGTCTAGATTCAGGACGCCGTAAACATGAGGAAATAGCGAGCCATCCGCTGCGGCTGCTGACTTGCCGCGGTTGGGATGGTCTGGCGCTTCCCAGACCAGGGGCGCGCCAAGCAGATTCTCATCAATGCACAGGAGCAATAGGTCCGTCTGACCGCGATAGAGTTCATTTGCCACGCCCGAGATTTGATGTCGCGTCGAGCAATGGATAAATCCCTCACTCTCCAGCGACGGCGCGCGGTAATACCCTTGAGTCTGCGCTACCGCCCAGTTGGCGCGGCTTGTGATGTGATAGATCACGCGAGCGCCTGCTGCAAGTCAGCAATCAGATCGGCTGGATGCTCCAATCCGATGGAAACGCGCAGCAGATTCGCCGGCGTGGACGAGCCTTCTTCAATTGATTCTCGATGCTCAATCAAGCTGTGAGTGCCGCCGAAACTGGTGGCGCTGGTGAAGAGCTGCAGCCGATTCACAACCTCGATCGCCGCCTCGCGCCCGCCTTCGACTAGAATCGACATCAGCCCGCTGCCCACTTCCATTTGCCGCAGCGCCAGCTCGTACTGGGGGTGGCTGGGATGATGCGGATATAGCACGCGCTCAATCTTGGGATGTTCCGCCAGGAAACAGGCGACCTCAAGCGCGCTTTCGCTGTGGGCGCGCACGCGATATGAAAGGCTCTGCAGCCCGCGCGCCGCCAGCCAGCAATTCATCGGCGAAAGCACGCCGCCGCCAATCCGCACCAGCCGCATGACCCGCTCCGCCAGCTCGTCTTCCTCCGCGAAGATGATGACGCCCCCAAGCACATCGTGGTGACCGGCGATGTATTTGGTCAGTGACAGCACGACGATATCAGCGCCAAGCTGAATCGGATTCTGGGCGACCGGCGTGGCCACCGTATTGTCGACCAGAAGCAGCGCATCGTAAGCGTGAGCGATATCGGCCACTGCAGCGATATCGGCCAAGCGAATCATAGGGTTGGTTGGCGTCTCTAGGATGACCAGCTTGGTCTCCGGTCGCATCGCGGCGCGCACAGCGTCAAGGTCGCTCATATCGACGTAAGTCGTTTCGAGACCCCAAGGGGCGAAGAATTCATTCAATTGAACGCGAATGCCGAAATACATATCGTCGCTGGAGACGATATGATCGCCGGGCCGCAGCGCCTGGAAGACAGTCAGCATCGCCGCTGATCCGCTGGAAATGGCATGAGCGACGGCGCCGCCTTCCAGCACCGCCATGGTGTTTTCCAAGGCGACGCGGTTGGGGTTCTGCCAGCGTGTATAAATCAGCTGATCGGGATCTTGATCGAGCCCGGTCGTCTCGTATTCAAATGTTGTGCTGAGTACGATGGGCGGCACGATTGCGCCGCTGGCGGGATCGGTATCGGCGCTGTGCACGGCTCGTGTCTCAGGTCGAAGACTCATGGCTGCGCTCGCTTGCTTTTTGACGGTTGCCGTCCATCTTACTGCTTCAGGCGCGGCGCTGCCATGCCAAGCTGAGAGTCGCGCGTGAAAGCCAAGCGGGTACGGGCGATCCGTGTAAAATGAAATAGTAAGTAATCGTAGTCTTATTGCTGAGAGATGGTTTAGTAATTGTCAGCGATGCTGGATTGGAGGGGATTGCCATGCCAGATATGCTAGTCAAGTTATACGATCTGCCGGCGCTCGAATCAGCAATCAGCAATCAGCGCGCCACGGGCGTCAATATACGACGTTGTTTGACGCCAGAAAAGTTTCTTGTGCTTGGTTGGATCAGGGAACACTTCAGCGAATATTGGGTAAGCGAAGCGGATGTGGGCTTCTCGGTTCATCCGACTAACGTCATGCTGGCGCATCGTGGCGATCAGTTGCTGGGTTTCGCCTGCTATGACACCACATTCAAGGGCTATTTCGGTCCCACGGGCGTGGATGCGGCTGAAAGGGGGCAGGGCATCGGCAGCGCGCTTCTGCTGGCGACCCTGCACGCCATGCGCGACGCCGGCTATATGTACGCGATCATTGGTGGAGCGGGTCCCGTCGGCTACTACGAGAAAGTAGGCGCAGCCGTGATCCCGGATTCGGAGCCATCGCGCGCCTACCGCGGCATGTTGGGCACAGAAGCGGTATACGCGCAGGGCGCGCCGAGCGACTCCTTCTTGGGCATGGAATCCATCAATCAGAACGGAGACGCAGTTTAGCTTGATATACGACCGCGTTTATGAGCTCGGTGAGACCGCGGCCCTTGCCCATTGAAATGTCTTTGCCGAAGAAGGTGAATACAACTTCGCCATTAATGGCCGCCACCTGATTTAGCGGCGCGCCGGAGCAGGACTGGTCAAGGATCGCGCTCATCGCCTTCGCTGAAAGCCCTTGCGGATTCAACACATCAAAGTAGAAATCGAGCGTGCCATCCGGGCGGTCAATCGCCCAGACGAAGGCTTCCGATTCGCAGCCGATGACGCGGCGCCCCTCATCATAAGGCTGAGTCGCGATAGACGCCGGCACCGGCGTAAATTCATCGGCGATGTCGATCAGGTAATCAACTCGATCTTCGCGCGAGGAAATGAATCCGAAGTCGTCCAGGTATTCCTGAAGCTTGGGCGGATAATCGGCCATAGAGGTATGTCTTATGAATGGATAGGCGGGGAAGCGCAATGCCTGCCCCCGCCCTTAACTTGGACGTCTACTTCTCGATAGGCAAACCGACGCTGTTGCCCCATTCGGTCCATGAGCCGTCATAGTTGCGCACATCGCTGAAGCCAAGCAGATTGGTCAAGACGAACCAGGTATGGCTGCTGCGCTCGCCGATGCGGCAGTATGCAATGGTGGGCGCGGACGAGTCCAATCCCAACTCGTCGTTGTAGATGGCGCGCAGTTGAGCCGCGTCCTTGAACGTGTCGTCATCGTTGGCCGCCCGCGACCAGGGGCAGCTGCTCGCGCCAGGGATGTGCCCGCCACGGACCGCGCCTTCCTGCGGATAGCCGGGGATGTGCAGCAAGTCGCCCGCGAACTCGCCTGGGCTGCGCACATCGACCAGTTGACCGTTTGCGCCAATATGCTGCAGCACGCCATCGCGAAAGGCGCGGATCTGGCTGTCGTCGCGTTCGGGCGCGCTATAGCTTGAGGGGCTGATGCTCGGTTTTTCGCGTGTGAGTTCACGCCCCTCCTGCGTCCACTTTAAGCGTCCGCCGTCCATGATCTTGGCATTCGTATGTCCGAAGAGCTCAAACACCCAGAGCGCGTAAGTTGCCCACCAATTGCTCTTGTCGCCGTAGAAGACGACGATCGTCTCTGGCGTGATGCCGATCCGACTGGCAAGCGCTTCGAAACCCGATTTATCGAGATAATCGCGGCGCAGCGGATCGTTCAGGTCCTTCACCCAATCGACTTCGACCGCGCCCGGAATGTGACCGCTGGGATAAAGCAGTGGGTCTTCGTTCGACTCAATGACGCGGACATCGCTGTCGGTCAGATGATCCGCCACCCAGTCGGTCGAAACCAGTTTATCGGGATTGGCGTATCCGCGGCTACTGATATCACTCATTAGCTTTGCTCCTTGTATGTTAATCCGCTGTTTGTCTGCTCATGGCGATTCGCCCCGCTGACACAATCAAAAAAGCCAACCGTTGCGGGTTGACTTGTTGGTGGCGAAATGCCGAATTCATGGCAAACCAATCATACCCGCCTAGCGGTCCGAACGACAACAACAGCGAAACTGGAATTGATGGCAACTGATTGATTCACGCATAGCCATACGCTACCACAGCCAAAGCGAGATTTCAAGCAGGGACAACCGGTCGATTACAATTCTGATGCCAAAGGCGGCAGGTTGAGCGAGGTATTGAGGTCATCAAGGCAAACCTTACAATGGTCCAGCTTGAAAGAGATGTGAATATCGTCCGGGACCGTAATGTCAAATCGGCTCCGGCCGATGCTTCCGATCAGCGGTTTGCGCCGGCCGATGATGTATACGCCAGCTTCGTCTTGCTCGGTAAGCAGCTGCCAGCCGAATCCCGCTTGCAGTTCGACTTTTGCCATAACTTCACGTCGATGATGAGTGCGAAGGCTTATATCGGCGTATTCGGCTTGCAAGAAGAATGTATTGCCGGGTGCCAGCTCCCAGTTGAAGCGGCGGGTTTCGATTGCCAGTTCGCGCGCCGCTCCGACCAGCTTTAGCGCTTTCCAAGCATTGTCCAAGAGTCGCATTACAGTTCTTCCAGATGATCAGCGACCCAATCTTGATAGGCTTTTCGCAGCGCCAAGGTCGTCGGACCCACTCGTCCATCGCCGATCAGCGTCTCGTCAATTTCTATCACCGGGATGATGCCGCGGCTGCTGCTTGACAAGAATGCTTCGCTGAAACGATGAAGGTCGGCCATGTTTGGCGCTTCGCTCCGCAGCGGAATAATATTTTGGCAGATTTCCAGGACTATCATCCGTGAGATGCCCGCCAGCATGCCCCTTGATGCAGTTAGCAGCTCCCCGTTAAGGATTGCATAAACATTGCTTGATGCGCCTTCTAGCAGGTTGCCGTCTGGATCCAGGAGGAATGTCTCGTAGATGCCAACCGGCTGTTCCGATTCGAGCGCTTGACGCTGGCGCATCCACTCGCTGCTCTTCGCCCCGGGATTGTGGCGTATCGCGGCCGATGTAATGCAGCGCGCTCCCCGTCCGATCAGAGCGGGTTTGGGTGGCTGGAAAGGTTCGATAGACAGGATCATCTCGCTCGGAGCGTGCGCGGGAACGGAAATGCGAAATCGCGCATCGCCTAGATCCGATTCAACTATCATCTGTCGCAATGCTGACTTCAAACGCTTTCGGTCACACTTGAAAGGAATGCCTTTGCTCTGCGCCGAATCTTCCAAGCGATCCAAATGCTTATCTAGCAAAAGGGTCTTTGTGCGAGCATAAGTATTACTGACGGTGTAGACGCCGTGCAGCGGTTCGTGTTTGGTCGCTTCCTGCAAATTGTCCGCGCTGAAGTCAACGTCGCCGAGTTCATGCGCGGTAAGGCGTCTGATTATGGCAGGCATTTTGAGCCGTTGCGGCTACCGCTCCAGCCACAGCTCGCGGAAGGTGGTCCAGTCGGATTGACTGAGCTGTTCATCGGAATAGATGGCGATACCGGTCAACAGTGAGCGCTGCTCCTCGTCCAGCCTTCTCAGCCCTTCAATGACGCCGTCCAAGGCCTTTTCCATCGTCTCTATCTCCGGATCATGCGCAGAACTGGCGCCGCCGTAATTGGGAATACTGACTAGAACGTTTGTCGGCGTCTCCATCGCATTGATGTAGGTCTCGACATGATACGCCACCCAATTGACATAATCGAGCAGTTCCCGGCGATAACTTTGATACATGAGCAGGATGACCTCATCAGCGGAAACCATTACGCGCTTCTTGAAATTATCCGACCACATGGTCCCCGGCGCAATGGATTCGATATTCTGCAGGCCTAGATCGTGCGGCGTCAAATCGGCGGTGACAGCGACCGCAATCGGGACCTCCATGCCCACGGCCGAACGCACCCGCCGGATCAGGCGAATGAGGTCATTGTTGTCGCTGAACAAAGGTTTGACATCAAGCAAAACACCGTCAAAGCCTAGTTGCGTGACCAGCAGTCGGCAGAAGTCGGCGATATTACTGTGAAGATTGGTATCGTCAAGGCGATAACCATCGTCTCGATCCAGATGAGTCCAAATCTCGATCCAGCCGAAGACTCGCAGATTGTCGTTGTGGCTTTTGAATGCGCGAACGAAACTGTCGACGATTGGCCTCGAGTCCATGAAGCTGCTTTTGCCCTGGATGCCGCCCGTCCAACGATTGTCAATGCCCAGCGAACTTACATATGAATAAGCAGTGCCGATTTGGTTATCCACCAGTTGATTGGTAAAACCGCGCAGTCGATCGCTATCGAGTTCGCCGTAAGTCCATGTGCGATCCAGCCAAATGGCGTTTTGCAGCGGCGCCGTCTCCGGGCTGCGGAATGCCAGTGAAGCCAGAACTGCGCCAGCGGCAAGCACAATCCCGGTGGCGGCGGCTCGCAGACGATTGCGCGGCGCCAGCAAAGCCGAAAGGCGAATCGCCCGGCGCTGGCCAAGATGACCGCTTGTTCCTTTGCCTCTTGATTGCTCGTCAGGACTTGTTCGGAATCGGGACAGCAGCGTTGTTATGCCGGTTAATATTGAGCGGAGTCCAAGCCCAGAAGTAGAAGTCTCTGGGCCGGAATCGCGGGAGATTGACATACAGAAATCCGAAAAACAATTGTACGTTTGACGCATCTCTATCTTATCACAACGTTATTTATTGGAATAACTGAATCGCAGCGATCGCATCAGCCAGTGATTGCGCCAATGCGCAGCCGTTCAATCAGCTGGGGTCCCAATAGAAGACAGCCGATGGCGAATGCGACAATCGCGGTGATCAAGACGGCGGCTGCGGCCACATCCTTGGCGACCTTCGCAAGCGGGTGATAGTCGCTTGCGGCGAGATTAACCGCCGCCTCAATTGCTGCGTTGATAAACTCAGCGACCCAAACGCTGCCAACGGCGAGCATAAGAATCGCCCACTGGTCGTTACCGATGCCGAGCCATGCGGCCAGGGCAACAACGGCAGTGGTGGCAACAATCATAATTCTGACATTTTTCTGCTGGCGCAGCATATAGGCGCATCCGGCAGCAGCGTAAGCAAGACTGCGCCTGCGATTGGGGCTGATTGTTGGGCTATAGTGGCTGGGGTCGGTTTGCGCGGCGCTGCGAATCTGGTGCCAGGCGCGCTTAGTCATCTTCAAGACTTCCATACGATTCGACAATGGCCGGTTCAATGTTCAGCGAGCGGAGCGCGGTGTCTTGCGCCGCCCACATACGGTCTTTTGCCGCTGCCGTATCGTGCGCGAAACCCAAGAGATGCAGCGTCCCGTGTATCACCAGCAGGCACAGGATATCATCCAATTCAGCGTCTGTCGCGCCGGCTTGGGTGGACACATAATCATGCGCAATGACAATGTCGCCAAGATATTTTCTCGTCTCGCCAGCCTCCTGCGGCAAGGGGTTTGCTGGAAACGAGAGTACATCCGTAGGGGCGTCGATGCAGGCGTACTTCATGTTCAGCGCCTTGATCGCGCTGGCATCAGTGAGCGCAATGCAAAGGCTGGCATCTTGTTCCTTGGCATGAGACGCCAGTATGGCGCGCGTCGCCTGCACCAGGCGGTCGCTGTCGATGGGATAGCGGTTGGGATTCTGAAGCTCGACGCCGTCGTTCAAGTGGATGAATCCGCTTCTTCAGTACGCTTTCCACGTTCGGCACGCTGGGGCGACTTGTGGCCATTGCGCTTCGGCAAGCGCGGCACGTCAAACAATGGCTCGTCGTCCTCCATAATCAGGGATGCGCTGTCGCTTTCCGCTGGCTTCTCAGCGTTCTCCAGCGGCATAACATCGTCAGCGTCATTGGCGCGGGAAACAGGCGCCCTGGCGGCATCTTGCGCGCGCTTTGCGATCATCGAAATATCGTCCCGCTTGGCTTCACGAGGGGCGGTGGTTTCAGCGGGATCCGGTTCAATCTGTTTGGTCCGCGCGCCATTGCCATTAGCTGGTTCAGCCGTTGGCGCGCTTGGAGATTGGATTGCCTTGGTGTAGTCAATGCGCGGATGAAACAGTCCGCGGAATATCTCGATGAAAGTCGCTTCGATCTTGCGCAAGTCATTTAGCGTCAGCATAGACGAATCCAACTGTCCCTTGTTGCGCTTGTCTTCAATGATTCCGTGCACGAGATCGGCGATGTCCTCGTTGCTTTGTGGCTTCACCGCTCGAATCGCCGATTCACAGCTGTCCGCCATCATCAGAATCGCGGTTTCCCGGCTCTGCGGTATCGGTCCCGGATAAGAAAAGTCGGCCCGATCGACTCCGGCTTCATCGCCGGCATCGGCGAGCGCCCGCTGATAAAACACGAAGACCTGCGTCGTTCCATGATGTTCGCGAATGAACTCTCGTATGCGATTGGGAAGATTATATTTCTTGGCGATTTGATCGCCTTCGATAACGTGGTTGATGATGATGTCAGCGCTGCGATACGGATCATCCAAGGCGTCATGCGGATTGTGAATATGCTGCTGATTTTCGGTGAAGAAAAACGGATTGCTCATCTTGCCGATGTCGTGATAGAGCGCGGCGACATGTGTCATCTGCGCATCGGCGCCGATTGCGTCTGCCGCTTGCTCCGCCAGGTTCGCCACCTGCAGCGAATGTTGATAACTGCCCGGCGCCTCACGCAGGAGACGTTGCAAAAGCTCTTTGCTAGGCTGACTCAAGTCCATCAGCTTGAAGGGCGTCGGCAGGTTCAGCAGTACTGTGAGCGCATACATCACGCCGAAGGATGTTGTCGGCGCGATCAGCACGCCGCTGAAAAACGCTTGGAGCAGGCTTGTGGCGTTTTGCCCGTCAAATCCCACTTGCAGCGCAAATATCGCAACTACCGAGGCGTTTGCCAAACCAACGAATAAGCCCGCCACAAAATAATTGTTCAGGCGCCCGGCATTTCGCAGCGATAATATGGCGGCGATGTTGCCTGCCGCAATTAGGCTGGCGATTTCGAGTGAAGGGCTTCGACTCAGCAAACCGCCCAGGAAAGCGAAGCCCACTGCGCCGACGATGGCGAGGTTTGGCGTACTTATAGCCAAATAAACTATGCCGAGAGCGGCCGCCGGCATCAAGTATATGTTAGCGATTCCAAACATACGCATAGCGACCAGCGCGACCAGAAAGAGGAAAGCGATCAACAACAGGTCTTTACGGCTCTGCCAGATCAGGTGTTGTTCAAACCGACTGATGTACAAGCCGAACAGCGCGACTACCAAGACGCTCGCCAGCAGCGCTCGCAAAATATGGGCGCCGCGATTGCTGGTCTGCGCTAGCAAACCCAATTCATTCAGCGCTTCAAAGGACAGGCTGTCGATCGGCTGGTTGGCCGGCGCGACGATCTGCCCGGCGATGAATTGGCGTTGCTGGGATTCGACGCTGTTGAGCGCTTCCGCTCGGTCAATCGCGGTCTGCTCGGGGTTTTCAAATGTGTTTGCCCGCATGACATCAGCGGTGATCAAGGTGACGATATTGCTTTCTTGCGGGGTCAATCTCAGACTTACCTGGGTCGGCAATTGCTCGCGCGCTTTTTTCAGGTCGGCGGCGCGGATCTCGTCGCGCATAACGCGCTCGAGAACGGAAATGATCTCGCTTCGCACCTGCAGCCAGCTGTCGTCCGGCAATTGCAGGATGGCAATTATGGCATCTTCATTTTTGTTCAACTGTAGCGATGTTATCGCCTTGATATCGGCGATCTGACGTTCCAGGCTCGCGTAGGAGTCGCCACGTACATTGTCTATGTAAGCAAGGATGGTTTCGGTCAATTCACGCTGATGTCGCGCGACATTGGGGTCCGGCGGATAGAATACTGGCGGTACCTGGCTCAAAGCCTTGTTGCGTTCCTGCTCGGTGAGTATCTCGCTGGCGAAAGAACGTTCTTCGCGCGCGATGATGTCTTCCGTCGGAACCGATCCTAATGTCAGGTTGGCGACGCTGTTGAATTCAAGAAAAATGTCATCAAAAGCCACTATCAGCGTGCAGCAAAGCGCAAATGCGGCGGCAGCGACAATGGAAGACAGGATGAGAACGAAGGACTGCGTCCTGCGGGGATCCATATTGAAGCGCTCGTCGAGCAAGTTGGAGAACCGAAGGGCCACAGCTCTAACTCAGATATTCTCTCACGATCGCGTTGACCGCCTTGCCATCGGCTAATCCCTTCACCTTTGGCATAACCGTCCTCATAACTTGCCCCAGCTCTTTCATTGAGGTGGCGCCGATTTCGGAAATTGCGTCCAGAATGATGGGCTTCAGTTCTTCGTCGCTTAGTTGCTTCGGCAGGAATTCTTCGGTCACCGCCAGCTCAATGCGCTCGGCTGCGGCGTCATCGCTGCGCCCGGCGCCTTCAAGCTCAGCAATCGTTTCCCGCCGTTTCTTCGCCTCTTTTCGCAAGATGTCCATGATGGTCTCATCGTCGAGCTCTTCGCGCCCGTCGACTTCAGCTTGTTTTATCGCGCTCTGCAATAAGCGAATCGCGTTCCGGCGCTCGCTGTCATTCGCCTTCATGGCGTCTTTTAGCGCAGTCTGCAATTCTTGCTTCAGGTTTTGCATATTTAGGCTTTCGCGATCTGCCCCCACTTTGGTCCTTCGCCACGCGCTGCGCTTGCCAACGCGCTCCAAGGGTCGCCAAGTCTTTACCGCTACTGTGGCGCAATCTCCTTCACTGTACCATGAATCGCGCCCTCAGTGTATGTGCCGAGTTGAGTCGTCGTGATGATGTTGGTCAAGTCGCGCGGATGAGTCGTTCGGACGCGCATGTAGTTGTCCGTATAGCCGGTGACAATATATCCTTCGGGCGCCGCGCCGCTAACTTGCTCCCAGAGCACTTCGCTCCGCCTGCCATATTGCGATTGGGCGAATCGCTGCTCCATCTGCCGCGACAGCGACAATAATCGGGCGCTGCGATCTTTCTTTGTTCGCTTGTTGATCTGGTTTCGCATGCGGCTGGCTGGCGTACCGGGACGGCTGCTATATCGGAAGATGTGCAAACCGCCAAAGCCCATTTCACGGATGAAACTTTCGGACTGCTCAAATTCGTCATCCGTCTCGCCCGGGAAGCCGACGATGACATCGGTTGTGATGCGCAGAGACGGAATCGCGGCGCGAGCCGACTTGACAAGCGCCCGAAACTGACGCTGATCAGTATTCCGCCGCATCCGCCGCAGGGTGGCGTCGCAGCCGCTTTGCAAGGGCAGATGCAGATGAGGGCAGAGTCGCCGGTTTGCCCATAGAGAGAAGAAATTCGGCGCCAGGTCCCAGGGTTCTAACGATGACAGGCGCAGACGCGGAATGTCGGTATCGCATAGCAGCGCCTTGACGAGATGGGTCAGTCCATCGCGGTCGCCCAGGTCGTAGCCGTAACTGCCCAGATGGACGCCGGTCAACACGGCTTCCTGATATCCCGAGCGGTTCAGATAGTTGACCTCGCGCACGACTTCTTCAATCGAACGACTGGCGCCCGCGCCGCGCGCAATTGTCGTGACACAGAAGGTGCAAGCGTTGTCACAGCCGTCTTGGACCTTGACGAAGGCGCGTGTGCGGCCTAGGCCGGCATCGCGTTCATGGGGTTCGCTATCGATGATGTCAATTTTCTCGCCAGTAATCTGGGAGACCAAGTGCGACTTGCTGGCATTGTCAACGACACGCCGCACGCCGGGCAGGCGGCTGATGTCACGCGGCGCGATCTGAGCGTAACAACCGGTCACCGTAGTCTCGCCGGCTGGATTCGCCCGCTGAGAATCTCGAATTAGTTTGCGGCTCGTTCTGGTTGCCTCATTGGTGACGGCGCAAGTATTTATGACGGTGTGGTCCGCTTCGGCGGGCGTGTCAACGATATCGTGTCCAAGTGATCTGAACTGCCGCGCCATGGTGTCAATCTCGCTTTGATTAAGGCGGCAGCCGACCATCCGCAGGTGGACTTTCACAAGTTGACATCCTCGTCGTCCGGAGCAGCCGGGCTGAAAACAAGCGCATTGTCGAACCGGACGGCCACGCCACCGCCGCCGGTCGCCGTGGATTGCGCAATGAGGCCGAGCTTCCCGCTTATGCCTGGCTCGTCGCGGTAGCTGTCGCGCATAGCGCCGTCGATGCATTGGCCGCCGACGAAAGTGCTCGTGGCGCTCGGGTCATTCGAAATACACAGTGGCGCCAGAGCGCCGTTGATGTAGAAGTGATAGCTCGCGTCGCGGGCGGTCACACGAATGGCGTTCACTGCGCCGAGACCTTGTTTGATTAGCGGCGAGGAAATCCAGGCGCTGAGCGGCTTCGTCTGGTCTCCTCCAATCTTCCAGAGCGAATAATAACCATCGCTGCTGATCAAGAAAGCAAAGTAACCCCCGCTTTCAGTTGGTGCGAAGGCTTGACGAAGCGCCGCGCCAGCAATTGGAAGCAGATCGCCGATCCCGCACAGAATGACAGCCGGTAGATCGCAGGCGTCATCCGCGGCGTCGCGCAGGTGAAATACGACTCCGAAGGCATTGTCGATCGGTCCGGCATGGGCAACTGCGCTCACGCTCAAGTCAAAGTCGCGAAAGCGATGGCGCGCGGCGGACCAGGTCGCCGTCTGCGGAGCCGTCACCCGGAGCTCAAGCTGCTCATCGCTGACGGTCGCGCTTTGCTGTCCCGAATACAAATCCCACTCATCGGTGAATCCGGTGAAAGCGGAGACAAAAAGCAACTCGCCCGGAGCGCCTTCGAGGACGCGACTTTTTTTCGATTGCGCCGCGTAGTATAGATTTGCGGCAATCACGGCGCCCGCCAGCAGGATGGCAATCGCGAGCAGGATCCCGCGTTTGGGCCATATCCTGGAGGAACGAAATCCTGGATTAGAAGATGCTGTCACGCTGCCCACCGCGCCAATTCCGAGGCCAACTCGGCAATCTTAACACAGCGCGCCAGAGTCGTAAACGACATAGCCACCGCGACGTTTCAAATGGACTTGACAGCGTGCCTGGAAGGCGATAGAGTACCCGCGTATTACGGTTCAGATGGAATGACCATGTCCAGCAAAGCGGTCGCCGCCACTACTGCCATCACCATGACTACCATGCGCATAGGCGCGCAACGTGGGGGTTTCCTCTTGCTGTAAACAGGTGTAATCAAGCAGCAAACAGGCGCGTGGAAAACCTCCAGGCGCCTGTTTTGTTTCCACGAATCTAGGGGGACATTGATGGCTAGGCTAACGATGAAATTCGGCGGCACTTCCGTTGGATCGTCCGCGGCAATCCGGCAAGTCGCGGCAATTATCGGCGATCATCTGGCGCAAGGACATGAATTGGCAATTGTTGTTTCGGCGATGGCTGGCGTAACCGATATGCTTCTTGAATCGGCGTCGGCCGCCGCTGCCGGTGGGAAAAACCGGTACGTTGCCATCAATGCGGCTATTGCCGAGAAGCACCACGCGGTTATCGACGCGCTGATTGCGTCTGAGACAGCGCGGGAGGCGACCCATTATCTAGTGGATGAATTGCTCCAAGGACAGCTCGAACTATGCGAGGCGGTTCGCATACTGGGCGAAGCGACCCCAAGGATCGCGGACGCGCTCGTTTCTTATGGCGAACGCCTTAGCAGCCGCGTCATCACCGCAGTCTTGGCCGCAGATGGGCTGCGGGCGCAACAGGTTGACTCCAGCGAATTTGTTGTGACGGACAACGTTTTCCAGAACGCCGACCCGCTCTGGGATGAGACCGAGTCGCGCATCGTGGATCGACTGCTGCCCGAAATCGAAAACGGCGTCACGCCCATCATTACCGGCTTCATCGGCGCCACGCCCGATGGCACGCTGACGACTTTGGGTCGGGGCGGGAGCGATTTCAGCGCGGCGATCTTCGCCGCCTGTTTGGACAGCGATGAATTGGTCATTTGGACCGATGTCGATGGCGTCATGACGACCGATCCCAGGCTCGACGAGCGGGCGCGCGTCCTGCCTTATGTCTCGTATCAGGAGATTGGCGAGCTCGCCTTTTATGGCGCCAAAGTGCTGCATCCCAAAACGGTGCAGCCGATCATCAGTCGCGATATTCCGCTGCGTGTGCGCAACACCTTCAACCCGACGCTAGCTGGCACCGTCGTCGGTTCGCGCGCCCATGCCAGCGAGACTGTGATTAAGGCGGTCACTGGCATTCGCGATGTCTCCATGCTGACGGTCAGCGGACCCGGTATGCTGGGTGTGCCTGGCATCGCGGGCCGCACCTTCTTGGCGACGGCGAACGCGGGCGCCAGCATTCTAATGATTTCGCAGGCTTCATCCGAGCAGAGCTTCTGCTTCACAGTGGTCGATCTCTTGGCGCAAAGCGTGAAAGAGGCGGTTGAAGCGGAGTTGCGGCGCGAGATCCTCCACAACGATATCGACAGCGTTGATGTGCTTAGCGATATCGTGATCATCACGGTTGTCGGCTCTGGGATGCGTGGAACGCCGGGTGTAGCCGGGCGCGTTTTTTCGCTCTTGGGGGATCACCGCATCAACGTCTTGGCGATCGCGCAGGGTTCGTCAGAGTGCAGCATTTCGTTCATTGTCGCCGAAGCCGACCTTGAGCGGGCTGTCGGCGAGCTGCATACGCTGGCGCTGGAGACGGCCGAGAATGATCGTGTCAACGGCATGGCAAGCCCGTATTAATGAGACGAATCAGCTTGCGACAAGCTGCTGAAGGATCGCCTGCCAATGGGAGAACAGCATGAAGTGACCGGCTTGTGGCTCAAGCCGGTATTGCGCATTCGGGATCATCGCCGCCATGCGCTCGCCGACGCCGGGCGCGCAAAAGCCATCCGCTTCTCCCCACCAGATATCGACCGGTACACTTATGGACTGCAAGCGGAATCCCCACGGCTTCGTCAGCGTGACCATCTCATCGGCGAGCCTGTCGCTGCCGCCGCTCCGGATCTCGCCCCAAATGTCGCGCCGGCTGTTGAAGAGGTTGATATTGCTCAGTACTGCTTGATCGGCTGTGGACATCAATCCTCCCAGCTCTTTGATGAACTGGTCCGGTCCGCGCTGGCTATCAAACCAAAAGAATCCGCGCATCAGCAGCCGGAAGAAGGATTCGTTCCCGCCCGCCAGCTGAAACATGCGCCCGTAAAAGGGGTGTAAGGCGCGGAAACCTTGTTCATGATCCATGGGCGGCAAGGGTGCGACGATGGCGCAGCGCCTCACAATCTGCGGGAAGCGATAAGCGCAGGCAAGGGCATAGGGTCCGCCAGCGGAGAAGCCCAGGACGGAAAACCGTTCCAGCTTCATCGCTTTGCTCAGGAGCATGACATCATCGACGACATCCATAAGGCTGCGACCGCTTTTGCGCGTTGACATGCCATAGCCGGGTCGATCCACGCCGATCAAGCGGATGCCCAAACGCGCGAGGATGGAATCGTCCGGATGCCGCAGGTTCCGGTTGCCCCAGAGGTCATGGAAGAAGATTATCGGTTGGCCATCCGAATCGCCAAATTGAGCGAATCCCAATCGACGGCCGTCTTGCAGTTGCGCTTGTCGCGCCGTAGCGACTTGTGCCAGCCTGGGCATAATCTCTCCATCACCGCGCAATAGACGGGCAGATTAGCGGACAATATTCATTCAGAGTAGACCGATTCAACGAAATCATTCGCTTGCGCGCGGATAGACCGCCAGGATCATGGGTACCGGATCAAGCGACGGCTGATAGTAGTCCGCTCCGGGCAGCGCGATCATGGTGGAGCCGCCGCCATCGAGATTGACGGCCGCGTCAATCGCGAGATCGGTCGAGGGCAAATATGCGCTGAGATCGGCGAGAGACAAACCCAGAAAGGGCGCGACCATGATCAATACATTGCCCTGTTTGTCGATGCCGATCAGCGTCCGCCGCGTTCTTTGCCCGCCAGTCCCCGCGAAATATGCTTGCGCGCCCCGCTTTACCAGCAGCGGGAATCCCTGCGCCGCCTGCTCGATTTCCTCGATGGATTGAAACGATTCAGAACGGCTGGCGACGACTGTTGGCTCGCCATTTCGGATCAGAAAGGTCCCGCCGCGCTTTTGGTAGGCGCTGCCATGTGGCGTGCCGTCACTCACCGCCAAGCCGAGCGCCCGGTTATTCGCATCAAAGAAATTGGCGTTTACAATGACGCTGGCATCGGCTTCCAGCGCCCTCCAGCCGGACAAGCTAAGTGGCTGTCCCGGCTGGTAAATCGCGCGGAATCGGTATTTTTGCGGATTGATGCGTATGACTATGAGTTGCGCCAGCTCATCGCCCTTAGGCAGCAGTTTGCGCCATTGCAGCCCGTCAGCAAGGTCAAGCCAGTCGGGCGCGGGCGTTTCCGTCGATTCAGGCCAGGCTGTGAGGGTTGGCAACAGGTCAGCCGGCAGGTTACAAGCGCTGGAAACCGAAGCCGCGAGTAGGAGGAGTGACAGACGCAACAGAAGGACACGCCTCCCCATTTGACGGCGCTCGCCAGGATTTATTGATTAAGCCAGCATGTGCGCCATCGCCCGGATGCGATCAACCGCTTCGCTGAGCTTGTTCATGTCTTCGGCGAATGAAAAGCGGATATGCGCGTCTTTGCTGACTCCAAAGGCATTGCCGGGCACGCCGACTACAACAGCTTCGTCGAGAATGACGTTTGCGACTTCTTCGCTTGACTTGCTCGTTTCCTCGACTTTGGGGAAGGCGTAGAAGGCGCCCTCGATATCCGGGCAGGACATGTTGGGAATGCTGTTGAAAGAGCTAACCATGAAATCGCGCCGCTCTTCATAGGACTGCCGCATCATCTCGACGCATTCTTGCGGACCGTTCAGCGCGGCGACGGCCGCATGCTGGGTGAAGGTGGCGGCCGAGGTCGCAGTCTGCGAATTGAATTTGCCGGCGACGCCGATCAGGTCGGTGGGACCGGCCAGCCAGCCGAGGCGCCAGCCAGTCATGGCGTAGGCTTTGGACATGCCATTGATGATAATAACGCGATCGGCGATATCGGGAATCGACGCCAGCGACACCGCGGGTCTGCCATCGAAATTGAGCTTTTCGTAAATCTCGTCAGAGATAATGTAGAGGTCTTCTTCCAGCGCCAGCGTGGCGACCGCTTCAATCTCTTCCGACGAAAGCATGTGACCGGTTGGGTTGCATGGCGAATTGATGATGAGGACTTTGCTTCTCGGCGTCACGCGCTCGCGCAGATGCTCCAGGCGCAAGCGATAATTGTCGTCGCTTCCGGTTTCGACTGTCACCGGGACGCCGCCCACCATTGTCGCGATTGACGGATAACTGACCCAATAGGGCGCGGGAATCAATACTTCATCGCCCGGATCCAGCATCGCTTTCAACGCCAGGAATAGCGCCAGCTTGCCGCCCGGCGTCACGATGATATCGCTCATGGGATCAACTCGAACATTGTTGTCTCGCTCCATCTTGACCGCGATGGCTTCCAACAGCGGTCGAATGCCCTTGGAGGGGGCAGCGTAGCGCGTTTCGCCGTCCCTTATCGCTTTGATGGCGGCATCAACAATATGCGACGGCGTATCAAAATCGGGTTCGCCGCCAGCGAGACCGATCACCGAATGGCCCTCGGCCGCCAATTGCTTCGCCTTGTCGTTCATGGCGATTGTGGGCGATTTGGCGATTCTATTTGCCAACTGTGTTGGGTTTGGCATTACCTACCTCTATACATGTTCTTATGGTCGCTTGGAATCGCAGGAAGTGTATCGGCTTTGACCAGCCTGTGAAAGGGTTGTTAAGCGTTCGCTTGGCGAGCGCGCTTCTGCCTCAATCCTGAATTGAGCAAGAGGCCTGCGTTCTATGGACGAAGCCGTCGAAACATTGCAGTAGAATAGAGTTTGGCTTGGCGCGCTCTGGCGAATGCTTTGTACGATTGACTACAAGGGGGTTAGGCTACCTTGACGCATTCTGATCTGGCTTCGCTGCGGGGCGAGCCGAGCTATGTCTGGCGCGCGGGGCAAGAACGGCGGCTGGCGATGATGGCGCGGCGGGCGCCACTGGCGGGAGCGCGGGTTCTTGTCGCTGGCTGTGGCGTCGGTATGTATGCGAGCAAAATTCGCGAGCGCTTCACCAAACGTGTGGAAGGTTTTGATATCGAAATCGACCGCGCGCGGGTTGCCCGCAGAGGACTTCCTGGAGCGCTCGTCTCCGCCGCTGAAGACATTCCTTTTGCTGACTCAACCTTTGATGTTGTGCTTTCACACGAAGTCATCGAGCATGTGCGCGATGACCGCCGCTGCGTTAGTGAAATGCTGCGCGTCACCAGGACCGGCGGACGCGTATTGCTATTCTGCCCCAATCGCTGGTATCCCTTCGAGACGCACGGACATTATTGGAAAGGCGAATATCGCTTTGGCAATACGCCGCTGATCAACTACTTGCCCAAACGCTGGCGCGACAAGCTGGCGCCGCACGCGCGCGCCTATACGGCAGCGGAGTTGAAGCGCCTGCTGGATTTCGATGGCGCGACTATCGCGCATCATTCGCGGATCTACGGCGGATACGACAATATCATTGCCCGCTTGGGCGCGCCGGCTGTCTTCCTGCGGGATGCGCTGCATCGACTGGAAGGCACGCCGCTGGATACCTGGGCGCTATCACATTTTGTCGTCATTCAAAAACGATAGCTAATCGCCGCGAATGAAGGGCAGCCTTCGGCGCAGCCAACGACGCAAGATGTTGCCGCGCGTGCGATACCAGGCTTTCTCGGCTGTTTCGGCGAATGCCTTGTCCGCGCCGGGATCCTGGTTGGAGGCGCCGTAACGTTCCCGCGTGTACAGGTCGCTGATTGTGCGGATCGGTTCGCGCGCAGCGGGGATGCGCTGCTGCAGATCCCGGCGCTTTTCAAGCGTCGTCTGCGATCGGCCAACATTTATGCCGAGCAAGCCGATGTATCGCTCCAGACGCGCGTATGCTCGTGAGACCGGGCTAAGACCGCCGAAGCCGCGCCATTCCCACCACCAGAACAGCAGCAGCGCGATAATCAGCAGAATCAGCAGCGAGAGCAACATAATCAGCGCGAGCAGAATAATCGGCTGAAGCAGACTCAAAGGCGGTGGGTCTTCTTGTGAAATCGGCGGCTCAACCGTCGGCAGGATTATCGGCGTCGGCGTCGGCGAAGGCTGCGGCGTTGGCGTTGGACTCGGCTGCTCCAAGCTCTGCTCTTGCGCTTCCGGGCTGGGCTCCGCCGTCAGTGTGGCATCTGGCGTGGGTGTTGCCGTGAAGGTGGGAGTCGGCGTTGGCGAGGGCGATGACGTTGGGCTGGCGGTTTGATCCGGCCGCAGCGGCTCCTCTTGTTCTTCCGCCAGGTCGTCGCCCTCACGCTGAATCGGCGCTTCCGCAGACGTCGGCTCAAACTCAATCCAGCCAAAACCGGGGAAATAGGCTTCAACCCAAGTGTGCGCCTCGCGTTCTCGCACTACGTAGTGACCGTTGTCGCTATCATACGTACCCTGCGAAAAACCAGCAGCCAGTCGCGACGGAATGCCAAGGTGGCGCAGCATGACGATCATTGAAGTGGCGTAATAGGTGCAGTAGCCTTCGCGAGCAGTGAAGAGCACCCATTCCACCGTATCGACGCCGGGCGGCGGCGCGTTGATCGACTCGTTGTAGGCGATGTTTTCGCGCAGCCAGCCTTCGATCGCCTTCGCCCGATCATAGGGATGTGAAGCTTGCGCCTCGTTGACAATTTGCAGCGCGAGATTCAACACACGCGGGTTCCTGACACCGACATACAAGTTTGGTCCGCTGACCCATACCGGATAGTCGGCGGAGCTGCGGCGCAGTTCGTGCGCGGTCGCTGTGCTGATGAGGCTTCTTACGGTGTAAGTTTCGCCTTTCCTAAGCAGCTTGAGCGGACGAATCACAGATACATTCATTGATCTATTGGCGGGCTTGTCGGTGTAGATTAGGTCGATGCGCCCGGTGCTTTCGATGAATTGCGGCTGCGGCGCCGCGTAATATATGCGTGAGGTGGCGGCGCCTACCGTGAATCGCTGAAGTACTGATTGTCGTCCTCCGCCGATGACCTCGCTATTCATCGCTACTTCAATTGGCGCCGTCCGATCGGTAACCCGCAGGTCAGCCGACGGCGACCACTGGCCATCGGAATAGCGCTCAAATATGCGCGAACGCCAGTAATATCGGCCCGTCGCAGGCGGCGCTTCGACAGTGAATACGACATCATCGCCCAAGCGGATCGCGCCACCCAGATCAAGCAGATCGGCGCCGTAATAATCGGTGGTTGCCGAGCCCTCGCCTTCGATTGGCGCGAAAAGGCGATTCCAGACTTCCGCCATCTGCTGCATCGGATCAGAGGCGAGGAATCGTTGAAACGCGTTCAGACGCTCCTGCAAATCGTTGCTCGGTACGCTCCAAGCCAGCGATAGGGCGATCAAGGACAGAACGATGCCGATCGCAGCGAATTGGCGCCGTACCATCCTCGGGACGCGGACGCCGCGCAGATACCAATCCCATTCGCGCCGATCCAAGTTGGAGCGTACGATTAACACCAATGCCATCAGCAAAAAGCTGAACAGATAGATAGATAGCGATTCGCCGCCACTGAAGAAGATCAGAATTACGACCAGGACCAGACCCGGTGGCAAAATGACGCGCCAGACGCGATCCAGCCGGAAGACGTGCCAATTGGCATTGAACGCCAGGAACCAGAAGAGGATTGCCATCAGCATGGTCAAGACCAGTTCGTCGGTGTTGATTCCGCCGCTGACTGCGTCAACAGCCCAAGCGTAGCCGCGGGACAAGACGGACTCGATCGCATCTTTGAAGGGCAAGTTCAGGTTCATCGCAGCCACCAAAATGACGGCGATGACGCCATAGAGCGAATTGACTATCAGCGCTGAGACTTCGCTGAAACGGCTGCGCGCGACAATCCAGCCGAAGCCGACGCCGAAAAGCGTGATCGGGAGAACGGTATCCAGATCGGCTCCCCAGCCCGCGATTTCGATCGTCAGCAAGGGCATTAGAAGCAGGACGGCAACGACGAGCAGCGCCGAAGCATCGTCAAGCGAAATCGGGCTGCGCCAGCGCGATCGGCTGCGGCGCCATCCTGGTTGGTTCCTTGCGTGCTTGGCGACGGAAGTCATTCGTTTCGGCCAATTGAGCAATTCTCTCGCCTAGCTTATGCCAATTTGAGAGGGCTGACAAGCACGGCCGCCCAAAGCCCGCGGCGGGCGCCGCTTCATGCTGGAACTACGCCTCAGTATTGCGGTAAAATAGAGCGGCCGGGTTGACCGAGGGAATCGCGGCAGGTCTGGCGCCTGTCGAGGAAAGTCCGCACTCCGCAGGGCGACGATGCCGGTTAACGGCCGGGCAGGGCAACTTGACGGCAAGTGCAACAGAGAGCAGATTGCGGCGGAAACGCTGCGAGGGTGAAAGGGTGCGGTAAGAGCGCACCGGCGCCGGCAGCAATGTCGGCGGCCAGGCAAACCCCATCGGGAGCAAGGTGAAACAGGCGCAGTGGAGCGGCCCGTTCCGGAGAAAGCGCCGGGTACACCGCTAGAGGTCGGCGGCGACGCCGATCCCAGATAGATGGTTCCCCCGTCTTCGACGGACAGAATGCGGCTTACAGCGTCGACCCGGCACACAATGCCCCTCCCGTTTGAGAGGGGCATGATGTTTTGTTCAGCATGGCAGCTGCGGCGGCTACCGACTATTCCAGATAATCGGTGAATGCCAGCACATCGTGCTTGAATCCCAGCGCAGCCAGAAATGCCTGAGCCCGATCGTTTTCGCGATCTGTCCGCGCCTGAATCGTCGTGAGATCGTCGACACCAGATACAAGCTGTCGCCGTAGTGCTTCCACGAGACGTCGTCCAATGCCTTGACGGCGGTGCAAGTCCGCCACGCAGACTTCGTCGATTTCCGCTGACGTTCCCGCGGCCGTGGGATGATTAATCAGCGCGCAGAGCAGGTATCCGACGATTTGGTCGCCCTCTTCGGCCACGAGCGCCGGCGCCATCTCATTGCCTGGATAACGCGCGAACCAGGCTCGCTCTAGCTCGGTCGTTTCCGACGCCTCGGTTTCCTTCGAGAGCCACGCGCCTCGCAAGCGCAGCATGGCATCGAGGTCTGAGCCTTGCATTTCACGAATCTTGATCATTTTGTCTCCTCCAGGAATCAATCTCGTCTGTGGATGCGGATTGCGATGCGCTAGAGGAGATCGTATGCGCGGCCGCAGTTATCGAAACATGCCAAGCCTTTCCGATTGCCCACTCACATAAACGATACTGTCGCGTTCGTGTTGAAGAGGTTCTTAAGATTGTATCGCCAATTGTGTAAACGTAAGATTAGATTCTCAGCAAGATTGGATTTCCACGATCATTAGAGGGGGCGATGTGAAGCAAAGCAAAAAAAGACCTAACATTCTCTGGATCTGCGCCGATCAGCAACGATATGACACGATTGCCGCGCTGGGCTACTCGCATGTCTCTACGCCACACCTCGACCAATTGGTGGCGGAAGGCGTCGCCTTTGAACGCGCCTATTGTCAGGCGCCGATATGCACGCCGAGCCGCGCCAGCTTTCTCACCGGCATGTATCCCAGCTCACTCCATGTCAACCGCAACGGCAATCCGACCTTCCCCGACTTTCCGCCTTTGATCAGCAAGCGGCTCGCCGATGCCGGCTACACTTGCGGTTTGATCGGCAAGCTGCACTTGACGAGCGCCTACGGTCGCGTGGAGACGCGGACCGATGATGGCTACAGCTACTGGCAATACAGCCACGCGCCCCGTGATGATTGGGAACGAGGGCACGACTATGCCGATTGGGTGCGCTCCAAGGGCGCAGACCTGGGCGAGTTGACCAAGAATGTGGCGGGCGTCCCCGCCGAGTTGCATCAGACGAGCTTTTGCGCCGAAAAGACGATTGAATTCATCGAGTCGAATCGCAACCGTCCCTGGTTTGCCAGCGTCAACATCTATGATCCGCATCCGCCATTTAATCCGCCGCAGGCTTATCGCGACCAGTTTGACCCCGATGAGGTTAAGCCGCCATTGTTTCGCGAGAGCGATTTGGCGCAGCAAGCGAAACTGTCCGCCATCGATTTTCAATCCAAGGCGCGCAGGCCCGACGATCTCGACATCAAAAGTCCGATTCTGCCGCAGCCGCCAAGGTCTTCGTATATTGAAGCGGAAACGGGGGGCGAGCGCGATGCGCAAACGCTGATCGCCGCGTACTATGCAATGATCAAGCTGATCGATGACCAGGTGGGACGCATCCTGGCGGCGCTGGATTCCAGTGGACAGCGCGATGACACAATTATCATTTTCACCAGCGACCACGGCGAGACGCTTGGCGACCACGGTTTGATACTAAAGGGCTGTCGCTTCTACGAGGGGCTGGTGCGCGTGCCGCTGATTTGGTCATGGCGCGGGAACTTCGCCGCTGGCCTGCGCAGCCAGGCTTTGGTTGAGCTTACCGATATCGCGCCGACGCTGCTGGAAATCTGTGGACTGGATGTGCCGAATTACATCTCTGGCAAGTCGCTGCTGCCGCTATTGACGGGCGAGTATTCGGGCGACAGCCATCGCGCCTTCGTTCGCTGCGAATTCATTGACGCGCTGGATATGCCGGATGCCAGCGTCGCCACCATGTATTTCGACGGGCGCTACAAACTGATCCGCTACCACAACCACGGCTTGGGCGAGCTCTATGACCTGGCGACCGATCCGGGTGAGTTTGAGGACCTTTGGGACAGTGCGGCGCAGGTCGAACTGAAAATGGAATTGCTGCAGCGCAGCTATGACGCGACCGTGTGCACCCAGTACCGCGGGCTCGATCGAATCGGACCGATGTAAAAGTCTCAGGATGCGCAAGCCTAAAGCGGGGAACGCGGGATCAATTGAAGATCCGATATCGCAATAGCGTCCAGGCGGCGATCGGCGCGTCAGTCCACTTTATCTTCTTTCCTTCATCGTATTCTCGTCCGTAATACGAGATAGGCACTTCGACGATGCGAATGCCTTGCCGCAGTACCTTCGCGGTGAATTCGGGCTCGAATTCGAAGCCGCGCGCGTTGATTTTCATGCCTTCGACTACTTCACGGCGAAAGCACTTATAGCAGGTTTCCATATCGCTGAGGATGGCATTAAACAAAATATTGGTTATCAAGGTTAGCGATTTGTTGGCGACCATATTCCAGAAGTTCATCGCCTTTCGCGGTCCGCCCAGAAATCGCGATCCGTAAACAACTGTGGCAACGCCCTCCTGTATCGGTCGCAGCAGAAGCCCGTATTCACGGGGATCGTACTCAAAGTCGGCATCTTGAATCACGATGACTTCGCAAGTCGTTTCACGAAATCCGGTCACCAGCGCCGCGCCTTTGCCTTTATTGCGTTCATGATAAACTACGCGGACTCGGCTGTCGTCCTCCGCCTCGATCTCCGCCAGCGCTTCGCTTGTGCCATCAGTGGAACCGTCGTCAACAATGATCACCTCGTCTACGATGTCTTCCGCCAGCACACGGGAAACCAGATCCTTGACCGTATTGATCTCGTTGTAGCAGGGAATTACGACGCTGAAGCTGGGTTTTGGCGCATTTGGATTCGGCGGATTGGAAGGCGGGTGTCGCATGGCAACCCCTCGAGTTTCGGTTGGATACGCGGAAGCGCTTTATGCATCCGCGATTATATCATGAGCGCGCCGGGCGGACATTGCATCGGCTGCAGGAAAGCCTGAGACCTTGTACATGGTATACATCTCAGTTGCTCGCCGGTGAATGGTGGAAAAGGCGCCAGCCGTTATTGAATCTCGACTGGAATCGTCTGCAGGATAGCGGCGCTGCTGGCGATGATGCGGATCACGCTGTGAACCGTGCGCGCGCGGTAGAGGCGGGCGTAATCGGTGATTGTGGCGTAGGCATCGGGGAACTGGTGAATCGCTTCGCCCACGAGACCGACTTCCAACATAAGCGCGATGCATTCCTCACGCTCGGCGATGTCAAAGTGGGCGCCGCGCCAGCTCATCGGCGCTTCAATGTACGCGACATCGGAAAACAGCAGATAGAAGGCCGGCTCGTGGCGGTTGCCCTGGTATACGCTGAGGTATAAGCGCGAGAGTTTGCGATGATAATGGAATACCTGGCAGCGATATCGCTCCGGGCTGGTAATGTTGAATGCGTTAACGCTACCGTGCTCGAACTTTGCCATGCTCTGGATTCTAGTTCGATGGTAGTACAGCGCGCAAATGAAGCATTGACATTGGAGATGAGATGAAGAAGCTCGTAAGCTGGCAGTGTGGGCGGCGCCACGCGTCGAACAGACGCAAACTGAAGAAACGACATACGCTCGGATTCGCAAATTCGACAGGCATACGCATTTGTGACACAATCGCCGCAGCAATTTGTCCAGTTACTGAATCTCGCGAGTCTACTGCAGGGTATAGGCGCAGAATTTCTCGCGCTGCGAAGGCAGCTGAAAGGAGCAAGTCATGCGATTCAAGGACAAGATCGCCGTTGTAACCGGCGCCGCTACCGGAATTGGCGGCGCTACCGCCGATGCATTCAGCGATGAGGGAGCAAATGTAGTCCTCACCGATGTAAATGAACCTGACCTGGTCGAACGGGCAAAGCGGCTGAACGCCGGTGGAGGCAACTGTATTGCCGTGTCCGCAGACATATCCAGCCCGGACGATGCGAGGCGAATCGCCGCGGAAGCGGTTTCAGCTTTTGGCGGCATCAATTATCTGGTGGCGAGCGCCGGCATCCAAACCTATGGTAGCGTAGTCAGCACCGACGAGGATACCTGGGATCGGACGCTGGCGGTGAATGCGAAGGGCGTCTATCTGGCGGCCAAGTATTGTATTCCGGAGATGGTCAAGCGCGGTGGCGGCGCGATCGTGACCGTCGCTTCGGTGCAAGGATTGTTCAGCCAGCCCAATGTCGCCGCCTATGCCGCTTCCAAAGGCGCGGTGATCGCGATGACGCGCACGATGGCAATCGACCATGCGGGCGACAATATTCGCGCAAACAGCATTTGCCCCGGCTCGATTGAGACGCCGCTCTTGCGCTTCGCCGCCGAGCAGATGCAGCCGGAAGACCCGGAAGGCGCCATCAAGGAGTGGGGCGGTTTGCATGTTCTGGGCCGGGTAGGGCAGCCGGCGGAGATGGCGCAGGTCGCGCTTTTCCTATGCAGCGATGCCTCGTCATTCGTCACCGGCGCAGCCATAGTCGCTGACGGCGGCTTGACGATTCAGCTGTAGACAGGAAGGCGTACGATGGCATGCCACGCGCGGGAAGTCGTCCTGGGAAGAACGATGCGCGCGCTATCAATCGAAAACGACCTAATGTCGGCCATGTTGCTGCTGGACAAAGGCGCGGACATCTACAGCTTGACTTACAAGCCAAGAGACACCGATGTATTGTGGAAGTCGCCCTGGGGCTTGAAGGAAGCGGCGCGCGGCTTCGATTCCGCCGGCGACTCGCTGACGGCTTGGCTGGAGGCTTATGCCGGCGGCTGGCAAGTGCTCTTCCCGAATGGCGGATTCGCCAATGAATACAAAGGCGTCGAACTGGGTTACCACGGCGAGGCTTCGATGAAAGCCTGGGATTACGAGATTATTTGTGACGGAGCTGCTTCGCTTGAAGTGAAACTGTCCGTTCGTCTGTCGCGCAGCCCGTATTCGCTGGAACGCTGGATGCGGCTGGAGGACGGCAGCCCGATACTGCAAATTCGCGAACGCATTACCAACCATGCGGGTGAAGCGATGGATTGCATGTGGAGCCATCACCCGGCTTACGGCGCGCCTTTCCTCAGCGAGCATTGCGTCATTGATACGGACGCGCGAAGTCTGCTATCGGATGACGGATACCTGGGCGCCAATAACCCGCTCGCGCAAGGCGTCGAGTATACATGGCCGCTTTCGGGCGGGCTCGATTTGACGGCGATCCCCGCGCCCGATCAGCCGCGCGACTTGCTAGGTTACTTGAAAGACTTCGAAACAGGTTGGTACAGCATCACCAATCGGCAGCTTGGCTTCGGCATCGGATTCAGCTGGGACAAGGAGGTCTTTCCCTATGCTTGGTTCTGGCAAGAGCTGAATTCTTCGCCCGGCTTCCCCTTTTACAAATGTTCCTACGTCATCGCCATTGAACCGGCCTCGTCGATTCCCGGGCAGGGCTTGACGGCGGTGATGGAAAAGACCGGGTCGCATCTGACCTTGCAGCCTGGCGAATCGCGCGAGGTCGAGATGAGCGTTGTCTTTTACGAGTCAAAGACCGGCGTCGAGCATATTGATGGCGCCGGAAATGTCAGATCGAAATGAGGGGAGACGCCAGAAGCATGCGGCGGCGATTTGAAGACAAGGTCGTTATTGTGACGGGCGCGGGGAAGGGCATCGGGCGCGCCTGCGCGATCGCTTTCGCTCAAGAAGGAGCGAGCGTCGTCATCGCCGATATCGATCGCGAAGCTGGCGTAGGCACTGAGCGACTGATTGATGATAGGGGCGGGCGATCGTTGTTTGTGCAAGGCGATATCGCCGACGAAGCCTACGTCAAGCACCTGGTTGGCGAGACGGTAAGACATTTCGGCCGAATCGACATTTTGCACAACAACGCCGGCGTCGTCCGCTATGGCACGGTGGTCGAGCAGTCGGTCGAAGACTGGGATTACCAGATTAATGTCAACTTGCGCGCCATCTTTCTCACTTGCAAATATTGCATACCGGAGATGCAAAAGCGCGGCGGCGGCGCCATCGTCAATACGTCGTCAGCGCAGGCGGTGGCGTCGCAGCGGACGGTCGCAGCTTATGCCGCTTCCAAGGGCGCAGTGGCGAGTTTCACCACCACGGTCGCGCTGGATCATGCGCGCGAGAATATCCGCTGCAATTGCATCGCGCCCGGCTCGATTCATACGCCGATGCTGGATGAGGCGGCCGAGCTCTTCGGGCCGGAAAATCCGGAGAGGGCGATTCGCGGCTGGGGCGAGCAGCACCCGATTGGACGTGTCGGGAGGACCGATGAGGTGGCGAAGCTGGTGCTTTTTCTGGCCAGTGACGAGGCCTCCTTCATCACTGGCGCCTTCTATCGAATTGACGGCGGCTTGCTGTCGTCTCTTCTGTAGCGCCGACGGTTAATCTCGCAGGGGCAGCCCTTCAATCTGTTCGAGATAGAGCAGGCGATTATATTTCGCCAGCCGCTCAGATTGCGTGATCGATCCAACCTTGATGAAATCGCCAGCCCAGCCCACCGCCAGGTCAGCCAGCCAGTCGTCTTCGGTTTCGCCGCTGCGAGCGCTGACGACGATTTGCCAGCCGGCGCCTCGCGCAAGGCGGAGCGCCGCCAGCGCTTCCGTCAATGTGCCGATCTGATTGACCTTCAGCAGCAGGCTGTTGGCGGCTTCAGATGATATGGCGCGCTCGATCCGCGCCGGATTGGTGCAGAGCAGGTCATCGCCCAAGATCATCTGCGATTTGCCAAGTCGCTCGTAGAGCAGGCGCCAACCCGCCCAGTCCGCTTCATCTAAGCCATCTTCAACACTGATGATGGGAAAGCGCCACGCCCAAGTTTCGATTCTTTCGACCATCTGAGCGCTGGACAGAGCGACGCCATCCAGGTGATAGCGTCCGTCGGCATAAAACTGCGAGGCGGCGACATCGACGGTCAGCGCGACATCCTCGCCGGGACGGTAGCCCGCGATTTCGATCGCCTCGTCGGCGGTCTGCAGCATCGCTTCAGATGATTCAAACGGGGGCGCCAACCCGCCTTCGTCCGCGGTCAATAGGCGCGTGCCGTAGCGATCAAGCGTCAGGTTCGCAGCAGCGCGAAACACATCCGATGTCACTTCCAGCGTGCGGCGCATGGACTGCGCAGTCGGCACGACAAGCTGAACATCCTGGACGGCGACTTGCCCGCCGGCGTGCGCGCCGCCGCTGAAGAGATTGATCATGGGTATCGGCAGGCGGTGATGAGCGTCGGCCATCTGCGCCAGATGCGCGTAGAGCGGCTGTTTACCTTGCGCCGCCTGCGCGCGGCAGAATGCCAGCGAAACGCCGAGAATCGCGTTGGCGCCGAGGCGTGACTTCTTGCAGGCGCCGTCCAGCTTAATCAGCGCTGAGTCAAGCGCCGCTTGGTCGCTGAAGTCTTCGCCGGCTAGTGCGAGATTAATCTCATGATTAATGTTGTCCACCGCTTTCAAGCAGCCCAATCCGCCGTAGCGCTCCCGATCGCCGTCTCGCAATTCCAAGGCTTCGGCGGCGCCGGTGGATGCGCCTGATGGCACGGATGCCTGGCCCCGCGAGCCGTCGGCAAGCTGGCAAGTGGCGAGGAGGGTGGGGCGTCCGCGGCTGTCCAGGATCTCAACCGCCGATACCGATTCGATCTCACTCACGGATGCGCCTCAGTTCCGCGCCGAAGGCTTCGATTAGTACTGGTACTTCGGCAATATCCTCTTCGATAAGCGCGATAACGATCCGTTTCTGACGGTCGCGCTCGGTGGCATCGAGATATTCAAGCGGCGAGCGACCGGCGACCCGCGCCAGCATGCAAGCCAAAGTGTGCTTTGCGGCGTAGAGCCGCACAGCGTCGCGGAGATTCGCGGTCAAGTGATTTTGATAGCTTTGCCAATAGTGGCGCGCCAGGTCGAGAAAAGCGTCGCGATGCGCCGGCAGATGATGCGCCTTGCTCAAGAAATGCGTCAGCGAGAAACCTATGTCGAAGGCGGGGTCGCCAAAGTGGATCACTTCGTAATCGAGGATGATGAGATTCCCACGATGAATGAGGACGTTTTTTGGGCTGTAATCGCCATGCGCCAGCGCGAATCGACGGGCGCGCGTGTCGTCTATCAGCTGATGCAGAAATGTCGCCGCCTGCGGCGCCTGCGCCGCGGTATAGCCGTAATACGGCTCCAGGCGCAGTTCTTCGAAGAACCGCTGCTCGGCGAATTCTTCCGCAAGCGCGGGATGGCGCTCTATCGCGTTGTGGATTTTCGCCAGCAGCGCGCCAAATGTCTCCGCGAAGTCAATGTCGATACAGCCATTCAACAGGAGAGTCTTCCAATTCGCCTGCGGCTGCGGCACGGCACTCATCGCCAGGATGTGATTCTCATTGTCTTCAAAGATTAGATCGGGAATATGACCGGGAATGATCGTCCCGAGCCGGCGCAATCCAGCCGCTTCTCGGTGTATGCGCTCAGGCGCGCTGTACCAGTCAGCTTCGACCCGCAATTTCGCCAGCGCCTGCTTGAGCACCCAGCTTTCGCGTCCTTCACGCTTGACCAGGACGGCACGGTTGGACACGCCGCCAGCCAGCGCTTGAAACGCGGGCTCTTCCTCATCGTCGAGGAGCCGGCGCTTGCGCAAATATGCCAGAAGCTGAGCGGGCGCTTCAATATTGATCGCGGCTTTTGGCGGCATGATCCGGGGACTAGCGCGCTTCAACGACGGGCTGGCCCAGCACATCCCAGCGTGGCGTCACGCCGAGCCCGGGCGCGGTAGAGGCAGCCATGCGCCCGTGCGCCCGTTGCGGCGCGCCTTGTGCCGTGCTTACCGTGACGTAACTGTTGAAGTCGGTGGCGGTGAAGAGAAAATCGGTCGGCGTGCTATGCGCCAAATGGGCGATGGCCGCTGTGGTGATGTCGCCGCCCCAGCTGTCCTCAATCGTCATCGCCACACCCATCGATACACAGAGATCGCGCGCCAGGCTGGCTTGGGTCAAGCCGCCGAATTTGCTGATCTTGATATTGACGACATCCATCGCCTGATCGGCGTGACCGCGCATAAGCATGTCGATTCCATCGACGTTTTCGTCCAATACAAAGGGATGCGTCGTGCGGCGGCGGATCGAGAGGCATTCTTCATAGGTCAGGCAGGGCTGCTCGATATAGACATCGATATCATCGACGCCGCGAACGACGCGCGCCGCTTCGTGCATCAGCCAGCCGGTGTTGGCATCGGCGATCAGCTTGTCGCTCGGTTGTAAGAGATCGGCAACCTGGCGAATGCGCTCAATGTCCATTTGCGGGTCAGCGCCGACCTTGAGCTGGAAGCGCCGATAGCCCTCGCTGCGGTAACCAGCGACATTCTCCGCCATAGCGTCGGGCGCCTCCTGCGAAATCGCGCGGTATAGCACGAAGTCATCACCGTATCGTCCGCCGAGGAGCGCGCAAACCGGCTGCCCGGTCGTTTGACCAAGGATGTCCCAACAAGCCATGTCGATCCCAGATTTGACGTAGGGATGTCCTTTGAGCGCCGCCTCCATACGCCGATTGAGCGGTCCAAGCTGCGTCGGATCGCAGCCGAGCAAGTGTGGCGCCAGTTCCTTGATGCCGGCGCGGACGCCGTCGGCATAAGCCGGCAAGTAAAAGGGACCAAGCGGACAGACTTCGCCATAACCGGAAATGCCGCTGTCGGTGTCGACGCGGACGATGGTGCTGTCGAAGACTTCGACGGACTTTCCGCCCGACCATTTGTAACTGCCTTCATGCAGCGGCAGGTCAACTTGATAGGCGGCGATGCGTTCGATCTTCATGCTCTCCGAGACTCCCCTCTGCTGATTCCTGATTCCGCTAATCGGCGTGACGCGCGGATAAGCCGCCATCTATGACGATTTCCGTACCGGTAATGTAGCTCGCTTCGTCGCTGGCCAGGAATGCGACCAGCGCTCCAATGTTTTCTGGCTCGCCGATTCGCTTCAGCGGATGAAGGTTCTTGACGCGCTCTTCTTCGGCCTCCGGTTCTACCGCGCCTGCGAAGTGATCAAGGACCGGCTGCGTGCGGACCCAGCCCGGGCTGACGGCGACCGCGCGAATGTTATGCTGCCCCCAATCCAACGCCAGACTGCGCGTCAGACCGAGCAAGCCTGACTTGGCGACGTTGTAAGGAAAGAAGTTGTCGCTGGTCATGGTCGCGTGGACGCTGGCGATATTCACGATTACGCCGCCTTGCTGAGCCTCCATAATTGGCAGGGCGTGCTTGCAGCAAAGCCAGGCGCCGCGCAGGTTCAGGCTCATAGACTTCTCCCACTCGTCCACGCTCATTTGCGAGGCATCGTAATGCTGATTGGCGCCAGCGTTGTTAACCAGGATGTCCAGCTTGCGGAAGCGTTTCATGTGTACCGCGATTCCCGCTACAATGTCGTCCTCGGAGCGAATATCGACTTGCGCGAATTGGGCGTCGTAGCCAGCATGACAGAGCTCGTCGGCGGTCAGCCTGCCGCTTTCCTCGTTGATTTCGGCGATGGTCACGCTTGCGCCGTTTGCCGCCAACTGCTCGGCGATGCCGCGGCCAATGCCTTGCCCGGCGCCGGTGACGAATGCCGACTTATCGGTTAGGCGCTGGCACATATCAGACTATCCATGACACCGCTAAGGCTTCACTGTGATCATGACAATAAATCGACGGATTCCCTTTGTCAACAATCGCGTCTGAAATGCGATAGTCAACTTTGACAGATGCATGGCTTTATGTTAGAAACCATCGAGAGATCGCCACCCGCTTCTCGAATCTTTAATGTCATTTAGAAGGAGTTCGCAATGCAAACGAGAATAGTTAGTCGCATTTTGCTCGCTGTAATAATCTTGCTACTGATTGGCGCGCTGCCGCTCGCGGCGCAAGACGACGGAGAAGTGCAAGAGTTGGGCACGGGCGAAATTGAAATCAACTTCTGGAGCGGTCTTGGCGGACCTGATGGTCAATCCATGACCGACCTGATCACACGCTTCGCTGAAGAAAACCCGGACGTCACCATCAATTACCAGATCCTTGGTTGGGGCACTTTCTTCGACAAGCTCTCGGCGGCGATAGTCGCCGGCAGCGGCGGACCTGACTTGATGACGCTGTGGCATTCAGTCGTGCCGCAATACGCCCTGACCGGGCACATCATGCCGGTAGCGGAGCAGATGTTCAACTTAGGCATGTTGGACAAAGACGACTTCAGCACGGCGTTGTTGGACTCGGTCTCCTTTGATGGCGAGGTCTATCCGGTGCCATTCGACAACTACGGCTCGGGCCTATACGTCAACACGCGCCTGCTGGAGCGCGCCGGCATCTCGTTTGACGACCCGCCTGAGAATGGCGAAGAGTTCCTGGAGTATGTACGCCGTCTAACCTGGGACGAGAACGGCAACAATCCGGGCGACGAGGGTTTTGACACCGACAGCATCGCCGTCTGGCCGCTTTCAATCGGCTGGAATCGCGTCACGGTAACGCCAGCGCTCTATCAGTGGGGCACGGACGTCGTGACACCCGCTCCTGAAGCAGAGGTGCTTATCGATAGCGAGGAGGCCAAAGCCGCCGTTCAATATTTCCATGACTTGGTCTTCGAGCACCACGTGCTGCCCGGTGTCAACTGGAGTGGCGAGTTGATGCTGAACGATGGCTTGTCGATGTACCTCGACGGCGCCTGGACCTATAACTTCTACAACACCAACATGGAGGATGGTCAGATTGCCTTCTGGCCCTACCCGCGCCTGGGTCCCGAACGCGGCTCCACCATCATGTGGTCGCATACCTTGGCGGTCACGTCCAACATTGAACCCGACACGCTTGAAGCGACCATGCGACTGATCCAATTCTTGTCCGATAACTCTAAAGAGCACAGCATCAAGACCGGCATGCCGTCCGCGCGCCTGTCGCTGCGCACCGAAGATCTTGCCGATCAGATTTGGACCTTCGGTACCTTGACAACGCAGATGGCGGCTGAAGGCGTTCCTGAATATCAGTCCGAGCGCTTCACCGAGGTCGAGGATATCATGGCGGCCGCCTACTCCTCGATCTTCACCGGGCAGCAGACGGTAGAAGAAGGCTTGGATGACGCCGCCCAGCGCATCCGCCGCGCGCTGCGCTAATTGATCGAGCCGATTCAATTCTTTGGAAAGCCGAGCCTCATCACAATGGTGAGGCTCGTTACCCGAAATGTGATTGAGTGCGATTGACCGCTCTTTTTGCGGCTTGATATCAACGCTCGGGACCTTGAATGAAGTCAAAACCAGCAACGACCGACAGCGGCCGCTCTTCCAATTGGACGCTGACCAATAAGAGGCGCGAGGCAATTGCCGGCTACCTCTTCCTGGCGCCCTATCTGGTCTTCTTCCTCGTATTCTTAGCGGGACCGGTCATCTCCGCTTTTGTCACCGCCTTTGTCGAGTGGGAGTTGCTGCGCGGCACCTACCGCTTCATCGGCTTGGAAAACTTCCAGTTGATGCTGGAAGACGACCTCTTCGGCATCGCCATGGGGAATTCGCTTTACTTCGCCTTGATGACCACCGCTGGAAATGTTGTGGTGGCATTGTGCGCGGCGCTGGCGCTGAAGAGCATTCGCCTGGGACATACGCTTTTCCGCGTGGTCATGTACGCGCCCGTTGTGCTTTCCATTTCTGTCATCGGGATCATCTTCAGCCGTCTGCTGGCGCCATTCGGCTTGCTGAACGCGGGCTTGGAACTGTTCGGGCATGATGGCTTCAATTACCTGGCTGATCCCAGTTTGGTGCTGCCATCGCTCTCGCTGACGACGATTTGGTGGGGCTTCGGCTTCCCCATGTTGATCTTTCTGGCGGCGCTCTACGCTGTGCCGGAAGCGCTATACGAAGCGGCGCGGATCGACGGCGCGGGCCGCTGGCAGATTCTGTGGCAAGTGACGCTGCCGCTCATCAGACCGGCGCTGCTCTTCATCATCGTCACCCAGTTTATCGCCCATATCCAGGTCTTCGGGCAGCCTTACATCATGACCAACGGCGGCGGACCCGGCTACTCATCCTATACCATCGTTCTGCATATCTACCGCAACGCATTCAGTTATTATCACATGGGATATGCTGGCGCGATGGCGCTTTCGCTCGGCGTCGTCATGTTCATCTTCGCGTTGGTTCAGTTTCGGCTCTTGGGGCGCTACACGGAGTATTAGCCATTCGTTATGTATAGTGACAGTCACACCGTGCTCATGAAGCGTCTGAACAAGCTCGCCACTTACGCTTTCCTGACGCTATTGCTGCTGATTGTGCTCTTCCCCACGGTATGGGTGGTGGGGCAATCCTTCATGCCCGAGGAACAGATTTTGAAGTGGCCCGTTCAGATCATTCCAGCCGAGCCGACGCTCGACAATTACATCGAGATTTTCACCACCAAGCTGTCGCGGCAAGAGCTGTCCTTGTTCCGCTGGCTATTCAACAGCCTCTACGTGACGACAATAAGCACCATCGGCGTCTTGCTGGTGACATCAATGGCGGGTTACGCGTTCGCGCGCCTGCGCTTCCCGGGCAAGCAGTTGCTATTCTTCGGCTTGGGCGCGTCTTTCCTCGTGCCGGGCGTCATGCTGCTGATTCCCAGTTTCATGCTGATGCGCGCCCTCGGCTGGATCGACACGCACCACGCCCTGATTTGGCCGCCGCTGGCCGGCTTCTTCGGCGTCTTTTTCATGCGCCAATTCTTCCTCGCCATCCCGAGCGAACTAGCGGAAGCGGCTGTCATTGACGGCGCCTCCGCCTTCGGCATCTATTGGCGCGTCTTTCTGCCGCTCTCGCGCCCGGCGGTGGCGACGCTGGGCATCTTCACTTTCCTCTTCATCTGGAACGATTTCACCTGGCCCCTGGTCGTGCTCAATTCCGATGAGATGCGCACCCTGCCGGTCGGGCTGGTGGTCTTCCTGGGCGAATATTGGAGCTATCAGGGGATCGTCATGGCGGGCGCGGTGGTGAGCTCGGCGCCGGTGCTGGTCGTTTACATCATCTTCCAGCGGCAGATCACGCGCGCGGTCATGGCGACTGGTTTTGGCGGGCGGTAAGTCAATTCACGAAGCGTACGGTTAGCCAGTCTTCATGAGTTCGTCGAGCATTTCCAAGTCTACAATGGCTGCGAAGTCATGTTCTTCCAAATCGGTTAATCTGTCCCATTCTTGGACTGACATCCGTAATGTGGCTATCTCTAGTTCATAACCCTCAAGCCGCTGTAAATACTCGATTAGCAACTCCGCCATCGTGAGTGCCGTAAGGTGGTCAATCGGTTTATCGCTCTTTATCGCGTCTAGCAATCCTGGACTGAGCGCGCCTATCGCTTTTCCGTTCCAAAAGTCGTATCGCCTCTCTTCAATGAGTTCAAGCAGAATATTGTGCTTACCTCGTAGCCACTCTTCAATGAGAAGATATCGCTGAAAGTCTTCTTTGCTTACATCTTTGTTAAAGTACATTGCGGGGAACTCGCCGAGCAGTTTCTCTACGAATGTTCGAACGTGCATCCTATAGTCATTGACACATTGCTTCAGTCGGCTCTTTGCGGCATTCAACTGATCGGTGTCAAGATAGCTGCGTACATGCAATATGTCTAACTGCATCGTACTTACGAGACAATGAATGGCGCCATGTGTTTGTGACGATGTCAATCTGCCCGCGCTTAACAGGTCTTCGAAATCTCTTAGCAAGTTCTTTCGAGCTTTAAGTACGGGCAATACAGCAAGCTGTGCTGCCACATTCTGGCGATCATCCGATAGATGTTTAAGCATGCCCAAGTATTCAATCACCGATTCCCGTTCAATGGTGCGATCCCGTTCTGCTTCCGATTTGACCAACTCCGCTATATGATTTGCATTGTCAACCATTGTGACGAAGGAAATTGCTCCCAAACCAAGATTCAAAACGCCAGTGACGACTGCAAGTCTTGAAAGTCGCTGGATAACATGCATTTCTCGCATTAGCAGATGATGACTGCGAGCGGTCACGGCGGCGTCCAACACGCCGGTGGCCACGGCCGCCAATCCACCGCTTCTCTTTTGCAAGACTTGTAGGAAACCAGTAGTTAGTTCGGGGTCGCTGAAAACGAGTTGACCAGATTCTCTTAGCCAGGCGACGATTTTCTTGCTGGCTGCGTCACGAATAATTCCTCCGACTCGCTCCAATCGGCCGCTGGCGAGACCGAGGGCAATTTGCGCAGGAAGCTCGAAATATACTTTGAGTGGCATTTTGGACCTTTCTTTACGTGAGCAAATGTAACATATTAAGTTTGCAAGTTTACCAGATAAGCTGCCATGTCTCTATACATTTCGTTGCTATGATGTTGGCAGTGCGATAAGCTCAACCTAATGCTAAGGGAAAACCAGACTTCTATTGCAAATTCTGGAGAAAGTAAATGTCCTTCATCGACCAAGTAGACCCCGAAATCGTCGGCGCCCTCACTGCCCAGCAGGCCGAACGCTACCGCACAATCGGCGACAATCCGCCTTTGGCAAGAGCGATGACCGACGCGGTCAACCGCGAAAGCCGCGCCAACCTCCCGCCGACGGACGTCGAGATTTCTGAATTGACGATTCCAGGTCCCGATTGCGATATCCCGCTCGCCATCTATCAGCCGCCAAGTCCCGGGCCGCGCGGAGGGCTACTCTGGTTTCACGGCGGTGGCTACATCGTTGGCGACGAGCGCGACGACGCGCGCTGCATCGAAATCGCTGAATTCGTCGGCTGTACCGTTGTCTCGGTGGGCTATCGTCTTGCCCCCGAAGCGACCTTCAGGGAGATCATCTCCGATAGCTTCGCAGCGCTGAACTGGATGGTGGACCGCGCTTCCGAGCTTGGGATCGACAGGCGTCGCGTCGCCATCGGTGGGCGCAGCGCCGGCGGCGGCTTATCGGCTGGTTTGGCGCTTTACAACCGCGACAACAAGGGTCCCGAACTGGCCTTCCAACTGCTAATCTACCCGATGCTTGACGACCGACATGAGACGCCCTCCAGTCGCGAGATTACGCATCCTACCGTCTGGAATCGGGACGTATCCATAAAAGCCTGGAAGATGTACTTGGGTGACGACTTCGGAAGCGACGACGTATCGCCCTACGCGGCGCCGACGCGCGCAGAAGACCTCAGCGGGTTGCCGCCGGCTTTGATCACCGTCGGCATGCTGGACTTGTTCCGCGATGAGAATATCGATTACGCCCAAAGCCTGATGGCGGCCGGCGTGGCAACCGACTTGCAAGTTTACGCCAGGGTGTATCATGGCGCGGAATCGAAGGCGCCGGATGCCAATGTCAGCAAACGCATGCGCCTGGGCTACCTCGAGCCCTTAAAGCGCGCGATCTGCTGACCGCTACGGACCGAATGGGCAGTCGCCATAAGGGTCCGACTTATCTTGCTTGACACCTAAGGAGCAGACTCATGTCCTTCCTCGACCAAGTAGACCCCGAACTCGTCCACGCAGTCGACGTGATGCCGGCTGAGCGCTTTATCGCCATCGGAGAAGACGTGCCCAAAGCGCGACAAATGACGGAAGACTACCAAAGCAAATTGCGGGGCGCGCTACCATATACTGATGTGACGATTGAAGAGACTGCCTTCGTTGGACCAGACCGCGACATTCCCGTGGTCGTCTACCAGCCGACGAATCCGGCGCCGCGCGGGGGACTGCTGTGGATGCACGGCGGCGGCTACATCGTGGGCACGGCGCGCGCTGACTATCACGGTATTGGATTCGCCGAGCACGCGGGCTGCACGGTCGTTTCGGTTGATTATCGCTTGGCGCCCGAATCGACCTATAAAGAAAGCATCGCCGATTGTTTCGCGGCGTTGAACTGGATGGTGGATAATGCGGGAGAGTTGGGAATCGACCGGGAGCGCATCGCCATCGGCGGCGGCAGCGCCGGCGGGGGATTAACGGCCGGCCTGGCGCATTATAACCGCGACCATGGCGGTCCGGCGCTAAAGCTGCAGCTGCTGCTTTACCCGATGATCGACGATACCCATGACACGCCATCGGGACATGAAATCACCCATCCCACTGTGTGGCATCGAAAGGTGTCCTTTGAAGCCTGGAAGATGTATCTCGGCGATGAGTACGGGACAGATGATGTGTCACCCTACGCGGCGGCGGCGCGCGCGACGGATTTCAGCAATTTGCCGCCCGCCTTTGTCACGGTGGGCGCCTTGGATTTGTTTCGCGACGAGAATATCGACTATGCGCAGCGCTTGATGGCAGCTGGTGTGCCGACGGATTTGCAGGTATATCCGGGAATGATTCACGGCGCCGAAATGTCCGCGCCCGAAGCGGCCGTCAGCAGGCGGATGCGAACTGAATATCGCGACGCAGTGAAACGCGCCATCGGTTGAGCTCGTTGAAGCAAGCGGGCAACAGCTGAACGATTGCGCCTGAAGCGCTGGGAGAAACGCCATGTCTTTTCTCGCTGGAGTAGACCCCGAAATCGCGCGCGGACTGGACTTTTTCTCGGTTGAACTGATGAATGCGGTCGGTGACGATCCGCCGAAAGCGCGCGAGATGTACCAGCCGATTTGGGATGCCCTCGCGGAGGAATTGCAGCCATCTGAAATCGAAATTGAAGAGCGGATGATCGCCGGCGCCGATGGCGAGATTATGGTTGCAATCTATCAGCCGCCGACGCCGGCGCCGCGCGGCGCCTTGCTCTGGATTCATGGCGGCGGCTACATCATCGGCTCGGGACGAAACGATCCGCATGGCATCGGCTTTTCCGAGCATGTCGGCTGCACGGTCGTCTCGGTGGATTATCGCCTCGCGCCTGAGCACAGCTATCGGGAAGCCCTCAGCGATTGTGTTGGCGCGCTGAATTGGATATTCGACAAGGCCAGCGACCTGGGTGTCGATCCTACGCGAATCGCTATCGGCGGCGCGAGCGCGGGCGGCGGCTTAACCGCTGGCGTCTCTTTACACAATCGTGATCACGCCGCGCATGATGTCGCCTTCCAACTGTTGATTTACCCGATGCTTGACGATACGCATGACACGCCTTCCGGGCACGCGATTACGCATCCCACGGTATGGAACCGTGAACTGTCTTTCAAAGCCTGGAGGATGTATCTCGGCGATGAGTACGGGACAGATGATGTGTCACCCTACGCGGCGGCGGCGCGCGCTGAGGACTTAACCGGCTTGCCGCCGGCGCTGGTCACCGTGGGCGCGATGGACTTGTTTCGCGACGAGAATATCGAATATGCGCAGCGCTTGATGGCGGCGGGAGTCCCTACCGACTTGCAAGTCTACGCCGGGATGTACCACGGCGCCGAAATGTCGGTGCCCGAAGCGGCGGTCAGCAGGCGGATGCGGCTTGGCTATCGCGATGCCTTGAAGCGGGCGATCGGTTGATCAACGGGCCTCATAGGGGCGCTTTGCACAGAAAAAGCGCCCCCGCGCGAGACGACCGAACCGCGTTCTGTGACCCTGGAAGGACTCGAACCTTCAACCTAACGATTAAGAGTCGCTTGCTCTGCCAAATTGAGCTACAGGGCCTCTCAAATTGCGCGGCGCGAAACAAAATTATAGTGCCCCACAGGCGGGGCGGGCAAGGGCAGAATAGCGCTGCGCTCGCCAAATGCCCTTATGCGATGTGTACAGATTCGTTTTGAAATGTTTCGTCAGTTCATTTACGCGGTTACAATGAGAATAGATGATTTCATTCCGAGCGTTTCGCTTGGAGGCGCAAAGCCATCGCGCGATTGACCCCTTGGAACATAAAAACCGCGCACCGCGCCGTCCGCTTTGGTGAGGACCAATCCCGAGAAATTGATAGTTGCATAGAAGGCGTATCATGGCGAAACGCGTACTCATCATCGGCGGCACTCGCAATATGGGTTTCTATTTGTCCCAACGGCTGGCGCAGGCCGGCAGCGATTTGACGCTGTTGAATCGCGGGATTACCAAAGACGAATTGCCACATTCAATCCACCGCCTGCACGCCGATCGCAGCGATCACAAGCAGATGCGGCGAGCGCTCTTGGCGAAATCATTTGATGTCGTTATTGACTTTGTCATGTACCGCGGGGACGAGGCGCGGACGGCAATTGAGCTGTTTCGCGACAATGTCGAGCATTACATCTTCCTGAGCACCGGGCAGGTCTATCTGGTGAGAGAGGGTTTGCAGCGGCCCTTCCGCGAAGATGACTATGATGGGCGGACCATGCCCGCGCCCAAAAAGAATTCCTACGCCTACGAGGAATGGCGCTACGGAATAGACAAGCGCGACGTGGAGGATCAGCTAGCAGCCGCTTGGGAGCAGTGGCGCTTCCCGGCTACAATCTTGCGCTTGCCGATGGTCAACAGCGCGCGCGATCCCTATAACCGGCTGTTCAACTACTATCTTAGACTACGCGACGGCGGTGCGATTCTCGTGCCGGAAACGCCCAATTATGCGCTGAACCACGTATACGCGCTGGATGTGGTAGATATTATCGAGCAGCTGATAGAAACGGGGCAGGGGAAGGGGCGCGCGTTTAACATTGCCCAGGACGAGCGGGTCAGCCACGCAGAGTTTTTGGCGATCCTGGCAGCAATCATGGGCACGAATGCGCATAGCCACGTCGCCAAGCGCAGCGAACTGGTGGCAGGCGGTTTCATGCCCGATTGCTCTCCCTTCAGCGAGCGTTGGATGAGCGACCTTGACAACAGCCGCAGCAAAGCGGAGCTCGGCTTCAGCTACACGCCGCTGCGCGACTACTTGCGGGAGATCGTTGCCAATTTTGACACGCATACAATCGCGCCGCCGCTAACATACCGCCGCCGCCAGGCCGAACTGAACTTCGCGGAGCGTCAGGCTGCGCAATCACATACTTGAAGTCCTTGGATTCCCTTTTGCGCGCGGGCGCGGCTGCGCAACTTGCCGACCTAGGCGACACGGAACAAGGTAGACTGCAATTGACCAGTCATAAATCGGTGGCAGGCTGTAACGATTTCGTTATCACTAAACCGTAAGATAGGTGGCAAATCAAGAAGGGAAGGAGCGGATATGCGATCAACGATCAGATTGGCGCTGCTGCTGGTGGTTGGAGTGCTTGCCGTCAGCGGCTGCTCGGCGGTTCGGTCGCTTTTGGCCGGCGATTCGGGGACGGCTGATTCAGCGGCTCCCGAAGCGGTTGCCGAGCCTAGTGTGCCCCGATTCACATTTTACGAGTCCTGGGCCTCCTGGTGACCGACCTGCAGACGCAATCAGCCCACCGTGAGTGGACTGCAAGAAACGTATTCCGGGCGGATCGACTTTGTTGTGCTAGACGTAGATAATTCGAACCACGATGCCAAGCGAGCCGAGTTGGGCTCAACCGCGCAAGCGCAGTACTTCTTGGTCAATTCCGACGGCGAAATCGTAAGCCGATGGTTTGGCGTTCTCAACGACGGAAACGTCCGGTCTGAGCTGGATCGCCTGCTGCAGAGCTGAATGCGGGAGTGGGGATCCTTCTCCGCTCCTTTTCACATTCTCCTAAAGGGCAAGGCTTTAATTTCCCCAATTTTTCGCCGGTAGTTTGGGCTGGCGACTGGCTGATTGCTCCCTTGCGCCTGCTATAATCACTTCTGATCTTATACAGATAGAAACGTAGAGTGCTGGAGTCGCAATTGCGCGTTCGAGGCGGTTTCGTTTTGCTCCTCGTAGCATTGGTCGTTAGCGCGTGCAATTTGCGTCGTCCGGAAGTCACCTTGACGCTCGCGCCGATTGAAACGGATACGCCCGCAGCGACAGAAGAAACGGAATTGCCGACGGTCACCGAGACTGTGACCGCCACCATTACGCCATCGCCTACCTCTTCAGCGACTTCTACTGTGTCGGCGACGCCCACGCCAACCGATACCGACGAGCCGACCGCCACAAACACGCCCACACCGACGGACACACCAACGCCGACAGACACGCCGACGGCCACCGATACCGATGTGCCCACCGATACGAGCACACCAACTCCAACGGATACGCCCACACCGACGGACACGCCAACGCCGACGGACACGCCAACGCCCACAGATACGCCGACGCCGACTGATACGCCAACTGCAACCGATACCGATTTGCCTACCGATACGAGTACGCCCACACCGACTGAAACGCCGACTCCGACGGATACACCCACACCGACGGATACGCCGACTCCAACGGACACCCCGACATCCACAGATACGCCGACGCCGACTGATACGCCAACTGCAACCGATACCGATGTGCCTACCGATACGAGCACTCCAACTCCGACGGATACGCCCACTCCGACGGACACCCCAACGCCGACAGACACCCCAACGCCGACTGATACGCCTACAGCAACCGATACCGATGTGCCAACCGATACGAGCACGCCCACACCGACGGACACCCCGACTCCAACGGACACACCAACGCCCACAGATACGCCGACAGCAACCGATACCGATGTGCCAACCGATACGAGCACACCAACTCCAACGGATACGCCCACACCGACGGATACGCCGACTCCAACGGACACGCCCACACCGACGGACACGCCAACGCCGACGGACACGCCGACTCCGACAGACACGCCAACCGCAACCGATACCGATGTGCCAACGGATACGAGCACGCCAACGCCGACGGATACGCCAACTCCGACGGATACACCCACACCGACGGACACCCCAACGCCGACCGACACGCCAACGCCGACGGACACGCCGACTCCGACTGACACGCCAACGCCGACTGACACGCCGACTCCGACTGACACGCCAACCGCAACCGATACCGATGTGCCAACCGATACGAGCACGCCCACACCGACGGATACGCCCACACCGACGGACACCCCGACTCCAACGCCCACCGATACCGATGTGCCAACCGATACGAGCACACCAACTCCAACGGATACGCCCACACCGACGCCCACAGATACACCGACAGCGACGGATACGCCGACGGCAACCGATACCGATGTGCCTACCGATACCAGCACGCCGACGCCGACGGATACGCCCACACCGACGGACACCCCGACTCCAACGGACACACCAACGCCCACAGATACGCCGACAGCGACGGATACACCTACGGCAACCGATACCGATGCGCCAACGGATACGAGCACGCCAACTCCGACGGATACGCCGACTCCAACGGACACGCCCACACCGACGGACACGCCAACGCCGACGGATACCCCAACGCCGACAGATACGCCGACGGCAACCGATACCGATGTGCCTACCGATACGAGCACGCCAACGCCGACAGACACGCCGACTCCAACGGACACCCCAACGCCGACCGACACGCCAACGCCGACTGATACGCCTACAGCAACCGATACCGATGTGCCAACGGACACGAGCACACCCACACCGACGGATACGCCGACTCCGACCGACACCCCAACGCCGACTGATACGCCGACGCCGACGGATACGCCAACGCCAACTGACACGCCGACGGCCACCGATACCGATGTGCCTACCGATACGAACACACCGACGCCGACGGATACGCCGACGACCACTGAAACGCCAACTGTGACGGATACGCCGACGGCAACCGATACTGATGCGCCTACCGATACGAGTACGCCAGCGCCAACCGCAACGCCTACATCGACTGATACCGAAGTGCCCACAGCCACAGCGACGCCATCGGCAACAGATACTGAAATGCCCACGGAGACGGCTATACCGACAGCGACGGATGCGGATCTGCCAACTGCAACCGAAACTCAGCCGCCCACGGCGACCCAAACATTGACGGCGACTGACACCGAATTGCCAACATTCACGAATACGGCGACACTCACCGCTACAGTTGAAGCAACGGCGACGAGCCCGCCCACAGCAACGAATACGGAGGAACCGACGGCAACCGATCCACCTACGTCTACCGCTACGCAAGCGCCAACTGAGACCGCGCAGCCGACAGCAACAGATACTGCCGTGCCAACGGCGACAAGTCCGCCGACCGCTACGCGCACGGAAGAAGCAACCATTACGTCTCAGCCAACGGCGACGGCGCCGCCAAGGTCCACCGTTACAGCGGAGCCGGTGGTCACCTCATCGGTCACGCCATTGCCTACCGAGACCGCCACTGAAACGGTTTCCCCGACGCTGACTCGGATCCTGCCCACTGCTGCAACGCCGACCCCGACGTCAACCCCGGCGCCGGTCCTGCCACAGCCGCCCAGCCTTCCGCAACTGGTGGAGGAGGAGATTCCCACTACAACGAGCGAACCAGACGTGATCGTGCCGCGCGCGACGATTCCCACTCCGCTAATCCCGCCGACTGCCGACGAAACCGAGATTGCGGAGCTGCTGGCGACGCCGCCTCCTCGCCCGACAGAGCCGGTTACCTGGACCCCAGCGCCAACAGTGCCGCGTGGCGAAGTCGTGTTTGGTCCGGCGACGGCGACCACGCCGGATGACCCGCCGACGCAAGACGCCGGCTTTGTTTTCAATCCGACGCCGAGCGATGCGACGCAGCCGGCTGAGGTTGGCGTCCGCGATCTGCCGCCTACGCCGACGGTCGAAGTCTTACAGCCGACGGTCGCGGTCAGAGGCGAATTCCTGCCGCCGACATTGTCGCCGATATCGTTCGCGCAGACCTTCAGCACTAGCGGCGCGACGGCTTATCAGTACAGTGTGGGGGAGTTTCAAACTTTCAATTTTGAGGGCATCCTATTGGGTGGTGGCGTGCGTTTGTTCCTGCCCAATCCAGTCGACGCCAACAGCTGGATTCGAACTGATCATTATGGGATTCTTCGTTACAAGCCAATTGGTGTCGCGCAAGAGGGCGTTATGACCGTTTCGCCTTTCTTCGCCGGTTTCTCTGCGCCCAGCTTCGACGAGAACAAGAACCGCATCGTTGAATTGGATTGGTCGGCTGACGGACAGCAGTTCAGTTTCCGCATCGATCCATCGCGCGACCCGGAAAGCCACAACGATATCGGCGTTTGGTTCTGGCAGCCGATAGTTGGACCCTTGAATACAACAAACTATATGCTCATCCGCGACTGCCCGGCGGAACATTACGGTTCCTGCAATCTGGTGCAGCGAGATGGTCCGCCCTGGTATTGGAAGACAAGAGGCGTCGAATGGTCGCCGATAAAGGGCAGCAATGATGTGCTGCTGACGGCTTGGCTGCCTGACGAAGGGCGGAATGCGCTGGCTATTGCGCAAGCCGCGCGCGATCCCAATTACGCTCAGCGACAGCCTGATTTCGTACGCTATGACTACGGATACTGGAACCCGAATGGACAAGGCATCATCGTCAGCGGTCGCCGTCCGGATGGCCGCGTGATCATAGGCGAGGTCAATAACGACTTGTCTGGCGAGCGCGTTATCTTTGATGCGTCGGCGCTTGGGCTTTGGGTGCGAGATGCGGTGCGCCGACCGAACGGACAGATTGTTGCCTTGGGACGCCCTGGCGGTCCCGGCAGCGGACCGGTCGCGCTATACGATAGCAACGGCACGCAGCTCACTGGATTCATCGGCAATGCCGCGCCTGAGGATGTGCGCTGGTACCCCAATCGCAGCTTGGTGGTGGTTTCGGTATTGGGCCGGCAGTACACCGTTCAAGTGGAAGGAGGCAGCATCGTTGACGCCACCGAGCGCCTTAAGAATCCCCAATTCAGCGCCAGCGCCTTCGGTTCTTCCACGATACCATCGGGTGTCGTGCAGGGTTCGGAATTTGCTCCGGGGCAGCAGTTGCGGATGCTGCGAGATTTGAACATTCGCCAGCAGGCAACGACCAGCAGCCCGGTTGTCGGTACCTTGGACCCGGGCGACTACGTGGCGATCCTCGCCGGACCGCATCGGGAAAGTCGTTATGAGTGGTGGCAAGTTCAGACGGCGAACGATATCGTCGGCTGGATCGCCGCCAAGATTGACGGGCAGCCTACTGTACAAATGCAGTGAGGAGAGTCGGTAACAGTCTGCTGTCTGGCTCTTAACCGGAGTGCTTGCGTACTCCAGCGCAACAGTACCGACCTTTTATATATACACAAATAGACAGATTATCGCAGTTCACAGTTGTTTGCGGCTTATGAGCGCATGCAATATACTCGCGCTATTGTGGTGGTCGATCCGGTTGTGGAGAGTCTAGTTTGGCAATAGCCGCGTTGCGAGCGGATTGAGTTCAGCGACGGTTGATAACGAAATGAGCACTAGATTTCCACGCCCCGTTGCACTCTGCTTCATGCTCGTTTGCATTCTCGGCACCGTGAATTTATATTGGCCATCCCTTGGCCGCAAGGTATTGGCTAGTGGCGATTCGCCTGTTTCCAGTGGTGATTTAGCGGAGACATATCGTCGCGTTAGTCCATCGGTTGTCTCGATAGAAGTCGAAATCGGTTTCCTTGACGATGCTGGTGGAACCGGCTTTGTTGTCGACAAATATGGGCATATTGTGACCAATGCCCATGTGGTTGAAGACGCGAGATACATACGTGTCGTTTTCCACGATGGTTCTAGAACCTCGGCCGCGTTGATCGGCATGGATACCCGTGCGGATATCGCTGTCATAAAAGTCAACGTGGCGTCGCGCCGCCTTGCGCCGGTAACCTACGGCAACTCCGACGTACTCGCGATCGGACAGTCCGTCCTTGCGATCGGCAACCCCTTCGGGCTGGAGGCCACCCTGACCACCGGCATCATCAGCGGGCTAAAGCGAGAGATTGAGTTTGACGATGGCTCAGTCCTAGAAGGCATGATTCAAACGGACGCAGCTATCGCGCCTGGCAGCAGCGGCGGTCCTTTGCTGACGCTAAATGGTGACGTGATAGGCGTCAATTCTGCTGGCGTTGGCGCTCGTTTTGGCGGCACCAATTTCGGATTCGCAATCCCGTCTAACGCAGTGAAGCGAATCTCCGAGCGTATGATCGCGGTTGACAATGACTCCCGACGCGCGCGTTCAATTCGCCCGGTCTCGACGCCAACAAGAAGAATTCGTCCGTCTCCCACTCGATTCGTGACAAATACGAAGGTCCCAACATGGACAGCGCTGCCAACCCTCGAGTTGTCGCAGGCGGTAGAAGAGGAGTTTCCCACTTCAACTAGTGAACCGGACGTAATCGTGGTGCGCGCGACGATTCCTACTCCGCTACTTCCGCCCACAGCCGACGAAACCGAGATTGCGGAGCTGCTGGCTACACCTCCGCCGCGCCCGACCGAGCCGGCTACCTGGACGCCAGCGCCGAATGTCTCGCCGACGCAAGACGTTGGCTTTGTCTTTGACCCGACGCCGAGCGATGCCACGCCGCCAGCTGTGGTTGGGGTCCGCGCGCTGCCTCCCACGCCGATGGCAATGGACACCGATCTGCCGACTGTGACCTCGCAGCCGACGGCCACAAGTCCGCCGACGCTGACTCGGAACTCGCCCACTGCTGAAACGCCGACTGCGACAGTTGCGCCAACGGCAACCGATACCAATGTGCCGTCGGAGTTCGCTCCGGGGCAGCAACTGCGGATGCTGCGAGATTTGAACATTCGCCAGCAGGCAACGACCAGCAGCCCGGTTGTCGGTACCTTGGACCCGGGCGACTACGTGGCGATCCTCGCCGGGCCGCATCGGGAAAGTCGTTATGAGTGGTGGCAAGTTCAGACGGCGAACGATATCGTCGGCTGGATCGCCGCCAAGATTGACGGGCAGCCTACTGTACAAAGGCAGTGAGGATCTGCCGCTCTTGTCACTAAACGAACCGCGTCCTAATATCGTTTTCGAGCCTTGCAGCCGAAGGGCGACCAAATGCCGGGCACACCGCTAGTCAGCATCATCATACCGACCTTCAATCGCTTAGCCTACGTCGCCGACGCGATCGACAGTTGTTTGGCACAGACTTATCGCAACTGCGAAATCATCGTAGTCGACGATGGCAGCAGCGATGGCACCGGTCATTCCCTGAAGGAGCGCTATGGGCAACGCATTCGATATATCTATCAAGAGAATCAAGGACCCGGCATCGCCCGCAACCGCGGCATCGCTGCAGCAAACGGTCTATTCATTCACTTCCTTGATGCTGATGATCAACTGCATGTGGAGAAAATCTCGATCGGTATGGCGGCATTCCGAAAATATCCAGACATAAGTGTGATCTATACCCATTATCAGCAGGTGGCAAACGATGGCGTGACGCCGGTCGAGACGGGACCATTTGAGCGTTACACGGACGACGTCTACTGCGAGCTGCTTCGGCAGACGGGCTGCCGAATCTTGACCAGCTCCAGTATGATTCGCAGCGCCTCACTGCGCGCTGTAGGCGGCTTCGCCGACGATGTGGAATTTCGCAGCGCCGAAGACTGGGATCTCTTTCTGCGTTTGGCGCTGCGATACCGCTTTCACGGCATCAGCGAAAAGCTGGTCTATCGGCGCGTGCACGATAGCATGATCTCGGACGATAAACTTGCCGGCGCCTACGGTCGCCTGAAAACCGTGCAGAACGCGCGCAGTTGTGGCTGGGAAACCTGCATGACAGCTGCGGAATTTGATCGGCTGGAAGCGGCGCGGCACCATGTTTATGCTGTCTACCTATGGGAAGCAGGACGCCGGGCAGCCGCCAGGCAGCATTTTCTCAGCGCCGCCGAAGTCTATCCGCCGCTAGCCAGGCAGCGCCGCTTATACGCTTTTTTCACGCGCTTTCTGCCGCCGGCTTCGCTGGATTTGACGCTGCATGTTGTGCATCGCCTGCGGCGAATAGTCGGCATGCCGACGAATACCGACCGCTGATTTCAGGCCAATGGCGGGCAAGGCGAACCATTTCTGATTTGTTGACGTATAATGTGTCATGATGACGCCATGCCATGGTGTGTACGGAATGCCGACTAAAACGGACAGCTTGCGTTACGACATCAAAGAACTAATGAAGTCGGGCGCTTTCAACGAGATCGTGGATCGCTGCCATGTGGAGTTGACCTTGGCGCGGCGCGAGAAACGTGGCAGCGTGGAAGTCACCGCCTTGCTGGGCTTGGCGGAGGCCCAATGTTCGCTTGGCCACTACGGTTTTGCTCGCGACTACGTTGATCAGTCGCTGGACCGAGCGCGGGAAATCCGCTCCACAAGCCTAACGGTTGATGCATTGAACCTGCGCGCTCGCATTGCGCGCGAGGGTTTTTTTCAAACCACGGAAGCATCTGAAGATTATCGCAGCGCGGTCGATCTTGCCTTTGAAGCGGGTGATATGCGGCGCTACGCGCAGTCCCTATTGGGCTTGGGCGAAATCGCCGCCAATCCGTCGGATTCCAATAAACACGCCTGGCGAGTAATTGATATCGCGCGTGAGCTTAGCGACGGGCAATTGGAGGCGAGGGCGATACTCTTGCTGTCCAACGCCTTCATCCGCCAGAAGGACTTTAACAAAGCGAGCGATGGCTTGTTGGTGGCTTTAAGAAAGGCGCAGGCGACAAGCGACCGTCTGCTTGAAAGCATCATCATTGGGCAACAGGGCTTGGTGTTGGCACAGGAGAGTGATACGTTTCAACGTGGACTCGAGCAGCAGATGACTGCCTTGGAAGTCGCCCGCGGGATGGAAGCGATATTTCACGAGTTCATGCGCCTGTACACCTTGGCGATGACGATGCTGGCAGCCGACGATTTTCACGAGGCGCGGAATTACTTCGATCAAATGCTGGCTCTCTCACAAGACGTTGGGCACAAGCCCTACGAGATGTACACTTTGGGTATGCTCGGTCAATGGCACGAGCTCAAGGGCAAGCCGGATATAGCGATTGCCTACTTCGGCCGGGCGGCAGATGCGGCGCGTGATGTTGGCAATCCGGCTTATGAAGCGCGTTATCTTTACGCGCTTGGCGCCGTCTATCAGTCGCAGCGGGACTTCGAGGAAGCGCGCCGTCAGTATGTGTTGGCGCGGTCGATTTACCGATCGCTTGATGACGGCCGCAACGCCACACGTGTCAGCGCTTCGCTATTTTACAGTTATCTTCTCGCATTTGCCTCGCGCATCATGAAACTCATGGGGCTTCAGCCGAAAGGCTAAAAAGCGCCTGCGCTGAGCCTTTGCTCAGAGGTCGAGTTCGCCCTTGGTCCAAAGCGTCGTCAGGGTAATCGACGGATAGAAAACGAGCGCTGGCAGATTGCCTCGCGAAAACCAGCCCACCGCTGCGGCGTCATCCCCGGCCTGAGGTTCTCCGGCGAGCGCGACACCGCTATAGGCAATGATGATATCAGCCAGTCCGCGGTCTCGCTTGGGGAAGACAGCGAGCAGCTTGTCGATGCGAATCTGCAGCGCGGTTTCCTCAAGTGTTTCACGCACAGCCGCGACTTCCGGCGCCTCATCATGATCGACGAAACCGGCCGGCAGCGCCCATTTGCCTTTGCCGGGCTCGACCGCCCGTTGAATCAGCAAGACGCGATCATCGCATTCGATAAATACGACCACGGCGACTTTGGGATCGAAATAAACCGTGCGGTCGCAGTTAGGGCAATGGGGCCTGATTCGCCCAGAAATGCGCCGGTTAACCAAGCTGCCAGCGCAGACTGCGCAATAGTTCGCGATTCTCGTCATTTTGGCGCCTGCGCAGGCGGCGGTACTATTGACATTCCGATTTCGTCAGCTTACACTGCTTGTCCGCTTGCCGGAGTGGCGGAATTGGCAGACGCGCACGACTCAAACTCGTGTACCTTCGGGTGTGTGGGTTCGACTCCCACCTCCGGCACCTTTCCCTGGCAGACAATCAGCAACAGTTGCCTCATCAGCGCGGGCGCCACTTTGACTCGGATTCTCCTGCCTTCATGTTTTCGTAGCGCGCCAGCATGAAAAGCCAATCCGATAATCGGTTGACGTAAGGCATGACATGCTCGCTGATTTCTTCGCTTTCGCCTAGCGCTGTGATTAGGCGCTCGGCGCGGCGACAGACGGCGCGCGCAACGTGGAGGTGAGCAGCCACTTGCGCCCCTCCGGGCAGGATGAAATTGCGGAGTGGCGCCAGGGCGTCGCTCATGCGGTCGATAGTGCTTTCAAGCCAGGCGCTGTCATGCTCAGTAACCCTTGTAACCCAATCCGTCTTGGCATCGATAGGCGTAGCCAGATCCGAGCCGAGATGAAATAGTTGGTTTTGCACTTTTTCCAGCCAATGATCGCCCTGCTGGCTTGCTCCCGCCGCGCGCGCCAGGCCGAGGAGCGAATTGACTTCGTCAATCGTACCGTAAGCCTCAACGCGCAAATGATGCTTGGATACGCGACCGCCGCCAAAAAGAGAAGTCTCGCCCGTGTCGCCTGTCTTGGTGTATATCTTCATTGCAGTCCTTTGTAGCGGCTCAAACTGCCCTGCATATTGGCGGGCGCAGTTTTGCACTGATTACGATCAACCGCCGCGTCCAGCGGATCGGCGCATTCTCCATCGTTCAGGCAGCTCCGCCAACGCGATGCCAGCGAATATCAGCCAAACAATCTCTATGGGAAAAAGGTAACGAGGCAGCGCCAGCAGGAAGAAGTGCGCAGCAATTGTATACAACGCGAAGCCCGCAAGCGGCGCCGCTGTAATCCAGCGCTTGCGTGTCCACAGCATGCCCAAGAGGCTGAATCCGATCCCGATGTAATGGAAGACCCAGGTCGCCAGCTTGATCGCGAAGCCTTCTATCCGCAGCACTTGCAGGAGATCGTCCAGCGAACGGTCGTTGACTAGCCAATTTTGGCTGGCTTGCATCACGCTGACTGCGCCGAAGGGAGTGGTGCCGTATGGCTGCAGAATAGCATAGGCCAGTTCGTTAATTCGGAGCGCGAGATAACCAGCCGGATTCTCGCTGACGATCGCCTCTATCTTGTTAATATAGTTTTCGGTTGAATGCGGCGACACGCAGTCAACGTCACAATCAGCGGACGCGCTGCCATCGAGACCTTCCAGCAGCAATTTGTCGTTGTGAGCAGGCGAGCCATCGCTGCTCTCCGCGCCGCGCCACAGCGCCGCCATCAACTGATCGCTTACGATTACAATACGATTCCAGTTCAAGAGATTGTGAATGGTCCAGGTCGATACCATGGCCGCGTAGGCCACGAGCAGCAGCAGGCTGTGTCTTCGCCAGTTTCGAAGAACTTGGTGGCGGCCCAGCCACAAGATATGCAGCGCAAGGACGAGCGGGAAGAGCGCGGATACACCACGAGTCAAGGTTGCCAAACCAAACATTGCCGCCGAGAGAGCCAGCGCTCCAACCGGCTGTAGCCAGGGTGACCGCGGCCCGTTGGCTTGTCCGGCTGCGAACTCCAGGTAGAGCCACAGACCTGCCGCGAGGAAGAATATATACAGTGTCTCCGTAGCGATATTCGCCGGCTCGGTGATCAGCGCCGGATGCAAAGCCATCAGCGCGGCGGCAAGAATACCAGCGGAGGCTCTGCGGGCGATTATCGCTGCCATGCGATATGCGAGATATGCGGTCACAATTGAAGCCAAACTTTGCACCAGACGTATAGCGATGATCGCCTCATGATCGGGCAGAAACACCTGAAAACCACCGACAAAAATGATATAGAGCGGCGCAGGCTTTAGATTGGAGTTGTAGAAGGGAAAATCGCGGATCCAGCCGTGCTCTTTTCCGCTGAAGAATCCCGCGCCATTGGCCAGATATCCGGCGCTGTCACCGCCGTTGGCGCCGGTGAATTGAACCAAAGTCGGCTCTTGCATCGCGTACCCGACGCGCAGCGCCATTCCGATTAGCAGAATCAGTGCCAGCAGCCATGTATGCCGCGCTTCAGCGCTCAATTGCGACATCCGCACTCCAAAATGACACCACTTACGCGACGAGAGATTCGCATCTATTTGCCGCCCGTCTCAGTGCAAATTGCTATCGGCGGGACCAGCCAGTAGTCCATGGCCTCTATATTACATGCAGGAGTACGCTTATCCATCATCATTTGTTCTGCCGCCGCTTCTCACTGCGACTATAATTGATCGTGAAGGAGCGAATGCATGAAAGAGACGCAAGCCTATATTGAGCGGATCAAGCGAGTCAATCGCGTGTGCCAGCGCCTCGAACTGGCCGTCGACAAATCGCTCTCGGCGATGTTGGCCGGGCAGGCAATGCTGGTACGCCGAATCGACAAGGACTATGACTCTGAGAATTGGGAACCATACCTGCGCGAACTTTGGTTTCCCGTTGAAATTCTCGCCAGCAATATCGTAGTTGTTGAGCACCCGGCCCGAACACATTTCCTGCCGGGCCAATTGCTAAGCATAATCGGCCCCGTTGGGCAACCCTTTCGATTTCGCCAGAAATTGCGCAATATTCTGCTTATTGCCTATCATACAACGCCGGCGGCGCTGTTGCTGATGTTGCCGCCTCTTTTGGCCAAGCAGGTTAGCATAACGCTTGTCCTGATGGGTTCCGCCAGAGAGTACGAAACGAATCACCTGCCCGAAGAAATAGAGGTCATGCAAGCGGAAGACAATTTAACCTGGCCCGACATGGTCATGACCCTGGGTTGGGCTGATCAGGTCTTTGCGCTGGTGGGTCCCGGAGATGAATTGTCCTACTTAAACGAGGTTTTGCAGTTGATGCGGGAAAGGCGAAGCGACATTCCGGCGAATTACGTCTTTGGCGTCTTGCAGCGCGCGCTGCCCTGCGGTGTTGGCGCCTGCCACGCCTGTATGCTCAAACTGCGAGGCTCGCTGAAGCTACCGTGCATTGACGGTCCCGCATTTGATCTAACTGAACTGCAATTGAACTAAGGCTTCGGGGCAGCTTATGGCGATTGAGATTGCGCGGCCGGGGAAGCAAAGCCTCATCGTATCGACGCCGGTGATGCCGGCCGCTGGAACGGTCGGATTCGGCGACTGCTACAAGGCTTTGCTCGACTATGGAAAGCTTGGCGCCGTTGTGACCAACCCGGTGACTGTTGAGCCTTGGCGGCCGGCGTCTGGCACACGGATCGTCCCATTGGGCGCTGGCGTCTTGGTGCATACCGGCTTGCCCAATCCCGGGCTCTCGAAAGTAATCGGCCAGAATCGCCGCACATGGGCTGGCATGCCGATTCCGGTTATTCTGCACCTGGTTGGCACGTCGGCGGAGAAAATGCGTCAGGCGGTTGAATTGGTCGATGAGGTCGAAGAAATCGTCGCGGTCGAACTTGGTTTGGGTGATGATATCGAGGAAGCCGAAGCCATCGATCTGGTAGCCGAAGCCTCACGCATGGAAAAGCCCTTGCTCGTGCGCTTGCCCTTTTATGAGTGTCATCAGTTGGCATTGCCGGTCGCCGAGGCGGGCGCAGACGCGCTCGTGATGACGGCGGCGCCACGCGGCACAGCCAGAGACCGGCATACGGGTCGCTTGGTCAGCGGGCGGATTTACGGACCACTGATCAAGCCGATGATCCTGCGGCTGGTTGGCAGGCTGCGCCGCGAAGTTTCCGCGAACCTGCCGATCATCGCCTCCGGAGGCATTCACTCGCCGCAGGATGCGCGGGATTATATGGACGCGGGCGCAATTGCCGTGCAGGTGGATACGGCGACCTGGGCGCAACCGAAAATGCTCGAGCGCATTGCGCGCGATCTGGGCGGCTGGATCGCTACCCGACAAAAAGATGCCTTTCCTGACGAGTGGAATCCGGACATGGGTCACACTGAGGCGATTCGGCGCCGCGCTCCACAATAGGGCGCGCAAATCAATGAACGGTCGATAGAAAAAGCGTAAGCGAAAATGCCCGAATACGACTTCCGCTGTGAGGCTTGCGCCCATCGCTTTAGTCGCAGGTTCAGGACCTACGCGATGTATGATTCCGCCAAGTTGCGCTGCCCACGATGTGAATCAATTGATTTGAGTCGCCTTATCTCGCAGGTGGCGATACCCAAATCCAAGCGCGACTACCGCGGCATGTCTTCCCGGGAGATGCTTTCGGTCTTGGAGTCCGGCGAGAGTAGCCAAGTTGACGAGATGTTTCAGCAGGTAACGAGCGGCGCACTTCCTGACCAGGAAGCAGCCGCGAGCGAGGCATCTACTGACGATTCGAATGCAACTTGAGGCTACAAGAACCAGTCGCGCAGGGCGTCGCGCGTCTCGTCAATTATGGCTTCCCAAGGATGGTCGCTTGCGCGCGTGATCGTGAGCCGGCCCTGCTCAATCATCAAAGCCTGAATGCCGTCGACCGCGTTGAATAGCAGTTGAGCGATCGGCGAGCCCAGATCACCCTCTTGCGGATTCGCGTAGCGCTCTGCCTCATCGTCAGTGAGCGTCTGATTGATGTACAGCTCGGCGACATTGGGGTCGGCGCTGTACTCAACCTCCACCGTGACGTATTCGGACATGCTTGATCCTCGATTGGACCGCAAGGGTCATCCAGCTGGTTGCTGTTGCGTGATGCAATGGATATTGCCGCCGCCCAAGAGAATCTCGCGTGCATATATCTCGACGACTTTGTGATTCGGGAACAGCTCAGCCACCTGTCGCCGCGCCGCCTCGTCATGTCGATCATTGAATTGCGGCAGGATGATTCCCCCATTTGCGATATAGAAATTGATGTAGGAGCCGGCAAGCCGTTCGCCCGCTGGGCGCAAGAAAGCGGAATCGACAACATCCAGCCCGTCGGCTTCTCCCCGCGTCATCGTCATTGGATCCGGCTGATGAATCTTGTGGACTTCGAGCGGGCGACCACGCGCGTCTTTCGCCGACATCAGGGCGTCGTAGGCTTCGGCGGAGCGTTCATACTGCGGATCCGCTTTGTCGTCCGTCCAGGTCAAGGCGACGACGCCGGGACGGACGAAACAGCACAGATTATCGACATGTCCGTCGGTCTCGTCTTCATAGACGCCGCGCGGCAGCCAAATGATCTTGCCGATATTCAGGTAGTCAGTTAGATGCTCTTCGATTTCCGCGCGAGAAAGCTGTGGATTGCGGTTGGGATGCAGCAGGCATTGCTCTGTTGTGAGCAGCGTGCCTTGTCCATCCGCATGGATCGAGCCGCCCTCCATCACCAGCGGCGCCCGGTAGCGCTCCAGTGACTCGATTTCCAGCATCTTTGTGGCGACCAGTTCATCTTTGTCCCAGGGGAAATACATCATCTTTTGCAAGCCGCCCCAAGCGTTGAAGACCCAGTCTATGCCGCGTACATTGCCGCTGTCGTTCACGACGAATGTCGCGCCGCAGTCGCGCATCCAGGCGTCGTTGTTGGATAGCTCCACGACGCGTACGTTTGAAGGCAGCATCGCGCGGGCGTTTTCAAATTGCTCGCTATTGACGCCCATAGTCACCGGTTCAAAACGAGCAATCGCGCGGGCCACTTCCACGAAGGCGCGCTGCGCCAGCTTGCCACCATTGCGCCAGGTATCGGGTCTTTGCGGCCAAAGCATCCAACAGCCGGAATGCCTCTCCCACTCGGCGGGCATCCGGTATCCGTCCGCTTTGGGTGTGGACTCTATCAGGATGGGCATATTCTTGGCTCCCATGCGGCATGACGCTGCCTGATATTATGCCGCTTTCAATGTGGCGACGGCAGGTCGAGTTTGGCGGCGCTAGGGAAAACTGCGACTGTTCATAGTACAATACGGGCGCTGGCGGATGTGAAGATTCACCTTGGGGCGCGATGAGTATGCGTGCGATCTCGCCAATTGACGGGCGCTATGCCGAGGTAGTTTCGCCACTGCGAGACTATCTTTCGGAATGGGCGCTGATGAAGTATCGCGTTCTTGTCGAAGCGCGCTGGCTCTTGGCGATGTCGCGACACGCCGGAATCACGCATGTGCGCCGATTCAGCGACGCCGAAACGGATATTCTGCATTCCCTCGCGCGCGCGTTTGACGAGGCGGCAGCGCGGCGCGTCAAAGCGCTGGAAGGCGAGACCAACCATGATGTAAAGGCGGCGGAGTATTACCTGCGCGAGCGCTTGGCAGAAACCAGTTTGCGCGATGTAAAAGAGTCGGTGCATTTCGCCTGCACATCCGACGATATCAACAATCTGGCTTATGCGATGATGTTTCGCGATGCCGTCCGCGAGGTCTGGTCGCCAGTGGCTCGCTCGCTGATTGGCGGCCTCGCTGGATTGGCGCGATCAAGCGCCGATGCGCCGATGCTGGCGCGGACACATGGGCAGCCGGCCACGCCGACGACAATGGGCAAGGAGATGGCGGTATTCGCCCATCGCTTACGACGGCAGATAAATGCGATTGAATCACAAGAATATCTCGGCAAGTTCAATGGCGCGGTCGGCGCCTTTAATGCGCATCATATCGCCTATCCGGAATTGAACTGGCAGCAGATTGCGCAAAGATTTGTCGAGGGACTTGGCTTGGCATACAATCCCATGACGACGCAGATTGAGCCGCACGATTATCTGGCGGAATTGGCGCACGGATTCATGCGCTTCAATTCAGTGCTGCTCGATTGTTGCCGCGACATCTGGAGCTATATATCGTCTGGCTATTTCCGCCAAAAAATGGTGGAGAATGAAGTCGGTTCGTCGACTATGCCGCATAAGGTGAATCCAATCGACTTTGAAAACGCGGAAGCCAATTTGGGCATCAGCAAAGCCGGCTTCGCGCACCTGGCGGACAAGCTGCCAGTGTCTCGTTTGCAGCGCGATCTGAGCGATTCGTCGGCGATTAGAAACTTTGGCGTCGCCATCGCGCATAGCTATCTCGCATTGAAATCGGCCGAGCGCGGAATCTCAAAGCTGGCGGTTGACCGGGAAGCGATGTCGAGGGATCTGGAAGGAGCATGGACGCTGTTGGCGGAAGCGGTGCAGACGGTCATGCGCAAGCATCGCTTGCCCGACGCTTACGAACAATTGAAGACGCTGACCCGCGGCCAAGCGGTCAGCCGAGCAGACCTGCATGATTTCATCGGCTCGCTTGACATCCCACAGGACGAAAAGCAGATGCTATTGCAACTGAAGCCCGACGCCTACATCGGGCGCGCCCTGGAATTGGCGCTCCAGGTCATGGACGGTCAATAGGCTGCGTTGAGGTACGATTTCACCGGCTTGATGACGGGTCCGGACACGAAAGGACATTCAGCCATGTTTCAACCATTTGGCCGGCAGAAGACCTTGCGGCTGACGATGGGGCAGGCGCTAATCAGATTCCTGCAAATGCAATATACCGAGTATGACGGCGAGATTCAGCGCTTTATTCCCGCCATTTGGGGCATCTTCGGTCATGGCAATGTCAGCGGTTTGAGTCAAGCGCTGTGGGAATACGGCGATGACTTGCCTTATTATCAGCCGACCAACGAACAGTCGATGGTGCATGCGGCTTCCGGCTTCGCGCGGACACGCCTGCGTACGCAAACATTCGCCTGCACCACATCGATCGGTCCCGGCGCGACCAATATGGTCACCGGCGCGGCGACCGCGCATATTAACCGCTTGCCGGTGCTGTTGCTGCCTTCGGATTACTACGCGACGCGTTTTCAGGGACAGGTCTTGCAAGATATCGAACATCCGATTTCGCTGGATATGAGCGTGACCGACTGCTTCCGTGTCGTCAGCCAATTCTTCGACCGCATCACCCGTCCCGAGCAAATCCTTTATGCCGCGCCCGAAGCGATGCGTGTGATGACCGATCCGGTTGATGCCGGTCCGGCGACGATCGCCTTGCCGCAGGATATTCAGAGCGTAGCCTTCGACTGCCCGACCAATTTCTTCCGCAAGAAAATCTGGCGAATTGAACGGCGCCAACCGGACGCGCGGCGGATTGAAGAGGCGGTCGCGCTGCTGAACGAGGCCGAGAAGCCTTACATTCTGGCGGGCGGAGGCGTCCACTATGCCAAAGCCTGGGTCGAGCTGCGCGAATTCTCCGACCGGTTCGGCATTCCGGTCGGCGAAACGCATTCGGGCCGCGGCGTGCTCAAGGAAGAATCGCCGCTCTTGATCGGTGGCAGCGGTCATACTGGCACGCCTCTTTCGGGCAAATACGCCGCCGATGCCGATCTCGTCTTTCTCATTGGCACACGCTTGGCCGATTTCGCCACCGGCTCTTATTCGGCTTGGCAGCGCGCCGATGTCAAATTCGTCAGCATCAATGTCAGTGGCGCTCATGCGCACAAGCTGGGCGCGCTGCCGATAGTCGCCGATGCGCGTGAGAGCTTGCGCGCGCTCATCGCTGCCGGTGGGCAGGCGGGCATCAAACCGAACGCGGGATATGTCGAATCAGTCGCTGTCGATCGGCAGAATTGGTTGCAGCAGAAGCGCGATTCGGTCTACGCGCAGTACCCGAACGAGCGCATGAGCCAGGCGCAGGTGATTGGCGCGCTCAACGACTTTATGGCGGCGGGCGATACGCTCGTCTGCGCGGCGGGGACGGCGCCGGGCGATTTGCACCAACTGTTTGAGGCGACGGCTGGGCGCATCTTGCATCTTGAATTCGGCAACTCCTGCATGGGCTATGACATTCCGGGCGCGATCGGCGTACGGCTGGCGCGCCCCGACGATGATGGCGAGGTTTATGTCTTTCTAGGTGATGGGAACTATCTCTTGCATCCTATGGAGCTGAAGACCGCGGTGCAAGAAGGCGTCAAACTGACGGTGATCCTGCTGCAGAATGACGGATTCCAGTCGATTCACGGGCATCAGCAAGTCCTTGTTGGTCACAGCCTGGGCAATGAATTCCGCGTCCGAAACCCGGAGACGGGAAAACTGGACGACGGCGAATTCGTCGAGATCGATTACGCCAAGAACGCCGAGAGCATCGGCTTGCGCGCCTGGAATGTTGTGGATGAAGACCAACTCAAGACTGCTTTGGAAGAAGCGCGTGAAGAGCGACGCTCCTGCATGATCGTAGCGCAGATAGAGCGATACAGCCGCCTGCCGCGCTCTGGCATTTGGTGGGATGTCTTCGGCGCCGAAGTCACGGACGATGACGACACCAAAGCGCTGGTGGACGAGCGCGAAGAAGGGCGCCAAGGACAGCGCTTTTATTGGTAAGGGCGCAAAAGGAAAGGCGAAACCAGATGCAAAATGGTTCTTCGAGCAAAAGCTATGACATCATCGTCTTCGGAGACACCTGCGTCGATCTGATCCTGCGCGATGAGGATGTGAAGCCGCATTTTGGGCAGGTCGAGAAAACAGTAGCCGGTTACGACCTGGTGATGGGCGGCTCCTGCTGCATATTTGCGACGCAGGCGGCGAAGCTTGGCCTGCGCGTCGCCATTTTGGGACGCGTCGGCGCCGATTATTTTGGCAAGCTGATCGTCGATACCTTGGATGCCGCCGGCGTTGATACGCGCTATATCGAAGTGGACGGCGACTTGCGCACAGGCATCACCGTTCATCTCGTTCAAGGCGATGACCGCGCCATGTTGACGCATATGGGTGCGCTGAATACGCTAACCGTGGATGATGTCAGCGACGAAATGCTGGCATCGGCGAGGCACCTGCATTATGGCAGCCTCTACCTGCACACCGGGCTTTTGCCGCATTGGATCGACATTCTGGAACGGGCGAAGCGCCTGGGGCTGACCGTTTCGCTGGACACGAACTGGGATCCGGACGAGCGCTGGGATCACGACCTTGAACGCGCCTATCCATTTATCGATGTGCTGCTGCCCAATGAGCAGGAGGCGATGTACCTCAGCGGGCGGACAACTTATGGCGAAGCCATCGCTGATTTGCGAAAACGGGCGCCCTTGCTTGTGGTGAAGCGGGATATTGCGGGCGCCGTTGCCTGGCAGGGAGATGAAGAGTTTGCCCAATCCGTCTTTGAAGCCAGCGAAGGCGGTGACGGAATCGGCGCCGGTGACAGTTTTGACGCTGGATTTCTGGCAGGCTGGCTGAATGAATTGCCCTTGGCGAGCTGCCTGGCGATTGCTTGCGAATGCGGTCGCGGCGTCGCCGGGGGCGTGGGCGGCCTTGTCGGGCAACCCTTTCAATCAGACATGGAGGCGCTGCAGCCCGCGCTTCCACAGTGAGAATCCGCCGGTTCAGCTTGCAGGGTCGCTGTTCGTTGCCTTAGGCCCCTCGCCGTTATAGCCTCGGCCAACACCACGATACTTGAAGCCAAGCAGGCGCAATTCATCTGGATTGTACATATTGCGGCCATCAATCATGATCGGGCGTTTCATCAATTGACGTATCCGCCGCATGTCGAGTTGCTTGAACTCGTTCCACGGCGTCAAGACGAGCAAGGCCTCAGCGTCCTCCGCGGCGCCATACGGGTTTTCGCAGGGGATCAAATCCGGCACTTCGCTGCAGGCGTTGTCCATGGCGACCGGATCGTAGGCTTTAACGACCGCGCCTTGATTCAGAAGCGATCGCGCCACCGTGAGGGCTGGCGATTCACGCGTATCGTCCGTGTTCTGTTTGAAGGCCAAGCCCAATAGGGCGATGGTCTTGCCATTGAGGTTGCCGCCCAGCATTTCACGCGCCTTAAGCGTGATCTGGCGCCGCTGAAAGGCGTTGATCTCCATAACCGCATTCAGCAGTTGTGGATGCATGCCGTGGGTCTGCGCCATATTCGCCAGCGCTTTGACATCTTTAGGAAAGCAGGAGCCGCCAAAGCCAACGCCCGCCTGAAGAAAGTGTGGTCCTATGCGCTTGTCGTATCCCATGCCACGCGCCACTTCTTCCACATCGGCGCCCAGTCGTTCGCAGATGATGCTGATCTCGTTGATGAAGCTGATGCGCGTGGCCAGGAAGGCGTTGGAGGCGTATTTGATCATCTCGGCGGTGCGAATATCGGTGATGACGATGGGGGCGTTGAGCGGCGCATAGAGTTCAGCCACGGTCTCGGCGGCGGCCGCGTCAGTCGAACCAAGCACGGTGCGGTCCGGCTGCATGAAATCGGCAAGGGCAGAGCCTTCGCGCAGGAACTCCGGGCAGGACACGACGGCGAAATCGATCGGCTTTGGCTGATTGCGCTCGATGATTTCCCTGGTCCAATCGCCGGTGCCGACGGGCACGGTCGATTTGTTGATGACGATTAGCGGATGCTCCATCGTTTTGGCGATGGTTTGCGCGGCGCTGCGGACATATTGCAGGTCGGCTTCGCCGTCGACGCCGGAAGGCGTGCCGACGCAGATGAAGACGAATTCGGCGCCTTTGAGTCCCTCGCTGTACGACGTAGTGAATCGCATGCGGCCCGCGACCGTATTTCGCTGTACCATTTCCGCCAAGCCCGGTTCAAAAATGGGCATTTTGCCCTTTTGCAGCATGGCAATCTTGCGGTCGTCAATGTCAACCAGGGCGACACTATTGCCCAGATCGGCGAAGCAGGCGCCGGTGACCAAACCGACATAACCGCTTCCAACCACACAGAGTTCACTCATATTGGTTTCGCCCTCGATTTCTCACGAGTTTGCGCCTTACGCTGCGAGCATATACACGGGCGTCGGAGAATCGTCTCGCAGTGACAGTTTACCAGAGCGCCCTTGGCGGCGTCAGCCTGAGGCTCGATTGCCATCGTACACCAGATTGCGCTGACGCGGCTTCGATATTGCCGCCGATCTGCTTTACCAAAACTTGCCTGCAGTTGATATACTGGCTTGGCGACAATCCAGAGACGGGCGAAGGCAAGCGTGATGACGCAAGCAAGGGATTCTCAGACGGAAGCCAACTTGTACCAGGCGCGCATCAAGGATGGCGTACCGCCGGAGAAACACAAGGTTCCCTTTCGCAATATCCGGGATCTGCTGTCGCTTCATAGCAAGACTTCGGGCGGCAAGACCTTTCTCATTTTCTATGACGCGGACGGCGAAAGGCAAGCGCTGACCTATGCCGAGTTCAATGCGCGCGTGCATCAGGCGGCGAACTTCATGTACGAAGATCTTGGCGTTCGCCGAGGGGACCGCGTTGCAACGCTCGCCTATAACCATATCGACGCGGTGTTGATCTACTTCGCCTGCTGGGTAATCGGGGCGGCGGTGGCGCCGCAGAATGTGGCGGAAGACGATCGCCGTATCGCCTTCATTTTACGAAACAGCGAGGCGAAGGTGTGCTTCGCGCGGACGGAATATCTGGAGCGGGCCGAGTCAATCATTGGTGGCGACATTGACGACAAAGGAGCGCCCAATATCGGGACGATTATCGAAGTGGGCGGGGCGAAGGGCGGCCGCCATCTCAATTTCCACCAGGCGCTGGCCAATCGCCCGACCACCTATCTCGGTGATGATTCCGGCGCCAAGTCGGGAGACTTGCCTTTGAGTGAAGGCACGGAGGCGACCGCGACGCTGGATGACGAGGCGCTGCTGGTGTATACCAGCGGCACAACCGGCGCGCCAAAAGGGGTGATTCTGTCCCAGTACAACTTGCTGGTCGACGCGCAAGGCATCAGCCAGTGGCAGGCGATCACGGGCAACCAGCGAATGATGTGCGTACTGCCGATTCATCATGTCAACGGAATCGTGGTGACGATCATGATCCCGCTCTACGTGGGCGGCTCGACTGTGCTCAATCGCCGATTCAGCGTGTCACACTTTTGGGAACGCATCGTTCGCGATGGCGTCAATGTCGTCAGCGTGGTGCCGACCTTACTGCAGTTCCTCATCGAATACGGGCAGGGAGAGCTGGCGGCTGGCAACACGATATTCGGCGGCGCCATTACTCGCCGCGACCTGACGCATTTCCGACATTTGATCTGTGGCGCGGGCACCTTGTCGGTCAAGCTGGCGCAGCAGTTCTGCGAGATCTTCGGATTTACCCTCTTGCACGGATATGGCTTGAGCGAATCGACCTGCTATTCTTGCTTTCTGCCGATCAGCCTCTCGTGGGAGTCCAATCAGCGCTGGCTTCTCGACCATGGCTATCCGAGCATCGGCTGCCCGATCGAACCAAATGAGATGGCGATATTCGCCGCCGATGGCAGCGGCACGCAATTGGGCGAAGGCGAGCGCGGAGAGATCTGCATTCGAGGCCACAATATCATGCAAGGTTATTTCAAGCGGCCCGACGCCAATGCCGAGACCTTTAAGTTTCAGTGGTTCCGCAGCGGTGATGAAGGCTACTTTCTGCGCGATGAAACAGGACGACAATTCTTCTTCATCACCGGGCGCATCAAAGAGCTGATCAACCGCGGCGGTGTGAAATACAGCCCCTTGGATATCGAAGAAGTGCTGCTCGGCATTGACGGCGTGAAAGTTGGTTTGGCGATCGGCTTCCAAAACGATTACTACGGCGAGGAAATCGGCGCTTATGTCGTTCTTGAAGATTGCGCTATGCTAAACGAAGAGACCATTCTGGCGCGCTGCCGCGAGGTCATGCCTTTCGAAAAGTCGCCAAAGGTAGTCGTCTGCGGCAGCGAGATACCGGTGACTTCAACCGGCAAATACCAGCGACTCAAGCTGCAGTATCTCTTTGCAGAATGGGAGAATACGCAGTTTCGGCGCTAGCCTCGCCTCGGCTACGGGTTCGCCGCAGGCTCGGTATAATGAGCAGACTTAGCAGGCCATTGAGCACAACGATGACAGTGCTGCCTTCATGACCCAAGACTCCTAAGGGCAAGGGCAATTCCAGCGCAAATACGCCGATCATCAGCAGGACGATCACCGTGAGCGAGAAGCCGATATTCTGCCCGACAACTTGCCTTGCGCGCCTGCTCATTTGGATCGCGTCTTGCAGGCGCTCGAGCCGGTCGCCCATTAGCGCAAGATCTGAAGATTCCAGCGCGACATCGGTCCCGGCGCCGCCCATGGCGATGCCGATATCGGCGAGCGCGAGCGCTGGCGCGTCGTTGATGCCATCGCCAACCATGGCGACGGATCCTTGTTCGCGCTGCAGCTGTCTCACGATCTGCGTTTTCTCATCGGGCAAGAGCCCAGCGTAAACACGGCTGATGCCGATCTGCCGCGCAATCGAGCGGGCGACGCGCTCATTGTCTCCGGTCAGCATGACGACCTTGATGCCTTGCCGCTTGAGCGATTCGATTAGCGTGGCGGCTTCGGCGCGGCATTCGTCCGCCAATGCGATAAGCCCCAGCCAGGCTTCATCGCGACCGACGGCAACAACAGTCTTGCCTTGTTCTTCGAGTTCAGCCTGCCGCCGTTGTAGCGTCATTGGCATGCGTGAAGCAAGCTGAATCCCGGACGGTCGACCGACGCGCACGATGTTCTCGCCCAGCCGGGCGCGGACGCCTTGCCCGGGAATCGCTTCAAATTCTTCGGGCGGCTCCGGCAGCGGCGCCGTCATTTTCGCCTGATCAACAATTGCTCTGGCCAGTGGATGTTCCGAGCGCGCTTCCGCGGCGGCGGCGATTCTGAGCACGTCTGCTCCCGAGAGCGGCGGGACGGCGACTACATCAGTCACGCGAGGCTGCCCTCGCGTTAGCGTTCCGGTCTTGTCAAACGCGACCGCTTTGACGCCAGCAAGCTGTTCCAGGCTGGCGCTGCCTTTGAACAACACGCCGCCGCGCGCCGCGGCCGCAATGGCGCAAATGAATGCCGACGGAACGCTGATGACCAAGGCGCAGGGTGAAGCAACCGTCATCAGAACCATCGCGCGGTAGAAATTGCTATGGAAGTCACTGAGGCCAAGCGCTGGCGGCAGTACGATGAAGAGCAGGACGCCCAAGATGATTAGCTTGGCGTAAGCCTGTTCAAAGCGGTCAAGGAATCGTTGCGTGGGCGCCTTGCTATCCTGCGCTTCTTCCACCAGCTTGATGATGCGCGACAAGGTGGTGTTCTCGGCCGAACGCAGCGCGCGCACGTCAAGCATGCCTTGCTTGTTCAAGGTACCGGCGTAAACCTGGTCGCCTACAGTCTTGTCCACGGGAATGGACTCGCCAGTTATGGGGCTTTCATCAATGGCGGAGGCGCCCGAGACGACCTCCCCGTCAATCGGAATGCGCTCGCCCGGCTCAATCAGGACGATGTCGCCGATGCGAATGGCTGAAAGCTGGACTTGCATTGTTTTGTCGCCGCGCTTGACTGTGGCAACCTCGGGATAATCGGCGAATAGGTTGCGGATCGCCCGCCGGCTGCGGCCAATGGCAAAATCCTGCAGCACGTTGCTAAGCGAGAACAGGAATAGCAAGACGGCGCCCTCGTGCCATTGGCCGATAATCGCGGCGCCAAGCGCAGCCAGTATCATGAGCAGATCGACATCGATCTTGCCGACAAGCAGGCTCTCCAGAGCCGATTTCGCGCCGTAGAGTCCGCCGGAGACATAAGCCAGCAAATTCAGCGCAAGCGTAAGCGATTGAGGGAAACCGAATCGCTCGGACAGCAGGCTGGCCACGATTGCAACCAACGTCAGCGCGACAAGACGCGGCGCAAGCCAAGTATCGCTGCGCCAACGAGCAACTGTGTCTTCGGGAAAGGTTTGCCTCAATGATGTTGCGGTCCGCGCCGCCAAGATTTTCTCCTGTTTAATCCATAATGTACTATGGCATGACTTCATTTTTAACATAAGTTAATTCATTTGTCAACTCGATGGAATATCTGATTATAGTAACGTTAGTCTCTTGGCAAGAGCGCGACCCTTTGGCGAGCCAGCTGTCATGGCAATCACCAGGATTTGGCATGGAAAGCAAAAGGACGCGCCGTCATGGCGCGCCCGTTGTTGCGTTTAGGCTGTTGGATGTATGCAATGCGCTCAGACGATGTCGTCGTTCTCGGGGATTTGCTTCATTCGTCTGACGATGCTGAAATGGAAAGCGATGCCCATCAAGGCGAGGGCGATTGCCGCCCAGCTAAACGCTACTACTTGAACCGATAGGGCAGGGATCACGTTCTCGGCAAAATAGGCGACCGGATTGGTGATGACATCGCCGCTATAAGCCGGCGTCGATAGCACCAAGGGCAAATCAAGCAGAATATGCAAGCCTGTCATCAGCGATATGACGGTTAGCACGATCTGCGTCAGGGATTTGCGCGAACGAAGTTGATTGATATCGCCGCGCCCGGTCCATCCAAGCAAGATCAGCAGGGCGCCGAAGCCCATGCAGATGATCATCGAGATCAAGTCGCCGGTTTCAGCCGGGCGGATGAAGAGCGCCAGAAAACCGACCGTGAATACGCCAGTGACAGCGGCGATCAATCGAATCAGATGCGGCGCTCGATTCACCAAGAAGAACATCAACGCGCCGAGCGCAGCCGATCCGAGATAGCCGGCCGACATGGTCAAGGCATCGGCGCCATCGCGAAACTCGATCGTATACGTGCCAACCTGCGAGAGAGTGAAACTTTCAACCGATCCCCCAGTCGCTTGCATGGCGAAGGCGGTGAGCCCACCGTGGATATTGTTCACCAGCATTCGGAACGGGTGGGCTAGCCCGGAAAGGGAGTCGACATACCATAGCGCCAATATGCCGATGAATGCCACTCCGGAGATGATGAAGTTCCGGCGCACGATCTCGCGGCGTACTTTCCGCTCTACAAATATTCGTAACATGGCTACTCTCCTGAAACTTCGGATTACCAACGATCATTGATGATTTGACATCACTTGCGAACGTATCATCAACTTCCAGACATGGTTCAATTGTTACCCTTTACGGCGTCACTGATTTCTCCTCCCACTGGCTTGAGCAAGCCAAAGTATACGGCGGCGCCCAGCATGAATACCGCGACCACCGACCAGATGAAGGCGATCACGGAGGCGGGAAGCAGCGGTGTGTAGGCGCTGGCAAAGGCGGCGGCATCGTTCATAATTTCGCCAAAGCCAGCATCCGGGCGTCGCACGAGGTACGATACATCCATCACGGCGTTTAATCCCGTCAGTAGCGCCAGTGTGTTGAGTATGAAGACATTGATGATGCGCGGCGCCAGCCAGCCCAGCGCAACCAAGGCGACGCCGAAACCAATGCCGATGACATTGGCGGTCAGATTGCCGAAGTCGTCTTGCCCGGCGTAGAGCACGGTCAAGATGATGATGGACAGACCCAGAAAAACGGACAGCCCTCGCGTCCACTTGGGATATCGGCTGGTCAGGAAGAATAGGGCGGCGCCAAACAGCGCTGCGCCGAGGTAGCCGGCCGGCAAGATCAGCGCGGGGTCGCCCCCTGCCGTAATCGCCCTGCCTGATCCATTTGGCGACACCTCAAACTCGATTACCTCACCGCCGGTAATCAGCGCAGCCAAAGAATGCCCAGCCTCATGGACAAAAGTGACAAAGAGACGGACGGGCCAGAGCAAGGGCGCCAGTGTCGCCGTCACGATATCGGTATTCGGCTGCGGTATATCTTGCCCGGGCACCTCGCGGATGTTCCACAAGAACAGGGCGAAAACCAGCGCCAATATGGAGACCAACAAAGCTTGACGCCGTATGACGGAATCGGGATCGACGCCTGCTGAAGCCGTGCCGCGCTTGCGAGCGCGCCAAAGGAAGAAAAGCGATATCAGCGCAAATGGCAGCCCGGTGGCGAGAAACAAGGCCGGCAACGGTAGATTTCCCAATGCGTCAACTTGTATGTCGCCGCCTAGCGATTGAATTTCGCTCGATAACTCGCTGCCTAAATTGCCGCTGTCGAATTGATCGGACGTGAGGAAGGACCCCAACCCAATCCAAGCGATGCTCAACGCCAGCAGCAGTGCCCACAACAAGCGCGATAATCTATACACAAGCGATTCCTCAACCTATCATGGTAAATGAGTCTGAATTATATCGCATCAGCTTTATCGAGGCACAGTGATTTCACAGTTTCGTTCCACTTCATATTATACGGAAATCCGCGGTGAAACGGCTTTGCATTCGTAAAATGTTTGTAATCTGCCGATCCAAAAGCGTATACTGGCGTCAATGAGGATACGCGGCTACGGCTGTTGCAGTTTCGGCGGCGTTTTCGTCATGCTCGAATATTTGAACAGCGCGCAAGCTCTAAACCGAAGGGTTCAGAGGGAATATGCCATCAGCCCCCGACTTAAATGATTACAAGCCATCAGCGGACTTGGCCAAGGCGGCGACGATGCCGGCTCGCTGGTACATTGAACCTGAGTTTCTGACCTTGGAAGCGGAGAAGATTTTCTACCGGACCTGGCAGCCGGTCGCGCGGCTGGAAGACGTGGCGCGGATCGGCGACTTCTATACCTGCGAAGTCCTTGATCAGCCGCTGGTCATCGTGCGGAATCGCGAGGACGAATTGCGCGCCTTTTATAATGTCTGCCCGCATCGAGCGGCAGTCGTGGCGCATGGTCGCGGCAATCGGCTTAGCTTGCAATGCAAGTATCACGGCTGGACTTACGACCTGAACGGCAAGCTGCTGCGCGCGCCCGAATTTGAAGGCGTGAAGAATTGGAACGCGGACGAAGTCTGTCTGCAATCGGTGCTTGTGGAAGCCTGGGGACCATGGATCTTTGTCAACCTCGAACCGACTGCCAAGCCGCTGTCCGCGACCTATGGCGCCATCGCGGAGGAAATCGCAGCCGCCGGATTCAACCTAGACCAGATGCGCTTAATTGAACGTCGAGATTACCTGATTGATTGCAATTGGAAAGTGTACGTGGACAACTACTTGGAGGGATATCATTTGCCGATCGCTCATCCGGGCTTGTTCCGTGAGTTGGACTACGATCAGTATCGAGTGGAGACCCACCGCCACTATTCGAAGCAGTACGCGCCGATTCGCGATGTGGAGCCGGGCGATGCCCGTGACCGACGGTATGTGCGCAGCGGCGAAGCGGAAGAAGACGCGCTCTATTATTGGATCTTCCCGAATGTAATGCTGAACGTTTACCTGGACAACAGCTCAATCAATATCATTATTCCTGTAGGGCACGACAAGACGCTGACGATATTCGAATGGTATTTCGAAGCGCCCGGAACAGGCGCGGGATGGGAAAGCATGCAGCAAATCATCGCCTTCAGCGATGAAATTCAGCAAGAAGACATCGAATTATGTGAGTGGGTGCAGCGGGGACTTCGCTCGAAAGCCTATGACCGCGGTCGCTTTTCCGTGCTGCGCGAAAACGGCGTGCATCACTTTCAATCCTTGGTTCACGAGTTTCTCACGCGGGATTAATCACGCTTGGTTGCGCGCTGGCGCTTTGGAGGCGAAAGCCATGGCTGGCGATGCCCCCAGGGCTACCAGCCCGATCGTGCCCCAAACGGCGTAACAAAAAACGTTGATGCCGTGCAGCAGAAATCCGAGAGCGAGCGCGTCGGCATCGCTCATGCCGACCAGTTGCCCGGTCGCTAGAATAGCGAGCTCAAAAGGACCGAGCGCGGCAACGCTGACCGGAAACGCAATGCTCAGCGCAGTCAGCGCGATGCCTAAAGTCACGCTGATCTGGTAATCCACCTCAATGCCAAGCGCAAGATGCGAGAAGTAAAATGCAGCCATCGCGGTGCCCCAGGCGAGCGCCGTCCAAATCGCTGTGTTTGCCAGTGTGCGCAGGTACGTGAGTGGGCGCAAGCCATCCAGCAAGTGCTCGAGCATAGTTCGGAGCGGCAGCCTCTTGAGGGGCGGGGCGGCTTTCAGTATCGCGTTCAGCAGACCATGCGCAGCATCCGGCGCATGCGCGAAAGCGAGCAGGATGAGAAATCCGACCAGGGCGAGGGCGCCGAACAAGGCAGCCTTTTCCGTGATGTCGGCCGGGACCGACGGCAATTGGCTCACCGCGAAAGCGATCACCAGGACTACAACCAGCAGATCGATCAGGCGTTCTACCACGATGCTGGCGCCCGATACAACCAGTGGCACGCCCCGCCTAGTCGCGAGGATGCCTCGCGCGACCTCGCCAAGACGAAAGGGCAGTTGATTGCCGAGAAACATTACGTTGACCATATGGAACGATTCCACAACGGAAATGCGACGATCAAGGAGCAGCCACCAGCGAATGCCTCGCGTGAGCAATGCCAATGTCGCGAATAGCAGCGCAATCAGCAGGAAAGCCGGGTCGGCGCTGCGCAAGCTGTTGATTACATCGCTTACCGGTACTGCTCTTAGAACCAGGGCGAGCGATATCGCGCTGGCGACTATACTGGCGAGAATGAAAAGAATTCGTTTCGCCGTCATGAATTAGCTGCCCCTATGTCCCCTGGGCATCTGGCAGGAAGCTCGCTTGTTCCATGTGATCTGCGGATCTCGATCACGAATTAGGGCGCCTCGATAAGAATAATTGGTTCGCCGCCAATCGCGCTGCTGCGGTTGCTCTCGAGGTCGGGAAAGCTGTAGTCGCTCGCTGGCTTGAGCGCAAGCGTGTAACCGCCATTGGAGGCAAGTATCGTCATTGTTTCGCCATTCATGAAATGCAGAACTGCGGATTTGCCCTGTGCCTTCAGTGTATATGAATGCGCAGCTTTTGTATTATTCCAAAGTGCGACGATACGCTCCCCGCTGGTTCGCTGGAAAACGGCGGAGGTGACGGCATCGTTGAGCCCATGCAGGCTGACAGGCGCGAATGGTTGCCTTCCAAACACCTCAGCCAGAAGACGAAAAGCCTGCGCGACCGGACGCGGCGTATTGGCATGAGGATGGTGGCTGAAACAGTGGGAACCGCGCTCATTGCGATAGATGCCGAAGGCGTCGCCGAAGCAGGCCCCGTTGGCGCAAAGCTCGCCATTATTCGGCGGAAAATCGGTGCCAGCCGGATAATTGCCGCAGTCATCGTAAAGTTGATGATAAAAGACTACTTCTACGCCTTTTGCCCAGGCGAATGAAGCGCTCATAATGAGAAAATGCGCCTGCTGCTGCGCGGTCGCCAGTCGGTTACGCTGTTCCGGGCTGAAAGCCCAGACCGGTCCCGGATAATCATCCCATACAGAAACGCCGGTTTCGTTGACCCAGACCGGGCGTGTCAAGCGGTACGATTTCAGTGTGTCCTGGACCACTTTTGCCAGCCAGCCGCTGCGCCAGGGATCGTCATAACTGTGAACTGCTATTACATCGAAGAACCAGCTGTAACGGTCCTTCAGCGGATCTACCTGAATCTGACGCAGCACCTGTCTAAGGAAGCCTTGGTCTTGGGCATAGAGTAAACCGCCGAAAATGACGCGCGCATCGGGATCGACCGTCTTGATCACAATCGCCGCGACTTTGAGCAGCCGCGCGTATATTTGGCTGCCTGCGTTCCAGAATTGCGACACATCGGGCTCGTTCCAGACTTCCCAGGCGCGGATTCCAGCGTCGGCGCCGAAATCATTGTGCTGTGCCAACACGCCGCCTGGCATATAGCGCATTACCGCATAATGCACGAATTGAGCCCAAGGATTGTCCAAATTTATAGCTATGTCCGGTCCGCCGTTATCCGAGCCGTCGGCGAAGATGGGCTGGAACAAATTGGCAATACTGTGCCCGTCATGCCAGAAGGCGGGCCGGCCCAAGAGTATGGCGTTGGTCCGAAGGCCGTGGCGAATATCGGTCGCGAGCAGTCGATCATAAGCTGACCAGTCATAACGCCCCGGCTGCGTCTCAACGCGGTCCCAATACAGGGGCCAGCGAGTCCAGCCGGATCCGAGGATCAAGGCATTGCGGTAGCGCACGGCGCCCATATTGTTGTCAACGAATCCTACGAAAGTGATGCCCAGCCGGTCAGCGCGGATATAATCATCGGGGTCGATGAGTTCGCCCGGCGCCGTAGTTGGCGCAATCGGCACCTGCGCGCTCGACAGATTGCCGAAAAGAAGTAGCGCGACGAAGAAAAGCAGCGCAACACCAGGGTGGCCTTTAATCACGGACAAGTGATAATTGTCAGCGCAACGCTGCCGCGGCGTTGCGGAATCACGCTGGCTGGTTCTGATGGGGACCTTCACATTCTAAGACCGGTTTCCAAACATCGTTTCGATTATAGTCTTGAGGGGCAAATCCAACAGCGCCAATGACGTTCAGATTGACGCGCCCATACACCAAGGCTATACTGCATTTCAGGCTTTGACAGCAGGGGAGAGGGTAAGGAAATGGCTGTCGTATCCGACGAACTGATGGAGATTCTTCGCTGTCCGGTGGCGGTGCATTATACGAACAAAGGCGATGACCCGGGCCGTCTGCGGCTGGTGCAGGACTGTTGGCTCGTTTGCGATGACAGCGGCTACAAATATCCGATACGAGACGGAATCCCAGTGATGCTGGTTGATGAGGGCGAGAAGTGGAAGAACACCGCTGAAGATGACTTGCCAATCCCCCCGCCCGAAGAATAGGAAAGGGGCGTGCTGCCGCCCCCAAATCATGCTCTCCTGTTGTCGCGGTTTACGCAGCGGCCGTTTCGAACTGCTGTGAACGGAATGAAAGCCGACTGCCGCCCATATCGACATCAACCCAGACGCGATCGCCCTCGTCAATACTTCCCTCAAGAATCGCCATAGCCAGCGGATCCTGTAAGCCTCGTTGAATCGCGCGCTTTAGGGGCCTGGCGCCAAAAACCGGATCCCAACCTGCATCTGCCAGCATATCCTTAGCGGCCGCGCTCAACTCGATTGTGATTCGCCGCTCAGCGAGTATGTCCTCCAACCGTTCGAGTTGTAAATCGACGATGCGCTCAATATGCTCGCGCGTCAGGCTGTGGAAGATGATGACTTCGTCCAGCCGGTTCAGGAACTCAGGCCGGAAGTGGCGGTCCAATTCGCTCATGATCGTTTTGCGCTGTGCGTCGCGATCGCCATCTGCGCCCATCCGCTTGATCAATGCGCTGCCTACATTGCTCGTCATGATGATGACGCAGTTCGAGAAGTTGACCGTGCGCCCCTGCCCATCGGTCAGGCGTCCGTCGTCAAAGACCTGCAGAAAGACATTGAATACATCGGGATGCGCTTTTTCGATTTCATCAAAGAGAAGCACGCTGTATGGGCGCCGGCGAACGGCTTCGGTCAACTGACCGCCTTCTTCGTAGCCCACGTATCCCGGCGGCGCGCCTATCAAGCGGGCGATGCTGTGCTTTTCACCGTACTCGCTCATGTCGATGCGCACCATCGCGCTGTCATCATCAAAGAGAAACTGCGCCAGCGAGCGCGCCATCTCCGTCTTGCCGACTCCTGTCGGACCCAGGAAGAGAAAGGTTCCCACCGGTCGATTTGGATCCTGCAAGCCGGCTCGGCTGCGTCGGACGGCGGCCGATACCGCTTTAACCGCGTCATCCTGTCCGACGACTCGCTCGTGCAAGCGCGCCTCCATGTGGAGCAGCTTTTCGATTTCACCTTCCAGCATGCGCGCAACCGGAATGCCGGTCCAGCGGCTAACGATGGTGGCGATTTCGTCCGCATCCACCTCTTCTTTGAGCATCAGCGAACCGTTCTGGCGCATTTCATCCATGGTCGCCTCACGGGCGCCCAGCGACTTTTCCAGCTCCGGCAGGACGCCGTAGCGCAGGCGCGCCGCCTCTTCCAGGTTGCCTTCGCGCTCGGCGCGCTCCAGTTGAATGCGCGCTTCGTCCAGCTCGGCCTTGATGCCCGACATCGCCTGAATCGCGTCCTTTTCGTGCCGCCACGCTGTCAGCAGGCTATTGAGTTCTTCCTGCGCATCGGCCAATTCCAGCTCCAAATCTTTCAAGCGGATTTTGGAATCATCATCTTTTTCCTTGTTGAGCGCGGCGCGTTCGATCTCCAACTGCATGATCTGCCGCTCTCGTTGGTCCAGTTCAATCGGTTTGCTGTCAATTTCCATCTTGAGGTGAGCGGCCGCCTCGTCGATCAGGTCGATGGCTTTGTCCGGCAGCTGCCGATCGGGCAGATAGCGATGGCTGAGCGCAGCGGCGGCGATGACCGCGCCGTCTTGAATCCGCACGCCATGATGCAGCTCATAGCGCTCTTTCAGTCCGCGCAGAATGCTGATCGTATTTTCAACCGTCGGCTCATCGACGAAAATTGGCTGGAAGCGTCGTTCGAGCGCGGCGTCCTTTTCGATGTGCTGGCGATACTCATCCAGCGTTGTGGCGCCAATCATGCGCAGCTCGCCCCGCGCCAGCATCGGCTTGAGCATATTGCCCGCATCCATTGAACCTTCCGCGCGCCCGGCGCCGACGATATTGTGCAACTCGTCAATGAAAAGGATGATCTCGCCATCGCTCTCGGCGATTTCTTTCAGTACCGCTTGCAGGCGCTCTTCAAATTCGCCGCGGAATTTGCTGCCAGCGACCAGGGCGGCCAGGTCCAGCGCGATGATGGTCTTGTCTTTCAAGCCATCGGGCACATCTCCGTTGACGAGACGCTGCGCCAGCCCTTCCGCGATCGCGGTCTTGCCAACGCCTGCCTCGCCGATCAGCACCGGATTGTTCTTGGTTCGGCGGCTAATGACATGAATCACGCGCCGAATCTCTTCGTCGCGCCCGATAACCGGATCGAGCCGACCCTGACGCGCATCAGCCGTCAGGTCTCGCCCGAACTTGGCCAGACTGTTATAGGTCGATTCCGGGTCTTGGCTCGTGACGCGCTGATTGCCGCGGATCGATTGCAGCGCCTGCATGATGTCGTCGTATTCTATGCTGCTGCGCTGCAGGATGCCGCTTGTTTCACCGTCCTTTGCCAGCGCCAACAGCAAATGCTCGGTGCTGGTGTACTCATCGCGTATTTTCTTGGCTTCGTTTTCCGCTGCGCTGAAAACCTGCACCGCCGAGCGCCCGACGCCAATGGCTGAATTGGGCTGACTGGCGCGCGGCAAGTGGTCCAGCGCTCTTATCAACTCGGCATGAATGGCAGCAGTCTGCGCGCCAATCTTCTGGATGATGCGCGGAACCAAGCCTTCGTCTTGCTCCAGCAGGCTCAGGAAAATGTGCGCCGGCTCTATTGCTGAGTGATGGCGCTCGCCAGCGAGGCTCTGCGCTTTAAGGACGGCGCTTTGCGCTTTGTTGGTGTAACGGCTGAAGTCCATGGGTCCTCCTTTATAGCAAAGTTGACAACATCATTGTCCGACAGCCTTGTCAGAAGAGTGTCAGAGGACTGTAAACGCTGTGTAATCGTTGTTCAGGGGAGGCGGATTATCGTTGGCTGGAGCGCAGAATCGTTCCGGCGCCGCGGATACTGAAGCTGTCGAAGCAGGCTGGGATCAAGCCCGTTTCGCCCAGGGAAAGCTCGATCGCTTCATGTCCAGGGACCTCCACCAGGCATATTCCGGCAATGCAGGTCAGCGATTGAAAGCGTCCGTTTGTCTCGATAGCGAACCCTCGCTCCGTGAGTTCATGGCGCCAGGCGCGGAAGTATTCGCAGTTGACGAGCAGATCGTTCTTAGGCTGCTGCACTCGCGGGAGTGACTCTAGGTTGGCCACTTGAAGGCCCTTGTCGATATGCAGTTCGCGCGGTTGCCCATCCAGCCCCAACCGGCCCCAGTCATAAAGACGGTAGGTGACATCGCTCGATTGCTGAATCTCGTAGATCAATAGTCCAGGTCCGAGCGCGTGAATGGTGTTCGCCGGGATGAAAAGTACATCGCCCGCTTTGACCTCGACATAGACCAATAACTCTGCCAGCCGATTGCGGCGGATCGCCTCCGCCATTCCTTCTCGTGTCATCCCGGTCCGCAGGCCAATGACCAATTTGGCGCCTGCCTCCGCATGCAGCACAACCCAGGCTTCGGATTTCCCGCGCGGATCGCCTTCCAGTTGCCGCGCTTGTTCGTCGTTGGGATGCGCCTGAATCGAAAGCCATTCCGTCGCGTCGATGAGTTTTGCGAGCAATGGGAAGCCATCTTCCGGATCGTTGCCGCTGCCGAGAAGCTCCGCGCCCAATTCCTGCGCCAAATCGCCAAGGCATGTTCCCCGCAGCGGACCATTGGCGATGGTTGCTGTGTCGTGCAGTTCCCAGGATTCGCCGTAGAGTTCTGAGCTTGGCAAGAGTTTTCCCATCAGTGTATTCAACCGGCGGCCGCCCCATATCTTTGTATGCAGAGTAGGGCGTAACTTCAGCGGGTAGAGGGCGTTTGCGGACAAGGTGGAACTCCGTGATCACGTCTTAATCGCAGTGACTTCGATGATTATATGTCATTAATTGGATATGCTATAATGACCGAGACTCAACGATGGTTGACTGTCCGAGATTTTCGCATTTGTCTCCGATTCGCATCCTCGAGATGGCTTGATGATTGAGAAGCCAAGTCCACAAGATTATTTGGATGATTTACACGCAATCGGCGTTACGCAGCTGTTTCAGCCGCATCTAACTACACGCGACCGCGCCGCCGGCCTTCGACGCGTGCGCCAGGAACTCGGCCGTATGCGTACCGAGTTGACGCTTCATCGAGATTCACTCAACCATGAGGGCGAGGGGCTTAATGCGGAGGAACCCAGGCGCCGCGCCGCTCCCTTTAATCTCTTGCTGCTGCTGCATGAACAATTGGTAGAAGAGGTTGGCGATCTGGAGCGGAGCCTCAGCACGGGCAAGCCGATGCCCTACAGCTTTGATTTCGGACGATTTATCTTCGGTAACGACGAGACCGGCGAATGGTTTGTGGGCAGTCAGGAGCAGTATGACGATTGGCTGCGGATTCAGCAGTTTAAGCAGCGGCTTGACGCCTTGCGACTTAAGGGGCAGCCGGCGCGGGAGCAAATGATCGGCATACGCAGCGAATTGGAAGCGCTCACAGCCAAACATGAAAAGACGCAGTCGAAGATTGACAGCCGGAAAAAGCGCGCCTTTGTACTGCGGCGAATCGGGATGCTGGCAGTTTTGCTCGCCGCGAGCGGAACCATAGGTGTCTATTATTGGAACACGCAGCGAGACTTCAGCCTGGTTGCCTTGGGGCTGACCGTCGTCTGCGCGCTGTTGATACCCATCGTCATCGCCAATTGGAAGGATCCGCGCACCCGCACTGCGCGCAAACAGCGCAAGCTGGCAGAGCAGATCCTTGAACTCAAGCAGGAAGGTCTTCAGCATCGTCAGAGTTATCAACCGCTTGAGTTGCAGGTCAAGGCGCTGGAAGTCCACTACAACAGAATGATGGACACCTGGGAGGCGGCGCGGTTAGTCAAGAATCGCCTCGATGACTTCATTGAAGAGGGACAGCCGCTGCGGGAACGGGTGGAGAGCATACGCGCCGAATTGGATGAACTGCGTCAGCAGCGCGACAAGTTGCTGCGGAAACTGGAAAAACGGCAAAAGCGCGGGGCCTTTGCGCGGCGAATGTTCCTGCATGTGATGCTGGTATTGGCGAGCGGCGCGGTTGGATTCTATCTGCAATACACCGGCGAGATCGATTATGGCTCGGTCATGTATGGCTTGGGCGCATTTTGTATTTTGTTGGTGCCTTTGGCCTACATAGACTGGAAGAATCGCGATTACAAGCTCGAATCCAAGCTGCGCCAGATTGAAACGCGGATGCTTCAGCTACAGACAGAAGGCAAGCAGGTGATGAAGCGCTATCATCCAATCGAACTGCAAATCAAGACGCTTATCGCGCAGTATAAGCGCACTCGCGCTGGCATTACCAGTATTCATGAATCGCCGGCCGTAGCTTAATCGCTCGCCGGATCGAATCGATAAATCTTACCCCCATAGTCGAGGACATAGATTTCGCCCGCTTCGTCTTCGCCAAAACCGGTGATTCCTATGCCCTCTTTTTTGAGAAACTCGATCACTCTCCATTTCTTGTCGGCGCTATCGCGCCATGATGCCCAGATACGCGCGCTGCAAAAATCACCGAACAAATAGACCGCTTGTAAGTCGACAATCTTCTCGCCGCGATACACATATCCACCATTTACCGCGCAACCGTGATTATGGCCATACACAAAAAATGGCGGTACATAGTTCGGCGCCTCCTCGCCTGAAAAATTGTCATTTCCCTCCCAATAGTTCCAGCCGTAGTTCTCTCCGCCGAGACTGTCCGCGGGTTGGAAATTGACCTCTTCCCATGCTCGTGATCCGACATCTCCGAGATACATATCGCCAGTTAAGCGGTCGAAACTGAAGCGCCACGGATTACGTAATCCGTATGACCAGATCTCGTCAAGCGCCGCGGATTCCTCAACAAATGGATTGTCCGGCGGGATCGCGTAAGGCGTCGCGCTATCAACATCAATGCGAAGGATCGATCCCAACAGTAGTTGCCGGTTTTGTCCCGCGCCCAGCAGGTCTTTCTTGGTTCCACCATCTCCCACTCCGATGTACAGGTAACCGTCGGGACCAAACGCCAGGTGTCCCCCGTTGTGACTTTTGGTTGGTTGCTCAACATGCAGAATCAACTGTCTGCTACCCACCTGCGCCAAGTCTGGATTGTCAGCTGAAACTTGTAAGCGCTCAATAATTGTGTTGCCATGACCAGGTCTTCGGTCGGTGTAATTGATGAAGAAACTGCCGTTGGAGGGGTAATCCGGGTGGAAGGCCAAGCCTAGGAGTCCCTGCTCGCTCACCTTTGGTCCAAACGGTTCTTCAGATATCAAATCTGAGACATCTAGGAACGGCGCATCCAATCGAACGCCATCCTTCATGATCCAGATCTTTCCGGTCTGCTCGACAATGAAAAGGCGTCCTGAATTGTCGCCGGCGTGCGTCAGCAATAGTGGACGAAAAAAGTCATCCGCAATAAGCGTCAATTGTATTTCAGAGGCTGAAGGCGCCGACGCGCGTGTGATCATGACCGGTGTCTTTTCTGCTTGCACCGTCTCACAGCCCGCAAAAGTCATTGATCCCAGCAGAAATGTAACTCCGAAGAAGCAAATACGTATCTTCACAGAAGATGTCAGCAAGATACGTCGCGTAAAATCTTTCATATCAATTCCTTATGCTCATGGAACGCGATCCTTTAGCATGCATCGGCTTTCGCAACATATTCACCGGTCACGCGACTCATGAAGTTTAAACCTATACGGCCGGCTCGAATCGATAAATCTTACCCCCATAATCGATGACGTAGATTTCGCCCGCTTCGTCCTCGCCAAAGCTGCTGATGGGTAAGACCGTCTTCATGAGTTCGTCGGCATGCCAATTCAATTCGTGATCCCGCCAGGCGCCCCAGATTCTGCCGCTGCACCAGTCGCCGAAGAGATAGACCGCCTCCAGCTCGGCGATGGCTTCACCGCGGTAAATGTTGCCTCCGGTGACTGAGCAGCCGAAGGAATGACTGTATTCGTAGATCGGCGGGACATGGTTCGGCGCGTTGCCGCCGGCGAAGATATGCTTGCCTTCCCAGACGTTCCAACCGTAGTTTTCGCCGCCGGCGCTATCTGCCGGTTGAAAGTTGATCTCTTCCCATTGGTTCTGTCCTACATCTGCCATGTACATGTCGCCGGTCGCGCGGTCAAAGCTGAAGCGCCAGACGTTGCGCAAGCCATAAGCCCAGATCTCAGCGCGCGCCGACGCATCGCCAACGAAGGGGTTATCGGGCGGGATCGCGTAGGGCGCAGCGCCATCGATATCGATACGCAATAGCGAGCCCAGAAGCAGCTGCCGATTCTGTCCCGCGCCCAGCGGGTCGTTCGCCGAGCCGCCATCGCCGAGCGCAATGTAGAGATAGCCGTCCGGACCGAATTCGATGTGGCCGCCGTTATGGTTGGCGTAGGGCTGCGAAAGCTGAAAGAGGATTTCTCCGCTGGAAGCGTCGGCGCGCTCTGGATTATCGAAATCTACGCGGTAGCGCGCCACGACGGTACCGCCTTGGAGATCGGTATAATTGATGAAGAAGGCGCCGTTGGTCGGGAAGTCCGGGTGGAAGGCCAATCCCAACAGCCCCTGCTCGGAGAACGACTGGGTCACCGCTCCCGGCGAAATCAAAGCCCCGATATCTAAGAAAGGCTGTTCAAGGAGGAGTCCGTCTTTCAGGATCCAGATCTTGCCAACTTGTTCAACGAGGAAGATTCGATCGGAGCCATCGGCGGCATGCGTCACATACAGCGGCCGCGTAAAGCCGCTGGCGACCGGCGCCAATTTTATAGCAGCGGGGTCGGGTCCGCGGTCGCGCGAGATGACGACGCCCGACGCCTCGTCTTGCGCGCGCCCCAGCGCAATTGGGATGGCGACTATTATCAAGAGCGCGATGCGTATGGCTTTCACAACTCCTCCTTGCGCCGACTTCCGCTTCTAGGCGCGAGACGCTTGGCTGCGCGCGATCAGCGAAAGCACGGCGTAGTTATTGGCGCGTTCCGGCGCGTCGATTCGCTCGTCGCCATGGATATGACGCAAACAGCGCGCCAGATGAGTCTCGATGATGAGCTGGCTGCGCGTGCGCGACTTCAACCAGCTTTCGCCCCAAATCTCGGCCGCCACGCTGATGCAATGCAGTACCTGTTCCGCAAGCGGACCGTTGAGCCGGGTCGGCAGCAACTCGTCGATAAGCTGCCAGCGCATATCTTGCCACTTGCCGGCCGCGATAATGGCGCCGGCAAAAAGCACGACATTTCGCCAGCGGGCGTAGTCATGGCAGAGCAGGGCGACGATATTTTCGGGAAAGGTCCAGCCTTCAGCGCTTGCGGGACGCAATTCGGGAGGCATGCGGCATTCGTCGTAGAATTCGATCAGGGCGCTTGCAGCCAGATACTCCTGAATCGTGAGATGGGGAAAGCGGTACAGGTTGGGCGCGTCCGACACCAGGATGCCGTTGCGCGTCGCCAGGTATTCCAGGACGTCTTCAATGCCCGCGCCCAGTCCGCTACCCAGCGATTGCTGCTCGATCAGTTTGTCGAGCAGGCGCGCGCGCTGGATGATGGTGGGGTAGCGCTGATAAGTTTGCTGCTCCGAATGCAATTCAAAGGCGATCAGCTTCAGCGCCGCTCGCATCCGATCCAGGTCGATATTGGCCAGCTTTTCGTGCAGCTTGTCGGCCGGTGACGGGATATTCCAACGGTCCAGCAGTTCCACCGTGTGTTCATAGAGCTCGGCGCGTTTGTCGGGCAACTGCTTGTAATCTTCATGGATCAGCGTCAGCAATGCCAGCATCAGCGGCTGGCGCGCGAGCGGCCAAAGCGCTCGGTTTTCGCGGATAGCTTTGTTCAGATCGGCTGCCATCAACGCGCCTTGCTTGGCGGCGACGGCGCGCCCCCCGAGGACGCTGGGGCGGGTCTCGGCGACATTGGCGTACCAGCGCTCGATATAAGTCTTTACTTGCTTCCAGGTGAAAGGCGCAAGTTCGGCCGAGGCGAAGCGTTCAGAAAGGCGCCAGCGCGAGTCATGCCGGTAGGCGTAGGTGCGGCTGGTGACGATGACGCGGCAATTGGGAAAACGGTCGACCCAGTTCTCGATAATCCGCTGCAGGATGACGCGATCGCGCTCTTCGTACACTTCGTCCAGTCCATCGAGGACGATCAAGCTGCCGTGCGTTGGCACATCGGTTTGCGTCAAATAGGCTTCCAAATGCGGCGCCAGATTGCCGGTAGCGGACTGCACATAATTCAGCAGGGGCTCGGATGTGGCGGCGCTGAGCGACTTTGGAAACAGTTCCGGCGAATTGGCGAAATCGCGCAGGCTCACATAGATTGGCAGGATCGGTCCGTGGATCCAGGACGCGCCCAGCATCTCCAGTCCTTTGACCTTGTCTTGCCGCTCCGCGCGCGGATCACAAGCGTAAGCGAGGGCGCTGACGATGAAACGGCAGAGCGAGCTCTTGCCCGTGCCGGCGGCGCCGGTGATGACGATCAGCGGATGCGCTGAGATGACTTCAAGCACGGACTCGCGCACGTATCCCATATCCCGTTCAATCGCCTGGAAACGACGCGCGTTCAACTCTTCGTCGCTGACGGCGTGGAATTGGCGCTGGTCGGTCCAAATGTCGACCGGCGTATACAGCTGATGCAGCATGGCCGGCGTATGATGTTGCGAGGCGGGGTGAATCGTAGTCGTCGGGATATTCCACTCGGAGCGCACCGCCGCCAGGTAGGCTTTTAGCGCCGACTTGTTGCCGTGATAATGTTCGGCGACGATATTGACATCTTGCCCGGCGAAGATCACATGACCGCCGGCGGAAATGCTGCCAGCCTGGACGCGCACCGCCGATGGATAGTCGCGCTGCTCGCGCATCGTCTCCAGTAGATTGCGCGCGAATTGGATCGCTTGCCGCCCCTGATTGGCTGAACCATCCAGCCCGCCGGTGGCGACGATCAGCCAGTCCAAGCCGATCAATTCTTCTGTGTCGAGCTTTTCGGGAACGAGGTCGTTTCTCGCCAGGTCCTCCGCGCTGCGCGAATAATTGCGATCGCGGTAGATTTCGGTCATGCGCTTGCTCAATGCCTCGCAATAGCGATACTTCTTTAGCAGGCGCCGCAGCAGCGTCAGCTTGCTCGTCGGATTCGGCATGACGGGGACGAATACCATCATGACCAGCTTCTGATAAGGCGAATCCAGCGCGGCGCTATCGGCTTGCCGTTTCAAGTTCGCCCAATTTGACTGCACGAATTTGCGCCAGGCGGCCGGCGATGTGATCATCATTTGGCTGGGCGCCGCGCGCGCCTTGGCGGTGATCGCGTTGGCTGGCGACGGTGGTATCTGACGATTCATGCTTTAGGCTCAAGTCTGATGACCGGTTGACGGAAACTCGCACGCGCATTGATACGCGGCGACGGACGCTTGCGCGAGCGGTACGCGCGGGCTTGGCGACCCATTGTTTGGCGATTGCGACCCATCGCGGTCAGATTTTCTTTGCCGCTCGTTGACCGGAAAGCGCCTCCTGGAAATTGATGGCGACTTCCCCGACGCTGGCGAGAATGGCGCCAACCAGCGGCTGATCAAACAGCGTCAGCGCGGCGGCGGTCAAGGCGGGCGAAAAACGGAGCAAGGACTTTGCCGCCCGCATCAGAATTCGCGGATTGGGTTTCTTGCTCGAGGTGAGCTGCGCCTCGACCGTTTGCAGGTCGTGCATGGCCGCTTCCTGGTTTTCCGCTTTCAAGTTGTCTTTTTGGATCGTGTCTTCAACATTGCGAATGCACTGCAGCATCATGTCGAATTCTTGCGGCGTCGTTTCCACGCCGCCGACAGTGACGGTTTGGTTCGTATGTTGCGCGACATCGCCGCCGGTCTGTACTTTCACCTGGCCATCGCGGCCCGCGAAAACTACGTGCCCGGTCACTGACAAATGATCAATGTCAATATTGATATGGGCTGGCTTCGACAATTTGTGATTACGGCTGTTACCGCTCGAATCCATCATTCCTGTCCCTTCGTCTCCATGGCTGCGATGCGCTGCTGAGCGATCGGCGCCGTTCAAGTCAATCCGACCAGCCGAATGCCGATCGATGAATAGCGTACGCGCGGGTCAAGATAATATCGGAACGACGTCTGCGCGCGGTCACAGGGGCTGACGTAGCTGCCGCCAGCGACGGCGCGGCGGAAGTCACGGCCCGTTTCGGCCGCTGCGGCCGTATCCAGCGTCCATTCCCAAACATTGCCCGCCATATCGTATACGCCGTAGGGGCTTGCGCCCTTCTGATAACGATCCACTGGCGTTGTCGCCTTGAGCCCGGTCTCGAGCGTGTTGCAGTTCTCCTCATTGTATTCGTCGCCCCAGGGAAAATAGCGGTCGTCGTCGCCTTTTGCCGCGCGCTGCCATTGGGCGATGGTCGGCAAGGTGATCTTCATCCCCAGCATATTTGCCAGCCATTTGGCGAAAGCCATCGCCTCGTACCAGTTTACGTTTTCTCGCGGTAGGGCGTCGCCGCTGAAGCCCGATTCCGCCGTTCCCTTCCGCAAATTGAACCAGCGCAGAGCCTGTTCAGTAAAGTCCCACCAGCGTGGATTGCGATAGCCATCGGCAGCGCTCGCGAAGATGGCGAACTGCGCGTTGGTCACAGGGAACTTGCTCATGACAAAATTGTCGACCTGCTCAGTTTTCTCGCCGAAGTCTTCATCGGCGCCCACGATGCTGGAAATGGTGACGGTTCCGTGAGGAATGTCACACCATTGTAGCATAGGCAGCACTTCGCTAAAGCCGAGCGAGTCGTCATTGCCGCCGCGCCGGTTGCCATTTTCGATTGCGTCCGCTTGCGCCGCTTGAGGCGAAACAGTGGATGGGAGCAGCTGCTGCGTTTGTCGTCTGCTGACGATTTGACTGCTCGCTGTAATTGCTCTCGGTTGGCCTACTTGCTGCGTGGGCGCATCAACGCGTCGAGACGCTGTTTGTCGATTTCCGCCTCCAGGACTGACTGAATTTCGCTGCCCCGGTCCAGTAGGCACGCGTACTGATTGATTCGACTCGCAAAGTCGATGCAAGCTCTGGGGATCATAATCGCCGAATTCCTGCCTGAACTCAGCCAAGGCTTCACAAGCCAAATCGCGCGTGCTTTCAAAGGCGAAAAGCGCCACAATATGCTGGTATTCGCGCTGCGCTTCCCGGCTGTCGCTGCGCTCGGCCACTGCGCTTTCGGCGATTCGCAGCAGCTTGTCCAGCGGCACAAATCGTGATTGATAGCCGCTTGCTTTCGCTTGTTTCAGCAGCAGGATCGCGTTGTCGTAATCGCCTTTTTCCAGCGCGCGCACGGCATTGCTGATCAACTCAGCCGGGTTGGCAATCGACGCGGGGCTGCTTTCCGCGGCGTCCCTCGTGACCGACAGCGTCGGCGCCTTGGCATTGCGCTGCCGCTCCACCAGCAGAATCGCATTCAGCAACTGCGCGATGTTCTCCACGGTCAAATTGTCGCAGAGGTCGACGTATTGCCATTCTGTCATATTTTCGGGCAGTACCGTTTCGCGATTGATCAGCACCGGAATGACATCGCGCTGCAGCCGCAGGGCGATCTCCAATTCACGGCGGCAGTATAGCGAGGCCACCGAATCCGGCGAGAGCAGATAGATGAAGACTTCGCACCAGTCGAGGCGGCGCAAAATCTCCTTCCACCAGTCTTGTCCGGCATAAAGGCGTTGGTCATACCAGACATCGTGCGCGTGCAAGGTCTCAATAATGCGGATGCAATAGGGTTTGTCGACGCGGGCGTAACTGACGAAGATCTTCATACGCCGGTCCGATTTTCCGCATGAGCGAAGGAATCGAGAAGCGCCAGGCTCTCGTCGCTGCCGATCCTGCGCAAAGTCTTCAGGGCGAGGTCATGCAGAGATTCGTTTTCCCATGATGGTTTGCCGTGGTCGTTGAGAAGCTGCTTCAAGATGGGCAGGTCAGTCTCGTTCATTTTTGGCGCCAATTGCTCCATGGCAAAATGACGCAAGTGGACGCTGCTGTCGCTGAGCGCAAGTTCAAGATAGGGGCGCGCGCTTTCTGCGCCAAGCTGAAGGATGGCATTAAGGGCGGCGAAGCGCACAAACTCATCGGCATCGCGCTTCAGCGTCGTTGCGAGCGCCGGCATCACTTGCGGATCCCCCATTTTGCCCAGGGCTTCCGCCGCCGACTCGCGGACGGCTTTGCGGGAACTGCGCAGAAGCGGCGAAACTCTGGCTGCCAGCCCGGCTGCGCCAAGCTCGGCCAGGGCGCGCACAACGGCGACCTGCACGATCCAACTCGGATCGTCGACGCGTTCGCTCAAAGGGGCGATCGCCGCCGGGTCGCCAAGCGTCGCCAGCGCCTCAGCCGCCGCCCAGCGCACGCTCCAGTTGTCGTCGTTCAGCGCGCCGCAGAGCAATCTTACGATCTGGGGATTATCCGTCCCGCGCAGGTGTCGGGCGAACTTGCGCAAGAACTTTGCCGCTTTCTGCGTACGGCCCCAATCGTCATCGCGCAGCACCTTTAGCGTTCGGATGATCTTTTCTTCGTCGCTGAAACCCGGAGAAGCGCCGTCGCTTCCCAGCGCGGATCTTGCGCCCGGCGTCGAATTCGCGCTGTCGCCTTCCATCACCGATGCTTCGATTTCATCCACCGCTTTGCGCGCCAGTTGCCCAATCGTCGCGCCCTGATTCGCTGGCGTTCGTTCATCATTCAGCAATTGGCTTAGCCAAGCGACAGCCGGCCGATGGCGCGCGTGCCCAAGCAAGTCGATCGCTGCCGCGACCGTCATCGGATTAGCGCTGTCGAGCAAGTCGAAAAGCGCGTCGCAATCCACTGATGGCTGCCTTTTGAGCAGTTCAGTAACGGCAGCGACAATCGCATTGTCGGGATCGGCCAGAGCCGCTAGGGTAGCTTTCCGCGCCGATTCTTCGTTTTCGAAGCCAGCCAAGAATTCATAAGCAGCCAATCGGACTGCAACGTCTCCATCATGCGCCGCTTCCAATAAGACTGGCAGGGCCTGAGCCGCCGGGTAGTCGGCCAGGCTCTCCAGCGCGAGGCGGCGCTGTTCTGGATTCGCCTGGCGCAACTGATGCAAAAGCTCCGCCGGAAGCGTGTCCTCGGGAGCTGCCGCCGCCTGCGCCATGATGTCGTCGAAGAGCGGCTGGCCGAAAAGCAGCGCCTCGATATTGCTGCCGGCGGCAATCGTGGGCTCTGGCGGATCACGCAGGACCTGGCTGATATCTCCCAGCAGAAGCTCAAAGCCCTCGCGGTTAGGCAGGTGCTTGATCGACCCGGCGATACGAGCGCGCAGTTCGCCAGCATTGGGCTCGGCGAGTATCGCGCTCGCAAGCGACTCGGGCAAGTCCACTCTTTCCGCGGCGATTTGCGCCAAGCCGATGGCGATATCCGTCTCATTCGTGGCGACGACGATTTCGTAGAACTCCGGACTCAGCGTCAGCCGTCGTTGGTCGGACAGGGCAAGCAGTCGGCTGGTCACCAAGCGTTTGCGCTTTGCCAGCGCACTGATGACATGAAAGCTATGCTCCGGCTGATCTTGCGACCAGCGCAGCACACGGACCAATATTTCCGAGTAGGCGTATTTCATCAATGCGAGCGCGATCTCGTCATGGTCGCTGCGCGTGCTGTCTTCGAGACAATGCAGCAAGAGAATCGCAGTTGGCAGGTGCTTAATCTCACCGAGCATCCAGAGGGCGTTTCGGCGGATATTCTCCTCTTGGTGATCGGAAAGCTTCACCAGATACGCGAGCGCAAGCGGCAATCTGTAAGGTTGCAATAACTCGCTAACCAAGGCGGGCTGCCCGCGGTCGATTTCCGCGACCAGTCCGATGAAATCAAGGGGCAGTTCAAGCGGCAAAGCGCGGACTTCCAGCCAGAGCCACAACTGCTGCGGATTGTTGCATCGGCTCATTTGGGCGATTAACAGTTGAGCTGTTTGGCCGGCATTGGGCAATTCGGCGATGGCGCCGCGAAATGATTCAGTCGCTGCCGGGTTCTGCGCGCAAAGTTCCACCAGTTGCGCAAGCAATGATTCGTGTAGAGCCGTACTTAAGTCTGGGTACCTATTTAAGCACATCACGGCGATGAAGGGATCGATTTTCGCGATCTCTTCTACGACGCGGGCGCGGCTCGATTCGGGCAGCCCGTGCACCAAGACCAGCGCCAGATTGTCCCATTTCTTCGGAATTCGTCCTCGTCCCTCGGCGAACTCTGGTCGCGTCAAATACTTGCTCAAACCGTCGCTCTTGAGGCGCTCGGCCGCCAGATACCACTGAAACATTTCGCAGTGGAAGCGCAGCAGCGCGCCCGTTTCGCCCAGGATACCGAGTACAAGCGCCCGATCGATAACGCGCGGATCTGTAGACTGGCTGATGGCGGAATCTCGTGATAGGAAGCGGTGATTGTCCTGCAGCATCATCGACCAGGCTAGCTGCTGCAACCCAGCCAGCAACTGCTTTGCGTCGAGGCCGTCACCGGCATCCGCTGCCTGTTGGCGCCGCAAGGCAATGATGGCGGGCATCGGATTTGCCTGCCACTGATTGAAAGCCAGTGCCCGGTCTGCTGAAAGCAGTTCCACGCCAATAGACAGATCGTCCAGTTGACTGCCGGCGATGAGGGCATACTTCTGTTTCAGGATCTGCCGGAAGCTATTCTGCTGTTCCAGCGTAAGCCAACTGCTGACGAAACTTTGCGCCCGTCTCGCGCTGGTCCCGTTTATTCGCGCAGTCGGCAATTCCGGTTCTGAGCTCCTGCCGCCGGCTGACAAGACGATGAAGCGTTGACCAGGACTGGCATCAATCCACTGAGACAGCTCAGCGACCCGCGCTGGCTGGGCGCGGACGAAATCGCTCCAATTGTCCAGCACCAGCATTGTCTCGCGCTGGTCCAGCCAGTGCTGCCAATAGGTGAGCAGGGGCCATTGCGATTCGACAAATCCGCTGAGCGATCGATGGTCGCTGGTCCACTGCGCCAGGTCCAGCCAGATCGGTACCGCGGCGCCGCCATCACGCATAGCATCGTGCGCCTGTTGCAGCGCAAGCAGCCGCGCGAAACATGTTTTGCCGCTGCCGGTGTCGCCTTGAATGATGAATCGCGGCTCTGCTTGCGACCATTCGAGGAGATTATCAACGGGCAACTCCTTGCCCGCTTTTTTGCCGATAAAGTCCCAGTCCGTCAGCATGCTCGGCTGAAACATTCGCGGACGCAATTCGGCGATGTTCTGCGCGTTGGTATTGCGCAGTGATGCCCAGGAAGTAGGCATTTTTGCCAGCGCAAGCTCAATGTCTTGTATGAGCTTGCGCAAATGATCGAGCCGCTCACCGGTCTCAGCCACCGCCTCGGACTGCGGGACCTGGCTCAAGAGATTCTCCACGCTGAGATCGTTGGGGTCGTCAAACCAGCGGCGAAAATCAATCCAGTCGCTGAAGGTGAATTCGGCGATCATCTCGGTAGAGAAATCGCGCGGGATGACCGCGGTAATGGCTAGGTCACGCTGCTGAAAATACTCGAATTCAGCGCGACAATAAGGTGACTCAAGGTAGTCATCGGTCACGATCGCAATGACGCCGGTCGCTTGCGTACGCGCCTGGCGAATCATCGCGTTCCAGTCTTCCGTCAGGTCAATCTCCAGGCGATCGAGCCAGACATTGCGATAGTAGCGAATCAACAGGTTCGCAAGCTGAAAGGCGCTGGCGCAATCCATGTTGTGGTAGGAAAGATAAATCAAGCTCTCGTTGATCACAGAACCTCGTGGCGACCGGCGTTTCAATGCGCAAAGACAATTATACTCTTGGGTCGATGGCGAGATATCAAATATGACAGCCAATCTGATTGGGCTGAAGGCAGCGCAGGCTGTCGCAGGCAATCAGCATCGGCTAAGATGCGTGTTTGGAATTCGTGTGTCTGGCAAGGCGAAGATGTCAAATGCGGCGGTTCTGCGCGGCGCCATTTATGGCATTACGGCGGCGGTCATCTGGGGCGGCATGTATGTCGTTTCCGATGTGACGCTCATGGTGGTGCCGCCCTTTACGCTGCTGACTCTGCGAATCGTCTTGGCGCTGATCGCGTTATTTCCTCTGAATCGGGCGCGCGGTCACGCCGCGCCAGCAAAGCGGACAAAAGCGACCTTGCTAGGCGTCGGCGCCGTCGGATTGGGGATCAGCCTGGGCGCCCAGTTTGTGGGCACCGACCTTTCGACGGCGATGAACGGCGCTCTCGTAACCAGCGCTTCGCCAGCCTTCGTCGTCCTCTTTGCTCTGATCCTGCTGCGCGAAAAACTAACCATTCTGCGGCTGTTTAGCATTGTCCTGGCAAGCGTAGGCGTACTGGCGATTCTGGATCCGACAGCCAGCGATTTCGGCTCGGACACCTTCGTTGGCGATATCTTCCTCGCGATATCTGCGCTTACCTGGGGCTTGTATTCGGTATTGGCGCGGCGCGTCACCATGAATCATTCTTTGCCGACGCTGACGGTGACCGTTTACGTCTTGCTGGGCGGCTTGCTGCTGTCGATTCCCGCCAGCGCGCTCGAATTATCGCAGCGTCCGATCGGCGAGATCAATGCCGGCGTCGTCTTTGGCGTTCTCTATCTAGGCTTGGCTTCAACCGCTTTCGCGCTGCTGCTGTGGAATCGCGCCTTCGCCCTCGTTCCTGCGACGCTGGCTTCGCTTTTTTTCTTCGCTCAGCCGCTTTCTGGCGCTATTTTTGCGGCACTCCTGCTGAGCCAGGAAATGACACTTGCGTTGTGGATCGGCGGCGCCCTCATCGCGGCCGCGGTGCTGCTCTCGCTTTTTCATGTACCGCAGGATGCGCCCATCAAGCCGAAAGCAGGCGCCTAGCTTCCCGCGCCATTTTCAGCAGCCGAAAGCGGCGGACATCGGCGAAAAGTCGGGCGATTTCCTGGAGGCTCGTCGTACGATGCGTTCGAATTAGCGATTCGTGCTTGCCTGGGTCGTTCAGCAGTTCGAGATCCTGCTTGACGCCAGCCAGCCCGCGCAAGACCATGCCGCAGGTATAGCCAATCCGCGCCAGCTTCGCATCGCCGGTCCAGCCGGCTTGACGCAGGCCTTCAATGTAAGCAGCGAATACCGCCTTGTCCAGTTCGTCTGCGTATTTGGCCGAGAAGCCTTCATAGTAAAGGCTGACTGCAACGAGGCAGACCAGCTCTTCGCCAATCCCACCGATAGAAGCGAGCGCCCAATCAAGCAGCGCCACGTCATCGTTGCGGCGCAGAATGTTTCTCTGAAAGGCATCTGTGTGGCAAAACGCGCGCGGCAGCGCCGCCAAAGCCTCTTGAAAAAGCAAGCGATCATGCCAGATCTCGGCGATCTCATCTTTGGCCTCCAGTGGCAGCGCCGCCCGCGCCAGCGGACATTCCAGCAGACGATCCAAGTCATGAAACGTAGGCGCAAGCGCCGGCACGATCGCGCTATGCCAATTCGTTGTTAGCCAGTTGAAGTCGGGCAGTGGCTTAGCCGTCAGCCAAGCGCCGTTGAAACGACCGAGGCGCTTGGCGATGTCGCCAAAATCGGCAAGTGTCCACTCTCCCTTGTCGTTTTCGATATCCCCCATCCAGATCCAACAGGAGTCGCCGAAATCTTGCAAGTCGAAGATTCGCGGCGTCGAAAAGGAGTTGGCGGGCAGATCAGCCAGGAGGCCCGATCGATAGATTTCGTATTCGCGCTTCCAGAAATAGGGCGAGCGCGCGTCTTCGCCTTTGCGTTCATAAAGGATCTTGAGGATGAGCGAGCAGGCGTTTCCGGCGGTGGTTTGGATCTTGAACCGGTAAAGCGAGGTGCCGCCGACGGCGCTTCCGAAGCCGCCATGCACTGGCTCAACATCCCAGGTGGCGACATTCACTCCGGCATCGCCGGCAGCGATGCGCGCTAAACGTGTAAGGCAGGATGCAGTGAGAGAAGCCAGCCTCTGCGAACTGTTGCTGAGGTCAGGAGGCGACGTCACGAGGTCTAGTCGATGCCGAGGTAGGTCTTTTGCACGGTTTCATTCTGCTGCAGATTGGCGGCTGTGTCACTGATTGCGACCTCGCCGCTCTGCAATACGTAGCCACGATCGGCGATCTGCAGCGCCATGTGCGCGTTCTGCTCAACCAGCAAAATGGTGACGCCTTCGCTAGCGATGCGCTGAACGGTTTCGAAGACGCCATCGACCAGCACCGGCGCCAAACCCATTGAAGGCTCATCGAGCAGCAGCAAACGCGGCTTCGACATCAAGGCACGGGCGATCGCCAGCATCTGCTGCTCCCCGCCGCTTAAGGTGCCAGCGAATTGTTTCTTGCGTTCTTCCAAACGGGGGAAAAGCGAATAGGCGTTCTTGAGATCATCCTTTATGTCTCCGTCGCGCCGGACGTAGGCGCCCATGTCGAGATTCTCTTCGACGGTCAGTTTGGCGAATACACCGCGCCCCTCGGGCACCATCGAGATGCCTTTGGCCACCAGCAGATCAGCTCTTGTAGAGGAGATGTCTTCTCCCTCATAAATGACAGCGCCCTCGCGCGGCTCCATCAATCCGGATATCGTGCGTAGCGTTGTCGTTTTGCCAGCGCCATTGGCGCCGATCAGCGCGATGATTTCGCCACTATCGACTTCAAACGATACGCCCTTCAGCGCATGGATGTTGCCGTAATAGGTGTGAATTTCGCTGACTTCCAAGAGCGCCATCGCGGTATTCCGTGCCCGGCTAGTTTTCCAAGGTCGCCGCCGCCGCGCCGCGACCCAGATAAGCTTCAATGACATCGGGATTGGTTTGAATATCGGCTGGCAAACCTTCGGCGATTTTGCGGCCGTAGTCCAATACCGTAATATGTTCCGAGATATCCATGACGACCCGCATATCGTGCTCAATCAGGACGATGGTAATCCCGATTTCATCGCGAAGGCGGCGGATGAAGTCGGTCGTTTCGATCGTCTCCCGCGGGTTCATGCCGGCGGTCGGTTCATCAAGCAGGATGAGCTTCGGCTGGCTGGCAAGCGCGCGGCCGATTTCAAGGCGTCGCTGATCGCCGTAAGACAGATTCATGGAAAGCATGTCGCCCTTGCCCTCCAACCCGACAAAATGGAGCAACTCACGGGCTCGGTCTTCCGTGAGCTCATCTTCCTGCCGCGTCGACGGCAAGCCCAAAATGGCGCCGATCCAGGAAGACTGCAAGTGCGGCTCCTGACCAACCATGATATTTTCGATCGCCGACATATTGTTGAAAAGCCGGATATTCTGGTAGGTGCGCGAGATGCCGGCTCGCGCGATCTGATCGGGCGAGCGCCCATCGATTCGCGCGCCGTCAAACAAGATTTCGCCATCGTCAATCTCATAAAAGCCAGTGATGCAATTGAAGAAAGTGGTTTTGCCAGCGCCGTTCGGACCGATGATGCTGGCGATGGCGCCCGCGGGAATATAGAAATCCAAGCTGTCGACGGCGACCAAACCCTCGAAGCGCTTGGTCATGTCCTTTGCTTCGAGAATTCTGTGCTGACTCGACTTGCCTGTTTCCGCCATGTACGCGTCTGTCCTCTCTCGTTATTCCGCCCCAGCCAGCTTGGGTTTGACGCCCGTTCTGACTTCATGCGTCACGATCTTCGACGGGATCAAGCCCTGCGGGCGCTTGATCATCATGAGGATGAGCAAAGCGCCATACAATAAGAAGCGGAATTCGGAGAACTCGCGCAACAACTCTGGCATGCCGATCAGCACAATTGCGCCGACGACGATGCCCGGATTGCTGGCAATGCCGCCGACGATGATCAGGCTTAAGACATTGATCGAGATAAAGACGGTGAAACTGTTGGGGAAAACCGTGCCTACTTTGGCTGCGAAGATGGCGCCGGCTACCCCGCCGGTGGCCGCGCTCAAGGTAAAGGCGAGCAGCTTGGCGCGTGCCGTATCGATGCCCATGGCGGTCGCTACATCCTCATCTTCGCGAATTGCCATCCACTGCCGGCCAGTTCGGGAATTGTTCAAACGTATTGAAACAAACAGACAGACTAGACTTGCCACAAGAACAATATAATAAAGCTGTTCCGGATTCTTGAGCTCGGCGCCGAGGAGTATCGGTTTCGGGATCGCTTGAACGCCTTGCGCGCCGCCAATCAAGGGCTTGAGCCAGTCGGAAATCGCCAGTTTGCCGATAATCTCTCCAAAGCCCAGCGTGGCGATTGCCAGGTAATCGCCGCGCATTCGCAGCACGGGAACGGCGAAGATGAACCCGGCAAACATGGCTGCCAGCAAGGCGAGTGGGATGACCATCCAAAAGGTAAAGGTCCCTTTGAAGAGCCCCAGCGGTCCGATAGAGGTCAGTACCGCCAATATGTAAGCGCCGACCGCATAGTTGGTCACATAGCCGAGATCGAGCAAGCCCGCCAGCCCGATAGCGATATTCAAGCCCAGTCCCATCAAGACGAAGATGCCGATGGTCACCGCCACATCGCTGAGCGTCCGGCCGATGAGCCAAGGCAGCGCGAGCATGAAGACAACGAAAATCACCAACCCGATGATATTCAGCGAACGCCGCTGCGAAACATTGATACTGTGGAAACTCTCGCGCGCCTGGCGGCCAAACATCGCCCAAAGGAAACCGGCGACGGTGCTGATGATGAACAGGGCGAGCGCCGCGTTTTGACGCAAGGTATCGCGGCGGAAGATCTCTTTCAGCGTGTCGCGGTCGATATTTTCTTGCAAGATAAGACGTACCGTCTCCCCGAACGCGCCGACCAGCACGGTCACGCCTAATCCATAAATCAGCGCGCGGCGAGGCAAGTTGGGCATCAGGTACAGGATGGATCCGGCGAAACCGGCGACGACTGAAATGAGACTGAATGCGCCTATGCCTCGCGCCAAATCCTTTCGATTATCGAAGGTGACGACGTCGACCCATTCGCGATTGATGTTTACCAGCACCGAACGCAGGTCGCCCTTGATCTCAAATATCAGCGCGAATGAAAAGGTGACGATGCCTACGAGGACGGCGACAACCAGCCAGACCGCGATCGCCATCTGCGTCTCGCTGCCAGCGCGATGCAATCGCCAGGCGAAGATCGACGCCGCTGCAAAAGGAATGAGTCGCAAGGTCAGATCAAGCAGAAAGCGAAACTCATCCGAGTTGAAAAGAAGCAGGATAACCGACGGCGCCGCCGTCATAATGCCGATTGTGATGCCGCCAATAAGCAGGACGGGCGAGTCTTCACCAAGGGCTCGCAACTTGCCCGCGGCGTAATAGCCGGTGACAAAGGGCGCAATTATCAGAAGCAGCTGCCCCAGGCTGATGAACCGGTCGACCACTTCGCGTTCGTGAAAGGCGGCGATCATGCCAACGGCGCCGGTGAACAAGATGAAAGCGCCGGAAAGGGACCCCAATAAGAGAATGGTCTTGGCGGTCTGCGATCGCAACAGGTCCACGCGCGAGCCTCCTAGGCTTTCTTCTCAGCCAGGCGTTCGCCAAGGATGCCTTGCGGGCGGAAGATCAGCACGAGCACCAACATGGTGAAGGCGATGACGTCCTTGAGCTGGTTCGCGCCCGGGATCCCCAGCCCAGCGAGGACCAGGTTCGGTCCAATAGCTTCAATCACGCCAAGGAAAAGACCGCCGAGCATCGCGCCCGGGATGTTGCCAATGCCGCCGAGTACTGCGGCCGTGAAGGCTTTGATGCCGGGGATGAAACCCATGAAGAAATTGACGCCTTGCGGCCTAAACATGCCATTGATCACGCCGGCCGACCCAGCCAGAAAGCCGCCGACGCCGAAGGTGAACATGATAACCCAATCAATGTCGATGCCCATCAAGCGGGCAACTTCCTTGTTCTCCGAGACTGCTCGCATCGCCTTGCCGATTCGCGTGCGCTCCACCAGCCAATATAGACCGAGCATCAGAACAAGCGCCGAACAGAAAACGAAGATTTGCACAATCGGAATATTGATGCCGCCGACCGAAATGACGCCCTGCAGAATCTGCACTTGCGGATAGGCTTTGAAGCCCGAGCCATAAAGACCGCGAAAGGTGTATTGCAGGAAGAATGAGGCGCCGATTGCGGTTATCAGCGGCACCAGCCGGGGGCTGCCGCGAAGCGGACGATAAGCGACGCGTTCCAGCAGGATCGCCACCGTCATCGACACCAGACCGGCAAATATGATCATCAGCAGAATCGACAACAAGGGCTGTTCATTGAGAAAACCGGTACGATTCAATGCTTCGGCGAAAAACACAGTAGTAAACGCGCCCGCCATGAATACTTCACCGTGCGCGAAGTTGATCATGAGCAGGATGCCGTATACCAGCGTGTAGCCGAGGGCGATCAAGGCGTAGATGCTGCCCTGAGACAATCCGGCGGCAAAGAGATTGACCCACTGGGCAAGCGAAATGCGCCCGGACGACAGGGTGTTCCAGGCGCCGATGACCACGCCAAGCACGATCAGGACGCGCAGCACATCAATTGTGAAGTCGACCCAGGAAAATTCGTCAGTCTTCCACTTGAACATAGGCTCAACCGTCAGGTTTCTTCGTCAAAAGCAAAATGCGCTGTTGGATTCTCAAAGCCTGCCCGTCGTCAATTATAGACTACTCAAATGTGTCCACTGAGAAATTCCAGGCGAGCGGCGGCGGCCAGTTGTCGTCGAAAACCTCCGCTTCGGTGATAACAAACACAGCAAGCGCGGCGCCGGGCGAACAGTCGCCAGCAAAGGGGGAATCTTCGCGACAGGTCAATTGACCGGTCAAGCCCGGATAATCTTCCGTGGCGGCAACTGCATCGCGAATCGCTTGCCTGCCGAACATGACGCTGCCATCATCGCTGACAATGGCGACCGCCTCCAAAGCCTCTAGGAGCAGGTTGGTGGCATCATAGGCATGGGCATGGTAGCCGCTCGGCGGGTCGCTGCCATATTCTTCAACCCATTGTTCGAGCACCTTCTCGTAGGCATCGCCGCTGACCAGCGGCCCCGATACATAAATGCCTACAGCCGCTTCCCCCGTATTTTCAGGGAAACTGGAAGAGAAACTGGCCGCTCCGCCAATAATGATCGTGTTTTCCAAACCGGCGATATGCGTCATTTGAGCGGCGAAAAAGTTGGACTCCGGCTCGAACAACGGCACATATATGACATCGGGTTGATGCACAGCGATCTCGGTGAGAATCGATGACATGTCCGTGTCGCCTTTATTGACAGCGCCTTCAAATACTACATCGCCTTCGAGCTCGGCAAAGGTGTCGGCAACCGCTCGCGACAGGCCCTCCGTATAGGGGTCGCCGTCGTGAACCGTCGCCAAAGTTTCCGCCTCCAGCGCGTGCATAGCAAATTGAGCGAGACGCATTCCCTCAATTAGTCCGTTCTGACTGGTGCGGAAGTAGCCCGGCAAATGCGAGCCGCCCGCTGCAATGTCGCTATTGGTCAAGCTGGGCGATGTATTTGATGGGGCAATCATCACCAGTCCTGATTCACTGATGATTGGTATCGCGCCTTGGGCGGCGCTGGAACAGTTCGTGCCGATAGCGCCGACGACCGTCGGATCCGCCGCCAATCGCTGAGCCGCGACTTGTCCGCCTTCCGCCGTGCACAAGCTGTCTTCCAGCACCAGTTCAATCTCGTGATCCAGCAGCGAGTATTCACGCGCGAGCAAGGCGAGCTCAATCCCGCCCAAGGTATCTTCGCCTAGGTAATTGATCGCGCCGGATACCACCAGCATCGCGCCCACTACAATGGGATCGTCGGGCTCAACCTCGACGCAGCCCAAGGGGTCGTCGCAGGACGCTGCCGCGTACACTGGAAGAAGGAAAACGAAAACAAGGCTTGCCGCGCCAACGAGACTAGCTAGGAATCTGAACACGTGATTACATTCCTGTGTGCCTGGACATTTGTCAACTAACGGCGCGAATAGTGCCAGAAAAAGTCATAGTCTTCAATTGGATTGCTGAATTTCGCTTTGCGCTTTGCGCTTAACCATAAGCTAAAGACAAGCCAGACACAGAATCGCTCTGGCTTGTCTTCACGCAATCCCGATGCATCAGGTTGCGGTTTCTACATGTCGTCAGCCATTGTCATGGAAAGATCCCAGACAATTGGCGGCGGCCATGCGCCTTCGTCGACCTGAGCTTCTCCAAGTTCAAACACGGCCAGGGCGGTGCCAGTCGCGCAGTCACCCATGTATAGCGGCGCCTCTTGGCAGGTTAGCGTACCGGTCAAGCCGGCGTAGTCTTCTACCGCTGCCATCGCATCGCGCAGCGCTTGGCGGCCGATGATCAGCGTGCCATCGTCCATTTCCTCAGCGACGGCTTCAATGGCGTCCAACAGCAGATTGGTCCCGTCATAAGCATGAGCGTGGAAGCCACTGGGTGGCGAATCGGTGCCGCCTGGCTGTTCCTCCGCCCATAACGTGAGAAATTCTTGATATGCATCGCCCGCAACGTGCGGTCCGGTCATCAAGACGCCTACGGCTGCTTGCCCGATGTTCGGGGCGAAGTCGGCGTTAAAGCTGCCATCGGCGGTCATCATCCTCACGTTTTCCAAGCCCGGCGTGTTGGCTGCTTGCGAAACCAGGAATTCGGACTCGGGCGTGAATACCGGCAGGTAGACGAGATCGGGACCGCTGGCGGCGATTTCGGTGAGAATCGCGCTCATATCGGTATCGCCCTTGCTGACCGCGCCCTGGAAGACTACATCGCCGTTAAGCCCGGCAAATTCATTTGCCATCACCACAGCGAGACCCTCCGTGTATGGATCGCCATCGTGGACTGTTGCGACGGCGCCGGCCATCAGCACCTCAACAGCGAATTTTGCGCCCATTGCGCCCTGGAACAGGTCGTTGTGAGCCGTGCGGAAGTAACCTGGATAATAGGTTCCGCCTTCATCGGCGTTGTCGTTAGTCAAGCTTGGCGACGTATTTGAGGAGGAAATCATCAGCATGCCCGCTTCGCTGATGATTGGCATAGCGCCCTGCGCCGCGCCGGAGCAGGTCGTGCCGATCACGCCAGCGATGGATTCGTCAGCGGCGACGCGCTGAGCGGCGGCTTGACCGCCTTCGGCTGCGCAGTAGCTGTCCTCTTCAACTAATTCTATGTCCCGGCCAAGCAGCATGCCGTCGCGCCCAAGGATGGCGAGTTCTATGCCGCCGAGTGTATCCGCGCCGTAGAATGAAGCGGGACCGGACATTGCGAGAATGGAGGCGATGACAATCGGATCATCGGGCGCCACCTCGACACAGCCCAGCTCGTCCATGCAATGCGAATCGGCGAGCGCAGGGGCGCTTAAGCCAAGCAACATGCACAAGACAGTGAGTACGAGGAATAACCGTTTCATTGTTCTTTATCTCCCACTATATTGGACGGTATCGCGATTGCGATTAATACAATTATAAGCGGATTTTCCCCATTTGTATAATTGCGCCTACGCAAGTCTAAGACGTTTGAGCATACATGATGAAGAAGTACGGCATTGAGGCGGATCCGCGATTCGTCGGCTCGTTTCGCTCTACCGCGCCTGTGGCAAAATGCTTTACTGTTAACGAAACGAGGCAAGCGCGGAGGGGCGCGCAGAATCTGACCGCCGAGACAGCCCTAGGGGACGGGGATATGTCGATGCATGCGCATTCGACCTTCTCGTCAAAGCGAACGGTTCTACGATGTTGCCGCCCATCATGTACAATCGCTTTTGCGGAAGGTAGTCTTCCGCTTTGTCGACCAATCGGAATCATCCTGGCATGAAGTTGCTTGTCGTAGTTTCATCGCTCGATTTGCGGCAGCCTTTCAGCGCGACTCCCGCCTGGTGGCAGCTTCTGAAGGGACTGTACGAATTGGGTGCGGAAGTCATCGCCACGCCTTATCAAGGCGCGCCGGTAGAAAGCTTGTGGTGGCGCGCTGAGGCGAATCCGGCTCGCTGGCAGGGTGATGCCTTTAAGTCGCTTCGCGGTCTCGCGCGCGCATTGCTGTCTGCCCGGTCCGCGGAAAAAGCGAGCGATCGAGCGGTCGAGTCGATCGCCGACAAAGCGGTGCGGCAGGCGGCGAACACCCTTATCGCGCCATTGTGGCGGCGTCACCTCGAAAAGATTCTGATCCGCGAATCCGATGTGGACGCGATTCTCATTCTGACCGTGCCGCTGAACCACCTGCGTGGCGTACCCAGGTATATTTCGCGCAAGTTCGATATTCCGATCTTCTATTTTGACGGCGATGCGCCCGCCAGCCTTCCCAACATGCATGGATTTGCATCTGGCTTCCGCATTTATCAAGGCGCCGACCTAAGCGAATATACCGCTTTCATCAGCAACAGCAGCGGCGGCGGGGCGATGCTGCGGCAGCTCGGCGCGGAGCGCGTCCATACCGTCTGGTATGGCGCTGACCCGGATGTGTTCGCGCCGGTATCGGTGGGGGCACAGGATATCGATGTACTCTTCTATGGCCACGGACGCGAGTACCGTTCTGAATGGATCGACCAGATGATCACTGCGCCTTCAAAGGCATTGTCAGGTACGCGTTTTGCCGTCCGCGGCGCCAATCTGGGGAACTTGGGAGCGGCCGAGCAGTTGCCTTACCTCAGTTTCAGCAAGCTGCGCGAGTATGTCTGTCGCAGCAAGGTCAATCTGTGCATCACGCGCGGGGCGCATGCGAGCGTCCATGCCTCCTCGTCTTCCCGTCCCTTTGAGTTGGGCGCCTTGGGCGCCTGCATCGTAGCCAATCCCTACTTGGGGATTGAAGAATGGTTCGAACCAGAGGTGGAGTTGATCGTGGTGAACTCGGCCGCTGAGGCGATTGAGCGATATCAGCATCTGCTCGGCAACGACAAGGAACGTCTGGCAATTGGGCGAGCCGCCAGACAGCGCGTCTTGAAACAGCACACCTTCCGCCATCGCGCGGCCGAGCTGTTGGACCTCATCCAACAGTATATTTGACCTTTGGTCGGGACCGCGTGTAAATTGTCATTGATTTTCTCGAAGCTGAATGGGAGAAACTGCCGTGCCCTTTGACCTGGGTAAAGCAAGAAACTTTGTCTATCAGAATGGTACGCTCTTGGAGCGGGCGCTTTTCGCCTGGCTCTTTGACGGCGGCTGTCTGGAGCGCTTGTGGCGGATTATTCTCTGTTACAAGAATCCAGACGGCGGCTTTGGCCACGGTTTGGAACATGATTTGAAGGCGCCACAGTCAAATCCACTGGCGCTGGAATACCTGCTCGGTGTGATGAAGCACAGCGGGATGCCAGCAGGCTCGATTCTTGATGGCGCAGCTGATTGGGTGGAAGGGCAGATGGATGAGCGCGGCGACCTGCGCAACCCGCCCGAAACGCGTGATTTTCCGCTCGCGCCCTGGTGGCAGGAAATGGGCGGCCAGACAATGCCCGATTCCATCGTCGGCAACCTCATACACTTTGGCTGCGCTACGCCCACATTGATCGAAAAGGCAAAGAACTGGACGCTGAATCACTATTCGCCGGAGAATATCAAGGAAAACAAATGGCTCTTTATGGCTTATCACACCTACGACTTCTTCTTCGCAGTTGATGACTTGCCAAACCTCGCCGACTTCCAACAGGCGACTGTGGACAATATCGTGGCTTGCGCGATCGCCGCGCCGGAAAATCAGGTTGATTCGCTCTTCGCCTTCGCGCCGACCCCCGACTCGATGATTGCGGGCGCGCTGCCCGATGGTCTGCTGGATCGCTTTCTCAATTTGCTTTCTGACGGGCAGCAAGACGAGGGACATTGGCTGGATCAGCATAATCTCCCGCAATGGTATCCGATTACGACCATCAATGTTTTGCTGGCTTTGAAGCGACACGGTCGCTGGAGTTGATGGCGGCGCGAATCGAAAATCTTTTAATGCCCTGTGGTATACTCGCGCCGAGTAATTGCGCGGCCAATCGGGTAAGGCGCGATGGCGATTGATTACATCATCGAGTGGGACTGCATCCCCAAACGCGAATTGACCGCGGACGGCATCCGCGAGCGCTTGAAGGAGCGCGCGCGCGCCCACGAGGTGATTCAGTGGTTTCGCGCCGCCGGTGATTCGCGGGCGCCAGCGCAAATGGGCTTTGAGTTCAGTCACAGCACGCCTGGTGAGCCCGGCGACAAACAGCTAATCGTCGTGCAGGACTTGCTCGACCACGCTGCGGTGCTTGACGACTACGCGGAGCATTGCGCGTCCTGCCCGGCGAATCGCAGCGGACAGCCCTTTGGCTGCATGGGATTCATTCAGTATCCGATCACGGCGCAGGCTGAAACCTGGCTGCTTGAGCGTCTGCCAGTGCCGGATGAGCCGCTGGTATGGCTTCTGCTGAAGCAGGGAATCCAGCGGCTGGGTTATGACGGAGCTTCTGTCAGGGAACTGCGCGAAGCCGATGGCGTCGTCGATGCCGCTGAGCGCGCCTATTTCGAATTGCCGAACGCGCCTGTGCGCCGCCTCGGCGAACTGCGCGTATCAGGCGATCAGGCGCTCGAAATGATCTTCGGCGTTGGCGAGCGCATCATACCCAATCACGCCGGCATCCTGCTGCTGTTTTTGGGCGCCATTGATCGTGACCTGGAAGCGCAGGAGATACAGGAAATCTCGTCCTTTGTCGATGACATACGCGAGCGATTCGCCTTCGAGATGACCGCCAGCGCCGATGCCGACAATTGCATCCAAGAATTGCTATCATTCTTCCGCGCTTTGCACCTCGCCTGGAAGCTCAACGTCTCGCTTTTTGTGGACGCCTGATTGGCGGGTTAGACAGCCGCGATGAATACGATGCGTAAACCGGTAGCCTGGATCGAAACCGTGCCCGAAGCCGAGGCGACGGGCGAGATCAAGCGAGCCTATCGCCGCGCTGCTGACGCCAATAGCGGCCAGGTCGATCACATCATGAAGATCCACAGCCTGCATCCGGCATCCCTCGTCGATCACATGCATCTCTACAAGACCTTGATGTACGGCGAATCGCCCCTGACGCGGATACAGCGCGAGATGATCGGCGTCGTGGTATCCGCCATCAATCGCTGCGAATACTGACTGAAGCATCATGCGCGCAACCTCCGTCAGTTGACTGGAGATCGGGAAATCACCGCCTGCATCGAGGCTGACTACCGCGACGCCGAGCTAACGGCGGCCGACAGAGCGATGCTGGACTATTCCGCCAAGTTGACGCGGGAGCCTTGGGAAATGACCGAGGACGATCTGCGACTGCTGCGCGCTCGCGGATTCAGCGATCGGGGGATACTGGATATTGTGCAGGTTGTCGCTTATTACGCTTACGTCAATCGGATCGCCGACGGCTTGGGCGTCTCGCTGGAGAGCTATTGGGCGGAAGGGAAAGAGGACTACGACTAGCCTTAGCCCCCGCGCGCAGCGAAGGCGAGCAGAACGAGCACGGTCAATATGATGCCGATGGCGGCGACCGCGTAGAACTTGGCGAATAGCTTGCGGGCATCGGAGCCCTCGCGGAAAATATCGGCTAGTTTCAAGCGAAACACCTGCGAATGTGATTCCGATATGTTATACCAGTAGCATAGCCGCATTCTGTCGCTCTATCAACGTGTTACGATACGACAGACCAGAAATGACCATGATCAGCGAACGCAAGGGCAAATGAATTCATGTCCGTCATCGCGAAAGACTACAACGGTTTCATTGCGGTCTTGAAGCGCGACTGCGCCACCTGTCGGCTGATTGAGCCCGCCATTCTCGAGTTGACTCGCGCGACCCAACTGCAAGTTCACTCGCAGGATGATCCTTCATTCCCCGAAAGCGTCGCCGATGTAATCGACGAGCGCGAATTAGAATTGTCCTATCGCCTCGACATTGAAGTTGTGCCCACGCTGATCCGCGTTCACGACGGTAAAGAAGCGGCGCGGCTGACCGGTTGGCAGCGCGATGAATGGCGCCAACTGACAAATCTGCCGGCGCTCGGCGCCAACCTGCCGGAATTCAGCCCCGGTTGCGGATCAAAATCGGTGGAACCAGGCATGCCCGAGAGGCTGGCTTTCAAGTTTGGCGAAACCCAGCTTCAGGCGAGGCGGGTAGAGGTGGCATCGCAGCAAGACAAATACGAGCAGATGTACGAACGTGGCTGGTCGGATGGCTTGCCGGTTGTGCCGCCGACTGAGCAGCGGGTGCTGAAAATGCTAGCGGGAACGACAAGATCGCCCGCCGAAATCATCGGCGTCGTCCCGCCGGACAATGTGCCCTGCACCATTGAGAAGGTCGCGATCAACGCGGTCATGGCTGGCTGCAAGCCGGAGTATTTGCCGGTTGTGCTGGCGGCGGTGGAAGCGGCTTGCCTTGATGAATTCTGCATGCACGGAGTGCTGGCGACCACCTACTTTTCTGGTCCGATCGTCATCGTCAATGGACCCATCGCCGAAAAGATCGGTATGAATTGGGGACATAACGTCTTGGGGCAGGGCAATCGCGCCAATTCCACCATCGGTCGCGCGTTGCAATTGGTGATCCGCAATGTCGGCGGCGGAAGACCGGGCGGCGTCGACCGCGCCACGTTGGGGCAGCCGGGCAAAGTCGGCTTCTGCTTCGCCGAGCGCGAGCGCGATTCCTATTGGGAGTCGTTAGCTGTCGAACGCGGCTTCAGCGTGGATGAATCCACGGCGACGCTTTTTGCTGGCGGCGGCGTGCACCCCTCCGGCGATCAGAAATCACGGCGGCCCGAATCGCTGACGCGCAGTTTGGCGTTGACTCTGCGAACGGTCCGCCACGGTAAAATTTACGGCGCGACTGATGCATTGCTTGTCGTCTCGCCGGAGAATATGCGCGTATTTCGCGATGCCGGCTGGTCCAAAGCGCGCTTTCGCCATGCGCTTGATGCGGCGTTGACGGTTGAAGGACACGATGTGATTGCCGGCGCTGACGGCGTCGACGAGGGCATGCCGGCGCATCTGGCGCAGAAACGCTTGTCCAAGTTTCGTCCGGGAGGCTTGCTAATCGTACACGCCGGCGGCGGCGCGGGCATGTGGTCGGCGGTCATCACCGGCTGGGCGGGCAGCGGACCCAAAGGCAGCGTCCCAGTAACCGTCGCAATCAAATCGTAATAAATGTGGGAAGAAAATGGATTCAAGACTGTTACGGCTAAAACTGCAAACAGAATGAGAATTCTTACACTTGTGGAAAGTTGTAGGGGCGAGAGGCGGTTAGTGTCTACGCTACCCTTGTCTCGCCCGCCCTTGCTATAGATTTTCAGTCACTGATCGCAAGTCGAGTTTAGTTCAAATGCGAATGAGGAGAATAACATGTCTTCACTTTTAGATCCAACGAGCGAATTGCAGCCGGTGCGGCGGGACGCGCTTCCGCGCCCACGCTCTTTAAGCGACAAGCGCGTCGCCTTGCTCGACATATCGAAACCGCGCGGCGATGTCTTCCTCGATCATCTGGAGGCGCGGCTGGGCGAAATGGGCGTCGACTCGCGACGCTATAGCAAGCCCACCTTCACGCGGGTGGCGCCGGTTGACCTCAAGCATCAAATCGTTAGCGAGTGCGACGTTGTCATTGAGGCGCTCGCCGATTGAGGGTCATGCACGTCGTGCAGTGTGCACGACATCACTGACCTCGAATCTCGCGGGATTCCCGGAATGTTCGTCGCCTCAGACGAATTTGTCGAAGCGGCCGCGGCGCAGGGTAAGTCCTTGGGCTTTGATCCAGCCGTTTGTTATGTGCCGCATCCGATTCAAGACCGCACCGATGCTGAGATTCGCGCGCTGGCTGATGCCGCCTTTGAGGAGATTCTCTCGCAGATCGTAGCGCCCTAGCGCAGACGGCTAGTTGTAGCGGCTGATGACTACGGCGGTATTGTGGCCGCCGAAGCCAAAGGAATTGCTGAGAACGTGGTCGATCTCTTTGGCAACGCCGAAATTGGGCGTGTAGTCGAGATCGCAATCGGGATCGGGACTGTCCAGGTTAATCGTTGGCGGTATGAAGTTGTCTTGCATCGCCTTCACCGAAAACACCGCTTCCGCCGCCGCTGTCGCGCCCAGGATATGCCCGGTCATGGACTTCGTTGAACTGATCGGAATATTGTAGGCTTCTTCTGCCAGCGCCTGTTTGATGGCCAGGGTTTCGCTCTTGTCGTTGAGTTGGGTGGCGGTTCCATGCGCATTGATATAACTGATTTCGCAAGCGCTGATCTTCGCTTCGCGCAGGGCGCGCCGCATCGCCTCGGCCGCATCGACGCCGTCGGGATTGGGCGCGGTGACATGAAAGGCGTCGGATGTATGGCCGTAGCCGGTTAGCTCGGCATGGATTGGCGCGCCCCGCGCCAGCGCGTGATCCAGGTCTTCAAGGATGAGCAGGGCGGCGCCTTCTGCGGCGACGAAACCGTCGCGGGTGGCGTCAAAGGGGCGTGAAGCTTTTTCCGGGACATCTTCGGTATTCGTCAGCACTTTCATGTTGTTGAAGCCGCTGATCACCATCGGCATGATGCAGGCTTCGCTGCCGCCGGCGACCATGACATTGGCGCGCCCCATGCGGATCAGGTCGGCGGCATCGCCCAGGGAATTGTTGCTCGTTGCGCAGGCCGCCGTGATATTGTAATTGGGACCTTTTAGCCCGAAGTGCATTGATACGCGTGAACTGATGCCATCATGCAGCAGCGCGGGCACAATTACCGGGCTGACGCCGCGATGTCCCTTCGCCTCAAAACCTTTCAGCGCCTGGACGACGGTGACGATTCCGCCGATGCCGGAGCCAACGACCACGCCAACATCGTATTTGTTCTCATCGGTAATTTCGATGCCGGCATCGTTCAAGGCTTCTTCGGCGGCGACCAAAGCCAGCATCTGCGCGCGATCCATCCGCCGCATCTCGCGTCTGCCGAAGCGCCCCGCCAGGTCAATGTCCTTGACTTCGCCCGCCACCCGATTTTCAACAAGTTCGGCGTCAAAGAGCGTAATCCAGTCAATGCCAGATTTGCCCGCGCGGATATTCGCCCAGGAATCGTCCACATTATTGCCAACCGGGCTGACCAGTCCCATCCCAGTGATTGCGATTCGCTTTCCCGCCATCTACGCACTTTCTCTTGTCGCCGAGCTTTGCTCAGAGAGTTAACGATTACTTTACAAGATTATAATACGAATTGATGGTACATTTCATCTGCGTATTCCGCAATTAGCGCTCGAACTGCGCGAGTTCATCAAGCAGCGCCGCCTTGATTTCGGGCGGTATCTGATTGTATGGCAGCCCAAGCAGCGCGCCCTGCAGCGCCCAGAGCATCGTCAAGCTGGCGGGATAATGCTGGCGCAAGCGCCGGTATGCCTCGACCGCGCCTAACTCTGCGATTTGTTCCCGCGACCTTATGCCCGCTTCACGCAGCCGCGCAGCCGATTTCGGTCCGATGTTCTTCAACTTCGTCAGTTCGTCGCGCTTGTTTGGCGCCACGGCGGCGTTCCAAGATCTTCGGCTAATCAGCGGATTCGGGATTCTCGCGATCGGGTCCGGCAACAGCGACGACCATCCGCTCGGACCGCAGATAACGCTGAGCGGCGCGCAGCAAGTCCTCTTTTGTGATGCGGTAAATCAGTTCGTCGTAATTTGCCAGGTAATCGAGACCCAGCTTGAAGCTTTCCATGCTGTGGATATGGGATGCGATGCCTTCATTGCTCTCCAGGCGCAAGGGCATCCGACCGGTGAAGTAACTTTGATTGTCAGCCAGATCTTCGTCTGAGACGACTTCGCTCCTAAGCCGCTTGATCTCTTCGAGGATGGATGCGACCGCAAGTTCGACGTTTTCCGGATTGACGCCGGCGCTAACGGTCCAGGGATCGGGTCCGTGTCCGCCGCCAAGCCGACTGAAGGCGTAATACGCCAAGCCCTTCTCCTCGCGCACGCTCTTGCCGATCCGTCCCATCATGCCAAACACGCCCAGCACGCTGTTGGCCAGCTGCGCGGCAAGATAGTCATCGGCTTTGCGCGCCGGTCCGATGAGGCCCATGCAGATATCAGACTGCGTCTTGCCGGGCACGAAAACAACCGGGCGCAGATCGTCCGAGCAGGTATCCGGCGCCGCCGCCTGACGTACCGCCGGCTGCGCGGGATTCCGCCAATCGCCAAAGCTTTCGGTCGCCAGCTTGATCGCATCAGCCGAATCAACCGCGCCGACGATCACCAAAATCATGCCGCGCGGTCCAAAATGCGCCGCGTGAAAAGATATCAGGTCATCGACGCTAATCTTGGCAATAGACTCTTCGTCGCCGTAGGTTCCATAGTGATAGGGATGCGCAGCCGGATAAAGCGCCTCCCGCATCGCCTTTGCCGCGCGATAGCGGGTGTCAAAGCTGCTGTACTGGAGCCAGGTCAGGCGTTCGCCGCGCAAGCGTTCCACGTGCTCGGCCGGGAAGATCGGATTTCGCAGCGCCTCAGCCGCTACATTTAGCAGCAGGCTCAGGTCTTCCGCCAGCGCTTTGCCGGACAAACCGGCCTTGTGGATATGCCCGCGAAAGCCGAGATCGGCGCCGATATCTTCCAACGCGCCGTGGATCGCGTCAAAGTCGCGCTCGCTTGTGCCCGTCATCAAAGCGCCGGCCGCCAAAGAGGCGAGCCCGCTTTTGTCGGGCGATTCGTAGATGCTGCCGGCGTGGAGCGAGCCCATCAGATTGACCGACTGCACCGCCGGATTCTCATAAACGAGCAGCGTGATGCCGTTGTCGAGTTCGGCGCGCGCGATATTGCTGGAATTGGGGATGCTCGCTTGTTGACCAGTCATGCCGGCGCCTCCTCTTCCGGATCGGTCGGCTTCAAAATGCCAACCACCCGATTCTTCGGCGCCAGATACCGATTGGCGACCTCCAGCACGTCATCCGCCGACACCGCCATCAGCCGCTCGGAATAGCGGTCAAACCAATGCACATCGCCCAGAATGAATGATTGCGCCAGCCCATAGGCTTGCTCGGTGACGCTTTCCGCGCTGTAGGCGAAGGCGGCGCGCGTCTGCTTCCGCGCCTTTTCCAACTCGGCTTCGCTGACGCCATCCGCCTGCAAGCGGGCGATTTCGTCCAGCAGAACCGCTTCCGCTTCTTTCGGCTGACGGTCATCGCGCAAGGTGACGATGATGCTGTACAGGTAAGGATCCACCGTCGGCATGAGCCAGGCGCCGACGCCGGCTGCGATCTCGGTCTTGACCAGTGCCCGGTAGAGACGGCTCGTCTTATTGTCAGACGCGCCGCCCGAGCCGCTGAGTATCGCGTTCATGATTTGCAGCTTGAACCAGTCTTCGTGATCCGCGGCCGGGGCGCGGTGGCAAAGCTCGAAAAACGCGGTCTTGCCCGGACGTTCGACCACGACGCGGCGTTCGCCACTTTGGGCTGGCTCCGGGCGGGCGAAAAGCTCCGGCGCCGCGCTTGCTTCGATGGAACCAAACAGCCGCTCGATCTTGGCGAGCATCTCATCGCTGTCAAAGGCGCCTACGGCGATGGCGGCCGCGTTCGCCGGGCTGTAATGCCGGCGATAGTGATTGAAGAGATCATCGCGCGTCATCCGGCGCAGATCGGTCTCATCGCCGATGATTTCGTGATGATAGCCATGCACGCGGAAGGCGGCGCCGCGCACCTCTTCCTGCAGCCAGAAGGTCGGCTGATTTTCCGCCCCTTGCCGCTCGGAGATGATGACGGTCCGTTCGGACTCGGTTTCGTCGGGGTCGAAGAGCGCATTGGTCATGCGGTCGGCTTCCGCCTCCATCGCAATATCGATCTTGCCCGCGGGCAAGGTCTCGAAGTATTTGGTGGCGTCCATGGAGGTGAAGGCGTTCCACTGGCCGCCGGCGCGGTCGATTTCGCGGTCCAGCGCCCCGGCGGGGAAGCGCTCGGTACCCTTGAACATCATGTGCTCGACCCAATGGGAGATGCCGGTGAGCCCGGTCGGCTCGTTGCGGCTGCCCACGCGATAAGCCAGCCACCAGCTGATGACCGGCGCGCTGTGAGCTTCGCGCAGGAGCACGGTGAGTCCGTTGGGGAGGGTGTGGTGGGTGAGGTTGGTCAAGTGTTTTGTATACCTATGTTTGAAACGTAAGCGCGCATTATAGCACGGGCTGTTGCGCGCCAGAATGGACGATCTGCTTGCAAAGCCTGCTTCTAGAGACTATAGTACTGCGGTTATAAAGTCAGTAGGACTCATGCTATGACCATGAAAGCTAACAACCATCCGATCAGTAAGGTACTTGGCGGCGAAGACTTACAGTACATGCTGCCGATATTCCAGCGAGAATACGCATGGGAGCAAGAAGAGTGGCAGACTCTGTGGGACGACATACTCGGAATCTACGGTGCAAGCAATGGATACGACCGTGAGCACTTCTTGGGCTCGCTTGTCGTCATAGAAGAAGACAGCAAGAAAACACTCTTTCACACTTATACGCTTGTCGATGGTCAGCAGCGATTGACGTCAATCTCTGTGCTGCTGTGCGCATTGCGAGACTTACTTGATGAGGGCGATAGATTAAGACGAAAGATAAACAGGTATCTGCTTAATGACGATGTGCTTGACGACTTGCGCTTCAAGATTCTACCGACGGTGAAATATGATGATCGAAAAACATATTCTGCTATGCTCGATGGCACCCTAGTCGAGGGTTCGCGCTCCAGAATTGTCGATGCCTATCCGTTTTTCAAAGCGAAAGTGCAAGAGGTCTTAGACGCCAGACGGTTCGAGCCCGAACGCTTGTTCAATTGCCTAATGAGTTCGCTGTACATTGTGCTAATCGAATTGGATCGCACGGATAAACCTTACAGGGTATTCGAAAGCCTTAACCATAGAGGTCGGCGGCTTACTCAAGCCGATTTAGTGCGCAACTACATTGCTATGCGCCTACCCCCACATCGGCAGCAAACGATATTTGACCGCCAATGGTCGAAAATTGAGGACAAGCTCTCAGACCGGCGCGAAACTGCTCGCATTCCTGAATTTACAGCATTTCTGCGTCATTATATTGCCTTACAGCTTGGCTACTTGCCGCGCGTTGATCAGGTCTACAATCGCTTCCGCGACCGAGTTGAAGACGGCAATTTAAGCGATGACGATTTTGAGTCGGAGATACAAAAACTCAATCGCTCCGCATCGCATTATAACAAACTGCTGCGCCCGGAGAATGAAAATGCGCCATGTGTCAATAAGCAACTCAAACGCTTGAACATCTTAGACGCTACCACCGCATTTCCACTGCTTTTGCACTTCTACGAAATGTACACTCTTTGCGAATTAGACGAATGCGAATTCCTTAAGATTCTTAGGGCAATTGAAAACTATCTTGTTCGCCGACTCTTGGCGGGGGAGCCAGCGAATTACCTAAACTCTATGTTCACTTCGCTCGCTAACGAATTAAAGAGCAAGAATGAGAAAAGCGCAGCATCGTTAGAAGCGGCCCTGGGTAACCGCAACTATCCATCCGATAACCGGCTGCGACAAAGGTTGCTGTGGAATCGACTATACAGCACCAACAAATCGCGAAGGATTGTATTTGTATTCGAGGCGCTAAGCCGGCACATAAATCCAGAAGTGAAACTGGCCTTGCAAGGTACTGTTGAGCATATCATGCCGCAGAGGTTGAGCGACGAGTGGAAAGCGTATCTTGGCGATGATTGGCAGGGAATACAGCGCGATCATCTGCAATTGATAGGTAATCTCACCATCGTCTCACAACCTTGGAATTCCAAACTTTCCAATTCGTCATTTGAATTGAAACGCGAACAACTGGTGAAGCAAGGTCTACCACTTAACACCTGCTATTTTGGCGCTGCTGCACAAGACTGGGGACCTGCTGCGATTAGACGGCGCACGAACTTTCTGGCTGACACGATTGTGGAGGTCTGGCCCGCCTTTACCGAGCCTCCTCGGACCGAAGGAGTCAAAGGCACAACTCCCTATACATTGAAAATACATGACCATGAGATTTCGGTTCAAACTTGGCGCGGAATGGTATTACAAATGGTGAATACGCTCCATGACATTAAGTTGCTTACAGATAAAGAGAGAGCACTGCGCGAATTCGAATGGTGGATGATTGATGAACCAGTGGGGCAGAATCATCGCTACAAACAGTCATCCGCTGGTTGGTGGATACAACAAAACCTATCTGCCGAAAACGCCGTGCAATTCTGCGGCATTTTGGCGCAATACTGCGGCTTAAGCGACGACGAATGGAGTTTTAAATACGAATAACCCTCACCCCCTTATCTTCCGCTCCAACACCATCCCCGCCGCATCCAAGCCCGCCACCCACTCGCCAACCGCCTCCACCGCCCGATGCATCCCCAGCGTCGCCCGCGCCTGACCCAGGCTCGTCATACGCACGATGTAGGCCCCCGCCTCCGCCCGCGGCGCCAGCATGATCATCGTATGCTGCTCGATGGTCGGCTCTTCCACCACCACCTCAAACACGGCGACATCCCGCTTCGCATCAGCGTAGGCATGAATTATCGCCACATGAACATCGCCCAGCTTCCGCCGCGTGGCTTGGAAGCGATCAACAATCTCGGCGGCGCGGAGGGGCGAATGCAAGAAAAGATGCGGCATTTCCAATTCCTCGATAAGGGGCGGGTGGACAACCGGCTCGTCATTCCGATGATATACGAAGAAATGCCCGCGCCGCCCTTCGCGATACCCTTTGCGCTCATATTTTGTGCGAAAACGATCCGTCCGGCTATTCACCCATGGCGAATCAAACTGATTGCTCAGCCCCGGCGTCTTGGCGAAGATACCGTGCGCCATCTCGGCGTATTCGCGGATATCGGTGGCGAGCAAGAGGCGACCGGTCGCCGTCAGCCGGCTCGTCAGCAGGTCAACGGTTTCGCGCTTGATGAAGCGGCGGCGATGATGCTTCTTCTTGAACCAGGGATCGGGATAATTGATGTGAAATTCGCGTACCGACTCCGGCGCGAAAAGATGCGCCAATGCCGTCTCGCCGCGCGAATGGATCGGGCGCGCGTTGTCCAAGCCAAGCGCTTCAATCTTCGCCTCCGCTTTGTCCATCGACTGGCTGGAGATCTCCAGGCCGATGATATTGCAGTCGGGGCGCGTCTGCGCCAGGTGAATCAGAAAATCGCCGTTGCCGAAGCCGATCTCAACGATCAGCGGCTGCACGCGGGGAAACAGCCGCTCTTGCCGCAGCGGCCAGTCAAGCGTGAGGATGTTGAGCTTTCGCAGCATAATAAAGGGTTGAAGCGCTTCACTGCCCGCCCTAGCTTGCCGGGGAGGGGCTTGGGGGCGGGGTGGACTTCTGTCTCAGCGTCTCCGGCACGAAGAAGAGGAAGATGCTGGAGGCGGCCAATCCCGATGCGGCGATCACCCAAATAGCCGAGCTAAGGACGAGCAAGTCGGCCACCACGCCGACCACCAGCGGCGCGCCCGTATGCCCCATATCGCCAATCAGCCGCCAGACGCCTAGGAATTCGCCCCGCGAGCGCGACGGCGAGAGGTCCGCGCCCAAGGTCATCATCGAACCGGAGCCGAGCCCATTGCCGATGCCGATCAACACCGCGGCAAAAAGCAAGCTGGTGTAACTGGTGGCGAATGGGACAAGCGCCATGCCCAGCGCCTGAATGCCGAAACAAGGTACGATGGCGAACTTGCGCCCAACGCGATCCATCAGCCAGCCGGCGACCACGAACAAGCTGAAGTCGACCGCCACCGAGATGCTGACGATCAGTCCGATTTGGTCGACCGCCAGCCCGAGGACTTCGGCGGCGAATAGCGGAATGACGATCGTGCGCCCGGCGCGGATCATCTGCCCGAAGATCTGCGCCGTGCCCGCGGAAGCGAGGATGCGATAATTGGATGTCAAGACCGACCGTATGTGTAAATCATGCCCGTCAGCGGCGCTGCTCTTGCGTTTTTCCCGCTTGCCATTGAGCGTAAACAAGGCGACCAGTATCAAGCCCACGGCGGTGACCAAGCCAACGCAAATGAATACCGCGCGCAGACCCAACATGCCGGCGGCGATTCCCCCGATCGCCGGACCGATGAATCCGCCGAGGCGATGCGTGCCGCCGTACATCGAAATCGCTTTGCCGCGCTGATCCAATCCCACCTCGTTGGTCACATAAACGTGGGCGGAAACCGTGTACATGGAGCGTCCGAAGCCGGCAAAGAGGCGCAGAAGGAGCACGATCCAGATGGATGGCGCGAAGAATAGCAGGAAGACGGACAGCGCTTTCACCAGGATCCCCATCATCATGACTTGCTTGTTGCCCAAACGGCGCTGAAGCATGCCCGTGGGAACATCGGCGATCAATGTGCCGATGCCTTCGCCGGCCAGCACCAAGCCAATCAATCCGTAACTAATGTTGAAGTCGACCGCATAAAGCGGCAGGATCGGCGCCAACAATCCTTGCCCTAGCGTGACCATTAGAGCGGGCAAATAGAATGACAGTATCAGGGCGCGCAATCCGCGCGACCGTTCTCTGGATTTATCGGCTTTTGTATTTCCCGAAGGCATTGTCCAAGTGTAGCGGCAATTGAATGAAAATGAAGCCTTTAGACGGGCTTGAAGTCGCGTATGACAGCGCCTAACGTGGCGATCGCCTTTCTTATCGCCTCTTCGTCTGATCGCGTGAAATTCAGACGCATGGTCGCCAGCCCTTCTTCCGGGTTGATGTAGAAGTATTTGCCGGGCACAAAGGCGACTTTCCGCTCGACCGCCTGCCAATAGATCTGCTCGGCATCGACGCCTTTTGGTCCCTCCACCCAGACGAACATGCCGCCGTCCGGTTGCGTCCAGCGATAATCGGCGGGCATGTATTGGTCCATCGCGGCAAGCATCGCTTCCAACCGCGGACCATAAAGCTCGATGATCTTCGGTACCTGTTCGTATATGGTTCCGCTGCAGATGTATTCGGTCGCCAGCGCCTGAGCATAGGTATTGCTGTGCAGATCCGCCCCCTGTTTTGCCGTGTACAGCCATTCATGTATGACCGCTGGCGCGACGCAAAAACCCAGCCGCAATCCGGGCGCGAACACTTTGGAAACGGTACTCGCGTAGACCGTGTTTTCCGGCGCGAAGGTATAAAACGGCGGCACGGTTTCGCCACGATAGCGCAGATCGCTGTAGGGGTCGTCTTCAATGACCAGCGCGCCATGCCGCTGGACGATTTCCGCGACATGACGGCGGCGCGATGCGCTGAGCGTCCGCCCAGTTGGGTTTTGAAAAGTCGTCACCAGGTAGATGAATTTGATCTTTTGACGATCGAGCGTTTCTTCCAGCGCATCTGGGAGGATGCCTGCGTCGTCGGTGGCGATGCTGACGTAATTCGGTTCGTAGGCGCTGAAAGCGGAAATGGCGCCGAGGTAGCTGGGCGATTCCAGGGCGACGGTATCGCCCGGCGTAATCAGTACTTTTCCCAGCGTATCGAGCACGCTCTGCGACCCATTGAAGACCAAAATCTTATCGGCGCTGACCGTGATTTCTTTCGCCTTCAAATAACCGACGAGCGCCTCGCGAAATGGTGTGAAGCCCTCGGTCATGTCATATTGCAGCGTGGCCGCGCCATAGCGATCGAGCACTGTTTCATTGAGGCGATAGAGCTCTTCAAGCGGGAAGGTCTCCGGCGCCGGGATGCCGCCCGCCAGCGATATCATGCCCGGTTGAGATACGACTTTCAGTATTTCGCGAATCTGGTTTCGGCGCATGCTGTACGTGCGCTGACTGAGAAAGTCCTGGAAGTTTGTCGTCACTACGTCGTCACCCCATACGAAAAAAGCCGACCAGCCGCATAGCTCGGTCCGCTCACGAATCTTATATTAGCGATTGTAGGCTACGCCAGGTAGTCGCGCAAATTATGCGCCAACTGAGGATGACGAAGCCGCCGCAGCGCTTCCTTTTCCAACTGCCGAATGCGCTCGCGGCTCAGTCCAAACTTATTGGCGATCTCTTCCAGCGTATGCGGCTCGCCGCCGCCCAGCCCAAAGCGCAGCCGCAGAATATGACTCTGGCGCGGCGTCAACTCGGCGAGCACTTCTTCAATCGTCTCTTCCAGCAGATTCTGTGTGGCGGAATCCACCGGGCTGATCGTCTCCTGGTCTTCAATGAAGTCGCCAAACTCGCTGTCGCCATCGTCGCCCACGGGCCGCTCCAGCGCGATCGCGTGCTGGCTGGCATCCATCATCGCGCGCACGGCGTCAGCCGCCACCTCCATTGCCGAGGCGATTTCTTCCGCGGTTGGACGGCGACCCAAGGTTTGCTCGAGGTCTTGCGCGGCGCGGTACATCTGGCGAATGCGCTCGGTCATGTGCAAGGGAATACGAATCGTGCGGGTCTTCTGCGCCAGGGCGCGCGTAATGGCTTGCCTTATCCACCAAGTCGCGTAGGTGCTGAAGCGATTGCCGCGCGAATAGTCGTATTTGTCAACGGCGCGCATCAGTCCGACATTGCCCTCCTGGATGAGGTCGGGGAAGGGCAAGCCCTGCCCCATGTAGCGCTTGGCGATACTCACCACGAGGCGCGTATTTGCTCGGCCGAGGTGCTCGCGCGCGCACTGGCCGTCAAAGACGAGCCGGCGCAAATGACGCCGCCAACGATCGCTTTTCTGCAATACGTCGGGGTTATCCAAGCGAATGCGGGCTTTGAATCCGCGCTCAATTCGTTTAGCCAGATCAATCTCGTCGGCGGCTGTCAACAACGGCTCTTGCGCCATTTGCCGAAAATAAAGTCCGACGGGATCGTCGGACGAAATGGCGCTTATGTCCGCTACCGAGCGGTTTTGCAGGAGGTCTCGGTTCTCGTATTCCTGCTCAATGAACTCGGCGACGTCCTTTGTTTGGGCAGTTTCCGGCTCCTTTCGGAGCTCGATCCCGAGTTCTTCCAATTCAAACAGGAGGTTTCGCAAGGCGACCCGGTCTTCGCCGTCATCATCGAGTGCTTCTACGATTTGTTCAAAAGTTACATAACCACGTTTTTCAGCAAGCTCTACAAGTGTCTGGATCACTTTTAGACCTCTACTTGTTCGGTGAATAAGCTTAATTCTTATATTGGGCCGCGAAGCAAATGGTCTTTGGTGAATCTATTTTGGGCGAACTGGTAGGCAAATGTCAACTGACAAAATCTACCAAAAATTTGATGGTTTGGAGTCTATGTTTTCGCCGAATCCGGCGGCGCCTCGGAACGCCCAGATCCCGAACTCCGTCGCGAAAGTTTCGTATCGCGCCGGCTGATACTCTCGGCGGTCTTCAAACCGCCTCCGACAACAACTCCCGCCGGCATGTAGAGGATTTCGGATAAGCGCGGACAGTTATCGACGAAGGATTCGGTTGACGATGCCAAACCAAAAAGGCGCGCCTTGCGCGGCCGCGATCACGGTGGCGGCGATGCCGAAGATTTTGGCGGCTAAAAGCCCCAGCCAGCCCTCTGGATTGTTCTGCGGGAAGTAATTCCAGAGATTGTTTGGATCGCTCAGCGCGTAGCTGCCTTCTGGGAGATCGCGCCAGGCTTCAAAAGACCAGCCGATGGGCAGGCTCAGGTCTTGAATATCTTGCAACTGGTAGGCGACAGACGCGCCGGTTTCGATCGCATCTTCCAGAGAGCTCTCATCGTCTGATTGCGCCGCCCGAAATTCATCGTCAGCCTCGCTGCCATCCAACTGCGACTGTAATTCGCCGCTTTGAACCGCGTAATTGGCTTCGTTGCTGATGATTTCTCTCCGCGCCGGATCTTCCCATAGCGTCCGCGCGATGTGCAGGGTGTCTATGTTGAGCGCAAGCGCAAAGAAGAGCGCTACGACGATCGAAAGGTTTTTCATCTTGCCGGCGTAGGACGCGCTGGCGCGCTGCATCGAATTGTTGAACCAGCTTTCCAGGTTGCCGCGGGCAACTTCCATGTTCTCGGCGCTGGCTATTACGGTCGAAAGCGCATTGCGCAAATTGGGATTCGATATCTGATGAATGCCAGCCATCAGCGATACATTCGTCGTCGGCTCCAAACCGAGCAGGCTGACTTCTTCGTCGATCTGATTGACAATTTCAGTCAGCGCGCTGCGATAACGGTGATCCTCCACGTAGCGCAGCGAATTGCGCAGTTCGCTCATGCCTTGGCCGCTGGTGACGATTCGATTGACCATCACGCGCAGTCCACGTCTTTCGGCGCCGGCTGGCATGCCGTCGATTACGTTCAGAAGCGCGCCGAAGAGCTGCTGGTCGGATTCGGCTTTGATCGTATTCAAGACGACATCGACGAAAGTATGCGGATCAATATAGTCGACCGAGCCGATGGAGCCATTCGCGATCGATTCGGCTTCGTCTCGCGAGATGCGCTGAGTTGGCGCTACCGGATCCGCTTTGACAAGCTGAATCAGCGGATGCGTGTATACTTTCGCCCGAATTACCGGGTCTTCGATAACAGTGTTTATCGTTCCTCGGAGCGTCTTCGCGCGCAATTTGGTCGCTCTGGCGATCAGCGAGTTGACCTCGGTCACCACGATGCTCAAAAGGATGAACACGAAAATGATGCCAACCGCAACCTGAATTATGGCGGCCAAATGCACTCCCCTTCGCCGCTAGAGTTAGCGAACGCTAGACGGCGACATTTTGACGTCAGTATAGTCGATGCGGTCTTTACCGCAAGCTAAAGGCTGATGCTTGGGCGCGTGGGAGACGGAGTGAAAGTCGACCTGGGTGAAGGCTGCTGCGATCGTCTGGTCGCGGTTGCCGGCGCGTCGGTGGGTCGCGCTCTTGGCGTGAAGGTTTGTGTGGCCGTGGCTGTAGGGGAAGGCGTCGGCGTGATTGTCGCTGTGGGCGTAGGGTGGAGCGCATAAATGATTTCTCGGTGCATGTACACTTTGTCGATTCGACGCGTCAATGGATTATCGTCAATCAGGTACCACTCGGTGTTTGGAAGCGCGGCGATCACACAGACGGTTGCGCCCTGTTTCAGCGCGCCGAGTATTCGGCTGCCGGTGTCTGGCTCTTCGCGCACGATTGCCTCGCGCACGCCCACGGCAAATTCTTGGCAGGGTGGTATCGGAGTGAAAGTGGGGAGCGGCGTCGGCGCGTTTACGGCGATTTCCTGATTCCGCACCGCGGTGGCTGTATGACGCTCGATCGCCTGCTGCGTCGATTCAACGACAGTGACGCCGGTGGACATAAAGTTGCGCAAGCCAGCCCAAAGATAATAGAGTCCAAAAACGATGGCTATGCCAAGCAATATGACAAACCATGATGGGGGTCCTGACCGGCCGCCGTAACGCATGATATCCTCAATAAGCCGCTTGTCAGATAAGATAATCGATAATCCGCGAGCGGCAAGCAATCGTCAGGCAAGCGTCGGGTTAGCGTATGCCAGCCACGTGTTTAGGGTGACCAAACCTGCCAACATCGCCCTAATCGCTAAGGCCGATTGCGCAGGCGCTTGCATTATTGGTGACTTGGAATAAGATTCGATGTCGCCTACAGGAGAATCCGATGCGCATTCGCGTATTTCCGCCGGCGCTTCTGGCCTTAAGCCTCGCAGCCTGGACCGTCTGCGCCCAGGATCAACCGCGAATGAGCCTGACCGTCTTCGCCGCGACCTCGTTAACCGATGTCTTTGAAGAGATTCGAGACGCCTTCGTTAAGGTGAATCCCGATGTCGAGATCTTGCTGAACTTCGCCAGTTCGTCAACCTTGGCGGCGCAGATAAACGCTGGGGCGCCGGCCGATATTTTCGCCAGCGCCAACGATCTGCAAATGGAGCATGCGGTCGACGCTGAACGAGTGAAAGAAGAAGACGTGGAGACCTTCGCTCATAACCGTCTCGCGCTGATCGTTCCCACCGATAACCCGGCAAAGGTCGAAACAGTTGAGAACTTATCGGAAGACGGGATCCTGCTGGTGTTGGCGGCGAAAGGGACGCCGATTCGCGCTTATACCGATGCGATGCTGTCGTCTTATGACGCAGAAAAGGGCGGAGACTTTCGCGCGCGCGTCATTGCCAATCTCGCATCCGAAGAGAGCAACGTACGCCAAGTGGTTGTCCGCGTTGCTTTGGGCGAGGCCGATGCCGGAGTTGTCTATCAGTCTGATGCGCTTGGCGCCGTCGCTGATCAAGTCAATACGATTCCCATTGCAGAGCGGCATAATCAATTGGCATCGTATCCGATTGCGCCACTTATTGACGCTGCTAGTCCTGGCTTGGCTGATTCTTTCTTGCGTTTCGTCCGCTCGGAAGAGGCGCGGGTAATTCTTGCGGCCCACGGCTTCTGTTGGCCTGCTATACTAGGCGACGCTGAGCCAATGGAAGCGCCTCCCGAGCCGGCGGCAAAATCAGAAGACGGGGACGACGCGCCCGAGGTCGAGTGTGACGCAGCGACAAGTAAAGACGGATAAACTGCTCGCTTTTGCCATAAGCGCGTTTGCGTTTTTGCTGCTGGCGGCGCCCGTCATTGTGCTTCTGATCAACGGTGTCACTTCCCGCGCCTGGGAAGGATTGCCCGATTCGGCGACGATACTTTCCGCCGCGCTACTGAGTTTCATGTCCACCATCGCGGTTGTCTGTTTGGCTGCTGTTTTGGGAACGCCGCTCGCATTCGTACTCTCCCGCTATGAATTCAGGGGAAAGCGCCTGATCAGCCTGTTCATCGAATTGCCGATCGTGATGCCGCCGGCTGTTGCTGGACTGGCGCTGCTGCTCACATTTGGCCGGCGCGGCGCCATCGGTTCATTGCTGGCCGATGCGGGCATCGTGATTCCCTTTTCGATTGTGGCGGTCATTCTCGCCCAATTCTTCATCTCGGCGCCATTTTATATCCGCTCGGCGCAAGTGGGCTTTTCCAGCATATCGGCAGAAGTTGAGGATGCCGCCCGCGTGGATGGCGCCTTCGGCTGGTTGATGTTCTGGCATATCACGCTGCCAATCGCCTGGCGCGCGCTGATTTCCGGCATGATTCTCAGCTGGGCGCGCGCGCTAGGCGAATTCGGGGCGACCATTCTATTTGCCGGCAATCTGCAGGGAAAGACGCAGACGATGCCGCTGCTGGTCTACAGCATATTCGAGCGGGATATCAATGCCGCCATTTGGACTGGATTGATTTTGATTGTGCTCGCTTTGATCGCGCTATCATTGTCGCAATGGCTGGCTCGGGCGCAAGACAAGATGACGTAACCAGATTGCTGGCTCGTAAACGTACAATTTCTGGCAAAGGAGTAGCAGACCTTGTCCAAAAAGCTGCAAGTTCTCATCCTATGCACGGCGAATTCGGCACGCTCACAGATGGGCGAGGGATTACTGCGCCATCTAGCCGGCGACAAAGTTGATGTTTTCAGCGCCGGGCGCGCGCCATCAAGCGTCAATCCCTTTGCGCAGCGCGCCATGCGTGAACGGGGAATTGATATTTCGGGTCACAGTTCTGATCATCTCAATCAATATCTGGATCGCGAATTCGACTATGTTATAACCGTCTGTGACAGCGCCGCCGACAACTGCCCGCTATTCCCTGGACGCGCCATGCGTATCCATTGGAGCTTTCCAGATCCCGCGGCTGTCAATGGTGACGATGACGACGTGCTGCAGTCCTTCGTTTCCGTCCGTGATGGCTTGGAGTTCAAGTTGCAAGAGTGGCTCAACAGCGAGAATCGGTTGAAATGAGGTTAACGAACTGAATCAAGGACTCGAGTCTATGTCCGAGTTTACCGAAGACCTGGCTCGTATGTCTGATATGCAGGCGTGCCAGCGACCCCGGAAAGAGCAGGAGATCAGATGGTTGACACGAAATACTACAATTTGCAGACGGTGTTTGATGCGGAAGGCGGACCCGGCGTATTCGGCAAGCATGCCACGCAGTTGATGGCGATGCATCGCCGTATTAGCCGGATAAAGGCGCCGGTTGTATTGGAATGTGGTGTGGACAAGGGTTGGTCAGCCGGCGTGTTGGCGCACGCTGTCGAGCGCAATGGCGGGAGCTTGATTTCGCTGGACATTCGCGACTGTTCGGATGCCATAGAATCCGAATGCTGGACATTTCTGCAAATCGATGACACTGAACAAGAACGGATTCTGCAGGAAGCGCCGATCTTGAAAGAGGGTATTGATTTTATCTTCATCGACAGCCTGCATTTCGCCAGGCATGTAAGGCGGCTGCTGGAGCTGTGGTATCCGTTAGTGCGCCAAGGAGGCTGGATCGCCTTTCATGATGTCGACCCCGGCCCCTACATGCGCGGCCAGCGCAAAGATTATGTTGAGAATGAGATCGTCTGGAGGTCAATTTGGCAGGTTGTCCTGGATTTCTTCTACGCAAACGAAGACGACCTGCTGTTGGAATACCATCTGGGCGACATGGGACTGGCGATAATGCAGAAACTTGCGCCAATGTCGCAGGCGCCAAATCCGCCACGCCGAATTCCGCCAAGGCGCGTTAGCTTGCGCTCTCTCGCTCGGCATTTGCTTAGACGTTGATGAAATCAGTGTTCTGGCGGCATGACTTCTTAAACAAGCAGGCGAAGGCTTGGAGGAAAAGCCTAGCCAGTGGCTCAAGAGCCTGGTCTAGGCTGTCTGCGCGCGAGCTGTTGCCGTGTGGTCTGCAAATTCCGCTGCGCCTCGACAGACGCTGGATTCAGATTCAGCGCTTGCTGAAAATCCTCTATCGCCTCGGTCAGCTTGCCTTGGTGATGCTTCGCAAGACCGCGGTTATAGAACGATTCATGGCGGCTGGCGTCAAGCCTTACCGCATCTTCGAAACTAGCTAGCGCCGAGTCATAGTCTTTCAGCCGGTAACAGGCGGTTCCGTGCAGATTATGAAGCTCGGCGCTGGTCGGATGAAATTGCAGCGCCAGCGAGCAGTCGTCCCGCAGGCCCGCCCAATCGCCTTGCCGCGCCCGCGCCAGACCGCGCATCCGGTATGCCTTGTGTTGATTGGGCTCGAGGCGCAAGGCGGTTGTAAAATCGTTGACCGCTTTGTCCAATTCGGCGCGAGCATGATAACGCGCAGCGCCACGACTGTAATATGCTGGCGCGGAATCGGGGCGTTGCCGCAAAAGCGCGCTGAATGTTTCAATCGCTTCACGGTAATCCTTGTCCGCCAGTTGCTGTCTGCCGATGCGATAGAGGCTTTCTACATTATCCTCGAGCTTCGCTACCGGGCTGGCTTGGGTAAGCGCCTCCAAGCCTTCAATAAGGGACCAGAGCGTCCCCGGGTACGGCGTGAGGCTCGTCAGTTCGGCTATACCGAGCGCGCTGGATATTCCTGCGATTTCATCCAACTGCGGCGGAAAATAACCTTGCTGCACTTGCTCCTCCAGCACGAGCGGCTTGCCTTGAACGTCAATTACCATGCGCACGAAACAGCTCTCGTCGTCCTTTTCGGTCGCCGGGAACCGTTGAACGCCGGTTTTAAATCGAAATGGCGCCTCTATCGCTATGTCATAGCCATCGCCCTCAACGGTGAAAAAGGATCCGGCGAGGCGCACCGTTACTCGCTTTACGATACTCTTACGTGTCGATGAGAAGATCAGAAGCGCGCCGGCTGCGATCGCCGCGGCGAGCAATGCTGGCGATCGCCAGAAGGCGGCGCCCGACGAGAGTATGATGAGAAGGATTAGCAAAGGACGCAAATAGCGCCGAACGCGCCTGACCTGCGCGCGTCTGAAAAATCCCTCGATTACCGGGGCGTGATCAATTCCGTCACCCTGCATGAAAATATCGTTCGCTAGCAAACAACATTTATTCTAGTGCAAAGAGAGAATCAGACAACTGACATCAGCCGTCCGCAGCGGACCGATTACACGGCAAACGAAAGGGGCGGCAGTATCGCGCCGCCCCGAGGACTGTGAATGCGAGCTCTTGGCTTATGGAAATCCGACCTGTTGGAAGGCTAAGCCTTCCGTCTCAAACGGAGTCCATATTCTCAATGATGCGAGTGGCGAATTCGCTGGTCGGGACCTTGGTCGCATTCTCCATCTGTCGCGCGAAATCGTAAGTGACGTAGCGCTGATCGATAGTCTTTTCGTAGGCTTTGGTGATTAGCTCAGCCGCTTCAAACCAGTCCAGATGTTCCAGCATCATTACACCACTGAATAGCAGCGAACCCGGGTTGACCATGTCCTTATTGGTGTATTTTGGCGCCGTGCCGTGAGTTGCCTCAAAGAGCGCGATCTCGTCACCGATATTGGCGCCGGGCGCAATGCCGACGCCTCCGACTTCGGCTGCAAGCGCGTCGCTGAGATAATCGCCATTTAGATTGGTCGTGGCGATCACGTCATGCTCGCGCGGTCTTAGCAGCATCTTCTGGAACATGATATCGGCGATCGTATCCTGGATCAGAATCCTGCCGTTGGGCACGCTGCCATTGTGATTGGCGGCGACATCGTCCCATGAAATCGTATGCTCGGGGAATTCTTCGCGCGCCAGTTCGTAACCCCATTTCTGGAAGGCGCCTTCGGTGAATTTCTGGATATTGCCCTTATGCACCAGCGTGACGCTGCTGCGCCCGCGGTCGATCGCGTATTGAATGGCAGCGCGGATCAGCCGTTTGCTGCCGAAGGGGCTGATCGGCTTTATCCCGAGTCCGGCATCGGGGAAGAAGTTGGTGGCGCCCAATTCGCATTTCAGGAATTCGGCCAGCTTCTTGTTCTCCGCGGTTCCCGATTCGAATTCAATGCCGGCGTAGGTGTCTTCCGTGTTCTCGCGGAAGATGACGACATCCACATCTTCGGGATGCTTCAGCGGGCTTGGCACGCCATTGTACCAGCGCACCGGTCTGACGCAGCTATACAGATCCAGCACCTGACGCAGCGTCACATTCAGGCTGCGGAAGCCGCCGCCGACCGGCGTGGTCAAGGGTCCCTTGATGCCGACTTTGTATTCGCGGAAGGCGTCAAATGTCTCCTCCGGCATGTAGTTTCCGTCATAAATACCCGCCGCTTTCTCACCGGCGTACACTTCCATCCAGGAGATTTGTCGCTTTCCGCCAAATGCCTTGTCCACCGCCGCGTCCCAAATTCGCTTGCTGGCGGTCATGATATCGTAACCGATGCCGTCCCCTTCAATGAAGAGAAGGATCGGATTGTCCGGCACCTGCATCTTGCCATTGCTGAAACTGATTTTTTCTCCCGAGCTTGACGCCGTGATCTTGTCGTATGCCATTCCGAACTGGCCCCCCTGTTCACTGGCTCAATTGATAATCGGCGCGATTATAGCATAATTCGGCCGCTGGCGAATTGGCGAAGTAGAATCTGTGGACTCCACTGACACTTGCCTTTTGCCGCTTGCTAATCATAATTGAATTGTAGAGAGTGTCATTACTGTTAATGATACTCCGCCGTCGTATGCATCTTGTGTGGCTTTGCGCCACGAATCGCGGTTATCGTGTTACTCAGAAGCTCTTTCACTTCGGGCGCAAGCTGGCAATCTTGTCCGGGGAGCTGCCCACGAGGCCGCGGACTTACGTCTCTCGAGTACCGGGTCGCGTCGTCGATTCGAAAGTCGATTGTGGCGCTACAGTCTTGACCGGCGATGGCTTAATTCGACTTAAGTTTGTTCAGTTTGAAGGAGAGCCGGTGGTTAATACCGGCGAAATCCTGAAGTCACCTTCCCAAACTTTGGGCGAGCAGGAACGATGATGCCGGGCGTTTCCGTAGTCGTACCCGTGTACCGTAGCGAGAATAGCATTGGTTTGCTCGTCGACGAGTTGGCGCAAGAACTGCCCAAACTGACCGACAAGTTTGAAGTCATCCTGGTTGAAGACGACGGCGGCGACAACAGTTGGGCAGTGATTGAACAGCTGTCTGTCGAGCACAGCTTTGTTCGCGGATACAAGTTGATGAGAAATTTTGGCCAGCACAATGCGCTGCTTTGCGGTATCCGCGCCGCCAGGCATGAAATTACCGTAACGATCGATGATGATCTGCAGCACCCGAGCGCGCGCATCCAGGACTTGCTGCTTAAACTCGCTGAAGGCTACGATGTAGTGTATGGCTCGCCGACCAATGCGCAGCAAGGTATCCTGCGGAGTCTCGCTTCGGTCGCGACGAAGCTCGTATTGCAGCGCGCGATGGGCGCTCAAACCGCGCGCCATGTCAGCGCGTTTCGGGCCTTCCGCACCAGGCTGCGCGAATCGTTTTCTGACTATCGCGGACCTCTTGTCAATATTGATGTGCTGTTGACTTGGGGTACAACCAGATTTGTTGCAATCCCAATTGAGCACAGACCGAGAACAATAGGCAATTCAACGTATACTGTTGGCAAGTTAGTCACGCACGCTTTTAACATGATCACCGGCTTTAGCACATTGCCGTTGCGTTTCGCCAACCTGCTTGGCTTGTTTTTGACAGTCTTCGGCACTTTGATCCTATTATACATTATATTGAGTCAGTTATTTGCCTTCCGGTTTGAGGTGCCTGGCTTCACTTTTATTGCTTCGCTGATCGCGATCTTCGCTGGCGCTCAGCTTTTCGCCCTGGGCATAATTGGCGAATACCTTGCGCGAATGCACCTGAGGATTATGGACCGTCCAGTTTACATTGTGCGACAGCGAACCAATGAAGCAGATGATGAAACCGCATGACCAGCGCCCTGATAAAGTGCCTTTCTTGGGATTCGTCTCATTTCGACTTTCGAATTGCCAGAGCCAGGTTGCGGCGTCTTGATATTGACGCTTATCGCGACCTGGAGGCGGCCTGCCGCGATCAAGACATTGAATGCCTGTATTTTCTCGCCGACGCCGCTGACCAGTCCACTATCGCAATACTGTTGGCAGGCGGCTTCGATTTTGTCGACATTCGTATTACATTCGCTGGTCACACTGGCGAAATTCCGAGGATTTCGCCAGCGGGCGGTGTAAGTTATCGAATTGGATCAGAAGGTGATCTTGATGCATTGCTGCCGATTGCGGGAAACAGCTTTACGCAGTCTCGATTTCATGTGGATCGGCGATTTGGAAGCGGCAAAGCTTCTTATATGTATCAGATCTGGTTGGAAAAGAGCCTGACTACAGATTATGCCGATACCGTTGTAGTCGCCGAGATGGCGGGACAACCGGTGGGATTCGTAACCTGTCATCTGCAAGAGACGGGCGAAGCCAACATCGGCTTGGTTGGCGTTGCGGATTCGGCGCGCGGAATGGGCTGCGCAAGCGGTATGCTCGGCCGCGCAGCGGACTGGCTGTCTGCGCGGGGAATAGTAGTTCTCAATGTTGTTACGCAAGGGAGAAACCTGTCGGCGCAGCGGCTCTACCAACGTTGCGGCTTGGTTACGCGATCGGTCGAACTGTGGTTTCACAAGTGGTTTCAGCAACCTGGTTGAACGCCGAAAACCGCCTTCTCAAAGGAGCAACTCCCAATGAGCCGATACCGCATTCCATTTAATAAGCCGGCCTGCCTCGGTCACGAAATGGAATACGTAAGTAAAAGTCTTGCGACTCAGCACATATCCGGCGATGGCGAATACAGCAAGAGATGTCACAGTTTTCTGGAAGACTCGCTTGGAGTACGCAAAGCGCTGCTTACGACTTCTTGCACGCACGGGCTGGAAATGGCGGCGCTTCTTCTTCAGATTCGACCCGGTGACGAAGTCATCGTTCCCTCATTCACCTTTGTCTCGAGCGTCAACGCCTTTGCTTTGCGCGGCGCCAAACCGGTCTTCGCTGATATCCGCCCGGACACGCTGAACCTCGACGAGCGACAGTTGCCGGCGCTGATAACCGAGAAAACGCGCGCGATCGTCTTGGTTCACTACGCCGGCGTGGCTTGCGAAATGGATGTCATCATGTCTCTCGCTCGCGAGCGCAACATCGCTGTCGTTGAGGACAACGCGCATGGTCTCTTTGCGCGCTACAAAGATCGCAATCTCGGCACATTTGGCGAACTCGCCACGTTGAGTTTTCACGAGACTAAAAATTTCACCTGTGGCGAGGGCGGCGCCCTGCTCATCAACGATATCGGTTTGCTTGAACGCGCTGAGATCATCCGCGAAAAAGGCACCAACCGCAGCCGTTTCTTCCGCGGTCAAGTCGATAAATACACCTGGGTCGATCTTGGGTCCAGCTATTTGCCCTCGGATATGCTGGCGGCTTTTTTGCTGGCTCAGTTTGAATGCGCCAGCGAAATCCAGGCGCGCCGACGGGAAATCTGGCTTCGCTATGATTTGCGCCTGCGCGATTGGGCTGCCCTCAACCAAGTGCAATTGCCTACCGTTCCGGACTACGTGGAACAATCATATCACTTGTACTATTTGATTCTTCCGTCCGTAAACGTGCGCAGCGCGCTGATTCAAGATCTCAAACAGCGGGGGATCCTGAGCGTTTTTCACTATCAGCCCTTGCACTTGTCGACAATGGGGCTGGGCTTCGGCGGCCAACTCGGTGACTGCCCGGTCACAGAAGATCTTGCGGACAGGCTCTTGCGGCTGCCATTCTATTACGCGCTGTCGCCTGCTGATCAGGATGAAGTGATTGCCGCTTTGCTTGCCTTCACAGAATGGCAATAGTTTCAAGCGTCGCCTGTGCTATACTGCAAGAGTTGGTGAATTGTAAAAGCGTGGCTATTAGCACATTACGCGCTGGGTCAAGGCGCGATTGATTCAGTTCAGATTGTTCAAATTCGGAGTTGGTTCATTCGCAAATCCCCACAATACACCTTTCAAGTTTCCACAGCCTGTTTAAGCAACCGCTGACGGGCGTTTAGGCATTGGAGTTCACACCAAATGGCAAGAAAACCCAAATTCAAGATCACGCCGATCGGCGGCTTAGGCGAGATCGGCAAAAACATGACCTTGTTCGAACGGAACGGGGAAGGCTTCCTGATTGATTGCGGCATCATGTTCCCGGCCAACGACATGCACGGCGTCGACTACATCATTCCTGACTACCGTTGGCTGGAAGAGCGTGAAGATATTCGGCTGCACGGAGTTGCCTTCACGCATGGTCACGAAGACCATATCGGCGCCGTACAACATGTCGTCAGATCTTTTCCTGGCATTCCCTTGTACGCGACCCCGCTGACTACGGGTTTGCTGCAAGTCAAGCTCAAGAACGCGCGACTGCTCAAATCTACCAAAATTCACACTTTTGACGCCGGCGACACCATCAAGATCGGTCCCTTCAAGCTGGAGAGCTTTCACGTTTGTCATAGCATCCCCAATTGCGTCGGCTATGGCATTGAGACGCCATACGGCATGATCGTGCACACTGGCGACTACAAATTCGACAATACGCCGGTACATGGTCGCAAGACTGATTATGCCAAACTGGCCGGTTTCGCGCAGCGCGGCGTCGTGCTCTTGATGGCTGATAGCACGAATGCCGACCGCGCGGGCTGGACGCAGTCCGAAGCCGTTATTGATGGCGCGCTCGACAAGGTGTTTCGCGCGGCAAAAGGGCGGATCATGGTGGCCACTTTCGCCTCGCTTGTGTCGCGCGTGCAGCAGGTGGTCAACGCGGCGCGCAACCACAAGCGAAAAGTCTGCATAACCGGCTACACCATGTCCGAATACGCCAAGATCGCGCGCAAGCTCGGTTACCTCGATGTCGAAGACGACATGCTGGTCAGCATCGGACAGGCGCAAGCGATGCCGCCGCGCAAGGTCGTCTTTATGGTCACCGGGTCGCAAGGCGAACCATCGGCTGTCTTGGGCAAATTGGCAGCTGGACGGCACCGTCAACTGGATGTTCGCGACGGCGATACGATAATCCTGTCGTCGCATCCGATACCGGGAAACGAAGAAATGGTTTACCGCACGATCAATCGTCTTATCGAGCGCGGCGCTGATGTGGTCTACGATCCGATCGAAGCAGTGCATGTTTCCGGGCACGCCTGCCAGGAAGAAATGCGCTTGATGCTCAATCTAACGCAGCCCAAGTATCTGATGCCGGTTCACGGAGAAACCAGGCACTTGCACTTGCACGCCAAGTTGTCGGCGGACAATGGCGTGCCAGCCGAGAATGTGGTAATGGTTGAAAACGGCGTCACGGTAGAACTGGGCTCGGGCGGCATAAGCATTGGCGAACGCCAACCCGGCGGTTACGTATTCGTCGATGGCAGCGGAGTCGGCGATGTGGGGCGGGCTGTAATCCGTGACCGCGAAATCCTGGCGCAAGACGGATTCGTCTTGGTCAGCGTAAACGTAGACCAGCGAAGTGGCAAGCTGATTGATGAACCGCGTATTGTTTCGCGCGGTTTCGTCTACCTGAAAGACGCGGAAGACTTCCTTGATCAGATAAGGGACAATATCACCGATGTGGTCAATCGCAGCCGCAACCTCAATGGCAACCGTCGGAACTTGGTCGAAGAGAGCCTGGGCAAGCTGATCTATAACGAAACCAAACGCCGCCCGATGATTTTCAGCATTGTCAACGAGGTTTAGACGAAAAGCGCTCCGACGCTTTCGCCATGTCTTTCAGGCGAACGGATCGCCCGCGACCGGACATGGTTTAGTCCGGCTTCAGCGAATCCGCAGGGAAAGGAATTTCACTTGAGGGGCAAAACGGTCATCCGGGCAAGTCATGTTACGCGGAATCTCAAGCTCGGCACGCATATCGTGCATGCGCTGCGCGGCGTAGATTTGGCGATCTACGCTAATGAAATGGTGGGCATAATCGGACCTTCCGGCAGTGGCAAGAGCACGCTGCTTGGGATCATTGGTGGCTTGGACAGCCCTACGGACGGCAAAATCGAAATCGACGGCATCGACATAACTACCATGAATGAAGGGCAGCTCACTGACATTCGCAATCAGAAGATTGGCTTTGTCTTTCAGTTCTTCAACCTGATACCGACGCTTACAGCGCTGGAAAACGTCGCGCTGCCGATCGAGTTCGCCCAGATACGCCGACACAAACCCTTCGATCGCGCCAAAGAGTTGCTTGACATGTTGGGGCTGGGCGGCCGCTTTCATCACCGGCCTAGCGAATTAAGCGGTGGGCAGCAGCAGCGAGTCGCCATTGCGCGCGCGTTGGCGAATGACCCGCCAATACTGCTAGCTGACGAGCCGACTGGCAATCTGGATTCGCATTCCGGCGAGACGGTTTTGGCAGCGCTGAAGACAATACGCGACGAAAACGGAACGACCGTGGTCTTGGTCACACACGACCAGTCGCTGGCATCGCAGATGGATCGCGTGCTCACACTGATTGACGGCCGGATTACGAATGGAATCGCGGATGAGCTCGCCCCAGAAAATGCGCCCCAAACAGCAACTGCCGCGGCAAGCTTGACTGGCTCGTAGCGATTTTGCGTGCCGTATTGACACGTTATAATGGATTGCGCGAGCGTCCAATGATCTGCGAGGAAATCCCATGGTTGACGAATTTCACTCGGTAAAGGTTGCCGGCGTCAAACGCGAATTGCCGCTCATGGAGATCAAGCCGGGTGTCAAAATCGCTATCCTCAACATCCTGGGCGACTACGAATTTGTCAACGCGGCGAGCGCCGAACTAGCGCAACTGCTGGCGGACCGCGACATTGATGTGCTGGTTACTGCCGAGGCGAAGTCCATCCCGCTGGCGCACGCTCTCAGTTCGGAAATGCGGCTGCCGTACGTCGTCTTGCGCAAGACGCATAAACCCTACATGGGTGACGCGCTGCAGAGCGAAACCTTGAGCATCACTACCGGGCAGCCACAGACCTTATTCCTCGACGTCAAGGACCGAAAGCTGGTCGCGGGCCGGCGGATTGCCATTGTCGACGATGTGATTTCTACCGGGAGCACGCTGCAAGGCATGCGCCTAATCATGGACAAAGCGGGGGCAGATGTCGTTGCTGAGGCGGCGATTTTCACCGAAGGCGATCGCGCGCAATGGTACGATATCGTCGCCTTGGGTCACTTGCCCGTCTGGGTGGAAGATCAATCCTAAGTATTCTCCGCGATTGTGATACAATTTTCGACAATTTCCTTTCAATTGTCGGAATTGTGTCGGTTTGTCATCAGCGCGCGGGTCATTTATCGTTTTTCTGATTCTCATCATTCTTATCTCGCTTAGCGGCGCGCTGCTTCTGTTTTCGCGTCCAGAGCCGATATCAATCACCATCAAGCCCCCACCGCCGACGGCAACCCCAATCCCGACGCCGACTCCGCGACCGATCTTGGTTTACGTGACTGGAGAAGTATCACGACGAGGCACACAGCATTTTCTGCCATACGGCAGCCGTGTCTCCGATGCAGTGGCGGCCGCCGGCGGCTTTACCGAAGGGGCGAACAAAGAGCTGGTCAATCTGGCGGGCCTACTTCGCGACGGCGACCAGGTGCACGTTCCCAAAGTCAGGACGGACACTATAGACGGCGCTTTGCCGACCCCATCTGGCGAAGCGCTCGTCCGGATCAACTCCGCCACGCAGGCAGAACTGGAAACCCTGCCGCGCGTGGGAACGGCAATGGCTCTGCGCATTATCGAGTACCGGGAGCAGGTAGGTCCCTTCTCCACACTGGCTGATCTGGATCAGGTTTCTGGGATCGGTCCTTCGACCCTGGAAGCGCTCAAAGACCTGATTGTGTTTGACTAGCGGATTCGATCGCCTGACTCGGCGTCGAAGAAGAGCGCGCGTGACCAATCCAACTGGCAATGCACGGTTTCGCCTGGCTGGAAACGCTCGCCCAATGGAACCTGAATTCTCCAGCGGCGCTTGCGCAGCCATACTTCAAGCAAAGCGTACTTTTCGGCGTAAAATGGGATCACGCGATCTATCGTCGCGGGAATGCCGCGTTCTTTGTCGCAGACCGAAATATGTTCTGGGCGAAGCCCGACGATTACTTCGCTGCCATTGGGTCGATATTGCGGCAGGGCGGCGCGGCCCAAATAGCTGCCGTCCCACTCGCCATCGCTTACCCGTCCCCAAAAGGCATTAATGGTGGGCGTACCCAGGAATTCGGCGACAAAGAGACTGTCTGGATCGTCGTGCAGCTTATGGTAGGGACCTGACTGTATGATGCGGCCCGCATTGATTACGACTATGCGGTCGGCGACGCTCATCGCTTCCACCTGATCGTGGGTCACATAGAGCAGTGTGACCTTGAACTCCTGAATGAGCCGCTTCAATTCGACGCGCGCCTGCGCCCGAAACTTTGCATCCAGATTGGCGAAGGGCTCGTCGAATAGCAGCAACTCAAGATCGCGGGCGAATGCGCGCGCGATTGAGACTCGCTGCTTTTCGCCACCGGAAAGGTGCCGCGGGAACCGGCCCATAAGGCTTTCAATATCGACGCCTGTGATATTGGCGACGGTATTGACGTGCGCCGGAACCTCTTCTTCGCGATCTCGCAGCCGCAGGAAGAAACCGACGGTCTTGCGGCTTTCCCAGTGCGGGATCAAAACGTAGTTCTGGAAGACCATGCCAATGCCGCGCTCTTCGATCGGTATCTCGTCCAGCGGCACATTGTTGTAAAAGATCTCGCCGCGGTCGGGCTGTTCGAGACCGGCGATCAGGCGCAAGAGCGTGGTCTTGCCGCAGCCGCTCGGCCCCAGGAGAACAACCGACTCGCCGTCTTCGACGCGCAGGTTAAAGTCTTTAATCGCCAAGACCGGCGTCAGTTTTCGGCTCTTGTCGTAAAAGGTCTTGCTCACGTCTTTGAGCGTAATTGTTCTCATCGCCTGCCCGAACCGCGCCTGGATGCCACATAGAATAACACATGGGAATCCATGAGTTGATTTCAATTGCCCGTAGGGTCGTCCGCTATAGCAATGCCTTTTCCAATTGATATATAATGTAATGCATACGAAGACGTGCCCACGCTCAAAGTTCACTCGGAGAATTGCATTGCCCGATTCCATCCAGCCTGATCTGATACCAGTCGCCACATCATCCGAATGGCAGCCGGATCCCAAGACGCCACGACGTCGGCCGCCGTGGATACGCGTGCGGGCGCCGAGCGGAGAGACTTACGAGCAAGTCCGCGACCTGATGCGAAGCAAAACCTTGCATACCGTCTGCGAAGAGGCGCAATGCCCGAATTTGGGCGAATGCTGGGGCAAAGGAACAGCCACCTTTCTAATGATGGGTGATACATGCACGCGCAGCTGTGGCTTTTGCGATATAAAGACTGGAATGCCCAATCCAATTGATTGGGCGGAGCCAAACCGTATCGCCGAAAGCGTTCGCGCGATGGGCTTGCAGCATGTGGTGATCACCAGTATAAATCGCGACGATCGCCCGGATGGCGGGGCGCCGCTATTCGCGATGGTGATTCGGCGGATACGTCAGTTGCAGCCCGGCTGTTCTGTCGAGGTATTGATTCCCGATTTCAAGGGCAGCGAACTGGCGCTGAAAATCGTCATGGACGCGCAGCCGGAAATTCTGAATCACAATGTAGAAACGGTGCCGCGACTGTTCAAAAGAGTGCAGCCGCAAGACCAGTACGATTGGGCGCTGGCGACGCTGGAAAATGCCAGGCGGATGGACCCGCTGGTCCTGACTAAGAGCGGGATTATGCTTGGGCTTGGCGAAACGCTCGACGAAGTCCGCGAGACGATGGCTGACCTAGTGAGCATTGGTGTTGACATTCTGACCTTGGGTCAATACTTGCAGCCAAGCAAACGTCATCTTCCAATCGAGCGCTATTATACGCCGGCTGAATTCGCTGAATTGCGCGATATCGGATTGCAAATGGGATTCAAGTGGGTGGAAAGCGGCCCCCTGGTGCGCAGCAGTTATCGTGCGGCCGAGCAAGTGCGGGAGCTTTCGCGATTGGATCATTTTCGCTTTCACTCCTCGCGGACAAGCTGAACGAGAACGAATGTCCCGTCAAGTAAGGGCAATTGATGGTGGAGCAGTCTTAGGCCAAGTTAAGTTGGGTGTGAGCCGAGCAAGCGAGGGAAGAAAATGAGCGCGTTTTTCACAAATCGGCGCGGGCAAACGGACGTGGATGCGCAAGAGCCGGCGCGCGAGGTGCCAACCGGTCGGCCTGTTGGTTTCGATACGGTGATCGGCGCCAATACCAGTTTTGAAGGTAGCTTTGTCAGTTCTGGCAACGTGCGCATGGATGGCCAGTTCGCGGGCTCCCTGGAAATCAGCGGCAACATACTTGTGGGCGAATCGGCCGATATTCACGCCGATATCAACGCGCGCAACATCTCTATCGCCGGCGCCGTTCGCGGCAACATCACAGGCAGCAAGGTGCAGCTTTTGCGGACCGGACGCATTTGGGGCGATATCAACGCTTCGGCGCTGACCACGGAAGAAGGCGCATTTATAGACGGCAAAATCACGATGGTTGGTCATTCGGCGACGCGGCCGCCGTCAGATGACGAACTCGCCGAGCACGAGGCGATTCTCGATTCGATGGCGGATGCGGAAGACGCTGGCGAAGTGATCGAGGCCGAGCTGGTGGCGGACAATGTGGCGGCTGACGAACAGGCCGCGGGTGAGCTGGACGAAAAAGACGATCGCTAGATGACGACAGCCGCGCCTGCCTTCCTTTGAGCTTCGATTGCAGATCTGTTAGTTGATCAAATGGATTGAGCGGTTGCTCCGCCGTCGAGCACGAACACGGCGCCGGTCGTGAAGTCCGAAGCGGCTGAAGCTAGGTAAAGCGCCATGCCAGTAATATCCGCTGGCTGACCGATGCGCCCCGCCGGCGTCCGCGCCAAGACGCGATCCAGCAAGTCCGGATTTCCCCAAAGCGCCTGCGCGAATTTCGTCTGCACCAAACCCGGCGCGATTGCGTTGACTTGAATATTGTCCGCGCCCAGTTCGACCGCGAGCGTCTTGGTCAAGCTGATCACGCCTGCCTTTGTCACACTGTAAATGCCCTGATAGCGCCCGGGATTTAAACCCACGATTGAGGCTACGTTGATGATTTTGCCGCCGCCGTTGGCGCGCATCGCCGGGACCGCCGCCTGAGACAGCCAAACGTTGCCCATCAGATTTACTTCGATCGTCTTCTGCCAAAAACTGTCCGCCGCTTCAAGAAGGGCGCCATAATGCGGATTGGTCGCCGCATTGTTGACCAGAATGTCGAGCCTGCCGTAGTGCGTTGCCGTCTTTTCCACCAAAGCCTTGAGCGCGTTTCTATCGCCATTATGGGCCGCGATGCCGATCGCTTCGCCGCCACTTGCGCGGATTGCCTCCGCCGCTTCATCAAGCGCCTCTTGCTTGCGGCTGGCCAACACGACTTTCGCGCCCGCGCGCGCGTAAGTCTCCGCAATCGCCTTGCCGATCCCGCGCGACGCGCCCGTTACGATAGCCACCCGTCCGGTCAGATCGAATTGTTCGCCCACGCTGCCACTCCTGCTGCCAATTTGAAATGGAGTTCGGTTACGAAAGAACGGTTTGCGCTCAGGTCAAGCTCGCTCTTTTGGAATGCTGCTCAGCAAGGGCATACCCATCCGGCGCAGATCGTCCGCGTGATAAATGGTGGGATCAACGAATTCGGCGACGAAAGCCAGCGCTAGCCCGATCAGCAGCGCCACACCGAGACGAACCATAGGCGCCAGGCGCGACGACAAAGCCGGCGGCGCTGCGGATAGCGCCGGTGGTTCCAGAATCGTAACCTGCGCCGCTTCACCGCCCAACTGCGGAAAATAGCGCTGGCTGCGGTCGCTCAGCACAAGCATGGCGGCTTCAGCGATTGCGTCCAAAGCTTCATGATTTGCATGGCTCATATAAACGACACCGACGCTTCTAGCGTTGTCCGCCGCGACCTGCAGGCTGTCCAGCGCGACCGTCGTCTCGCCCAGCGCATCCCGAATCTCGCTGCGGAAACTTGCGGTGCGCACCCAATCGGTCAAGGCATCAACTGTATATTGAGATGCCAGCCAGACATCTTGGTAATCGCCATCGCGATCGGGCATATTTTGTCTTTGAGCGGCGCTATATCGTATTTGCGTTGTGAATCCGCCAGGAGCGCCGGTTGAATCGCCTATCAAATCTGGAACGGCGCTAACCGCGCTTAACACGACAGGCAGGACGATTAACCACCAGCGGCGAAAGATTATGCGGACGAGCTCTCTGTATTCCATGGGAAGCATCCCTTTTCGGCCACAACGGGATCGCGGAATTGAAACATTTGATTGGATTCGTGCGCATGCCAGGCTTGCCGGACGAAGGCATCAATGCGCTCGACGAACACACTTACATCGAATTTCCTAGCCTGCTGCTGTATCTCCGCCGGATTGTACGCGCTATGGTCGAACTCGCGCCAGACTTCTTTGAGGCTGTCAACTGCCAATTCAGTAAAACACTCGCCGGTTACCCCAGGTATGACCGTATCCAGCGCGCCACCGCCGCTGAAGGCAATCACCGGACGGCCAGCTGCTTGCGCCTGCACCGGCGCAATGCCGAAGTCTTCCAAGCCCGGGAATATGAGCGCCTTGCAGCGAGCCATCAGTTCGGGCAATTCGGCGTCTGGCACGTAGCCGAGAAACTCGACGCCGTCGCCAGCGAGCGCGCGCAGCCGCTGCAGGTCGCGTCCGGCGCCGGCAATCTTCAGCTTCAAGCCCAATTCCGTCGCCGCTTGAACAGCCAGATCAATGCGCTTGTAGGGAATCAAGCGGGAAACGATGAGAAAATAGTCGCCTATTTCGCGCGTGACCGCCGACGCAAACTTCTCTGTATCCACCGGTGGAAACACGATCGTAGATTCTCGGCTATAGAAGCGTTTGATGCGCTTCTGCACGGCTGTGCTGATCGCGATGAAATGGGAGACGCGCTGCGCTGCCGCATAATCCCAGCGTTTTAGACGAGCGATCAGCGGCCGCAGTAGCATCGTCGCGGCTGCTCCAATGTTCTCGCCTTCGAGGTAAGTATCCAGTTGCCAAACATAACGCGTCGGCGTCAAGCAATAGCAGATGTGCAGGCTCTCGGGACTGAAACGCAGACCGTGACAGAAGCCGCTCTTGTTGCTGAGAATCACGTCAAAGCCACTTATGTGAAGCTGATTCCAGGCGAAGGGATATAGGGGCAGAAAAACTTGATGACGCTGATGTATTCCGGGCAGCCGGTCAATCCAGAGCCTGCGTATGTCCCAATCCTGATAGTGGACTGGCATCAGCGTTTTGGCGAAGACGCCGGTGAAAAGCGGGCTGGCGGGATAAATGCGCTTTAGCGCCTCCAATACATCTTCCGCGCCGCCGCTTTGATTCAGCCAGTCGTGAACCAAGGCGATCTTCAAGTGAATCCCCCGTCATGATCTTGCCGATGATAACACAAGCGGGTCCCGTCCATCCTGCTCGCGGAAGCCCTTACTGAGCTGCCCGTCCGCTACTCTCAAAGACGGGAGAAAATAAGCGGCGATGTTCAATGCAGGGACCATGCATTCGCAAGGCGCGCAGGTGCGCCGCCGTGCCATAGCCTTTGTGCTGGGCAAAACCGTATTCACTGTGTAAGGCGTCGAGGTCGATCATATAACGATCGCGCCAGACTTTTGCCAGTACGCTGGCGCAGGCGATCGTCAGCGAATGTTGGTCGCCATCAACAATGCTCACCTGGGGGATATCGGACCGCTCGGGCCAAAGAAGGTAATCCAGAAAGAGACAATCGGGCACAGTGCCGGATCCCTTCAGCGCCTGATCGAGAGCGCGCTGCATAGCCGTTTTGGTCGCATCCACGATGCCCAGCGCATTGATCTCTTCGACGCCGCTGTGCCCGATTCCCCAGCAATACGCTACATCTTTGATGACTTCGCAAAGCCGCTCACGCTGGGAAGCGGTCATTTCTTTGCTGTCGCGAACGCCGCTTAATGCCTTGGCAAGATTCGTACTTTCAAGAGGCAGGGCGACGGCGGCTGCCGCCACCGGTCCCGCCAGCGGACCGCGTCCGACTTCATCAATGCCGACGATGAAAGGGAAACCGGCGCGGAAATAGTGTCGTTCGTGTCGCAGGCTCGCCGTTTTTGTCTTTGCCTTGCGCTCAGCCATACAGTCCCCGGCGCCAATTCTGCCGGATTTCCCAAATCTCGCGCAGCAGCTTCACCGAATCGTCCCAGAGCCTCATGGTCGAATAGGTATCGTAATACCAGGTGATTGGCACTTCCATGACTTTGTAACCGCGCCGCTTGGCGATATACAGCAGCTCAACGTCAAAGCCGATGCCATTCATGCGCTGCACGGCGAATAGATCGTCAGCGACTTCCCCGCGGAACATCTTGAAGCCGCATTGGGTGTCTTCATAATCGCCGATGGCGGCTGCCTTGATGATGTAGGTTGCGACGCGCCCCATGATGTGCCGGTATTCCGGTTCGTCGACTCGCAGCGCGCCCGGCGCTTCGCGGCTGGCGATCAAGATATCATATCCGTCCGATGCTGGCGGCAAAAACTTCACGAGTTCGTCAATGCGCATGGACAGATCCGCGTCGCAGATGAAGCGCCAATCTCCTTGCGCCGCTTGCATTCCTTGCTTCACCGCCAAACCTTTGCCGCGCAGATTGTCCGGCGATTGCAGGACGCGCAGGTACGGGTACTCGCCCGCGCAGTCGAGCGCAACTTTGTGGGTGCGGTCTCGGCTGCCATTTTCTACGATGATGACCTCAGCGTCATAGGGCTGCTTTTGCAGGAAGCCGTCGATTTGCGCCAGACTCGGCGGCAGCCGGCTCTCCTCATTGTGCGCCGGTATGACAATGCTGAGGAAGGGATTGCTCAAGCGCGAGCCTCCTGTGAGGCATCAGGTGTTGTGACAGAAATCACGCATCATCATACGCCAGAATCGACATTTGTACATACGCGAGCGCGCGAAGAGTTCCGTTCTCGCTCGCTTCCAGCTTCGGTTAGGCTTGCGTGAGCATGCTGTCGATGTAATCGTCGGAAACGCGTTTTGACGCTTGAATGCGCTTCCGCTTCGCCAACGCTCCACCGATGGTCAGCAAGCCTGCCGCCATGCCTCGCAGCCGCGCCCGCGCCTCTTGACCGCGCCAGGACTTCAACGAATCCCGCAGTAGAACGAACTGCCTCGCCATGATCTGACGCGCATATTTGCGAGCCAGTCCAGCGGGCGTGTTTTTGACAATAAGCCAAATGCCGTTGCGGCCATCGTGGTAGCTGGCGGTGACCCCGCCGCCGGTCGCGGACAGATAGTGATAGACCACCGCGCTCGGTTCGTACCAGACCTTGTAGCCAGCCAGTTGCGCGCGCCAAGCCAGATCGACATCTTCAAGCAAGAAGAAGAAATCGTCATCGAGCGTGCCTATATTGCTGAGCATGGATCGACGATAGACAGCAGACCCGCCACATGCGGAGAAGACATACTCGCCCTTATCGTATTGACCGCGGTCCCGTTCCCAAGCGCCTCGATTGCCCGCCCGCCCATCGGTGGCGACAAAGTCGCCCGCGGTATGAAAGCGATTGCGCTGATCAAAAAGCAGCATCTTGCTGGCGACGATGCCCGCTTGCGGATGCTCCGCGAATGCCTTCGCTACCTGCTCCGCCCAGTTGCGTTCCACTTCCGTATCGTTGTTGAGCAGCGCGATGTATGCGCCCGTCGCCGCGTCCATACCGATATTGCAAGCGCCGGTGAAGCCGCGATTCGCTTCGAGCTCTATTAGGCGGACTTCCGGATACTCCGCTCTGATGTAGTCTTGCGAACCATCGGCGGAGGCGTTGTCGACTAAAATCACTTCGATGTCGTCGACTGTTTGATATCGCAGCGAGTTCAGGCAAGCAGCGAGAAAACGCTTGCCATTCCAATTTGGGATGACGACGGAGAAGCGATCCGTCATCAACCCGCCGCCTCGGCATCCAAATAAGCGCGAAGGGCTTCCTGCCAGGTTCGCAATCGAATCCCAATGCTGGCGCCGGCGACATTTGCCATGGCGGTGTACTCGGGCGGCAGCGATGGTCGCGACCATTCGTGACGGCTGATGCGTTCAATAGGCGTATTGGCGAAGCCGGCTTGGTCCAGCAGATAGCGGGCGAAGCGCCAGCGGCTGACGGCGCCCTCGTTGACAAAGTGATAAATGCCAAAGCGCTCACTCTCGAATAGCCGCCCGATCGCCCCGGCAAGGTCGTTCGTATAGGTCGGATTCGCCACCTCGTTGGTCACGACGCGGAGCCTTTTGCCTTCGCGCGCCGCGCCGAGGATCGCATGGATGAAATTGCCCCCGCCATGCGCGAACAGCCAGGCGGAGCGAACAATGTAGTGGCGCGGATTCACCTGCATTATGGCGCGCTCGCCGTACCATTTGCTGTAGCCGTAGGCGTTGATGGGATTGCTTCGATCATATTCGGTATAAGCGCGGTCCAGTTGCCCGTCAAAAACTTCGTTGCTGCTGACGTAGAGGATGGGTATGCCGCGCTGCGCCGTGATCGCCGCCAGGTTCCCCGTGCCGATGCCGTTGACGCGCAGCGCCTTTTCCGGGTCGAGCGCGCAGCCATTGACATTGGTCCAGGCGGCCGGATGCAGCACGATATCCGGGCGCAGATCAGCGACCAGCCTGCGGCAAGATTCGTAGTCGGTGATATCCAACTCGTGGCTGACGCCGCCGACGATGTCCGCGTCTTTTACCTGGTGCTTGCCCTGTAGTTGCGCGACGAGTTGGCTGCCCAATCGGCCCGAGGCGCCTGTAATCAGAATCCTCATGCGCCTCTCGCCCCGGCCGCGCTTGTCAACCAGTTCGATGCGAGCGGGCGCCAGGTATAACCGGCAGCTAGCTTGGCGGCGCGAGAAATGGTCATGACTCTGAGGTCGCCAGCCGTTCGGCATATTGCTGTCGGTAAAAGTCGAGGAATTCGCCTTTTTTGATTTTTCTCCACCACCATTCGTTTTCCAGATACCAATTGACGGTGGCTTGCAGACCGACATCGAAATCGAATTGCGGTTTCCAGCCGAGCGCGCGCGCTTTTGCCGCCGTCATCGCGTAGCGCCGATCGTGACCTTCGCGGTCGGGCACATGTCTGACCAGCGAAGCCGGCTTGCCCAGAATCTCCAGGATGCGCCGCGTGACTTCCACGTTGTAGCGCTGATTCTCTCCCGCCAGGTTGTAGGCTTCTCCCGATACGCCGTCGTGCAATACGCGATCGACGCCGCGGGCGTGATCGTCCACATAGAGCCAATCGCGTATCTGCTTGCCGTCGCCGTATAGGGGCAGCGGCCGATCATCAATCGCTTCGGTGGTGAAAAACGGGATCAGCTTTTCCGGATATTGATACGGACCGTAGGTGTTGCTGCCGCGTGTGATCACCGTGTCCATACCGTAAGTGACCGCGTAGGCGCGCGCCATCAATTCGCCGCCGGCTTTGCTCGCGGCGTAGGGGCTGTTGGGCAGGAATCGGTCATCCTCGGCCGATTCGCCATCGTCGATATCGCCGTAGACTTCATCGGTCGACACTTGACAGAAGCGCCCGATGCCGAGCTTCTTGCCTTCGTCCAGCAAGATATAGGCGCCAACGACATCGGTGTGGATGAAGGCGTCCGGATCGAGGATGCTGCGGTCGACATGGCTTTCGGCGGCGAAGTTGACAATGGTGTCGATAGCGTAGCGCTTCAAGACACGCTCAACCGTCAGGCGATCGGCCACATCGCCGCGCTCGAATTGGTAATTCTCTTCATCGCTTACCGGCAGCAGATTGTCCAAATTGCCGGCGTAGGTCAGCTTGTCGTAGCAAATGATGTTGTATTCGGGGTAGGCCGCTACCATGTGGCGGACGAAAGCGCTGCCGATGAATCCAGCGCCGCCGGTTACCAGGATGTTTTTCATTGCGCTCCCGCCAATTGTTCCATTGATTGGGCTAAACCCATAGTGTGCTGTGATCGCCGAGGTTCATCTTGATGCCGCTTGGTTTTACCGCGCTGCGCTTCACCGACGCGTTTCTGCCGATGAGGCTGTCGCGCAGTGTGCGATCAATATCAATGACGCGGCTGTTTTCCAGGATTATGCTGCGCTCGATCTCACAGTTTCTAATTTGACAGCTATGATAAATGCTGGTGAAGGGACCAATATAGCTATTCTCGATCAAGGTGTTCTGACCGATAACTGTTGGACCGCGAAGGATGCTGTTGATGATGCGGGCGCCTTCTTGCACGCTCACGCGGGAATCCACCGTCGAGCGCTCGTCAATCGCGGCGCTGGCGGCGACGCAGGGCACAATCTCTTCGAGCACATGGCTATTGGCTTCCAGCATATCGGTTGGTTTGCCAGTGTCAATCCACCAACCTCGATGAATATGGGGAAAGACCGTATGGCTCTGGTCGATCAGCCACTGAATCGCGTCGGTGATCTCGTATTCGCCGCGGGCTGAAGGCTTTATCGCGTCGACTGCGTCAAAGACATGGCGATCAAACATATATATGCCGACGAGCGCGAGATTGCTCGGCGGCGTCTCCGGCTTTTCGATCAGTCGCTCAATGCTGCCGTCCGGGCGCAATTGGGCGACGCCGTATGCCGAAGGGTTTTCGACTTCCTTGAGCACGATTTGACTGTTCCAATCGTTGTCGGCGAAATCACGTATTAGTTGGCTTATGCCGCCTTGAATCACGTTGTCGCCCAGGAACATCACGAAGGGATCATCAGCCAGGAAGCCGCGCGAAATCTTTACCGCATGCGCGAGCCCGTCCGGGCTGTCCTGAAGAATATAAGTCAGCGAGACGCCCCAGCGCGAGCCATCGCCCAGGGCATCCTGGATTTCGGGCGCCGTATGGCCTACCACCATGCCAATCTCGCCGACGCCGGCATCGCGGATCGCTTCAATTACACGCACCAGCACTGGTTTATTGGCGACCGGAATCAGCTGTTTTGCGCGGGTGTAGGTTAGCGGATAAAGTCGGGTGCCTTTGCCGCCGCTGAGGATAAGTCCCTTCATCGTCGCGTCATACTCCGAAGTCGCTGCAAGACCGATCGTGGATGGAACAGTTCGCGTGAGCGCGCGCGTGAACCGGGCATGGTCAGTAGGCGAATCGAGTGTCGCGCGGCGCGTCGGTCAGCACGGCGCCAACGACGCGCACATGGACGCGTTCCAGCGCTTGCCTCGCTTGCGCCGTATGATCGCGGCGCGTTTCTCCGGCGCGGATTGCCAGCAGCGCGCCATCCAATTTTATGCCCAAGAGGGCCGCGTCTGTAGCAGCGAGCACCGGCGGGCTATCAAAAAGGACATAATCAGCGCGCTGCTTCAAAGCTGCGATAATTTCGTTCATGCGCTGGCCGCCCAGCAGATCGGCCGGGTTTGGCGGCAGTTCGCCGGCGCAGATGACCTCCAGATCATCGACTGCCGTCGCTTGCAGGGGCGGGTCGCTTACGGAGCTGTCATCCACCATCATGCTGCTGAGACCGCGACTGTTCGCCAAATTCCAAATCTCATGCTGTTTCGGCTGCCTAAGGTCGGCATCAACCAGAACGGTCCGGTTGCCGCCTTGAGCGAAGGTGACCGCCAAGTTAGCCAAGGTCACGCTCTTCTGATCTTCGCGCGCCGCGGATGTTACCAGCAGGGTTTGAATCGGGCTTTCGACGCTGCTGAACATCAAGTTGGTTCGCAAGCTGCGATAGGCCTCGGACGCCGCAGAACGCGGTTGCGACAGGGTAACGAGGTTTGCAATCTCCATGGCCCTTCCTATGGCGGTAGTTAGGTCTTGTCTTATTTATTCTAACCTAGCGGGAAAATTCTGCTAAGGTTTCGAAGACCTGGTCACCGTAGCTACATCAGCGTGGGCCGATTCCCTCAAAATGAAAGAATGCCAGAGTCCAGGTTCACCCGCTCCAGTTCAGTCGCGTCGAAGGACGCTGCGATTATGTGAAGCGGTTGATTCAGCACTGGATGCAAATAATCTGGCGCAAGATCAGCCAATGGTATCGCCACATGGGCGAATCGAGCGATGTCAGCGTCTGGGATAGTCCAACGTTTGGCGCCGTATTCTAAGGCTTCATCGTTCCACAGCGACAGATCCAGATCGATGGTGCGCGGCGCATTCTTGTTTTCAGGATCGCGGACTCGCTTGAGATCGGCTTCAATGCGGTCAATGACCTCGGTTTTGAATTGCGCCGGAGACCGCAACGTATGCGCCATAACCGCCAGGTTCAGAAATGGCTCCTGATCGGTATATCCTTGTGGCGCCGACTGGTATATCGGCGATACGTCAAGCACGGTCGTGTAACGTCGCAGCAAGGCGAGCGCCGCCACGATATTCTCCGCCGGCTTGATGTTGGATCCAATCGATATAAAAACGATGTTCTGCGCGTAGTCTTCGGGGCGCCGGGCTATGCGGATGCCCACAGAATCCGACCGTCGCAGCGCGCCGGGTTTGTGCACGGCGACTTCGACTTTGGGGGCGCAAAAATCTATTACGGCCAGGCGGGCAATTTCCTCGGCCAGCTTCTCAACCAAGGAAAAGCGTGACGCTTCCACGAATTGAATAATCGCCTTGGTTACAGTCCGGTAATTGAAGGCATCGGCCGGGTCGTCCGTCTCGCCCGCGCGCCGACTATCCAGTCCAATGCGCAAGCCTACTACGATATCTTGCGGCTGATCAAGTTCGTGCTCGCTGAAACCGAGGACCGCGCGCAATCGCAGGTTTTGGATTTCGATTTCGTTCATGACGTCGCCGATTTGGTCCCACCCCTTGGCAGTTTAACATGGAACGCGATATCGAGGTTCAATTTGCGAATGCTCTTGGCATAACTTGCAGCCGATGCAAGGGCAAAACATTGCAATTGTGGCAGCTCTTTCAAATGCAACTTGAGTTTCGCAGCTTAACATACCTATAATTCAAGATAAGTAAGCAGGCGCACAAAGAGAATGCTCTGCTGGCTCGCTTGAGAGCTAACGTTGTCGAAATGTGAAAGCAGGTTGGCTGATTATGGATAGCAACGAAACGCAAAGTGTCGCCGAACTAGAAGCTAACATCAAGCTAAAGCTAGAGTCAGATTCGCTGTTGAGCCGATTCGGTCTGGATGCCATGCCTGTTGATGAGCCTGAGGTTGAGAATGCGGTTCTGCAAATGCTTCACGCCATCGGTGAGAATCCAGGACGTCAGGGGCTAATAGACACGCCCAGGCGGGTGGCTAAAGCGTATCGGGAATTGGTCAGCGGCTATACGACTGATCCGGTTGAATTGCTCAACAACGCAGTTTTTGATATTGCTTACGATGACATGGTGGTTGTGAGCCATATCGAATACTACAGCCTTTGCGAACATCATATGCTGCCATTCATCGGTCACGCTCACGTTGGCTACCTGCCCAAAGACAAAGTGGTCGGGCTTAGCAAGATACCGCGGATAGTCGATATGTTTTCACGGCGGCTGCAGGTTCAGGAGCGCCTTACGCGACAAATCGCCGAATTCCTCGTCGAGGTGCTTGATCCGCGCGGCGTCGCTGTCGTGATGACGGCGCGGCATATGTGTTCTATGATTCGCGGCGTGATGAAGCACGACGCGAATATGACGACAAGCGCTATGCTTGGGGACTTCCGCGCAAATCATGATACGCGAAACGAATTTCTCATGCACGTGCAGCGAGCCAAACCCCAGTAGGGCGACTCTGCTGGCTGGACTGTAGTTTTGACTGCAGGTGTTGCTCAGCTTCCAATGCGCTTATGGATTGCGGCGTCGCCGTCCTGTGATATAATGACCTATGCTGCGGTGAGTTTCACCTGCGGCACTCATCGAGAGCGAGTGAGAGAACCGGCTCAGCGAACTCGCGGCAACCCCCGGAATTCGGGACGGTGCTAAGTCCGGCAGGGTACAAACTCTGGCAGATGAGCGCATTCGAAAGCGATCCTTCGACGCCCGCTGCCTCGCAAGGCGTTTTTTGTTGCTTGAGAAAGGACGAGTATGTCAACCACATTCATGACCTCCCCCAGGTATCTGTTTACTTCGGAATCTGTTTCGGAGGGCCATCCGGACAAAATGTGCGACCAGATAAGCGACGCCGTTCTGGACGCGATTCTGGCAGAAGACCCAATGGCGCGGGTCGCTTGCGAAGTCGCCACCACAACGGGCTTGGTAGTCGTCATGGGCGAGATTACAACGAAAGCCTATGTAGATATTGATACGATAGTCAGAGACACCATTCGCGATATCGGCTACACGCAGTCGGATTATGGCTTCGACGCCGAGACCTGCGGCGTGTTAATTTCGATCAAGGAGCAGTCTGACGATATCAAGAAGGGCGTCGATACAGCGCTCGAAGCGCGCGAAGGCGTTATGTCGGAGTCCGATATTGAAGCCACCGGCGCTGGCGACCAGGGGATGATGATCGGCTTCGCCTGCGATGAAACGGAAGAATTAGTGCCGCTCACCGTGTCGCTCTCGCACGGTCTCATGCGCCGTTTGACGGCCGTGCGCAAAAGCGGCGAAATAGCGTGGCTGCGGCCCGATGCCAAATGCCAAGTCACTGTGGAATATGCCCATGGCAAGCCGAAACGAATTGACACGATTGTGGTCTCGACGCAGCACGCGCCCGAAATCTCGCAAGGGGAGATCCGTCGCCAGATCATTGATTTCATCAAGCGCGACATCGAGTGCCAACGGTGGATTGACGAAAGCACGACCTATCATGTCAATCCATCCGGCCGTTTTGTCACTGGTGGACCCTTGGGCGACGCCGGCCTGACCGGGCGCAAGATTATAGTGGATACCTATGGCGGCGTCGCCCGTCACGGTGGCGGCGCCTTCTCGGGGAAAGACGGGACCAAGGTCGACCGCAGCGCGGCCTATATGGCGCGTTATGTCGCCAAGAATGTGGTCAAAGCCGGTCTCGCCGAGCGCTTTGAACTGCAGGTCTCTTACGCCATCGGCAAGGCGGAGCCAACGTCGCTGTCCGTCGAAACCTTTGGCACAGGCAAAGTCGGTGACGAGAAGATCAGCGCACTGATCGAAAAGCGCTTTGATATGCGTCCGGCGGCCATCATACGCGACTTGGGATTACGTAAGCCAATTTTCAAACAAGTGGCGGCATACGGACACTTCGGGCGGGAAGACGTCGACGTGCCTTGGGAAAAGACCGACAAAGCTGAGGCGCTTCGAGCAGCGGCGGGCTTGGCATGACGCTGACATCCGCCGCCGGAGCCTTGGTATGACCGACGGACCTCGAATCTGCGATTACGGCGATTCGACCTATCGACAGGACTTTTGGGAAGGGCAGGGACGCGACTACGAAGACGCTGTCGAACGCCGCGTCCTAAGAAAACTGTTGCCTGCGGGCGGCGCCCGTCTGCTGGAGGTTGGCGCTGGCTTCGGGCGAATCACCAATGAATACCGAATGTTTCGCGAAGTTGTGCTGCTTGATTACTCGCTCGAGCAACTGCAATACGCGCGCCACAAATATGGCGACGAAGGCTATCTATACGTCGCAGCCGACGCCTACCGGATGCCCTTTCAGGCGAGCGCATTTGATGCGGCGACTATGATTCGCGTAATTCACCATTTTGAAAATGTGCCCGCCGTCCTCGGGCAGATCCGCAAGGTCTTGCGCGACGACGGCTCATTCATCCTAGAATACGCCAATAAGCGCAATCTAAAGGCGATGCTTCGGCATCTCTTCAGCTCGCGCGCCTGGAATCCGTATACGCTGGAACCCATTGAATTTGTCGAACTGAACTTCAACTTCCATCCTGAGTACATGCAGCGTCAGGTTGCGGAGCTAAATTTCGCTGTGCGAAAAGTTGCGCCGGTTTCTTGGTTCCGCCTGGGATTGTTGAAAAGCGCGCTGCCAACACAATTTCTCGCTGGCTTGGACTCGCTCTTGCAGCGCAGCGGCTGGACCATCTCACCCAGCATATTCCTCGACCTGCAGCTCAGAGACGCATCGGGCGATCGCGGTCAATCGCTTCCAAGGGATCCGCTCGAGATTCTGCGCTGTCCCCTATCTTGCTCTGCCCTGCGCAGAGATGGCGATGTCTTAGTGAGCGACAGCGGCATCCGCTGGGGCATACACGGGGGCGTGTTCGATTTCCGCATGCCGCTGGAATAGCCGCACAACCGAGCCAGGCATCAGGGCACGGGCTCGTTCCGCAATTTGCGCCAAAGATCGACGTTGCGCTGAACCAGACCCGAGATGGAGCCATGCCCAAAGCCGGCGACGACCGTCTTGACATGGTCGTTGAAGGGATCAATCCAGCGCTTGTCCAGACCGTCATATCCGACAGCCGCGCCAACGATGCTGGCGGCGGTGCCGGAAGTACAGTCGGTGTCCATACCGCACATAACCGCGGTGGTGATGGTCTTACTGTAGTCGAGCTGTCCGTGTATCAACGACAAAACTACGAATGCCATATTGTGCAGCGAGTGGAGGAAGGGCAAGTGCCCGTACTTGTCATAGACACGATCGCATACCGCCACCCAATCCGGCTCGGATTCGTACCAGGCGATAACCTCGTGAATGATATGCGCCAGGCGCGATCGCTGCGGAATGACTGAAAGCCCGCCCGCAAGGATCGTTTCCACTGTCGGATTAGGGCTGAGAGCGGCGCTTAAGGCGCCGGCGACAAACATCGAACTGTATACGCCATTTTTAACCGCGTTTAAGGTAACTTCTCGATAGGCGACGCGGGCGGCGCGGCGCGGATCACCCGGCGCGATATAGCCCCAGAAATCGGCCCGTATCGCTGTATTGATGCCTTCGCGCAAGGGATTAATCTTGGTTGGGAATTCATCAATCTGTTCTTCAACCGGGCGGTCATCCGTCAGATTGATCATGTGGTAGTAGGATTGGCGCGTGCATGACCAGAGCCAATGGTAGGGGATATTGCGCAAGTGATTATTGGCGACGTCGAGCTTGCTGAAGTTGAATCCGTGCGCTTCAAGCAGTTGCAAGCCCAGGATCGTGTAATGAATATCGTCATCAGGTTCGGCGTACGCGATGTTGCCCAGCGTTGAGGGCTTGCAGCGAAGGGTGATGCCCAATTCCGGCGATTCGTGGGGCGCCCAGTCATTCAAGGGATAAGCGTCTACGCTCTCCAGGTAGCGCTTGATGAACTTCCTGTCTAATCGCATTTCAAGCGGCTTGCCGAGCACGACGCCGCCGATACGACCGTACCAGGCGCCCTTTATCCGCTCAGCATATTCATCGTCGCTCAACGGCTGAAGATTCGGCGGATCGGCCGCTTCAGCAATTATCGAATCAAAATCATCGGGCTCGTCGAAAGGATAATCGGCGCGAATGCCCTGGTCGCGAATCTCCCATAGCGCATGATAAGCTGCTTCCCAGTCCGCTTCCGTCAAAGCCGACCTGTCGCTGGCGCCGCGAACGGTGTCCGGCAGATATGATGCCGAGAAATTCGGTTCAATGGTGTCGCCTACGGGATAACCTTCTTCATACAGTTGAAGGTACTCCATGGCAAAAAGCTGTTCCCAATTGGCGAATCCTGGCATTGTAATTGCTCCCCTTTTCGATTGATGAATTTCAAAACTGCAAGTCCGGCATCATATTACAGCCGGGCGTGCATCGTCATGATTCTCGATAATAATCCCGCGACGGTTGCCAAGCGCTGTCATCGCTAAGGTTCTCTTCGGCTTCCGCGATCAACCCGAGCGAGATATCGTGCCGGCCGCCGTCGTATTCGGTCGCCAGCCAGGCCTCCAGGATGTCAAGCGCTTCAAGCTCGCCGGTGATCTTCCCGCCCAGGCACAAGATGTTGGAATCATTGTGCGCGCGCGTCAGGCGTCCCATATAAGCGCTGGTGCAGAGGGCGGCGCGAACACGCTCGAACTTGTTGGCGATGATGCTCATGCCGATTCCCGTTGAGCAGATTAAAATTCCCCGCTTAGCTTCACCGTCCGAGATCGCCTTGGCAACGCGCACAGCGTAATGTGGATAGCGCGCGATGTCGCTTGAATGCGAGCCGACGTCCTCAAACGGGATTCCCCGCTCCCGCAAAAATGCGACGAACTTTCGCTTTAATTCGTACCCGCCGTGATCGTTTCCAATCCAGATCTTAGATGAGTCGTCCGCATTCGCCATAATCAACCACCCTAGTTGCCGCTGTCCGATGGGGCAAAATCAACGCGCCGCTACGATTATGCTGTGACGACGCCGGCTAGCTAGATTATGTTCACTTCCGGTCTCGCTCGCAAGTTCTCTGGCGCCTATCAAGCTTTACCAGTTGCTAATTGCAACAGGTTGGGATGCGCTGAAGCGGCATTCGCGGGCGGCGTGAGTATACTGAAGTGGACATTTCGAACGCTATGCGCCCGAATGATGCCCTGGACCTGACCCTAGAGATTCACGGAAGCAGGCGGCTAATTCCGGCGCTTTTAGAAGTCACCAGGAGATTAGCGGTGAAGAAGAAGCAACAGGATTTATCCCAGCCACGAACGCCAAGACAGTACTTGCGCCTCATTCTTATCGGTTTCGCCATGGGCGCTGCCGACATCGTGCCCGGCGTCAGCGGCGGCACGATGGCTTTCATCCTCGGCGTCTATGAGAATCTGATCGACGCGATCAAATCATTCAACCTGGATGCGATTCGATTGCTGCTCGGTCTTCGCTTCAATGCTCTCATGGACCAGGTGTCGTTCCGCTTTCTGGTGGCGCTTGGTTTGGGCTTGCTTTCGGCGATCCTTCTGCTGTCTAGTTTTCTCAGCGCGACCATGGACGATCCGGAGGGTCGCATCTTGTTATTCGCGTTTTTCTTCGGTTTGGTGCTCGCGTCGATTTTGACCGTTGGCGCCAAAGTGCGCTGGAATGCTTCGTCGGCTGCAACTTTTGTCGCCGGTACTGTGGCGGCGTTCGTGATTGTCAATATTGTGCCCGCCGACGCCGATCATTCTTACGCTTATCTATTTGTCAGTGGCATGATTGCGATTACGGCGATGATCCTGCCCGGGATCTCCGGATCGTTCATGCTATTGATCCTGGGACAGTACGACTATGTGCTAACGGCAGTTAGCAATCGCGACCTGCCGCCGATTATAGTTGTCGGCTTGGGCGCTGTTGTTGGCATCATCGCCTTTTCACATGTACTCAGCTTTTTGTTGGCGCGCTATTACAATGTGACGGTGGCGCTGCTGGTTGGCTTTATGGCTGGTTCACTTTGGAAGATATACCCTTGGAAACAGTGTCTAGAAAGCGATCTTGATCGCCACGGCGATTTCCGCTGTCTGCTTGAACAAAACATCGCGCCGGACACATCCTCGGAATCGTTTGCCATTGCGCTGGCGCTGCTGATTGCTGGCTTTCTGCTGGTGAATCTGCTGGACCACGCGCAGTCCAAGGCAAATCCGATCTTCCGGCTGATTCGTATGTGATTCCCGAACCTAGCCTACGGCGGTCCCTAGGGGTCGCGTTTGGACTTCGCGTCCGGGCGTTGGTGGCGGAGGGCGCGCTCCTGCGCTTCGATAATATCTTGAATGCGCGAACGCGAAAGCACCGCGGTGACGTCCATTGCCCGGGCATCGGCTCGCTCCGCGGTCGGCTCTTTTTCGGCCGGCTCCTCGGCGATTTCCCGTTGGCGACTGACTGAGGCGGCGATTTCCCGCCGGCGGTGAACTGAAGCGGCGATCGCATGCGTCGCGACCGGGCTGGTCAGCAAGACGAATAGACCAAGCGTGAGCAGTCGAAGCCAGGCGGATGGCATCAGCAGGGCGGCGCCAACAAGCAAGCCGAACAATCCCAGCGTGGCAACTTTGCCTGAGGCGTGCAGACGTGTCAGGCTGTCCGGCATGCGAATAACCCCAAGTACGCCAACAGCGCAGAAAAAGAGGCCAAAAATCAGCGCGCCAACGCCAACGAACTCTAACAGCATTTAGAAGACCCTGCCTTCAGATATGTAACGGGCGATGCTGATCGTGCCGACGAAGGCGAAGGCGGCCAAGGCGATCGCCATATCAACAAAGTTTTCCGTACCTTCGACCAGCGCAAGCATCACAATAATGCCTATCAGCAGCGTGGTGATGAGGTCTACCGCCTGCAAGCGGTCGGGCAAGGTCGGACCGACGATGACGCGGTAAGACGCCGGAATCAGCAAGCTGACCAGCGCGAGCAGAATAAGCTGTATCGCAGTTTGGGCAAAGTCGCTTTCAAACATGTCCCAGTATGCCTTTAATCCGCGCCAGCCGTTTTCGCTGATCGTCATCCAGGCTCTGCCCAGATGAACCAATGTTCAAGCTGTGCACAATCATGCTTACGCCGCCTTCATCAGATTCCTCGAAGTCCACTACCAATTCCCCAGGCGTAATCGTAATGCCGTGCGCGCTGATGGCGGAAATGAGCTCGTTCTCGGACCTATCCTGTGTATTTACTGACGACATGCCGGGATTGATCGGCAGGCTAGGCGTCAGAATCACCCGGGAAACCTTGACGCCAGCCGATAGCACTTCGGTGGCGAGATATAGCGTATAGGCGACCAGATTGTATAGCTGTCGCGGCGCATTCCTTAATTGCACGCTTTCGCCGCGCAGTCCCGTCGCCACAAGAACTGAGACGCTGAAAACGTAGCCCAAGAGGAAATTGCCTGGCGTCGGCTGCGCCGTGTAAATTGTCCAGCCTACCGCCAAGGGCAAAGCCATAATCATTATTCTGATTGATATGCCTATACCCGTTGTCATAATTGATCCTCCGCAGACCATCGCGCTTGCGGCGCCATAGCCAATGATGCAAATTGCTTCAGATTCGTCATGGCGCTACGCAGGCGGCGGCAGGTTGACGGCGGAAATATAAATCTGCGCGTCGCCCAACTGCCGCACGGTTTCGCTGATCAATTGTATCATCGGCTCTGCCAGAACCGTGCCCAAAAGAAGGCAGACGACAATCAGCAGCAGCGGCGCGAATAGACTATCGCCCTCGTCTTTGGTATCGACGGCGCCGGGAAGCGGATTCTGCTGGAAGATGCGCTGCCAAGCGCGAACCATGTACATCACCGTCAGGATACCGGCTGCTACCATAATGATCAGATTGGCCCAATCCGCGCGATCAACGCCGCCCTGAATCAGCGTTAACTTGCTTATGAAACCGTTAAGCGGTGGAATGCCCGCCAATGAAAGCCCGCCGATCAGCACTAGCCAGCCGAGTAGGGAGGGCAGCTTGCTGCCAAGCCCGCTGATATCGGCGAAGTTGGCAGTTTTTGTCGTGGTGAAACTGGCGACGACGCCCATCAACATAAGCAGGGACGACTTGATAAAAGCATGATTGAAGGCATAGACGATAGCCCCGATCAGCGCCAGCGGCGTTCCCCAGCCGATGCCGACCAGGATGAAGCCAATTTGGGCAAATGTCGAATAAGCCAGCATGCGCTTGGCGTTATAGGTGCGCAAGGCGCCGAGGCTGCCAAACAGTATTCCGATGATGCCCAGCGTGGACAGCCAGCGCTCAAGCAAAGGCGCTTCTTCAATGAACAGGAGCGTAACCAGCCGAATGATGCCGTAAACACCTACCTTAACCACGATGGATGATAGCATGGCGCTGACCGGCGTTGGCGCCGTCGTGTGGAAATCCGGCTGCCAGAAATGGAAGGGGAATACCGCGCTCTTGAGCAGGAAGGCGCAGAGCAGCATTATCGCGGAGGCCGGCGCCAGGAAGGGACGAACGCCAGTCAGCAGGGAACGCGCGATTTCCGCCATGTTCAAGGTCCCAAACGTGGCATAGAGCGCGCCGATTCCCAGGAGCAGAAACAGCGTTCCCATCGAGCTGATCAAGATGTACTTGAGCGCCGCCTCCAATCCGTATTGGTCGTCGGAAATCGCAGTAAGCGAAACCGACGCCAGGACCATCAACTCCATAAACACGAAGAGCGTGAACAAATCACCGGTCAGCATTGCGCCGATCAACCCAACTTCCATCAGCAGGAAAAGGGGAATAAAGGCGGGGTAGGTCATACATTTGTCATGGCTATGATATGTATAGAGGAGCCCGCCGATCATGATCGTTGTCACCATGAATGCAAACAGACTGCCCAAAGCATCGGCAACTAACACGATGCCGTATGGGGGATTCCAGTTTCCCAGCGCATAGGTCTGCACGCCGCTGTCATGAACTTGCGCCAGCAGCGCGATGCAGAAGACCCAGGCGATTAAGCCAGCCAATACGGCGATTGAACGCTGAAGGCGATTGGAGTAGGCGAATACCAGCGCCACAATCGCGCCAATCAAGGGTGTAACCAAGGCGCCTAGCAGGAAATAGTTCTGCTCCATGCTTGTTGTTCTTGCCGTCCTAAGCCGTGATCGGCAACTTCGTTCCCGGATTAATCAGTGTTTCAGCTTGTTGATATCGTTTGAATCTACGGTGTCGTAGCGGCGCGAGATGATGTTGACGAATCCCAGCACCAGTGAAAAGCTGCCGAAACTCACGACAATCGCCGTGAGAATCAGCGCCTGAATCAGCGGATCGCTAGTTTGGCGACCCGCCTCGACGTTGCTGACGTAGGGCGCGAATTCGCCTTCGAATGCGCCCGCCGCAACGAAAAAGAGGTTGATCGCGGAAAACAGGATGGCGAAACCAATCGCCGCCTTGACCAGATCACGGCGCAGCAATTGAAAAACGCCGATGCCAAAGAGCGTTCCGATCGATAGAGCAAAGAGAAACTCAATCATGCCGTTCTTCCTGTCCACTTGTTAACGCTTGTCCGCGCTTGATTCAGTTGCGTGAAGACTCTGTACATTGATTATTCCCTATTTCAATTCTGCGTCTTGCGATTCTGCAAGGTCTTGCGAACGATCTGTCGGATAAGCGATGGCTTCAATGATGATGCCCAAACCGCCCATCACCGCGATGGCGATGGCGATTTCAAATATCAGCGATGAGGTGATGTGCAAGCCAAACGAGCCCACGATCTCATAAATGCCAAGCGCCCGGTCATATTCGACATGCCCCATAAACCCCCGTCCGACAAATGCCGGGAACAGCGCGTTTGCAATGGCGATGATGAGACCCAGGCGAACAATCAGCGCCGGGCGGAACCAGGGCAAAAGGTTCTTCGCTTCGTTGTAACCCAGTACAACGTACCACAGCGATACGGCTAAGCCGATTGTTACGCCTGCGGTGAAACCGTCGCCTGGTCCATTGCCGCCGTACAAGATCTGCGCCATGCCGATCAGAATGGCAATTGGCAGCACAATAAACGAAACTGAGCGCGTAAACGGCGTGGACAGACTAGTCGCGTCTTGTATTTCGTCGACAACATCAAGGTCAAACTCGGGCAATGCGCTGACCTGCGCTTTCACCGGCGTCAGCCCGCCTCCGCGCTTCCGGCCGCGCGCAAGCAGCGTCAATACGCCCAAGGCTGCCGTCGTGAATACCGCAATCTCGAGTAATGTATCGGCGCCGCGAAAATCAGCGACGATCGCTCCCACCACGTCGTCCGTGTTTACCGCTTTTGCGTTGGTCAAATGCCACTCGGCGATGCTGTGGCGCTCTGGACGATTCTGCAGAGAGATCAAGGAAAAAACGAATACAGTCACGCCAATCAAAATCGAAATGCCGAGATCGCGCAGCAATCCAAAGTTGTGGCCATGGCGGCCCGTCCACAAGCTGTTGATCACTTTGAGGCGCGTGCCGGCGCGGATTCGACCAAGCATGATGATGATCAGCACCGTAGCCATCGTTTCGACCAGCAGCTGAACCAGCGCTACATCCGGCGCGTGATCGATTAAGAATATCACGCCGATCGCATAGCCAATCACGCCATAGGCGATCGCCGCCTTGACATGCTCGCGCACGACAACCGTCAATACACCGGCGGCAACCGTAAGGACGAGCATGAAGATCTTTGCCAAGTCCGTGATGGTCACAGAAAGATCAGAAGGGAAGAATTGCTGCCCGGCGATGACATCGGAGAGTTTGCCGGAAAAGATTAGCACGCCGGCCACCGCGCCAAGGATGATGACAAGATAGTAGCGCACGAATCCGGACTGCGTATGCAAGACGGTTGTGCCCGCCCATTCGAGATAAGCGATGAACTCGCGATACACCCCGTCGCCGGAGAAAGGAAAGGTGATGTGTCTGATCAGCGGTTTCCGCAGAAGGAAGAGGATCAATCCGGCGAGGAGAATTGCGAGGCTGAGGAAGAAGACTTCGTTGAAGCCGGCGAAAAGGCGCAATTCGAAGGCTTTGGGCACGGCCAATTCCAGGATCGGTATGATCAAGGGTTCGAGAAAGAATCCGAGCGATAGGGAGCCCAGCGCAAGCAGCGCGGGACCGAGCCTAATCCATGACGCCGGCTGATGAAAGTGAAGGCTTTGAGCAGGACGCTTAACAAAGACATCGTAGATCAACATGTATGCGGCCATGGCAGTAAAGACGGCGCTGACGACAACCACAACCATGACCATGACAAATTGATGCTTGGGACCATCAAAGTGGAGCATCGCGTCCAGCATCGTTTCCTTTGCCACGAATCCGAGAAGAAAAGGCAAGCCCGCCATCGACAAAGCGGATACCACGGTGACCCAGAACATGGTCGGCATCTTGCTTCGCAATCCGCCGAGCTGGTCGATAGCCCGTGTGCCCGTGGCGTGATCGATGGCTCCGGCAACCAAAAACAGGGCGGACTTGTAAAGGGCGTGCGCGATGATGGCGACGAAGGCCGCCTTCAGGCCGCTCTGCTGCGGCAATCCGATCAGTGCGACAATGGCGCCGAGCTTGCTGACAGTTGAATATGCCAGCAGACCTTTCAGGTCATTCTGCTTCACGGCGAAATAGGCGCCCACCAACATCGTCAGCAAACCTACAGTGAGCAGGGAACTGGTCCACAATTCATTTTTGTACATAACGGGCGAAAGGCGGGCGAAGAGATAAATGCCGGCTTTGACCATGGTCGCGCTGTGCAGGTAGGCGCTCGCCGGCGTCGGCGCGCTCATCGCGCCCGGCAGCCAGAAATGGAAGGGAAGCTGGGCGCTCTTGGTGAAACCGCCCAGAAGGATCAAAACCGCGATTAGCGTAAACCACTCGTGCTTGTATACGGTCTGCGACTGCAGAATGGACGCGAAATCGCCGACGAAACGAATACTGTCATCGGGATAGAGGTCCTGGCCCACTACAGCACCGAGCATGACCAGCCCAATGATCAAGGCTAATGCGCCGGCGCCGGTGACAAAAAGCGCCTTGAACGCTCCCTCGCGCGCATCCGCGTTGGTGGCGCCATTGAATCCAATAAGTACGAATGAAGTGATGCTCGTCAGCTCCCAGGCGATGAACATCATCAGAACATTACCGGAAAGCACCAGCGCCAACATCGCGCCAGCAAAAGCCAGCAGCCAGATAATAAATCGATTGTATTCACGCGCGTCTTCAAAATAGAAGCCGGCGTAGAAGAAGATCAGCGCGCCGACGCCGGTTATGATCAGCCCGAAAAGGAGCGAAAGTCCGTCCAAATAGAACGACAGGCTAATGCCCAGCGATGGTATCCAGGTCATGGTTTGTGTGATGACGCCTTCAATTTGCAGGCGCGGCAACGCGCTGAACAGCCCGGCAAAAAGAAGAGCCATGACTACAGAAGTTATAACTGTCTGTGTTGATTTGCTGAACGAAGTTCTCGCGAAGGGCGTTGCCAGCAGCAGCGCAAGAAAGAAGGGAAGGCCAGTGATTATTGCTAGTTCCATGATGTGGTAGTGTCAGACTTCCCCTGGTTCGAGCGTGAGGACAAGCTCTTTAAGCCTCGAAAGGTAAAGCTCAGGCAACGCTAGCGGCAATTGCGCCGAATCAAATGGTCAATTTCCATAAGTCGAATGGATTTCATTCTGTAGGATTGAAACAAGCGCTCGCGCTTCGTTCGCCCAAAGGCTGTGATCATCACCGCAGCTTCTTTCTTAGCGTTTCAGTTAAGACAGGCACGACCTCGTACAAATCGCCAACGATGCCGTAACGCGCTAGTTTGAAGATTGGCGCCGCCGCATCTTTGTTTATCGCCACGATGATTTTGCTTCCGCGCATACCGGCCTGATGTTGAATCGCCCCGCTGATGCCACAGGCGATGTACAGATCCGGCGTCACCACTTTGCCGGTCTGACCGACCTGATGTTCATAGGGGATATATCCGGCGTCTACGGCGGCGCGGCTGGCGCCAAGCGCGGCGCCCAAGATTTCTGCCAACGGGCGCAAGGTATTGGCGAAGCCGTCTTTTGCTTTCCAAATACTTGCTTCTTCGCCGCTGATGCCGTCGGGAGCGCTAATTGGATTGTTCGCCATGCCTCGTCCGCCGCTCACAATGATCGCCGCATCCGCCAGATTAACGCTGCCGAGCTCAGCAACCAACTCTTCGATTTTGGTTTGGAACTCGGGCGGAATCTCTCGGGGCTCGACCGACTCAATCGGTGGCGATAAGGAATCATCGGCGCGCGGCGCAGGAAACGCGCGGCCGCGGACGGTGACGAATGTCGTCGCCGTCTTGGAAGTCATATCCATCAACACTTTGCCTGCGTAGGCAGGACGCGTGCCTATGATCGCTCCTTCTTCTATACGCAGATTGATCACATCGGATATGAGCCCGCTCTCGCAGTCGGCGGCGGCGCTTGCCAGCAGTTCTCGTCCCCGGTTTGTAGCCACCGAAAGGACAGCGACCGGCTTGTGTTCAGCGGCTAGATTGCTCAGCAGCGCGGCATAGGATTCAAGGCGATACTCGCTAAGCGACTCGGCGTCGCAGATCAGCGCGCGGGCGGCGCCAAATCGTCCCGCTTCGGCGGCTATTGTCGCGCAATTCTCACCAAAGACGATTGCCACCGTTTCGGTATTCAGTGCTTCTGCGATGCTTTGCGCGGCGCCCAGCGCCTCCCAACTACTGGGTATGGCGGCGCCGTCGAAGGTCTCGATCCAGACGAAGACGCTCACAGGACTTTCTCCTCGAAAAGGCGCTCGACCAGTGCCGCGGTTTTTGCTTCAAGGTCGGCGCCGGCGATGATCTCCGTGCTGATGTCGCGCGCTGGCGGGTTCATGAAGCGCAGCGCCCTGGTCGCGGCCGCCGGCGTATCGACGCCCAGGTCCGAGGCCGACCAGACGGGAATCTGCGCCTTGGCCGCCTTGCGGATGCCGAGGAAGTTTGGATAGCGCGGTTCATTGATGCCTTTCATGACCGAAACTACGGCGGGCAGTTTTGCCGAGACGATTTGCTTGCCCTGTTCCAGCATTTTTTCTACTTTAATCGTTCCCGCCGCGCAGTCCGTTTCGATGATCGCGGATACGTAGCTGAGCATCGTCCAGCCCAGGCGCCGCGCCAGTTGATAATTATGTTGGTCGGTTCCAACATCGACGCTCTCTTTGCCAAGAATAATCATATTGACATTGCCCAACTTGCGGATGGCGCCGGCCGCCAGAGCCGACCAGACCAGGCTGTCGCTCATATCTAAGCCGACCGCATCGACGCGCAGAACATTCTTGATGCCCATTGCCATGCTGTGTTTCAAGGCATCATTGTGCAATTCCGCGCCTATGGCGATTACAGTAGACTCTCCGCCGAATTGCTTGGCTTGCACGATCGTCTCTTCGAGCGAGTATTCGTCCCAGGGATTGACCACGGTGGCGACATCACCCCAGGCAACCTCGCCTTCTTCGTTGACCCAGACTTTGGCTGCGGTATCGGGTGTGCTCCGGGTGAAAGTCACAACATGCACTGCAATTGTCCTCCGAGTTTGGTCAGGTAAATTTGAATCCACTCGCTATTGTACACAGGTTCTTTGAATTGCCTAAGCCCGTCTAAGTGTCCTGGCGGCGGTGAAGCGATCCCATTGGACGCTATCGGAGTATGGCTCTCCCCCTGGCATAATCGTTGTCTCATCGGCCATGACTGCGGCGATATTGCAATTGGCCAAGAATGCGCCGGTAAAGTTCGCGCCGCGAATATCGGCGCCCCAGAAGTTGGCATTGGTCAAGCTCGCCCCAAGAAATGAAGCGCTTGTAAGCTCAGCTCGGGCGAAATTGGCGCCACCAAGATTGGCGCGGTCGAAATTGGACCGAGCCAGGCGGGCTTCGCGAAAATGGGCTTCGCGCAGATTCGCCATTTGGAAATCAGCCCAACGCAGATCGGAGTAGCCGAAGTAGGCGCCGCGGAGTTGCCCGTTGGAAAGCCGCGCATGCTGCATTCGACAAGAAGAAAGCAGCGCGCCTGTTAGCGCCGCCGATGACCAGTCTACCTGATCGAGGCTGCCGTCCTGATGCGCAAGACGTTCCTTAAGCGTCTCTATCAGTACGCCAGCGCTTTTGGCGCTTTCCGCATTGCCAACAAGCGCAATAAGCTTTTCCGTTGGCATCAAGCTGTACCAGCGCTTCCCGATATTGCGCTGAACCCGATCGATCAGTTGCATAACCTGTTCCCTGGCGAGACTGCCAACACGCTGATGGTAACGAGCGAGCTTATCCAGCGCAAGGCGCGTTCTCGCTCGTTCCGGCGGCGGGCGGCCTCTTCCAACACCTTAGTGAGAATGATTAGGTCGCAACTGCGTTTTTTGTTTGTTTGTGCTATTAGGGCATCCCCTTTGATTCGCTAAGGTAAGGATGGCATGGTCCGCGAAAGTAGCAGGTATAGGCGGCAGTTGATGGTTCTGACGGCAAAAAAGGCGGATACGCTGATCACTACTTACCTGGAAATGGTCAGCAAAGAGGACTTTGCGCCCGCATTCATTCACGCTCCCGACATCGAGATCGTTGCGATGGAGATGCCGGACCTTGGCTTCTACAAGTTTCTTTATCAGTCCGTTGGTGAAGAGTGGGCTTGGCGCGACCGGCTGCAAATGTCCAATAGCGAATTGCGGGGCATTTTGGCGTCTGCGAACACGCAAGTGCACGTCATGTACGTCAGCGGCTCGCCCGCAGGTTATGTCGAATTGTATCGGCATGATGACGGCTCGGTTGAGGTTGCTTATTTTGGGTTGCGCCGCAGCTATATGGGGCGGGGATTGGGCAAGCATCTCTTGAGTTATGGCATAGCGCGCGCCTGGGATATGGGGTCAAAGCGCGTCTGGCTGCATACCTGTAACCTGGACGGACCGCACGCGCTCTCAAACTATCAGAAGCGCGGTTTTCGCATCTATGATGTCATAGAAGAACCGATGCCGGAGCTATACACTTAAGGTTTCGCCCTCATTGAGAATCGCGTCCCGCGGCGACCGCCTCACATAGCTCAATGCTGTCAGCATGCAATATTAGACAGACGCGATCCGCTAATCCATCATACTTTTCCCTAATGCGAGAATAGACATCTGCGGGTGCTGCGATGATGGCGATCTTTGCAAGATATTCGTCTGTAATCGCATTCGTCATCTCATTCCACCGGTTTTTGCGCGCCAAAGCAATGAGTTCGTGTGCCAGGCTCTCCCAACCGCGCTGGCGCATGATTCGGCGACACTCCGGTATGGCGGCGCAAAAGGCGAGGCGTTCTCTGACGGTTTTCACGGCGCGCTGCCGTTGGTCTTCATTTGCGCCGCTGATGACCAAGATCGGCGCCACTAGAGCAAATTCGCTCCGGTCGCGATCCGACGCTTGCAATCCTGCTTCGACGGCCGGTAGAACGACATCGTGCAGATAGGCGGCTGTGTGAAGCGTAGGCGCATGCAGTCCCTGGCAGGTCTCGCCAGCGAGCCGGGAGATGTCCGGATTCAAGCCAGCCAGGTAAACTGGAATCGCCGGATGCGTTATCGGTCCCGGATTGAAGAAAGGCGCCATCAGACGGAATCGATAATACTTGCCTCGATAACGAAGCCGAGCGTCGGTCTGGAACGTGTTCCAGATGGCGCGCAAGCTTTCGATATACTCGCGCATTCGCCCGACCGGGTCTTTCCATTCTTCGCTTAGTTCCCCTTCGACGCGGGTATGAGCCTGCATTCCCAAACCTAAAACGAATCTGCCCTCGGATTGACGCGCGAGATCCCACGCGATTTGAGCGGTCACCATCGGGCTTCGGGGAAAAGCAAGCGCGCCCTGTGTGCCCAACAGAATCCTGCCTGTCTCTTTGGCGGCTAGAGTCAGCGGGAAGAAAGGATTGTGAGTTGCCTCTGAAACCCAGACGGCGCCGAATCCAAGCTGCTCGGCGCGTTTCACCGCCTCCAAGTCGTGGCGCAAATTGCCGGACGGCGTGATGGCGACATCAAGCATCATAGTTCGCGCCTCCGCAGGTTCACCTTACAGAATGAGGCTCGGACCATGCTGCCTTAACCAGCCTTTCCAGTGGCGGTAATCCGGACAGCGCGCTTCTACCAAGGCCCAAAACGCGGGAGTGTGATTCATTTCGCGCAAGTGACAAAGCTCATGGATAATGACGTAGTCGATCGCAGGCTCCGGCGCCATCATCAGCCGCAAATTGAGATTGATATTTCGCTTGATGGAACAGCTCCCCCAGCGCGTCTTCTGATTCTTGATGCGAACTTGCTCATATTCGAAACCGTGCATTGCCGCCAGTTCGCCAAGCCTTTTTGGCAGATATTGCTGCGCCTCTCGCCGGTAAAAGCTTTTCACTGCTTCGCGGATGGACTCGCTCTGCGCACACGGAAGCGGATCGGGGACTGCGACCGTGAGAAAGCCATTGTCAAGCCGAACGCAGATCTTGGAATGCGAAGCGGACCTCTCCAGCAGCAGTTTGTAACTGGCGCCACGATAGAAAAAAACTTCGCCCGCGCGGTATTCGCGCCGTGGCAGATTCGCCTGCGCAACGCTGAACTTGTCAATGGCGGACAGAATCCAATCCGAGCGCTCGAGCAGTAGCGTCTCGGGAGTTGGCTGTTGCAATCCTGGCGGATATACCACTTCCAAACCGCTGCTGAGGCTGTAGCGAACACTGATCCGCTTGGCGCGCTTACTGTTTCGCACGCTGTATTCTATGGTCCGCCCCTTAAGTTTGATGCTTGGCATCAGTGTCCCACCGCCTCTGACGCGTGCCGCCAGATAGTTTGCTTCGTGCCTTCCGCTGGCTCAAAGGGAAAGTAAAAACCGGCTCGATCCAGCAGTCCGCTATATCGTTCGCGCAGCCGGTAGGGCAATTCATCGGGTGGCGCGATTACGGCGAATGTTTCCAACATGTCGTCGCTGATCAGCGAATGCATTTCGCTCCAACGGTTTCGCCGCAGCAGCGCGTTAAGCCGCGGGATGAGATCCGTCCAACCATGCAGCTCGAGAACCTTGCTGTAGCTGGGCGTGCTTGCATAGAAGGCGATCTGCGACTTGGTAAGCTGCTTGCTCGCTTCGACCGCCGCTTCATCTTCGCCCGTCACCACAAAGACAGCGCAGGAAAGCATCAATCGATCGCTGCGGCCGGCGGCTTCGCGTCCTGTCCCAAACGCGGGCAGCAGTACCTCACGCAAGTATTTAGGCGTGTGAAAAGAATGGACATGGAATCCGTCGCATAGCTCGCCGGCCAGCTTGGCCAAGCCCGTATTGACGCCAGCGATGTAGATCGGAATCTGATGGTCGGGCATGGGCGCTGGCGAAGCGAAGGGCGTCAAGTGCGAAAAGCGGTAATACTCGCCTTGGTAATTTAGATCGTCGCCGGTCTGATAACTTCGCCATATCGCGCGCAGCGACTCGATGTATTCGCGCAGCTGCTTGAGGGGCTTGCCCCAAGTGGCGCTGAAGCGCTTCGCGATATGTGGCTTGATCTGCGTGCCCAAGCCCAAAATAAACCGACCTCGCGATAGCGCCGCCAGATCCCAGGCGGTCTGCGCCATAATCATTGGGCTTCGCGGGAACGCCACCGCAATCGCCGTGCCCAGCGAAATGCGCTCGGTGGCGAGCGAAGCGTGGGCCAGCGGCAAAAATGGATTGTGCGCCGCTTCCGCCACCCATAAGCCATCAAACCCGTATTCTTCTACCGCTTGCGCTATGAGACCGGACTGGTTCAGGTCATCGGCAAAGACGGTGACGTCAAATTTCACCGGGCGATCCTGTGATCAACTCTTTTGTCTGCGCGATCATTGTATCTCCGACTTGGCGCGGCGGCGAGCGCGCAACTGAAGTAGCACTGGCGTGTTGTAGATGATACAATTGTTCGCAATTGGTATGATTCGCGCGATGTCCTCTTGCGCCCCTGAACAAGAGATCGTGAATGGTTAAATGTAATGGCTGACGGACTTGCGGGCGTACGTAGCACAAGATCGATCAACATCGGCTTGCGGAATGTCGTGCTCACGATCTTGATCGGGCTAGGCTTGGTATTTGTCTGGCAGATCCGCGGCACCCTCATGCTGACCTTCGCCGCGGTGATTCTGGTCGTACTGTTTACCATGCCGGTGCGACTGCTGATGGACCGGTTCAAGCTGCATCGGGTGGTCGCCATTGTCGTCAGTGTTTTCGGATTCTTCATCATACTGGCTTTGCTGGGCGTGCCGATTTTGCGGGCTATCGGCGACCAGTATGAGCCGCTGCGAACGGCAGTGGAAGGCGGTTTGGAGCAGGTGCGCCAATCCTTGACGCGGGATGCGCTGCTCCAACAGAACTCCATCCTGAAGGATGTAATACCGATTATCGATGACTTGCTCGCTGGTGGCGCAAGCGCGCAGCCGGCGGATGACCTGATCGGGCAGGCTGTATCGCAGGTGACGGATGCGGTGGGGCGGCTTGGCGGCTCGGTCTTGCCCGTTGTTGGCGGAGTCGCCAATACAATACTGAGCGTGCTCATAATATTTTTTCTGAGCATGTACCTGCTGGCTGAGCCGGAACTCTACGTCAGCGGCATCATTAAACTGACGCCCATCTGGTATCGCGACCGGATGCTAAGCATATTGCGACGCTTGGACAGCACTCTTCGCGCCTGGCTCAGCGTTACGGCGGTATCGATGGTAGTAGTGGCGATCCTAACCGGGTTGGGTTTGCGTTTGGTCGGAATACAAGACGAAGCGTTCGCTCTGGGCGTGCTGGCCGGCATTCTGTCATTCATCCCGAACTTTGGACCTGTGGTTGCTTTGGTGCCCTCGGTGGCTGTGGCAATCCTGGATGCCCCGCAGAATGTGATCTGGGTTGTCGTCATTATCTATGGAGTTTCGTTCTTTCAGAGCCAGGTGATCAGCCCGGTCTTGGCGAGCGAACGCATGAATATGCCGGCGATCCTTGTATTGCTCGGGCAGATCATCTTTGGCTTTTTCTTTGGCTTTCTCGGCTTGATGCTTGCCGTACCCCTTAGCGCCTGTGTCGCAGTGATTGTGGATGAAATGTATGTGAAAGACGTCCTTGGTGATCGGGAACCGGCAAAACAAAAGCAAGTCGAGGACCATGTGGAGACTGAAGCGCCGCAAGAATCGTTTGCGCCCGAACTTTCATAAATCTGTCCTGCTGCGACGAGAATCAAATAGATGAGAAACGAGCCTTGACATGATTGCGCTTAGGCATAGAATGCTGGCTGGTCTCACGACTGGGCAACTCTAAGGCAACTGGCAATCTCTTGTAATCGTCTTGCCTTGACAGTCGCTAACTTACAATGTAAAGTATTGAGACCAATGGTGAGAGGAGTTCTCTCGCTTTTTTGTCCCCGGCGATGAACTGGGGGCGAGTGCGGATTAACAGTAGAATAGCAGGTTAAGACAGAGCGAATCAAACCCTGTGAATACGGAGAGTTTGATCCTGGCTCAGGATGAACGTTGGCGGCGTGCCTAA
>JAJECX010000033.1 GCA_022821805.1 Anaerolineae bacterium
CCGCATCCGAGAGCCAAGAAGCAACGGGAATACGATAAATGGTGGTATCGCGAGCGTCATCTGGTGGAATGTTTTATCAATAAAATCAAGCATTTCCGGCGAGTCTTTTCTCGATATGAGAAACTGGATACTTCGTATCTCGGTTTTCTCCACTTTGTCGGCGCTCTTATCTGGTTACGATAGAATGTCAACAGAACCTAGACGCAATTGAAGTTCTACTGGATTTGCCAAACATTATCACTAGACTATAATTGCTGTCCACAGTTGACTGAACGGAGCGCATGTTGGGCGCCCTTGCTGCATTAATAGTCGCGATGCGTCCAAAACAGTGGACGAAGAATGTGCTCTTCGTCCTGCCGCCAATCGTATTCAGCGAACAATTATTCGAGCTGGACCTGCTCGGCCGCGTTATCGTCTGCTGCATTCTTCTAATCCTAAGTTCTGGCTGCGTCTACATCATCAATGATGTAATTGATCTGGACGCCGACCGCGCGCATCCGGTCAAGCGCCTGCGACCCGTTGCTGCCGGCCAGCTGTCGGTTGCGTCAGCGAAGGCGGCAGCGTGCGTCCTCGCCCTGCTTGTGCTGTCGGCCTCATACCTGTTTGACGAGCGACTGGCAGTGCTCATCCTCGGTTACCTAACATTGCAGATTGCTTACTCGCTGTATGTCAAACATATCGTGATACTGGATGTCCTGGCGGTTGCGGCTGGCTTTGTGCTTCGCCTGCTCGCAGGCGGTATCGTTATCGACGTCGGTCTGTCGCCGTGGCTCTACGCTTCGGCGGGGCTTTTGGCGCTGTTTCTCGTTATCGGCAAGCGGCGCCAGGAACTTGCGTCGCTCGGCGAAGACGCTGCGATATCACGTCCAGTATTTGCCAAATACAATCTTCCGCTGCTGGATGATCTGCTGCGCATTGTGACATCAGCTACCACGATAACCTACATCCTATATACCGTGGAATCGCCCACCATGGTTCGCAATGGCGAGCACGTCGGCCTGCTTACGGCGCCTTTTGTCATTTACGGTTTGTTCCGCTATCTCTATCTGATACACGTCGAAGAGCGCGGCGGCGCGCCGGACGAAGTCCTGCTCCGCGATCGTCCGCTTCAAGCTACCTTGCTCCTCGCAGCTCTCGTCTATTTTGTGATTCTTTACGTACTATAGGCCGACATGAATAGCCAGGCGAGCGCCCCCGGCAAAGCCATACTATTCGGCGAGCACGCGGTCGTCTACGGTGTGCCGGCAATCGCCATACCCTTGTCAAGCATCCGCGCCCGCGCATACTGCAAAGACACAGCGCATCCTTTAACGGTCATTGCCGAAGATCTGCCGCGCCCGGCAGTTACGATCGGGGCTGAGAACTTCGACCGTTCCGATCCACTGGCGCTGACAGCTGCGTTAACGATGGAGCATCTTAATGCGTGGAACCTCGCGGGGGAGATCAGAATCAGATCCGATATACCCATCGCCAGCGGGCTTGGCAGTGGCGCAGCCGTTTCGGCAGCGCTTGGACGCGCCATTGCCCGGATGCATAACTCCGACATTCCTGATTGTGAGCTAAGCAAGATTGTCTTTGAAGTCGAAAAGCTGCATCACGGCACGCCTAGCGGGATCGACAATACCGTAGTCGTTCACGAAAAGCCGGTATACTTTGTCAAGGACGAGGCGATTGAGTTTATTCGCATCGTTGAGCCGCTGCATATCATCTTGGCGGACACAGGCATCGCTTCGCTCACGCGAGACGCGGTCGCCGATGTGCGCTCGCTTTATGAGCGAGAACCCGCCCATACGGCGAAACAGTTTGACGAAATTGGCGCCATAGCCAATGATGCCAGAGTCTGCATCGAGACGGGCGCGATTGCCCGATTGGGCGAGCTTATGACAGCCAATCATCATTTGCTGCGCAGTCTATACGTATCTTCCGCAGAGTTGGACAAGCTGGTTGATGCCGCGCTCATCGGTGGGGCGCTTGGCGCCAAAATGTCGGGAGGCGGACGCGGCGGAAATGTCATTGCTTTGGTGAATGACCGATCGGCGAACTGCGTGAAAGACGCGCTAATCAAGGCCGGAACCAAAGTCCTGCTGGAGACGATTGCCGGCTGAGGACCTGCGCAATGCCAAGAACGTAAAGAGAATGACAGCGGTCTAACTGACATTTCCAGAATAAACCAAAGTTTGTACGGGCGAGCCGGTGGCTTGCCCACTTGTGGCAATAATTGCGGACCAGTTTTCGCATAACTAACTCGGATTTACTTGGCTGCCATGACGACATTGATAAAACTCGGCGGATCACTCATCACTGATAAATCAGAAGCGAAGTCCTTTCGAACTAACTATGTGCGCCAAATCGCGCGGCAGATCGCGCGGATTCGCAACTCCGATGCACAGCGGCGCATTGTCATCGGGCATGGAAGCGGCTCTTTTGGCCACTTTGAAGCTCGCAAGCACGGAACCGCGGCAGGTATTTACACTGATCAGGAGCGACTGGGCTTTGCGCAGGTCGGCGCTGTCGCGACAGAACTAAGCATGCTTGTCCTTAGAGAACTGATCGCGGTGGGCCTGCCCGCGATGCGTTTCCAGCCCTCGTCAACGATCATCTCGAGAAAACGGCAGATCATTTCATTTGACGTTCGCGCTCTGGCGCTTGCGCTCGACAGGCGAATAGTTCCCTTGATTCATGGCGATATCGCGCTGGATGAAGCGACGAACGGCACAATTGTCTCGACCGAAGCCATCTTTTCGCGCTTGGCGGGTCCGCTGCAAGTTCGGCGGATCATCCTCCTGGGAGAGGTAGCGGGCGTATTTGACAGAAGAGGTGAACCAATTCCTGCCATAACGCCCAGTACTTTTGACGAGGCGCATTCGGCGCTTGCAGGATCGGAAGGCGTAGATGTCACCGGTGGCATGCGGCAAAAGGTCGAAACGATGATCGATATTGTGCGCGAACACCCTGGTCTCGAGGTGACTATCGCCGACGGGCGGCGCCAGAGCATTCTTATCGATCTGCTTATGAATCATCGCAAAATGGGAACTCAAATATGTGGCGATCTCAACCTCGGGGCTCAGTGATTTTCACATTGGTCAATAGTGGATAAAAGCCGTAGGCGTCATAGCGAAGGCTCTCGACATTGGCGCTGACCGCTCGCAGCCGCGCGTTTTCGCGTATTGGCAAAAGCAATACCTCGTTCATCAGAATTGACTGAATCTCATAATACTGGTTCCGGCGAGTTACTGGATCTTGTTCGACCGCAGCGCGAATTAGCAAATCGTTCAATTGCGGGTGAGGCGCGCGCGACGATGAATAGAGCGAGCTGTCCAGAAATATGTCACCGAGGATTCCCGGATCCATGCCATAGTTTTCCACTGGCGCCAAGTCGTATTCGCCCGACCGAATTAAGCTGTGCAGCTGAGTGGCGCCTGCTACGGATTCCACCACAAGGTTTATGCCGATCAGTCGCCATTGGTCTTTAAGAAAGGCCGCTACTTCAGGCAATTGACCCCAAGGTGGCGCCAGAACAGTCAATTCCAACCGGTCAGCGGACTTTTCCACAATGCCATCGGCATCGCTGTCGGCGTAACCGGCAGCATCGAGCAGCGCCCGCGCTTGATCCAGATCAAAGTTGAACTCATTGACGAAGCCCGAATGCGCGTAACCGGTGTTCGCGGAGAGCGGCGCCCAGGCGACCGGCGACGTATTGTAAAAGATCTGATCACTGATGCCGATTCGATTCGTCGCCAACAGCAAGGCGAGGCGAACTTCGCGGTCATTCAGATGGTTTCTGTTCGTATTGAAGAGATACTGGACAGTCTGCCCAGGGATCCGAATCGGCATTGAGACTACGCGGCTGCTGTTCGCCAGATTTTGCGCGGCCGCTGACGTGATATTGTCAACCACATCCTGCGTATCGCCAAGCAGCGCATACAGATCCGTTTCCGAATCGGTAATGATTGAGAATTCTACACGATCGATTTCGTCGCCGGTCATTGCCGAATCAATCTGTGAGACCTCAGCATATTCGCCAAAGCGGCGCAGAACAATCAGTTCGCCCGGCAAATAGCTTGCCAGCGCAAATGGGCCCGTGCCAGACTGATGATACTGGTAGCGCAAACCGTCGCTCTCATTCAGCGCCTTCGGGCTGGCAATGCCGAGAAAGGGTTGTGCGAGAGCGTCCAGCAGCGCGGCATGCGGCTCGAATAGTCTCAGCCGAATTGTATGCTCGTCAAGGACTTCATATTGCCGCAAGGGCGCAAGCAGCTTCCGCGCCAATGACTGCTCCGACTCGGGACGAAATATGCGCTCAATATTGTGGGCGACCGCTGTGGCGGAAAAGTCCGTTCCATCATGAAAGATCACATCGCGGCGCAAACGAAAGGTGTAAACAAGACCATCCTCTGAAATCTCCCAATCGATCGCCAGTCCGGGACGAAACTCGCCGCTTTCACTGTCTCGATAGACCAAAGTGTCATAGATCTGACGAAAGATCATGCCGGCTTCCGGCAAATGACTGAAGTGAGGGTCAAGCAGTGGAATATCGGTTGTTAGCGCGTAGCGCAAGCATCGACGGTCATCCTTACAGGGGATTGATTGCTCGGCAGCGCCGCAGGCGAAAAGCGCTAGCAATCCAAGTGCCCAGGCAGAAAATCGAATTATGAACCGCCAAGTTTGGCCGGCGCCTTCGTCAAGGAAAAATGCGCTCGAGAGACGTTCGTCGGTACTCAGTTGCAACTTCCCGAGATCGCCTTCGGAAAGAATATCCTTATTGCCAGCATGGAGAGCAGGCAATGCCACTTTACTTTCGTTCTCTCTTTTCGTAGGTTAGATTATAGACGGACGTTATTCCTACAGGAAGAAAAGCCGCCAGCAAATGCTGATGGACACGCGCTTTCAATCCGATCTAAACCGGGCGGACACGTACGCGTTTCTGCCGGTATGGCGCAGGTTGAGCGCGCAAATCGCCACAACGGTGGCAACCTTGCTTGCCATCGTCCTTATCGGAGAGTTGGCGCGACCAAGCTTCGACGCACAACTCGAGCGCCTGCTTTCGCTTGCCCTGATTCCCTTTCCCGTCATGCTCTGGCTGTTCGTCTCAGTCTTGCCAGAATATCGCGTTTCCCGTCCGCGGAGGCGACTGATAGGCGTCGCCGTCGTATCAGCCTTGACCGCTTCCGCCATCGGCTTGCCGCTCGTCAATGACTTCTTCACTGTTCAACAGTGGCTTCCATTGCAGTCAGTCTTTACTCGCATTCTCGGCTATACGCTAACTGCCGGCATTGTTGACGCCGGTCTCAAGTTTCTGGTGCTTCGTTATCTCATTATTCCTCAAGGACTGCGCGTGCGCAGTGATGCAGTCGCTTATGCCTTGGCCAGCTCAATCGGCTACAGCGCATTCTTGAATTTGGCGCTGATATGGCGCCTTGAACCGACTTGGGATATCGCGGCGATCTACCTGCTGTTTAACATTACGGTTCAGCTTGCCTCTGGGCTATTCCTCGCCCTGGGCATAATAGAATCGTATTTCTCCAACGCTTACCCGCTTGTTCTTCCGGCGAATTTCGTCGTTGCGGCGATGACGACCGGAATAACTTCGGCTTTGACTGGCGGCTTTCTGAGCGGATCTCTTAGCACTCTTGGAAATACCGACCGCCCGCTTTTCGCCTTTGCCTTGCTGGCTGGCTTTTTGGTCGCGACTTTGGGCATCGTGTATTTCCTCTACAGCAATGCGGAACGCAGCGAACGTGAAGCTTTTGGCCGCCAATGGGATTCCAATGGAATTTGATACCGGTCGTTCTCCGGCAATTCAAATTACGCCGCGGCAGCGATGGTCCATTGCTATCACGTATATAGTAATCGTTTGCGGTTTCGCCTTGGGCGTCAACCAGCGAGATAGCGCCCTCAATCAATCCAGTCGCTACAGCAATCTCGAGGCGGGCATTGCCGCGCTGTATCCAGCGCGCTGGTTTCTCGAAGAGTCGGGATCCTACGTGTTTCGCGTGCGAGATATGGCGCATCTCGGCTTCAAAACTGTCATCGAAGTCAGTACTTCCCCTGTCGGTCCCGATACAACAGAGCGAAACATCCTAGACCAACTGAGTTTGCGGCGCGCGCAGGTGCTTACAGATTACACGGTTCTCGGCTATGACACTTATCGTTTGGCTGACGACAGCGCGGCTGCAACGATGTCATACTCCTATGTATCGCGTGATACGAGCCCATTCCTCGAGGGCGTGTCGTCAATTGTCAATGCTATGGATATTCTAACCATTCGGCGGGGCCAGGCATTGATCATCTCTTTCCGCGCCGATAAAAGCGTTTACCAGGCTGAGTTGGAAACGTTGCGATGGTTCGTGCAGAACCTTGAGTTTTAGTTCGGCGCCGGAGCTGTAATGAATCACCTTCGCCAAAGCGCGATCATCTTTTTTCTGCTCCCATGCCTTGTCTTTGCGCAGGGCTCAGCGGGTATCGACATTGATCGGATCAAACGAGCAACCGTATTCATTTATTTCGCGAAGAGCGTCAACAACGATCTGATCGTCAAATGCGTAAGCAGCGGCACCCTAATAAGCGCTGACGGATTGATTGTCACCAATGCGCACAGCGTGCTGCACAGCCGCCAATGCGACGGCGACCAGATCATTGTTTCCCTTAATGTCGATCTGTCTGAGCAGCCAATTCCGAAGTACCGGGCTGAAGTCTTCAACGCAGACGCGGGACTTGACGTTGCCGTTTTACGCATCGCGCGCGAGCTGGACGGAAGGTTGATCGCCGCCGGCGAGTTGCCGATTCTGCCATTTGTGGAAGTTGGTAGTTCCAGCGAAGTCTCCATCGATGACAACCTAATCTTTTCGGGATATCCGGATTTTGGGAACGGTCCGGTGGCGACCAAGCGGGGCACGGTCACCGCCTTTATTGCGGAACCTATTGGTCGCGGTCCCGCTTGGTTTAAGACACGCGCCGAAATTCCTGGCACGATGTCCGGAGGCGGCGCATACAGTAGCGCTGGGCGGCTCATCGGTATTCCGACAAACGCTCCATTGGGCGGCTTGGTCGCCAGCGCAAGCTGCCGCTTCATAGCCGATACGAACGATGACGGTTTGGTCAATAGCAGCGATGTCTGCGTTCCCACGGGTGAGTTCATCAGTACCGTGAGGCCAATTGACCACTCCCTGAGCTTGATTCGCGGCGCGCGCCACAATCTAAAGGTGGACATCGTCAGCAGTCCTATTGATGTCGCGCGGCCGCTGAATCCGCCGCAGGCATCCCGCTTTTTGTTCGCGCCCTCCGTCGCCGATGGCACGCCGTCGACCGTAGTGGGGTCCATGCCCAACAATACGAAGAGCCTTTATCTCTTTTTTGACTACGACAATATGACAGCCGACACCGTTTACGAGTTGCGCGTGACGCGGGACGGCATTCCTGAAACGACCTTCAGCCTGCCGCCTGTGCGCTGGAGCGGCGGCGAAAGCGGGCTTTGGTATATCGGCAGCCGTGAGCAATCGTGGGCGAATGGCGCTTATGAATTCACGCTTCTGGTGAACGGGACCTCTGTCGGCAGCCAGCGTATTATCGTGGGTGGCGCCGCAGAGAATCGGCCCCAATTCAGCGACATCGTCTTCGGCACGCTGGATCAAAGTGGCGCATTAGTCGGCAATGGCTCTATCTTGCCCTTGGGCGATATTGCCTCCGCGCGCTTTCTATTCGCCAATATGCGCGACGGACTTCAGTGGTCCGCCATCTGGTATTACCGGAGCGTCGAAGTCGCGCGAACGGCCGATGTCTGGTCGGACGGCAGCCGTGGAGCAAAAGTGATCCGTGTCGCGCCGAATGGCGGTCTTTTGCCCGGTCAATATCGCATGGAGCTATACATTGAAGGGGCGCTGTCGGCAACTTCGGATTTCATCGTTGCCGGACGGCAGGCTGGACCGCTCCCCGAAATATTTGGCAATATTCGACATACCGCCGCCGGCTCGCTTTCGGCGGCTCGTTTGGCGCCAGTTTCCTCCACTTTCCCCAGCGCAATTCCGGCGCTTTATGCCCAATTCGACTGGCGCCAGATCGCGGCCGGCACGCCATGGACGCTTCGCTGGCTCGTGGACGATCAGATATTTTTTCAATCGACCAATCCCTGGCTTACCGTTGAATCCGGTTCGGATTTCACCGTTACACTGCCGGATCCACCCGACGGCAGTTACAAGCTGCAGCTCCTTGTGAACAATCTGAAACTCGCGGAACAGGAGGCGGTAGTCGGCATAGGCCAGTTGCCGATCGACCGGCTCGCTCAGTATGAGGGCGCCATACTGTCGGGCAAGGTGATTGACGCGGCAGCGCGGCGAGGGATACCCAGTGTCACGATCGTACTGATCAGTGAAGTTTACGCGGCGAGCGAGTTCGAGTGGAGGGAGGATCAGGTATTCGCTCTCGCCACCACCGACCGCAATGGCAACTTCCAATTCGCGCGTCCCCTTGCCTTCGACACATTCTATAGCATTGTTATCGAGGCCGACGGATACATCCCCCATGCCGCTGATCGCTTCAGATTTACCATCGACGAGCCCTATGCGGATATTGAAATCGTAATGGTGCGCGGTTGAAGTCCAAGCATAAGACGCGCCTTGATGTGCTGCTCGTATCCAGACAGCTCGCGCCAACTCGCAGCAAAGCCGCCGCGATGATCATGGCTGGTGAAGTGTTTGTAAATGCGATCGTCGTTGACAAACCGGGCGCCTTCGTGGCGACGGACGCCGAAATTGCGCTGAAAGACAAACCTCGATACGTTAGCCGCGGCGGTCTTAAGCTGGAAGCGGCTCTAAAGCGCTTCGGCGTAGATCCGACCGGCAAAGTATGCGTCGACATCGGCGCTAGCACGGGCGGCTTTACCGATTGCCTTCTGCAGCATGGCGCAGCCAAGGTGCATGCGATCGATGTGGGTAAAGGCATAATGGATTATCGATTGCGGCGCGACAATCGCGTCGCAATCAAGGAAAACACGAACGCGCGCTATCTAGATTCTCTGGGCGAATGCGTCGAGCTTGCTGTGGTAGATGTATCATTTATATCGTTGCGACTGATCCTGCCGGCCGTGGCTCGCGTTGTTTCGACAACTGCGGACGCAATCGCCTTGGTGAAGCCGCAATTCGAAGCCGGGCGATCGGAAGTTGGCAAGGGCGGCATCATTCGCGATCTCTCCGTTCATCGGCGTGTGTTGAAGGAAACTGTCAACGGCGCCCAGGCGCTTGGATTCGTGGCGCGGGACGTCATGAGATCACCTATAACCGGCGCAAAAGGCAATATCGAGTATCTGCTCTGGCTGCGATGCGGCATTGCCTGGGATAAGGCGCGCAATGTCGAAAACAAGATTAATAGCCTGACTTCGGCCGACGACTAGCCTGCCCTACTCCAAAATCCCCTGATGATTCATAATTGGATTATCGGATACCGAAGATTGGTGATCGATGAAGATCAAGCATATTCGCAATTTCTGCATTATTGCGCATGTTGATCATGGCAAGAGCACCTTGGCCGATCGACTGCTGGAACTGACCAATACCGTCAGCGAGCGCGATATGCAGGAGCAGCTGCTCGATAGCATGGCGCTTGAACGCGAGCGCGGCGTCACGATCAAGGCGTCGGCGGTGCGCATGCAATATGAAGCGCGAGACGGCGAGACCTACATCATTAACCTGATCGATACACCCGGTCACGTCGATTTCACTTATGAAGTTAGCCGCGCCTTGCAGGCTTGTGAGGGCGCCATTCTTGTGGTTGACGCCAGCCAGGGTATTGAAGCGCAGACGCTCTCTAACGTGTACCTGGCGCTTGAGCAGGATCTCGAGATCATTCCGGTTATCAACAAGATTGATTTGCCAGCGGCGCAACCTGAGGAAGTGGCGCGCGATGTCGAAGAACTGCTGGGCGCAAGTGTTCAAGAAATGCCGCGAATTTCGGCAAAGAACGGCTTGGGCATTACGGAAGTGCTTGAAAAAGTCATTGCGGAAGTGCCGTCGCCGGTGACAGATGAGTCTGGGCCCTTGCGGGCGCTTGTTTTTGATTCGCACTACGATGCCTACAAAGGCGTCATCGCCTATGTCCGCGTCGTGGACGGGACCATTGGCTCACGCGACATGCTCAAGCTCTTTGCCACTGGCGCCGGCTTTGAACCAATTGAAATCGGCGTCTTTGACCCGGTCCTGCGCGCCACTGGCGAGTTGAAGGCGGGCGAAGTTGGCTATATTGCGACGGGCTTGAAATCAGTGCAACAATGCCGCGTGGGCGACACGATCACCTTGGCGAAGAGAGGCGCCGAGCATACCTTGCCCGGCTACAGGCAAGTCAAGCCGATGGTCTTCGCCGGCATCTACCCAACCCTCAATGAAGAATATGCTAACCTTCGCGATGCTTTGGAAAAGCTGCAACTGAATGACGCGTCGCTGGCCTATCAGCCAGAGACCTCGCAGGCGCTGAACTTTGGCTTTCGCGCCGGCTTTCTTGGGTTATTTCACATGGAAATCATCCAGGAGCGATTGGAACGGGAATACGATCTGGATATCCTGGCGACCGCCCCCAGCGTGGAATACCGTATATTGCAGCGCGACGGGCGGACGATATCCATTGACAGTCCCGCCCTATTGCCTGATGAGAACGTTTTCGACGAGATTCAGGAACCCTGGATGAAAATCCAGATTTACGCGCCTCAGGCCTATATTGGCTCAGTCATGGACCTGGTGATCAAGAAGCGCGGCATTTACGAAACGACAGAATATCTCGATGCCAGCCGCGTAATCTTGAATTACAAGATACCGCTTTCGGAAATCATCATCGATTTCTACGACAAGCTGAAAAGCGTGACGCAGGGTTACGCCAGCCTTGATTATCAGTTCCACGAATATCGCGCTGGGGACCTGGTCAAAGTGGAGGTCTTGGTTAACGAAGATCCGGTGGATGCGCTGGCGATGATCTGCCACCGTGATGACGCCTATCATCGGGGGCAGCGGTTGGTGAGCCGACTAAAAGCATTGATTCCGCGCCAGATGTTCACCGTGCCGGTGCAGGCTGCGATCGGAAAGCGAGTCATATCCCGCGCCAATGTGAGAGCCCTGCGCAAGGATGTCTTGGCAAAATGCTACGGCGGCGATGTTACGCGCAAGAGAAAGCTGCTGGAGAAACAGAAAAAAGGCAAAAAGCGCATGAAAATGATCGGCTCGGTTGAAGTTCCGCAAGAAGCATTCATGGCGCTGCTTAGCTTAGATGAGTGACATCGACTGTCTAACAGACCAAGCCTCAGCCACGTTCCTCCTTCAGCATGCGCCATAGGCTGGCTAGTCCCCAGCGCGATATCCACTCGCGGGCAAGGGGCGAGCGCGAGCCAAACCCGTAGCCGCGGAATCGCGTTTGACTTGCGGTAGAAATCGCGACCGCGCTGCCCTGGTCCACATCGGCGTTCTCATCAAGGTTTGGATAGCTGAGCACGACGATGCTCGCGTCAACGCCCTCTCGTTTCCGGACGCGCGCCGCAACATCGGTAGCGAATTCCGTTAGCGATAGATCCGCCGGTTTGACATTAAATTGATCGAAAACTTGCGCTGGATCGTCATAATATCGCCGCCGCAGCCGGTCGGTATCGGCGTTCCAGGCATCGCTAATCACGCCGGGAAGACCTGCTTCGATCACGTAGATTGTAGAGTTGCTTTCCCTCAAGTGATTGCACACGACTTCTTCCAATGAGTCATCATCGACCCCGAAGATATCATCGCCAATCTGTTCCTCAAGCCGCGCCTGCATCGCATCCAGCAGTTCAACAGCGCGCGACCGGCTTTCGGCTTTGGCAGTAATCCGCACATCGACGGCGCCGTGGTGCGCCGCCAGTCCGACACTGGGGTTACGCTCGTTCAGGATTTCCTTGCCGATTTTGTCATCAAGCGAGCTTTCGCCAATACCGGCGGTGCGCAGCGTACGGGCGACAATGACGCCCAGTTCGTACCTTCGCAAGAGACTCGGCATTACCGATTCGGTCATCAGATACCGCATTTCGCGCGGCACGCCCGGCAAGCTAATGACCATGCCGCGTTCCGACTCGACAAGAAAGGCCGGCGCTGTTCCCACGGGATTTTCGATCAAGGCGGCGGATTGTGGAAGGTAAGCCTGTTGACGGTTGTTTGCTGTCATCTCTACGCCGAATCCACGAAATCGATCTTCTATCGATTGGTATAAGGAGGCATGGAATTCCAGCGGCTTTTCGAAAACATCGGCCACTGCCTGGCGTGTCATGTCGTCAACTGTGGGTCCCAAACCGCCGGTCGTAATGACGATTTCGGCGCGATCCAAAGCGGCAGAGATGGCGCCCGCAATGCGCCCGAGATTGTCGCCAACGGTCGTCATGAAAAAGACGTTGATGCCGATATCGCGCAATTGCCGCGCCAAATAGACCGAATTGGTGTCGGTAATCTCGCCTAATAGGATTTCAGTACCGATCGCAACAATTTCCGCATTTGGGCTGTCAGGCATGCTTACTCCCGTCAGTGACTGGACACTGACCGATTTTACATCATTTAAAGCAATTCTTTGCAATTTTGAAAAAGCGCGATATAATTGCCACTATAAATCTATCTTACTGTCAAGTAAGATATTTGTGCAGTTTTACCAGTATTTTCGTCCAACTGCTTATTTGAACGGAGGTTGCTGTGGCTGGCGTCACTTTCAATCATGTTTCAAAGGACTTCGGTGATCAGCGGGTAGTTACCGACTTGACCATTGATGTTCATGACAAAGAGTTCTTGGTGTTTGTTGGTCCTTCCGGCTGCGGAAAATCGACCAGCCTGCGGATGCTCGCTGGCTTGGAAGAGATCACCGAGGGCGAGATCCTCATTGGGGACCGTGTAGTCAATAATGTCGCGCCGAAAGACCGCGATGTCGCGATGGTGTTCCAAAGCTACGCATTATATCCGCATATGACCGTTTACGACAACATGGCTTTCGGTCTGAAGCTGCGCAAGACGCCGAAGAAGATCATTGACGAGCGCGTGACCGAGGCGGCAAACGAGCTTGGCATTGGCCACTTGCTTGATCGCCGTCCGCGTCAGCTTTCCGGTGGTCAGCGCCAGCGCGTGGCGGTTGGCCGCGCGATCGTGCGCGAGCCGGCCGTCTTCTTGATGGACGAGCCGCTCTCCAACTTGGACGCCAAGCTTCGGGTGGAGGCGCGTTCCTTCATCAGCCGCCTGCACCAACGGCTGGAGACGACCTTCATCTACGTGACTCACGATCAAGTTGAGGCGATGACGATGGGTACGCGCATCTGCGTTCTCAACGAAGGCAAGCTGCAGCAGATTGATTCGCCCTTCAATTTGTATCACAACCCGCACAACATATTTGTCGCTGGCTTCATCGGCAGCCCGTCAATGAACTTCTTTGACGCGACGCTCAAGGAAGACGGCGACAACCTGGTTGTTGATGTTGGCGCGTTTACCTTGCCGGTGCCCGCCAGCAAAGCGGACAATTTCCGTAGTCATGTCGGCATGGAAGTCGTATGCGGCATTCGTCCGGAAGACATAGACGACAGCAACTACCTGCCTCAGGGCATCATCCCGGAAAACATGGTCTGCAATGTGGAAGTTGTCGAGCAAATGGGCAATGAAGTGATCATCTATCTGGAAAACGCTGGCAAGAATTTCATCGCCCGCACCGATCCGCGGACCGATGCCACAGTCGGCGAGGCGATGGACATCACCTTCAATCTGGACAACATGCATCTCTTCGATACCAACACTGAGATGTCGCTCAGCTATGAAGCCAAAGCCAAAGCGGCTGTCTGAGGCATGTGAAACTGAAATTCAGAACGAAAAAGAGCCGCCTTATCGTGGCTCTTTTCTCTTTATCAATCCGTTCTAGTCACTGCATCGCTGGGCGGAATTTGTAACCGTAAATGATCATGCCGCGGTCGCCATCCGTCGTCAGCTTCCGCGTTACCAGTTCGACCCGATCGCCAATCGCCACTTCGCCATCGATATCGGTAAGCTGGGCGGTGATGAGCCCACCCTGATCCAGTTCGACCAATGCCAAATGGAAAGGCGCCTGCGCCTCGAATCCAGCCGCCGGCTCTTGAACTTGCGTATAGCTGTAAACCGTGCCGCGGGCAAGCTGGCTGCCGACTATAGCCTGATTCGCCGACGCGGTCCATTTCGCACCTTCACCGCTCATGAGACAGCTTTGACCCGCCGATCGCGTTTTTCATGAGCGCGAATGGAACCGAGCGTAGTCGCTTTCGCTTTGTCTCGCTCACTGGCTTTCTGTTCGCTAGCTCTGATCATTCGGTAGCGCAGCTTCTTATTGCGCCAGTATTTCGCTACATGCATCGATCCGCTCCTCACCCCAATTCGCGGCTTTGACGATTCTCAGTCTAGGGAAAGGCGTCTATCAGAAACTATCCTGATAGTCTTTGATACTGTCAGAGCCTATCAACTCAATCCGCGGGCGCGCTGAATATATGAGAGGCGACTGTCGCTCCCAGTCCACCGATGCTTTGCGTCAGTATATGGCGAGCGGCCTGCACTTGGTTGTCTCCTGCCTGCCCAGTCAGTTGCCGCACGGCTTCAACCGCCTGATATATGCCCGAGGCGCCCCCAGGGTTGCCGCGGCTCTTCAGCCCGCCAAAGGTACCGATTGGCAGTTCCCCATCCGGCGCGATACGCGCTCCTGCGTCGCCTGACCATGCCCAGCCATGCCCGCGTTCGCTAAAGCCCATCGCTTCCAGTGACAGCGCTGTCAGTATCGTATAGGCGTCATGCAACTCCAGAGCGTCAAGGTCAACCAGTTCGAGACGAGCCTGCTCCAGACATCGATCTGTCGATTCTGCCACCGCCTTCAGATAGAGCGGGTCCGCGCGATCCTGCAGCGTTAAGCTGTCAGTGGCGATTGCGCTGCCTGTGATTGTGACCGGGGTCGGCGCCAGGTCAGCCGCGACTTCTGAATTGACAAGAACAACGGCGGCCGCGCCATCGCCATCGGGCGCAGTGTCAAACAGGCTGACCGGGTCAGCGATCATTGGCGCTTTGGTGAACGCGCCCCTTCGCAATTTATTGCGGTACATGGCGAATTGATTCCGCGAGCCGTTGTTATGCGCGTTAAGGCTGAACCCTTCAAATTGCGCCAACTCCAAGCCGAACTCGTGCATGTAACGGCGCATCAGCAGTCCCGCCATGGCTGTCAGCGTTGCGCCATTGATCGACTCATAATCGGCATCGAGGCTGACATTTCGCGCCGAAAGCCTCGCTGCCCCTACGATATCGGTCGCCTTTTCAACGCCCAAAACCATCGCGGACCGAACGGCGCCTGATGCAACCGCCAAGTATCCCGTCCTCAAAGCGACGCCGCCGGAGGCATCGCCAGCTTCACACGTATAGGCTTCGGCGCCATGGAACCCGAGCGAACCCGCCAACAGGCTGCCTAGCTGTGATTGCCGGTTGAAGGTGGCGCCATAGGCGTTCCCCACATAAAGAGCGTCGACCCGCGTAAGATCAGCTTCTCGTAGCGCAATTTCACCAGCTTCCACCGCCAACTCGACAAGCCCGCTTGACCAATGCTCGCGCACAGGAATCATCCCCGCGCCTACGATGGATACACCCATGTGATTTATTCCTTAAGTTTGTCGCGGTAGCGCACATACGTCCCGTAGTCGATTTCACTGCGCCGCGCGATGTAATCCGCTGTGGTAATCTGCGCCCCGGGACCTTCTTTGACGCGTTCGGTAACGCGCAAGTCGAAGGCATCGGAGCCAGCGCCGCTGCCATAACTGACCATCAGGATGCGGTCGTCTGGTTCGGCGACATCAAGAATCGCGGTCAAGCCGATCATGCACGATCCCGAATACACATTGCCGATGTCATTCGCCAACAGACCGGCGCTGATTTGGTCGGGCGTAAATCCGAGAATTTTGGCGGCGCGCGCCGGAAACTTGACGTTGGGCTGATGAAAAACGGCGAAATCATAATCAGTTGCCGCTGTATTCATCATTTCCATCAAGGTAGAGGCCGCCGCTATCGTATGGGCGAAATAAGCCGGCTCGCCCGTGAAGCGATCGCCATGGCTGGGATAAACCTCGCCAGCGCGCCGCCAAAAGTCTGGCGTGTCCGTAACATAACTGTAGCTGCCCTGGTAAACGGCATAGCTGTCATCAGCCGGACCCAATATGAAGGCTGCGCCGCCGGAGCCAGCTGTGTACTCAAGCGCGTCGCCGGGCCGCCCCTGAGCGGTGTCCATTCCGATACTCAAGATGTAGCGCGCCATGCCGCTGCCGACCAAGCCCAAAGATGCCTGCACCGCCTCAGTCCCCGCTTTGCAGGCAAACTCCCAATCGGCCGCCAGCACATTTGGCGATGCGCCAATGCTTTCGGCGACGATCGTGCTGGTTGGCTTCACGGCATAGGGATGGCTTTCGCTGCCTACCCAGACCGCCCGAATCTGCAGGGGATCAATGCCCGCGCAGGCGATCGCGTTCCGCGCCGCCTCGATTGCCATGGTTACAACATCCTCGTCGATCGCGGCGACCGCTTTCTCTTTGACCGGCGCCGCAGCCAGTCCGCCGGTCCAGACGCGCGCGATCTCTGAACCGGGCAAGCGATACCGCGGAATATAAGAACCGTAACCGACGATGCCCACCGCGCGATCGGTTTTCATTAAGAAGTTTGGATCTGCTGTCATATTTGCTTGTTCCAGTCCCGCGCAATTTCCAGAGCCCGTTCCATGCGGATATTGCCTTCGTCTATCAGCTGGTGCGCGATAGCTCGCGCGCTGCCCGGCTCAGCGCCGGCTGCAAGCGCCAATTGCCGAGCGTGCATGCGCATATGCCCCTGCTGAATGCCATCAGTGGCGAGCGCCCGAATCGCGCCCAGATTTTGCGCCAACCCAACCGCAGCCGCGATCTGCGCCAGCTCAGATGCGGATTTCACGCCCAGCAGCTTCAAAGCCGTCTGCGTTCCACGGTGCGCGCGCGTTGCCCCGCCTACGATTCCCAATGCCAAGGGCAGTTCTATTTCGCCGCAGAGGTTGCCTTCTTCGTCCATCCGCCATTTTGTCAGGCTCGTGTAGCGCCCGCTTCTGGCGGCATATGCGTGCGCTCCCGCCTCGACAGCACGCCAATCGTTGCCCGTCGCCAGCAGCAATGCGTCGATTCCGTTCATCACGCCTTTGTTGTGGGTGGCCGCCCGGTATGGATCGACTTCGGCGAAAGCAGCCGCTTCGATAATCCACTTGACTACTTCAGCGCCGCTAGCGTCATCAGTGGCGAGCGATTCGCGCGGAATCATGCCGGACGCGCGCGCCAAGCGTCTGTCGCTGAGATTGCTCAGTATGCGCAAGTTAACGCGCCCGCCACTCAGGCTCTCGATAAGTGGAGCAATCTGCTCAACAGCTGTATTGACGGCGTTGGCGCCCATTGCATCGCAAACGTCATAGTGCAAGTGCAGGATCAGCATGTCGCCAACAGCCGTATTCCGAATCGGCCTGGCTTCCATATCAAGCGCGCCGCCGCCACGCGCGACGATGCTTCCGCCTGCTTCGTTCGCCTTTTGGAGGATTTCATCCTTCCAAGACATGATTGTGTCAATTGCTTTTTCCATGTCCGACAGGTCCAGCAATTGAATCTGACCAATCATGATTGAATCGTCCGCGCTGGCGCTGATTCCGCCACCATGACGAAACAGCTTCGCGGCATAGCTGCAGCCTGCGACCACCGACGCTTCTTCAATTACCATTGGCGCCAGGATTTCTCGCCCGTTGATTCGAAAATTGGTAGCGACCGCGAATGGCAGACTGTAGCGACCAATCACGTTTTCGATCAGGAGGTCAGCCTCGGCAATCGACAAACCCGAATCAGCCAGCGCCGTCAGATCGGCTTCGTCAAGCCCCGCCCACCTTTCGGCGATCGCCTTCCGCTCTGCCAGGGACATGCCGTAGAATCCCGGAATCGCTGATTTGCGCGCTGCATCCATAAGCCAAATCTAGCAGCATCCAGCTTTCAATTCCTATCAGCGAACTGCCGGCAACTCTCATTTGCTCGCCAATCGCGGAGCGCATTCCCCAAAACGAAAGAATCCACCCTTCGGTGGATTCCAAATTGCGCGTTGTTGGTTTTGCTTAGTCGGGCAAGATTCGCGTATCCATAAATGCATCAAGCCAGACGACAAATACCAGCCCGATGGGAATTGATGTGAACAAGTAGTAAAGTGTCCCGTACTCCTGAAGTGAGACCCCCTGTGGATTCTTGATACCGCCAAATATTAGCCCGCCAATTATTGGAATCTGGTGCAGCAAGGGCAACAAGTCGAAGCCGACAGTAATGATGCCATAACCAACCACTAGCCCCAAGACCATCGACACGCCCCAGACAATAATTCGCCGTACGGTCAAACTGGACATTTCAATCTCCGAATTTCGTCCCACGCAACGCAGGTATTATACAACTCATGCGCGAACCCGCGCAAGTGAGGTTTTTCACGATCAAGCAGCGGCTCGCGCAAATGGTCATTGTGTAAGACATTGCCTGCTGATAGACTTTGCAAGGCACGGCGAGTGCCGTCCTATCCGGTGATTCGGCGCAATAATTGAATCCAGGGCGCTCGCGTCTGTATTACTTGCCACCGCTCCCTATGGAGCGGCCGAGACATCGGAAGAGCGCTTGAGCCATTGGGAGCCGAGGGCTGCTCAGGAGAATATCGTGGCGGACTTATTCGACAAGCTATCCGACTTTACCCTCGCCAAAGAAGCAATGGAGATGGGCATTTACCCTTTCTTTCGCGCCCTTAGCGACTCAGAGGGAACCACAGCCACATTCGAAGACAAGAATGTCGTGATGCTGGGGTCCAACAATTACCTTGGTCTGACAACAGACAGTCGCGTTCGAAATGCCGCCATAGAAGCGACGCGGCGCTTTGGCACCAGCGTCACCGGTTCGCGCTTTCTAAACGGAACGCTGGAGCTCCATCTGGAAGCCGATCGGCGGCTGGCGCAATTCGTCGGCAAAGAGGCGGCGCTGGTATTCGCCACCGGTTATCAGACCAATCTGGGTACCGTTTCCGCCCTGCTGGGGAAAAATGATGTCGCCATTCTCGACAAAGACGCGCATGCCTGTTTGGTCGATGGCGTTCAAATGTCTCGCGGGACGATGAAACGATTCAAGCACAACGATATCGACGATCTCGAGCGGGTGCTGAGCCGCGTGCCAGATGACGCCGGCAAGCTGGTCATCGTCGATGGCGTGTACAGCATGGGCGGAGATTTCGCGCCACTGCCGCAGATCGTGGAAGTCTGCCAGCAATATGGCGCCAGGCTGCTGGTCGATGATGCGCACGGAATTGGCGTGGCCGGCGGGGGACGCGGCACTTCCGCTCATTTCGGCTTGACGGACCAGGTCGATCTGATCATGGGCACCTTCAGCAAGAGCTTCGCCTCTATCGGCGGTTTTATCGCCGGAACAGCCGATGTCATCCACTACGTGCAGCACCATGCGCGCTCGTTGATCTTTTCGGCCGCCCTGCCCGCGCCAAATCTTGCCGCCGTTTTGGCTGCTTTGGATATTATCGAAACTGAGCCGGAGCACGTTCAGCAGGTGTGGAAGAACGCAGAATACATGCGCAAAGGGCTGAAGGAACTGGGTTACGACACTTTCAATAGCCAGACGCCGATAATCCCGGTCAAGATTGGGGAACAATTTCGCACTGGCTTAACCTGGGCGGCATTGATCGAGGAAGGTGTTTACACGAATCCAGTTGTGCCTCCCGCGACGCCGCCAAATCAGGCGCTGCTGCGCACAAGTTATATCGCCACCCATCGGAAAAAACATCTGGATCGCGCCCTGGTGGCCTTTGAAAGAGTCGGCCGAAATCTTGATCTGATTCCCGCGCGATGCGACAACTGACCTGTTGTTCACAGGCGCTGCTTCGCAGGGGCCTGTTGCGCTAGTTGGACTTTGTTACGACGATGTTGCCCAGTCCCTCAACTACGTCGCCGACCGCGAAAGCGTCTTCACCTTGGTATTGAAGATCTGCGAGCAGATTATCCGCCCGCTCCGCACTGACAGACATCAATAGTCCGCCCGATGTTTGCGGATCAAAAAGCAATCCATGCTCGTATTCCGCGAGCTGCCCATCTATCGATAGCCATGCGCTGTAGTACTCCCGGTTGCGCTCCATGCCGCCGGGAAATACGCCGTTCCGCGCATATTGGGCTGTGCCGGGCAATAGCGCGATATCGCTCATATTCAGCCTGAACGTTACGCCGCTAAGCTTGGCCATTTCCAGCGCGTGGCCCACCAAACCGAAACCCGTGATGTCGGTCATTGCGTTTACACCATGCCGCTGCGCCAGCTCGCCAGCAGCGCGATTGAGACGCGACATTGATTCGACGGCGGCTTCGAGATGTTCCGGGGCGACAAGGTCCCGTTTGAGCGCTGTAGTGATCACACCGGCGCCCAGCCGTTTGCTCAAAATCAGCAGATCCCCGGGCCGCGCGCCGGATTTGCGTATAATGTTTTCGATCTCCACTTCACCGGTGACGGACAGTCCGTATTTGGGTTCGGCATCGGTGATCGAATGGCCGCCCGCGATCACTGCGCCCGCTTCTTTGACTTTTTCCGCGCCACCCCGCAGGATTTCTGACAAGATTGTCTTGTCCAAATCTTCCGGGTAGGCGACGAGATTGATCGCCATCAGCGGTCGGCCGCCCATGGCGTAAACATCGCTCAATGCATTGGCAGCCGCTATCGCGCCGAAGTCGTAAGGATCATCCACTACCGGTGGAAAGAAGTCCGTCGTTGAAATGATCGCTTGTGTAGAATCCAGTTGATATACGGCGGCATCATCGGGCTCCGACAAGCCCACAAGAACGCGCGGATACGCGTCTCGACTATAAATCTCCCTTAACGGACGCAAGACCTGCGTCAACTCGCTCGGGCTGAGCTTGGACGCTCAACCGGCGCAGCTTGCCAGCGAGGTCAGCTTGATCTCTAATTGCTGCATCTGGATTTCCTTTCCAACGAAAAAGCCCACCGAAGGGTGAGCCCGTTTATCTTCTGTCGGGGTACCCGGATTCGAACCGGGGACCTCTTACACCCCATGCAAGCGCGCTAGCCGGACTGCGCCATACCCCGCATCATCATTATCATAACATAGATTCACCAGTTTGCCACTAGTCGGCGCAAAAGACCGACATTCTTGAGTAAATTCTTTAGCTCAGTCATCAAGTGGCAGTACGCCAAATGTGCATGACTCATAATCGTCCCCGATGATTACTTCATAGTCAAAATCGCGGTCGGCGCGAACCTCCCGTCTTACCTGCTCGTCTGTCATGTTTAAGGCGCGTAATATGCCCGGGACGATGCTTCCCTTTTCCGCCGCCACGTAATCGGTCAATTGATTGCTTTTGTAGACTTCGCCGGCCGTCAGCGCGCCCAGGGCAACCGCGTTATACCCTTCCCAGCGCAAACGTTCACTGGCTACGATATCCCAGTTTTCCTGGCGCGACGCGTTGTAAACCGCAACGCTTGGGCCCGCCAGGCTTAACTGGTGCTTTGAAGGCGGCGTATAAAGCGCTTGCATCAAGCGCGCGACCTCTTCCCGATTTGGCAATAGCACCGACCAGCCTTCAGGCGTCGTCCACTGTGTCGTGTGGTAATTCTTCTTGAAGGTGTAATTTTCGACATCGTCCAGATCTAGCTCAATGGCGATGGGAAGAAGCCGCAGCATTTGGTCAAACGGCATGTCGGTCTCTACGGTATCGGTTAGTTCGGACCAAAGCTGTGGCAATGTGCTTGCCAAGCCCAGGCTTCTCGCCTTTCGCCAGATCGCGCGGACGAGAAGTTGATGGCGCCGACCGCGATCGAAGTCATCGGTATACTTTCGCGTACGCGCGTACCACAGGGCGTCAAAGCCATCAAATTCATAATATCCGACTGGCAGCGTACGCCAGCGATAGCCTTTCGCGCCCGTCTTTCGCTCGTCGCCCGCGCCAACAGGATAATAGTCGCGATAGGCGCAATCCACAGCAATATCGACACCGCCGAGACGATCGATAACCGACTCGAATCCGGAGAAATCAACCCGCGCGTAGTAATGCACATTGATGCCGAAGTTGTAAAAGATAGTCTGTCGCAGCAAGCCGAAACCGCGCCCAGGTTCCCATTGCAGGTTTTCGCCGATGCCAAATGCGGTATTCAGCCGCCCCATATTGCCGTGCGGAATGTAGACAAAGAGGTCGCGCGGCAGGCTCAACATGGATACTGTGCCGGTTTCAACATTTATTGACACAACTATCATGGTGTCGGTACGTATGAAGCTATCCTCGCTGTATTCCTCATCACTGCCCAGCAAGATGACATTGATGAGTTTGTGTCCGCGAATAGCTTCCGGCGCGCGACTGGGGACCTTGGTTCCCATCAGCCATTTTCCTTCAGCCGGTTCCCGGGGTACCAGCAGCTTGGGCAAGCTGATGTCCTCTGGCGCCGGCGTATGGACGGGCAATTCAGCTGCAGCGTCGGCCTCCGCCGATGAAGGCTCAGGCGTCATGTTTTCGGTTTTCTGCTGCAGGAGCATGATGGAAAAGCCGGCGTGTAAACTTGTTCTGTCAGTATCCACATCCATCGCCGTAGCCGTAGCGCGATATGCCGCTCGTCTGGCCTCGGTGGTGCTGGCGAGCGCGCCATCCCGCGAGCTTAAGGCGACAATTTGATAGCCAGTCCAGACGAGCGCTGCCGCCAATGCCAGCAATGCGCCCGCCAAAATGACAGCAAACATGTAGCCTAGTCCGCGAGCAATCAACCGCATGATTTGTTTATCCCGCTCCAGGACTCCATTTTTTGCGAGTAAGTTCCAAATCTGCTCTTGGGCATCGGATGTGCCTAGGGCGCGACAAATACGACAGGCACGTCGCAGAGACCGCCCTCAATTGTCCCGCCATCCCTGCTGGTGACTTTCAGCCGAATTCGATGCAAGCCGGGGCCGAATATTTCTGTATTGATTAGGGCTATCACATCGCCGCGGATGGGCTTGTTCGAATTCAAGTACAAATAGTAATTGTCAGCCCAAGCCGGTCTGAGCGCAATTTGATAGCCGCCCCATTGCGGCAGTTGCACAGTGCCGCGCAAGGCGAAAACCCCTTTAAGACTAGCCAGTGGCTCCGGCGCTGAAATGCGCGCGGTTGGCTGATCGCAACCCCTCACGTCTGCCGCTTCGTCGACCCGCGGATACACTGGCTCAGGCCTTTCTATTCGGTCAGCCGGCAGCCGCGGAACCAAAAGACGTTGCCCGGCAAATATGCCGCGAATCGGTTCAAAACAATTGCCATCTCGCAATTCGATCAAGCTGCTGCCCGTCGCCAGCGCCAGCGACAGCAACGTGTCGCCAGTCTTCACTTCGTAAATTTGCCAACCTTGTTGAACTTCGCATTCGGGCAGCTCCCGGCTGGCGACAGATTCGACATCAGTTGGCGTCGGAATGAGTTGGGCGAAATGGAATGGTAGCGGAGTAACTGTTGGCGCGCGTGCCGCCGTAGGGCTAGCAGTGTCTGATGGCCTAAGCGTAGCGCTCGCGGTCATGGCAGCCGGGATTTGCGGGACAGGTCTAGCGGTGTCAGCAATAGCCCAATCCGTCGATATGGGGGTCGCGATTTCAGTCGATACGGTCGGCACAGCTACTGTTGGAAGAGGCGAATCCGTGACTTCGACAGCTGTCAATTCTTGCGTCGCCTCTGCTCGCGCTGCCGATCGCTCACCCAGGACTACCGCCGTTTCGCGGATGGCCGTTAAGGTCAGATTGGCTGGCGCAATGGTTTTTGCCGCTTCTTCAAGCGTCGCTGTCGGCAGTGAATCCGCTGGTGAAGGCTCGAGTGTCTCCGTCGCGTCTGCCGTCGCTGTCTCGCTTGCAAGTGGCGTTTCAATCGCATCGACGGGTTTGGATTCTAACGTTGCCTCCGTTCGCGCCGTCGATCGCTCGGCCGGTGCGACAACAGTTTCACGGATGGCCGTCAAGGTCAGATTGGCTGGCGCAATGCGTGTTGCCGCTTCTTCAAGCGTCGCTGTCGGCAGTGAATCCGTCGGTGAAGGCTTCGGAACATCCATCGCCGCTGTCTCCATTGCATGTGGCGTTTTTGTCGCGACGACAGCAGTCAAGTCTGCCGTCGCCTCAGCTCGCGCCGTCGATCGCTCGGACAGGACGACAACAGTTTCGCGGATGGCCGTT
>JAJECX010000021.1 GCA_022821805.1 Anaerolineae bacterium
GATCATCTTCGTACCAATTTGAGCGAAAATCGCCCAAAATCCTGTCGTTCGGCATGCAAATCGAAACTTTTTTGTTGTTGGCTTGGTCTTTTGCATCAATTGTGCCAAATTAGACCTTCAGTAGCGGACAAGCCTTATAGGGGCGAGCTCGCCCGTTTTTTCCGCGTCAAGTTGTCGGGCGACATAATATGTCGCCCCTACAAGGCTCATGTAAGGCGGTGCAAAGTCCGCTGAAATCACCACTCCGGCGCGCCCTTTCAGCAAGTCGCTTGAGAGAAAATCGGTTATACTCTCCCGCGGAAATCAATCGCGGACATGTCCAACGGGAGAACAAGCATGAGCGACTTCGCCGCGCCTGACGGCGCCTGGCCCATTCTGCTGACCGGATTCGACGAGCATAACAAGCTGGACTTGCCAGCGGTCGGCGCGCTGCTGGACTTCTACGATGAACTCGGCATCCCCGGCGTATTGGCGCTGGGACAGGCGAGCGAGATGCTGCTGCTCAATGACGTGGAGCGTTTTGCGATCGCCGAATTTGTGGCGAACCATCCCCGCCGCAACCTGACGATCGCGACGGTCGCGAACTTTGGCGCAACCTTGCCCGATCAGGCGCGCAGCCTGGAGCGCGTCTTTGACCTGGGCGTTGATGTGGTCGTGGTGGCGCTTGCGCTGCTGCCATCGCCGCGCGACCTGGGCGAGCAGCTGCTCGAATTGACGCGGATGGTCGCGCCGGAGCTTCGGCTGGGCATTTACGAGATTCCCGAGCCGGAACATCGCCTGCTGAACGCTGAAGAAGTCGGCGCGGTTGCCGCCAGCGGCCGCTACTATTTCATGAAAGAAACCAGCCGCGATCCTGCCGCCTTCAGCGCTAAAGTAAAAGCCGCCGCCGGCACAAATCTGAAGATCTTCCAAGCCAACCTGCAGGCGCTGCCGCCGACGATGGAAGCAGGCAGCGCCGGCTTCTGCGGCTGGATGCCAATCGTGGCGCCCGAGCTTTGCGCGCAGGTCTGCGAGTTGTCGCTGCCGGCCGATCTGCGGAAACTGGCGCATGACAAGCTCGTCGCCTTCAACGATGTCATGGTCGCGCATGGTTTCCCCGCTTCCGCCAAGCATATTCTGGCGGGGCGCGGGCTTGCGATTCAACCCTGTAGCCGCGCCAGCGCCGCGCGTAAATTCTTCGAGATCGACTCTACGGCATTGGACCGCTACATCGCGCGCGAGCAGCCATTTGCGCCTGTCGCGCTGACCGCGCAGCCCTAAACAGCTGATGCCGCCCAATATCGTCGTCTTCTTCAGCGATGATCACGCGCAGTGGGCGCTGCCCAGCTATGGCAATAGCGAAATCAGCGCGCCCAATCTGACCGGCCTCGCCGAGACCGGCGTCTTGATGAGGAATGCTTTCACGCCCTGTCCGGTCTGCTCGCCAGCGCGCGCCTCCTTCTGGACCGGGCTTTACCCCTCGCAGCATGGCGTCCACGATCATCTCGCCGAAGACGACCGGGCAGTGCAGGAGACTAATTGGCTGGCGGGCATTCCCACCCTCGCCGATCAGTTGCGCGAGGCCGGCTATACAACCGCGCTCTGTGGCAAATGGCATTGCGGCGCGGGCGAGACGCCGAAGTCGGGCTTCGATTACTGGTACAGCGGCTGGCGCAAGACGCCGAAATATTTCAGCCTCGCCAACAAATACAGCGATCATGGCAGGGTGGTCGAAAGGCGCGGCTACGACACAAAAATCTTCACCGACGCCGCGGTCGATTTCCTGCGCGCGCGCGACCATGAACGCCCCTTCTTCCTGTTCGTCGGCTACACGGCGACGCACAATCCCTGGATCAACCGTCCCGAGCCGCTTGTCTCGCAGTATCGCAAAGCCTCGTTCCGCGATATTCCCAATGACATACCCTATCCATTCGGTCAACCGGGGACGCATCCGCCCGCGCCGCAAGATGCTCAGGAAGCGCTGGCGCAATACTACGCTTCGGTGACGATGATTGACGAAGGGGTGGGGCAGGTGCTTGACGAGCTGGCGTCGCAGAACGTACGCGAACGCACGCTCATCGTTTACACTTCCGACCACGGGCTGAATATGGGACATCACGGCATCTGGGGCAAGGGCAACGGCAGCGAGCCGCTGAACATGCTGGAGGAATCGATACGCGTGCCGCTGATTCTCAATCAGCCAGGCGCAATCGACGGCGGGCAATCGCGCAGCGAATTCGTCACGCATTGTGATCTGCATGCGACAATTATGGACTTTGCCCAAGCCGAGCCGAAGAACCGCTCAGGCTCGCCGGCCAAGAGCTTCAAGCCATGTCTCATTGGTGAACCGCTGGACTGGACCAATCGCTACATCGGCGAATATGGCGCGGTCCGGGCGATCCGCGACGAACGGCACAAGCTCATCATGCGCTATGACGGCGGCGAAAATCTGCTCATTGATTTGCGTGACGATCCGCGCGAGACGGTCAACTTGTACGCGGATGCGGCTTATCGCGAGTTGCGCGAAGAAATGACGGCGCAGCTTGAAGCCTTCTTCGCGCAATACGAAAGGCCTGGGCATAGCGGCTTGCTCGGCGACGACCTGCCGATCCACAATCGCCGCGAAGCCTGGCGAGTCAAATTAATTGAAAGTAAGTAATTGAAAATTGCCCCGCGAAATCAAATCATCAGAATCATCGAATGCGTGTAGGGGCGAGCGAGGCTCTCAAGGTGTTCGATGCAGACATCTCGAATCATCGAATGCGTGTAGGGGCGAGCCTTGGCTCGCCCACAAATGACATGGATTAACAAACGTAATTTGCATGACTTGCTTGCACTTACTTAAGAAAGCGATTTGAATTGTCGTTTTCTCTGTGTCCTCAATTTTCTCGGCGCGCTTGATGGTAAAGAAATCTGCGACGCAACTGATATTGGAGCTCAGCGCAAGGTTATGAGAATCACCGCCATCCGCGACCTGGTCGTGCCCATCAAATCTTCCATACGCAACGCCTTCATCGATTTCTCGCAGATGACCGCCTCCATCGTCGGCGTGCAAAGCGATGTACTCCGCGATGGGGCGCCGCTCATCGGTTACGGCTTTAACTCCAACGGACGCTACTCGCAGAGCGGCATCCTGCGCGACCGCTTCATCCCGCGCCTGCTCAAAGCAGAGCCGGACGCGCTGCTCAATGCAGCCGGCGACAATCTCGATCCGGCGCGGGCCTGGGACTTCATGATGGCGAATGAAAAGCCCGGCGGGCATGGCGAACGCTCGGTGGCGGTCGGCGCGCTCGATATGGCGCTTTGGGACCTGGTCGCCAAAATTGAAGGTTTGCCGCTTTACCAGCTTCTGGGGCAGCGCTATCGCAGCGGCGAATACGATGATGATGTCTTCGTCTACGCCGCCGGCGGTTACTACTACCCGGGCAAAGACACGCGCGCCCTGCAAGACGAGATCAAGACTTATCGCGACCTGGGCTACATCAAGGTCAAGATCAAGATTGGCGGCGAATCGCTCGATGACGATCGGCGGCGTATTGAAGCGGCGCTCGAGGTGGTCGGGGACGGGCAGGGGCTGGCGGTTGACGCCAACGGCCGCTTCGACCTTAAGACGGCGCTGACGTACGCCGCCGCGCTTGCGCAATATGACCTCTTTTGGTACGAGGAAGCGGGCGATCCCCTCGATTACCGCCTGAACGCCGCGCTGGCGACCGCGACCGAAGTGCCGCTGGCCACCGGCGAGAATCTCTTCTCGACCATCGACGCGACCAACCTCATCCGCTACGGCGGCCTGCGACCGGACAAAGATTTCCTGCAGTTCGATCCGGCGCTCAGCTATGGATTGGTCGAGTATCTGCGCACGCTTGATATGCTGGCGGAAAGCGGCTGGTCGCCCCGCCGCTGCGTCCCCCACGGCGGGCATCAGTTCGCGCTGCATATCGCCGCTGGCTTGCAACTGGGCGGCAACGAATCCTACCCGCATGTATTCCAGCCCTTCGGCGGCTTCGGCGATGACATCCCGATCATCGACGGCCGCATCCAACCGCCGCAGGTTCCTGGCATCGGCTTCGAGCTCAAAGCCGACTTGATGGCGGAATTATGCAGCCTGTTTTGATAAGCGAATTCTTTACCACTGAGGACACCGAGATAACGCAGCTCGCCAAGAGGGGTAAGCGGCGCGTTCACAAAGGTGTATCTTAAGCAATCCGACATTGCAGTCCTTGGGGACCTCGATTGCGCGAGTTCCGCGGGGAGTTGAAACATGCTAATTCGCCTGCGAATCTTGAATTGAGTTCAAGCCAGTAATATGAAACAATCTCTCGGTGTCCTCGCATTTCTCGGTGTACTCGGTGGTGAATTGAATCCTTGATGTCTAATTCGTCCGCGCCTATCACATTCGTCACCTTCTATATTGATGTCACCGACCAAACGATGGCGACCATCCACGAGACCACCTCGACCATCACCGTCACCGAGCCGCATCGCTACATCCAGACGATGTTCGCCTCGGCGAAGCGCTTTCATCCCGATTGCCGCCTGGTCGTTCTCAGCGACGGGCGCACGCGCTTCCCGCCGCATCCCGCTGCCGAAATCATCCGCTATAAGCTGGACCCAAAGAATCCGATGATGTCGCGCTCAATCGCCTGGCTCAACTACCTGCGCCGCGCCGACGGGCATACAATCTTTCTCGATAGCGATATCCTGATCAATGGCGATCTCGCGCATATATTCGCCGATGACTTCGCCGTCTGTTTCACCTACCGCGATGGCGACGCGAAATGGCCCATCAACGCCGGCATCAACTTCGCCCACGGACGACATCTAGCCAAAGCCGCCGACTTTCACGCGCGCTGGCTGCGGCGCTATCGGGAAGCGCATCACGATTACAGCGTCTGGGGCGGCGATCAGGACGCCCTGCGCGAACTCTTCGCCGCGGTCGATTTCGCCCGCGATGACTGCTTCACCCAGCGCTTCGGCGACTGCGACATCCGCTTCATCCCCTGCGCGGCTTACAACTTTTCCACTAAAATCGCCGAAGACATGGACGGGCATTATCCCAACGCCCGCGTCCTTCATTTCAAGGGACGCCGCAAACCATTTATGCTGCCATACTGGCGCAATCACATTGAAATGAATGCAGGCGCGACCGATCAGGTCGCCCGCAAGAAACAGAACACGGAAGATTCGACAGGCTGACGTATGAACATCTTGCCTCATATCGACATCATTGAGCCGGAGCGCATCGCCTCCCTATTCGCCGATGAGCGCAATTTCAGCTGGCGCGCCGTCGACAGCGAGCGGCTCGACAGTTGGTCGCCCGATCTCGGCTTGACCGGCTACCAAAATCCCAGCATCTATCGCGCCGGCGAAGTCGCCACCTCCGGCATCTCGTCGAGCCTGCGCCAGCGCTTCTGGCAGACGGTGCAAGGGCAAGCCGACCACACCGGCGCGCGCTATATCGGCATCTTGATCTATTGCCAAGCCGGCGAAACCTGCCCGATGGACCTGCAGCTGGCCAGCAATATCATCGGCCGCGTCGAGCCGGGGCGGCATGACAATCGCCTGCACCTGATCGTGGTCGACCAGCCGGTGGAATTCATGGGCGAGATGGAGATCTTCCGCTTGACCGCGCCGGGGAAAGGCACATACCGCATCGAGGCTTTCGTGCTGCTGCATGAGCGTCCCGAACCGAGCAGCTTCGCGCCGGAGATTCAGCATTTGGCTAGTCGCGTCATCGACGACGGCGATGCAATTAGCGGCGCGACCCTCCATTTCACCACATCGCGCGTCGCCAGCGTATCCGTTTCCCTGTCCGAAGTAGATGGCGCCTTTCGCGCCGTGCAATCGGGCGATTTGGCGCGCCGGCACCGTTTGGTATTCGCCGGCTTGCCGAGAGAAAAATCCTTCAAAGTCGACATCATCGCCAAGGATGCCTTCGGCAATGACGCAGTGGAAGCAGCGTCGCTTTCGACCCATAGCCAGGCCGCCAAAGATACTGATGAAGTTGTTGTGCCGCTTGAATTGGTCAACCGCCAGAAGACTGACCTCACGGGCTTGCCGCTAACCTTCGGCATACCCTTCGCGCGCGGGGCGGCGTCACATATCACATCTTGCCGCCTGGCCTGCGCGGGAGAAGATCTGAGCGCGCGGTCGAAAGCGCTAAGCCGCTGGGACGATGGATCGGTGCGTTGGGCGCTTTTTGAAACGTCCGCGCCGCCCGCCATCGCCGCGAAAGCCAGCGTTTTCGCCGCAGCGCATATCAATGGCAGCGTTTCGAGCGACGAGATTGCAGGCGACCCACAGCCCGGCGACATCTCGGGCGCACTGGCGCCGGCCGATCTGAGTTTTGAATCAATGCTGGCGGACGGAACAACGCTCTGCGCCCGCGGACTCCGCCATCTTGAACGTGATGACAATAGCCTCCGCTTCACCGTCGACCACGAAGACACGGACGGCGTCGCCCACCTGCGCAGCGCGATGCGCCTGCAATTCTACCCCGACCAAACCTTCGTCAAGCTCCACCACCGCCTCGAAGTCATCAGCCCGGCGCTGGCGCCCGCCCAAGGCGGCGACCTGCCTGCGGATTGCTCAGCTGACATGCGCGAGAACATCTTCGGCGATAGCGGCGAAGAAAGTACGCTCCTGAAACTGCGCTCGTTCTCGCTGCGTATCCCTTTCGCCGGCGTCAAAGCCGTGCGGTATGGTGGCGAAGAATGGCGAGTGAGCGGCAAGACCTGGGAGCTGCGCCACGACCACGACCTGGCGTATACGATAAACGGCGACGAACATGAAGGACGCGCAAAGGGTCACATCCGCGTCGAAGGCGAGGCCGGGTCGCTGGGCATCGGCGTACGCGACTTCTGGCAGACCTATCCCAAGGCGCTTTCAGTGGGGGGCGGCATTAATTTACAGCTTTTCCCCGATCGCCGCGGCATCAAACTGCCCGGCGACGAAGACGCATTGCATCGCCTTTACTTCTGGCTTGACGAAGACGGTTACAAGCTCAAAGCGGGCATGGCGCTTAGCAGCGAAATCCTGCTCGATTTCGGCGCGGACGATCCCGCCGTCTTCGACTGGCTGGAGAATCCCCCGCTCGTCCGCCCCGATATCGATTACCTAAACAGCAGCGGCGCCCTCAATCCTATTGGCGCGCGCCGCGATTCCCTTCTGCCAAATTACGAGGAGCTCGCCGACCTGGCGATTCGCTCCTTTTATGACGATCAGGAGCATTACCGCGCCTTCGGACAGGTGAACTTCGGCGATTGGTACGGCGAAAGCGGCTGGTCCTGGGGCAACAACGAATACGACCCGGCTTATGTCGGCTACACCGAATTTCTGCGCGGCGGCGATCCGGCTTGGGCGCGCTGGGCGGCTGATTCGGCGCGTCACCTGGCTGATGTCGACACCATCAACTTCTCGGGCGACGCCTCACAGATCGGCGGACAAGCGATGCACATCGCGGGTCACCTAGGCGGATACCTGCCGCCCTTCTTCCGCAGCAAGATGCGCGGCACCAGCGCCGGGCCGGCTCACATGTGGGTCGAGGGACCGTTGATGCACTATCTTATGACTGGCGACGAATTCGTCTACGACTCGATCTGCAAGACCAAAGAATGGCTCATACAGAATCAGCGGCTCGATCATTACGAATACAAGAGCGCCCGCGACTCTGGCTGGCATTTGATCCACCTGACCATGCTGGCGGCGGCGCTGGACGACCCCGATTGCCTGAACGCCGCCCGCATCATCGTCGAGCGCGTTCTCGAACGGCAGGCGCCCGGCGGCGGCTGGGAGCGTGTGCTGGGCGAGCCCCACTGCGGCTGCGGCTTCCCCCGCTGCCAAGGCGAAGCCGGTTTCATGGTCTGCATTTTGATCTCCGGCTTGATGCGCTTTCACCGCTTGACCAACGACGCTGCTGTCGCCGAGGCCATCATCAGCGGCGCGCGCTGGCTGATCCGCGAAACCTTCGATGACGCCAGCGGCTACTTCCGCTATACTTCTTGCCCGAACCGCTCGCTGGGCGGCAACTATTCTTGCACGCAGTGGGTGATGGAGGGCTTGGCCGCCGCCTGGGAACTTTCCGGCGACCGCGAAATCGGCCGCCACCTGAAGCGCGGACTAGGCGCCATAGGCATGTATCCGGCGCGCCTGTCGCACATGGGCTTGGGCAAGGCGATGTCGCAGCAAATGCGCTATGTGCCGACCATTTTGGCGGCTTTGAACCAACGACCCCTGGAGGGAATTGATGACTGATTGGACTGACCGACTGGCGATCATCAGCGACGAAATTGACGACTCCTTCGCCGCTGCCGTCGAGTTTGGCGCGGCGCTCGGCATTCGCGCCTATGAGCTTCGCAAGCTTGAAGGCGGGCGCTTCCCGAATGTGAGCGAGCAAGCTGTGCAAGAAGTCGCCGCTACGGTCGCCGCCAATGATATCGAGCTCATCGGCGTCAGCCCCGGCTTCTTCAAAGGACCAATGGACGATGCCGATATCAACGAGACTTTCGACGCTCGCCTGCCAGCCGCGTTCCGCTTGATGCAGCGCCTGGGCATCAAGCGAATGACGCTCTTCACCTTCCGGCGCGGGCGGCGCGACGAGCCGATCCCAGCCGCCATCTACGACCACCTCGGACCTGCGGTTGAACTTTGCAAGCGCGAAGGCATTGAAGTCGTGCTGGAGAACGCCTCCAGCATCTACAGCGATACCGGCGCCAACCTGGCGACCATCGCGCGGACGCTCGGCGTCAAGGTAGTCTGGGACCCCGCCAATGCGGCCGCCTCCGGCGAAGTCGCTTATCCCGATGGCTACGCCCAGGTGCGCCAGCGGCTCGCTCATGTCCACTTCAAAAACTGGACGGCGGAAAATGGCTGGGAAGCGATCAACGATGGCGTCGCCGACCTGGCCGGGCAGGTGGCCGCCCTCAAAGCCGATGGCTACGCCGGCTATTACTGCCTCGAGCCCCATCAGAGGGACCGCCGCCATGCGGCCCGACTTAACCACGCGCAGCTTCTCGCCCTGCTGGGCGCCGAATAGGAGGCGACCGTGCCCGATAAAATCCGCATGATCGCGCTCGGCGTCGGCGGCGTCAGCCACGGCATGCTGAAAACGCTGCGCGACAAACCCTGGCATGAACTGGTTGCCGCCGTCGATGTCAGCGAAGAAGCGCTTGCGCGAACTGCCGCCGAAAACGACTTGCCGCAATCAGCGCTCTACAGCGATCTCGCTGCGGCGCTTGCGCAGGTTTCAGCCGATGTCGTCATGATCAACACGCCCTCCGAGCTGCACGCCCAAGGCGCGCAGGAGGTCTTGCGCGCTGGCTTGGCGCCGCTCGTCGCCAAGCCCATGAGCAATGACTTCGGCGATGCGGTCGCCCTGGCGCGGCTGGCGGCCGAAAAGGGCATCAAACTCGGCGTCGCCCAACAGATGCGTTACCGCCGCCATTATCTGTCGGTCGCCGAATTTGTGGCGACGGGCGCGCTGGGCGAGATTGAGCAAATCTACTTCCTCAGCGCCAAACCGCGCCATCAGCCGCGCAACCTGGAGCATTTCGCACAGCCTGTGCTTTGGGATATGTCCTCCCATCATCTCGATTCGCTCTTTTCGATCCTGCCCGAACTGATTCCGCAAGCGGTCATCTGTGACGGCTTCCGCCCGTCTTGGACCGTCTACGACAGCGATTGCATGATCAACGGGCTGCTGCGTTTTCAGGGCGGCGCGCGCATGCTCTACCACGCCGGTTATTCGACCCAAGCGAGCTGCTACGAATTGCGCCTGGAAGGCAGGCTTGGCGCATTGCGCTGCCGCGGCATCCACATGTCCAACGACAAGATGACTTACGAATTCGCCGAGCGCGGCGCTGATTTTGCGCCAATCGATCTGGACAAGGGCCGCCCGCCGACCCAGCCCTGGGCGCTCTTTTTTGATCGCTGGCATGATTGGCTCAAGGGCGGCGGCGAGCAGCACTTCAGCGGGGGCCGCAATCTCAAGGTGCTGGCGACCATCGACGCCGCCATCGAATCGCTATCGCGCGGCGCATTCGTTCAGGTGGCGGGCAATCCGCGCTATCAAGCGGCATTCGGAAGGATGACAACCCCCATCCCCCGGCCCCTTCCCCCAAAATGAGGGAAGGGGAGCAAAGAAGTGCGCTTGCGATGTGATAATAGTCCCTCCCTCTTTATGGGGGAGGGATTTAGGGTGGGGGTAAGCCGCAGGCTAAACAGCTTAAGATAAGCTATCGACTTGAGGAGAAACGATGAACTTTACGGTCGATTGCCAAAGCCACATCTTCCCCGGCGCCTACGCCGAGCTGCTGACGCGCAATCTTAATGCCCTGCGTACGACCGGCGGCGATGGCGTCTACCTTATCGACTACGGCGGCGTACAGCGCTTCCGCCTGAATCTCGATGACTACAGCCCCGAGCGCAAGCTGGCGGACATGGACGCTTCGGGCGTCGATATGTCCGTGCTCAGCGTCAATATCCCGACGCCCGATATGCTGGAGCCCGAACTTGCCACGCAGGGCGCGCGCATCTGCAACGAGGCAATCGCCGAGCTCTGCCAGCGCTATCCGGACCGTTTCATCGGCATCGCTTCGCTGCCGCTCAACGATGTGCCGACAGCCATCAGCGAATTGGATCGCGCCGTCTCCCAGCTTGACTTGCGCGCCGTCTTCCTGCCCTCGCATGTGAACGGCGTACAACTCGACGATGCTCGCTTCGAGCCATTTTACGCCCGCGCCGCCGAGCTAGGTCTTCCCCTCGCGCTGCATCCGACGGCGCCGATTTGGGGCGCGACCATCAGCGACCACAGCATGATCCCGATGGCCGGCTTCATGGTCGATACCTCTTTCGCCATGCTGCGGCTGATCCTCGGCGGCGTCATGGAGCGCCATCCGCGGCTGAAGATGGTACATCCTCATTGTGGCGGCGTCTTGCCTTATCTGATGGGGCGCGTGGTTGAACAGACCGAGGTCAAAGGCCGCGGCCGCGACCACATCAAGCAGTCTCCGCGCGACACCTATCGCCGCGTCTACCTCGATCTGGTCTCGCCGGACCAACTGGCGGTCAATTTCGCCCTCGACTTCGCCGGCGCCGATCGCCTGCTCTTCGGCAGCGACCACCCCTGGGTCAGCATTGACGCCATCATGCAGTACGTGAGAGAGCTCAAATGCTCCGACGCCGATATGGAGAAGATCCTCGGCGGCAACGCGCGCGAGCTCTTCCGGATATAACTAGATTCAAGGCAATGCGCATGGCAAATTTTCGCTTGCATGACAATATCAAGAAGTCCGATCAGGAATGCATAACCACTCTTCGCAGAAGCATCAAACAGATGAAGGATGGAGATGTGCAGCTGGTTAGAGAAGGGCTGGCAGAATTACGTCGTGAGTTAGATGAGAATGACGAAGTCAATTCTGTGGACACGTGAGTTTAGAACGCAAGTCAAGCGCCTTTCGCGCAAGTATCGAAGAATTTTTGATGACATAGACGACATGGCGGATGACCTGGAAATAGGTCGCCTTAGCGTTGCAAAACGACTGCAAGGAGTGGGCGGTGCGCCAGTCTATAAGGCTTGTCCGCTACTATGATTCCAACTTAAATGAAACGCAGATACAATGTATTACAAACTCAATTGGGATCATCTTCGTACCAATTTGAGCGAAAATCGCCCAAAATCCTGTCGTTCGGCATGCAAATCGAAACTTTTTTGTTGTTGGCTTGGTCTTTTGCATCAATTGTGCCAAATTAGACCTTCAGTAGCGGA
>JAJECX010000030.1 GCA_022821805.1 Anaerolineae bacterium
ATCCAAGCCTACAACTTTGCCAAACGGCTCAAGACATTGCAGGGGCGAAGTCCCTACGAGTTTATCTGCGATCGCTGGCGGGAAAACCCGGAAAACTTTCATGCTGAGCCGAACCATCTCACTGCTGGACCATACAGGTAGTAATGGCGATATATTGACGAAGGGTTGTTGGTCGCTTTGAGTGAGAGATTACGTAACTGATGGCAGAGCCGAACTTCAAAAACCGCACTTTATATCACGGCGACAATCTCAAATTCCTGCGCGGCATGAATAGCGAGACCGTCGCTCTCATCGCCACCGACCCGCCCTTCAATAAGAACCGCGATTTTCACGCGACTCCGGACAGCCTCGCGGCCGGCGCCAAATTCCAAGACCGTTGGTCATGGGAGCGAGATATTCACCAGGACTGGGTTGATCAGATCACCGACGACTATCCCCGTCTTATGGAAGCGATTGAGAGCGCCAGGTTCGCCCATAGCGACGGCATGGGCGCGTTCATGTGCTTTATGGCGGTTCGTCTTCTCGAAATGCACCGCGTATTGAAACCTACGGGCAGCATTTATCTACACTTTGACTCCACCGCTAGCCATTATGTCAAGGCTGTGATGGATGCAATATTTGGCTGGAGGAATTTCAGGAACGAAATCGTGTGGCTCTACAAAACGGGCGGTGTCAGCAAGCGCTGGTTTGGGAGAAAACACGATACGCTGCTTTTCTATAGCAAGTCCTCCAAATATGTGTTTAACCCGCAAAAAGAGAAGTCTTACCTCTCACACAAATACGGATTCTCAAACATTGAGATTCATCAGGATAAGCAGGGTTATTTTACAATGGTAACAATGCGCGATGTCTGGGATATACCTGCTTTGAGAGGCAATCAGCCAGAAGCAACTGGATTCCCCACGCAGAAACCGCTAACTCTGTACGAGCGCATCATCAAGGCGTCGAGTAACAATGACGATATGGTGCTCGACCCATTTTGCGGTTGCGCCACCACGCCAGTCGCGGCCGAGCGGCTGGGGCGTCAGTGGGTGGGCATCGACATTTGGGACAAGGCGCACGAGGTGGTCGTCGACCGCCTCAAGAACGAAGTCGGCTTGTTTGGCGAAGTGCATTACGACACCGAGCTACCGACAAGAACGGACGACGCCCAGCCGGCCGCGCCTTTCCTGCGCGTAAAGCAGCGGCACGAGCCGCCGGGACCGAAAATGAGCCGCGCCGAGATGTACGCGCATTTGCTGGAGCAGCACGGGGCGCGGTGTCAGGGCTGCTATCGGGATTTTGACGACCCGCGTTACTTGCAGTTGGATCACAACGTCCCGCGCTCGGACGGCGGTCTGAATCATATTTCGAATCGGGTGCTGCTATGCGGTCCTTGCAATCGGCTGAAAAGTAACATCTATACGCTTAGCGGGTTGCGCAGGGAGAATAAGAAACTGGGCTATATGAGCAAGGACTTGTTGTGAACATAATGAGTTAAGAAAATGCACAGAGAGAGATCGTTGCAAAACTGGACAAGTGCGGTGAACGATTACTTGCTATCGAAACATCCCAGGCTACATGCAAAGCACGGTTTAATGCATTAGAAACTCAGATTGATTGAATCAATAGCGTGGAGACAGAATACAAATGACCTCAAACATATTAATACCAACAACAAACATTCTAAGACGAGTGCTGAAGATAGAATGTGATGGGTCTGTTGGAACAGGCGTTGTGATATTCAAAGATGGCAACAGGTTTCTGGTTACTGCGAAACATATAATAGAATCTGCACCAGATAAAACACGTTACCGGCAGGGAAACATCTGGCTACCTATACGACCGAGTACCATCAATCTCAGTGAGAATTACGATTTAGCGGTACTGAAGCTTCCTACTGATGAAGAATATCCAGTGTTACAAGTGCCTGATTTTGAGATTGGGATTTCAGCTGGCGGTATTGTTTCGGGACAACAAGTCATGATAGTAGGGTATCCTTTAGGATTTCAGATTGAACGAAGCGAACATATGAACAACGGGAGGCCTTTGCCACTGGTAAAGGTTGGGTTTCTGTCCGACGTATCATTTAAGAATGGTCGTTTATTGATAGATGCTCATACGAACAAGGGCTTTAGTGGTAGCCCAATAATATTTAGATCGCCCTCAGGAAGCGACAGGAACAGACTGTCTGTCTGCGGTATACAAACTTCTATGTATTACGATGAAGGCTTTGCCATCGCAGTTGATATAGGAAAAGCTATTGAACTGATAGATGCAATATTGAAGACTGAACTTGGACATACTGATAAATCGCTTGGATGATGGACTCTAAACAATCAGGTTATGCGAAGTAAAGTATATAGTTGGCATTCAACACCTGCGCGACATTCCCGGCGACCATGCCGGTGCAAGCGATGATCCACATAATCGTCATCCCTTGATTGCCTTAACGCGCAATTCTAGCGACACAGCGCTGCGGAGTGGTATAATCGCGGTATGAGCCGTGGTTCTCCACAGGAAAACGTCTGATGGATATTCTAGTTCTGCTCAGAGAACTCTCCAGTTCAGGTATTTTGGAAGTCGTTTTGCTGGTCGTGATACCGCTCCTGGTGCGCTACTGGATAATCCAGTCGAGTAATGAAACGCGGAGGGAGTTGCGCCAGGAATGGCGAGACGCATTAGACGACCAAGGCGAAGAAATCTACCGCTACATTGATGCCAAATTTGAAGCGCAGGACGCGAAGTTTGAAGCCAGATTCAATGCGCAGGACGCGAAGTTTGAAGCCAGATTTGATGCGCAGGACGCGAAGTTTGAAGCCAGATTTGATGCGCAGGACGCGAAGTTGGAGGCGCAGGACACGAAGTTTGAAGCCAGATTTGATGCGCAGGACGCGAAGTTGGAGGCGCAGGACGCGAAGTTGGAGGCGCATGACAGAAGGTTTGACGCGATTGACGCGAGATTTGACAATCAGGACGCCAGAATCGACCAGCTTGACCGAAAAAATGACTCGCGCGCCTACGACATCACGATGCACCTTATTGACATACGTGAGCGGCTCGCCAACATAGAGGGACGCATGGGCATTTATCCGCCGCGCCGCGGTGTTGAGCCGCCGGTCCCTGAACCGGCCGTGGATCCAGAGAGCGGCGAGCCCGCGCAAAACTGACGCTCCCTATGACCTACCAACCCATCACCCGCGGCGTCATCTGCCCGACCGTGACGCCGCTCAAGCCCAATGGCGACATCAACCCGGACATGATCCGCCCCCTCGTCGACTTCCTCATCGACCGAGGCGTCGTCGGCATCTACCCGCTCGGCAGCACGGGCGAAGGTCCGCTCTTCTCCACCGACGAGCGCAAGGCGGTCGCTGCGGCCACAGTCGAAGCGGTCGCTGGACGCGTGCCGGTCATCGTGCATACGGGCGCCATGACCACAGCCGAGACCATTGAGCTGACCAGCCACGCCTGTTCCGTCGGCGCCGATGCGGCCTCGGTGATCACGCCCTGGTATTTCCTGCATAGCGAAGCGGCGCTGGAAGCGCATTACCGCGCGATCCTTGAGGCGGCGGCGCGCTTCCCTGTATGGCTGTACAATTTGCCAAAATTCGCCAACAATCATTTGTCGGCGGCGCTGGTGACGCGCTTGGCGCGGGATTACGAGAATTGCGTCGGGCTGAAGGACAGCAGCGGCGACTTGATGACGATGTGCGCCGTCAATCATTTGCAGGGCGGGCGCTTCAATACGGCAATTGGACCGGACAACTTAATTTTGGCTGGGCTGGCGCTGGGACTGGATTGCAGCGTTTCCGGCAACAGCAATCATTTTCCCGAGATCGTGGCTGGCATCCACGAGGCTTTCCACGCCGGCGATTTGGCGACGGCGCGGAAGCGACAGAAGCAACTCAAAGCGGCCAGCGATGTGATCGGCAGCGCCGGCTGGCTGACGGTGGTCAAGGGCGTTTTGGCTGAGCGCGGCTTGTCGGTGGGCGGCGTGCGCCCGCCGATGATTCGGGCGTCAGATGAGGCGATCCGCGCTTGCATCGCGCAGTTAAGGGCGCTCAAGGTGGATTTGTCGCGGTTCTGATACGAACTCCAACCACATGCATGCGCAAACTGTAGGGGCGAGCCATTGGGTCGCCCTTTTTTGGAATGTGCGTTCGGGCGACCTGATAGGTCGCCCCTACAGTTCTCGTCGATTGAGGTGCAGTGCTGCCTGTGTAATTTCCGCCCCATAGCCGTTACAATCTACGCGGTAATCTTCACATCAACCGGAAAGCTAGTCCATGCAAATTGACGAGATGCTGCATGACCTGCAGGGCGCGATTGGCGCTGATCAGGCCGCGGCCGACCGCATGACGCGCGTGCTTTACAGCACTGACGCCAGCAATTATCAGGTCATGCCGCTGGCGGTGACCTACCCGCGCGATGCCGATGATGTGGTCGCCGTGCACGAGGTGGCGCGCAAGTATGGCGCGCCGGTGCTGCCGCGCGGGGGTGGCAGCGCCTTGGCTGGGCAAGCGGTGGGCGAAGCGGTGATCATGGATTTCACCCGTCACATGCGCCGCGTTCGGGGCGTCAATGGCGAGGCGCGCAGGGTCGATGTCGAGCCAGGCTTGATTCTGGGCAATCTCAACGCGCAGTTGGCGGGGCTGGATCTGATGTTCGGTCCTGACCCAGCCAGCGCCGAGCGCGCAGCCATCGGCGGCGTCATCGGCAATAACGCGACCGGCGCTCACAGCATCCGCTACGGCATGACGGCTGATCATGTCGCGCGCTTGCAGGTGGTGACGGCGGCCGGCGACTTGGTCTGGCTGGATGAATCGACTGCGGACTTGAATCGCATCCGCGGCATTGTCAGTGATCTGGCGGCGGAACATGCGCCGCTTATCGAAGCGCGTTACCCACGGACCTGGCGTACTGTAGCTGGCTACGCTTTGGACAAGATCGACCCCGATGATGTCAATTTGAATTGGCTGCTCTGCGGCTCGGAGGGAACGCTGGCGACGGTGGTGCGCGCCGAGCTGCGCCTGGTCGATCGCCCGAAGATAGCGCATAAGCGGCTGGCGCTGGTTCATTTCGATACGCTTCGGGCTTCATTGGAGGCGACGCCGCGTATCCTTGAATTGGCGCCGGCCGCCATCGAGTTGATGGACAAATTTCTGCTGGACAAGACGCGCGCCGCCGCCGGATATCGCGATCGCCTGACCTTCGTTGATGGCGATCCGGAAGCGATTCTGGTGGTCGAGTTTGTCGGCTCGGAGCGCGAGCTTGGCGCGAAGATGAATGACTTGAAGGCGCATCTTGCGCGGCTGGGTTTTCACGGCGCAGTCACAATTGCCGAGACGCCGGCGCAGCAAGACGATGTCTGGACGGTGCGCAAAGCCGGTCTGGGCTTGATGATGAGCGAACGCAGCGAAGCCAAGCCGGTTTCTTTCATCGAAGACGGCGCGGTGCCGGTGGAGAAGCTGGCCGATTACATCAGCGATGTTGAGCGCATCATCTACGAAAACGACACGACCTACGCCATCTACGCCCATGCCAGCGCCGGCTGCCTGCATATCCGGCCGCTGATCAACTTGAAGACGCTGAAGGGCCGCGGCCAGTATCGCGCGATCGCCGATGCGGTGGCGCAGACGGTGAAGAAATACCAGGGCGCCATCACCGGCGAGCACGGGCAGGGCTTGGTGCGCGGCGAGTTCAGCGAGTACCTGTTTGGACCCGAATTGGTGGACGCATTCCGGACGGTCAAGCATGCTTTCGACCCGGACAATATGATGAATCCGGGTAAAATTATCGATTCGCCGCCGATGGACAGCGCGGAATTGCTGCGTTATTCGCCGGAATATGAGGCGATCGAGGTCAATACACGCTATGACTGGACCGCCGACAATGGTTTTGCTGGCGCGGTCGAAATGTGCAATGGCGCTGGCGTCTGCCGCAAGGAGGGCGATGGCGTGATGTGCCCGTCCTACCAGGCGACGCTGGACGAAGCGCATTCGACGCGGGGGCGCGCCAATGCCCTGCGCGCGGCGATAAGTGGCGCATTGCCGGAGGACATGGGCGATCCGGCGCTGAGGTCGGTGCTGGATCTCTGCCTTGGCTGCAAAGCCTGCGTGGCCGAATGCCCGTCATCGGTTGATGTGGCCAAGCTGAAATCGGAGTTCCAGGCATCCTGGCACGATCGCCATGGGGTAGACTTTGCCACGCGCGTATATGGCAATATCCATCGCGTCAATCAGTTGGCGGGCGCGCTGCCCAAGCTAAGCAATTTGATGATGGGCAGCTCACTGGGCAAGGCGGGCGCCGGGCTGCTTGGCTTGCCGACCGAGCGGTCCTTGCCGAAATACGCCGAGCGCCGCTTCAGCGCCGAGCGCTATCCTGCGCATGACGCGCCCGATGCGGTTATGATCGTCGACACCTTCACCGAGTGGAATCACCCGGAAGTGGGGCGGGCGGCGATGCGGCTGGCGCAGCGTCTGGGTTTGCGCCTGAATGCGATGCGCCTGCCCGGGGCCGCCTGCTGCGGAAGACCGGCCATTAGCAAGGGACTGCTGGACAGCGCCAAGGAGATGGCGCATGATAATGTGCTGGGCTTGAGCCGCGCGAATCCGGATCTACCGTATATTTTCCTCGAGCCGAGCTGCCTCAGCGCCTTTGTGGACGATTACCTTACGCTGGTTGACCCTGGCGATCAAGCCGCCGCTCGTTCGCTGGCGGAGCGCTGTCTGAGCGCGGAAGCCTTCTTCGCCGAAAAGCTGGCGCGAGGCGCCGACGCGCTCGCTGGGCCGGCGGCATCGCCGCGGATATTGCTGCACGGGCATTGCCATCAGAAGGCGCTCTGGGGTACTTCCGACACGCTCAAGCTGCTGCGCATGATTCCGGGCGCGGAGGTGGCGGAGATGAATACCGGCTGCTGCGGCGTGGCGGGCAGTTTCGGCTACGAGCATTACGAATTGAGCATGAAGATTGCCGAGGATCGCTTGCTGCCGACGATTCGCGACAATAGCGATGCCATCATCGCCGCGCCGGGCACATCCTGCCGCGCGCAGATTCACGACGCCGGTTATGAAGCGCGGCACCCGATAGCGGTCCTGCTGGCAGCGCTCGCCGAGAAACAAGTTTGAGGCAATAGGATGTCGAAACTGAAAACGGATTTCGAGCTGACCGAAATAGCCGGCTTGCGCGAATTCTGGGCGCTGAGCGTGATACAGGTCAAGCCGAGGCAGCGGCGATTCACCAAGAATGTGCTACTCTCCTGGATGCAGTCGCGCCACCCGGCTGTCAGCTTTTATCGTGTCGATCTGAAGGGGACGCTCGTGGGTTATGTTATGCTGATCCACGCGCAGGAGCCGACGCAGTGGATCATCGAGCGGCTGACCATCGACCAGGCGTATCAGCGGCAGGGATTGGGGTACGCCGTCGCCGATTATCTGATCGACATGGTGCATGGCTTCGAGAACAGCGAAATGGTGATCGCGCGTTATGAGCCGGAAAATGTCGCCGCGCGCAAGCTCTTCGCCAAACTGAACTTCGCGCAGCGCGAGGAAATGTTTCGTGATCGGCATGTGGCCGTGCTTCAGTTTGAATTCGAGGAAGTGGCCGACGATGAGAACGGTGAAGATGACGGCGAACGTGACATTGACGATAGTGAGACGGAAGACGACGCCGACTCGCCAGAAGAAGACGATGACGACGATGACGACGATGACGACGAGGAAAGGGTCTAGTTGTGGCGCAAGACGCTAGCGCGGCGCCGGCGCTGCTGCCGGAAGCGATTCGCCGCCGGCTGGAGCCGCTGATGCTGGTGGCGCGCAAGGTGCGGGCGGGCGCGATCAAAGGCGATCGCCGTTCGATCAAGCGCGGATCCAGCATCGAATTCGCAGACTATCGCAATTATGTCGCCGGCGACGATCTGCGCCAGCTCGACTGGAATATCTACGCCCGGCTGGAGCGCCCTTATATCAAACTGCTGGAAGACGAGGAAGACCTGGCGGTGCATCTGATCCTCGATGCATCAGCCAGCATGGACTTCCCGCCCGAGGGCGAGGCGGAGCAGCACAAGCTGTTATACGCCAAGCGCATCCTCGCGGGTTTGGCTTACGTCTCGCTGACGAGCAATGACCGGCTGGTTTTGACGGCGGTGAACGACACGGGCGCAGCCACCTTTGGGCCGGTGCGCGGTCGGGCGCGGGGCATCGCCGCGCTGCGCTTCGTGGGGGAAATCGCCGCGGCCGGCATCACCGACCTGGATGAGGCGCTCAGCGATTACGCGCTGCGAGCGCGCCGCCCGGGCTTGACGCTGATCATCAGCGATATGTTCTCATACGATGGCCGCTATCTTGAGGGCTTGAACGCCTTGCTGAGCCGCGGTCACGAAGTGGCTTTCATTCACGTTTTGGCGCCGGAGGAAGTGATGCCGCCGGTGACAGGCGACCTCAGCCTGATTGATGTGGAAACGGAAGTGAAGCAAGAGGTGACGCTGGATGGGGCGATGCTGGGCATTTATCAGCAGCGGGTGGCGGCTTGGCGCGATGAGATTCGCAATGAGTGCTTGCGGCGGGGGGCGCATTATTTCCCGCTGGTGACAGATGCGCCCTGGGAGCGGCTGATTCTGTCGGATATGCGGCGAGCCGGGCTGGTTAAGTAGTCGATGCGGTGGCGAACACGGGCATCGGCTTGGGCTTCGTATATAGGGCTGTGAGCATAGCGACGAGGTCGATTCCTTCGTCCAAGTCTTCCCAGTAGATGCTGTCTCCTAGCAGGTCGTAGTTCTGCTGTTGCGCCTCTGTGGCCGATTGCAGCCAAGGAAACCAGTTCAGTGGCAAACCAATAACCCTGCCGTCCGCGAGGCTGATCCATACAAAGTCATCAGCGAAACGCAATGTCTGCGCGTCGTTACGCGTGGAATGAATGAATGGTTTCCGTTCCATTGACAAGCCTCCCTATGGCAATATTTCGCCGCTACTCCCGGAACGATGAAGGCGATCCCAATTGTTACGCAGCAAGTTGGCGTGCTGTCCAATCAGTTTGCGGATTTGTCGAAGCTCTCCACTATTGAATCCGCGATTGTCTTCGAATTCTATCGGGTCCAAGTACACGCGCACACGCTTTCTTTCGCGATGAACATGGACATGCGCAGGCTCATGGTCGTCAGTATGAATTCGCACATCATATCCGTGTTGGCGTCTATGCAATATGGTGACCAACGCTGCGTACACCCTAAGTATAGTCTGGCGAGTGTGACGGTGTCAAAGTTAAATGAATTGCTGTCAAGTGACCAGTGGGTAAGCGCGCCGGGCTGGTTAAGTAGTGGCGGCTTCGGGGCGGTGCATTTCCTTCACATACATGCCGGAGACCATCGCGATTATGTCAATCCCTTCATCCAAATTGCGCCAATAAACACTAAAGGGATAAAGCTGGCAGTCGTTTCGTTCGTCATCTGACGCGTCTCGCAGCCAAGGGAAAAAGTATAGCGGCATGCCTATAGCGCGGCCATCCGCCAAGTCAATGAACACGTACTCGTCGCTGAAACGGACGCCTGTGGGCCGGTTGCGTGTTTCATGTATATTGGGATAATCGCTCATGATTTCTAGTCCGTTTCTTTATCCCTCTCAGTCCCTCTAGGATTCATGCAGACGAGACCATGTTTCCACTAGCAGCGCTTCGTTATCGCGGAGCAATCTGCGGATTCGGCGAAGTTCTCTTTCATTGAAGCGGTGGTTTTCGATGATCCTCCACGTGACTAGCTCAATGAGAACTTCATTGCCACCCTTGATTACATGCACATGCGCTGGTCCGTGGTCCTCGGTGTGGATTATTACATCGTATCCATGCCGCTGCCTGTACAACACTGTAACCATGTTTGCTGTCGAGTATGCTGCGCGCCGGGCTGGTTAAGTAGTGGTGGCGTAACGCGCGGCAATTACCTCCTTGAGGCTTTGCAGATATTCCTCGCTTGGCTCAATGTAGAGTCCGGATATCAGCGCAGTCAGGTCCATGCCGTCGTCAATGTCTTCCCAGTAAATGGTAAGACCATGAAGCTGATAGTTTAGGCGTTCGTCGTCAGTTGCTGCTTTGAGTAGGGGAAAGAAGTCGAGCGGTACGCCGAGCATGCGACCGTCGGCTAGTTCAATTATGGCGTGGTTTTCCGAAAATGTGACTCGCTGAGCCTCATTGCGCTTTTCGTGGATAACAGGCTCTTTCATTGTGAAACGTTCTCCTGAATTATCGCTTTTCTGGGTCAAGCCGTTCCCATTCGGAAACGATAAAGGCCATATGGTCGTTAAGCATTTTTCGGATTTGCTTCAACTCTCGACTGTTGAATCCTTTAATTTGAGAGAAGCTCATAGGCTTCAAGTTAACCTTAACATGCTTTTCGCCGCGGAAGACATGCACGTGTGCCGGACCATGCTCTCGTGTGAAGATGCGAACGTCAAAACCGTGCCGCTGCTTGTAAAGAACTGTGACCATGCTCGTGTCAGATTTACGGTGAGTAGGATTCGTTATGAAAGTGTGGCTTTGGCTCTGCGCTCGCTGACTTGGTTCTTCAGAATCTCATTGACTTCTTCACTCGTCTCAAGATAGAGACCAGACAGCATAGCCTTCAAGTCAATGCCATCGTCAATGTCTTCCCAATAGACATCACAGGCGCCCAAGCGGTAATTTTGGCGCTCATCGTCAGTCGCAGCTTCCAGCAATGGGAAGAAATGCAACGGCACACCAATTATTCTTCCATCCGCTAACTCGATCATGGCGTGTGTATTGGTGAAGCTGACTGCTTGCGGCTCATTGCGGGTATCATGAAGCACCGGTTCAATATACAAGTTGCTGTCTTTTGTCATCTCCGGTCTGGTCTTTCACCTTTCTCATGAAGATTGTGCCAAACCTCGAGCAACAAATCCTGATAATCGCTAACGAGCTTGCGAATCTGTCGAATTTCTCTTGTATTGTAGCCTCGATTATCGCTGACCTCAAATGTCAGCAAATCCATCCGCAGATTGCTTTCGCCTTTCCAAACATGAACAGGCGCGGGAGGATGGTCTTTGAGGTAGATGCGCACATCGTAGCCATGCCGCTGCCGGTAAAGGACTGTTACCATGCTTTTGTCGGATTTGCGGCGCAACGGGCTGGTTAAGTAGTGGCCGCGGCTCGCTCTATCGCCTCTTTCGGACGCGGCTTATCCTTGGTGTATAGACCGGTAAGCATCGCGACCATGTCGATGCCTTCGTCCATGTCTTCCCAGTCGACGGTGAAGTAATTGAGTTGGTAGTTCTGACGCTGAGCGTCGGTGGCGTTTTGCAGCCAAGGGAAATAGTAGAGCGGCAGGCCTAAGACGCGCCCGTCGGCCATTTCGATCAAGACGCGCGTGTCTGTGAAGCGCACTGCCTGCGGCGCGCAGCGGTCATCATGTACGAAGGGTATCTTCTTCATGGGCGTTCCTTAACATTATCAATCGACGCAACTCAAGAATCTTGCAGCCGCTCCCAAACACTTTGCAGGAGACTTTCGTGTTCTCGCAAGAGATTAACGATCTGTCTGATTTCCCTATTGTTAAACTTATGGCTGGCAGAAATGACATCCATGGTCTCCAAGTCGATCTTGATTTGTCGGCCGCCTTTCCAAACGTGACCATGACTGTTTCTACCGGTAGTGTAGACTTTGCCAAGACTCCACGTCAATGTATCTGAGCCGACGCTACATCGCCACCAAGCCGCCATCCAGCACCAGCGCGTGACCGGTCACGAACGATGACGCGTCGGAGCAGAGCCAGGCGACCGCTTCGCCGATCTCGCTTGCTTTGCCCAGCCGTCCCATCGGGATTGCGCGCTCCATGATATGCGCCATCAGCGGATTGCCCGCGATCGCGCTCTGGACCATGGCGGTATCGGTGTAAGCGGGGCAGACGGCATTGACGCGAATGCCAAGTTTGGCGTAATCAAGCGCCGCTGATTTGGTCAAGCCGACGACGGCGTGTTTGCTGGCGGTGTAGGCGCCCGCTTTTGGCGCGCCGATCAAGCCGGCGACCGAGGCGATATTGACGATCGCGCCGCGGCTCTGCGGCAGCATGACTTCGAGCTCCGCCTTCAGGCAATGCCATACGCCGAGTAAATTGACGGCGAGCACGCGCTCGAACATGGCGTCATCGGCTTGATGCAGGCGATCCTCGAATGAGCCGGCGATGCCTGCGTTATTGACCGCCGCGTCGAGCCTGCCAAAGGCGGCGACCGTCGCCTCGACCATCGCGCGCACTTGGTCCGGCATCGTTACATCGCAGCTTCTAGCGATCGCTGCGCCGCCTTCGTCGTGGATCAACTGCGCGGTTTCTTCCGCGCCTGCGCCATCAATGTCGGAGATGCTGACGGCGGCGCCCGCCCGCGCCAATGCCAGCGCGCTCGCCCGTCCGATGCCGGCGGCCGCGCCCGTTACCAGCGTGACTTTGCCTTGCATTTGCGTCATCTTGCGATCCTCGTCAACTATGATTCTCCTTTGCCAATATCGTAACCAAGCCTCTGCGCAATCCGTAGGGGCGAGCATTCGGATTATCCGCGGAGATGGGAAGGGCGTCGGTCAGACGGGCGACCTGATAGGTTGCCCTTGTTGACAATGCGAGCGGCAAACCCCCGCCCCCCAGCCCCCTCCCCCATAAAGAGCTGAAGAGCGGACACCTTTTCATTTCGCAGGATTTCGTTACAAAATCTGATCATTCCGCGGCAATTTTCGGGCGACCCAAGGGTTGCCCCTACGATTTTCGCCATAAATGAACCTTGTAGGGGCCAGCCTTGGCTGACCCGTCGCAATCGCAGCGCCTTACTTCAAACGTGTCCGCTCCTCAGCCATAAAGAGGGAGGCGGAATCACACGGGACCATATTCTCGCTGTGTTATAATGCGCGACGCAAAAAGCCGCGGGAGGCAGCGCCATGATTGACGATCCGATTCTGCTCAATGATTGGCATGCGGTGCTGCCGTTGGAACAGTTGGAAGCGGGCAATAATGTAGTGGGCGCGCGGCTGCTGGGCGAGGAAATCGTCATCTGGAAGTCGGGCGAATCGGTGCGCGCCTGGAAAGATCTGTGTGTGCACCGCGGCACGCGCCTCTCGCTGGGCGAGGTGTTGGACGACGGAGCGCTGCAATGCCCTTATCATGGCTGGACCTACGCCCCCGATGGTCAATGCGTGCGCATCCCGGCGCATCCCGAGCAGAGGCCGCCAGCCAAGGCGCGCGCCTTCACCTACCAGGCGACGGTCGCCTACGATTTTGTCTGGGTTTGCCTGGGCGAGCCGGCGCATGAGATCCCGCCTTTTGACGAGTGGGACGACCCCAGCTATCGCAAGATCCTCTGCGGCGCTTATGAATTTCAGGCGGCTGGTCCGCGCATGGTGGAAAATTTCCTCGATGTCGCTCATTTCCCTTTTGTGCATGAGGATATTCTGGGCACGAAGGAGCGGCCAGAGATCCCCGATTATGATGTCATCACCGATGAGAAGGGCGTCACCGCCTCCGATATCCGCATCTTTCAGCCCAATCCCGATGGCAGCCACATCCCCAATTGGGTGAGCTATACCTACAAGGCGCATCGGCCGCTGGTCGCTTATTTTCGCAAGGAAGCGGAAGAGAAATTCGCCATCTTGCTGATGGTCACGCCGATTGAAGAAGTCAAGTCGCTGATGTGGATGTGGATGGTGATGACGCAGGACGACAGCAGCGACGAGTCCCTGCGCGCCTTCCAGGACGAGATCGCCTTTCAGGACCTGCCCATTGTGCAATCGCAGCGACCGGAGCTGCTGCCGCTCGACTTGCAGGCGGAGCTGCACCTGCGCAGCGACAAAACGGCGATCGCCTACCGCCGCTGGCTGAACGATTTGGGCTTGCGTTATGGGACGAGTTGACTTGTGGGGAGTACAACGGAATGCTCTCACTGGCGTATATGCTGAAGGCGGGTATATCAGTTGCAGGACGGCTAGGCGCTGACGTCACTGGAGATAACGGCAGTGTTCGTTGTTACTTAACTTGGCGGAACCGGGCAATCCCAATTGCCGAGGGGTGAGGCGGGCAAAATGGAAAAACGCAAAAACCAGTCGCAGTTTGAGCTCGAAATCCGCCGGCGCGTGGAAGCCAAATATGACGAGCGAAACGCGCTCTTGATTCACCTGATCAGCTATGCCGGCGTGAACATTCTTGTCTGGCTGATTTGGCTGTTTTCCACGGGCGGCTTCCCTTGGCCCCTGTTTGTCACGCTGTTTTGGGGCGTCGGCATGGCGGGGCATTCGCTGGATTACTATAACAAGCACGGGGGTGGCGCGGAGAAACGAGAAGAGCGGATCCAGGAGGAAGTCCAGCGCCACCTGGAGCGGCTGGCGGAGCGGGAGCGCGAAATTTATGGCGCCGACGAGATGGACGACGCGCCGGACGTTGATCAGCGGCGCCATGCGCGACTGAGCGACGATGGCGAGCTGGTCCGTTTGGACGGGCTGCCAGAAGATGATGCTGCTGGGGAGCAGCGGCGGAATGCTTGACGCGGCAACGCGAGCCTGCTCAACCCCCTCGGTCCCCCATCGCAATGGGGGGAGACATGAAAGCCGGGTTGAGTTTACCTTGTTAAGACGGGCATACATAATGTTAGAATAGGGGAGAGCGCGGAAAGAAAGCGGAGACGCGAGCGCGATAGAAGTATGATTCGCTTAAAGAGACGCAACACCGCCTGGCTAGTGGCGATGGCGCTGCTGATTGGTTTCGCCTTGCTGGCGGCGCCGGTGTCGGCGGCGGTGCAGCTTTCGCTGATTGGGGCGCTGGCGGTCGCTGTGATCGCTTCCATGATTGAGCTGGGACCGGAACGTGCCAGCTTGCTTGATGTGCTGCATCGGGCGCCGGTGCAGCGCCGGATCACGCCGCAAGCGAAGGAAGCGGGGGAGCGGGCGGCGGCGCGCGCCGGTTACTTCAATCGCAGCGGCATTATCATGCTGGATATCGGCTTGATCGCCATGCAAACGGGCGTCGAAGGCTTGGCGATGCGGCGCACGCGCAATATCTCCAAAGACGATGATGGTGTGCGTCCGTTCATCACTTTGCACGTCACGCCGGAAGAGGCGGAGCGGCAGGCGCTGATTCGTTACGAGATTTATAATCATCTGGGCGAAGAGCAATATGTGCACGAAATGAAGACCTTCCTGCGCGAAGGCGAGCTCAGTCTATTGGCGGATCATCATTTGCCGCTGGCGGGCAATACCAATGTCGATGGCAATGGCGATTGGGATTTGCGCGTCTATGTCGACAACAGTTTGATTGGCATGCACAATTTGATGCTTTCGCCGTCGACGCGCGAGCGGCATCGCCGACTGAGCGGGGAAACGGAGCTCGATACTACGCTGACGGAGCGCCGCCGCAACCTGCAAGACGCGGTCATTGTCGAAGAAGCGGAACAGCCGCAGACGACGCAGTTGAAGGATTTGCTGCAGCAGACGGGTGGCGGCGGGCGCGGAGGCCGCGGCGGCGGCCGCCGTTAGCTGAGGACAAAAGAATGGAAAACCGCAACACCTGGTTTCTCGCGTTTATTTTGCTGGCTTTGGGCGCGGTGGCGCTCTTGGGCAACAGCTTCCCGGTGATTCTCGTCTTGCTCGGCTTGCTTTTCCTCGTCCGTCAGTTTGACAACGACAGCTCCAGCACCAATGTCCGAAACGAGTCGTATGATTATGGCTACGAATACGAAGGGCAACTGGAGGAAGAGGAAGAGGATTACGAATACGAGATATTTCATCAGCAGCCAGCCAGCGCCGAGCAGCGCGTTTATCGCCATGCGCTGGAATCGGTGACGCGCGCCGGGCTCGACCCGGAAGAAGTGCAGGTGCTCGCCGTCGACATCGGCGTGCTGACCACCAAAGAAGAAGGCGAGCCGCAGATTTATCGCACCTGGTCGCTGCCCGATGATATCGATTATATCCAGCCCTTTGTGCAGCTGCGCGTGCCAACGGAAGCCAACGGCGATATCCGCTTCGAGATCATCGACGCGGTGGGCGACGCCGTTTATATCCACGAGGACAGCTTCAAGCTGACGCGCGGGCGCAACTTCCTGACGCCGAATACGCGCATGCCGCTGCATGATCAAATGGAGCTGGATGGCAAGTGGTCGCTGCGCGTGATCGCCGATGGCGTGACGATTGCTGATCACCGCTTTGAGTATTCAGAAGCGACCGGCGCCAATATCCGCCGGCATATCGGCGAGGATGGCGAGATCAATACCGAGATGCGCGCGGTCATGGCCGAAAATCGCGTGCCGAAGATGTCGCTGGATGATTTGCTGGCGTATCAAGGCGAAGACGACGAAGCGGAGTCTCGCGCGCGCTAGCGGCTTGTGGCAACCGCTATTGGCGCCGCTTCTATGTTGCCTGAAAGATTACGAACAAATGAACGATATTCGCAGTGCTACCAAGTGCGTTGGATTGGGTAGTCACTAAGCGCAGCGTCGCGACTAATGATGGTCAAGTCGTGGCAAATGGCTTGCGCGACAATCATGCGGTCGAATGGATCTCGATGCCCTGATTCCGGAAAAGGAAGCTTGGCCACCGCCTCAGCATGTTCCGCCGTAATTTGCAGGATGCCAAAGTCATTCCTGGCCATATGAGATTCGACGAATTGCTTAAGAGGCGCGGGCGCGTCAAGCTTCCGCAAACTGGACTTTATTGCCATCTCCCAGATGCTGGCTGCGCTCAGATAGACGAGGCTCTGGCGGTTCTCAATGATGCCTTTCGCTCTTGGGCTGAGCGAGCTATGGTCGTTGACGAACCACAGAAAGGCATGCGTGTCGAGCAGGAAACTCATTCCATATAGTCGGCGAAGTCTTCCAACGGATCATCAAAGTCGTCAGACATCCATACTTGACCGCGGGCGCTTCCGGCTTTGCGCGATTTTTTCGCACTTATCGGCGTCGGAACAAGCGTTACCGCCCAGCCATTTTCGGCGGTGATTACGACCGTCTTGCCTTTATGCGCATCCGACAGCAGTTCGTCGAGGCTTTTTTGCGCGTTCTGGACGGTGTAGGTTTCCATCTTTCTTTTCCCCATGCGATGTTCATAGACAGTGTAACAGTTCTAAGCATGAAGTCAATGAAGGCGGAGAATCGCGTGCCGAAAATGTCGCTTGATGATTTGCTCGCTTACCAGGCCGAAGACGACGAGCAAGAGAGCCGCGCGCTAATCGGCTGTCCTCTTAAAAGCGCGCCCCTTCACCACGTAATCCGCCGCCGTCCGCCGCATCATGGCGATCTCGTCATCCGTGACCGCGCGCGTCACACGCGCCGGCGACCCCAGAATCAGCGAGCGCTCGGGGAAAACTTTCCCCTCCGTCACCAGCGCGCCCGCGCCGACGAGGCACTGTAAGCCAATGCGCGCGCCGTTCATGACGATGGCGCCCATGCCGATGAGGCTGTTGTCGCCGATCGTTGCGCCGTGCGCGATGGCGCGGTGGCCGATGGTGACGCCCTCGCCGATGATCAGGGGCAATCCGGGGTCGGCATGGCAGATCGCCCCATCCTGGATATTACTGCCGGCGCCGATACGCAGCGATTCGCTTTCGCCGCGCAGCACGGCGTTGAACCAGACGCTGGCGCCGGCGCCCAGGCTCACATCGCCGATGACAATGGCGCCCGGCGCGATGAAGGCGCTGGGGTGGGTGAGCTCGGGCTGGAAGGTGGTGTAGTAGGTTTTCATGTTTGGCATGGGCGCGCCACCGGCTCGCCCGTACGGAATTGTAATGACGGGCGGGCGACGCGACCTCGCTCTGCTATGCCTCACAATCGTATAATCTTCATCGAAAAACCGAAGCGAATCCACCTCGAATCCAGCTTCCCCCCATTACTATGGGGGGATTGAGGGGGGTAATCTTATCCCGCCCGCTCAGCCAGCACCAGCACATAAGAGCCGGCCGTCTCGGGATTCCCATCGGCTCCGGCGTAGCGGCGCGCCCGGATGTAATACATGCCGGTCGTGGGGAGCGAGAAGTTGTCAATCAGCGAATTCTGGCTGCCACCGCTGTCGTCGTTACGCGTCACCACCTCTTGCGCCGCGTTGAGCAGCTCCAAGTAGGCATCCAGGTTGCCGTCGACGCGCGTCATGGAGATCGAGACGAGCTCGCCATTGCGCCCGTAAAAGGCGTAGAGGTCGTCTTCATTGTCGCCGCTGATTTTGCCCGTGACGCTGGTGCCATAGCTGAGGCTGACGGCGTCGACCGGCACGTCGATGAAGGGGTCTTTCACAATGTCGAGGCTCAAGCGAAAGTCGCCGCTGGTGGTTCCACGCGCGCGATCGTAGCGGGTGGCGATGATGTGATAGCGCCCGTCAGCCGGGACGAGATAATCGGTGATCAGCGCATCCTGAAATTCGACGCCGCTGTCGTCATCTTCCTGGATTGGCGCAAATGCCTCATCAGCCAGGATGAGGTAACTGTCCAGTTCGCCGCCAGCGCCGCGAACCATGCTGATCGTGATTAGATCGCCTTTATGCGCCTCGAAGGAATAAAAGCGCTCGAATTGGCTATGGCTTAGCGTACCGCTACGGCTCTCGCCATATTGGATTGGCAGCGGCGCCAGGCGCGTGCTGCCCATGCCGCTTTCGGCTGTTTCTTCAATGCTCAGGACGAAGCTGCCCGCGCTGTCGTCGTAGCGGGTGGCGACGATGATATAAGGTCCCGTTCGCTCGATGATGAGTCCGTCGATTCGCGCGTTGCGCGTGTCCCGGCTCTGGTCGTCATTCTTGGCGATTTCAAAGCGCTCGCTGTCGACGACTAGCAGGTAGGGGTCAAGCGTGCCAGACGAGCGCACCATATCAATCGTCAGGATATCACCTTGCTCGGCTTGGAAAGTGTAGAAGACTTCGTCCTTCGTGTCGCTGATTGTGCCAATGACCGAGTCGTTATAGCGCAGCGCGCTGCCGCCCTCGGAGAGCACGCCCTTGCGCGTCATGCGCAGCTCGTAAGCGCCGGCGGTCGTGCCCAGACTGTGGCCGAAACGCGCGACGACAACGAAATAACGCCCGCTTAGCTCCATTGTAAGGTCATGCTCGACGCCTAGCCCGGCCGCCGAATCATCGCGATGCAGCGCCAGCTTTCCGCTATTGTCGAATATGCTTAGCATGGGATCGAGATCGCCGTCGGTGGCCTCCAATTCGAAGCCTATAATCTCGCCGCGCAAGCCTTCGACCGTGAAGACATCGCGGGGGTTGTCATCGTTCAGCCGTCCGCTGATGACGCCGTCCTGGTCAATCTCGTTGTCGTCGGCGGGGAGCTCGCGCGGCTGCGCCAGCATCGTCGATGTCAGCAACAAAAGCAAGAGGTGGCAGAGCAGTCTCATGCCACCATTTTAGCGGAGATTCAACTGAGCGGCGCAAGCGGACCGTACCAGCTTTCGGGGGTCTGGCGCAATGGCAGCGCCAGCTCAAAGGACGCGCCGACGCCGATTTCGCTGTGGAAACTGATCTGGCCGCGGTGGAAGTCGAGCGCCTGTTTGGCGATTGCCAAGCCCAAGCCCGAACCGGGCAGCGAGCCAACATTGGAAGCGCGATGAAATGCCAGATAGAGGCTTTCCGCGTCTTCTTCCGGAATGCCGATACCTTGATCGGAAACGCTGATCCGCGTCCAGCGTCCGTCGCGCCAGAGTCGCAGCCGCAGATCGCCGCGCAAGGGCAAGGCCGATTTCGTTTTCGGTGAAGCTAATCGGTTTGGGCGCGAAGCGGCATCACCCTGCTCGGCTTGCCCTATGTCGATCTTAGGCGCATGCTATAATTTCAGTCGATTTCTCCCGATTGCGGCAAAGGCGGTGAAGGGCATTGCGTCAAGTATTGTTCGTTTGCTTCGCGCTGGCGGTCGTCGCTGCGCTGAACCTGGCGCAGCCCGAGGATGATGATCTTGTCCATACCGTTGCCGCTGGCGACACCTTGATCTCGATCGCTCACGCTTACGGCGTCACCATGGATCAACTGCTTACGCTGAACAATCTGCGTCCGGAAGCGCTTTTGCAGATCGGTCAAGTCCTGATTGTCATGCGCGCCCCGGAGTATGCTGACGACGAAGAGCGATCCGCCGAAGACGACGAAACCGCCAAAGACGAAAACGCGGTTGGCGGCGCCCGAGAGAGCGCTGATTTGCCGCCGGCGCCGGTAGAGCAAGCGGACGCGCCAATGCGCGATCCCGCGGATATCAGTCCGCGACTATGTTTCACTGTGTTTCAAGATGAGAATCACAATGGCATGATGGAGCGGGGCGAGGGCCCGCTGCCGGACGCGACGATACGACTGCTGGACACCGAAGATACTGAGCTGCTGCGCTATATAACCGATGGCGCCGCCGAGCCGACTTGCCCGCGCGGTCTGGAGCGGCAGCGGTACTTGATCGTGGGCGAGGCGCCGCCGGGTTTCGGCTGGACGAGCGCTGCCCGCTTGCAAGTCGATCTGCGAGAGGGCGGGCTGGTCAGGGTCGACTTCGGCGCAAAAGCGGGCTTGGAAAGCGCGCCGATCCCGCCGCTGGCGCCAGCGAGCGCTGACGATGAGCTATTGGAAGAAACGCCGCGAAGTCTCTTGCGTGAGTTCAGCGGGCTTTTCGCGCTTGGCTTGGCGGTTATCGTGTTGAGCAGCGGCATGGCGGTTTCGCTATTCGTTTGGGGGCGCGGATGACGGCGCGCCTGCCCGAACGGAAGCGGCGTTTGCGCTGCTGGCTGCCCTTGCTATGCCTCCCCTTATTCATGACAAACATGCTGGTGGCGCAGGACACGGGGCAGGTCTGCGTGCAGAGCTATGAAGATCGCGACGCTGACGGAATTCGCGATGCCGACGAGATGTCGGTCACGCAGGGCATCGGCGCCGGCTTAAGCGACGCGGCTGGCGTCACCATCGCGTCCCGACTCTTGGAAGACTCGCCCTTTGCCGCCAGGGGCTTGATCTGCTTTGAGCAGCTGCTGGCTGGTGATTATCAGATCACGATGACCAGCGCCGAATACGCGGGCGCGGCAGCGACGACCTTCGCCGCGTCGGTGAACCCGGGCGATCCACCGGCGCTAATCGAATACGGTGTTCGGCCGCTGCAGGGGGCGGCGTCCGGTCCGGCCGCGTCCGGCATCTCGCTAGACGCGGAGGCTGCTGAAGCGCTGGCAATTGCTTTGATCGGCAGCATGATTGTCGGCGCGGCTATGAGCGTCATCGGCTTGCTGGTTTTCCTTGCGCTCTTTCGCCGCCGCAGCCGACGCGCGTCGCTGGCGCCAGCGGTAGGGGGAAAAGCGCCGCAGTCGTTGGCATCTATAGCAGAGGCCGACCCGCTTCATAAACTCGCGCCAAGCGCCGGATCGCCCCTGCTCTTCACCGACGAGGAAACCGATGCGCCGGGGCGCGTCGATTCATAAGGACGCACAAGGACAGTTAGCGCCGTGCAGAGCAGCAATCAACAAAAGGGACTGTTTCACAGCGAGGCTGATTTGCAGCTCGCCCGCGAAAATCTCCAACGCGAGCCGATTCGGGGGGCGCTGGCTCGGTTGGAAGCAGCGGATCCTGACCCGCTCGCGCGCGCTTGCTTGTCCGCTTTGCGCGGTCAAGTGTATGGAGAGCTTGAAGCTGGATACCGCGCCGCCGCCACCCTGAATGAGTCCGACATCATTCGCGAATCGGGCAATCAGTTGGAAGATGTCAAGCGTTCGCTCGGCTGGCTTGCGCTGATGGCGATGCTGCGCGGTCATCCAGCCTGGGAGGCGTCCTGGTTTGATGCCATCACTAGCATACTTACGCGCTTTGATGAGTCGGGCGATACGCTGCAGGCGCTTTGGCTGGGCGCGCTGGCGCTGGCGGCTGGCATCTTGCTGGAAGACGAGCCCGAAATCGAGCGCGGCGCCGCTGTCTACCGGGGGGCGGTTGAGCAGCTGATTCATCCAGAAGGTTTTCTCAAGGGCATCGCCGATGTTGCCGACGCGCCTGGACGCTATGAGGCGCAAGTGTCGGGCTGCTGCGCCTTGGTCCTGCTGGCGGAGATGGCGGCGCCGCTCGGGCTGGACTTGTGGTCGTTTGAGAGTCGCGCAGTCGGCGTTATCACCGCGGTCACCTACACCCACTTCTATTATTTCTTCCCCGAGAAATGGCGCTGGGAGGAAGGGCTGACCCTCGAGCGCGCGCGCGCCATCATGCGGCGTGAAGGGGCCTTCATGGAGTTGGTGAATCGGCGCAATCCGCCGCAGGGGATCGAGCAATTCCTCGCCGAGCAGCGTCCGCTCTTCTGCGCTTGGGGCGGCGGTTTGACGACGCTGACGCATGGGCTCTCGCCGCCGAAGAAGCAAAAGCGCTGGCGCTTCTGGTGAGACGACGCCTGTTGGCGCTCGCCCGCCACCACCATGCCCTCCCGCTGACCTCAATGCCCTCGGCGCTCTCTGTGACCTCTTATTTATGAAACTCGGCTCATTCCCGCTCATATACTTGTCGTTAACCGTAGGGGCGAGCCAAGTATCGCCCGCCCGAACACAACTTTGGGTTTCATGTTTTTGTGTGAGCCCTGTCCTGACTTGCGAGGGATTGTGGTGGAAAAATCGCGCCCCGCGCCCGGAATTGACACAAGCGCAAGCCGATTTCCTTATTCCCCTTGACAAGATTTTTAAGTTAGGCTAAAAATAGTATTAGTTCCGCTAAAATAGTCATTTCAGAGGGCTGTAATTTGAACCGCCAATACCGACTGCTGCTTCTACTGTGCGCCACGCTGGCAATTGCGCCGATCGCGCATACAAGCGAAGACACGCTCAAAATTGTCGCCACCACCACGCAAGCGGCCGATCTCATAGGCATCCTCAGCGCTGATGTCGCCGGCGTCGAGATCACCGCCTTGATGGGCGCGGGCGTCGATCCCCATCTTTATCAGCCGACCGAATCCGACATCGCCGCCATGAATCAAGCCGAGTTGGTGATTTACAGCGGCTTGCGCCTGGAGGGCCAATTCGAAATCGTATTCGCCGCGCTATCGGAGCAAGGCATCGCCATCTATCCGCTCAGCGCGCCGGTCGAGGAGGCCGGATTCATCATCGGCGGCTTCGATCTGTCGGAGACGCTGATGGATGTCGCTGACCCGCATTTCTGGTTCGATCCGCGCAATTGGCAGCTGACGGCGGCCGATCTCGCCGAGACGCTGGCTGAACTTGACCCTGCCAACGCCGCCCTATATCGCGCCAATGCGGCCGATTACCTGGAACAGCTGCAGCTGCTCTACGACTGGGCTGATGAGGGCTTGCGCTCGATTGACGAGGGCAAGCGCTATTTGGTCACCTCGCATGAGGCCTTTCAGTATTTCGGCGCCGCCTTCGGTTGGCGCATGCAGTCGATTCAGGGCTTGAGCACGGAAGACGAAGCCGGCGTCGGCGATATTCAGGAGACGGTCGAATTCGTCATCGACAACCAGATTCCGGTGCTCTTTGTGGAGAGCAGCATCCCGCCCGATACGATTGAGGCTGTTATCGAGGCTGTGCGAGCGCAGGGCGCCGACGCGCGTATCGGCTTGCGCGAGCTCTTCGGCGATGCCATGGGCGAGCCTGACAGCTTTGGCGGCGCCTATATTGGCATGTTGGCGCAGAACGCGCTGACGATCATGCAATCCTATCAGTGCATGGGTGCTGATGTGGAGATTCCCGATTGGCCCACTGGCCTGCTGCCTCAGCCGCCCGAAGATCTGTGGAATGCCGACTGCGATGCCCGATCACACGCATAAACCATCGCATGTAGGGGCGACCTATCAGGTCGCCCGCCAATGCGCAGAAATTGTAGGGGCGAGACTTGTCTCGCCCGCTGCCTATTTCGCAAGAGCATGAACCATGGAAACCCGCAGCGACCTGGCGCTCTCCATTGACGACTTGACCGTCGCCTACCACGAAAAGCCCGCCATCTGGGATATCGACCTTGATGTGCCCGAAGGCGCGTTGATGGCGATTGTCGGACCCAACGGCGCTGGCAAAAGCACCTTGATAAAGGCGGTCCTTAATCTGATTCCGCGGGCGGCCGGCACAGTAACTTTCTATGGCGCGCCCTACGAACAGGCGCGTTCGCTGGTCGGTTATGTGCCGCAGCGGGGCAGTGTCGATTGGGACTTCCCCACTTCGGCGCTTGACGTCGTCACCATGGGGCTCTATGGCAAATTGGGCTGGTTTCGCCGCCCGGGTCATGCCGAGCGCGAGCTGGCGCTGGCGGCGCTGGAGCAGGTCGGCTTGGTCGATTTCGCCGATCGGCAGATCAGCCAGCTCTCCGGCGGGCAGCAGCAGCGCGCATTCTTGGCGCGCGCGCTGGCGCAAGACGCGCAGATCTATTTCATGGATGAGCCCTTCGCCGCCGTCGATGCCGTCACCGAGAACGCCATCGTCGATATCCTGCGCGAGCTCAACCAGCGGGGCAAAACCGTCCTGGTCGTGCATCACGACTTGCAGACGGTCGCCGAATACTTTGATTGGGTGACGCTGCTCAATGTGGAGATCATCGCCTCAGGACCGACCGCCGAGAACTTCACCTTGGAGAATCTTCAGCAGACTTACGGTGGGCGCGTTTCTTATTTGCATGGCGGGCAATTGCTCGCGGCGAGCGCGCCATGAATCCGCGTCCGGCGCTCGGCCGCGAAGACCGTCGCATTTGGCTGATCATCGCCGCAATGGCGATCCTGGGCTTGCTCTTCATTCCGTTCAGCCAGACGCTTTTCGGGCTGCGCTTCACCTACACGGTGCGGGTGGTGGCGCTTGGCGGCGCGATTCTTGGCATAATCAGCGGCGCGCTCGGCTGCTTCGCCGTGTTGCGGCAGGAGAGCTTGTTGGGCGATGCGCTGTCGCACGCGGCGCTGCCCGGTGTGGCGATCGCCTTTCTGCTCGCCGGGCGCGAACTTAGCGCGCTGCTCATCGGCGCCGGCATCGCCAGTTGGCTCGGTCTGCGCTTTGTCTCGGCGCTGCTGGCGACCACGCGCATCAAACGGGACGCGGCGCTGGGCATTGTGCTGGCGAGTTGGTTCGCCTTCGGGATCGCGCTGCTGGCGTACATCCAGTCGATCCCGGATGCCAGCCAAGCCGGTCTCGATCACTTCATATTCGGGCAGGCGGCCGCCATCATCGAAAGCGATGTCATGCTGGTCAGCGCGGTTGGCGTCATTGCGCTGCTTGTGCTGCTGGCGTTTTGGAAAGAATTCAAACTGGTCACCTTCGATGCGGAATTTGCCGGCGCCAATGGTTTCCGCGTCGGGCTGATCAACACGCTGCTTTCGACCTTGATCGTGGTGACGATCGTGCTGGGCTTGCAGCTGGCGGGCGTGATTCTGATGGTCGGCATGTTGATCGCGCCGGGCATCGCCGCGCGTCAATGGACGCATAAGCTGGATCAGATGGTGATTCTGGCTGCCGTCTTCGGCGCGTTCGCCGGCGGGCTGGGCGCGGTTATCAGCGCGCTTGACAGCGATATCCCCACCGGTCCCATGATTATCGTGGTGGCTTTTGTCCTGGTATTGATTTCGCTGACGCTGGCGCCCGGACGGGGCTTGATCTGGAGCCGGCTGAGGCAGCGCCAGAATCGAAGAGAGTTCGCGGCGCGCAACACGCTGCGCGATCTGTACCGCTACGCCTTGGCGCACGGCGCCGCCGATACGCCGGCGCCAGACAGCTTCATTCGCGGCGTCGGCGATCGCAGCGCCGCCTTGGGTTTGCGTCAGTTGCGGAGCGAAGGGCGCGTGACGCTTGGCGCTGCCGGCTGGCAATTGAGCGAAAGCGGCATTTCGCTGGCGCAGGGCGACCGGCGCAACCAGCGACTCTGGGATTTATACCGGCGATACGCTTATGAGTTGGGCTTGCCTGCCGTGGCGGAGGAACGGGGACGCGATATCGCCTCGCTGCTTCCGGCCAATGCGGTCGCCCGGCTGGAAGCCAAACTGGAGGAGGGCGCCGACTCATGATGCCCGTCGAGCGTCTTCTCATCGAATTCCTGCTGACCTTTCTGTCGCGCGACGAACTGAACGCCTTCTTGCGCTCGCCGCAGAATACGGCGACGCTGGTTGGCGCGCTGATCGCCGTCAGCGGCGCGCTGCTGGGGGCATTTCTGCTCTTGCGCGGCATGGCGCTGACCAGCGACGCCATCAGTCATACGGTGCTGCTGGGCATCGTTGTCGCCTTCTTGTTGATGGTCCATGGCTTCCGCGTCGAGGGCGATACTTCGTCGCCTTGGCTGATTCTGGGCGCTTCCTTGGCTGGCGTCGGCACGGTCGCGCTGACCGAGTTGCTCTACCGCTCGGGCTTGGTGCGGCAGGACGCCGCCCTGGGGCTGGCATTTCCCCTGCTTTTCGCCATCGCCGTGATCCTGGTATCGCGCTTCGTCGATGACGCGCACCTTGATGAAGACGCGGTGCTGGTCGGCGAGATCGGCTTGGCTTGGGCAAATACCAACAGCCACTGCTTTCAAAACTGCCAAAGCGTGACGGTCACCGAAGACCACCCCGCCGCTAAAATGACGCGCCAATGCGTGAATTGCCGCGAGCTGGGCATCAGCCCGCGCGACGAACGGGCAGAATTCATTGAAGTTTGTGGCAACTGCGGCCCCTACAGTCCGGCGCAAGCCTGGAACGCCGGTTTGCTCGATAGCGAGCCCGCGCTGGTCTTTTTCCCCAAGTCGATTTCGGTGACGCTGGCGATGACGCTGCTGACGCTGGCTTTCGTTCTGCTTTTCTATAAGGAGTTGAAGCTTTCCACCTTCGACCCGGCGCTGGCTAAGGCGCTCGGTTTCCGTCCGGGCGCGTTGAACTACGCCTTGATGGCTCTCGTCAGTTTGGTGGCGGTCGGCGCCTTTGACGCGGTCGGCTCGATTCTGGTGATCGCATTCTTCATCATCCCGCCGGCCGCCGCCTGCCTGCTGACCGATCGCCTTGCCCTGCTGCTGCTGCTGAGCCCGCTGATCGGAGCGGCTGGCGCGGTTTTCGGTTATGACCTGGCGCGAGGTCTGCTCTTCGGCTTCCTGCCAATTGCGGATGGTATCGCCTTCGTCAACCGGCTCTTCGGGCTTGACCTGGTCGAGGAGTGGGATTCTTCCATCAGCGCCTCAATGGTGCTGATGATCTTCCTTTTTTTCCTGCTCGCCTGGGTGTTTTCGCCGCGCTACGGGTTGATCTCGACGGCGCTGCGGCGCGCAAACAGCCGCCGCCTCTTTGATGATCAAGTGGTGCTGGCGCATATCCATAATCATCAGTTCACGGCGCAAGCGGCGACCGAACTGCGCGTGGAGACGCTGCATCTTCATTTCCGCTGGACGCAGCGCAAGATGGGGCGCGTGCTGGCGCGGCTACGGGCTTTGAACTACATCCGCATTGTGTCTGGGGGCGCCATCTTAACCGAGCGCGGCGAGGAGCGCGTTCATCGTTTCCGGGCAACCATGCTGGAAGCGCATAACATGCCAGCATCGCTTGCGTAAGCCCCGAGATCGCTTCCACTGTACACTGTAGCGCAGGTCCCGTGTTCCGCCAGAGGCGCAGATGATCAGCCTGATCGCCACCGTCTTGAACGAAGGCGACAACATCCACCAGCTCTTTGATTCAATCCGGGCGCAGACGCGGCGCCCCGATGAAATCGTCATCGTCGATGGCGGCAGCGCGGACGGCACGCTGGCGATCATGCGGGGCTACGTCGAGGAGCTGCCGCTGCGTATATTCGTCGAAGCAGGCTGCAATATCAGCCGGGGGCGCAACCGCGCCATCGCCGAGGCGAAGGGCGAAATCATCGCCGTTACCGACGCCGGCGTTCGATTGCGCGAGGATTGGCTGGAGAAAATCGCGGCGCCTCTGCTGGCGCAGCCCGATTTAAAAGCGGTCGGCGGGTTTTTCCTGGCTGCCCCGAAGACCGCCTTTGAAGCGGCTCTCGGCGCGACCACGCTGCCGCTCGCGCGCGAAATTGACGGCGCCAGCTTTCTGCCCAGCAGCCGCAGCATCGCCTTTCGCAAAGCGGCGGCGCAGGCGATCGGCGGCTACCCCGAATGGCTCGACTTTTGCGAAGATCTGGTCTTTGATCTGCGCTTGCGCGAGCGGGGCGGTCCCTTCGCCTTTGCCCCCGATGCCGTGGTATATTTTCGTCCGCGGTCGAGTCTGCGTCAGTTTTTCCGCCAGTATTACCTCTACGCACGCGGCGACGGCAAGGCGAACCTCTGGTTCAAGCGTCATCTCATCCGCTACCTGACATACTTTGCCTTGACGCCGGGCATTTTCGTCGCCGGCGCGCTGATTCATCCGGCGCTCTGGCTGCTCTACTTGATCGGCGTCATTGAATATCTCTATCTTCCCTGCCGCCGCCTGCCGGATGTGATGCGGCGCGCGCCCAAGCTCTCCTGGCATGTCTGGCTAATTTGCATCGTCATGATCCCGCTGATCCGCTTCACCGGCGATCTGGCGAAAATGATCGGTTATCCCGTCGGCTGGCGCTGGCGGCTGGCGCAGCGTCCGCCCGATTGGCGCGGCGCGGAGTAGCGGACATCGCGGATATGCTTGCTTCTGCGAACACGGTAAAACCTTCTCGCCACAGAGGTACCGAGGCAACACCGAGAGCACAGAAGCTTCGGCCAGAGCGAGGGCTGTAACCCAGATTTACACCACCCCAGGGCAACGCAGTCCAAAGTTGACCGTCTCTTTGATTGGGTTATACTAAGCGGACTCGACAAGCGCGAACCATCATAGGCATATGGCGAGCAGAAGCGAAACCAGCGAATGGGTCAGTTTGCGGCGCGCCGCCGAGATTCTTGGCGTGCATCCGGCCACCGTGCGCAATTGGGCTGACAGCGGCAAACTGCCCTATCGCCGCACGGCCGGCAAGCATCGCCGTTTCAACGTGGATGATCTGACCGATTACGTCGAATCCCAAGGCGATATCCAGCCGATTGAACTGCAGGTGATCATTCAGAACGCGCTGGGCCAGACGCGCATGCAAGTAGGCAGCGAACGCCTGGAATCGGCGCCCTGGTATCAGGCGATGAGCGACCAAGGCAAGCAGCATCTGCGCGAGCAGGGCCGAAATGTGCTGGAGTCGATCCGCCGCTATGTCGCCGCCGGCGCGCCGGATGCTAGCCTGGCGACGGCGATCACCCTGGGCAAAGATTACGCCGCCTATTTGATCGCCGATGGACTGACCTTGCCCCAGGCGATGCGAGGCTTCTACTTTTTCAGCGACTTTGTGCTCAACTCGATCTTGACCTGGTCGGAATTGTCGCCGCCCAAGAGCTCAACTGAATGGTCGACGCTGCTGCGCCAGGTGAATACGTTCATGAACGCGATCCAACTCTCCATCGTCGAATACTATGAAGAGGGTTAAGGACCTGGCGCAACTGCAATGGATCGCGCTCAGCCTCTCGCCGAATATCGGCGCGGCGACGCTTTCCAACCTGCTCCATCATTTTGATCATGACCTGGATGCGGCGCTGGCCGCCCCGCCACATGAGCTTATGCGCGTCCGCGGCGTTGGCGCGAAGATCGCAAGTGAGATCGGCGCCATTGATCTGGATCGCCTGGCTGGCGAGGTAAAAGCCTGGGGCGACGAGGGCATATCGATTCTGATGCGCGGCGACGCCGATTATCCCGCGCCCCTGAGCGCTGTGGAAGACGGTCCGCCGGCGCTGCTTTTACGGGGTAAGCCGCCGGCTGAAACCTGGTCGAAGGCGGTCGCGCTTGTTGGCGCGCGGCTGCCAAGCAAGGAAGCGCGCTATATCACCTTGGGCTTGGCGATGAAGCTGGCGCGCGCGGGGCGCGCCGTCGTCAGCGGGCTGGCGCTGGGCGTCGATACCGCGGCGCACACGGGCGCGCTTTCGGCAGACGGCGTAACGATCGCGGTGCTGGGAAGCGGCCTGCTCCGAATCTATCCAGAAGCCAATAGAGCGCTTGCCGAGCGAATCGGGGCGGGGGGCGCGTTGATTAGCCAGACGCATCCATGCTGGGGCGCCAACGCGCAGCGCCTGGTAGCGCGCAACCGCATCATCAGTGGTCTCAGCCAAGCGCTGGTCGTAGTCGAGTCGGAAATTGAGGGTGGCGCCATGTACGCCGCGCGCTTCGCGAAGGAGCAGGGAAGGACCGTCTGCGCTTTCGACTTGCCGGCGAGCGGCAATCAGCGCTTGATCGCCGAGGGCGCGGTCGTGCTGCGGCGCGATGATCCGCTGCGTGATTTGCCAGTTTAGCTTGCCCTCACCATTACAATTTCCACACGATAGGCAAAATACTCGCTAGAACATTTGACACGAAAACAAATGTTCGTGTATACTGTTTGACAGGGATGAGGATATGGGGCGCCATGATTAAGAATTTCAATCTACTTTCGAAGCGGCAGCAGCATATGATGCGTTTTATGCACGAATACATGAAGGAGCGCGGCTTCCCGCCGAGCATACGCGAGATCGGCGAGGAATGCGGTATCGGCTCGACCTCGGTGGTCAATTACAATCTCAACAAGCTGGTGGACGCCGGTTATATCGTGCGTTCGGGCAAAGTATCGCGCGGGCTGCGCATTGTCGCGCCGATCCCCGGTGTATCGCCGGCGCCGCGGGTGGTCGGGATGCCGACGCAGAACCGGGTGGCGCTGGTCGGGCGGATCGCCGCTGGCGAGCCGATTTCGCTGCCGGAGGATATCGGCCATCACATCGACGAAGACGACTATATCGCCGTGCCGCCGCGGCTGCTCGGCGGTTTTGACGAGGGCGAGGTCTTCGCGCTGACCGTGCGCGGCGATTCGATGGTGGATTCGATGATTCAAGATGGCGACATCGTCATATTGCGCCGTCAGAGCACAGCCGATAACGGCGAGATGGTGGCGGCTTGGCTGCCGGACGACAACGAGACCACGTTGAAGCATTTCTACCGCGAAGCCGATGGCATCCGCTTGCAGCCGGCTAATACAGCCTATCAGCCGATTTATGTGCATCCCGCCAATTGCGAGATCAAGGGCAAGGTGCTCTCGGTGATGCGCAGCTTCCGCTGAGGCGATTCCGCCAGCTAGCGTTTCACTTCGGCCAGCGCGCTGGCGCAGAGGCCTCCGCCGCCGGCTGCGATCCACTGGTCGAAGGTGTCGCTTTTTGCGGCGCCCGCGATCGCATCGCTATAAATGCCAACCCCCCAGCGATAATATTTCTGCGTTTCGCTCGACCAGCGCTCGCGCGGCTTGCTGATCACCGATTGCCCGCCGTTGTAGCAAGCCAGCGTCAAGCCGACCACGCCATCGGAAGCGCCTGAGCAGGTCTGGAGGAAGCTGGCGCCGCGTTTGGCGTTGGTATCGGGATCGAGCATGTCTTCGCCCGCGGCAAAATGAAAGGGCATCACCTGAAAGAGGCCGCGGGCGCCGGCATTGCTGACCACTGTTGGATGCCCGCAGGATTCGATCTGCATCACCGTCGCCAGCAAATGGGGATCGACATCATGCCGCGCCGCCCACCGATTGATCTCGTCCGACCAATGCTGCACCGCCGGCGCGAAAAATGGCGCCAATTTGACTTCGCGCGCGCCGCCGACGAGGTGAATAGCGGATGCTGACAAGCGAATAGCCAGCCGCGCCGCGTCATCCCATAGTGGGCTCGAAGCCAGCAGAATTGCGATGACGATCGGCAGCCAAAGCGGCACATACCAGACGCCGTCGCGCTTGACGAGCCGGCGTCCGCCGCGGATCTGATCGCGGCTCAGGCGCAGGTATTGTAAGAATTTCGCCGCCAGCCATTCGAGGACCTGGCGCGCGCTCAAGGCGCCGATCTGCGCTTTCAGCGTCGTCTGTTTCCGGCGCAAGTTCGCTGCCAGTTCGGAAGTGGCGCTCACAGTCTGCTAGACCCTATTGTCCGATGCAACACTGAAAGTCGCTCCAAGATCTATTGCGCTTCGGCGGGCGAGACAAGGGTCGCGTAGACATAGACCTGCTCTCGCCCCTACAGTTTCTCGCTTGTCGAATATCGCGCCTGCGCCCGGACGCATTCGTAGCGCGCTCGCTTTTCTGCTAGAATCGCTCACGTCGGAGGCGCCAAGCCCTTGATGTCGTTTCCTTATAGCATACGAGAATCGCGTCATTTGGGTAGCGGGCAGCCAGTTTTCGCGTTGCGCGCCATGTCGTCCGCCATAACGATAATTTTGTCCCGCGGTGTCTACGCGCTCTATGCTCGGCGGTGAATCGCCCGCAGGAACTAAATGAACGGCCTACCATTCCGAGAACGACTAACTAGCGGCGCGCCGATCCTGGCTGATGGCGCGATGGGCACGATGCTGCATCATGAGTCCCACGCCCGCGCTGACGCCTGCTTCGACGCGATGAATGTCGAAGACCCGGAAATGGTGCTGGCGATCCACAAAGCCTATGTCGCCGCCGGCGCCGACCTGATCGAGAGCAATACCTTTGGCGCCAACAGCTTCAAGCTGGCGAACGCGGGACGCGCGGGCAATGTCGAGCTTTACAATCGGCGCGGCGTTGAACTGGCTCGGCTGGCCATCGCCGAGAGCGCGCGCGACGATGTGTATATCGCCGGCTCGGTAGGTCCCTTGGGCGTGGGCATTTATCCCTACGGCCGCCTTAGCCAGGAAGAAGCCAAAACCGCCTTCGCCGCTCAGCTAAGCGCCCTGATAAATGCTGGCGTCGACGCCATTCAGTTCGAGACCTTCAGCGAACATAAAGAGCTGCTGCTGGCGATCAACGTCTTGCGCGAGCTGGATGCCGATCTGCCAATCATCGCCCAAGCCACCTTTTATCACGAGAACCTGAGTTACGCCGGGTATCCGCCGGCGCGCGTCGCCAACGATCTTAATCGAACCGGCGCCGATGTCATCGGCGTCAATTGCGGCAGCGGACCGGCCGGCATCGCCGAGGTGCTGCGGCAGATGCGTTATGCCGTGCCCGACGCCGTCTTTTCAGCCATGCCCAACGCCGGCTTCCCTGAGGTGATCGGCGGGCGCATCCTCTATCCAGCCACCGCCGAATACTTCGCCGATTGCGCCACCACCTTGGTCAATACCGGCGCCACGGTTATCGGCGGCTGCTGCGGCACCAGGCCCGAGCATATCGCCGCCATGCGCGCCGCGCTTGATCAGCCATCGAGCGAATTCGTCGATCTGCATATCGGCGAGTTGGATCTGCATCATGAAGATCACGCGCCCGAGCGCCCGACCGAATTGTCCGAACGGCTGGACGCCGGCCAATTCACGGTCACGGTCGAGATGGCGCCGCCGCGCAGCTATCACACCGAGCGGTTGCTTGCGGTCGCCCGCCGCTTGCGCTCGGCCGGCGCCGATTTGATCAATGTCGCCGATACGCCGGCTGCCCGCATGAAGATGAGCGCCTGGGCGGTGGCGCATTTGCTGCAATCCCAGCTTGGCATTGAGACGGTGCTGCATTTCCCCACGCGCGGACGCAATATGCTGCGGGTGCAGGGCGATCTGCTGGCGTCTCACGCGCTTGGCTTGCGCAATTTATTTGTGGTCATGGGCGATCCCACGCGCATTGGTGATTTTCCCGATGCCAGCGATGTCAACGATGTGGCGCCTTCGCGGCTGATTGATGTCATCAAGCAGGGCATGAACAAGGGCGTTGATATGGCGGGCCACAGCATTGGCAAGCCGAGCAGCTTCACCGTCGGCTGCGCGCTGAATATGGGCGCCGACGATATCGAACGCGAAATTCGCGCGCTGCGGAAAAAGCTGAAAGCTGGCGCCGATTTCGCCTTGGGTCAGGCGATCTTCGATCCGGAACGGATCTTGCGCTTTCATCAGCGCTACGAAGAGCTGATGGGCGCCGACTTCGAGCTGCCGGTATTGATGGCGGTTATGCCCCTGCACAGCTTGCGGCAGGCGCGCTTTCTCAATAATGAGGTGCCCGGCATCACCATCCCCGATGCCATCATCAAGCGTATCGCCGCGGCGGGCGAAGAGGCGCGGCGCGAAGGCGCGCTGATCGCGCAGGAGCTGCTGGAGGAGATGGATGGGCTGATTCAAGGCGCTTATATCATTCCCGGCGGCGATTATGACATGGCGGCGGAAGTGGTCGCCTGGTTGAAGACGGGCGAGCGGGCTATATAAAATGTCGCCTCCGCCGGGCTGCAGTGTGAATATGGATTGTAGGGGCGTCCGACGGACAGTGTAGACGGTCATTATCCACGCGACCTACGCGCAGCTGTGAGTCGTCCGCCGGAGCGCAAAATGTGTAGGGGCGACCCTTGGGTCGCCGACGGTGTACAAAAGATGTAGGGGCGACTCTGTGAGTCGCCCGCCGTGCAATGAGGATTCATGGCCGGAATCGGAAAGATAAACCTGAAAATCGCGATTGTGGACAGCGACCTCTACGCCTTGCCAGCGATCAACGCTTACTTCGCCTGGGACCGGCGCACCAGCGTTATCTTCAAGAGCGGACGGTTGGAGAGCTTCTGGAAGACTTTCAGCGAAGGCGACCTGCGCGAGACACCCGATGTATTTGTCATTGACGCCAACCACCTCGGCGGCGCCGAGCTCTTGGGCGGCGCAATCGAGCGTCTGCGAGCGGCCTTCCCCGGCGTCAGGGTCATCTGTCTGGCGCAATTCGCCGATCTCGATTTGATTCACGCGGCGGCTGAGGCGGGCGCCAAGGCTTACTGGCTCAAAGACGATGTGCGGCTTCATATCGGCTGGGCGGCATGCGCCTGTCTCTGCCTGGCTAACGAGGCGTTTTCCATCAGCAGCAGCGTCGTCGAAGCCGGACGCCGGCTCTCGCATTGGCGGCTGCGCGGCGCCAGAGAGCTGCCCGGTCCGCGGCGATACATCGACTTTACGCCGCGGGTGCGCCAGGCGGCTGAACTGTATGTGGTGGAGGGTATGCCGGTGCGCCTGATCGCTGATGAAATGGGCGTCGGCGAGAGCACTGTGCGGGGCTATATCAAGAAGACCTACGAGATTTTGGAGTCATACCACGATGACGACAGCGATTACCCCAACGACATGAGCCAGCAGGAAGTTGGCTTCATGCGCTTGACCGCGCTGGAGCTCTCTGCTGATTGTCTGGAAGCGCTGCGGAATTATAGGATCGTGAGGCAGGGGTAATCCGCTTTGATGAATTAGTCGGTTGTAGGGACGACCTATCAGGTCGCCCGCATCCAAGTGTGGGCGCATTTGGGCGAGCCACCGGCTTGCCCGTACACACCAGGTTGGCCGCCGGCAATCAGAGCCTGCGAGACTTCACGAAATCTGCGCGTCGGTTTCGGAGCGATCTTCTTGCGCCTGCCGCCGCAGACGTTTGGCGCGCACCGCCTTGATCGCCTGCGTGCGCGTCAGCAGCACCGTCTGATCGCCCTCGCTCGCCAGCGCTTCCGGCACATGGACATGCTCTTCTTCCAGGTAGCTTTTGATGGCGCCGCTGATCGACTTCACCGGCGCGTCATCGCCGTACTGATGCCGCAGGTCCAGCAGATTATTCATCAGCCAGAGGAAGAGGTCGCCTTCGGTGCGCGCGCCCGGCTTGCCTTTCGCCAGATCCAGCACATCGTGCTTGCGAATCAGTTCTATCGCCGGCTTATACATGGTGAAATACCAGTCGGCCGTCGCTTCCTCCGTGGTCAGCGCATGGCCCTCCAACTGTTCCATCACCCGCTCATGCAGGAAGATATGTCCCATCAACTCGTGATAACGCGACGGTTCGGTCAGCTCGATTGATTCGTGCTCAGGCACGGCGCGCGACAGGCTGGTTTCATCAAGGAAGTTGGCGTAGGCTTCGGCCGCCTCCAATTCCTGATCGCTCATGCCGGGGCGCAGGGGGATGGTCGTCGGCATCACGACCACATGCGCCTGAATCGTCTTGGCGCCCAATTGCCGCGCGACTGAAACGCGGTGGTTGCCATCGCGCACGAAGTAGACATCGCCCACTTTGTACAACTCAATCGGCGGCGGACCTTCCAGGCTGTTCGCCAGGGCATAAACGCGGCTCCAGCGCTCCTTCATGCCGGATTTGCGCGGCAGGAAGCTGGCGGTGAAATCCTTATAGCGCCCGACGCTGCCAGCGATTTGCTCAAGCGGCACATCATGCACGCCCTCGTAATGCTCTTCGTGCAGGTGCAGGCGGCTGCGAATCTCATCAAAGTTCAGCAAGTCCGTGTGCCGTCCGGTGAGCTGGCTTAACAACTCGCGCCAAAAGGCTTTGTTGTACACCGATTGAAACTTGGAACGTCCTTCATTCAGGCGTTGTTGGTAGTTGTGACTGTTTGCCATAGCTGCCTCATTTCGTTTACGCGCTTTGCCCTGGCAACAAGATCTCTACAAAGCCGCGCGCAAAAGACTCGACATGCGATCGTCTTCCGGCAGGTCTAATGACACTATAACATATTTGCCTGTGAGACGGGTAAAATCGCTGCATGCGCCATCTTGCGTTCATGGCGCTGACAATGCGTCAGCCAACTACCCATAGACGATTCGATTCTTGACTTTCTTACGCGGAAAATACCGCTCGTTTCGTCAGTTGATTCGGCTGCGGGCAAGGCGCTGGATACGATGCAACGTTCTACAATAGAGTGGCTCAATCAGATCAATCGCGACTTTTACCGCGCGACGGCAAGCGAATTCGATGCGACGCGGCAAGCCGCCTGGCGCGGCTGGGAGCGGCTGCTCGCCGAGATTGACAAGCCCGTGGAATCTGCCCTGGATTTGGGCTGCGGGAATGGACGTTTCGCGCTTTTCCTGGCGGCGCGGCAGGCGCGGCCCTTCCGCTATATCGGCGTCGACAGCAACGCGGAATTGCTGGCGCAGGCGCGGCGTCAACTGACGCAGGCAGCCAAGGTTGATGCGAACTTGGTTGAAAGTGATATCGTGCTCGGTGAACTCCCGCGGCATTCGGCGCAATTGGTGACGCTATTCGGCCTGATCCATCATGTGCCGGGTTTCACGCGGCGGCGAGAATTGATCGCTTCGGCCGCTGATTGCGTCGCGCCCGGCGGATATCTGGCGCTGGCTGCCTGGCGCTTCTATGAGCGGGAGCGCTTCCGGCGGCGCATCGTGCCCTGGGGCGGCGATATCGCCGTCGAAAAGCATGACTACCTGCTGGATTGGCGGCGCGGCCAGCGGGCGCTGCGCTACTGCCATTATGTCGATGATGACGAACACGCGGTACTGGTCGCGGCCAGCGGCTTGGCGGTCATCGCCGACTTCCGCGCCGATGGCGCTGAAGGCGATCTAAATCGTTATACAGTCTTGAGAAAAGGCTGAGTCTGGGGAGACGCGCAATTGAAAATAGATCTGCGAGAATGGGACGAACCAGCAGCTTGCGTAGACACCAAGCGCCGCTCGCCCGTAAAAACACCTTTCTAATCGGATAATGTAGACCCCCGCGCGACAATGCCGCCGCCCACGCAAAATACTTTGCGACCCGCTGCGTTAAACTCCCTTTCACTAGCTCGCTGGGGAAGGGACCGGGGGATGGAGTTTGCCGCTCGCAACGTAAACAGGGGCGACCTATCAGGTCGCCCGCAGGTATGTACGTCGTTAACGTTTTGCGAAACGCGCGATTCCCCGCCCCGCCTTTGGACGCTGAAATCTAGCAGTCGCCACGCGCCATGTAGTAGGGCGCGTCGGCGTGAAAATTGTTGCCCTCGTTGGTCTCCGCCACCTGATTGTTGGAGTCCAGCTGCAACGTGATGTGGTGATGGGTTTCGTAATGCAATGTCGGCGTCAAATGCCCGAATACCTCTGTCGTATGACCGGGCGCCAAGGGACCAAAAGCGATATTCGTTGTTTGCGCCTGAGCAGTACCATTCGCCCCGCGGTCGCTAACCAGAATGTTTCCGCCACTGGTCGCCGCGCCGCTGCCGGCGTTTCTCACGGTGACATTAATGCGGTAGGTCTCGTTGCATTCCACCGGGTGCGGATCAACCCTGACGCTATGAAAAACAAGATCGGCGCCGGTCTGTGGCTGTGGCGGCGCGGGCACGGCGGTTGGCAGCGGAATCGGCGTCGGCGGCAGGGGCGGCGGGTTAATGCGCGGCAGGTTGCCGAGGTCGCCCCTGGTGTTTACGATGCCGGGATAGATAAAGCCGCTGCGCCCGTTGGCCAGCTCGATATAGTACCAGCCGGTTCCGTAACTGCTGATGCCTTTGATCAGCGCCGAGTCTCCCTCGAGCAGGTGGCCGATGACGGCGTAGAGCGTTGAGTCGCCCGCGCGCACGTTGGAATTGACCGTGGCCACGACGTGGGGTCTGGAGTCTTCGGTCGGCTCCGGCTCGGGTTCGGGCGCTGGTTCCTCGACCTGCTGCTCAGCTCGCGTCTCCGTCTCCGGTTCCTCGACCGCCGCGACCCGCTGTTCTGCCATGAAGTCGGGCGGGTTATTCTCCACACGGATTGGGCTGACGCGGTAATGTTCCGGCTCGGCGCCACCGGTGTTGATGGTCAAGCGCAATTCGTAGAGACCGTCCCGCAGCGTGACCGTATTCCAACTGCCCAGAATATCGTCGTCGACCGCCTCGATCCGCGGCAAGGTCCCCGGGAGCCACGGGTTGTCTTCCCCATCCTCGTCCATCATACCGAGCGTCAGCGGACGAAATTCAATGAAGAAGTTGCGCATCGTCGCCAGCGTGACTGTGCCGCGAATATCGACGTTGTCGCGAACCACATACACCGCCGGGGGCCAGCTGATATGCGCCTCCGGGTTCACCATTTCCACGTCTTTTGGTTCAATTGGCTCGGCGTCTTCTTGCGCCAGCGACGCTGGAATGAGCAGCAATAGCGCGAAAACGACAAATACTAGGTGCTTCATGACTGTGCCTCCTGGAAAGACAATGCGCCTGCGATGGCTCCGTCTTTATGAATGTGCCGCTATCTATAATAGGCTAGAACGCTTATTTTCGCTTGACGCATGGGCGCCGTCTGGAAAAGAGTCCGCTTTCACCCGCGTATTGCGCCCGGAAACGCACTACCATAAGCGCCGCCTTTGCTTTACTGTTTCCCCCCGAGGGTTGCCAATCGCCTCACATCATTTGCAAAGCCGAAGCTGATACGGCGCAATATTCCGCCGCAAAGGGAACATGGATTCAAAGGCTGTCGCGCAAATTCGGGGTCTATACAAGACTTACCACGAGGGCGACCGCTCGCAGCCAGTGCTTGAAGGCGTCAACCTCGATATTGCCGCCGGCGAATTCCTGGCGATTCTGGGGGCGAGCGGCAGCGGAAAAAGCACCTTGCTCAATCTTTTGAGCGGCATCGACAGCCCGGACAGCGGGCGGATTTGGATAGACGGAACCGATATTACGCCGCTTAGCGACCGGCAGCTCACGCTCTTTCGCCGCGATCATATCGGCATCGTCTTTCAATTCTTCAACCTGATTCCCACGCTAACGGCGCGCGAAAACATCACCTTGCCGCAAGAACTAAGCGGCAAGGGACGGCGAGCAGCCGAGCAGCAAGCCGATGCGCTATTGCGGCAGGTGGGGCTGGGCGAGCGGGCGGGCGCCTTCCCGGACAAGCTCAGCGGTGGCGAGCAGCAACGGGTCGCCATTGCGCGGGCGCTGCTGCACGAGCCCAAGATTGTGCTTGCCGATGAGCCCACCGGCAACCTGGATGACGATACGGGCGCGGCGGTGATTGCGCTGCTGCTGCGGCTGACCCGTGAAGCGGGCAAGACCCTGATCATGGCGACGCACAGTACGGAAATCGCGCGGCGCGCGGACCGCATTTGCCGCATCCAGGATGGCGCGTTGCAGCTGGAGCCGCCGCCAGGCTAGCGCTTTCTCCTAGCGAATTCCAGATCGAGCGCGCTGAAGATTTTGTATGTTCTGCTCAAATCCAGCGGCGCTGCCGATAGATGAAAGTCGCAAGACGCGGTAAAATGAAATGAAGCGGCAGAGGATTTTGGCTCGCGATTCACCGAAGCGGCGAAAGGCGCAGTCTCATGATTGACCCCGAACGGAACAGCAAAGTCAGCGCCATAATCTCCGAACTGCGGGATATCAACAAAGACAGGCGGCGCACTGCGGTGATGAAGCTGGGCATGGTCGGCGGCGATCAGGCGGTGCGCACGCTGATCGGCATCATCGAAAACAGCCAGGAAGATTTAATCGTGCGCGGCCGCGCCGCTCTGATGCTGGGCAAGCTCAAAGACGACCGCGCCGTGCCCCACTTGATTCGCGCCTTAGACGCGCCCGGTTTTGTCACGCCCTTTAACGCGGCGCAAGCGCTGGGCAAAATTGGCGACCCGCGCGCCATCGACGCCCTGTTGAGCTTCGCCGACAACAGCAACGACAAGACGCGCGCCGCCGCCGTCGAGGCGCTGCGGCAATTGGGATATGAATTTGAAGCCGCCTTTGGCGAGCCTCAGCCACAGATTTGAAGCGTCCAACAAAAGAAGAAGATCCAATAGAGTCATGAAACAGAATGTCGTTTGAATAAAAGACCTAATACAAGCCAGTGTTTGTACGGGCGAGCCGGTGGGTAGCGTAGACACTAACCTACGCTCGCCTTTTCTGTTTTGGATACGGACACAGTTTTCGCGCGATTGACTTTGAACTACTCAGCATCATCGCCATCGTTTCACCCGAGCTTGCGCGCCCGTAGCCAAGCCGCTCGCAATTCTGGTATATTCTTGGTTGCACCCTATTGGAGCTAACCATGAACGATATCGTAATTATCGACGCTATCCGTAGTCCGCTGGGCAAACGAAACGGCTGGCTGCGCGAGCAGCATCCGGTCAAGCTCGGCGCCCATGTGGTCAGCGCCTTGCTGGAACGCAGCGCCCTGGAGAAATCGGCGATTGACCATGTGATATTCGGCTGCGTCAGCCAGGTCGCCGAACAGACGATGAATGTGGCGCGCAACGTCGTCCTCGATGCCGAGTTGCCGATTGAGACGGCAGCTACGACGGTCGATTTTCAATGCGGCAGCAGCCAGCAGGCGATTCATCTGGCGGCGGCGATGGTGGCTTCCGCGCAAGCCGACCTGGTCATCGCCGGCGGCGTCGAGAGCATGACGCGTGTGCCGATGGGTTCGAGCTTGGGCGGCGGCGCCTCCCCCTTTACCGACAACATCATGGAGGCCTACAACATAATCCCGCAAGGCATCGCCTCGGACGAGATCGCGGCGCTGTGGGGCATCACGCGCGCGGCGATGGATGAGCTGAGCTTGCTGAGTCACCGGCGCGCCTGGGCGGCGACAGAGAGCGGCGCGCTAGCGCGGGAAATCGCCCCGATTCAAGGCGTGGACGACGACGGCGAGTTGCGGATGATCGACCACGATCAGGGCATTCGACCGGCGACCACGCTGGAGAAGATGGCGTCGCTCGAGCCAGTTTTCACCAGCGATGGCGTCACCACCGCCGGCAACAGCAGCCAGATCAGCGATGGCGCCGCCGCCGTGCTGGTGACCAGCGCCGACGGGGCGCGGCAGCTGGGATTGAATCCGCGCGCCCGCATCATCGCGGCGGTCACGGTCGGCAGCGATCCGCGCCTGATGCTCACCGGTCCGATTGCCGCGACGCAAAAGGCGCTGGAGAAGGCGGGCCTGGGCCTGGACGATATCGATGTCTTTGAAGTCAACGAAGCATTCGCCTCGGTGCCGCGGATCTGGGAAATGGACACCGGCGCCGATCTCGAGAAGGTCAATATCCATGGTGGCGCCATCGCCCTTGGGCACCCGCTCGGCGGCTCGGGCGCGCGCTTGATGACTGCTTTGATCAACGCGCTGGAAACGACCGGCTCGCGTTATGGCTTGCAGACGATGTGCTGCGGCGGCGGCATGGCGACGGCGACTATCATCGAGCGGCTGGTCTAACGCCATCTCAGCCCTTTCCTAAATCACTAGGGAAGGGAGACTTGGCAACTGACGCTAATCGGCAGCGCGCCTTGGTCGCTGGATTGCGCGATCAGCCCGTCTGCCCGACCGGCGCCGGCGTAGCTTCCGCGCGAACGCCAATATCCTGTGGAGAACCGTCGGACGCCGCCCCCGCCGTGGCCGGCTCCCCCTGCTGCTGTTGACAGGCGACTGCCGATTGATCTCGCCGCGCCGCCAGGTCGGCTCGGTTGACGCGGCTGTAGGCTGGCGTCAGTTCCAGCGCCGCCTCGAACTGCGTCTGCGCCGGGCAGTGATCGCCCTGCAGCGCCAGCGCCAGCGCATAGTTGCGCAGCGCCTCCTGCAGATCGCCCGCGATCGAGCCATTCACATAATCGCGTACGCCAAATTCATAATACATGCTGCTGAACTTGCGCACCGCTTCCGCCGGATTGGCGGCTTTGTAGCGTTGGCCGTCCAAATAGAGCAGGGCGATATAACGTTCGTGGTAGAGGTCTTCAATGCTGCCGTGTTCCTCGGCGCGGTCGGTCATCACGATCGCCTCTGACAGTCGCCCGCTGCGAAATAGCGCAAGCGCCTGCGCAGTTAGCGCGTCGAGAAAAAGTCGGCGCACCAGATCTCGCTGATAGTCGCCGTCGATGCTGATGATGGCGTCCAGCGTGTCGATGGCGGCGGGGTAATCGCGCAGGCTTAACGCGCTATTCGCTTCCGCCAGCAGGGCATCCAAATCGTACGCAATCGATATTTCGCCGCCGGTCGTTTCCACCGGTTCCGCCACTGTGGGCGCGATCGTCGGCAGAATTGGCGCCGACGTAGCGGTCGCCAGTGGCGTCGGGCTTGGTACCGAGGCGAGAAAGGCCGCGGTCGCGGTTGGCGCCAGCAGCGGCAGACAGGCCGGTGTTTGCGGCAAGCTCGCCAGATCGGCGAATCGGCTGCGCGCCAAACCCAGGTTGCCGGCATTCAGGTCCGCCGGGATGCGCTCGCATTGCCCCTGGGCGTAAGCCTCGGCTGTAATGCTTGCTTCAGCGCGCGCGGTCGCCAGCCCCGAAGTCCAGCCGGCATAAACCGCGCCCATCACGATGAGACCCATGATCAGCAGCAAGGCGAAAATGCCGAATGCCCAGAGCAGGCAAACAAGTCCGCGCCCGCGCCGCTTTTCGGCGTAATTTACGATTTGCGCATCCGGTGAGTTCACGCGCCGTCCCGCTGGTAGATCAGCCGCCCGCAGGCATCGGAGTGATATCCGCTGGTCTTGCCGCAAGCGTCTATTCCCGAGGCGGCGCGTATTATAGTCCAGTTCAATTGCGCAAGCTAGCCAGCGCTTGCGCGGCTCTGCCTTGAACTCGCAGGATTAAGATTCAATGAATCTGTTGAAAATCTGTTAGAATAGTAGCGTGGTTTCGTTGTCGCGGGACCATGACCGATTATTCAAGGAGAAACTGCACCTATGAACAAGCGAATCCGAATCACGATGGCTGTTTCGCTGCTGGTCGTTATGGCTATGCTCATAGCGCCGGCAGCGGCGCAAGATATGGGCAGTGGCGGCCCAATCATTGAACCCAATTTTGGCGACGACCCCACCACTTTTAACCCGATTATCGCCAATGATGGCACGTCCTACGATGTCATCAACCGCATGTTCCCCGACTTCATCGGCGTCGATTCGGCGACCGTCCAGTACCTGGGCGGCGCAAAGGGGGCGATCGTCTCCAGTTGGGATATCGCCGACGATGGCGTCACTTACACCTTCCACTTGCGCGACGACATGGTCTGGAGCGACGGCGTGCCGATTACCGCGGGCGATGTCGCCTGGTTCCTTGACGCCGTCCTCAGTGGCGAGACGTCTACGCCGCGGCAGGAACTGTCGAACCGCGTGGAGAGTTATGAAGTCGTCGATGATCACACGCTGACCATCGTTTTCAACGAGGCGAATTGTACGCTGATCGACACGCTCAGTCCGGTGTATCCGGTGCCGGCGCATGTTTATGAAGAAGCCTACGGCGATGATTACGCCGGCATGGACGAAAACGACTACAACCTGAATCCCGCCGTCACCGGCGGCGAGACCTTCGTCTTCTCCAACTTCCGCCCGGGCGAGCAGACTACCTTGCTGGCGAACAGCGATTTCGCCGATTCCGAACTTGGCGCCGTCATCCCGCAGGGTTGGGTCTTCAAAATCGTCACCGACCAGGTTGTGCAGATGGAACAGTTCTTCGCAGGCGAACTGAGCTTCGTTGACAGCGTGCCGCAAGCCAACCGCGATGATGTCAAGGCGCGTGGCTCAGCTGGCGAATTTCAGACGTTTGAGACGCCCGCCAGCACCATCCGCTTCCTGTCGCTGAATGTGGCCGATCCCGCCAATCCGCAAGATGGCTTGGATGAAGACGGCAATGTGATTGACCAAGGGCATCACCCGATTCTAGGCGACGTCCGCGTTCGTCAAGCGCTGAACTACGGCATGAACTTTGACGAGGTCAACGAAGGCGCTTTCTTCAACACAGGCGTGCCGGTCGCTTCGCACGTTCGCCCGACCGACTGGAGCTTCCCCGCAGGCTTGGAGCCCTATCCCTTTGATCCCGACAAGGCGATGGCGCTGCTGGATGAAGCCGGCTTCACCGATAGCGACGGCGATGGCGTACGCGAGTGCAACGGCTGTCAACACGCTGAAGCGGGCGCGCCCCTTGCCCTCTCAGTGAAAACCAACGCGGGCAATACCTCGCAGGAAGCGCTCTACACGATCCTGCAAGATCAATGGAATGAGCTGGGATTCCAAATCAATTTGGAATTCGTCGAATTCGGCACGCTGGTCAGCGAATTCACGGCGCAGACTTACGATGCCATCGGTGTATTTTGGGGCTTGGCGACGCCGGCCAATCCCAACGGCATCGCCGATATCTTCTTGCCGGAAGCCGATGTGGTCGGCGCCGGTTACAATACGCAGTCGTACAACAATCCGCGCCTGAACCAACTGATTGAAGAGGCGCGCAACCTGCCCGGCTGCGATATCGAAACGCGCAAGGCGATGTACGGCGAAGCCTATCAGATCCTGCGCGATGACTCGCCCTGGATTTGGATCAGCACCGGCAATGTCTTGCTGGCGGCGCAAACCAACATCGAGAATTGGGCGCCGCGCGCCGGCGGCTCGCGCTGGAATATCGATGCCTGGACGATCGAGGAGATGTAGGCGAACCACAACAGAATCCTTAGGTCCTCCCAGAGTCCTGGGGGGACCATTCATATAGCATTGAGCTATGTCCAAATACATCATTCGTCGTCTTTTGCAAGCCCTCCCGATTTTCATCGGCATTACTATCTTGTCTTATGGTCTCATGGCCATTTCGCCCGGCGGACCCGTCGAGGCGCTGGCTTTCAACAATCGCATGAAGCCGCGGGAAAAAGAAGAACTGATATACAAGCTCGGCATCAATGATCCCTTGCCTGTGCAATATCTCCGCTGGCTGCTGGGCGATGATTGGATGCGCTGGGACAGCGACGGCGATGGCTTAGCCGATGGTGCGGTGTTCTTCATCGACTTGTACGGACCGGTCTTGGATGACAGAGGCAAGCCGACGATTGACGAAACGACAGGCGAGGCGCTAAGGCAGCCGCTGCCGCCAGGCGATCAGCGCGGCATCTTGCGTGGCGACTTCGGCAACTCAATCTACTTTAAGCGAGCTGCCCTTGATGTCTTGGTCGAGCGCCTGCCCGCTACCGTAGAGCTAGGGATGACCGCTTTGGTTGTCGGCGTTGTGTTGGGCATCAGCGTGGGCGTCCTCGCAGCGGTGAACTATGGCGGCTGGTTTGATCAATCGAGTCGCATAGGCGCGGTCATCGTCAACTCCATACCGAATTTCGGTTTGGGTCTGCTGCTGCTGCTCTTTTTCGGTTCGACATTGCAGATATTGCCTTTGGGCGGTCGCTGTCGGACGACGCTTGACCCGACCTGCCCGCCGCTGCCCGAACGGCTGGAATACCTCATCCTGCCGACTATCGTGCTGGCGGCTGGCGCCGTCGCCGGGTATTCCCGCATCATGCGCTCCTCCATGCTTGATGTCGTATCCGAAGACTATATCCGCACCGCCCGCGCCAAAGGGCTTGGCGACCGCGCAATATGGCTGCGCCACGGCATGCGCAACGCTTTCATACCAATCGCAACATTTCTCGGTCCTTCAATTACATTTCTATTGAGCGGCGCCGCCATTACTGAATCGGTATTCTCTTGGCCCGGCGTCGGGCGCCAGGCGGTAAACGCTGTGGTCCAGCGCGACTTCCCGGTTGTTATGATCGTGGTCATCTACGCTTCGATCGCCAATATTCTGGGGTATTTGATTTCCGATATTCTCTACGGGATCATCGATCCCCGGATCGGCTACAACTAGGGCAAGGGGCGAGCGCGCATGGCAGTCAAGCGAAGAGAAGTCGCCCGTATGGGGCCAGCGGGCCAATCCCTCGTTGGCAAGTCGCTCACTTACAAGGCGCTGCAATCGATCCGCCGTGATCGGTTGACGCTCGTCGCCCTGGGCTATATCGTGATTTTGACGATCATCACCGCCTCCGCGCCTTTTATCACTGATGTCGTCATGCAGGTTGACCCCAACGAACCCGCGACCGCCGATATTTTCACCCCGCCGCTGACCAAGGGCTATATTTTGGGCGCTGATGACATCGGTCGCGATCAACTGGCGCGTCTCTTGCATGCCGGCGGCGTATCGATGGCTATCGGCTTTTTCGGCGCGCTCTTTTCATCTACGATCGGCGTCGTGCTGGGTATGATCACCGGTTACTTCGGCGGCCTCACTGACGACGCCTTTCACTGGATCATCACGACGCTGGATTCGATACCGTCATTGTTTCTACTGATTCTGCTGTCGTCGGTCTTATCCTTCTCCGCACAGTCTCTTGTCCTGGTCGTCACGCTGATCGGCTGGACCGGCACAACGCGTTTGATCCGCGGCCAGACGCTTTCCATCCGCGCCAAAGAATACGTGCTCGCGGCCCAAGCGATGGGCGCCAGCCCATACCGCATTCTCTTTTTCCACATCCTGCCCAATCTGGTTTCGATCACCGTCGTACAACTTGCCCTGGGCATCGCCGGCTTGATCCTGGCTGAATCCGGCTTGAGCTACCTGGGCTTGGGCGTGCAGCCGCCGCAGGCTACCTGGGGCAATATGCTGACCAAGTCTTTCCAGTTCTTCCGTCATGGACCGCACCTTATCGTTTTCCCGATCTTAATGATATCCGTCACCGTGCTCTGCTTCTACATCATCGGCGATGGCATCCGCGACGCCTTCGACCCCACCTTGCAGCGCTGAGCGGCCGCGCTTGACAGTTCAATCGTCCGCGTGATACACTCGCCCGCATGAAGAGTTATCATAGCGCCATTACGATGCCTATGCGGATGCCGAGTGCTGCCGACGACAGACGGCTGGCGCCGCTTGCCTAGGCAGCGCAAAGCTGAATTTCAAGACCGTCTGTCAGCGACAGGCGGTTTTTTATTTGTCTACGCGGTCCAAGTGAGGGAGTGAATCATGTCAGGGGAGTATATTCACGTATCGGTGGCTTGGCCCTACGCCAATGGCGACTTGCATATCGGGCATCTGGCCGGCGCCTACCTGCCGGCTGATATCTTCGCCCGCTATCATCGCCTGCGCGGCAATCATGTGCTGATGGTCAGCGGCTCCGACAGCCATGGCACGCCGATCACGGTCGAGGCGGACAAGCGCGGACAGTCTCCGCTGGAGGTCTTCGAGCATTATCACGAACGCTTCCTGCGGACGCAGCAGAAAATCGGCGTCAGCTACGATCTCTTCACCCATACCGACACCGAGAATCATCATCAAGTGGCGCGCGACATTTTCACGCGGCTGCTGGAGCGCGGTTATCTCTACAAAGAAAAGCAGACCCTGCTCTACAGCGAGAGCGAGAAGCGCTTCTTGCCCGATCGCTATGTCGAGGGTACCTGTTATATCTGCAAGTATCCCCACGCGCGCGGCGACCAATGCGAAAATTGCGGCAACCTGATGGACGCGATCCAGCTCATCGATCCGCGCAGCCGCAACAATCCCGATGAAAAGCTCATCCAGCGGGAATCGGAGCATTACTTCCTCGACCTGGCGCAATTCACCGCGCAGATCCTGGAATACCTGGCGGCGCATGAGCATCACTGGCGTCCCAATGTCAGCCGCTTCAGCCAGAACTTTGTCAAGGAGGGGCTGCGCGGCCGCCCGATCACGCGCGATATTGATTGGGGCATCCGCGTGCCGCTGGATGGCTGGGAAGACAAGCGCCTTTACGTCTGGTTTGACGCGGTCATGGGTTATTTCACCGCCAGCATTGAATGGGCGCATAACATCGGCGAGCCCGATGCCTGGAAAAAGTGGTGGTACAACCCGGAAGCCAAAATCTACAACTTCATCGGCAAGGACAATATCCCCTTCCATACCATCATCTGGCAGGCCGAGCTGCTCGGCATTGACGGCATCTACAACGAAGACGACCCGACCTACGGCGATATCCCGCTGCAGCTGCCCTTTGATGTGCCCGCCAACGAATTCATGAATATCGAGGGACAGCAATTCTCGACTTCGCGCAACTGGGCGGTCTGGCTGCCCGACTTGCTGGAGCGCTACCAAGCCGATGCCGTGCGCTTCTATGTCGCCCGCACCTTCCCCGAACGGCAAGACAGCGATTTCTCCTGGGATGGCTTTCTGGCGCGCGTCAACAATGAGCTGCTGGCGGCTTGGGGCAATCTGGTCAATCGCATGCTCGGTTTCGCTTTCAAGCGCTTTGATGGCGTCGTGCCGCAATACGATGCCTTGACCGAAGCGGACGAGGCGATCATCGCCAAGACCGAAGCGGGCTTTGAAAGCATCGGCGCGCTGCTGGACGCGGTCCAGCTCAAAGAGGCGCTGGAAGAGACGCTGTCGCTGGCGCGCGAGGTCAACGGCTGGCTCAACGAGCGCGAGCCCTGGAAGAAGCTGAAGCCCGACCGCGCCGATGCCGCCCGCTCGGTGTATACGGCGCTGCGCTGCATCGACAATTTGAAGCTCCTCTTCGCGCCTTTCACGCCTTTCAGCTCGCAGCAGGTGCACGAGATGCTCGGTTACGAGGGGCAGCTTTTTGGTGAGCTCGATATCGAGAAGTACAGCGAAGAGACGCGCGATCACCTGGCGCTGGTCTATGACGGAAGCGCGGCGATAGGGCGGTGGCAGAAGAGTGGGCTGGCGGCGGGTCAGCGGCTGCGTTCGCCGAGTCCGCTCTTTGTGAAGCTGGATCCGGAGATTGTGGAGTTGGAGCGTCAGTATCTGGGGAAGGCGCGGGTGGAGGATCGGATTAGCTAACTCCGCAAGTGGTGTAGGGGCGACTCTGTGAGTCGTCCGCTGCAGCTTTCGAATCAGAACTTTGGAGCATGGCGCGTCTGCAAACGTAGCCGAATTACTGTAACATAATCAAGTCGCTGATTTTGAAAGGTCTAAATGCTTACGCGCGAGAGAATTGCCCTAAAGGTTCTTGAAGAGGCGGGCGGGTCACTGCCAAAAACTGTATTCGTGAAGCTCATGTTTCTACTTCGAATGGAAACAGGGTTGAAGCAGAATTCAAGTTTCTATGATTTCGTACCTTACAAATATGGTCCGCATTCCTTTGCGCTTTACCGCGATCTATTCCGTTTAGGATCATACGGCTATGTTGAGGAAGGTGATGACTTCGTTGCGTTAAATCAAAAACTTCTGGTCGAAACACAGCATCAAACTGAAGGATTAGCAAGAAACCTCCAATTTGCAGTCGCTGATATTGTCGAGCGCTATGGACAGATGAAGGCGAGTCCTTTGATTAAGGTCGTCTACGAAAGATACAGGTGGTATGCGCTCAACAGCGAGCGATCCGAACGCAACCATTTTCCAATTCCGTCACGCCCAAAAGCTCCTCCCGCTGTTTATACGATTGGATATGAAGGCAAGACAGTTGATGCTTTCTTTAATTATCTATTGGAAGAAGGTATCAAGACTATCATTGACGTTAGGGCAAATCCAGTCTCGAGAAAGTATGGGTTCGCCGGACGACGCATGAAAGAGATTGGCGAGCGGATTGGAATCGGTTATCAACATTTTCCAACGTTGGGTGTGCCAAGCCGCGAACGAGCGTATCTCACTGATAAGGCGTCTCGTATCAAATTATTCGATCGATATGAACAGATTACCCTTGTCGACCGCAGACACGAAGTATCACGGGTTGGAAATCATATGAAAAGCGAGCCAACGGTGCTGGTGTGTATTGAGAAGGATGTAGAGTGTTGTCACCGGAGTAGATTGGCACTTGCAGTTGCTGAAGAAACTGGCATGGAGGTCATAAATCTGTGAATCCGCGCGCGGTAACAGAGCGGTCGCTTAGAGTCCTGATCACTGTCAAGACATATCCAATTCCATCTTCAAAATACGACGAGTTAGTCTGCACGGCCGGCGTATCGGAAAGAGGCGATTTCATACGCCTATATCCTATAAATTTCAGAGATCTTCCTTTTGACCGGCAATTCAGAAAGTACCAGTGGATTGAAGTAGACGCTGTCAAACATACAGGTCGAGACCAAAGAAAAGAGAGTTACCGGCCGACCAGAGATTCCATACAGACTCTTGGTGAGCCAATCGGTACAGATCGCGGAACGTGGAGAAGTCGTTCAATGATGGTACTGAAGAACAAATCAAAGTCTATGGAAAGTCTTTGGGATGCGCAGGAATCCGACAATACATCTCTCGGAATACTAAAGCCTCGAGAGATTGTAGACCTGGTATATTCTCCATCCGAATCTGAATGGAGGCCTAGTCAAACTCAGGCATTACGCCAGGCAAGAATCTGGGAGGATCGTTCTGTTAGCCTGAATCCTCCTCGCAAAGTGCCATTTGATTTCCACTACATTTTCAATTGTGATGATGAAAGATGTAATGGACACAAAATGTCCTTACATGATTGGGAGTTGGGTGCACTGTATTGGAGATTAGTTGACCAAGGTTTTGAAAAGGAAGAAGCTGCTGAAGGAGTTCGAGAAAAGTTTTATGATGAACTTTGCGGTCAAGACAAAGACACGCACTTTTATGTAGGCACAGTACTAAACTATTCAAATTGGATAGTCCTAGGTCTCTTTTATCCTAAGCTGTCAAATTCAGCTCCAAATGACAGGCAACTAAGTATTTGGGATTGACCTGTCGCTAACACACCCTCCCCCATGCTATACTCCCGCCATGACCTGGCTCGCATCCCACTTCCACACACTTAAACCCATCATCGCCATGTGCCACCTGCGCGCCTTGCCCGGCGACCCCGCCTACGACCCCGCCGGTGGACTCGACGCGATCATCGACTCGGCTCGCGCCGACCTGCACGCCCTGCAAGAAGGCGGCGTCGACGCCATCATGTTCTCCAACGAAGCCAGCCTGCCGTACCTCACCCAGGTCGAGCCGATCACCATCGCCTGCATGGCGCGCGTCATCGCCGAGCTGCGTCCCGATATCGACCGCCCCTACGGCGTCAATGTGCTCTGGGACCCGAAAGCTTCGATTGATGTGGCGGTGGCGACCGGCGCCAGCTTCGCGCGCGAGATCTTCACCGGCGTCTACGCCAGCGATTACGGCTTGTGGAATACCAACTGCGGCGCGGTCATCCGCCATCAACACGCGGTCGGCGGCGCTCATATCAAGCTGCTCTTCAACATCGTGCCCGAATCAGCCGTTTATCTCTCAAATCGCAATGTGGTCGATATCGCCGTTTCCACCGTATTTGTGGCGCAGCCGGACGCGCTCTGCGTCTCTGGCTTGACCGCCGGCGCCGAGACCTCGAGCGAGACGCTGAAGCTGGTCAAGGACGCCGCGCCGGATACGCCCGTCTTCGCCAATACCGGCGTCAACGCGGGCAATCTCGCCGATACGCTCGCCATCGCCGATGGCACAGTCACCGGCACCGCTTTCAAGCGCGCTGGCTACATCTGGAACGAGGTCGATAGCGAGCGCGTGCGCGACTTCATGCGCATCGCCAAATCCGTCCGCGGAGACTGAAGCGATGGATCGGCGCTGGCAGCAGGTCGCCGATGTGCTGGTGGGTTATTCGACCGCTGTGCAGCCGCGCGAACGCGTCATGATCGCCATGGTCGAAGCGGCGACCACCCCGCTGGCGCAAGCCGTCTACGAAGCCTGCGTCAAAGCCGGGGCATATCCTCAAGTTCAGTTCTTATCCGAGAAGCTGCGCCATTCGCTGCTGCGATACGGCGATGCCGAGCAGGTGAGTTGGCGGCCCGAGATCGAGGCTTATGGCATGGACTGGGCCGATGTCTATATCGGCTTGCGCGGGGCGAGCGACGCAAGCCTGATGCGCGATATCGACGCGCCCGTTCTGGCGGCCAATCAGGCGGCGCAGGGCGCGATTTCAGCCATGCGCTGGGAAAAGACGCGCTGGTGCCTGGTCCGCGTGCCAAACGAAGCGATGGCGCGCAGCAGCGGCATCGAGCTCGGCGCGCTGGAAGACATGTTCTTCGCCGCCTGCCTGCTGGACTACGCATCGGCTTCGGCAGGTTGGCGCGAATCGGCGATACGCTTATGCGGCTCTCGGACCGTGCGCATCATCGCCGGCGCTGATACCGACCTCACATTCTCCGTCGCCGGGCGCAAGTGGCTGGTTTTCGATGGCAAGATTAATCTGCCCGATGGCGAAATCTACACCGCGCCGGTCAATGAGACGCTGAACGGTAAGATTCACTTTGAGCTTCCCGGTGTCTTCGGTGGCGCGCGCATTGAAGATATTCGCCTGGAATGGAAGGATGGCGCGCTGATTCATGCGAGCGCGAGCGGCAACCAAGATTATTTTCGGCGGATCCTGGAAACCGACGCCGGCTCGAGCCGCCTGGGCGAGTTCGCCTTTGGCTTGAATCCCCACATCAATCGCTTCTGCCGCGACAGTCTCTATGATGAGAAAATCGGCGGCACGATCCACCTGGCGCTGGGCAGAGCCTATCCCGAAAGTGGCGGAGAAAATCAATCGAGCATACACTGGGATTTGGTGAAAGACTTGCGGACTGAAGGCGCGGTTTATGTCGATGGCGCGCCGGTCTTAAAAGAAGGTAAACTGCTGATCTAACTGGACGCATAGGAGGCGCTTATCAGAGATGAACCGCAGGCATCGTTTTCACATACACAGTCTATTGAAGGAGACCATCATGTCTAAACAAGGAATAAGCCGCCGTGATTTTCTCAAAGCCGGTGGCGCTGCTGGCGCCGCGCTGGCGGGCGCTACACCGCTGGGCAACCTCGCTCGCGTCGCCGCCCAGTCCGACCAGACGATTAATGTCTTGACCGTCGGCGATCCCTGGGATCTGGCGCTGCGAAGCGTGACCGACCAATTCACCGAAGCGACCGGCATCACCGTCAACATCGAAACGCTGGGCTACACCGCCCTGCAAGCGCGCCTGATCAACGCCTTCCTGACGCAAAGCGCCGATGCCGATGTCATCGCCGTCGACCAGATGTGGATCAGCCAAATGGCTGACAACGGCTGGATCCGCTCGCTGGACGACTTCATAGGCATGGATTCGGACGCAAATTTCGACGACTTCCTGCCCGAGTGCCTCTATTCGCTGAGCACCTGGCGCAATCAGGTCTGGACGCTGCCCATCGCCTCTTACGCCCAAGGCATTATGTACCGCACCGACCTCTTTGAAGCGGCCGGGATTGATCCGCTGCCCTCGTCCGTGGCTGATGCCGGCATGTGGACCTGGGAAGACTACTTCGGCATCCTCGAGCAGATCAACGGCATGGACCTCGATGGCACGAGCATGTACGGCACCACCGTCATCGGCTTTCAGCCGGTGCCCGTCGTGCATATGTACAGCCAGCTCTCCGCCAGCTATGGCACGCGCTGGTTCACGCAATTTCCCGAAGCGCCCTGGGATTTCAGCCCTACCATCAACAGCGAAGCCAATGTCGCCGCCCTGCACGACTGGAAGCGGCTCTATGAATTGTCGCCGCCGGAAAGCATCAACTACCTCTGGTTTGATGCCGGCACGCGCTACTCGCAAGGCGATATCGGCATGTTCTTCCATTGGACGCCCTACTTCTACTTGGTCAACAACGAAGGTTATCTGACCGGCACGCCATCGCCCGTGGTCGATAAAACGGCAACCGCTGTGTTGCCTACGCTTACAGCCGGCGGCGACCAAGTCGTCAGCCTGGGCGGTTGGTCGCTTGGCATGCCGTCAACCTCAGGCAATCAGGAAGCCGCCTGGCAGTTCATCAAATGGGCGACCGGCGCCGAAGCGCAGAAAGCCATGGGCGAGGTCAACGTCAAGGGGCATCAATTCGCCGATTTCAGCCGCCAGTCCAACTATGACGATGCCGGCTTGAACGAGATCTATCCCTTCCTGGACACGCAGCTCGAGATGATGAAGCTGGGCGATGGCAAGGTGGTCCGTCCGCCGGCGCCGATCTACACGTCGCTGGAAGGCGTCTACGGCTTGCAAATCAACCAGGCGATGACCGGCGCGGTCTCGCCGGAGCAGGCGCTGGAGACGACGGAGACGCTCTTCCAGAACATCCTGAGCGGCAACCAGATGATCCCTTACGGCATCGAGAGTTTCGACGACACCTTGGAGAACACCAAAGCCCTGCAAGCCAGCCTTTCGGGGATGTAGCGCTTGTCCACAGTTGGGGAATTGTAGGGGCGAGACTTGTCTCGCCCACGTAGAATAGCGACCTACTAGGTCGCCCCTACAAGTTTCCATTCGGGGTTTGACACTTGCGCAATCGCTACACATGGAACCGACGCCTCCCATATCTCCTCTTGGCGCCATCGGTCATTGTACTGCTGGCGCTGATTTTGTATCCGCTTGCCTTTGCCCTGTGCAACAGCTTCTGGTTCTGGAATTTGCAGATGGGTCCGGCGCCGCTCTATTACTCCGGCCTGGACAATTACCGCTTGGTCTTCCAGGTCACGCCATTCTGGGTGGCGCTGAAAAATACATTGCTGCTGGGTTTCCTGGGCACATTCGCGCAATTCTGGTTTGGCATGGGCATTGCGCTGCTGCTGCATACGCATTTGCGCGGCACAGGGCTGATGCGCGCGCTGCTGATCATGCCCACGACGCTGGCGCCGGTGGTGGCGGGCTTTCTCTTCCGATACCTGCTGGAGCCCAAAGGCGGTTTGCTGCTCTGGGCGCTGGAGGGCATCGGCTTCCCGGTCCCGCCGCAGGGATTTCTGGGCAACGCCAACACGGCACTTTTGAGCATCGGCGCTGTAGATACCTGGCAGTGGACGCCATTTTTCGCCATTGTGCTTTACGCCGGTTTGCTCTCCATCAACGAAGAAGTCAAGGAAGCGGCGCAGGTCGACGGCGCGAGCGCATGGCGCATGTTCTGGTCGATCACCTTGCCGCTGCTGCGTCCCATTGCCGCCTTTCTGGTGATGATTCGTTTCATGCAGCTTTTCAACAGCTTCGACCTCGTTTTTGTGCTCACGAGCGGCGGACCCGGCACCGCCTCGCGCACGTTGAGCTTCAACCTCTATCGCGAGGGGCTGGTCAACTACAACATCGGCTTGACCGCCGCCATGACCTGGCTCGTTGTCATCATCGTCAGCGTCATCATCAATCTCTACCTCTTCTTCATCTATCGCAAGCGGGAATGGTGAGCGGATGCGGCGGATGCAGAGGCGCCACAAAGTCATCATTTACGCCCTCATGGCGCTGGTCATGATCTTTTTCCTCGGGCCGATTCTCTGGTTCATCTTGCTCGCCTTTCGCCATCCCAGCGAAGCTTATACCTTGCCGCCGCAGCTTTTCTTCGAGCCCTATCTGGGCAACTTTGGCGATACCTTCGTCGACCCGGGCAACAACGCGCCGCAGCTGGTCAGCAGCGTCATCGTCAGCACGGGCGCCACGCTGCTCAGCTTGCCCTTCGCGCTAGCCTCTGCCTACGCCCTTTCCCGCTTTGCCATGCGGGGCAAAGACTTCATCATGAATTGGTATATCAGTCTGCTGATCGCGCCGCCGATCGTCTTTGTGATTCCCTATTTCATCTTGATGTCGCGCATAGGCTGGGCGGGCAGCTACCAGGCGATGATCGTGACGCTGCAGACACTGGCGATTCCCTTCTCCGTCTGGCTGCTCAAGAGCTTCATGGACGAAGTGCCGCTTGACCTGGAGGAAGCGGCTTGGGTTGATGGCGCGAATCGTATTGCCGCCTTCTTCCGCATCATTATCCCGCTGGCGCTGCCGGGCATCATCGTCACTTCCATGTTCACCTTCGTCTTCAGCTGGAACAACGTGATTTTTCCGCTGGCGTTGAGCAAGCAGAGCACCACGACCCTGCCGGTCGGCACTATCAGCTTCTTCGCCTCATCTGGCGTGTACTGGGGGCATATCGCGGCGACGGCTGTGGTCGCCATGCTGCCGCCGATGATCATATTCTTGCTTCTGGGCCGTTATGTCGTCCGCGGGCTCACATTCGGCGCGGTGAAAGGCTAGGCGCCTGCTTGAAGCTCAGCCTGAGGCGCGAGAATCTGTATTGGAGCGAAACTGTATATTGCGGATCGCCAAGTGTAGAGATGCTACGGTGTGATGACACCTAAGCTGACAAGCGTGGTAATCAAGGTGGACACCGCGACAAACAGCAGGGCGAGGATGCTGGCGCCGCCGGTGATCTTCATGCGCCAACTGCGTTCCTTTTCGATTTTGTTGCTGAGCTCGTCGAGACGGTTGCCGATGTCTTCGGTCTGTTTATCGATTTTTGCGTCAATCTTTGCGTCAATCGCTTTTACCGCGTCGTTGACTTCTTTCCTTACAAAGTCCTTGGTCGCCAAAGACTCCAGTTTGCCCTCGATTTGCCCAATGCTGCGCTCGTGCTGCAGCAGTCTTTCTTCAGTGTCCATGCGCATTCCTTTGCCAAGGGGTCTATCGCGTATGACAAGAGCATAACATAGGATGCTTTATTTCTCAATCTAATGATATCCGCGACTTGATTATCTATCATATTCGCTTGCAACTCGATTTTGCCGCCCGTACTAACAGAGAGGAATTCACATGACAAAAGCCGGATTCGGCGTCATCGGCGCCGGCATCGTCGGCGGCGACCTGCACGCCCAAGTTTATCATCGCATGCCGCAGGCGGAACTGGTCGCTATCTGCGATCTGAATGAGGCGCGCGCCCGCGAGGTCGCCGAGCGTTACGAAGCGCCGCATGTCTATACCGATTATCGAGATTTGCTCGCGCGCTCCGATATCGCCGCGGTGTCGATCGCCACGCCTGATTTCGCCCACCGCGAGATCGCCGTCGCCGCCGCCGAAGCGGGTAAACATATCCTGGTGGAGAAACCGCTGGCGACCACCGTGGTAGACGCCGAAGCGATCCTGCGCGCCGCCGACGCCGCCGGCGTCAAGCTGATGGTGGATTTCCAGAATCGCGTCAACCCGGCATTTGTAGCGACCCGGAAGGCGGTGCTGGACGGCGACCTGGGCGAACTCAAGTATATCTATGCCCGCCTAAGCAATACGACCTACGTGCCGACGCAGATGCTGCCCTGGGCCAGCAAAAGTTCGGCGCTCTGGTTCTTGGCCAGTCATACCCTCGATATGTCTTGCTGGCTGCTGGAGGACCGACCGAAGCGCGTTTATGCCGTCAGCCGCTCGGGCGTGCTAAGAGAGATGGGCATCGACACGCAGGACTTTCATATCGCCATAGTCGAATTCGAGCGCGGCGCTGTCGTCACCTTGGAGAACAGTTGGATTCTGCCCGAAACGGAGCCAAACGTCTTCAATTTCAAGATGGAATTGCTGGGGAGCGAAGGCGTCATGCACATCAACACATCCGATCATCGCATGGTGGAGAAGTTCACGCGCGCTGACGCAAGCCTGCCCGATGTGCTGGGGCTGTCCGCTGATTTCAACACAATTCGTCTCAACGGATTTGTTTTGGAGGCGATCGCGCGCTTCGTCGATGCTGTCGTCGATGACGCGCCCGTGCTCGCCAGTGGCGCCGAAGCAGCGCTGGTCACGCGCGTTTTGGCCGCCGTAGAAGAATCGGCGCGCTCCGGGCAGCCGATCGAGCTCGACCGGTGAGCGACGACCGGCTGCTGCTGGGCATCGACATCGGCAGCTCCAGCTCAAAGGGTGTGCTGGTCGATCTGGGCGGGCGCATCATCGCTGAGCAGAGTGTCGCGCACGGCTTCGAAATGCCCCAGCCCGGCTGGGCGGAGCAGGACGCCGAAGCCATCTGGTGGCATGATTTCTGCATCATTTCGCGCGCCTTGATCGCCGACGCTGGCATCGACCCGCAGCGGATAGCGGGCGTCGCCGCCAGCGCCATCGCCCCGACCATGCTGCCGCTCGACGAGAATCATCGTCCGCTGCGCCCCGCCATCCTTTATGGCATCGACACGCGCGCTGGCGAAGAAATCGCGGAAATGACGGCGGCGCTGGGCGAAGACGCCATCTTCGCGCGGACGGGCCAGCTGCTCTCGGCGCAATCGGTCGGTCCCAAGGCGCTCTGGTATCGCAAGCATCAGCCCGAGCTATACAGCAGAACGCGCAAAATCGTCACTGCCGCCACTTATCTCGTCTTCAGGCTCACCGATAATTTTGTCATCGACAATTATGTCGCCCCCTATTTCACGCCCTTCTTTGATGCGCATCAACTGGCTTGGCGTCAGGACTGGGTCGAGACGGTTTGTCCGCTGGATTGGCTGCCGGATACGCGCTGGTCGATTGAAAGCGCCGGTACAGTGACGGCGAGAGCGGCTGCGGAAACTGGCATCCCGCGCGGCACGCCGGTTGCCGTCGGCACAGCGGACGCGCTCGCGGAAGCGGTCGCAGCCGGCGCCACCTCCAACGGCGACTTGATGGTGATGTACGGCACGACGCTTTTCCTGATTCAGACGACCGCGCGCTACCGCCCGCATCGCGACCTCTGGGCATCGGTTCACGCGGCGCCGGGCGCGGCGATTCTTGCGGCCGGCATGTCCACTTCGGGCGCGCTCCTGACCTGGTTTCGCGATGAGTTGGCTCACGAAGAGCGCCATGCCGCTGAAGAAAGCGGGAATAGCGCCTTCACGCTGCTGGCCGAGCGCGCCGCCCAAACGCCGCCGGGCAGCGCCGGGCTGATCGCGTTGCCCTATTTCAGTGGCGAGCGGACGCCGATCAATGATGTGCATGCCAAAGGCGTGTTCTTCGGCTTGACGCTCAGCCACAAGCGCGCCCACCTCTATCGCAGCTGCCTCGAAGGCATCGCTTACGGTCTGCGCCACAATATCGAGGCGATGGCGGAGGCGGATGCGAATCCGCAGCGCTTGATCGCCATCGGCGGCGGGGCGCAGGACGCGCTTTGGCTGCAAATCTGCAGCGATGTGACTGGCTTGCCGCAAGATCTGCCGGCGGAGACCATCGGCGCGGCTTATGGCGACGCTTACATCGCGGGGCTGGCGGCTGGCATCTTCCGCGATTGGCGACCGCTGCGAGAGCGCTGGGTCCGCATCGCGCGCCGCGTCGAGCCCAATCCGGAGGCGAAGGCGCTATACGACCAACTCTATCTCGTTTATCGCGATCTTTACCGCGACAATCAAGCGCATATGCGGCGACTGTCGCGCTTGACTTGAAGCGGGGATTCGGTTCAGGTAGGCTTATTGCGACGGCGCAATTGCTTCTGCGCGCATGCGGTCTTTGAAAGGATTTCGATATGGCGACCAAGAAAGCGGATAAGGACGCGGACAATCTGGCGGCGGTATTGGATAAAATCCCGCAGATGTTCGGCGAGGACGCGGACATCGGCTTGCGGCTGCACGACATCATCATGGAAGCGGCGCCGGCGCTCAAGCCGAGGCTGTGGTACGGCATGCCCGGCTACGCAAGTGGCCGCAGCAAACCCGTGCTCATATTCATCCGCAAGGATGATTATTTGACCTTCGGCCTCACCGAAAAAGCGAACCTGCTCATTGACGAATCCGCGCCCCACAAGCTCATCCCCAACGCCTGGTTCCTGACCGAGCTGGACGAAGCGACCGAAGCGCGCATCGGCGAGATTGTGCGGGCTGCGACTGGGTTGCCGCTGACTGACCGATTGCAACCGACCAGCCGCGAAATAACCAGAAGAAAATGAGACTGTGCGACAGCCTTGTCGGCCGGGACAAGGCGCTGGCTCGCCCGTCCGCGCAACGTGCCGGCCCAACCCGCAATAGACATCCCCCCGCTTCTCCAGCACAATAGCCCGCGTTTGCGCCAGCCAGGAGAACCATGACCTACCAACCCAACTTCTACGACTCGCATATGCACAGTCCGCTCTGCAAGCACGCGCGCGGACCGCTCAGCGCCTATGCTGAACAAGCCGAAAAGAAAGGGCTGCGCGGCATCACCTTCACCTGTCACAGTCCGATGCCGGCTGGCTGGGACGCGGGCTTGCGCATGACGCTGGCGCAGCTGCCGCAGTACGTGGAAATGGTCGAAAGCGCGCGCGTCGAATTCGCCGGACGCGTCGAAGCGCGCCTGGGCATGGAGAGCGATTATTTCCCCGGCATGGAAGCTTGGATCGACGAACTGCACAGCCGGGCGGACTTCAGCTACATCCTTGGCTCGGTGCACGCCTTGACCAAGGAGTACAAGGCGAAGTACCTGGAAGGATCTACGCGGCTGGAATACGAGAAGAGTTATTTTGAAAACCTGGCGAATGCGGCGGAGACGGGACTTTACGACTGCCTCAGCCATCCCGATATCGTTAAGATCGCCAATCCCAAGCAGTATGATGTGGCCGACCACCTCGATACCATCAAGCGGTCGCTGGATCGGATTGCGGCGACCGGCATCGCCATGGAGCTGAACACCAGCGGCTTGAACAAGTCCTACCCCGAGATGAACCCGGGCGATGTGATGCTGCGGGAGATGGCGCTGCGGGCGATTCCGGTGGTGATCGGCTCCGATTCGCACGATGCCCATCGCGTCGGCGCCGACTTCGAGGTGGCGCTCGCCAATATGCAAAACGCCGGCTACGAGCGCGTCAGTTATTTCATCGACCGCAAGCGCTACGAGCTGGCGATCAGCGAAGTCTACCTGGCGGAGCTTCAGCCGCGCCTCGTGTAATACGATACTGCGTGTTCCCCTCCCTCTTTATGCGCCGCGTAGACACTGGCGGTTGGGGGTGGGGGATTAAGCCACGTACCAATCGTCGCGGTTGAGCGGCAAATAATTGCCGGCGCCTTTGCCATCGACCGTCTTGTAGAGCAGCGCCTGATGGATCGAGTTGTAGCCGGATTCGAATACCCAGCGCGCGCCCGCCAGGTAGATCCGCCAGCGCCGATAACCGACCGGACCCAGCATGTCGAGTATCGTCTCTTTTTGCGCTTCGTAGCGCGCCAGCCAATTCTTCAGCGTCAGCGCGTAATGCTCGCGCAGGCTCTCGACATCGCGCACTTCGAAGCCGGCTTTCGCAGCCACATCAAGCACGTAGGCGATATGCTGGCTGTCTCCATCGGGGAAGATATACTGCTGCACGAACGAGTCTTTGGCTTGGTATTGCGGGATCTTCGGCGCCTGGAAGAGCGTAATGCCGTGGTTTAGAAAGACGCCGCCATGCCGCAATAGGCGAAAGGCTTTTTCAAAATAAATCGCCAGGTTCTCGCGCCCGACGTGTTCCACCATGCCAACGCTGACGATCTTGTCGAAGGGCATGCTCTCATCGACATTGCGATAATCCAGCATCTCGGCGCGGCAGCGATCTGACAAGCGGGCCGCTTCAATCCGCTCATTCGCCAGCGCCAACTGCTTCTCGCTAAGGGTTATGCCCAGCGCATCGACGCCGTAATGCTCAGCTGCGTGCATGATCAGCGCGCCCCAGCCGCAGCCGATGTCGAGCAGGCGATCGCCCGGCTCCAGCCGCAGCTTGCGGCAAATATAATCCAGCTTGCGCGCCTGCGCCGCGTCAATGCTCTCGTCCGGATCTTTGAAGTAAGCGCAGGAATAGACCATCTTCTCGTCTAGCCACAGCTGATAGAACTCGTTGGAGACATCATAGTGATACTGTATCGCCTGCATATCGCGCTTGACCGAGTGCTTCTCGCCCGACATATGCGCGATCTGATTGTTGCCGCCGGGGTCGCGCGAGGGCAGGCGCAGCAGCTTCGGCGCGAAACGCAGCGTTTCCGACCAGCTCCAGCCCTCCCAGAGATAGCGCGCCAAATCGATGGCTGCGTATAATTCGCCTTCTATCTCGAAGTCGCCGAACATATAGGCTTCGCCAAGTTTGCGCTCGGTCGGCGGGAAGAACATGCGGCGCAGCGCCGACGGTCCGTTCAATACAATTGTGAAGCGCGCGGCGCTTGCGTTGCGCGGTTCCCAAACCGTGCCGTCCCATAAGCGAACGGCGAAATCGCGTCCGGGATAATTCTCAAACACAGCGGTCAGCAGTTCCAGCGTATTTGCCACATGGCTGTCGCGCGTCATGACTTGTGCCCGTGCCACAGCGAACCTCCTTTTGCATTTGCCGTGGGAATGAAGCGGAAGGGATAAACGGCTCGTCTTACGTTTGGGCGCAGATTATAACAAGATTGACAACGAAAGTCGAAGCCTCTCGTATACTGTTTGTATCGACAGCCGTGGCTAGTCCCGGCTTGTTCCGCGGACGTAATTCCAGACCGCTCGAATATGGTTCGCGCCTTCCGACCAAGATGACCGATCATCTCGCACCCGCTACCGAAGCGCAACTGCTCATCGTCGCCGAGAGCCTCTTGAGCCGCGCCGGCTTGTGCGCGCTGCTGGAAGAACGCGGCTGCCTTGTGCTGGACCAGGTCAATGGCGCGGACTTGCAGCGAGATCTTGTCCGCCTGGAAGCGGATCTGCTGGTGGTTGATATGGGCTGGGATGCCGAGCAAATGCGCGAACGCCTGACGCGAATTGACAAGGATATTCCGCTGCTGGCGCTGGCGGCCGAGGACGATAACGAGAGCTTGGCGCCGCTGCTCGGACTGCTGCGCGCCTTCCCCTGCTTTGCCTTGCTGCTGCGGGATAGCGCCGCTGACACCATTGTCGCCGCGCTCGCCGCGCTCGAGGAAGGGCTGACCGTGCTCGACCCGCGTTTGATCGCTTCGCTCGGCGCTATTATGCCGGACGCAAGTCCGCCGCTGACGAATCCCTTGACCGTGCGGGAAAACGAAGTCTTGCAGCTGCTCGCGCGCGGACTGACGAACCGCGCTATCGCCCACGAGCTGGGCATCACCCAGCATACGGTCAAATTCCACGTCAACGCGATCATGGGCAAGCTGGACGCGCAAAGCCGCACCGAAGCGGTCGTCCGCGCCAGCCAACGGGGCATGATCGTGCTGTAGGGGCTTTCGAGCGGCGGCGAGCGGGCGACATGGCATGTCGCCCACCCACCCGTCGAAATCTGTAGGGGCGAGACTTGTCTCGCCCTCAGGCCCCCGTCAAACTAACATGATATAATCGCTGTGGACCGAGAACGGAGCGACGACAGCTTGAGCGCGCGCTATCCTGACAAATACCTCATCGGCTTGACCGGCAACATCGCCGTCGGCAAAAGCCGTGTGCGCGAAATCCTTTCAGAACTCGGCGCCGCCGCCATTGACGCCGATCACATCGCCCATCAGGTTCTCGGCATAGGGGATGCCACGTACGACGCGGTCATCGAGGCTTTCGGCGACGGCATCCTCAATGACGATGGCGAAATTGAACGCTCGGCTTTGGGCGCGATCGTATTCGCCGACCCCGCTCGCCTCAAGCAACTGGAAAAAATCACCCATCCCGCCATTCGCGCCCGTATTGATCTGCGGATTCGCGAGACGGAGGAACGCATCGTGGTGATTGAAGCGATCAAGCTGCTCGAAGGCGCGTTGAAGCACGTGGTCGATTCAATCTGGGTGGTCGACGCCGGGCCGGAGAATCAGCTGCATCGTCTGATGACAGCGCGAAGTCTATCCGAAGCGGAAGCGCAGCGCCGAATGGAACTACAAAACAGCCAAGCCGACAAACTCCGCCAGGCTGACGTCATCATCCGCAACGATGGCGATATCGCCGATACCCGCGCTCAGGTGACGCGAGCCTGGCGCGCGATTCCCAGCGGTCCCTGCCGAGAGTAAGCGCGACCGACGGTCCGTGTCGGCGGTCCGTGTCGGCGGGCAGTGTCTACGCGCCCTATGCGCCCTACGTTCGGCACTGCGTCACAGGCGCCCGCGCGACCCAATCTTCATCTGGCTACGAATGGTGTCATCGGACATAATGACGCTTCGACAACTACCTTCGGCACTTGCCCATTGCAGTGGAGACATGACGACATGAAACGCTATTTCCCTTTGCTGGTTCTTGTATTCGCGATCGCCGCCTTCAGCGCTGTGGCGCATGCCAGTGGCGAATGCGCCGATGCGCTGGGCTGCGTCGAGGTCGCGCCTGACGATAATATTGTAATCGGCGGATTATTGCGTTTATCGGGCTCGCCGTCTCGCGCCGGCGACGTCACGCGGAGCGCGTTCCAACTGGCGGCATTGGCGCGTGAAGGCAGGCTGCTGGGGCGGGAAATCGAGTTCATTGTTGAAGACAGCGCCTGCTCTGAGGAAATTGCGCGGGAAGCGGCGCGGCGCATCGTCGCGAATCCGGCGATCGTCGGCGTCATCGGCACCAATTGCTCGCTGGCGGCGAAAGGCGCCTTGCCCATCATCAGCGCCGCTGGTTGGCTCATGATGTCGCCAGCGAATTCGTCGCCTTTTTTGACCAATGCAGACCGCGAAGCCGGGGGGTTATATCAGCCGGGCTACTACCGCACGGCGCATAACGATCTCTTCCAGGGGGCTTTTAGCGCGCAATTTGCGGCAAGCGTATTGGGCGTCACAACTATGGCGACAATCGATGATGGCGATCCATATACCACCGGGCTGTCGCGTGCGATGGCGGCCGCCTTTGAAGGCTTGGGCGGCGAAGTTGTTTACCGCGGCGCGATCAGCCGGGGCGACAGCGACATGAGCGCGGCGCTGGGCGCGATAGCCGCTGCCGGCGCGGAGCTTGTTTATTTTCCCGTCTTCGGGAGCGAGGCGCAATTCATCATTGAGCAGCTGGCGGAGACGCCGGGGCTGGAAAACACAATCATGATGTCTGCCGACGGCGCCCTATCGCAGTCTTTCGCCCAAGGCGCGGGCGAGGCGGCGAGGGGCCTCTATATGTCTGGTCCGCACGTTGCCGGCGACGCTTATGCCGCCTTCCTGCAGCGGTGGCGGCGGGAGATTGATGAGGCGGGACCCAGCAACGTCTTCCATGCCCATGCCTATGATGCCGCCAACCTGCTGTTTGCGGCGCTTGAGACGGTCGCGCTTGAACGCGATGACGGTACGCTGATCATCGGCAGAGCGGCGCTGCGGGAAGCTCTATTCGCTATCGAGGGCTATCCCGGCTTGACTGGCTCGCTCGCTTGCCAAGACGAATCGCCATACGCGGGCGATTGCGCCACCGGCGAAGCGCTGGCGATATTTCAACTCAGCGGGTCCGAGGTCCATGATGGCAATTGGCCCCCGCCCGTCGTCTGGACCGCTGGCATGGCAGAGGATGGATAGCGGGCAGGACATGGGGATTTCCTGCTACCTCCGAGGACAAGGAGTTAATTGAGGGCGCCAAGGAAAGCACGTTGTAGGGGCGATTCTGTGAATCGCTCGTCGGTGACAAGCGCCAGACTGCAGGCGACTCACAGATTCGCCTCAACAGATATCGCCTGGCGTGCGCGCATGACCCAAGGTGCGCCACTACGGATTGTGTTTTGGGGAGGCTCAAATGGCGGAATCGGCGGCTCTGACGATTGAGCGCGCCTGTGATCCGGCCCATCCTCGTTCTCGCTATACGTTCTTGCTTTCGGCGTTGGGCGGCGCTGGGCGGTTTTCGTCTGTGGCTCGCTCTATCCGGTTGGGCACTTCTTGGCTGCGCTGTGCTACAACCACGTCAAAGTCCGGGTCAGGATTTTCGAGCAGAGAAGCCAAGGTTATCGATTCTACCGTTTCACCTTGTTGGCTGTTATCATTCTGCGGCTCATCATTGACCACAGGTTGTCTCCTTGAGGATTTATGAATAGGGACAAAAACATTATAACACATGTTTCGCCGGAAGCGGAACAGGATATGATCAGGCGCCTTGACGGTGTGATCGAGTCAACGATAAAGACACACGAAATCTTGGAGGCAAAGGCGAAATTTGGCTTCACTATTCTTAGTTCGGCTATGGCTCTTGTGCTGTTTGCCTTTGCGAATGTCTCCGGTCTGGCGGCTAAGGTTAGTACTGACGCCATTCAATTGTTTGTGATTTTTGATCTATTTGCGGTTTTCTTTACTTTGGCAGTCATGTGGCCCCGCTATCAGCCAATCGCAATTATACAGCCAAGCGAACCCGCATTAGAAAAATGGCGGAAGCTGACACCCGCGAAATACCGGGCAAACTTGCTGGCGCAATATACAAAGCTCTGGAAACAGCATAAGGACGTCATCGCTCCAAAGACCAGCGCGTTTCAAGCAGCTTGCCTATTTACGGGTTTAGCGTTCTTTGCTTTTGCTGTGATCTTGTATCAATTAACGGGTTCGCATATTGCTTGAAGCGACGCCATTCGTTTCTTTACCCATTGATTTTGCGGGATTGATAGGATAGACCGATTGCGAACGCGAGTTAGCGGCTAGCACTAGCCTTGCAGATTACATCCGAACTAAAGATAGCATTGGGTGGTATGAATGACCGAACTGACAAGCCTGAGCATCGCCGCGGCGCTGGAACTGATGCGCGCCCGCGAAATCTCCGCGCTGGAATTGACCGAAGCGCATCTGACGCAAATCGAGCGCCTCGATCCCGAAATCCGCGCCTTCTTGACCGTCAGCGCCGACTTCGCGCGCGGGCAAGCGGTGGCAGCCGATGTGGCGCGCGCCGCCGGCGATGTGCGGCCGCTGCTCGGCATCCCGATCGCGCTGAAAGACGTGCTATCGACCAAGGGCATCGAAACCACCTGCGGCTCGAAGATTCTCAAGGGATATCATCCCATCTTTGACGCGACCGCCGTCGCAAGGCTCTACGACGCCGGCGCGGTCATGCTGGGCAAGCTGAACATGGACGAGTTCGCCATGGGCTCGTCCACCGAGAACAGCGGCTTCTTTCCCACCGCCAATCCCTGGAATCTGGAACATGTCCCGGGTGGCAGCAGTGGCGGCAGCGCAGCCGCCGTCGCCGCCAACATGGCGCTGGCGAGCCTGGGCACCGATACCGGCGGCAGCATCCGCCAGCCGGCTTCGTTCTGCGGGCTCAGCGCGATCAAGCCGAGCTATGGCCGGGTTTCACGCTATGGTTTGATCGCTTACGGCTCTTCGTTTGATCAAGCCGGTCCTTTTGCCAGAAGCGTCGAAGATGTGGCGCGCGTGCTGGGTGTCATCGCCGGCCGCGATTCGCTCGATTCGACCAGTATGCCGGCCGCCGCGCCCGATTATCTGGCGGCGCTGGACGGCGAAATCGCCGGCTTGAAGATCGGCATTCCCGCCGAATACTTCGCCGCGGGCTTGCAGCCGGAGGTGGAGTCGGCCGTGCGCGCGGCGGTAGCGCAGCTTGAAGATATGGGCGCCGAGGCGCGCGAACTCAGCTTCAAGCATGCCGATTACTGCCTGCCCGCCTATTACATCATCGCTATGGCCGAGGCGAGCGCCAACCTGGCGCGTTACGATGGCGTCCGCTTTGGCGCTCGCGTCGATGGCGCCGACTTGATAGATACCTACAAGAAAACGCGTGGCGCCGGCTTCGGCGAAGAAGTGAAGCGCCGCGTCATGCTCGGCACCTACACGCTCTCGGCTGGCTACTACGATGCCTATTACGGCAAGGCGCAGGCGGTGCGCACGCTGATACGGGGGGACTTCGACGCGCTATTCGACGAAGTTGATGTCTTGATTGCGCCGGTCGCGCCGACAACCGCCTTCAAATTTGGCGAAGTGACCGACGATCCCTTGCGCATGATTCTAGCTGATGTGCTGACAATATCGGCCAATCTGGCCGGCATCCCCGGCTTGAGCGTACCCTGCGGCTTTGACGCAGCCGGCCTGCCAATTGGCATGCAGATTCTGGGCGCGCCTTTCACCGAGGAGCGGTTACTGCGCGTTGGCCATGCTTATCAGCGCGCTACCGATTGGCATTTGCGCTCGCCGGCGCTGGTCTGATTTTTTCAATACAGAGTAAGGCAAAATGCACTACCTTGGGAATATCCTGTTCAATATGAGTTTTGGACACCGCACTGCGCACACTTCCTCTGCTGATGAGATAATCTGCGTCCTTGAGAGCAACCTGCACTACTTCCGATGTTGAGTTGGGTGATATGTCGTCTACTAATGTGGATTCCGACTCGAGCCTTTGCACGACTTGCTCAAACTTTGGATGTAGTTTTTCTTGACGCGAGGCACCGTCGAAGAGTCCAGGCTCATAAAACTTCGCTAGAACCGCACGAACAATCTTCGCTTGATTTTGTGGCGGTTGAGATTTCAATATCTCGATGAATTCGGTGTGCACTGCACGTGCCGAATTGCTTTTCGGCTCAATGTCCAAATCACAGTCTACCTGCAAGAATTCTCGCAGCGTCCCACCGTGATAGAATCCCCGCAGTCGGCCATATTCTTCTACTCCAATGTAGTAGTTTATGAGGAGATCAAGTTCCCGAGAGGTTAACTTGGACATTGAACATCCTACAATCTAATTGGTGTCTTCAAGCATTATATGGCAATATGCGACATTGTTCGACACTACTCCCAATCCATTCATAATGTTGTATATACTTGAAAGAGATGCTACAATTACATACTATAGTTAGCATTGGTAACTCTATGAAGACCGTCGACTTATCCACCTTTGAAATCACCTTGTTTTGCGGTGACGCGCTGTCCTTTTACAAAAGTTGGGATTCGCCCGTTGTGATAATTTCTGACGGTCCCTACGGTGTTGGCGGATATCCCGGCGACCCTCATGCTCATCACAATTTGGCGGACTGGTATGAACCACATATAGCCGCTTGGAGCGACAAGGCAACGCCCCTAACAACGCTATGGTTCTGGAATACCGAAGTGGGCTGGGCTACAGTGCATCCGACTCTTGAGAAATACGGATGGGAATACCGCGAATGCAACATCTGGAATAAAGGAATGGCGCATGTTGCCGGAAACTCAAATACTAAAGTAATCCGAAAGTTCCCTGTCGTGACGGAAGTCTGCGTTCATTACGTCAAGAAGGCCAGTTTTAACGTTGCAAATGAAGAGATGTCAATGAAGGACTGGTTACGATATGAATGGCTCAGAACCGGTATACCTCTTAGCAAAACAAACGTAGCTTGTGGCGTAAAGAATGCAGCTACGAGAAAGTATTTTACTAAGGATCATTTGTGGTATTACCCTCCAGCAGAAGCGTTTGTGAAGCTAGTTGCTTATGCCAACGAGCACGGTGCGTCATTCGGCAAACCGTATTTCTCTGTTGACGGTAAAGAGCCATTGACAGAAAGCCAATGGGAGAAAATGCGAGCTAAATTCTATTGTCCAATAGGCGTTACAAACGTTTGGGACGTACCGCCGGTACACGGACAAGAACGATTGAAGAATGGAAGCAAGTCATTACACCTGAATCAAAAGCCTTTAAGACTTATGGAGTTGATAATCTCGGCTTCGTCTGATGAAGGCGACTTGGTATGGGAACCCTTTGGCGGTTTATTCACGGGCGCGTTGGCATCTCGAAACCTCAAACGATCCTGTGTAGCTTCTGAGATAAGCGTGCAAGTCTATACAAGTGGTGTGAAGAGACTATCTCAACCAAAGTTACTGTAACAGTACATGGAGCGCTTCTTCGGACTGTAAGAAAGCTCTGCTACCCCATTTTTGTAGTGTATATCCGAAGAATTCTGCGGAGAGAATCCGCGACTTAAAGTCTTCAAGTCCTTGATGCTGTATTCGATCCATTTTGGCGAAGTTGGTATCGAGACGATAACCATATTTATTTCTAAGTTCGTGTAATTTTCGCTGATACGACGGTGAAGCATCGTAGACGAGACCGCTACTTCCCCATAATTGTACGTCGCGTACGGCTTCTGCTAAGTTTGCATCCGAACCTTGAAATACATATCCGTTCGTATTCGTCTGCTGTAAGTTTGCAGTTCTAGCGCTGGTATCTTCGGGTTCGAATACCAAGTAATGCGGTGGTTTGTGATAATGAGCATCTCGCGCTTGCGCTAAACTTCTGGCTGTGTCTCGCCAAATTCCGACAACTTTCGGCTTACCGTATATGAGAAACTCAGGTATCCATGCAATCAATACAACATCTGTCTGGTCGTGAAGAACGTGCGTGATGCTTTCTCGAAAACGGGCAGTTATCTCAGTTGCAAGTGGGAACCACGTCTTTATTTCGATACCAGGTTCAGGTTCTATATTGCCTCTGAATACTACATCTGGAAAATCAGGATCTTGTCTAATCCACTGACCGAACATGTGCCATTCACGTAAGTTCAGCATATTAGTAACGTAAAACTCGAACATGTTACCAATTAGCGGTGAGAGTTTGGAAATTACCTTCGCCAAATGAGACGCATAAACAAAGTCCGGTGGCCTTTTAACTTCAAGAACGTCCAGCGTCTCTCCGTCCAGTTGGCGTATTTCTTGAGTGGCAGAGTTCAGTATTCTTCTAACGGTCAGTCTGCTGGAATAACTCATGAATCTCCAGTTCAAGTGCCGACGCGATTTTCTCGATGTTTACGAGAGTGATGTTTTTCTCTGCACGTTCAATCATCCCGATGTACGTGCGATGCACACCGGCTCGCACTGCAAGTTCCTCTTGAGACAGTCCTTTCCGTTGCCGTTCGTCTCGCACACGGTTACCGAAGAAACTCTTTATGTCTTCTCTCATGAGCACCTCAATCTTATGTTGCAGTGTAATAGCGTGCATACTATCGTTCTACATACTACGGTTAGCGAAAGTAGCCGTCCGTTGTATAAAGACAGAAGCAGTATGATAAGCAGCACAATCCAAATGCTAAAATAAACGCATGTGCGGAATCTGCGGCCTCATTCATTTCGACGGCAAGCCGGTCACCCGCGAGCTGCTCGCGGGCATGAACGACCTGCTGACGCATCGCGGTCCCGATGGCGACGGCTACTTCATCGATGGCGCTGTTGGCTTGGCGATGCGCCGGCTCAGGATCATCGATATCGCCGGCAGCGATCAGCCCTTGTACAACGAAGACCGCTCAATCGCGCTGATCTTCAACGGCGAAATCTACAATTACCGCGAGCTCCGCCGGGGGCTGGCGTCGCGCGGGCGCCGCTTCAAAACCGATGGCGATGGCGAGACGATTGTCCACCTATACGAGGAATACGGCGCAGATGCTCTAAAGCGTCTGCGCGGCATGTTCGCGTTTGCGCTCTGGGATGCGCGGCGGGGCAGGCTGCTGCTGGCGCGCGACCGCTTCGGCCAGAAGCCGCTCCACTATTACCAGGACGGCAAGGTCTTCGTATTCGCCAGCGAGATCAAGGCGATTTTGGCGCATCCGGCTGTGCCTTGCATGTCTCGCTTTGCCGGTGGCGACCAAGACGCGCTGACCGCCTATTTGAGCTTCGGCTATGTGCCAGCGCCCGAAACCGCTTTTGCTGGCATAAAGACGCTGGAGCCGGCTTCAGCATTGCAAGTCGATCTCCCTGGTGCGGTTAAAGAAACGCGCTACTGGGAAGCGCCTCGCCTGGCGCCGCCCGAGCCAGCGGCGAAGGCGGAGACTTACGTCGGCGCGCTGCGCGAGCGACTGGAAGAGGCCGTCAAGCTGAGGCTGGTCAGCGATGTGCCGCTGGGCGCCTTTCTAAGCGGCGGACTCGACAGCAGCCTGATCGTCGCTTTGATGCGCCGGTACAGCAATGCGGCCGTCAAGACTTTCAGTATCGGCTTTGAAGGCGATGACAGCTTCGACGAAACACCCTTCGCCGAGACAGTCGCGCGCCATCTCGGTACCGAGCACAGCGCCTTCCGTGTCAAGCCGGAGGCGTTGAGCCTGCTCTCCGACCTGGTTTGGCATCACGATCAGCCCTTCGCCGACAGCAGCGCCATCCCGACTTATTTGGTGAGCAAGCTGACGCGCGAGCAAGTCACGGTGGCGCTAACCGGCGATGGCGGCGATGAGCTCTTCGTCGGTTACGAACGCTTCTACGCCGCGGAATTGATGCGCCGGCTCGCGGTCGTGCCGTCGCCGATTCTGCGCGCGGCCGCTGGGCTATTGCGACACATGCCGGAAGGAACCGGCTATTACAACCCGGTCAAGCGGGCGCGGCGCTTTGCGCGGGCGGCCAGCCAAGGGCTCGCGGACGCAGCCTTCGACCTGGTTCGCGTCTTCGACCACGAATTGCTGGCGGAGATTTGCCCGGGCGCCGATGGGCGCCCACCCGTCATGAATCCGTACTTGAATTCCGGTCAGACTCATCCGATTGCGTGGCTGGTCGAAGCCAATATGAAGTCTTATCTGCCCGATGACCTGCTCACCAAAGCCGACCGCTGCAGCATGATGGCGTCGCTGGAAGCGCGGGCGCCTTTCCTCGATCACGAGCTCGCCGAATTCGCCGCTGCGATTCCTTTCAACCTCAAGCTGAAAGGCGGCAATACCAAGTTTATTTTGAAAGAAGCGGCGCGCGGATTGCTGCCTGACGACATTATCAACCGGAAAAAGCACGGTTTCGGAGTTCCGCTGGGCGCATGGCTGCGGCAGGATATCGGAGCGGCGCGCGATATTCTTCTCAGTCGGCGGGCGCGGGAGCGGGGACTGCTGGATATGACTGTCGTAGAGCGCTTGATCCGAGAGCACGAATCAGGCGCGCGCGATCACAATCGGCAGCTATGGGCGCTGCTGACGCTGGAGGAATGGCATCGTCAGTTTGTCGATGGGGCGCGGCTTGGGCGAATGGCTTTTGGCTAGCCGATTGTTAATATGCCGGCGCCAACGGCGGCGACAATGACGTTGGCAGCGCCGACGAGTATGGACAGAATTAGACCTATGGCGACAGCGGCGCCCGCCAGTTTGGTATATTTCTTGTCCTGATCGTTCATGCGGTCGTCGAGCGATTTTATGTCGTCCCGCAATTCTCTTGTTTCGGCGCGGAATTCAGTACGCAGCAATTCGGTTTGCTGGTCTATTTTTCTGTTGATTTCCTCCAAGAGCTTTGCGTTCAATTGCAAGACGAGTTCCTTCGTGGCAAGCGAATCCAGCTTGCCTTCTAACTGAGAGATACGTCTTTCGTGGTCGGTCATCATCGGTGTTGTATCCAACTGAATCCTCCAATCAGATTGCGAAACTAGGTCAAATCAAATCAATACGTTACAAGTGTCAAATGAAGTATACCATATCGTTATGGCATGAACCACAACAGGATTCATAGCGACACCGTCCGTACCCCCTCGCGCGCTTCTTGCAGCCGCCACGCACACTCCACGTCGAGATTCGCTGGAATCCGCGCGCAGCCAACATATTCCAGCGTGAATGAAGCCGCCGCCGCGCCAAAGCAGCCGGCCTCTGCCACATCGCGCTCGCGGCAATATCCGACCAGGAAGCCGCCGCAATAGGTATTGCCCGCGCCCGTTTGATCCACCACGTCGGCGACCTCGACCGCGGGGATGTAGTGCGCTGCGGCATCGCCATTCCGCGCCACAAGCGATCCCAACTCGCCCATGCGAATCGCCGCCACCTCCGCGCCATCGGCCAGCATTCGGCGCATGATTTCCAGCTCGTCTTCAATCTCGTACATCGTCTGCGCCTCATGCAAATTGGGCGATACGATGTCGGCTTGGGCGATGCCGCGCAGGAAAGCAACGCGGTCGCCGCTGAGCATGAAGACGCGCACCGGCTCCCAAAGCAGCACGGCGCCTGGGAAGCGCGCGCGCCAACCCGCCACATGTTCGGGCGCGCGCAGCAGCGTGAAGCCGCGGGCGCGCTCAAAAGGCACATGCGGGCTATCGGCGGCGGGACCGAACATGAAAGGCTCGATGACCTCGACGCGGAATATCTCGTTACGCAAGCCATTCCACTCGAAAATCTGCCAGCCGCGCATCTGCGGATGATGCGTCCACACAAGACCGTCCGTATCAAAATCAGCTTCCAGGCGAGCGCGGATGTCGGCGGGCAGGTCCTCGCCAACCATGCCGACCAGCGCGGGCTTTTCGCCGGCGAAGGCGATGCCGTAAGCGGCGTGGGCGCCGCCGCCGCCGAGCACACCCATGCTCGTGCGCCCATCGGGATAGACGATGTCATCAATGATGATGCTGCCGATGGCTAAGAATTCGGGCTTAGGCATGGGATAGAGAGGTGATAATCTGCATTCCAATTGCTTTCATTGCCCCACAAAGACGACAGCGGGTCGCGCCTTACTGCATATCAAGCGACGGGCATGCTTCAAGCGACCGTTGCAGCGCCGCCTTCTCGCGACTGTCAATTGTAAGGCTGTACTTCGCTTTTACCTTGATAATGCGGTCGGCAAACCAACACTCGTTCAGCTTGGGTCGCCATTCGGCAAAATCCTTACCGATCTTCTGATGCCGGTTCAGGCTCGGCGCAGCCAGCGTTAGATTCAACAAGTCTCTGGCGAAGGACTTGCGCGTCTGCGCGGTGGCGCCGCATAAACCGCTGTCATGCGCTTCTGATTTCGCTACGATGTGTTCAATGTCGGTTTCGCGCGTGCTGTTGAAGGTCGTGCCGCTGTAGGGACCATAGATGCGCCCGCCCATGCCGGACACAATTTGCGCCTCCACCGACTGCGGATAAGGATAATCATCCGAATCGTAGGGCGAACAGCGATTTTCCGCCGCGACGACAAGGGCATGCAAAGCCGCCAGCGCGCGCTGCGCGGCGCCGGAAACGACATTTTCCGCCGCGCTTGGCTGTGCCGGTTGCGGCTTGAATGCGCTGACGTGGGCGGTCTCAGCCATCCAACCAAGATCAATCTTCAGCCAGCAGTAAGACGCTCCTTTGCGAGATTCTCGCACCTCAAATACGTCGCCGGCTTGGGCCGCGCCTACTTTCTTCGCATCGACGGATGGATTCGCGCGAACGTTCAGCGCGCTGGTGACCCAGGCATGCGTCTGCCCATAACATGGGACAGCGTTCGATTCTCGCGCCGCTGGCATTTCCGCGTTGCTGGGCGCTCGATTCGCCGTCGGCGCCGCGCGACCGGCGGAAGAACGGCTGCCTGCTGGCGCCCGCGTCGATTCCGCTGGCGCGATCAAGCCATAAACGAGGCCAGCCGCAATGAGAAAGAGAATCAAGAACGTTGTTCCGCCGGAAGTCTTGCGGCGTCGACGGCGTTTCTGCGGTTTCCAAAAACTCATAAGGTTTGCGATCTACCGTTTCAACTCGGAAATCATGTGGCTCGAACGGATCTGGCTGGCGCCGTCCGCCCAATCGGGTCGCCGTCCGCCTTCAAAATTGCGGAAGTAGGGCGCGCCGATGGCTAAGGCGCGGGCGGCCGCGATCAGCTCGCCCGGGATGCTGTAGACGATCGAGGCGTAACGCTCGGGCAAAGCGCGCGGAATCGGCAGCAGCGTCTTGACGTAGCCGCGGATCTCGGTCGCCTCGGCGGTCGAGACCAGCGCCAGCGGTCGGCCGATGCTCTGGGCGGCGCGCGCCACCTCAGCCATGCGGTCGGCATCAAAGCCGTTCGTCGACAATAGAATCGTCGGGATATTGGTCGCCTCAATGAAATACTGCAGGTGCGACCATTCTTCCGTTTCTTGCGCCAGCGCGCTGTCGCCGCTCGCTTCCAGCACTTTGGCGGCGCTGAACATGGCGACGCCATATAACGGTCCGGCGCCGACAAATTCGAAGATCGGCGCATCGCTCCAGGCATCCACCAGCTCATCGGCGATTGGCTCGCAGGCTTGAATCGTCTCTTCGATGACATCCGCCAGTTCAGCCAGCGCCCTCCGCTCGGCATCAGCCGCGCGTGTGGTCAATGCGCCGCGCGCTTCGGCGATGCGCAGCGCCGCCAATACCAGCGCAATCTGCGAAGCCAGGTAGGAGCGTATCCCGGGCACAACCATGCCCGCCAGCTCGTCGGGCAGCGGCGGCACGGCCGTCTCAAAGAGCTTGTCGGCGACCTGGTTGAGCGGTCCCCCGGGATTGCTGGTCAAGGCGACGGTGGTGGCGCCAGCCAGACGCGCCATATCCAGCGCTTCAATCGTGCGGCTCACCTCGCCCGAGACCGACACGCCGATGACGAGATTGGTCTTCGGTCCGGTACCGGGCAGGTAGCCGGCGGTATAGCGGCTGAAGGGCAGCGAGCTCAGCGCCTGCGTCGGCACGCCGGTCAACTGATGGAATGCTAGCTCAGCGCCAACCGGGGCGTGGTGGCTGTCGCCGCAGCCGACCAGGTAAATGCGCTTGACCGATGCGCAGGTTTCGAAGTCGAAGGCGCGGCGGGCGGAGGCGTCGAAGGGCTTGACGATGGCGCGGACGAGGTCGGGCAGGGTGTCGATCTGCTGGTGCATTGGCGAGCGATCGGTCATGGGGGATTCCTTTGGCGGGTGATGTGGAGATGCTACTACTGTAGCGCAGTTGGGAACGTCGCGCATATTATAAGGATTATTCACCACCGAGGACACGGAGGAAACACAGAGACCACCGAGGGTCGCGTAGACACTGACCGTCCACACCGAGTTTCGTTGAGGGCACGGAGAAAAGCGCTTCTTAGTGTTGCGTGGAGATACTGTCGCAATGTACGATTTTGATACACATAAAATGCGAGAGACTTGTTGGCGTTAGCAATTTCTGAGAGCCTCGGGGACTTGCAGATTCGTGACAAGAATTTACTGCGATATAGATTCTTTCGAGAATCAAAGAAGCTTCTAACGTTATTTGCAGGCCCTTTGTGTATAGTATTCTGCATAGTATTCTTGCATCAAGGTATTGAATTTGGTTAAACTACTTTTTAGGCAAAAGCATGGTTACAATGTCGCTGTATATCCTGACGATCATGAACCGGCTCATGTCCACGTATGGAAAGACAATATGGACATTAGAGTCTTCTTGGATCCCATCGAGTTTGGGGAGAATCCCGGATTCAAGACTGCCGATCTGAAACGGATACGGAAACTAGTGACGAAGCATAAGGATAGGCTGCTAGAACAATGGGTCGATTATCATGGTATCCCGTGTAGCGAAGGACGCAAGAGAGGAGGTTAAATGATGGATATGATGCCGCTGGTGAATCCGGTCCGGTGCGCGGCAAAAAAAGTATCGTTCACCAAGAAGTACGCGCGAATTTCACTCGCGGACGGGCGCGTGATTAGCCTTCCATTGAAATTCTATCCTCGCTTGCAAAATGCCACCGACGCGCAAAGAAAGAACTACGAGTTGTTTGGTTTAAACATCTATTGGGATGAACTTGATGAAGGCATTGATTTGACTGCCATGCTCACTGGCATGTATCGTCGCCGCGAGAATGTCGAGCCGGTCAGTTAAGCGCTTTCCCCGCCCGCCACTCCGCCATCGTTTTGCTGCCCTTGCTCTTGTTGCAGTGCGTACACAATAACTGCAAATTCTCGAAGTGATCCGTCCCCCCGCGAGACTTGGGCAAGACGTGATCCACTTCCATCACCTTGAAGGGAAAATGCGTGTCGCAGCCGAGGCAGACGCCCTCCTGCTCGCCGTAGAGTCGATGGCGATGTGTGCGGTAATTGGGCAACTCGCCCAGGTCGGTGCGCTTGGGCAAGGTATCGACGACATTGGCGCCACCCCAGAGCGCGCCGCGATCTTCGCTGATGCGCTCGTTGACCAGCTTGACCGCCAGCGGCGACAGGTCGATGCCCGCCCATTGGCGTTCGAGGCGGTCGGCGGCGACCAGGGTGGTGGCGCAGCCGCAGAAGGGGTCGAAGACGATGTCGCCTTCATTGCTTGAGGCTTCGATAATTCGGTCCAGCAGGGCGATGGGCTTTTGGGTGGGGTAGCCGGTCTTTTCCTTTGACTGGGAAGATAAGGGCTTAATGTCGGCAACAAGTTCTTGCAACGGCACGCCCTTGGATAGATCCAGATAGCGTTTCAAGCCCGGTACTTTCCCTTTCTTGGGCCAATATACTAGATTGGCGGCGTCGAGCAAATCCAGCCGCTCTTGCGTCGATTGCCGCGACAAGTCGTGGCCAGGATAGGCCCTCTTCAGTACTTTCATCGGCACTGCCCAATGTCGTCCCTTCTCACTTGGATTTACGTCACGCCATGACTTTCCTGAATCTCCATAGCGCAAGCCAGCCCCGGTTAAATCACCGACACGGAATCGTCCCGAATCGTCTTCATAGCGGTAGAACCTGTCAATGTAGTCTTGGTCATAGGGTTGATAGACTTTATTCCAGATGTAGTTGGCGCTCTTCGTATAGAACAGAATCGAGTCAAGGTTCGGACCCCAGCGCTTGGCAGAATTGTGTACGCTTGTCCGCTTCCAGACGATGTGGTTGCGAAAGTTCGCGCTGCCGAAAACGCTGTCCATCAACAGTTTCAAATAATGTCCTGCTGTCGCGTCGCAGTGCAGGTAGATACTCCCCGTCGGCTTGAGAATCCGCTCCATCTCAATCAGGCGCACCGCCATCATAATCAGATAGCTCATCATGCTTTTGCCGGAGGCGTTGCGCGCCGCCTCGATGACGCTGTAGGCGGCCGGGTTTCGGTCGGCTAATTCGCCGTGTTCGTGCACGTCAATATCGGAAAGCGTCCAGGTGTCTTTGAAGGCGGCGCCGGCGGCGATGGAACCGATGGGGGCGGCGTAATCCTGATTCGAGTTGAAGGGCGGGTCGAGGTAGATGAGGTCAATGCACTCGGCGTTTATCCCGCGCATTACGTGCAGGTTGTCGCCCACCCAGACGGTGCGGTTTGTGAAGTTAGCTTGCGCCATGTTGAGACTGTAAATGCTGTGGGCGGGGCTGTACAGGGGGATTGCATAGAAAGGGCGATTCACGGAATCGCTCCTACAAGATGCCGGAGATGAAGGCTGGGATCCAATGCGCCGCGGAGACGATATCCGCAAGCGCCGCCGTCTCCTCGGTCGTATGCGTGTTCGCCACAATGACGCCACTCAAACCCAGGCAGCGCGCCCAGGCGCTGAGCAGCATATCATCGCTGCGCGAGACATAACTGTAATTCAGCCGCACCGTGCCGGTCCGCGCTTCGTTGACCTGCGCCGCCAGCGATTCCGCCATAGCCTGATAATCCAGCGGCACAACCGAGCCGCGCCCATCGCCGGAGACAAAAGCATGCGACGCGCCCACGCCCAAGATGTGACCGGCTGTTTCGTCGATGTTGTGCCCATCGATATTGATGAAGCCGAGGCGCGGCTGCTCGCTTGCCTTCGCCAGACGCGCTGCCCCCTGCCCAAAGAGGCCAATCGGCGGACCCTCTTCCTGGTCGGTGAAGGCGAAGAGGATGCGGCGGTCAGTGATGGCTTCCGCGGCGTATTCCTTTAGCGCGCGGGCGGAAAGCAAGGCGACCAGAACGCCGATGGCGTTATCCAATCCCGTGCCAATCACCAGCCCATCGCGCAGTTGGGGCGCTGCCCGCATCATCACGGTGTCGCCCGCGCGCAATTCGCCGCTTTCGGCCTGAAAGCGGATGCGGCATTCATCGCCGTCGTCTTTCTCGAAGCGCATTTTGCCCCGCGCCGTGATAGTCACGCGCCCCTCGATGTACCGCAGCGCAGCCGCCTCGCAGACATAGCCGTCACCAGGCGCGCGGATGGCGCAGAGCGGATACAAGGTCGCTTCCGCCAGGCGGCGCAGGCGGAAGCAGGGACGGTCCATGTGCGCAGTCACCAACAGGTCCAGAGGCGCGCCGGGATCGCCAAGCTCAACGGTCAAGTTGCCGGTTGATCCGAAAGGCGCGCAGTTCAAGCCTAGCTCGTCCGCGAGCGCGATGATGACCTCGCCCACCGTCCCTGGCAGCGCGCAACTGTTTGCCGGCGCGGGCGCATCGAGCAGGCGGGAGAGGCTGCTATAGATCGCCTCGGGCGCCACGGTTGGGTCGGCGCTGATATGGGAGAGCAGATTCTCGACTCGCGAAACTGTCATAGCTATGCGCACCGGAGATTATTGCGGTCACGGACAGGCCAAGGCTTCGCAGGGGCGACTGACCCGCTGTGTCTACGCGCGGCTGTGAGTCGCCCGTCATAAGCGCGCCGCTACACGGTCCTTTCAATTGGACAGCGCATCAACAAAAAGCGCATATACGCCATCGGTATCCAGCGCCTGGATGATATTGACATTGGGCGCCTCCCCGCTGATGCCGGTGTAATCGATGACGGTCTGGCCCCGCGTATGCTCGCCGTTTAGCTCGACCCTAGTGTAGAACTTGCCGCTCTGGCAAATCAGATCGGGACGCAGCGTAATCGCCATCGCCAGCGGATCGGGCAGCAGATAGGCGGGCCTTCCGTAGGTCTTTTGCAGCCGCTCCGCCGTCTCCTTCGAGATTGCGCGGAAGAAGCGACCATTGACCGTGTCGATGGCGCAAAGGGCGTTGAATTGGTCCCAAGGGAAGCCGTGCGCCAGGGTCGTCTCCCAGCTTAGCATGGTCGCGTCGGCGAATGCGGCCAGCGTGATGGCGGCCGCTTCCGGGTCGGTCCAGATATTGTATTCGGCGGTGACGATCGGCGTGTTGCCCTGCGCGGCGATCGTCCCGCCCATGAAGACGAATTGTTTGATCCGCGCCGGGAACGCGGGATCGAGACGGACGGCGGCGGCGATATTGGTCAAGGGACCGAGCGCGATCAGCGTCAGCTCGCCTTCATGCTCGCGCGAGAGACGAAGCAGCGCGAGGACGGCGTGCTCGTCTTCAATGGCGCGGCTGAGGGCGGGGCGGTCGTGGAAATTGCCCAAACCATCGCCACCATGAAATTCGGCGGCATCCTCCCATTGCGAAATCAGCGGACGGTCGATGCCGGCGTAGACCGGAACATCGCGCCCCATGATCTCGAGGATGGTCAGCACATTGGGATTGACCTGGCGGATATGCACATTGCCGGTCAAGGTGGTGATGGCAAGCGCATCGACGCCCGGATGCGTCAGCGCAAGCATGATCGCTTGGGCGTCGTCCACGCCGGCGTCGGTGTCTATGATGAGTTTCATCATGTAGAAGGTCTTCTCCACTTCGTCAACTTCGGCAGAGCGATGTAGAGCGCAGTATAGCATGGATAAGCCATGGCAGAGTCGGGCGGTGGCAGCGTCTTCCCACGAAATCAAGCGCCTGCGGAATCTGCGACCGACTCATATATAGATATAAAGCCTAAGTATATAATGAAATCCATTGTGCATAATATATAAATCTATCTAAAATTTTGAGAATACTCCGCTCTATGGGTGAATGTGATGAGAGGTATCACTTATCGAGGAGGGTAGTTACATGATGAAGCGGCTTGGGAGATTTGTGTTGGCAGGCATATTGATCATCCCAGTTGTGTTGGCATTCCTTGTCGTACCCGTATTGGCGGAGCCAGATGGAGCGGATCCCATCCCCACGCAACAGCAAAATGTCATATTCAAGAAGTATGTCTACTGTTCGGCCTGGGCGGCGGGCGCTGGCATAACAACAAAATCGGCGCTCTATTACCATCAGTTCGGCTGGTACTACTTTCACCGCACCGAGGTCGATTATCAGTATGACATCACACCCTTCATGTCCCCCGGCTATAAGGCGGATGCAGCGAAGGTATCTGTGTGGGTCAAAGGCGGCGGCATAACCTACGCTTCCAAAACCTGCTACGCCTAAAACGATTTCGCATCAGCCACTTTAAGAGGCGGGATTGCCGGTGACAGCCCGTCTCTTGCTTTACCGCCGCCTATCCGCATCCGCATTCGGGTCGGAAGTCTTGAAATGATGCCGCGCTGCAGCGGGCGACCTGCTATGTCGCCCCTACGGATTTCAACCGCTATAAAGTACGTGCTAGAATGATTGGCGCGCATTGTTCTGAAAGGCTGTGGAATTGAATCCGCCACGCGATTGGCGAGCGCTGCCCCTGAGTTGGCTCCTGCCGGCTCTGTTCACTCTGGTCGGGCTGGCCTATCTCTACGCCGCGCCTAACTTTGAAGCGTCCGACACCGCGCAGCACGTCGGCATGATCAAGTTTATCGCCGAGACTGGAGCGCTGCCGGTCCAATCGGGCGACCACAATGAGCTATACGGCCAGGAAGCCAGCCAGCCGCCGCTCTACTACCTCATCATGGCGGCGGTCTGGAATGCTTTCGATACGTCCGACTTTGAGGCGCGCTACCTGCCAAGTCCATTTACCGTGATTGGCGATACCTCGGGCTTCGGCAATCGCAATTTGGTCATCTACAAGCAGCCCTATCCGCCGGATTTGCATGGCTCATCGCTGGCGCTATACGCGATTCGCGCTTTGACGCTGGGCATGGGCGCGCTGACGGCCTGGGCGGTTTATCAGTCGGCGCGTGTCGTAATGCCGGACGAGTCGGGCATCGCCGTCCTGGCGGCTTCGCTCACCGCGTTCAATCCGCAGTTTCTCTTCATCAGCGCTTCCGCCAGCAACGACGCCCTGGTGAATATGCTGGCGGCGCTCATCGCCTGGCGCATGCTGATCATGCTGCGCGATGGCTTCGAGGCGAGGCGGGACTTGGCGCTGGCTCTGCTGATTGCGCTGGCGTCGCTGACCAAACTGAGCGGCTTGGTTTTGGGCGGGGCGGTGGCGCTGGCGGCGATATGGCTATTGATCCGCCGACGCGACCGGCGCGGATTTCTCCGCCTTGCCGGCATGATCTTGATCGCGTTTTTGCTCATCGCCGGCTGGTGGTACGCGCGCAATCTGGCGCTCTATGGCGAACCCTTCGGGACCAGCGCCATGCTCGACTTTTTTGGGCGTCGTTCCACCACCTTTGAACGCCTGTTTCGCGAGGAGTTTCACGGCTTGCGCGTCAGCTATTGGGCGGTTTTCGGCGCTTTTAATACCGTTGCGCACAACCTTTTCTATCAGGTAATGGACGCGCTCGCCTTGCTCGGCGCTGGCGGACTGCTCCTGTTTGCGGCTCGCAACAGGCGCTCAGCCAATACGATGACGGCGCTGGCTTTTCTGGCGCTGCTGCTGGCGCTGGGCGCCGGCTCGCTTATCGCCTGGAGCTTGCAGACCTGGGCCAGCACCGGACGGCTGCTCTTCCCTTATATCACCTCAGCCAGCCTGCTGCTCGCGCTTGGCATCCATGCGCTGCGCATCCCCAAGCTGCTGATCATCGCGCCCCTGCTGGCATTCAGTCTGCTTGCGCCCTTCATTTACATCATGCCCAATTACGATCATCCTCCAGCGGTGGATCGCCTTCCCCAAAGCGCCGCGCCCGCCGATGCGCGCTGGGGCGACCTGCGCTTGACCGCCTACGAAATCCCGCCAGCGCAAATCTGGAGCGCGGGTGATGCTATCCCGGTCACGCTTTATTGGCGCGTCCATGAGCAATCGCCGCTGGCATACGCGCTGGTATTGAGTTTGGTTGACGAGGACGACAATGTGATCACGGAGTTCGAGACCTGGCCCGGCTGGGGCACGATGCCGCATCCCTGGATGACGCTGCATACCAACTATCGCGATGACTACATCATGCAAGTACCGGCGAATGCGGCGCCGACGGGCGAGTTGTCGCTGGAGATTCGCTGGTACGTCTTTCCCGATGGGCCGGACTTGGCAGCGGTCACGGAGTCGGGCGAGGATCTGGAAAGTTTGCGGCTGGCGTTGGGTAGCGTCAACAGCTAACCGCCGAGTAAGCAGAGTCGGCAGAGGTCACTGAGAACCTGGATGTACGGGCGATTATGTGAATTCCCCTTTGGCGACAAATGGCCGGGATGCGCGCGACAATAGGGTCGCCGCTTCGTTATTCCTGTCGTGGGGACAAGTTTTGCCGAATCCTAGCGCGCTGGTTATAATAGCGGCATCAGAATGCTATCTGATTTGACACATAATTTGACGGAGGCAAGAAATGAATAAGCTACGTCTTTTGCTCGCAGCGATGCTTGTATTCCTGCTGGCTTTCAGCGCCGTCGCCCAGGACGAGCCGCTCAAGGTCGTCTCGGTGATCAACGGCACGCTCGGCGACAAATCCTTCTTTGATAGCGCCCAGCGCGGCATGGACGCTATCGCCGACGAATACGATATCGAAATCGACACCGTCGAGCTCGGCATCGACCCGGCTAATTGGGAACCGGGCTTGCTGGATGTCATGGCCGATACCGATTCCTACGACATCTTGATCGCCGGCACCTTCCAGATGATCGACTTTATGGCGGCCAACGTCCACAACTATCCCGACAAGCATTTCATGTTCTATGACGCGCCGATGCCCTACGGCAATATGGATGTTTGCGTGGAGGGCTGCGCCAACGTCTATTCGATGACCTACGCCCAGAATCAGGGTTCCTTCCTGGCTGGCGTCTATGCCGCCGCCATCACCACCAGCATGATGGAAGGCGCCAATGACGACCCGATCATCGGCGCCGTCGGCGGGCAGCAGATCCCGGTGATCGACGACTTCATCGTCGGTTACGAGCAGGGCGCTTGCCTTGTCAATCCGGAATCGCAGAGCATCGTGCAATACGCCGGCAGCTGGAACGACCCGGCGCGCGGCAAGGAAATCACCTTGGCGATGTACGAGCAAGGCGCTGATATCGTCTTCCAGGTCGCTGGCGGCACCGGCGTCGGCGTTTTTGAAGCGGCGCAAGAGCAAGGTCACTTCGCCATCGGCGTCGACTCGGATCAGGCGAGCATCGTCGCCGAGACCGATCCCGACCAAGCCGAGCGCATCTTGACATCCATGCTCAAGAATGTCGATAACTCCATCTTCCGCGCCATCACTCTCCACCTCGACGGCGAACTGCCCTACGGCTCGTCCGAGAGCCTGGGCATCCCCGAGGGCGGCGTCGGCTTGGCAAAGAATGAATTCTACGATATGGCCACCTCCGATGACATCAAGGCGATGGTTGAAGCGGCTGAAGCGGCTGTCGTCGCCGGCGATATCGAGGTCCAGACCGTCTTCACCAGCGAGGACATGATGGCGGCGGTCGGTACCGCTTGCGCTGATATGCCGACGGCGGGCATGAGCATCGACGACCTGATGATGGACGATATGTAGGTCGCCAGCGCGACGGCTGCGAGCTTTTTTTAATTTCTTGGCAGGGTTGCGCGGTCAGTTTCCCTGCCCATCGCTGTTTGGAATCCGTAGGGGCGTTACCCGTAACGCCCTTACGCGAATCCTGGCATTGACGCCCTTTCCCCTTTCCGATGCGCGGAGTACAGGTTGATGGATAAGCCGCTGATGAAGGAATACCGGTACTTCCTCAGTATCGAAGATGAACTGGCGCGAGTGCACGATGGCAAACTCGTTGCCATAAAGGGGAAAGAAGTGCTCGGCATATTTGACAATTACGGGCAAGCCGTCAGCGCGCTGCGAGCGGACCATGAGTACGGCACGGTGCTCATGCAGCAGCTGCACAAAGATCCCGAGGCGCGCATCGCTATCATCAGCACACCCGGCATCGTGCCGGTATCGTACAAATGAATCCTACACAATACAGCTTCACAGTAAAGTATAGCTCGACGCGAAACAGGCTTGTTTCGTGACGATTAGCTCTCCGTTTGGTCAACCGGCGAGAAGCATGTGTTATGAATAACGGCGCAATCTACTCGCACCGAATCAGAGACTTGGAGTACCGGGTCATTTGTGGGGACAGCGACGCGGAACTTTCTACGGTGGCGCCTCGCTCGATTGATCTGGTGGTCACTTCGCCGCCCTATTTTCAGCAAAGAGAATACGGCTCGGAGGGTCTGGGTAACGAGGAAACGGTAGAACAGTATCTCCAGAGCATAGCGACCACATTCTCCAAGATCGTGCGTGTCATGAAGCCGACGGGAAATATTGTCTACAACATGGGTGACAAGATTATTGACGGGAGTTTGCAACTTGTTCCCTATCAATTTGCTCTCAGAGTGCTGTCTGACTTCAATCTTCGACTTGTAAACGACATTACGTGGGTCAAGTCCAATCCGACGCCACATCAGTTTCCTCGCCGCTTAATTGCGAGTACAGAACCGTTTTTTCATTTCGCGCTCGGTCGAGATTATTACTACGATAGAAAGGCCTTTCAGCGGGCGAAACGTAAACAGCCATCAAAACCCACAAAAAAGCTCGGCGCAAAGTATCGGGAACTGATTGATTCTTCAACACTAAGCAAGAGCGAAAAGGCCGGGGCGCATCAGGCATTGGACGAAGTGATCGACGATGTGCGCAGGGGTAGAATTCATAGTTTCAGGATGAAGATTCGTGGGATTCACGCGCCTGCTTATGGCGGGCAAGAAGGCGGCAGAAAGATGCGAATTGAACGTTACGGATTTACCATCATTCGCATCTCAGGCGAGCCATTGAAGCGGGATGTTATTGAGAATCCGGTAGAAAGTTTGCCTGGCAATGATCATCCTGCTGTCTTCCCAGCGAAAGTTATTCGAGAGCTAATACGATTGCTTTGTCCAGAAGGCGGAATGGTCCTAGACCCATATCTAGGAAGTGGCTCGACGATGGTGGCGGCGCTGCTTGAAGGTCGAAGTTGTATCGGAATTGATATCAGTCGCGATTATTGCATTGATGCGCAAGAGCGTGTGCGGAATACTCTGGGAGAGACGACTGTTCCTGCGATGGAGCGACTCTTGTGACGGAGAACGACAGGGCTAAGGAGTTTTTGGAAGAAGTTTATACGGAAGCAGTGGCCTCTTACGAACTCGGAGACCCTGTACCAGGGATTACCTCTCTCGAAGAGAGTCATCTCGTTATGGTTTTGCGGAATCAAGAAAAGAGAAAAGCAGCAGTTACAGTACTCGCGACACTACTTCTGAAGAAACTCTCGATTCCTGAGCAAGATATCCGTCTCCACCGGGCGGAATTCGAAGGCGGTTTCAGTGGACGAACGCTTGATACGCATGTCGTTACACCTTTCCTGCGATCCAAGCAGTTCCCGAGTATGAGTGAGTCAGGCTGGTTGACCCGATCCTTTGAGCAGTCTCATCCATTTGACTTCGAGTATCCCGGCAATATTACACCCAAAGCGTTGAAGCAGTCGTTCCTTGAATTGGTTGACGCTGTGCAGGTACATGGTCAGATCAAAGCGGACCGATTCCTGTTAAGGCTGTTCATTGGATTGGTTGCAGCCCGCGACAAAAACACAAATCTCAAGCTCGCGCGGCCGGTGCGCCTGTCCATTGCCGAGCTCGTAGAACGATTGCGGCAACATCACGATGTTAAGGCTTCGGGCGCGGCGAGGCTTCCGGTGCTAGCTGTCCACGCCATTCTAACCGTCCTTGCAAGAGAAACGGATCGTTACCGCAAGTGTACAGTGCGGGCGCTAGAGGCTCATACCACTGCCGATTCACGTTCGAATGTCATAGGTGACATAAATGTTGTCGATCGGGATGGTATACTGTTTGAGGGCTACGAGATAAAACATAATGTACCGATAACTTCAGACCTGATTCAAACATCATTTGAAAAGCTGCAAACAACTCCCGTAAAAGTATTCTACATCCTAACTACCTATTCACATGCGAACTACGACAAGTTCAAACCTGACATAGCCCACGTTGCCCGTACTCACGGTTGCCAACTGATCGTGAATGGAGTAGACCGCACCCTGCTTTACTACCTGCGGTTGATTGGCGAGACTCGTTCCTTCGTTGACACATATGTTTCGAATCTGGAAAACGACGCAGCGATAACGTTCGAATTGAAAGAACTCTGGAATCAAATTGCGGCAGGGGAATATCAGGAATAATCAATGCCCATCATTGAAACCCGCAGCATTCATAAGATTTATCCCAACGGCGTACATGCCAACGACGACATCGACTTCGCCGTCGAGCAGGGCGAGATCCACGCCCTCGTCGGCGAGAACGGGGCCGGCAAATCCACCCTGATGAAAATTCTCTACGGACTGGAGCATGCCACTTCCGGGCAGGTTTTCATCCGTGAGCGGGAAGTCGAGATCGGCGATCCGCAAGACGCCATAGAGCAGGGCATCGGCATGGTGCATCAAAACTTCATGCTGGTCGATTCCTTTACGGTGGCGCAGAACATCATCCTCAACCGAGAGACCAAACAGGGCTTGCAGATCGACTTCCAACAGGCGGTCGCTGATACCGAAGCGCTCTCCAGAGAATACGGCTTGGCGGTCAATCCCAACGCCAAAATCGAAGATATTCCGGTGGGCATGCGCCAGCGAGTCGAGATCCTTAAAGCGCTTTATCGCGGCGCCGAAATCCTCATCCTCGATGAGCCAACCGCCGTGTTGACGCCGAGCGAAACGCAAGATCTCTTCGCCGCCATCCGCAATCTGGTCGAGGGCGGCAAAACCGTTATCTTCATTACCCACAAGCTGAAGGAAGTTATCGAGATTTCCGACCGCGTCACCGTTATGCGCGATGCCCGCAAGATTGGCATGGTCAACACCGCCGAAACCAGCGAGCGCGAATTGGCGCGGATGATGGTCGGGCGCGAGGTATTCATGCAGGTCGATCGTCCCGCGGTCAGGCGCGGCGCATCGGTCTTGCAGGTCGACGATTTGACCTACGCCGATTCCAGCGGGCATCAACTTTTGAAGCACGTCAGTTTTAAGGTCTATGAGAACGAAATCCTCGGCATCGCCGGCGTCGAAGGCAACGGACAGACCGAGCTGGCCGAAGTGCTGACCGGCTTGCGCCCGCCGACTACGGGCGAAGCTTTTATCAGCGAAGAGCAGATCCTGGGGCGTGGCCCGCGCTCGGTGCGCGAACATCAGGTGGCGCATATACCGGAAGATCGCCTCACCAACGGCGTCGCCTTGACCTCGTCTATTCAAGACAACTTGATCATCGATCGTTATTATCGCGAGCCATTCACCCGCCGCGGCTTGCTCGATATCAATTCCATTTTCGACAACGGCGCCAGTCTAATCCGCGAGTTCAACATCATCGCTCCCAATGGCGCGATTCCGGTCAACGCGCTCTCGGGCGGCAATATGCAGAAAGTGGTTGTCGCGCGCGAACTATCGTCTTCGCCCAAGCTGCTGATCGCGGCCCAGCCGACGCGCGGCGTCGATATCGGCGCTATCGAGTTCATCCACCAGGAGCTGGTCGACCAGCGCACGGGCGGGCTGGCGATCCTGCTCATATCAGCCGACCTGCAGGAAGTGATGAAGCTCTCCGACCGCATCATGGTGATGTACGAGGGCGAAATTGTCGGCATCTTCCCCAATGACGAGCGCCTGACCGAAGAGCGCATCGGCTATTACATGCTCGGCGCCGAACGCCAGCCGGCGGAAGAAATGGAGCAATACGCATGAGGTTCAAGCGAAAAGGGCAAGCCTCCGAGCGCGAATCCGCCGTCAATTTATTGTTCGTCAGAAAACACCTGCTGATGATTGTGGGCGGCGCCGCCGGCATCCTCGTCACGCTCTTTGTCATGAATACGCTCTTTGACGGCTCGATGGAAAAGATGACCGGCACGACCGACTGGCGGAATATCCTGCTGGTGAATGCGCTGGTCGGCGCCTGTATTTTCTTGTTCGTCGTCGAGCTTAAGCGACAGGCGATCCGCGTCTTGCTGACGGTTGTCGTGGCGCTGCTGCTGGGCTTTTTGGTGACCTTCGTCTTCAATCTCGATTCAGCCGAGCGCTTCGAGCAAGGCGAGTTCCGCGCGCAGGTCGTCTCCGATGCCGAGCCGACTGAAAACGACGAGGTCGATCTCGAATACAACAAGCGCCGCGGCGGCGAGTTCAACAAACCGAATGTGGTCGCGCCGGTCAGCGAGATCGCCTGGACCTTTGCCGGGCGCGAAGGCGATATCGTCTCGCTGCTGGCTTACGCCAAGAATCGCCGCTCCGATGTCGATCTGCTGGTTGAGCTCCGCGATAGTTCCGGCGCCGTGCTGGCAACGGCGACGGCAGCGACCGAAAAGCAGGTCGACGAGACATTCGATGATCTGGTCAGTACGAAAGACGCCGTCATCGAGGACTTTGCATTGCCCGCCGCTGGCATCTACACGCTCTACTCGCGCCCGGAGGACATCGCGACCGGCGTCGTGCTCTCGGAAGCGCTGAGCCAATCGCAGCTGGCATTTGAGGCGCTGCTGCTGGGACCAATCGAGCGGGTCAATCGCTGGGGCGTCTGGATCCAAGACGCCATCACGCTGATTCTGCTCGGCATGTCCTTCGCCATCGTCTTCCGCGCCCAGCAATTCAGCCTCGGCGCCGAGGGGCAGCTTTATTTCGGCGCCCTCGTCTCCGGCATCATCGCCCTTAATTCGCCAAATATCCCCGGCATCATTCTGATCCCCTTCATCATTCTGGCTTCGGGCACGGCTGGCTTCATCTACGGCTTGATACCGGGCGCGCTGAAAGCCTATTTGGGCGCCAACGAGCTGGTCTCAACCCTGATGCTCAACGTGGTCGCCACCCGCTTCTTCGAGATGGTGCTAAACTTCCAGCTGAAGCCGCCCGACGCCGGTTATGTCGCCTCGGCGAAATTCACCGACAATGCCGTCTTGCCGGTCATCGTCGACAAAACGCAAGTGACAGTCGCTGTCTTCTTGCTGGTGGCGGTTGTCCTGGTCTCCTGGCTCTTGATCCGCCGGACGCCGCTCGGTTACGAGATTCGCATCATCGGCTCCAACCTGCGCTTCGCTGATTATGGCGGCGTCAACTCCAAGCGCACCATCATGCTGGTGATGGCGATTGGCGGCATTGTGGCGGGCTTGGCCGGCATGCACCTGGCCAACGGCATCCATCGGCAGCTGATCTTGAATATCTCTTTCGCGCTGGCTTTTGAAGGGGTGGTGGTCGCCTTGCTGGCGCGCTTAAATGTGCTGGTTGTGCCTTTCACCGGCTTGCTTTACGCTTATTTGCGGGCCGGCGCCCAATTCATGGAGCGCGATGCCAATGTCAGCTTTGAAGTCGTGCGCATGATTCAGGCGATCATCATCCTGCTGATCACCGCCGAAGCGCTGGTGACCTTCTTCCAGGCGCGCCAGAAACGCGCCGACATCGACGAGGAGGGTCACAGTCTCATAGTCGATCCCGATGCCGCTGCCGCGCCCGGAGGCGACAATGTTTGAGAATGTCATTGACGGGATTTTTAGCGCTCTATTCGTCGCCGCCATTTTGCGCGTCACTACGCCGATCTTGCTGCCATCGCTGGGCGCGCTGATTTCGGAAAAAGCCGGCGTGCTCAATATCGGCCTCGAAGGCATGATGCTCTCTTCGGCTTTCACCGGCGTCGTCGTCAGCGCCTACGCCCAGGATTGGTTCGGCTTCGAAACAGGTGTAGCGATCGGTCCCTGGCTTGGTCTCGCGCTCGGTGTTAGCGTTTCGGTATTGTTATCCTTCGTGCTGGCGCTCTTCCACCTCGATTTGAGGGGCGATCTCTTCCTTTCCGGCATCGCTCTGAATATCCTCGGCTCGTCCGCTACTGTCGCCATCATGTTTGAGCTCACCGGCGACCGCGGCAATACCAGCACGCTTGCCAGCTTGCAGATGCCCTTCATCCAGATTCCGGGCTGCGTCAAAACCGAAACGACCACCAATATCTTTGAATTCCTCTGCGGCGCTTTCAGCAATCAAAACTTGATGACCTGGATCGCCTTCATCGCCGTCTTCATCGTCGCCTTCGTCTTATATCGGACGCCCTTCGGCATGCACTTGCGCGCCGTCGGCGAGAATCCGGAAGCGGCTGCCTCGGTCGGCATCAATGTCAAGCGAATTCGCTATTACGCGCTGATGATCAGCGGATTCTTCGCCGGTTTGGGCGGCATCCACATCGGCATGGGTTATTTGCAGCTCTTCCAGCGCGATATGACCAACGGACGCGGCTTTATTGCCCTGGTCACACCATCGCTCGGCGGCGGCACACCGGTCGGCACGATGATCGCCTCGTCGACATTCGGCTTTTTCGACGCGCTGGGGCTCCGCATCGGCTCGCTTGAGATTCCCGCCCAATTGCCGCAATCAATTCCCTACTTCGCCACTGTGCTGGCGCTGGTGATCTACGCGCTGCAAAGGCGGATTTCCCAGCGCGTCACCGAAATGCGCACCGCTTCGGGCGCCGCTTTCGACGCCGCCTTCTGGGGCTCGATCCAGCGCATCAGCATATTGCACATGCTGCTAATGATGATCGCGGTCATCGGCGTCGTGACCAGCGGCTCCATGCTGGCTGCCCCCAATGGTTTCGGTGGCGCCGAGACCGCTGTGCCGGCCGGCTTGCTCATTGGCGTCGCTTCCATCGCGCTCTTCGTCATCGGTCTGCCCTTTGTTCGCGATATCTTCAGCATCCAGCGCAAATGGGCGGCGAGCGCGTTGGTGACGATCGTCTCGCTGGGCATCTACCTGACGCTCTTTCTCGCGCTCTTCTTTGAGCCGCTGCTGGCGCTGATCATCGGGCTGGTTTTGAGCGCCCTGGTCTGGTTCATGATCGGCGGACGAGTGCTGATGCGGGCGGAGTGATAACACGACGTGCATGCTTATACTGCTGTGATACAATAGTGTAGACCTCGCGCGAGGACACCATGCAAGTAACATTGGATTTGATTGTAATCATCCAGATAATCACAGCGATCGTAGTCGTTGCGGGCTTCGTCTGGCGGCTTCCGTCCAAAGCCGATATTCGAAGGCTCGATGATCGAATCGACGGCGTGGACACCAAAATTGACGAAACGCGCATCGAGTTGAAAAGCGATATCGTGAGTCTTGACTCCAAGTTTGACGACCGCTATGACAAACTAGACTCCAAGATTGACGATTCCCGTAAGGAAATGAAAACGGACATGCATCGTCTTGAGGATCGGCTAGTTTCAGCCAATCAATACCATGCCAAAAGCGTAGACCTGCTCGACGCCATTCGCAAAGAGCTGGAAGAACGGCGCGAACCTCTTTGAGAGTGCCGTCCCAAAGCTATCGAGATGAACCAAGATGTGCGCAGTGGCGAGCGCTCAATCGGCGGACACGCGCTGAAGCGGGCGGAGAATTACCCACGGAGCCACAGAGGGCGCGGTGAATCTGTAGACACCCGCGCGACAATGCCGCCGCCCACGCAAAATACCTTGCGTCCCGCTGCGTTAAACTCCCCTCCCCTTCCCTAGGCTCGCTGGGGAAGGGGGCCGGGGGATGGGGTTTGCCGCTCACAATGTAAACAGGAGCGAGCAAACTGCTCGCCCCTACGTTTTTTGGCGCATCTTGTGGGAGGCAAACAATACAATATGCTCAACAGAATCCTCGGTTGCCTCTACGGCAAAGCGCTCGGCGACGCCTTCGCCATGCCAGCCCAGGTCCACCCCGATGACACCGAGCGCGCGTTCGGCTGGCTCGATAGCTGGCAAGCCGCCCCGGCTGACCACATCGTGCATGCCGGCTTGCCCGCCGGGCGCATCACCGATGATTCCGAGCAAGCCTTCTCCATCGCCCAGGCGGTGATCGACGCCGGCGGCGTCACGCTGGAAGCGGCCGTCAAGGGATTGGTCGCTTGGTATGACCGTGTCAATGGCGACAATTCGCCCTATGTTGGTCCCAGCACGCGGCGCGGCGTGAACGCGCTCAAAGCGGGCGAAGACCCGCGCAAAACCGGACTTTGGGGCGATACCAACGGCGCGCCAATGCGCATCGCGCCCATCGGTCTGCTGCATCCGGGCGATATCGAGGGCGCGGTCGCCGATGCCGTTACTGTCTGCATGCCCACCCATTTCACCCAGCCGGCTGTATCTGGCGCGGCGGCGGTCGCGGCGGCGGTTGCCCAGGCGCTGGTCGAAGGCGCCTCGCTGGACGATGTGATCGCGGCCGGGCTGCGCGGCGCGGAGTTGGGACGCGCGCAAGGCCGACGCTGGTTCGGCTGTTCCGCGCCCTTCAAGATTGAGCAGGCGCTGGCGATTGCCGCCAGTAGCGCCGATACCCGAATGAAACTTCGCCGTCTCTTTGATGAAGTTGGCGCCACCCTGAATGTGCCGGAAACCGTCGGCGCCGCTTTCGGGCTGCTAGCGATGGGGCAGGGCGACCCCAAGGAGACCGCGATTCTGGCCGCCAACCTCTCCGGCGATGCCGATACCATCGGCGCAATCGCTTGCGCCATGGCCGGCGCCTACGCCGGGTTTGACGCTATTCCGGCGGCGGACATCGCCGTGCTGGAAGCGGATGAAGTCTTCCAGTCTTACGAGGTACGCGCTATTGCCGACGGACTTGCGGCGCTGGCAGGCGCCTCGGCTGACCATGCCTAAGCGCCTGGTAACGGTCGGAGATCTGGTCGCGGACCTGGTCCTGGGCGCGCGATTGCCGCTGCAAGCCGAACGGCACCAGACGGCGAAAACGCTGCGATTCGAAGCGGGCGGCGCTTGCACGACGATCCTGGCGGCGCGCAATATGGGGCTGGCTGTCGCGGCGCTGGGGACGGTCGGCGCCGACTTTCAAGGGCGCATGCTGCTCGACATTCTCAATGCCGCCGCCGTCGATACCGCAGCGTTGTTGATTCCACCGGGGAGCACGACTACCACTGTGCTCGCGCTCACCGATACCGGACAGGGACAACACGTCTTCGTCGGGCACTATGGCGCTGGCGCCGACATCGAATTCACAAGCGCAGCCGAAGCGCGCCTCAAGTCCGCGGACGCTGTCTTCATCCCCGGTTATACACTGGTGGAAGCGCGGCTGTCGGGATTAGTTGACGGCGTATTGGACTGGCTGGCCGAGCATGACGGACGGCTGTATTTCGATGTTGGTCCCTTTTCCCGTCAGCTCTCGCGCGCCCAAGTCAATCAGACGCTGGCGGTCTGTGATACGCTGCTGCTGACGGAAGATGAGATCCCCTTCGTCGCCGACGGCGCCCGCGGGCTCGACGCTTGCCGCCGCTTATGCGCGCGCTATCGAAACTTGACAATTGTGCTGAAGCTGGCCGCTGCCGGCTGCCGCATCTTGTCGCGCTCGCTGGATTTGGCTTGTCCCGGCTTCGCCGTTGATGCTGTCGATACCGTGGGCGCGGGCGATGCCTTCGCCGGCGCCTATATCTGGGCCGATCTGAACGGGTATTCTCCGCGGGAATGTGGCACAATCGCCAACGCGATGGGCGCCGCGAGCGTCCGCAAGCTCGGCGCTGGCGGCAATGCGTCTTCATGCGCCGAAGTCCAATCGCTGCTTGACCGAGACGAAACGGGAATACGGCTGCCATGCTGAAAGAACTGATTGTCGAAACACCTGCGGGCGAATCGCTTGTCGACATCACCGCGCAGGTTAAGGAGCTAGTCGCGGAGAGCGGCGTACCGGCGGGCATCTGCGCGCTGATCGTGCCGCACACGACCGCGGGGCTCACCTTGAACTCGAGTATGGATTCCACCACGCTGGACGATATTGTCGCCGATCTCAAACGCCTGGTGCCGACCCGGGTCGACTTCGCGCACCAGTACGATACGCCGGCCGATGCCGCCGCCCATATCAAAGCTACCCTGGTAGGCAACAGCATCACCCTGGCGATCGACGGGGGCGAACTGCTGGTCGGCTGGTCGCAGTTCATCCTGTTCTACGAATTCGATGGTCCGCGCAAACGCACGGTGCAGGTGAAGATCATCGCGGGCTGAGGTTTGACCGGTTTCAAGCATCGAGAGGAGAATGAGGTGGAGAAGCAAAAGGTTGATCACATGAGCTACCATGGGGCGCCGCTGGTCGCGACAATTGGGCGCTGCCGGACGCGGTTAACGATCTTTCAGGTCATCGGCCATGTTGTGATCTGGCTGATTATTGCGACCTTTACGCTAGGGATTGGCGCATTCTTTTGGCCCTACGCTGCCGCCAAGTTGATTCTGGAGTCGATCGTAATAGTGGACGAGGGTGGTCACGCTAGCGCTACCCTGCGCTGCAACTTGGGTTTCGGCGAGCAGATCGGGCATGTGGTCCTATGGCTGATTCTAATCGTGCTTACCGGCGGTATCGCCGGACTCTGCTATCTCTTTGGGGTGGCGCATTTTGTCATCAATAGAACCGAACTTAATTCGGACGCGCTTGAAGTATCGCATTAGGGAGGGCATCCACGATGCCGCGCAAAATCATAATCGATACCGACCCTGGCGTCGATGATACGATGGCGATCTTCTTCGCACTTTGTTCGCCGGAGTTGGATGTCGTTGGCTTAACCACCATATTCGGCAACGTGCATACCGAGCTGGCGACGAAGAACGCGCTGCGCCTGCTCTCGATCGCCGGGCGCGGCGATATCCCGGTGGCGCATGGCGCTGATGACGCGCTTACAGGGGACTTTGAGGGTCCCGTCCCTTATGTGCACGGGGAAGATGGCCAAGGCGACATCTTTCTGCCCGATCCAGCCGGCGCCCCGATAGAGCTCAGCGCCGCTGAGTTTATCATCGAGCAGTTGCGCGCCAACCCGGGCGAGATCACGCTTGTGCCGGTCGGTCCGCTGACCAATATCGCCTTGGCGCTGCGGCTGGATCCCCGCATCACCGAGTGGGTCGACGAAGTGGTTTTGATGGGCGGGAATGCGCTTGTACCGGGCAACGCCAGCCCGGCGGGCGAAGCCAACATTCGCAACGATCCGGAAGCAGCCGATCTCGTCTTCGGCGCCGACTGGCAGGTGACTATGGTCGGGCTTGATGTGACCCTGCGCGCGCACATGGCGCCGCAGCATATCGCCGATTACGCGACGCACGGCAATCCACTTTCGGATCATATCACGCGCATCCTGCCGCATTACCGCAATTATTTCGAAGCGAATTACGACGCCGAAGGCATCTTCGTTCATGATTCCAGCGCCATCGCCTACTTGATTGACCCCGATCTGTTCACCCTGCGGCGCTGGCCCATCCGCGTTGGCACACAGGGCTTGGGCCGCGGCAAGACTTGGCCCGCCACCGGCGGCCGCATCCCGCCGGCTTGGGAGGGGCGCCCATTGGTGAATGTCTGCGTCGGCGTCGAGGGCGAACGCGTCGTGGAATTGGCGGCGGAACGGCTGCGAGGGGCATAGGGCGCACCTGCTTGCAAAGGAGGCGCTCCCTTCTGCATCGTAATGCGAAGCGCCTAATAGAGCGCAAAGACCTTGATGAGAAGTCTATTTCTCGCTATCGGGCAACTGCGATTGCGACTCATCTGTTGGCTCTAGTTGATGGTGAACGGCGGGAGATTTGCTCGTGCGCGAAGGTAGCAGATTCATGCCGAACTTAAATCCACGCGCGACAATTTTATCACCACGCCCCGATTTGACACACCGGCGGCAAGTAGAAGCGCTACGCCACACAGGAAAAGTAACACGTCAATTCCCGCGCTGCCCGAATACATCAACACGAATCCGCAGACGACGGCGACTAATATGATGACTTGGTAGGGGGTGAAGCGCATTTACGCGCGGCGCACCGAATATACCACGATAAATACGAAGGTGAGATACGCGAGGATGTCCCGCGCCGAATGCCCCTTCTGCGCGCACAAGACGGCAAAGGTTATCGCGAGAATCGAAATTAACAGAATGAACTTGGGACCAATCCCCTTCGATTCATCCACTGTTATGAATGCTTTTGCTGAATTCATGATCAGATCCAAGCTATCCTACATATATCATACCATGTAGACATAACAAATCAAATGAAATAATCGAATCAAATCCAGAAGCATTTTGGTTGGCTTTTAATTCGCTTTTGGCGTTGAATCGCTGCGCCGCCTAATCCCGATAAATCTGCTGCATGACGGCAAATTCATTGAATAGCAGCCATTCCTTGCTGATGCGGCCGCGCTCAATCTGCTGCTGCGCGATGCCCCACATGCTGATCCGCCGTCCCGTTGGCGCGCCATAGATGCCGGCGCCGCGATGCGTCCCGACCAGGCGCCAGCGCACCGATACCAGATAGCCATCGTCATCGTTGCCCATCCAGTAGATATCGTCTATCTGCAGCATCGCGTCGGGGAACATCGCCAGCATGCCCAGCACAAAAGACTGATATTCGCCCCGCCCATAGAAGACGCGGCCCGTCGCGCCGCGGAACAGCAGCGAGCGATGATATGAGTCCCTCACTTGTTTGATGCTGCGCCGATTCCAGATATTGTGCCAGTTGCGGCGGATGAACTCTTCCACATCAAATCCGCTCTCGATGCTCGGCAGCATGTATTCAGGCGCGCCCTGGCCCCGCAGGCGTTCCGCTTCGCCGAAGCGCTCGTTGTCGATTGCCGCCTCGCCCAGCTCATTGCCCAGCTTCCGCGCCATCGTCGGCAGATCAAACCCCAACTGCCGTATCAGATTGGCCGTGTCGTAGGTCACCCATTCGGCGAAGATGAGGTTGTCCAAGGAGACGCAGTTGGCGATGCACCAGAGTAAAACTGGTTTGCCCGTCGGCGGTCCATAACGTGAATAACCGCTGTTGTGCCCCTTGATCACCGTGCGATGCGAGGTATGGAAGCCAATCTCGTCATTCCCCGCCCAGATGATCTCATCGGCGAACAAGCGGATATCGGGGAAGGCGTTGATCGTATGCGCGGTGTCGGAGACGATCTTCTCGCTGCCGTACTGCAAGCCATAGTCGTCATATACATGCGAAGATTGGCTGTAAGTGTCGTAGATATAGCCGATGTCTTTCTCTTCCCAGATGCGGTGAGTGATGCGCACGATGTAATCAATGATGTCGACATATTGCTCTTCATAGCCGCGCATGCGCTGTATTCGCTCTGTGCCCGGGTCGCGCAGCACGGCGCCGGCGCCGCCCTTCGCCGCCAGCGAGATCGAGAAGTCGCGCGGCATGATGCTCGCGCCCTGGGCGATCGCCTTCGGTTCGGTCGCGTCGCTGGCTGGATTCTTCTGGCTGTTCTCTTTGTCCATAAGGTCTTGCGTATCCTACCGATTCAGCGAAGCCGAGGCGCGAAGCCGTTCAAAGACATCGACGCCCATCTGCTTAAAGATATCAATCATGTCGATATGTACCCAGTTCCGAATCAGGTAATCATCTTCGCGTTCCCAGAAGTCCATGATGCGCCAACGCAGCAAATTGCCCGTTGGTTCAACGCCGAGAAAAGGACCGTCATGTATGGCGACCAGGCTGGGCCAGCCAGTGGATACGGCAAAGCGCCCCTCGGCAAAGCGCGCATTGTGGGAGCCATCCCATTGCCCGGTCAAACCGCCTTGGAATTCTACATGCACCGCCTCGTTGAATTCCTTAAGGCTGCGAGCTGTGCCGACGCCGCTCGGACTGTTCCACATCATTTGCGGATGCCAATAGCGCGCCATGGGCTGATCTTTGCGCACCAGGCCGAAGAGCATGGCTTCCACAAGCAGCAAAGTCTTGCGCGTTTCAGCCAGGTCTTGCGGCGCGGTTAGGACGCCGCTGCCATTCTTCACCGGGGGGCGCAACCCTTCTTTGGCCGGGGTGGGCAATCCTAAACGAAAGCCGCCTTGCTGCATGACATCCAGCAGATCAAGCAGCAGATAAGTCTTGACGATTGCGCCCTCTTCCAGCGCCATGATTTCGCCAAATCGAATCAGCGTTGGCTGGCTCGTCGCCGGGATCCCGATCCAATCGCGCGCGAAGGTACCGTGAAAGTAACCAGAGGCGCTGACCCAGCTGCGATCTCCATACTCGCCCGCCAGGAGCACTTCGGTGCGGCGCTGCAAGTCAGGGAAAGCGGTCAGGAATGGGTTCCAGTAGGTCTCCATCAGCGATTCGACGCCGTCAAGATTGTTGAAGGGCTGCGGTCCGTGCCAGTCAATATCCGCGCTGGTGTGGGACTTGACGATGTCACCCGCTTCGCCAAGGCGGCTCTTGTTCAAAGCGGCAAAGTACTCGCTAACGATGGCTCTGTTTTCTTGGGGAAGTTGCTGCGTCATTTAGCCTCTCCATGTGAATGGATCATCAGTCTACTGCGTTTGCCGCTAGCCCGCCCTCACCGGCGGTAGGCAGGCGCCCCGAAGCGATTAGGCATGAAGCTTAACCCTTCACCGCGCCGGCCGACAAACCTTTCACCAGGTGTTTCTGAAAAAACAGGATCACCACGATAATTGGGATGGTTGCCGACACCGATGCCGCCGCCGCCAGCGTCAACTGCGCCGGGTCTTCCGCGCCAGTGTAGCGGGAGATAGCGACCGGCAGCGTCCAATTCGTTTGCGTCAGGACGCGCACCAGCAAGAATTCATTGTAAGCCAGCAGCAATGTGAAAAGCGCGGTCGAGATGATGCCGGGCCAGGCTACTGGCACAATTACATGCAGAAAGGAGGTCAGGCGGTTGGCGCCATCGACCATCGCAGATTCTTCGAGATCTTTGGGCACGTCCATGAAGAAGCTTCGCAGCATCCAGATCGTAAAAGGCTGATTAACCGCGACCAGGGCGATGATCACCAGGATATGCGTATCGAGCAGATTGGTCAGCGAGCCGATCCAGAAATAGGGCAGCACGAAAGCCAGCCGGGGCAGCGCGCGGAAAGCCAGCGCCGCGATCAGTATGACTACAGCCGCCATGCCGGCGTAGCGCGCCAAGGCGTAACCAGCCAGGCAGCCGATGCTGATTGAAGTGAGGATGGTGAATACAGTGACTATGATGGTGTTGATGAAATATTTGTAGTACTTCTGCATGTATACCAATTGCGGGATCGCCCAGAGCAGAAGGCCATAGCCGATCAAGCCGCCGATGTAAATCCAGGTCGACTTGACCGGGATGTAGCGGGCGAAGAGCATGAGGCAGGTGATGATGACCGCCGCCATCAGGATGAAGTAGCCAACAGACGAACCGGCCTCAGGCAGCGAGCGAATCCAGACTTCCTGGTAATTCTTCCAAGTGGGCTGGAAGATAAAGATCGGCACACGCGAAAAGGCGTCTTTGAAAGTCTTGAAGGATTGCAGAGTCGTCCAGAAGAAGGGCGCCAGGCTGTAGACGGCGAAGATGACCAATACGATGTGTACAAAGACGCGGCCGGCGCTGCTATTGACGCGGTCCATGCTAGCGCTCCGCGATCTGTTCTTTGTACATGAGATAGAGAAATGGCACGAGCACAACCATGATGCCGATGACGGTCAATATCGCCATGGCATTGGACTTGCCCAGGCGCTGAAACTGCATCGCGGTCAGGAATGTATAGGTCATGACCGTATCGGCTTTGAACTGTGGATTCAGCTCGGATAAGACAAAAACACTGTCGAAGACGCGGTAGGAATCCATGATCGAAAACAACAAGATAAAGACAGTGAGGGAGCTGACGTAAGGGATGACGATGTGGCGGATCTTTTGCAAGCGACTGGCGCCATCGATGGACGCCGCTTCAATCATTTCCGCTGGCAGAGTCTGCAAACCGGCGAAATAAACAACGATGGTAAAGGGGGTGACATACCAGATGCCGAAGATGATGATCAGCGTCTTGACCGAGGTCTCATTGACGCGGAAGCGCGCGCCAGTCAGTTGCTGATAAATCCAGGTCAACAAGCCGGAAGGTTCCCAGAGTTGCTTGAACATGATTGTGCCGATGACAGGCACGATGATGAAGGGCAGCAGGAAGATCGAGAGGTACACGCCACGCACCAGGCCCGAGACCTGGTCGAGGAAGAGGGCGATGATGAAGCCAATCACGACCCAACTCGGCACGACAATGGCGATATAGAGCGCGGTGAAATTGAAGGAGCGCCAGAAGAGCGGATCGTCCAGGATTTCGATGTAATTGCGCAAGCCGACGAATTCCGGCGCGGTGATGTTGCGGAAGGTCATGTATTGCATGGCGAGCCACAAAGCCATCAGGAGGGGCACAACCATCAGCAGCAGCATGACGAGGATGCTGGGCGAGGCGAAGGCGAAGAACGTGTTGCGTTTCATTCAAATATACCAGCGACGGATGCGGCTGGTTGCTCCAATTTCAGTGTAGGGGCAACCCGAAAGTCGCCCCCGTAGAGCTTGCTCCGAGCCGAGCCTAACCCTCAATGTATCCCTGAGCCGTCGCTTCGGTGATGTAGTCGGCGGCGGCCGCTTCCAGCGCTTCTTCCGCAGTCATGTCGCCGGGCCATACCAGCGGGAGATACTGCTCCAGCTTGGCGATGGCGATGGAAACCGCTGGGTTGACGGCGTAATTGCCGATGCCGTTGCCGATCGTTTCGTTGGCGGCTGGCAAGTAGGGTCCGCCATATTCGGCAGCCGAGTTGCGCGTGGTTGAACCGACGGCGGCGGCCGCTTGCTGGCTGGCAGCGTCAGCCGTTTCCATGATCACCTGGAAGACCAGGTCCGGATCGTTGGTCGTGTTGGTCGGGATGAAATAGAAATCGAGCCAGGCGGAACCAGCGCGCGGACCGCCTTCGACGACGCTCGGCGCCGGCGCGTAGCCGATGACATCGCCCAAATCGGTGCGTTCGGGATCAGCCATCGTGGCGGCGCGGCTCGCCCATATCTTAGTCAATGGCAAGCCGCCGTTGCCCATCGCCACCTGAATCTCGTTCAAGCCGTAGGCGACGCCATCAGCGCCGACGCAGCGGTTGACGGTTTCGATCATCAGATCGACCGCGGCTATGCCTTCGTCGCTGTTGAAGGCGGGCATATTGTCTTCATCGAGATAATCGCCGCCCATGGCGCGCAGCAGCATAAAGAATTCCAGCTCCCAAGCGCGCGAGCGCGATACATCCATGGCGTAGATCAATTCCCAATCCGGATTGCCCAAACCGACTTCGTCGCACCAGTTGAGCAGGTCATCGTAAGTATCGGGGACTTCCCAGCCGTTCTCTTCGAAGACATCGATGCGGTAGACCAGGTGGAGGGTATTGCCGACCACCGGCACGCCGTAGATATTGCCGTTGTAGCTGGCGCTATCCCAATAGCCTTGCGGAATATCGCCAAGGTCGTACTCATCCCAATACTTCTCGATCAGATCGTTCAATGGCATGACCCAGCCCGGCGCGCCCCAATCGGCGATTTGGCCGTTGGCGCCGTGCAGGATGTCATAAGGCGAATCGCCGCCGCCAGACAAGGCCAGGGCGACCTGCTCCCGCAGCGAAGCCGAATCGAGCAGGTTGGTATTGATGGTGAGATTGTCTACTTCGCTGCAGGCTTCCATCTCAGCCGCGTAGAACTCGGTAATGGCGAAGGGCCAACTGATCATCTCGATCGTCGCCGGCTCGGCCGGGGGATCGATATTGCAGGCGTCTCCGCTTTGGGCGAATGCCGGGATGCCGATGAGCATTCCCAACAACGATAGTGCGATTACTAACTTGCGCATTACATGCTCCTTACACAGTTAAGCATTGTCTGAACGATAAAATGGCGCGCCTGATTTCAAGCGACTGCCACCTTTTCCAACACCTGCGAGCGCGCCGACGTCTTCTTCATTGTTCACACCCTTGCTCGCGGATTCATGCCGGTTGAGTCGCGCGCAATCAACTCCACCGGCAGCGTATGCTGCAGCGGTTCCCCGCCTCCAATTGCGATCAATTGCAGCAGGCTCTCAACCGCCAATTTGCCTATCTCCGGCGCCGGTTGCCGCACTGTCGTCAAGGCGGGGGCGGTCACAGCCGATGACAGGACACCGTCATAACCGGCAACCGACAGATCATCCGGCACGCGAATCCGCTGCTCGCGGGCGAGCGACAGCGCGCGGATCGCCATCGGGTCGGTAAAAAACAGGATGGCTGTAGGCGGTTGAGGCAACGTCAAGAAGGCGTAAAAGGACTTGCTCTCGTAATCGACTTCGCTGGAGTCCGCCGCTAAAACGAGAGAGGGATCATAATCTATGCCGGCCGCTCTCAGCGCTTCGACGTAACCGGCGTGCCGGTCATGGTCGGTCTCATAGACTTCGGGAAGGCGCTGAAAGCCGATCCGCCGATGCCCCAAGGCGATCAAATGCTCGGTCAGCAGGCGGGCGCCCTGGACATGGTCGGTGGCGACATAGGACAAGCCCGCATGTGGCAGCCGGCGCGGCAAGAAGATATGCGGCATCTCCTCCGCTGTCATCAACCGGGAAAGCGCCACTGTCTGGTTCAGTTGCTGCGGCCAGGCGATGATTATGCCGTCTACCTCGCGCGAGCGACAGAGGCTCTTGATCCCTTGGGTTTTGCCGGCCAGTGATGTATAGAGGATGAGATTGTAGGCGGCTTCTTCGGCGACTGTCGCCATGCCCGGGATCAACTCGGCCAGGAAGTCGGACACGCGGTAGATGGGATAGTTTACAACCAGGCCGATCTTGTCTGTACGTTGGCGGCGAAGACTGCGCGCGGCCGCTGACGGTTGGTAACCGAGTTCTCGCGCCGCTTGCGTCACGCGTTCTTTGGTCTGCGAGGAGACATCGCCGCGGTCGTTCAGCGCTTTGGACACGGTGGAGCGCGAGACGCCTAGCTTGTTGGAAAGGTCTTCAATCGTAACGGGCATATCTATTCGCGATTCGTCCCACGCAAACGCGCACGTTTACGAAATCGATTTCGACATTGTGGAAACATAGTAACACGATTGACGAGCGATTGCAAGTTCCGCAGGCTTGGATTTATTTCGCAGCCAGCGATGACGCTTCAAGAAAGCGAATTGTCGCTTCTCGCAGCGGGGTCCATTCGTGCCCGCAGTTCGCGATCACTTCCAAGCTCGCCTCACATCCGATCCGCCGATATTGGCGGTAAAGCGAGTCGAGCCGCTCGCGACGAGTCGCTCCAGCGAGATTCGCGCCCGGCGCCCACCCGGGATCGTCTTCCGCGATTGTGATATCGTCGTCATCGTTCGCGCCGACCAATAGCTGGATCGGCAGCGCGCGCAAGGCGGGGATGTCAATGGCGCGGCCGAAGAGCCCTTCGGCGTCTCGCAGGCCGCTCCACCAGTCGAGCGTTTCATCAAGCAGCGTCACCCTTCCCGGCGCCGCCAGCGAGAGCGCGCTGAGGCGCTCGGCGTGAAAGTACGCGAAACGATGGGCGAACTGCGCGCCGCCGGAAAAACCGCCCAACATGAATCGCTGGCGCGGGACGGCGTAACGCTGGCTGATCTCATCCAGCATACCCAGCAGAATAAGGTCGAAGCGAAGCCCGTGGTAGCGCAACAGCTTGTAATTTTCGACATCCCACGGGTCTATGAGACCGGCGGGGAATAGCGGGCAAACCAGCAGAACATTGTTGCTGACGGCGAAGCCCGTGAGTTGATCGCGAAAGAAGGCGGCGTCGCGGTAGGTCCCGTGCGCGTAGACGCAAATCTTCCGAATCTCCGGCGGCACAAACAAGCAGTATGAAAAGCGCGGATCGGCGCCATAAGCGATGGTTGAGGTGCGCTGGAAAAGGAAGGGGCTTGCGTTGTTTCGCGAGCGCTCGGCGCCTCCTGTCGGTAGCATGACGATTCAACGCGCGCCGCCGCTCAGGGCCGCGGATAGCTGATTTGCAGCATGCCTTCAATATCGAGCGGATCGACGCCATAGCGCTTCTTCTCTTCGGCGCGGATCGCCGCCTCCGATTCCAAGTCGCCTTCCAGCGGCAAGGTCAGACGCCGGCCCTCCTGCAGCGCCGACTCGCGCGTCGCTGCGTCCATCATCATCGCCATCAGCGCGTCTTCGTCCGTGTATTCGGATTCGATTTCGCCGCGCACGGTCTCGGCGAAATCAACGATATGGCTGATGACGGCGGCGCTGTAATAATTGCGGCGGTGATAGGCATTCGCGCCCAATCGGAAGGGGTTGATGTATTCAATGCGCCCGGTCGGCAGATCGACATGCGACGAGAGCCAGTCGCGCCCATCGCCCAAATGCACGATGGGGTAGGTCAGGTCGTGGCGTCCGCCATTCGCCAGCGCTTCGTCGGTGCAGGCGCGCACCTCCCCTATACCGGTCCAGCCGGCGCCGGCCTGCTGTACGATGGCGCCGCGCGCGCCCGCCAGCTCGGTGTAACCCGGACGCGGATAACGCCCCAGCATACTTTTGATATTGCCGGCGTGGTCGACTGCCAAGGCATCCTCCGGGAAAAAGAAAAAATGCGCCCGATAGGTTTCGGACTCGTGATAGCGGTGCGCCAGTTGATAATGCCCGGCTGTCGCCATTGAATGGGAGATCGCCTGCACGGCATTCGGGTGAGCGCCGAAAAAGCGAATCCAGCGCGAATTGTTGTGGTAGCCGGTATGATCGTGCCAGCAGGTCAAGCGCTTGATCGGACCAAGGAAGCCATCTTCGGCGATCAGCTTCATCATGCGGTCGAAGGGGAAGCGGAAAAAATTCTCGGCGATGCGCAGGATGGCGCCACTTTGGCGCGCCGCCGCCACCATCTCTTGCGCTTGCTGCAGCAGGCTGCACATGCTCGTCTCCACATTGACGTGAATCCCATGCGAGAGCAACGTACAGCAGATCGAATGGTGTGACGGAATCGGACTGACGACAAAAGCCGCTTCCATCGGACGCGCCTTGATCAACTCGTTCAAGTCATAGAAGGCGGGGATGTCGATCTCCTCAGCGAAGGAATCAGCCGATTCACGCACCGGATCACAGACGGCGACGATATCCAGCCAGGGCTTTAGAAAATCGAAGAGCGGCTTGTAGGTCGTCTTTGAGCGATTTCCGGTGCCGATCAGCGCGACGGAGAGCGGTTCAGCCGGTCCCATTACCCAACCTTTCCTTTACATTTTCTGGTATTTCAACTTCATAAACCTGCGCCTGTCCGCTGCGATCGCTGGTGTAAACGACCCGTTGGCTGTCGGGCGCGAAGGACGGATGCGGATGCGTGTGCTGCGGCGCGTTTACCGCTATCGGTCCATCTTCGTAGGGGAAGGGACCGCCCCAATGGTCGCCGGCGTTGCTGGCGCCCGGCTCACAGAGCGCAATCGGCTCGCCGATGCCATCACGAGGATCGAACAGTTGGATGCCAATATCGGGGAAATTGGTATCGCAGACCATCAGCGCGCCTTCGCGGTTGCAGATCGCGTGCCAGGCATTAAACGAGGCCACGCGCCGCTCGACGCCCGTATCGGCCTGAACCGCGCGGATGCCATGGGGCCAATCAACAAAAGCCAGCTCACGCATGCCCGGAATCCAAACTTCGTGCGTGATCCATTCGCCGGGCGCCCGCTGATAGAGGCGGCGGTTGTCGCTGCCATCGCGCTTGATGACCCAGACGCGATCTTTCAGCGGGCCGGCGTAATAGAGCAGGTTGCTGTCGTCGGGGCAGAACATCAAGTGGGCGATCGTATCACGCTGGAGAATGACATTCGAATCGCCATTTTCCGTGTCGACCACCGCCAGATTAGCGCAGCCATCGACGCTGAAGCGCAGCGCCCAGTATCGATCATCGAAACTGAGGGCGGTTGTGCCCATAGCATCGGCGACCATGCCGCTCTCGCGCAGCCGGATTGCGCCGAAATCGACAAGTTGTTCTTCGCGCTGCGTCTCGGTATCGACGCGAAAGCCGCCTGTGCCGGCAGTGAAGTAAACATAGCGCCCGTCATGCGAGGGATAAATCGAATACTCGCCGATGCCCTCGCGCTCGGTCAACTGAATGAGGCGCCCGCTTTCGCGCTCCTCGGCGTAGATTTCCGGTCGTCCGCTGCGATGTGAGATGAATATCAGCCGCTCCATCGCGTCATCGTAAGCGGGCACGAAGAAAAACGGATGATGATGGATCGAAGGATGATCCGTCACCTGCCGGATGCGCGCGCCGGTCGCCTCGTCGCTGAAGTAGCGCGACTCGGATGGATAAACGCTGCCGCGCGGCATTTAGGCTGGAGTCCCTTCGACCACCGGAAAACCCGCGGCCGCCAACTCCGCGGCGATGCGTTCGACTTCGTCAGGCGACAGCGGACGAATGGGCTTGCGCATGTGCATCGACGGGAACTTGCCCAGCAAGGTCATGGCGCATTTCATCCGCTGATGGGCGTCGCTCGATGGCTCGCCGAAGCGGTAGACGATCTGCGAAAGGGGCCTCACCTTGTTTTGCAGCGCGTTCGCTTCTTCCAGGTCGCCGCGCAGCGCCGCCTTCACCAGCCCGCTGATCAGCTCGGGCACAAAGCCGGCGAAGCCGACGAGCGCGCCATCAGCGCCATCGAGCAAGGTAACAAGCAGGTACTCGTCCTGGCAGCTGATGATGCTGACATCGGGCGCCGCCCGCTTGAGATTGCGGTAATCAAAAGCCCAGCGCGACATATCGCGCGTGCCCATCTTGATGCTGACCACGCGGTTGATCTCCACCATCTCCAGCATTTCCGCCAGGCTGTAGCCGGCTTTGGTCCAGGCTGGGTATTGATGCACAATGATATCGATATCAGCGCCGTCCGCCACATCCTGGAAGAAGCCCACCGCCGTTTCGCTGGCGCGGCCGAAGCGCAGCCAGTGATGCGGCGGCATCAGCAATATGGCATCGGCGCCGACCGCCTTGGCTGCCAGCGCCTGCGCGATCGCTTCATCGCTGCCCTCGGCGCATACGCCCGAGACGACCTTCACTTTATGACCAACCTCATCGGCGATGATCTCGGTGACGCGCGCCCGCTCGTGATTGCGCAGCGACATGACCTCGCCCGTATGCCCATTGCAGACGAGCCCGGTGATGCCATCGACCGACGCCAAATACTGTACATAATCGCGCAAGCCGATCTCGTCGATGGAATCATCATCCTTGAATGGACAGAGCGTGGCCGGCAGTATGCCAGTCCAGGGTTTGTCGAACATCAAATGCTTCCTTTCTATCGTTTCGATTGTCTAGCTCAAGCGGAATCGTTCCAGGAATTCGTAATTTGGCGTGACGCCCAAGCCCGGACGTTGCGGGATCGTCAGGCAGCCGTCCGCGTCCAATTGCAGCTTCTCTTCATATATGCGCCCGCGATTGGCATCAACCGTCTCGCGATAATATTCGACGATCAGCCCGTTGGGAATCGCCCCGACCAGGTGCATGTGAACTTCCTGATCGCCGTGCGGCGCGATATGCAGATCATGCGCCGCCGCCAGCGCCGCCACATTCATAAATTCGGTGATGCCGCCCAGCACTTGCGCATCGGCGTTGTAGATCGCGGCCGCGTCAGCTGCGATCAGATCGCGGAAACCGTAACGCGTATATTCGTTCTCGCCGGTGGCGATCGGGATAGAAGTCGCCTGCGCCAACCGCGTATGCCCGCGATAGTCGTCCGGCGGCAATGGCTCCTCGAACCAGTAGATGTCGTAAGGCTCCATTTTGCGCGCGATATTGATTGCCTCGCGCAGGCTGTAGGCGCAGTTGGCATCCACCATCAGCTTGACATCGTCGCCGATCGTTTGGCGGGCGACGCGGACGCGCTCGACATCCTCGGCGATTGGCGCGCCGCCGATCTTCATCTTGACCGCTTTGGCGCCCAGCGCCAGATTCTCTTCCATTTCCGCCGCCAAGCCGGTCAAGCCCTTGCCTTCTTCATAATAGCCGCCGGCGATATAAGCCGGCACGCGAGCCTGCGCCGCGCCCAGCAGCTTATGCACCGATTTGCCGGTCGCTTTGCCCATCAGATCCCAAAGCGCGATATCAATGCCGCTGATGAAGCGCGTGGTGATGCCGCGTCTTCCGACCAGCTTCGGCGCCCAGAGCGCCTGCCAGATACGGCGGTAATGGAATGGGTCTTCGCCAATGAGAATGGGCTTGAAGTGTTCCAGCAATCCCCGCGCCACCTGCGCCATGCCAAGCGTCTGCGGTTTATGCGCCCAGCCGATGCCGGTGATTCCCTCGTCGGTATGAACCTGCAAGAGATTCAGCCCGCTGTGCGTGTAGGTGTGCATGCCATTTCGAATCGGCTTGCCGCGCTCCCAGCGGTATTGATGAAGTTGCACATCGGTGATTTTCATCTAATGTCCCTCAAGGCGTAAATATGGTCGCGGCAATATGCCGTACGCCGCCGGCAAGTTGAATCTCATCATCGGCGCGATTGAAGTAATAGGCGGTAATGACCTTGCCGCCGCCCAGAAGCGCCGTGCGCGGATAACCCAAATCCCAGGAGCCGCCGTCATCACGCAAGATCAGCTCGGGTCCCCAAGTCGCCCCAGCGTCTTCGGAGACGCGGGCGCGGATGCCATAAGGCTTGACGCGATAACCGTAGACCGCCAGCAAGCGTCCGTCGTCCAGCAGCGTTAGCTCGGTCGGTCCGCCCCAATCATTCACCCGCGACAGAAAACGCCAACTGCGCCCGCCGTCGTCCGACTCGAATACCTCGGGCCAGGAACCGCGCGCGTCAAGCTCGCAGCGCAGCGCCGCCAATATCCTCCCGTCGCCCAGCATTGCCGGGCTGGCGTAATAGCGCTTGACGAAGCGCTTGTCGGGCGATTCCGCCATGATCGCCGACAGATAATGCCAGTCGAGGCCGCCGTTGGGCGAGGCGTAGACGGCGACGAAACGATTGCGCGCCGCGCCGTCGCCAATGCCGACGGTGACGAAGAGCAAGACGACGCCATCAGGTCTGACGATATAATCCGGCTTGACTTGCACCCAGGCGAAGCCGAACGTGGGCATGCGGAAGGGACCCTCCCAACTGCGCCCGCGGTCGCGCGAAACCTGCAGATAACCCAGATCTTGATTGCGTTCGGGCGGGATGCCGAAACCGGCGGTCAGGAAAAAATCGGGAGAATCCCAGTCGTATGGCGCCGATGGCGCCGCCTCCGGCGTGGTATACAGCGGTCGCTCAATATCTTGCCGACTGCCCAGCGATTGCAAGCCATCCAGGGGCCAGCTTCGCCCGCCATCGGTCGAGCGCATGGTGACATATTCGCCGCCGCGCGCGTCGACCACCGGATGCGAACGGTCATAGAAGGAGGCGTAATTGCAGGGTCCGCGCGAGAAACTGACCAGCAGCTCGTCTTTTGAAAAGGCTTTGAAGCCATGATTGAAGGGCCAGCCGGCGAAATATGCCTTGTCGTAATAGACGGTGATGTGTTCGGCATCAGTCGGGCCTATGGCGCGGGGATATCGCATTGCGGGCATTAACTCATCTCTCGCCGGCGCGGATCAACTGATGCGGCGCGGATCAAGCGCGTCGTTCAAGCCATCGCCCAGGAAGACGAAAGCGACTTGCACAATGCCAATTGTCACCGCCGGAATGAGCATCAAATGCGGGAAGATCTGCCAATAGCGCCGCCCTTCTTCCAGCATTGAGCCCCAGCTGGCGTTGGGCGGCTGGATGCCAATGCCGAGGAAACTTAGGCTCGCTTCCAGCAGCACGGCGCCGCCCATGCCGGCGGTGACAGCAACCACCAGCGGGCCAAGCGCGTTGGGGATGACATGGCGCAGCATGATATGCCGCTCGCTGGCGCCCAGGGCGCGCGCCGCCAGCACATAATCTTCTTCATTGATGCTCAAGACTTGCCCGCGGATCAAGCGCGCCAGCCCGGGCCAGCCGATCAAAGCCAGGGCGCTGAAAACCAGCACATAATCCAGCCAAAGGGTATTCAAGTAAAAGGGATTCCGCGTCTGCTCATATAGCGCGTCAAACCAGTTTACGATCGGGCGGCGCAGGGTTGTGTTGATCAAAATCACCAACAGCAAGCCCGGCATCGCCTGGATCAAGTCGCTGATCCACATCAGGAACTGATCGGTGCGCCCGCCACGAATGCCCGACCAGCCGCCAACCACAACGCCGATGACCAAACTGATGATGGTGGTGAAAAAGGCGACCAACGCCGCCGTGCGCGCGCCGTGCAGCATGCGGCTGAAGACATCGCGTCCCAGGTCGTCCGTGCCCAGGAAATGGTCGTTGGAAGGACCTTGAAAGGCTTTGACGATATTCTGTTCGAGGAAATCGTAAGGCGCGACGTGAGGACCGATCAGCGCCAGCACAAGGAATACTACGATCACCAAAAATCCAGCGACCGCCAGCCAGTTTCGGCTGAAACGGCGGGCCGCGTCCTGCCACAGATTGCGCTGTTCGCCCAGGAAGACGCTGTCATCATCAATTACGCGTGAGATCTTCGTTCCGCGCTCCGATTCGCTCATTGCACTCTCACCCGCGGATCGAGGATCGGATAGATGATGTCGACGACGAAATTGCTGACAAAGATGATCAGCGTGCCTACGACAGCCACCGCCATGATGATGGGATAATCCACCTTGCGGATGCCTTCAATGGTCAGCAGCCCGAAGCCGGGTATGTTCAAGATGAGTTCAACAAACAAGGAGCCATTGATTAGCGCGATCATGATGAGACCGACAGTGGTGACCACCGGCGTCAGCACCGGGCGCAGCATGTGGCGCAGGATGATTCGGGCTTCCGGCAAGCCCTTGGCGCGCGCGGTCGTGATATATTGCTGGCTCTTCACTTCCAGCATCGCCGAGCGCGTCTGCCGGACGATACCAGGCAAGGGACCAATCGCGATCACCGCGACGGGCAAGATGGCGTCGCGATGAAACAACCCATGCCAGCCGTAAGGCACCGGGATCAATTTCAGGATCAGCACAAGCAGCAAGAGCAGCATCGGCACGGTGACGAAGATGGGGATAGATGTGACGAAGAGCACCGTGGTGACGATCAGGCGATCCAGCCAGCGATTGTGATACAGCGCCGCGAGCACACCCAGGGCGATGCCGACCACAGCCGAAATCGCCGTCGCCGCGAAGCCCAACTGCATCGATATCGGCAAGCGGAATTGCACGATCTCCAGCACCGGGCGGTCAACCTGCAGGCGAATCGAGCGCCCCCAATCGCCCTGCGCCAGCTTATGAAGATAATTGCCGAATTGCGCGATAAAGGGCTGATCCAGCCCATACTTCGCCCGCAGCGCCCGCATCACCGCTTCGTCAGCGGTATCGAAGTCTTCTTCTTGAATGAACATCATGCGGATCGGGTCGCCGGCGCCGTAATACATCATGGCGTAGGTAACAAAAAGTATGAGCAGCAGCCCAACCGACCAGCGCAAAAGACGTATCAGCAGGAATGAAGCCATGAATATGGATCCCCCGTGATGCCCCCATCCCCGGCCCCTTCCCGTAGGTCTATGTCTACGTGACCCCAAAATGAGGGAGGGGAGTTGACCCGCTAGTTAAGGCGAAAGTCCCTCCCTCTTTATGGGGTCGCGTAGACACTGACCCGCCAGGGAGGGATTTAGGGTGGGGGTAAACGACCTACATCCGCTCGATGTAAATCTTCCAGGGCTCGATCACGCTGACATCGGGACCGCTGTAGTATTCCTTGACGTGCTCGCGCGCGTTGGCGGAGCGCAGCGGCTTGCCGAAGTGCATGATCACGTAGTCGCCTTCGTAATGATCCTGCGCCTCAAGCGCCAGCTCACAACGGCGCGGATCGTCCGGCGGCAGCGTCAGCGCCTCGTCAATTGCCGCTTCCAGCGCCTCGTTATGGTAGCCGTTCAGCATCGAGCTGCTGGGAACAGGACCAGCCGAGTGCCCGGCCGCCCACATATAGGTGGCGGCATCGGGGAAGCGGATGACCACATCGTCGCGGCTCAGATTGATCTTGTCATAATCATCGCCGAAGCTGTTGGGGTCCTGCTGGAATTCGACATTCTCGATGCCCAGGTTCTGGCGCCAGAATTCGATGACCGCTTGCAGCGCGCGGTTGTTGAATTCGTTGCTGCCGCGCGGCGTGACGCGCAACTTCGGCAGCATGTCGGCGCTGCCGTAGCTCGATTCGGCGAGGGCGGCTTGCGCGCCTTCGACATCGTAGGGGTAGCCGGTTGCGTCCGGGTTCTGGCAGGTGACGATATCGTCCAGCGTCTGCGTGGTCATGACGCCGCTGCCTTCAATCGGGAAGGCGGCTTGGAAGACGGCGTTCCAATCGACCGACTTGATCAGCGCCTCGCGCACTTTCGGATCGCTGGTCGGCTCGCGCGTCGGCTGCATCCAGAAGGTGTTGAAGCCGATCGCCTGGAATTGACGGAAGTAATCCGGCATTTGCGCGCGCAGCACCGAGGGTGCCGGTGCCAGGCTGGCGTCAATTTGGTCGTTCAGCGCCATCGTGCCGACATTTGTCTGGTCGGGCACAAAAATGAAGGACACGCTTTCGAGAATTGGTCCGTCTTTCCACCACTCCGGATTCGGCGTCATCTCAGCCGTCTGCTGGTCGGCATCGAAGCTGGTGAGGATGAAAGGACCGTTGACGATTGGATTGTTTTCCGGCTTCCAGAATTCGTTGAAGCCGTGCTCCAGCACGTCTTCGGCGCGGGCGATAGCCATGTGCGCCGTGGCGATGCGCCAGAAGAAGATCGGATCAGGCAGCACCAACTCAACCTGCACAGTCGAATCATCCAGCGCCGACAAGCCGCTGACATCGACGGTCATCGCGTCTTCCGCTGCCATCTCGCGCGCATCAGCGAAGCCGGCAACATTGCCTAGATAGGTGCGGATGCGTCCAACGCTGTTGAGCGGCGCCGCCTGCACCTGCCAAGAATCAATGACCTGCTGCGCTGTTATCGCGGTGCCATCGGACCAGCGAGCATCGGGATCAACCGTGAAGGTCCAGACGGTGCTGTCTTCGTTCTGGTCCCAAGCGTTGAAATAGCCGGTGTGCAAATTCGAGTCGACATCAAAGTATAGCGGCGGAACCGACTGGAATTGGATCCAGTTCTGCTGATCGCCGCCAGCGGACAGAATTTGGAAGCTGAAGTTCGCTACGCCGGACGAGCCGGTGGCGATCCGCAGCACCTGTTCATCCTGCGCCAGCGCGCCGGTCGCGCTCATCAGCAGGACGAGAGCGACAACAAATAATGAAAGTAATCTTTTGGACATCGTTTCCTCCTTCGTTGGACGATAAGTTTGCCGCAAGTTATTCGACGCGCGTATTATTGCATAAACTGCCGCCATATCGCCATAGGCGAAACTGAAGCGCGTTCCTGTGGCTGCCGTTTTCTCCACCCCCTCAGTCCCCCCAAAGCATTGGGGGACCCCCGAGGCGCATTGGCTTCGATCTTTCGATGAAGATCCTGCGGTTGTCAGTCATGGAAGTGGTGAATCATGCGGACATGGCTCACACCTTACTGTGTATAAGGCTTGTCCGCTACTATGATTCCAACTTAAATGAAACGCATATACAATGTATTGCAAACTCAATTGGGATCATCTTCGTACCAATTTGAGCGAAAATCGCCCAAAATCCTGTCGTTCGGCATGCAAATCGAAACTTTTTTGTTGTTGGCTTGGTCTTTTGCATCAATTGTGCCAAATTAGACCTTCAGTAGCGGA
>JAJECX010000020.1 GCA_022821805.1 Anaerolineae bacterium
CTGATCATTCCGCGGCAATTTTCGGGCGACCCAAGGGTCGCCCCTACGATTTTCGCCATAAATGAACCGTGTAGGGGTCAGCCTTGGCTGACCCGTCGCAATCGCAGCGCCTTACTTCAAACGTGTCCGCTCCTCAGCCCACAAGGAGGGAAGGGGAGCTAAGGAAAGCGAGATTAGCGTAAGAAAGCCCCTGCCTCATTTTGGGTCGCGTAGACACAGACCTGCGGGGAGGGGCTTGGGGTGGGGGCATCATTTAGCGAACGCCCAGCAGAACATCAAATGTCAGTTGATCCAGCCGCTCGTAGGGCAGATTGCGCGCGCCCATGCCAGCGCGGTCGAAGTCGGTCGCCTTAAGCCGAGCGGCGGCCGCCTTGCTGTAGCCACTGTCCAAATAGGCGTAGCTGCCATCATCGGCGTTGATCTCAGCCAGCAGCGCTTGAATTTCGCTGTCGGCGTTGAACTGCGTCGCTTTCTCTTTGAAGACCAGGTAGGAGCGCATGCAGCCGCGGGCGAATTCCTTGACGTCTTCATATTGCGAGCTGCGGTAGGCATGAGCGTCAAAGTGGCGGCTGCCATCGTAACCGACATCTTCCAGGAAGCGCACCAGATGGAAATTCTGCTTGATCATCATGCTGCCGAAGCGGAAGTCTTGATCGTAGCGGCCAAACATCTGGTCGTTGAGATCGATGTGAAAGAGCTTGCCCGCTTCCCAGGCTTGGGCAACGGCATGCAGGAAGTTCAAGCCAGCCATGTGCTCGTGAGCGACTTCGGGATTGACGCCGACCATGTCGGGATCATCAAGCGTGGCGATAAAGCCGAGCATGCTGCCGACGGTGGGGAAATAGATATCGCTGCGCGGCTCGTTGGGCTTGGGTTCGAGGGCGAAGCGATAGCCGTAATCGTTGTCTTTCGAATACTCGCAGAGGAAGTTGATTGCGTCGCGAAAGCGCTTGACGCCATCGGCCGGGTTCTTGGCGCTGTCGCTTTCCGCGCCTTCGCGCCCGCCCCAGAAGACATACACTTTGGCGCCAAGCTCCGCGCCCAGGTCCATCGAGCTCATCGTCTTTTGCAGGGCGTAGGCGCGGACGGCGGGTTCGTTGCTGGTGAAGGCGCCGTCTTTGAAGGCGGGATCGAAGAAGAGATTGGTGGTCGCCATTGGGCAGACGATGCCGGTTTCGCTCATCGCGCGCTTGAAATCGGCGACGATTTGATTGCGCTCGGCCGGGGTCGCGTCAATGGGCACGAGGTCATTGTCGTGCAGGTTGACGCCCCAAGCGCCGACTTCCGCCAGCATGTGCACGATGTCGACCGCCGAGATCGGGTCGCGGGTGGCATCGCCGAAGGGGTCGCGCCCGATATTGCCGACCGTCCACAAACCGAAGGTGAATTTATGTTGCGGGCGAGGTGTGTAATCCGCCATCATTTTTTCCTTTGCTCAAGTCATCATGAGGCGGGATTGTAACAAAAACGATTGTCGCTTGTCAGCCTGCTTTTCGGTACACTACCTGTCTAAGCAATCAGCTTGCAAGGAAAGCGAACTGCATGGCACTACCCGCGCGCGAATCGCCGATTGGCAAACGAGTCTCCCTCTTCGTCACCTGCATCGTCGACATGATCTACCCGAAGACGGGCATGTCTGCCGTCGATATCCTTGAGCATGTCGGCGTCGAGGTTGACTTCCCGCCCGACCAGACCTGCTGCGCCCAGCCGGCTTTCAACTCCGGTTATCGCGATGAAGCGCGGACGGTGGCCAAGCACTTCTTCAAAGCCTTCCAAGACGCCGAGGTCATCGTGACGCCCTCGGGCTCTTGCGCGGCGATGGTGCGGCATGAGTATCCGCAGCTCTTCGCGCCTGAAGATGGCGAGTCTTATGAGCAAGCGCAGCGAGCCGCGTCTATCACCTGGGAGTTCAGCGAATTTCTGGTGGATGGGCTGGGGATGGCGAATCTCAATTTGACGCTGCCGGTGAAGCAGTCCTTCGCCATGCACGACGCCTGCCATGGCTTGCGCGGCTTGGGGCTGGGGCAGGCATCGCGCGACCTGCTGGCGCATCTGGGCAATGCCGAATTGCGCGAACTGAATGAATGCGAGGTCTGCTGCGGCTTCGGCGGTTTGTTCAGTGTGAAGATGCCCGATATCAGTAACGCGATGCTATCGAACAAGATCGACAATATCGACGCTTCGGCGGCCGATACGATTGTAACCGGCGATGTCAGTTGCCTGACGCAGATGAACGGCGGGCTGTCACGCAATAAATCCGAGAAGCGTGTCGTACACGTAGCCGATGTGCTGGCGCAAGGGCTGGGAGGCGAGCGCGCATGACGCAGGATGTGCAGTCCAATAACTTCATCGCGCTGGCTGATGTTGCGCTGCGCAACGAGGATTTGCAGCATGCCATCGGCGAGGGCACGCGAACCGCTTACTATCGACGTCTGGACACGATGTTCGCCAATAGCGACGAACATGGTGAATTCATGCGGCAGCAGGCGGCCGAGGCGAAACGCCGCGCCCTGCGCGAATTGCCCGAACTGCTGGAGACAGCCGAGCGCAATCTCCAGAAGAATGGCTACAAGGTGGAGTGGGCGGAAGACGCGGCGCAGGCGAATCAATTGGTTTTGGATATCGCGCGCCGTCACCAGGTGCGGACGATCACCAAAAGCAAAAGTATGTTGACCGAGGAACTGGGCACCAATCACGCGATGGAAAACGCGGGCTTGCATGTGGTCGAGACCGACCTGGGCGAATACATCATCCAGTTGGCGGGCGAAACGCCGAGCCACATCGTCGGTCCGGTCATGCACAAGACCAAAGCGGAAATCCGCGATGTATTTGTGCGGGAACTGGGCATGGCGCCCACAGATAACGCCGAGAAAATGGTGGCTTTCGCCCGGCGCATGTTGCGTGAAGATTTCCTCAGCGCCGATATGGGCATCTCCGGCGGCAACTTCCTCATCGCCGAAACGGGTTCGATCGGCTTGGTGATGAATGAAGGCAATGGCCGTATGTGCACCTCGCTGCCGCGCGTGCACGTCGCCTTGATCGGAATCGAAAAGATAGTCGACACGGTCGAAGACTACATCACGCTGACTCAAGTGCTGCCCAGCAGTTCCACCGGGCAAAAGATGACTGTTTATACCAATATCTTGAATGGACCTTCGCACGCTGGCGAGGAAGACGGTCCCGAACACGCCTATGTCATCCTGGTCGACAACGGCCGCTCGGACATCTACGCGACCAAGTATGCGGAAGTGCTTTCCTGCATTCGCTGCGGCGCCTGTCAAAACGCCTGTCCGGTCTATCGCACCATGGGCGGGCATGCCTACGGCTGGGTATATGGGGGACCGATTGGCGCGGTATTGACGCCATTATTCGTCGGACTGGAAAATGCGACTCCGCTGCCCCACGCGAGCAGTCTGTGCGGCAGCTGCAAGCAGGTCTGCCCGGTGGATATCGACCTGCCGCGCATGTTGCTTGATCTGCGCTGGGATTTGGTGCGCGAGGGTGAATCAAAGGCTGGCTGGGACGCGGCGATGAAAATGTGGGCAATCGGCATGACCTCGCCGAGGCGCTTCGCGCTTGGCGGAAAAGCGGCGCGCGCGGGCCAGGCGATCATGGGCGATTATATGCCGGGCGTTCTGGGCAACTGGAGCAAACACCGCGATTTCCCCGACTTCGCGCCAAAGCCCTTCCGGCAGTTGTGGAGGGAACGCGCCCCGTCCCATAAGCCTGGTACCTCATAAAGAGGGAGGGAAGTCTATGAGCGCGCGTGACCGCATACTGGGCAAGCTGCGTCAGACGCGGAAACCCTTCAGTGATGTGCAGCCGATTTGTGAACGCCGCCACATGATCCCGCGGCACGATCTTTCCCGGCGCGAGCAATTGCAGCTTTTCGCCGATGAGGCGGAAGCCGTCGGCTGCTTCGTGTATCAGCTAGAACAAAACGAGGCCTTCGAGCAGATCATGGAGTTGATCGGCGAAGATCGGTCTGTGTTGAGCTGGGAGCAGGGCGAGATTCCGTTTGAAGGATTGCAGGGGATGCTGGGATCGCTGGGCGTGACGGTAGCCGAAGAAAACGATGGCGAAGTCAGAGTGGGCATCACCGGTGTGAATGCGGCGCTGGCGGCCACAGGCAGCTTGATTTTGGAGAGCGGCGGGGGCCGTTATCGCAACACTTCGTTGCTGCCGGATGTGCATATCGCCTTGCTGCGCGCCGACCAGATCACCCCCGATCTGGAAACCTGGCAGCAGACGCAAAAGGACGCCGGTTATCCCGCCTTCACGGAAGCGAGCAATACGACTGTGATAACCGGTCCCAGCAAGACGGCCGATATCGCCCACCAACTGGTTAAGGGCGCGCATGGTCCGCGCGAGGTGCATGTGATGATTTTGGAGTAGGCTGGGCTTCATTGCCTATATCCTGCGCTCTTGCCAACTGTAAAGCTAGGCAAGAGCAGGGGATTCTGTTGCAGCTCTGCACGAGCAAGGAATCATCCCTCCGCAATCCCCGCCGCAGCCATCAGCTTGCGCAGCGCGCCAACCGCCGCTTCCATCCCGTCGGCGCCGCTGAACCCGCTTGAATGACGCGCCTCCAACAGATGGGGCTCCAGCGACAAGACGCCTTCATAGCCTGTCTCTTGCAAGCGCGAAAGCAGCTCCGGCAATTGCCCATCGCCGTCGCCAGCGAGCGTAACCGAATTGTCGGCGAGGCGCGCGTCTTTGATGTGGATATAGCCGATGTAGGGGTGCAGTTCGTCCCACCAGCGATCGATCTGCTCGACGGCGCCGCATTGCACGAAGTTGGCTGGGTCCCAGATGAAGCGCAGGTGCGGCGAATCGATGGCGCGCATCAGTTGCAAGCAGCGTTCCGGGACATCGCCGACGACGCCTTTCTCGTTTTCCAGCAGCAGCTGCAGATCGTTCTGCGCCGCGATTTCTGTCAGTACGGTCAAGCGCTCGATTGAGAGTTGAGTCGCGGCGTCGTCAGCATCGCCCTCAGGGTAAAAGCTGAACAGGCGGATATTCCGTGTGCCGAGTTGCTGCGCCGTTTCGCCTATTGTCTTGAGGCGCTCGCTTTCGATTTCTATCGGATCGGCAATCGGTGATTTGCCGATGGGGCTGCCCATGCAGCTCACGGAGACTCCATGTTGGGTGCAAAGTGACTTTATGTCTTCAATGTGACCGCTGGAAAATTGCGAGCAGTTGACCCCCCAGGCGGCGCGGATATCGATCAGTGGTATGTCAAGTCGTTTCAGGACAAGCAGCTGCTCTTCAAAATCAACTGCAATCTCGTCGCCAAACGCGCTGATTCTCATCATTTTTCGTCTGTCGCTTTCTATTGTAGTTGGTCAACTGCCGCGATTTTATCAAATGGCGCGTTGCAATTGTAATGTGCGGATGTTGCAAAGGAGTACCGGTTGCGGATTTCAGAAAACGCGGAAACCGGGCTAGGGCTCGTAATAGGAGCCAAGCGCCCGCAGCAATTCCGGCAGATGCGGCGCGTCCTGGAAAAGCAGTCCGTCGTCGCCAGCCGGATTGGGGAAAGCTGGCGGCTCATATTTGCGCCATTCGCCATTTTGCGCTGCCGTTACATAACCATCGCGCTCAAAGCGTCCGATGAGCCTATCCCGCATTTCGCGCAGTTCTCCCTCATAGCGTGAATTGCCCGCCCAATTTTTCGTCTCCTGCGGATCAATTCGCAGGTCAAAGAGCCACTCCTTATTGTCGGCTGCTGAATAAATGTACTTCAGGTCGCGCCCGGCGATCATGTAGAGTCCGATACTGCCCTCGCCAACCTGGCTGTTTACAAACTCGCGTTGGGTATCGCCCGCTTCAACGTCGAGCAGGTTGGCGCCATCTGGCGACGGTCTGGCGATGTCCAGCCCAGCGGCCGCGGCAAAGGTGGGGAAAACATCAAGCAGGCTGACCGGAGTGTCTACGCGCAGCCCTGGATGCGCGGTATTGGGCGCCTGCATGATGAGCGGGATTTTCGCGGCTGGATTCAGCATCGCGCGTTTGCCAAAGCTGCCGTAGTCGCCCAGCATCTCGCCATGATCGGAGGTGTACAGAATTAAGGTGTTTTCGATTTCATCGCCCAGCGCTTCGAGAATGCGCCCGAGATTGAAGTCAATGAAGGAGATGCAAGCGTAATACATCGCCTTCATCGTGCGGACGAGCATCTCATCGTAGCCCTTGTCGCGGTATTTGTAGCGATTCTGATGGTGATTCCACCAACTCAGCAGCTGCTCAAAACCTTCCGGACGGCGCGGCGGCAGCATATCAGCCGCGCGATAGAGCTTGTTCCAGGGGACGGGCGACTCAAAGGGCGGGTGCGGCTTGATGAAGCTGGCCCAGAGGAAGAAGGGTCGCGTAGACACTGACCCGTCGGGTCGCTCGCCATCGCGCTGGCGCAGGAAGTCGATGGCGCGGTCGGCCACCCAGGTCGTATGGTGATGTTGCGCCGGTAGCTGAGACGGCTGCGGGATGTAGTACATTTCGCTGCGCAAGCCTTGCGGTTCGAGCACGTGTCCGAAGCCACTCTCGACAAGATAATCGTGAAAGTCGTTTCGGCTACCTTGCAGCCGCGCGCCTTCTTCCGAGATGTCGCGGCTATCAAAGCCCCACATGGCATCGGCTTGTGGATTAAAGTGCATTTTGCCGATGCCGTGCGTCCGATAACCGGCTTCCTGCAATACCTGCATGATGCTTTGCATGCCCAGCGGCGATTCATTGTTCGAAGCGCAGCCGTTGAGATGGGGCGGAACACCGGTGATCGTCGCGCTGCGGGCGGCGACGCAAACGGGCGAGGGTGTGTAGCAATTGGTGAAGGCGGTACCGCTCTGGACCAGCGAATCGAGGACGGGCGTGCGAATCTCGCGATTGCCCAAGGCGCTAATCGTGTCGCTCCGCTGCTGGTCTGTCATCACGAAAAGAATGTTTGGCTGCTTGCTCATGTCCGCTCGCTCTTGATATCTGAAGCAATACTTTCCTGTCTACGCGCCCGGCGGTCAGTGTCTACGCGCCCTACGCGACTTGAATCACAACCTTGCCAAAATGATCGTGCTCTTCCAGGATGCGATGTCCTTCGCGGATCTGCGACAGCGGAAGCGCACGGTCAATCACAGGTCGCAGTATGCCCCGATTCGCCAATTCCAGGCAGTGGCGCAGTTCATTATAGGCGCCGCCATTGGAACCCAAGATGCTCAGCTGCCGATGATAGATCTGGGGAATCCGCAGATTGAAGCTCTTGCCTGAATGCGAGCCGCAAACGACCAGGCGCCCGTTGCGCGCCAGCGTACGCAGCGAGTCGGCCCAAGTCATGGCGCCGACGAGGTCCTGCGCCACATCGACGCCGCGCCCGTCGGTATAGTCGATCACCTGGTCAACCCAATTCTTATCGCGATAGTTGACCACATAATCGGCGCCCAGTTCACGCGCTCGCTCCATTTTTTCCGCCGTTGAGGTGCTGGCGATCACAGTCGCGCCAGCGTACTTGGCAATCTGAATCCCCATAGAGGCGACCCCGCCGCCCGCGCCCGGAATGAAGACTGTCTCGCCCGCCTGCAGTCGCGCGACGCTGATGAGCATATGCCAAGCGGTCATGGACACAACTGGCAGAGCCGCCACTTCGTCGTGCGTCAAGTTTGCCGGCTTCGCGATCAAATTCCGCGCTGGCGCCACCATGTATTCGGCTAAGCCGCCATTCATGTGCTCGCCGATGATCTTGTGCTGCGGGCAGACCGTAACCTCGCCATCACGACAGTACTCACAGTCGTCACAGGTCACAAGCGAATAAAAAGTGACAGCGTCGCCGGCGCTCCAGTCGCTTACGTCTGAGCCGACCGCGTCGATGACGCCGGAGACATCGACGCCGGTGGTTAAGGGCAGCGGCACCGCGCCAAATTGCGGTCCGCGGCGAATGCCCACATCAAGCCAGTTCAGGGCGCAGGCATGCACCTTTATTCGGACTTCATCGTCGGTTGGCTCTGGAACGACCACTTGCTCCAATTGAATTACATCGCGGTCGCCGTGTTCATGAATGACGGCCGCTCGCATTGTATTCATTGCGATCTCCCTAGCGTCTGTTCGAGAATCAGGCTTTCAACCCGCAATGATCAAATGACCAAGCGGCACGAGCGCGTCGAGGTAGGGCATTCCCTCAGAATCGCTGGCCGGTACGCGCTCCTTGTCGCTTATGCGATAGAGCCCGGTGTATATCTTATATATCCCACGAGCCAAATCAGCCGGCAGCGGAGCCGCCCAAGTCTCGCTGTCGGCCAAGCCTTTATACCATAACCGAGTTGGCAAGCGCGGACCCAATGGTTGCTGATCAAAACCCCATTGCTCGCTGCTGTCTTCATGCACTAAATGAAGGAACTGCGTGAAATCTTCAAAGCCGTCGGCGGCAGCGCTCCAGCGAAAGGTAATTGGCAGAACGTCGCCAGCATTGGCGCGCTCGGGTAAATCCACAGCGCGGAGCTGGAAGGCTTTGTCGAAGATCGCCACCGTGTCAGTTGGGCCCGATTCCGATTCCGCCCGCAAGACCAACTCACCCAATACAACCTGCGTATCGCTGAGCTGTCGTTGATCGCTGGACAGAATCTTGATGGGCGCAAATGACTCGCCATCTTTGCGCCAAAGCGTGAGCACGACCCAGAGCGCTCGATTAGCCGGCGCGTCCGGCGGTATCAGGACGCGAAGAAACTGGTAGTAGACGCGCAAATAGCTTTTTCCGCTCAAGAAGAAGGCAAGCTCGCGACTCGCCCAGCGGTTCTGGCTGGCAACTGAAGCGCCGCTGACCTGGTCAACCAGATGAACGGAGTATCCGGTTTCCGCAGCAATCATGTTTTCCGAGAAATAAAAGTAGCCGGCGATTGGGCCTCCATTGCGATCGGCTTCGTAGCCGTAAAGCCGCGCGCCCGTTTCAAATTCCACCGCCGCGGGCTGCGCCTGGAGAGAAAACTCAAAGCTGGATATGGGAGAGACAAGCGCCATTAGCAAAAGCCATAGCGCTGGGAAACCAAACAGACACCAACGATAGAAAGGCTTCGGATTCGGAAGAGCTTCGGATAAAAGTCCCAGCATTGCCACGAGCGCCAGCCAGCTGCCCAAGAGCTCGAATACCTCTTCAGCCGTCTGATAGTTCAGGCAGCCATCCATTTTCAGAAAGGCGAACGCGCTACAATTGAGCGGCAGTTCGTCGATCAGGAAAACGCCGATCGCCATCAGCGCCAGACCGCAAATCAGGCAAATGTACCATAGGCGCTGCTGCCTCGACGAGCGAGCGGCGACAGCCACGGTCGCCCCGGCCAAGACAATGCCAACCGCGGCGTAATACAGCGGCCAGTCCAGATTGGAATACTTGGTGTCCAGAAACTCTTCCAGCCCGAGGATCAGGAATACCAACCCTATGGCAGCCAACCACAACCACCGCCACTTGGGAACAGCCTGCGAAGCCCAAGAAGTTAGAAGCGCGGCGAAACCGATCAGCGCGACTAGCGTGGAGGCGATGGCTGAGGGAATGTTCCATTCTTTGTCGATGTCCCATATCCACTCTTCAATCGCCGAATTCGGCCGCGCCTCCAGCGAGACGACAATAACTACGACTTGCGCAACCAGCGTTAGCAGAGCCAAACCCTTTGCGTCTGCTGTAAGACGTGGGAAAAGTAAATGGAAGACGAAGAGGCAGGCGGGTGTATAGAGCGCCAATCCAAAAAAGGTATTCAGCGTCGCCGGCGATACAACAAGTTCAATGCTATCCATCTGTACAGGTCACTTCAACGCAAGCTCGCACGGGTGATTCTGATGCCTGAACGCGAATCCATCGGCCGAAGACTTCACTCCAATGTCAGGTAACCCAGTGGCACGCGCGCGTCGACAAAGGGTATGCCGTCCTTGCCCTTGACTGGCAGGCGCTCCTGGTCGCTCAAGCGATACAGACCAGTAAACACGGCGTATTCGCCCGATGCTAGATCCGCTGGCAGCGTCGCCGCCCAAATCTCACTGTCGGCTAATCCACTATACCACAAGCGAGTAGGCAACCGTTTACCCAGCGGCTGCTGGTCATGGACCCACCATTCGCCGCTATCGACGTGTCCAAAGTGAAGAAACTGGACATATTCGTCGGATCTGGCTGCATCGGCGCGCCAGGCGAATGCTATGTTCAGCGTTTCGCCAAGATGCGCGCTCTGAGGCAGATCTACCTCGCCCAGTGTGAACGATCCGTCGAATATCGCCAGCGGAGCGGCCGAGACGGCGGATGACGCTGCTGGCAAGGCAAACTCGCCCAAGATCACTTGCGTCTCGCTCAACATCTGATGATCGCTCTCAAGGACTTTCTGGCTCGTGAATCCTCCGCCCTCTTCACGCCACAGCGATAGAACAATCCAATACGCGCGGTTGGCCGGCGCCTCCGGCGGAATCTCAATTGCCATCTGTTTGCGATAAATATGGGCGTAACTGGGCGCCAAGAGCAGGCGCTTTTGGCTGCGCGTTTGTCTTTCATGGCTTGCGATGGACGTTCCGCTGGCTTGGTCGATCAAATGCAACGAGAAACCCAGCTTGTTGTAGTGGCTGCGCCAAGCTGATGGATAAAGCCACAGATCGACCGATTCCTCATCCTGCTTGAGCTGGTAGCCAAGCAGACGGAGGTCTGACTCAAACACTACCGACGCTGGCTTCGCCCGAAAACGGAGTTCGAAACGAGGCAGCCAGGCGTCATGGGTGAGCAGAATAGTCCAAAGTATTGGCATGGCGAAAAGGAAGACTGCGACTAGGCGACGCGGCTTGGGCGCCACCTCAGTTAGATCGCCCAGAGCGGCGATGAGAATCAACCAAATGCCTATAAACTCGGAGGCTTCCTCAATGAAGTCATACTGGAGGCAGCCTTGGATGCGCAGCCAACCAATGCCGTCACATGTCAAGGGCAACAGTTTGAATACCATGGCGCCGACGCCACTAATTGCTAGACCGGTCAGAAATACTCGTCGCCATCGACCGGTCTGTCGCGGCGAACGCCGCCGCGCAATATTAGTCGCGATTACAACGACGGCGCCGAGCGCCAGGTACTGTTGCTTCCAGTCTGGATTCTTTTCGTGAAGAGCGAAGTATTCGTCCCAGCCCAGATAGAGGAATAGCAGACCGATAGCGACCAGGTAAAGACGGTAAAGGGCATGTCGTCCGCTCGCAAGTATGGCGGTTGCCAGCGCGGTCCCGCTGACAAGCGCCAACTGCGCCGATGCGAAGGTGTTAGGAATGCTGGATTCCTGGTCCAGATGCCACAGCCAGCCCTTGAGTTCCCATCTCGGCGTATCTTCCAACGCCACCGCCAGGATCATGGCTTGCGCCGCCAGCATGCCGATCGCCAGTATCCGGGACGCTTGAGGCAGGCGTGGAATGAGTTGCCGAAACGCAAAGAGGCAAATCGGCAGGTATAAGAGCAAGACCATAGCGCGCATAAAGGCGCTGGCGGAAACCGTCAAATGTCTTTAACCCAATGCTGAATCTGTCGTAAGAATGGCGTCGCGCTGCGGAAAGCCAGGCGGAAGCCACATTCGGCTTATCTTATATCGAAAATTGTGGGGACGGAATGCGGCGGATGGGGCGTTCAGCGCGCCAACTCGGCGTCGCGATTGAGCGGCGGCGATTCGCGATGTTCGCCGTAGAGGTGGCATTGCGCCTGATGTCCTCGCTCGTCGCCGATGACGGGCGGACGAATCTCCAGGCAGGCTTCCATCGCTTCGGGACAGCGCTGCGCGAATGGGCAGCCGATGAATTGCTCGGTGGGGCGGGGCACGCCTTCTCGAATGCGCAGCGGCGGATTCTCCATCGTCGGATCCGGCACCGGTACGGCTGCGATAAGCGCCTGCGTGTATGGATGCTGGGGATTGTTGATGACCTCATTGCTGGGACCGATCTCCACAATTTCGCCCAGGTACATGATGGCGATTCGGTCGCATGTGTATTGCAGCAGCGACAAATCGTGCGAGATGTACACCGTCGCCAAGCCCAATTCCCGCGCCAGCCGCCGCGTTGTGTTGAGGATGCCGGCTCTTACCGACACATCAAGCATGGAAACTGGCTCATCCGCCACCAGAAAGTCGGGATGCAAGACTAGCGCGCGCGCCAGGACAACGCGCTGCAGCTGCCCGCCGGAAAGTTGATGCGGGTATTTGTCGAGGAAAACCTCGGCCGGACGCAGGTTCACGCGATCGAGCGTCTCCACCACCCGTTGCAATCGCTCGCTCTCGTCCTTCCAGCCGTGGATGATCAGCGGCTCCGTCAGCGAGCGGTAGAGGGTGAAACGTGGATTGAGCGCTTCAAAGGGATTCTGAAACATCAGCTGCACGCGACTGCGAAAGCCGAGCAACTCTCTGTCATCGACGGCTGACAGGTCATCGCCGTCAAAGACGATGCTTCCTTGGCTGGCGTCAAGCAGTTTCACCAGCAGCTTGCCGGTAGTCGATTTGCCGCAGCCGGATTCGCCGGCCAAGCCCAGGCTCTCGCCGCGCCGCAGCGTGAAAGAGATGTTGTTGACGGCGTAGACCGTCTGCTCTTTGTCGCCGCGCAGCAGCCCGGATAGGCCGCCGCCGATTTTGAATTGCTTCGAAACATCATTCATTTCGAGGAGGATGTCGCTTGACTCGTCCCCCCATCCCCCGGCCCCTTCCCCCACAGGGAGGGAAGGGGAGGCAGATGCTGCGGTCCCACCGTTTGTTTCGGCAACTGAAGCCCCTCCCTCTTTATGGGGGAGGGGTTTGGGGTGGGGGTATTGCGCCACTTCGACATTCTGCCAGAGGGTCGGGTCTTCCGCCTGTATGCGCAGGGAATCCATTTCGCTCGAGCGCAGGCAGGCGGCCAAGCGCCCATCGCCGACGGCCTCCAGCTGCGGATCTGTCTCATGGCAGTCGTCCTGCACAAAGGGACAGCGCTCGGCAAAGCGACAGCCGGAAGGCGGCTCCCGTAAATCGGGTGGATAGCCCTCGATAGAAACCAGCACATCGCGCGGGCGCGCGAGGTTGGGGAATGCTTGCTGCAAACCCAGGCTGTAGGGATGCGCCGGTGAAGTGAAGAAGGGCTCGGACCTCGCCTCCTCGACGATGCGGCCCGCATACATGACGGAGACCGAATCGCAGACTTGCGCCACCACTGAGATATCATGCGTGATCAGCATGACCGTCAGGTTGAGTTCCCGTTCCAATTGCCGAAGCACTTCGAGAATCTGATGCTGTACGATGACATCAAGCGCGGTGACCGGCTCATCGGCGATCAGCAGGCTCGGCTCCAGGGCGAGCGCCATGGCGATAACGGCGCGCTGCTTCATGCCGCCGGAGAACTCATGCGGATAGTGCATCAGCCGTTCGGTGTCCAAGCCGACCATGTCGAAGAGATCGACCGCCCGTTTGCGCGCCGCCTTCTTGTGGTAGCCGCCCCGCACGCGCAGCAGCTTGGTCAGCTGGCTGCCGACGCGCTGCACCGGATTCAGCGAATCCATCGACGCCTGCGGTATCGTGGCGATCTCGCGCCAGCGCAGTTGCCGCATCTCAGCCGGCGGCAGTTTCAGCAGGTCCATGCCCTGAAACTTGATTTCGCCGCTGACGATTTCGCCGTTGCGCGGCAGCACCTGCACGATCGCCTTGAGCAAGGTGGTCTTGCCGCAGCCCGATTCGCCAATTAAGCCGAGATGCTGGCCCTCTTCGAGGTCAAGCGAGACGCCATCGACCGCCTGAACGGTGCCGTCCTGTGTCGCGTAGTTGACCTTGAGATCGCGGATGGAGAGTATGGTCATTTAGCAACACCCCCCATCCCCCGGCCCCTTCCCCCACCAGGAGGGAAGGGGAGATCGCTGCCAACCAAGACTAATGAAGCCCTTCCCTCATTTTGGGGGAGGGGTTTGGGGTGGGGGCAAGCACAAAAGGTAGCGAACAACTTCATCACATTCGCCTCAAACGAGGGAATAGCACTTCTTCGTATCCGCGCCCGATGAAGAAGCCGGCCATCACCGTCAGCATGATGCAAAGACCCGGCGGCACGATCCAGTAAAATGCCTCGCGCGAGAGCGCCAGCGAATTGAAGGCGTCCTGCAGCATGAAGCCCCAACTGATCGTCTCGGGATCGCTGAAGCCGAGGAAGCTGACGCTTGCTTCGGTAAGAATCGCCCAGGCGATGGCGAAGGAGCCGTATAAGAAAGAAAGGGGCAGGATGCTGGGCGCAATATAAACAAAGATGATGCGCAGATCGCTGGCGCCGGAGACGCGTGCCGCGCTGACAAAGGCTTGCTCCTTAATGACCAGGACTTGAGAGCGGATGACGCGACCCGTATCGCGCCAAAGCAGCGCCGCCATCGCCACCACCACATTCCAGATGCTGGGATCGAGAAAGGCGGAAACGACAATAATGAAAGGGATGAAGGGTATGCCGAAGGCGACATCAGCCGCGCGCATGAGAATGGCATCGACCCAACCGCCGTAATAGCCAGCCAAGAGCCCGACGACAGTTCCGATGACCGCCACCGCCGCCGCCGCCGAAAAACCGACCAGCAGAGCGGAGCGCGAACCATGAATCAGTTGGGAATAAATGTCGCGCCCGATATTCGTTGTGCCCAGCAGGAAATTGTTGACATAGCCTTCGGCTTCATCCTCGCCCGGCTGAGCCAGCCAATAAGGCATCGCATCCTTAATCCAGTCGCCTTCGTTGTTTTTGAGCGGCGTCAGCGGATCGTTCGGGGCAATCTGGGGCGCGAAAACCGCCACGATGGCGAAAACCGCGAAGATGAACAAGCCAAACAGCGCCATCTTGTCGCGCTGGAATACTTCCAGGTTTGTCTCCCACAGTTGGCGCAGCGCCGAGCCCTGACGGAATTCCATCTTTGCCTTGCCGGGCGGCTCGCCGCGAACGCTTGCTTCTTGTTGCATTGCCCTGCTACCTCCGCATCAAGAGACCTGCGCCTGCGCCGACGCGCCCACACGCGGGTCCAGCAGGCTGTACAAGATGTCGGCGATGAAATTCATAAATACGATGATGACCGCAATCAGAAAGAATGCCCCCTGGGCAAGCGGATAATCGGCTTGCTGGACCGCCCGCACCAGCGTCCGCCCCAGGCCGGGCCAGGAAAATACATGCTCAATCACGACATTGCCGCCAATGCTGTAGCCGATGCCCAGCGTCAGCGCCGTTAGGACCGGCAGCATCGCGTTGCGCGCCGCCGTCTGAATCATCACCCGCCACTCGCTGTAGCCGGCCAGCCGGCTCATGGTCACGTAATCTTGATCCAGCACCTCAAGCATATTCGAGCGCATCAGCAGCAGCGGCAGCCCGTGCAAATAAAGCGCCAGCGTAAATGTGGGCAGGATCATGTGCCGCCAAAACACCGGCGACATCAATTTGTCCCACTCGGTTTCCCAGCGATAGCGCACCATCGGCGGGCCGATACCTGAAGATGGCAGCAGTTTCCACTGAAAGGCGAAGAAGGTCAGCAGCAGCATGCCGACCCAGAATTGCGGCGCCGCCCGCGTCATCAGCGTGAAGGTCGTGCCGATGCGCTCGAAGGCGCTGCCACGCATCGCCGCCATCACGATGCCCCCCAGCACACCGACGGCATAAGCCAGCAGCAACGATGTCAGCGTCAAATAAATCGTATTAGGCAGATCGGCGCCCAGGATATCCAGCACGGTCTTGCCGGAATAGCTGAAAGTATCGCCCAGGTCGAGTTTGAGCAGATTCACCAGGTAAATGATGTACTGTTCGCCGAGGGGCTTATCGAGCCCGAAGCGCGCCAGGAGCGCCGCTTCCTGCTGTTTGGTGAAAGTGGTGTCGATGTAGCTGGCCAAGGGATTGCTCGGCGCCAGGCGGAAGAGCAAAAACAGCAAGGTGACGATGATCCAGAGCACCATCACACTCTGCAGAAAACGCCCCAAAATGTAATAGGCGACGCCGCGGCTCATTCTTTTTCTTTCCTTTGCCCCCATCCCCCATCCCCTTCCCCCAAAATGAGGGAAGGGGAGATTCTATCCGCCAAGCGGGCGGATTAAGCCCCTCCCTCTTCATGGGGTCGCGTAGACACTGACCCGCCGGGGAGGGGTTTGGGGTGGGGGAAATCTTCGATTATCCCGCCGGGTAATGCAGGCGTCCGTCGTCATCCCAGCTGTAGCCGGCGCCCTCCAGCAGCGCGCGCGCGCCTTCAATGCTGAAGTCGTAGGTGGGCAGGTCGTCGCATTGGCGCCAGTATTCCAGCGCCGCCGAGACGAAACTGTCCGCCGGCGCCGCCAAGCCATTGAAGATGTTGTCGATGATGAACTGCTGCGGGATCGTATGCGCGACCGCCTGGCGGAACGTCACATCGTCGAATGGCGCATAGCGCACGTTGAAGGCAAAGTAGTTCATGCCGATGCTGATCGCCGAAAACAGATCGAGATGCTCATTGTCGTCCACGATGCTCTGCAATACGCCGGGGTCGCCGGGCCACTCCCAGAGGAAGTTCATTTCGCCGGCTTGTATCTGACCCAAGGTCGCTTCCTGGTTCGGCAGGACGTTCATAATCCAGGCATCGATATTGGGCCGCGCCCAGTGGTCTTCGAAAGCCTCGAGGTAGACGAACTCATTGACATCAAAGGCGACATACTTGAAGGGACCGGATCCGATCGGAATCTCTTCCTGAATCGAATCGACATCGGCGTCATCCTGCGTCAGCAGGTCGTTGATGATCGGTTCCCAGATATGCTTGGGAATCAAGTTTAGCTTGGCCAGCGAACTGGTCTCGAAGGCGGCTGAGGGCGTATTGAGCGTGAAGCGCAGCGAGAGGTCGTCGATGATCTCGATATTGGCGACATTGCTGGCGAAGGGATAGTAATCGGGCGCTTCCGGTTGGAACCGTTCCTCGCCATCTTTGGTCTGCATCGTGCCAGCCAGCGCCGCTTCAAAGGAATAGGCGGCGTCATCGGACTGCACATCCTCGCCGTCATGCCACTTCATGCCCTCGCGCAAGGTGACGACCACATTCAGCTGGTCTTCCCAGACGACGCTCTCAGCGGCCCAGGGCTCGGGCACGCCAATCGGGTTGATGCGCATCAGGCGGTCCCAGGTCATCTCAGTAACGCGGCTGGGCGCGTCGCCGGCGATTTCCAGCGGATTGAAGGAATTGAGGAAGGAGGTCGTCGAGGTGATCAGCGTCTTGTCGTCAGTGGTCGGTTCAATGCCGATCCAGGTCCAGAAGTTGTGTACGCCGATGCCAGCCTGGGTGGTAATGCTATCCGGATTGAAGACGGCGGTATTGACCACCTGGGGCGTCAGCGGGTGGATGAAGTAGGCGTTCACCATATCGTGGCGGATGACCTGCTGCGCCTCGCAGATGATGCCCAGGCGCGCTTCTTTATCGGCAACTTCCACGCGCTGCGCTTCAGCGAGGGCGTCATACTCGGGATTGTTGTAGCCGATGAAGTTATATCCGCCATCGCGAACGCTGGAATGGAAGAGGTTGTAGGTGAACTCGTCAGGATCGGAGCGCTCGGGCCGGCCAACCATGCGCCAGTGCGTCATCTGGAAGGGACGATCGGCGGCGGAACTCTCTTCCGTGCGGCTGTACCAAATCTCGTCAATCAACTGCGCCCAGGGGATGGCGCGGTGCTCGACCTCCAGTCCAAGTTCGCGCATATTCTCGACGACCAGGCGCGTGGTCTCATATTCAATCGGGCGCTCCGCCTGCGTCACCGAATGCACGATGATCGGCGGCACGACTTCGCCCATCGACTGTGATGTTACTGGTAGCGCAAGCGCCAGCATCATCATGGCAAGGACAGCTATGCTTATAAGTTTTCTGCTCATGTTCTGTTCTTCTCCTTACAATTCACATGGCGAGATTAACTGAAACGCTCTCACATTAGAGACTTTGCAGATTGTAACCCACCTCCTTTTAGAAATAACCTGTCAATTCGGGACAGATAAAAAGTATGACTTTCAATTCAGGACAATTGCAACTGCCCTAATCCATTAAATAATCGTATCTCCGCATTCGGCGACATCTGATCCAGCCTCTCGATTACCGCTCGCCCGTCCTCGCCGGCGAGCAGCTGCGGATTCCCGATCGAATCGAGCAAGGCGGGCTGCAAAGAATATCTCGCCTCGCCCGAGTCAGCGAATTCCGCCAAGATGATGACTGTTTCAGACCACTCGCGGTTGCGGCGATCGACGTTGACGGAGTAGGGCGCGTGGCGGCTGACCGGCGTTTCGCTGACTGGGCCCTTGTTGTGATGAAAGACGAAATTGCCCAAGCTGTAGAATATGGGCTTGCCGCAGTGAATCTCCACCTCTTGCAAGGAATGCGGATGATGCCCAACGATGACATCGGCGCCCGCTTCAATCAGCGCGCGGCCGACCTCGATCTGATAGTCGGCCAAGCCATCTTGAAAGCGCGGACGCCAAAATGGCGGAACGCCCCAATGCAGCGCCAGCACTACGAAGTCCGCCTGAGCGCGGGCGTCTTCGATGGCGGCGATTGCTCGCTCTAGATCTTCACGCCAGGCGCTTGTAAAGACGTAGGGCGCGCTGCCCGGCTGCTCCAGGCTGGCCGGCGGATCCAAATGGTAGGACTCGGAGATTTGAATCGGCGCGACGCCGGGTCGCCCGTCGGCCGCGGCCGATCCTGGTCCAAGCGTGGAACTCGCGCCGAGAAAGGCAACTCTGATGTCGCCGAGGGAAACGATCTCGGCAGCCCAAGCCTCATCAAGATTCGTCCCGGCGCCGACATAGGGCAGAGCATGGTCGTCCAAATGCCGCAATGTATCGAAGAAGGCGACCTCGCCGAAATCCCACATGTGATTGTTCGCCAGCGTTACGATGTCAATGCCCATGTCGACCAGAACCGATAGCAAGTCCGGCGGCATGCGCATATTGATCCACTTGTCGACCGGCGTCCCGCGCTCGGATACCGGCGTCTCCAGGTTGCCGAAGGCGACATCGACGCCGCGCAGGACATCGCTGACCGCCGCCAGTTCCGCTGTCCGCGGCAGCGCCTCCTGCAAAAATATATCGCCGACCATCGCTATCGTTGCCATCGCCGCCACACTATCGGGACTTGTAGGGGCGACCCTTGGGTCGCCCGCGTTCCCCCCTACACCTTTTGACCGCCCTTGTATACGGCGGCAATCTGCCGCAGATTCCGAATATCCAGCAGCGGGTCGGCATCGAGCAGCAGCAGATCGGCGTATTTGCCCGCTTCTACCGTGCCGATCTCATCGTCCCAGCGGAGGACCTTGGCGTTATTGCGCGTGCCGATGGTAATCGCTTCCATCGCCGTCAAGTCATTCTCGACCAGCAGCTCCAGCTCGCGCGCCATGGCGAATTGATGCGGCGCCAGCGGATTGCCGCCGGCATCGGTGCCGATACCCAGGAATATGCCTTTGGCGCGCGCCAGGGCGATGGTTTTGCGAATCTGCTTGACGCCCTGTTCAATCATCGGTTTGCGCCGTTCGGCATCAGCCTGCTGCACTGGCGACAGCGGATAGCTTTCCAAATCAGGATTACCGGCGCCGAGCGTCAGCACCAACTGCGCGCCATTCGCCACCATCATGTCAGCCGTTTCCTCATCGAGATAGGTGCCATGCTCGATCGTGTCGACGCCGCCCAGCATGCAGTTGCGGATGCCGCCAGTGCCATGACAATGCGCCGCCACATGCCGCCCCATCATATGGGCGACCTCGGTAACCGCCGCGATCTCTTCCACTGTGAGCTGGCTGGCGTGGATATCTTGCCCTGGCGTGGCGCTGCCGCCGGTAGCCATCAGCTTCACTAGATCGGCGCCGGCTTTGATTTGCTCGCGCGCCGCCTTGCGCATTTCGTCGGGACCGTCGGCTTCGCGGGCGATGAAATGCGCGTGGCCGCCGGTCATCGAAATGACGCGACCGGAAAGCTTCATGCGCGGTCCGCGGATGAAACCGCGATTGATGGCGCTGCGCAGCGACATCTCGATATACTGCTCGCCGCCGACATCGCGGATCGCAGTCACGCCTTGGGCTAGCGTGCGCGCGCAGATATCGACCGCTTCCAGCACCAGATCGTCGCGATGCTTTTCCAGCAGGGTGAAGACGCTGTCGCTGCCGTTGTAACAGATGTGGATATGGGCGTCGATAATCCCGGGCATCAGCCACTTGCCCGATACGTCGATCTGCTTCGCATCCTGCGCGGCGGGTGGCAAATCCGCGGTGCCGCCCACCCAATTGATCCGCTCGCCCGAAACGTAAATGGCCGCGTCCTTAAGCGGCGCGCCGCCATTGCCATCTATCAGGGTCGCGCCTGCGAGTACAAATGCCATTTTGCTCTCCATTCGCGGGCGACCAGGTTGGTCGCCCCTACATTTCGTTGCGGTGGCGGGCGAGACAAGCCTCGCCCCTACAAATTTTCATGTTGAGTCGGTTAGTTCTTGCTGTAATACAGATCAGCCGGACCCGCTGCTTTCCCCGAAGCGATTTTGGGCGGCGTCATATAGGCTTGCTTAGAGTGGCTCAGCCCCGAGCCGAGCATCGCCTCCAGGAACTTCAGTTGCACGCGCGCTGGATTCAGGAAAGGCACGCCAAGCTCCGCCTGGCAGGCTTCGGGAATCTCAAGGAAGCCCATGCTCATGCAGCCGACGATCAGGGTATCGGCGCGGTCTTCTTCGATCGCTTTCACCCCTTCTTCCAGCGTCGCCTCGATGGCGAGTTCGCGGTCCTTATGCAATTCGAGCACCGGGATATTGACCGCGCGCACGCTCGCCAGTTTGTCGCCGCCGCCGCTATTGCGCATGGTTTCTTCAAGTGGACCGGTAACGCTGTCGGTGACGGTGATGACTGAGTAACGCCGTCCCACCGCCGATGCCATCAGCGCCGTCGCTTGCCCCGCGCCGACGACCGGGATATCGACGATTTCGCGCAGCGCGCCCAAACCGGGATCGCCGTAACAGCCGAGCAGGATGCCGTCCCAACCTTCGGCTTGCAACTCATGCGCCTTTTTCACCGTCTCGGGGATCGAGAGGTATTCTTCGTACATGCTTTCAATCGAGCCGGGCCCCGCCGGTATGTCAGTGATATCAACTTCGGTGCCATGCGCCGCGTGGCGCTGCAAGTAGTCGCGCCGTCTTCCGAGTTCGGCTTTTCCTTCGGACGTACGTCCCATCGGTCCGGATACGAGGTAGATTAGTTTCATGTGCTGTTCTCCAACTTGGGATTTATCGGTGGGCGACTCACAGAGTCGCCCCTACAGATTTCGACAGTAATTAAATCTTCTCCAGCGCAGCGCGGACGATATTCGCCGAACTCTCAAAAGCCCATGCTACGCGGTTGACGCCGCGAACGAGATGCGTCCGCGTCACTCGCCGCATGTGATGATCGGCATCCGCTAGATCCAGCGCTGGCGCCAGGTCCGGCAATTCGGGCACGCGCACGGCCGGCTCGGTACGGAAACGTCCCTGGCGCGTGTAATTGATTGTCACGAGCTCGCGCGCTAGCGCCAGCAGGGCGTCATTGTAGGCGCGCGCCGCCGGGTCATCGACAGCGCGATTCGCCAAGCTTGCAGTCTGCGCATAGAGCAAGTCGAGGGCGCCGTTCAAATCAGCGAGCGCGTCGTAGCAGGGAGCAAAATCCACTTCGCCACCAGCCGCCGCCGAATACGAATCCAGCGTAGCTTTGAATTCCGCTGTCAGCCGGCGGAAGTCGTAGGGGTGCAGCGGATTGTTCAGCAGGCGCTGCAGCGAGGTGGCGTAGACGCGCAGATCGCGCATCAGATTGTCTTTGTCAGCGATCTCCAATTGGTCGTTTTCCGTGTGCCAGGCGATGTTGGCGCCGCAGCCGCCGACGCCGTAATAGCCAAGTTCGTCGATTTTCGCCTGGGGCATCGACGACAGCAGCATAAACAAGCTGGAAATGCCGATATTGTTGAAGGAGTAATCGCCGGCTTGATGCGGGCGCTCGCCGCTGAAATCCTTGCCGGTCGAATCCAGCACCGATAGCGCGGCGAAGTCTTCGACTTCGGTCATCACTGTCACATCGCGATATTCGGTCGCCCAGCGGCAGCCGGGCGAGTCGATATTCATCTGCGCCACGCAGTTCCGCGCCAAATCAAGCCCAAATGCATCGGCGTACCAGGTCGACGCGCCATAACGCCCGGTGGAATGACCCGACCACCATGCCACGCGCAGGCTGCGCGCCATCTGTTCGCGGTTGTCCTGGAAGATGCGCGCCAACTCAAGCAGGGTAGCGTCGCCGACGGCGTTGTCGCCGATGCCGACATCCCAAGAATCCATGTGACCATGCGCCAGCACAAAGCGCTCCGGCTCAATATTGCCTTTGATCTCGGCCACCAGGCAGGGGCACTCAAACCAGCCTTCCTTTAGCTGGGCATGCAAGGTCACTTCTCTTAAGCCCTTTTCCATCTGCGCCAGCAGCGTCTCGCCATCGGGCCGATTGATAGATACGACCGGGATCGTCGGCTGGCGGTGGTAGTTATCAAGGTCGGGCGCGCCCCAAATCGTGGTGCAGATGCCCCAGTGGATGTCGACGCCGGGGTTGATAAAGATCGCGCCCTTCGCGCCCTTATTCTGGAAATACCAAACCGGCGGCGGTCCGCCAAAGCCATCGACCACCACGATCTTGCCCTCGACATCGACTTCGGTCGTCGGCGAAAAATCGAAGAAGTCGACGCTGCGCCCAGCGGCGAAGCCTTCAATGATTACAGCCTCGCCACTGATTCCGCCAGCGGGCGTGCTGATCGAGAAGCCGGGAGTCTTGGCGCGATAGGTTGCGCCGCCCGCCTCCAGCGACGCGTTGATCGGCACGCTGAGAAACTGCTCCGGCATGTGCATGGTATAGGGGACGCCCAGCGCGCTCAAGCGGTCGGCAACATAATTGAAAGCCGTGCGTTCGTCCTCCGACGACGACTCGCGGACCAGCGTGGTGAAACGCTCGATCATCGACCAGGGCTCGTCCGGCGCCAGCGCCTCCAGCAGCGCAGCTTCCAGATTTGCGTTTTTGCTTTCGTACAATGCTTGCATTTCTCGCCTTTCCTCCTGAGCATGCTTGCAGTTCAATTGGTCTTGAGTCCTCTATCAAGCTACCGCGCAGTCGCCGAGAATCATCCGGCTGTCGCTGATACGGATCGCCAATGTACTAGAGAGAGTTTTATTCCTACCGCGATTCCAACGGAGAGTCTAACAACTCGCGCTGGATTGTCAACGAATGCGCCTGAATGAGCGTGTCTAATATTAGCGGCTGCGCGACGGTCTCGCTACAATCCCAGCGTCGGCATCAATGAAAAGGGAGTCGAAATGTTTCGCAGGCTCTGGTTGTTCATGATTCTGGCATTGCCGCTCACTGCGCCATTTTGGGCACAGAACGAAGCAGACATTTATCGCGCCGTTAGCCCGTCAGTGGTGTCGATAGAAGTTGAAATCAGTTGGTCGGACACGGCTGGCGGCACCGGGTTTGTAATCGACAAAGACGGGCATATCGTCACTAATGCTCATGTGGTCGAAGACGCCAGAGCCCTGACCGTTAAATTCCACGACGGATACGAAGCACCAGCCAAGTTGATCGGCATGGATACGCGCGTCGACCTCGCCGTCATCCAAGTTGATGTGGCGCTTCATCAACTCAAACCAGTAACCTTCGGCGATTCGGATGCCCTTGTCGTGGGGCAGCGCGTTTTGGCGATTGGCAGTCCCTACGGCCTCGAAGCAACTTTGACCACTGGCATCATCAGCGGACTTAATCGCAGCTTGGAGAACAACGACGGCACGACTATGGAAGGCGCGATTCAGACGGATGCCGCGCTGACTAGCGGCAACAGCGGCGGTCCCTTGCTGGATCAGGCTGGCGAAGTCATCGGGGTCAACACAGCTGGCTATCGCGGCACCGCGCTTGGTTTCGCCATCCCTTCAAATACAGTGCAGCGCGTCGTCGAGAGCATGATATCAATGCCCATTCCAACAGTCGCGCCTTATCCGACCTCTACGCCGCTCGTACGCAATTGGTTTCCTACGCCAACCGCGAACACTCCAGTACCGACCGAGAAAGCTTTGCACGCCACCTTCAAAGCGATACTTGCTGCCACTGATACTGCGCAAGCGAGAGAAACAGCTTGGCAGGTGACATGGAACGCGGTACTGGCGCAACGGGATTTAGAGGAAACGGCGACTGCGGCGGCGACTGGGACCGCCAAAGCAGTGCAATCAACTTTCGAGGCGTGGATGACCGGCACTGCAAATGCCATTGCGACCGAGCAATTTGTTACGAGGGAGGCCCAGCGACGCGCTACAGCGAATGCGAGAGCTACCAGGCAACTGGCCACTGCCAATGCGAGAGCGACCGAACAAAGCACCGTTCTCAGTGCGTGGACGACCTTTGAATCGGTAGTTGCCTCGTATGGCGCTCTCGCGATAGCAACGCAAATATTTGAGCTTGCGTCAGCAGGCGACGCCATAGATGCGGAATTAGGCAGTTTAGGTTTGTCCAGAGGAGATCTCTCGTCGTTTACATTTGACCCGCAAAATGAAAATCATAGTGGTGCGTTGACTGCGGTCGCGAATTTTAACGAATTGGTGGACGAAGAGGTCTCCGATGCTGTGTGGGCAATGCAGACTTTGCGTGACGCGGCGCCTGAATATGCGACAGATATGTGGTCAATGTTCGCCGCGGAGTTTACAACTGTCACTGCGATGCAAAGAGCTACCGCTAGGGCGGTGCAGACCGCCACTGCTGACGCAAGGGTGACCTCCACTCCTACCCCGTACCGCGTCGTCGTCGATGGTGCGGTCAATTTGCGTTCGGGACCGGGAACGAATCACGCTAGAGTCGGTGTCGCGCGGCCAGGCGATACATTTGCGGTTATTGGCTATCAGGCGGGCAACCAGTATAACTGGCTGAAAGTACGCTATGATGACGGGGTAGCTTGGATAGCCGAGTCATTCACGCAAGCACACGGATAATATTACACGGCCGAAGAGACTAAAATGAATGATCTAATCAAGGCTTTTACCACATACGCGAGCCCGGATACAGACGCACAGCGCAAACAGTACCAGCGCATGTTGGATTTGACACGATCGGCCGCCAACGCTTGCACCGGGCTGTACGGCTATGGCGAACAATTTGAGAATAGGGAAGTATTCATCGACTTGCATCTCGCCGAGCTAAAGGCGCTGGCATATAGCAACGACAGAAATGGCATCAAGATGAAATTCCATTGTTTTGAAACAGCTATACGGAAGTGCCGCAATAATCAAAGTTGCACAGAACAATGTCGCGTAAACGTTCTGGCAGTAGAAACAAGGTTGCTGGAAGCAATTCATAATCTGGAAACAGAATCACTGTTAGACAAGTTGAGGCGCATTGATTTGATTCTTGTCGTCACAACTATGGTGCTTCTCTTAGTCTTGTGGCTTGATGCTGTCCAGTTGATTAACCGTTTGCCTCAGAGGATCAAGGATGTTCTGCCCGATGTCTTGAAGGATCAAGGATGGTTAATCCCCGTTGCAGTATGGTTGATAGTGCTATTGTTGGCCAAGAGAGTGTGGATCAGTCTGAACAAGACGAAGGATGATAATGTAGGTTCCCGCAAACAAACGAATAGCGCATCGGACGGTGGAGATTCCTGCACATGAAAACCATGTCCTTCGATTTCAAGTCGCGCCGCTCAATGGTCAGCGCCCGCCGCGGCATGGTCGGCGCCAGCAACCCGCTTGCCGCGCAGGCCGGGCTCAACATCCTGCGCCGGGGCGGTAACGCAGCCGATGCCGCTGTCGCCACCTCAGCGATGATGAATGTGATGGATCCGGCTTCCTGCGGAGTCGGCGGGGATTGCTTCGCGCTTTACTTCGATGCCGAGACCAAGCAAGTCACCGCCTTGAACGGCAGCGGACGCGCCCCGGGCGCATTAACACTCGAAACTGTCAAGAAGTTAGGCTGGGCGACGATGCCGCGAAATCACGCCCATTCGGTAACAGTCCCCGGTGCGGTGCGTGGCTGGCATGATTTGCTGCAGCGACACGGTACGATGACGCTGGCAGATGCGCTGGGCGAGGCCATCTACTACGCTGGCGAAGGCTATCCCACCGCGCCCGTCGTCGGGCATCGTTGGGCGCTCGCCGGCGAATTTCTGCGCAATGCCGCCAACGCCGACGAATATTTGCCCAATGGCGCGCCGCCAAGAGCGGGACAGGTCGCGCGTCTGCCCGGGCTGGCGAACACGCTGCGAGCTATTGCCGAGGGCGGACCAGATGCCTTCTACAGCGGTGCCATCGCGGAGGCGATCGTGTCGTCCTTGCAAGAGCAGGGCGGCCTCATGACGCTCGATGACCTGAAAAACCACCACTCCACTTGGGACGAGCCGATTCACACCGACTATCACGGCATCACTGTCTATGAATGCCCGCCAAACGGCCAAGGCTTGACCGCGCTCATCGCGCTCAATATTGCCGAGAATTTTGATCTCAAATCGCTGCCTTGGGATTCGCCCGAGCGCATCCACCTAATGGTCGAGTGCATGCGCCTCGCCTGGGCCGACGCGCACGTGTATATCGCCGATATGAGCCGCGCTGATGTGCCGGTCGATGAGCTTCTCAGCAAAGATTACGCGGAAAAACGCGCGGCGCTGATTCACCCGTACTACTCTGCCGATCCGCCTCGGCCAGCGGGCGAACTTCCCGGCGGCTCGGACACGATATACCTCAGCGTTGTCGATGGCGCCGGCAACGCGTGCAGCTTCATCAAGAGCCTGTACATGGGCTACGGCGTCGGCATCGTCGCCAGGGGCACGGGCGTCTGGCTGCAGAATCGAGGCGCCGGATTCTCGCTGGTTGCGGGTCATCGCAACTGTCTAGCGCGGGGCAAACGTCCTTATCACACGATCATCCCCGGTATGGCGCTGAAGCAGGGCGAGCTCTGGGCTAGCTTCGGCGTGATGGGCGGCTTCATGCAGCCGCAAGGGCATTTCCAGGTCATCAGCGGCATGGTCGATGATGAGCTCAATCCGCAAGAGGCGCTCAATCGGCCGCGCTGGATGATCGCAAATGGCGATCCCGCTGGCAGCTTGCTGATTGAAGAGGGCAGTCCTTTCAAGACGATGGCGGATCTGGCGGAGCGCGGACATCGCATCCAGCCGGAAGCGGGACTGGGACGCGGCAACTTCGGTCGCGGGCAGATCATTAGATACGATGCAGAGACCGGCGTCATGCACGGCGGCAGCGAACCACGCGCTGACGGTCAGATTGCGGCTTTTTAATCTGCCGGGTGCATTAGAATAGCTTTACATCCCATGCTCGAACACCTGAGTAACTGAATCCGATATAGAAGTCAACACGTCGGTTGATAGAGTCTTTTGAAATCGGATCGTCGCGTTTGGCACCGGGAACAAAGAAACATGACATGCCGTTTACCTGAAGAGTGCCACGCTCTGGACCCCTGACCTCACTTATAACTCCCTCAACGCGAGACAGAGTATTCGCATTAGACCAAAAATTGATGTCGCGATTCCAATTACCAAGTGTTGACTGGTGGACTAACCGGTTTATACCGCGCCCGTTGCCAAGCCATTCAAATGACCTGAGCCTGTTGCGCCGATTCTGACTTTGTTGCGCCGACTCCTGCATAAATCGTTCAGCCAAATCTCTTTCGTAGGTCAAGCCCTCAATCGCTTGCAACCAATACAACACATAGAGGTAGTAGGTCGCGTCAAGAGCGCTGGTGTTCGCTTTCCAATATGAGACCCGTTCTATTAGACTTTCAATGGTAGGAGCAGGATTCGCAAGGCGAACGGCTTGCAGCCAAAGACGAAGATCTTTGGCATTGTAGGGCTGTTCGTCGAGATTGTCTTGCAAAAGAGCAATACACCGGTCGCGGTTTTTGTTGGGCATCTGCCCCCATGATTGCGAACGCGCTATGTGGGCATAAACGATTTGTCGGCGCACAGGTGGGCGATCAACGTCATGTCGATCCAGCAAGCTATCCCAGATTTGTAACGCCTCCTGGTAGTCGCCGTAGAACTCCCTGATTCTTGCGCGGCACCCTTCTTCATACGAACTACCCCTAGTGCCTTCCCGATTTGCTCGAACAATCGCAAGCAAGCTCTCAGCTCTATCAAACGCTTCGCGCAAATATGGTATAGCATTTTGTCGCTGCGCGTATTGAAATATCGACTCATCCGTGTCTTTCACAGCAAAGTTTAGTACGCGTGCCAAGAGTTGAATCTCGCTGATGTAGGCGTGTTCGTGATCTGGATTTATGTTCCTTGACTCTTCAAAACATGCTGAAGCCCTTTCCGCCAAGTCTACAATCTCTCTCAGGCTAACCTCGGAACTCGACATGAGTTTCTGCGCATTATATCGATAGCTCATTCCCTTCATGTGCCAAAGCAACGGGTCGTCTTGCTGGAGATTGATCGCCTTGTCAACAGACTCCAATGACGCCTCGTAATTCTCCATCATCGCTGATTGGTAACGACCCAAGTGCGCCCAGAAATGTGCTTCATCAGGAATGGTCTCGGCTAACAACTTCAATACCTCCATCCTACCCTCCGGCGACGGAATATCTTGGATGATCAAAGAGAAGCTGCTTAGGCGCGAGGTGTTTCTTACTGTGTCTTCGTTTAGTTCTTTGCCAAGTGCGTCATGCGCGTCGCGATAAATGAAAACTCGTCGCAGCAAGTCCAGAATGCGTTCACTAACAACGAGTTGGTGTGTCGCACAAAAGTCAATGAACGCTTTTGCCCAAGTTGATAGACTGTATCTCCAAGCGTTCCCTTCAGGAGCACCATTAGCAAGGATTTGGCGTAGCATCTCATCCGCAACCACATGGTGTATCGGTCGCCATTCTGTATGCACCCCTTCTTCAGTAAGAATGTCTAGGACAGAGACATTCCCTGCAAACACCTTTTGAATGGAAACTCCTCCGTTCGACAAACCTAGTTGTATGGTCCAGCAGTGAGATGGTTCGGCTCAGCATGAAAGTTTTCCGGGTTTTCCCGCCAGCGATCGCAGATAAACTCGTAGGGACTTCGCCCCTGCAATGTCTTGAGCCGTTTGGCAAAGTTGTAGGCTTGGA
>JAJECX010000022.1 GCA_022821805.1 Anaerolineae bacterium
TCCAAGCCTACAACTTTGCCAAACGGCTCAAGACATTGCAGGGGCGAAGTCCCTACGAGTTTATCTGCGATCGCTGGCGGGAAAACCCGGAAAACTTTCATGCTGAGCCGAACCATCTCACTGCTGGACCATACAACTAGGATCATCAATTGCAGTAGTACAATACCGGCGGTTGAGAGCGCGAAAAAGCTCGCTGCGGCGGCATATTTGGCATCTGCGTACAAAGGATGCAGTCCATTCAAGCCGATTCCAGACTTTTACGAGCCGTTCTCGCTTTGGGATGCATGGATTTGGCGAATCGAAACAGCAAACCGCAGCGAAGCGCAGCTCATGCGCCATGCTTTCTAGCGTTCATTTGTGAGTTTTCACCATAAGACAAGCCGGTTGCATCGCCCGTTTAGCTGAGCGCCTGGTGTTTGATCGCTTTCAATCGCTTCATCACATCGTTTGCGCCGCGTCCGAAATAATCGTAGAGCGTCCGGTATTCGGCGTAAAGCCGGTCGTACATCGCCTGGTTCTCCGCGATCGGCGACACAACTTCGTCCTTCAGTTTGCCCATTTTCTCTGCCGCCGCCTGGATATCCGGGTAGATGCCAGCGGCGACGGCCGCGTGCATCGCCGAGCCCAATGCTGGCGCCTGCGCCGAGCCGGCCAGCTTGAAAGTCCGCCCGGTGACGTCGGCGTAAATCTGCCGCAGCAGGGCATTCTTTTCCGGCAGTCCGCCAGCCGCAACCAATTCCCGTACTTCGACGCCTTGCGCTTCAAATGCTTCGATAATTTCACGAGTGCCGAAGGCGGTGGCTTCTATCAGCGCGCGGTAGATGTCGGGCGCCCGCGTCGCCAGATTCATGCCCAGCATCATGCCGGTCAAGTCAACATCGACCAGGGTGCTGCGGTTGCCATTCCACCAGTCGAGGGCGATCAAGCCGTGCTCGCCTACGCGCTGTTTCGCCGCCTCCCGCTCCAGGTACTCATGCAAGTTGAGTCCGGCTTTCTGCGCCGCGGCGTGATAGTCGGGCGGCACGCCGTTTTCGACATACCAGGCGAAGATGTCGCCGACGGCGCTCTGGCCCGCCTCGTAGCCATAGAGCCCGGGGATGACCCCGCCCATCACGACGCCGCACATGCCTTCCACCTCGCCCAGCTCAGTCCCCGACATAATGTGGCAGGTAGAGGTGCCCATGACCATGACCATGACGCCCGGGTCGGTCGCTTTGACGGCCGGCGCGGTGACATGGGCGTCGACGTTTGCTACGGCGACAGCCACCCCGGGCGGAAGCCCCATCATCGCCGCCATCTCGGGCCTCAGTTCGCCGGCTTTGGAACCGAGCTCGGCGAATTCGCGACCGACCTTTTCGTCGACCACGTTTTCGAAGGCTGGGTCCAGCGCTTTGAAATAATCCGCGCTGGGAAATTCGCCATCTTGCACCATCGCCTTGTAGCCGGCGGTGCAGGTGTTGCGCGTTTCGAAGCCGGTCAATTGCCAAATCACCCAATCGGCGGCCTCGATGAAGCAGTCCATTTGGGCGTAGATATCCGGCCGCTCTTGCAAGATTTGCAGCAATTTGCTGAAGAACCATTCCGAGGAGATTTTGCCCCCGTAGCGCGGCAGCCAGGTCTCGCCCAGTTGACGCGCGGTCTCATTGATCTGATCGGCTTGCCGCTGCGCCGCGTGGTGCTTCCATAACTTGATATAAGCGTGGGGCTCACCCTTCAATTCAGGCATAAAACAGAGCGGCTTGCCATCGCTTGTCGTCGGCATCGGCGAGCTGGCGGTGAAGTCGATGGCGATGCCCTTGACATCGACGGGGTCGACGCCGCTGCCACGCAGGACCGCGGGCACGGTATGCGCGAAGACATCGAGATAATCTTGCGGATGCTGCAGCGCCCAATCCGGCGGCAGCTTTAAGCCGCTGGGCAATTCGCTGTCCATGACGCCGTGCGGATAATCAAAGACTGATTCCGCCACCTCATCGCCATTAAGCGCGTCAACCAGAACCGCCCTGCCCGATAGCGTGCCAAAATCAAGTCCAATCGTGTACATAGGCTTGCCTCGCTGATTCGTCACGTAATTCCCGTCGTCTATTGTCGCGCATGCCTATAGTCAAGGCAAATCGCGCATGGCTGCGAAAGTAGCCAAAGGCGGCGCATTTTGCTACGATGGTAATAGAAGCGGGTGACGACAGGAGCGGACGATGAAGCCAGCGTCCAGCGATAATGGAGGCGCGGTCTCAACCGGCGCATTCCCGCCGGGACCCACGGAGATGGGCGAAGGCATCTGGCAGAATTATCTGTTTTACCGCCGTTTTTTCAAAGACCCGCTGAGCCATGTTACGCGCTGGATGGAGACCTACGGCGATGTCTGGCATTTCAAAATCGGCGACAGCCACAACTACGCAGTCGCCAACCCCGATGTCATTTACGAGCTCTTCGTGCGCCAAGCCAAACGCTTCATAAAGGGACCTGCTTATACCAGCAGGAAGAGCGGCTTGGCGCGCTTTATGGGCGATGGGCTGGTCACAAGCAATGGCGACTTCTGGAAGCGCCAGCGGCGTCTGGTAGCGCCGGCATTTCATGCGATTCGCGTACACGCTTACGCCGACACAATGGTGGATTACACCCTGAAGCGGCTGGAAGCCTGGAACGACGGCGCCCTGGTTGATGTCGACGAAGAGATGATGGAGCTCACGCTGACCATCGTCGCGCGGACGCTGTTTGACGCCGATGCTTCCAGCACGGTGAGCCAGGTCAAAAAGGCAGTGGCTGTGGTGCAGAAAGCCAACAATACCGCTAGCATCCTGCCGCATTGGCTGCCGACGCCGCTGCGGCTGCGTTCCTGGCGAGCCAACCGAGCGCTCGACAAGATCGTATATGGATTCATCGATCAGCGGCGCGCTACCGGCGAAGATCGCGGCGATCTGCTTTCCATGCTGCTGCTCTCGGAAGATGAAGACGGCGAGCGAATGAGCGACCTGCAAGCGCGGGACGAAGCGGTGACGCTCTTCCTGGCCGGGCATGAAACCACAGCCAACACCTTGAATTGGACCTGGTGGCTCTTGGCGCAGCACCCGCAGGTCGAAGCCAAACTGCACGCGGAGCTGGACGCGGCGCTGGGCGGGCGCCGGCCAAAGCTTGAAGACCTGCGGAAGCTGCCCTATACCGACACCGTTATCAAAGAGGCTTTGCGCCTGATGCCTGCGGTCTGGTCGGTCAGCCGAACGGCGGCGAAAGACACGGAGGTCCGCGGCTACCCCATGCCAAAGGGGACGACGGCGCAAGTCATGATTTATCTTCTGCATCGCCACCCCGATCATTGGACGCAGCCGAAGGCTTTCATCCCCGAGCGCTGGCTGCAGCCCGAGATTGAGCAGCTGCACAAATACACCTACCTGCCCTTCGCCGGGGGACCCCGCGTCTGTATCGGAAACAGCTTCGCCACAATGGAAGCGAACTTGCTGCTGGCGACGATCGCGCAGCGCTATCGGCTGCGATTGATCGATGGAATCGAGATCAAGCCGGCCGCCTTAATCACCATGTTCCCGCGCGATGGCTTGCCCATGCGGCTCGAACGACGTCCGGCTGTAACACGTACTGAATCTCAAGAGGTTGACTCAGTGCCTTTTTCAATGTTGGAATGACACAGTGTGTGATTATCGATTACTTCAACGATCGGAGAGTCAAACATGAGCAGATGGGCGCACGATTTAGTAGATGTCAATGTGAAAATACTTCGAAGCGCAGGAGAACCAATTCGGACCGGGCAAATTAACCGAGAGGCAGCGAAGATTTTCGGCAACGAATGGAGCGATTCGGCCAAACGCAACCTCGGTTACATGCGTACCGCGCTCCGCGAGTTAGGCATCCTTTCCCACCCCAAGTACGGATTCTGGGGATTGATGCCGAACGCGAACGAAAAGCTTGCTCCACTGAAAGACCTTGTAGACGACGAGGTCTACAAATTGTACAAGCCCTGAAAATAGTGCTTGCGAACTTTACAGAATTGTTTCTGTCGACGATAAAGGAGTCTAGAGTGATTGAACTGACAAAAACGCTAGTCGAAACATGGGGACCGCCCGGCTACGAGCATCGCATCCGCGAACGCATCCGCGACGAGGTTTCCGCGCTGGCTGATGAAACCTGGGTGGATGGCTTGGGCAACCTGATTTGCCGCGTCGGCATTGGTGGGAAGAAGGTCCTCATCGCGGCGCATATGGACGAGATCGGCTTGATGGCGAATTATCAGGAGCCGGAAAGCGGCTACCTGCGCTTCGCCAGCCTCGGCGGCTTGCGGCCCGATACGCTGAATGGCAACCGCGTGCAATTTGAAGACGGCACCGTCGGCGTCATCGCAGTGCAGGAAGGCGGCGGCAAAACACTCGGCGACTTTTACATTGATGTGCAGGGCGACAGCGGCGGCAATGCCACGCCCGTCGGTCAGCCAGCTGGCTTCATGCGCGAGATGCAAGTGCGCGGGGAGCGCGTCATCGCCAAGTCGCTGGATGACCGCATCGGCTGCGTCGTCGCCATCGAGGCGATGCGCCGCCTTAACCGGCAGACGCCAAATGAACTCTACTTCGCCTTCACAGTCCAGGAAGAAGTTGGCTTGCGCGGCGCGAAGACAGCCGCTCAGGGCGTGCGTCCGGATCTCGGCATCGCCATTGATGTCACCAGCAGCGGCGACCAAATCCGCGGGCAAAAGATGCTGGTCAAACTGGGCGGAGGCGCCGCCATCAAAGTGCATGATCCGGGTCTGGTGGTGCCGGTCGCGATCAAGAATTGGATGATTGAACGCTGCGAAGCCGGTGGCATCCCTTACCAACTGGAGTTGCTGGCGGGCGGCACCACGGACGCGTCAGCGATTCAACTGGCGGATGCCGGCGTGCCCAGCGGCTGCATCTCCATCCCGACGCGCTATCTGCATACGACCAGTGAAACGGTCGATATTGGCGATGTCCGAGCCTGCATTGACCTGCTGGCCGGCTTGCTTGCCAATCCGATTGAACTCTAAGTAAAGCATCCACTTCCAATATGAAAGCGATACTCTGCCAGCAATTTGGTCCGCCGGAGGAGTTGACCTTCGCCGATGTCTCCAGCCCGCCGATCGGCGCGAGCCAGGTTCGCATCGCCGTGCGCGCTTGCGGGGTCAACTTCCCCGATGCGCTGATGATCCAGGGCGCCTATCAATTGAAGCCGCCCTTCCCGTTCAGCCCGGGCCTGGAAGTCGCCGGCGACATCATTGAAGCGGCTGACGATGCGCAGGGGCTGCAAGTCGGACAGCGCGTGATGGCGACCATGATGTACAGCGGCTTCGCCGAAGAAGTGGTCGTGCCCGCGGCCGCGGTCTTGCCAATGCCGGAGGCAATGAGCTATGAGCATGGCGCCGGCTTCCCCTTGGTTTATGGCACTTCGCATGTGGCGCTGGCGCATCGCGCGCAGCTCAAGGCGGGCGAGACGCTGCTCGCGCTTGGCGCCGCTGGTGGCGTTGGTTTGACCGCGGTTGAACTGGGCAAGCGTCTCGGCGCGCGCGTCATCGCGGCGGCGAGCACGGATGAAAAGTTGGAGCTGGCGCGCTCTTATGGCGCTGATGAGCTGATTAACTATACAGTGGAAAGCCTGCGCGATCGCCTGAATGAGATCACCGACGGCAAGGGCGTCGATGTCATTTACGATCCCGTCGGCGGCGACATCTTTGATCAAGCGGTGCGGCGAATCGCCTGGGAAGGGCGCTATTTGGTCATTGGCTTCGCCAGCGGTCGCATTCCGTCGCTGCCGGCGAATATCGCGCTGCTGAAGAATGCCTCCATAGTCGGGACCTTTTGGGGCGCCTATCAATTGAATGATCCCGGCCTGATACGCGCCTCCTTCGCGCAATTGACGACCTGGTATGCGGAGGGCGCGCTGAAGCCGCATATCCATCAAGTTTTCCCCTTGGGAGAGGCGGCATCGGCGCTGCGCCAATTGATCGAACGGCGCGCCATGGGCAAAATCCTGCTCAAGACCTAGCGGCTTCCCCTTGCTATCACCGCCGCAAGCCCGACATCGTGAATATCTGTTCTAGGCGCAATCGCCCGATATTTCGTTCTATGCTATGCTGGCTGTTACGCCGACCGCGAGGCTGGCGCCTGCTACCAAGTAGAATGGCGGCGATGCATGTCTTATCGTGGCGACAGCGAGCCCGAATACTTCGACGATGAAGCAGATCTCGATCCAGATGAATTCCTGGGCGCCGGCGGTCGCGGATCGAATATACTCGGCGGCAGCGGCTCCCGGCGCGATGACGAGTCAATTGATGATCGGCCCGAAGACCTTGCGGCAGCCGGGCGCTCGCCAGCTGCGAGGAGCGACTCTAGCAAACGCGCCAAACGCGCAGCCGCTGGCGCTGAGCGCAAAAAGATGAAGGCGCGGAATCCGGCGCCAGCGGTGGCGAGCAGCGAAGAGCGGCGCGCTCGGCTGGCCGGCAAGATACCCGGCCCCAAACAGCGCGACAAGCCGCGACGCCAATCAAAGGAAGCAGCGGAAACGCAATTAGAAGAAACCAAAGCGGAGAGCCGCCTGGGCAAACTGCGGTCGCGCTTAAGCCGTGGTGACAAGAAGAGCGATTTGCAGCCGGAGCGCCAAGCATCTCGCTTCGCCGCGGTCAAGAAGCGCATCGGAGGGCGCATCGGAAACTGGCGCAGCCGCTTCGGCAGTGAAAAAGAGCCACACGATTCCGGCAGCGGACGGACCGAACGAGCAGGCAGCGGGCGCAATCCAAAGGCGGCAGGAAAGGCATCTGCGGCGAATGCCAGATCGGGCGCTGCCTTTTCCGCCCGCGCTTCTCGTGATCAGACCGCGCGCGGGGCACAGCCCAGCCGGGCGCCGAGATTCGAATCGAGCGGCTGGCTGGACCTCGATCGCAAGCTCGACTTGATCGGAGTGGCGCTGGTTTTCGGCGCCATCGTGCTGGTCTTGAGCGCGCTTTCGGCCGAGCAAGCCGCTATTGCCAACGTCAACCAGATCATTGGCCAGCTGTTTGGCTGGGGCGTCTTTGCGGTACCTTTGTCCATGTTTTCCATCGGCATTTGGCTTATCGTCCGCCATTTTGGAGAAGAGCCGCCGACTGTTGACCCGACGCGCCTTATCGGCGTCGCTCTTGGCTTTCTTGGCATTCTAATTCTCTTCCAATTCATTGACAGCTTCAGCTACGGCGATGCGATCGCTCGCTTCGATAGCTGCCGCAACCCGACAAACCCGGCTTGTATTGAAACGCTGGTTCATCAGTCTTATCTGGCGGGCCGCGGAGGCGGCGTGATTGGCGGCTGGACCTATAGCGCGCTGGTGAACAACCTGACGGAGCTGGGCGGATTCGTCGTCACGCTGATGGTGCTGACCTTTAGCGCGATGATGATTACGCGATCGAGCATGGCTGAATTGGCTGTTGTTGCGATTGGCGCGGGCCGCGCGCTGCGGACAAAGATCAGCCAGCAGGCGGCAATGCGGCGAGCGGCCCGCTTGCAGGCGCAGCAAGAAGCGGCTTTGGCTGCGGGCGAATCTCATGTGCGTGTTTCGAAGCCGCAAGCGGCGCAATTGGCGGGACATTCGAACGACGCGCGCGCCTTGCCCGAACCCGCAGGCGAAACCATGCTCATCCCGCGGCGACTTCGCGGGCTCTTCGGCTTGCGCGCCAAACTTTCGGCCGAGGGCGAATCGATCCCGCTGGCTGCAACTGGCGCCGAAGCGATGGCAAGTCGCAACCCCGGCGTATTGCAGCGACTATTCGCCAAAAGCGCAACCCGTGACAGTGTGCCTCTGGCTCCGCCGCAGCAACCGGAGCCGACCGCCGGCGCGCTCGAACGATTTCTCAATCTGGGCGATGACCTGCCCTTTTCTACCGAAGACTCGCCGGTCTGGCAGAAGCCGGTCCGTCCCCAGAGCGGGCAAGCTGCAAGCGCGCCTCCCCATCCAGAGCAGATTCGAGAAGCCGTTCCGTCCGCGCCCCCGATGCCCGAGCAATTGGCTTCGGCGCCGTCAGCGCCCCCGGCCAAACGGGCCGAGGGAGACGACGCGCATTCTGACACCGATATTGGACGGGATTCCCCGCGAAAGCCCGCTGCGTCTCCGCCGGCGATAGCAGAGCAGGACAAGCTTGCAGAGTCTCGAGGCAGGGAGATGGCGCCCGGAAGCGTAGCCGACTCAAGCGCGAGCCAAGAGGAACTTGAGCCGAAAATCCCCGAGCCAGCTTCGGCCTCTGGCAACGGTATAGGAAGAGAAGGTTCCATTGAAGCGGAACATATCGATCAGCAAGCGCCGGTCAAACGGAGCATGTCTGCCCCGCGCCAACGAATCGACTGGCGGCTGCCCGATTTCCGCGAATTGCTGATTAGCGGCAGCGAAGGCGAACTTGACCGCGAACCGCTGATGCGACAGGCGCAGATAATCGAAGACACGCTCGCCAGCTTCGGCGCGCCCGGACGCATCGTTGAAATCAATTCGGGTCCCGTCATCACCCAATATGGCGTCGAGCCGGCCTATTTGACCGCGAAGACGGGCAAACAGAACCGCGTCAAAGTCGGCGCTATCGCCAAGTTGGACAAGGATTTGCAACTGGCGCTCGGCGCCAAATCGATACGCGTGGAAGCGCCGGTGCCGGGCAAGGGTTACGTCGGCATTGAAGTGCCAAATCCGGATTCCGCCCGCGTCAGCCTGCGCGATGTGATGGAATCCAGGAGCTATCACCAGATCGAATCGCCCTTGGCGATCGCGCTTGGCGTCTCGGTAGACGGCACGCCAGTCTCGGGCGATCTGACGCAAATGCCGCATCTGCTGATCGCCGGCACCACCGGTTCTGGAAAATCCGTCTGCGTCAATGCCATCATCAACAGCATAATCGCCAACAATTCGCCTGATACCGTCAAGTTCATCATGATTGATCCCAAGCGCGTTGAGCTAACCGGTTACAATGGCGTGCCTCATCTGGTGGCGCCGGTGGTGGTCGAGCTGGAGCGCACCATCGGCGTGCTGCGCTGGGTGACGACCGAGATGGACGCGCGCTACAAGAAATTCAGCCGGGCGGGCGCGCGCAACATCGTAGATTACAACAGTATCCTCGACCCCGATTTAGCGCCCATGCCTTATATCGTCGTCATTATCGACGAACTGGCCGACCTGATGATGATGGCGCCGGATGATACCGAGCGCGCAATAACGCGCATCGCCGCCCTGGCGCGCGCGACCGGCATCCACCTCGTCATCGCTACGCAGCGGCCATCGGTCGATGTCGTGACGGGTCTCATCAAAGCCAATTGCCCGGCGCGCATCGCCTTCGCCGTCACCGGCAGCGTCGACAGCCGCGTCATCCTGGATCAGCCGGGCGCCGAACGGCTGCTGGGCAAAGGCGATATGCTCTATCTCTCGGGCAACTCGCCGGCGCCACTGCGCATGCAAGGCGTGCATGTCTCCAATGAAGAGATCAACCAGATTATCCGCTATTGGAAGCTGCAGGGCGCGGGCGTTACGGGCATCGAGCCGATCTCGCTGCCAGCCCTGCCCCCGTCCAGGCGGGACAGTGAAAGCTCGGCGAAAAGCGCGCAGCCGGAGCAAGGCGGCGCGCAGGGCGCTTTCTGGGATATGGGATCGTCTCCGGCCAATGCAGCGGGCGCAGCCGGCAGCGCGAATCCAGATGAAGACGAGCTCTATCAGACGGCGGTCGATATGGTGCGGCGACTAGAGAAGGCTTCAATTTCGCTCTTGCAGCGGCGCTTGCGCATCGGATATACACGCGCCGCCCGCCTGATGGACATGATGGAAGAACGCGGCGTCGTCGGTCCGCCGAAAGAAGGCAGCTCCAAGCCGCGCGATGTGCTGCCGCAAAAGACTGACTCGTAGTTGAACCAGCTCCATTGCACATGCGCAAGGTTAAACCTAATAAGCCACGCGATAGCTGATACAAATCTCATAGCAGAGTGGGCGAGCCACCGGCTCGCCCGTACAACTATCCAATCGTTTTATCAGATTCCTTTATTTGGCGGTCATTCGTATAGCTTGCTTGGTTTTGATCAGGAGCGCGCCTGATGGCGACGACCTGGTCCAGGCGATGTCAAGTCAATACGTCTTAACACCGCACTGCGCATCGGCAGCGCTTGCGCTACAATACGCGGCGGACAGAAAGGATTGCGCTTATGAAATACTCCCGAATCGATGGAATCGACAAACCGGTTTCGCGCCTGCTGCAAGGCAGCATCATGCTTTCAGCCGACGACAGAGACGGCAACTTCCGCTTGCTCGACGCCTGCTTCGAAAATGGCTTCAATGCCTATGATACCGCCCATAGCTATGGCGCGGGCTTGACGGATACAGAATTGGGCGCCTGGATCAAGTCGCGCGGGATCCGCGATGAGGTGGTGATCTTGGCAAAAGGCGCCCATCCAGAAAACGGCATAGCTGATCGCGTGCGTCCCGACTTCATCCGCACTGATCTTGCTGAAACCCTCGAACGCCTCCAAACGGATCATGTCGAGCTCTATCTGCTGCATCGCGACAGCCGCGAGTACCCGGTTGGCGAAATCATCGACGTCCTGCATGAGGCGAAAGAGGCGGGCAAAATCGCGGTATTCGGCGGTTCAAACTGGCTGGGAGATCGCGTCAAAGCCTCCAACGACTACGCCGCCGCCAAGGGCAGAACGCCCTTCGGCGTCGTGAGTCCGCAATTCAGCGTCGCCGAAATGATTGAGCCGCCCTGGGAAGGCTGCATCAGCGTCAGTGGCGAACAGGGCGAAGCCGACCGCGCCTACTACGCCGAGCAGGGAATCTCGCTCTGCACCTGGTCGAGCCTGGCTGGCGGCTTCATGACCGGGAAATTCACCCGTGACAACCTCGATACTTTTACCGAATACTGGGAGACCAATCCCATCGGCGCATACGCCTACGAAAACAATTTCCGGCGGCTTGACCGCGTCATCGAGCTTGCGGCCGACAAGGGTGTATCGCCGTCACAAATCTCAGTCGCCTACGTGCTCAGCAACGGTCCGCGCATTCATGCGATCGTTTCCAATTGGGAAGTCGAGCAAGTTCCGGACAATGCCGCCGCAGCCGCTATCGAATTGAGCGCCGACGAAATCGCCTGGCTCGAACTGAAAACGGAGGAGAAACCGGCATGAGCGAAAAGATCCGCTGGGGGATAATCGGTCCGGGTTTCATCGCGCGCAGATTCGCCAATTGCATGCCTTACGCGCCCGGTGAGGAGATCTACGCCGTCGCCTCGCGGTCGCAGGAGAAAGCCGATGCTTTCGGCGCGGAATACGGCGCGACCAAATGCTACGGCAGCTACGAAGAACTGGCGAATGACCCCGATGTCGATGTCGCCTATATCGCCACGCCCCATAACTATCACCTGTCTCATACGCTTCTTTGCCTGAACGCAGGCAAACATGTGCTCTGCGAAAAGCCATTCGCCGTCAACGCGAAAGAAGCGACGGTGATGATTGATTGCGCGCGCGAAAAGAAGCTCTTCCTGATGGACGCTTTCTGGACGCGTTATTTCCCGGTCATGGCGAAGCTGCGCGAACTGCTGGCGGACAATGCCATCGGCGACGTTATGCTGGTACAAGCTGATTTCGGCGGTCGTGGACCGATCGTGCCCGAGAAACGGCATTTCAATCCCGATTTGGCGGGAGGCGCTTTGCTTGATGTCGGTTCCTATTGTCTGCAGTTGGCGTCCATGGTCTATGGCAAGAAGCCGAAGGATATCGTCTCCCAATACACCATTGGATCGACCGGCGTCGATGAACTATCGGTAGTCGTTTGCAAATACAGCGACTATGAAATGGCGACGCTGACTTCTGCGATCCGCCTGGGTACGCCGCACGAAGCGCGCGTCATGGGCAGCGAGGGCTATATCGCCATTCCTGATTTCTGGCATCCGAGCGAACTCACGCTTGTGCGTCCGGGGCAAGAGCGGGAAACATTCCGCTTTCCATACGACGGCGAAGGCTTCCAATATGAGGCGATGGAAGTCGGGCAGTGCATCCGCGCCGGCTTGACTGAAAGCCCGATATATCCGCTCGATGAGACGCTGGCGATCATGGAGACCCTGGATCTCATACGCGCCGACTGGGGCTTGCGCTATCCGATGGAGGAATAACGCAGCCGCGTTTGACAGTTGCGCGGGGCTGTGATAAGCTCACGGTCATCTACATATTCTAAGACTCAGGCGTGTCCGAGCCCGGACGTTCGACACGTAAAGGGAAAGTCGGTGCAAGTCCGACACTGTCGCGCAGCGGTAACTGGTCTTTGACCAGAAGTCCGAATGCCTGCCTGAGCCTTAGCTCGTGAATCTTTCGCGTCAAAAGGGAGACGAGCATGGACCAGCGACCAATGCCCGCCCGACGACGGCGGGCATTTTTCATGTCCAGCCCCGTTTCCTCCTTTGTCCACAGGAGGGACATGATGAAATCCACACTGTTAGCTATTATCGTACTGCTCGCAAGCCTGCTGCCGGCCGCCGCGCTAGACGCCAATCTAACGGACGGCTGCGTGGAGGATTACGCGGCCGATGTCGACTACTTTCCGCAGAAAATCGAAGTCGCCGATGCGGCCAAATTCAAGGTGGAATACTTCAATAACTACAAGCTCGTGAGCGTCGCCGACGCCTTCGACGGCGCGTCCGACTTCCATTACGCGCTGGTTCAATGCGGGACGCCCGCGCCGTCTCCCGCCGATTTCGCGGAAGGCACACAATTCATTGAAGTGCCGACTGGCGATCTAATCACGCTTTCGACAACGCAACTGCCGGCGTTATCTCAGCTTGGCTTGTTGGATCGATTGGCGGGCGTCGACAGCGGCTTTTACATCAGCACGCCCGAGGTGATTGCGATGATCGCGGACGGTGACCTAGCCGAGGTCGGCTTCGGCAATCAAGTGAACATCGAGCTTGTCTTGGAGCTTGAGCCGCAACTGGTGATGAGCTATGGCTTCAACCCGGCCAGCGATGCGCATCCGGTGCTGTTGGAAGCCGGCATTTTCACCGCGCTTGATGCCAGTTGGCGTGAACTCTCGCCGCTCGGACGCGCTGAATGGATCAAGTTCACCGCGCTTTTCTACAATGAAGAAGAGCGAGCCAACGAAATCTATACGGACATTGTCGCGCAATACCAGGCGGTGAAGGATTCGGCGGCGGCGGTGAGAACGGAAGACCGTCCCACAGTGCTAATCAACTCGTTCTTGGGCTATGCCGATGCCTGGTTCATCCCCGGCGAAGACACCTACGTCGGTCAGCTGATTCGCGATGCCGGTGGCGACTTGCTGCTGGCGCAGGCTGGCTCGGAGTCCAGCCAGGGCTTGGGCTTTGAGGCGGTTTACGAAGGCGGGCTGGACGCGGATATCTGGCTGGTCGAGACCTTCGGCGTTTATTCAGGCGCGGACCTGCTGGCGCTGGACAGCCGCTTTGGCGACTTCGCAGCCTTCCAGTCCGGCGAATTATGGAATAACAATCGCGACGAAAACGCCAATGGCGGCAACAACTATTATGAATGGGGCGTGACCAATCCGCATCTGGTGTTGGCGGATCTGCTGGCGATCTTCCATCCCGAGCTAAAGCCTGATCATGAATTCGCCTTCTATCAGCAATTGGCAAGCGAGTAAGATGTCGCAACTAGCCGGCAAGCCCGCCCATCCCGCGCCGTCTGAGCGTATTTGGACAGGCGAGGCAAAGAAACAACGCAGCGCGCCGCGGGCAAAGAGGGGAATACTGGCGTTGCGCGCGTGGCAAAGCCGCGAGTTCACCGGCGCGAAACCGATGATGATGCTAGTCTTGCTGGCGCTACTAGGCGCGCTGCTGCTGCTGAGCCTCTCGCTGGGTTCCGCTTCCATACCCTTCGACCAAATCCTCAGCGCGCTGTTCAGCGGTGAAGCGGAGCGGCATGCGTGGACCAGCATCGTGCTTAAGTTTCGCTTACCGAAGACCCTTACCGCGATGCTCGCCGGCATGGCGCTGGGCGTAAGCGGGCTGCTTATGCAGACTTACTTTCGCAATCCGCTGGCTGAACCTTTCGTACTCGGCGTGTCAGCGGGCGCGAGCCTGGGCGTGGCGCTGGTTGTGCTGACGAGCGGCGCGGCCGGGGGCGCCCTTCTCGCCGGGCTGGGATTGGCGGGCGACCTGCTGCTGACGGCTACGGCCGGTTTGGGCGCTGCCGCAACGATGGGCTTGGTGCTATTCGTCGCCCTCCGCGTACAAAGCAGCGTCACCTTGCTGATCCTCGGCTTGATGTTCGGCTATCTGGTCGCGTCGATGGTCAGCTTGCTGCTCTATTTCGCGCTGCCGGAGCGGATTCAAGCCTATATCAACTGGACCTTCGGCTCATTCAGCGGCGTCACCATCGAGCAGCTGCCCATCCTCGCCCTATTCGTGCTGGCGGGCTTGCTGCTGTCGGCGGCGCTGGTAAAGCCATTGAACGCGCTGCTGCTCGGTGAAGACTACGCCCGCAGCCTGGGCGCGAATCTGAAATGGGCGCGAATCGGCATCGTCATCGCGACTGCCTTGCTGGTAAGCGCGGTGACCGCTTTCTGCGGTCCCATCGCATTCATCGGCCTAGCCGTGCCGCATCTATGCCGTGGTTTGCTGGCCAGCGCCGATCATCGCCTGCTGCTGCCGGGCGCTTGCCTGGCGGGCGCTTGCGTCGCACTCTGCGCCTCGCTGATCGCCGAATTGCCCGGCAATAATTTGGTGCTGCCGCTCAATGTGGTGACGGCAATACTGGGCGCGCCGGTGGTCATATTGGTCGTTTTGCGCCATGCGCGGGGCAAGCTATGACCGCCTATGCGCTGGAAACGCGCGCGCTCACAATCGGATATCGCCGGCGGCGCCAAGGCGATGTTGTGCTGGCGCGCGAGCTAGACCTTGGCTTGCAGAAAGGCAAACTGGTTGGCTTGCTCGGTCCAAACGGCGTCGGCAAGTCCACGCTGCTGCGGACACTGGCGGGCATGCAGAAAGCGCTCGCCGGGCGCATTCTGCTCGGCGGGCAAGATTTGGCGACGCTTTCGCCGGGGGCGCTGGCGCGGCGGTTGAGCATGGTGCTCACGGCGGCGCCGCAGCCGAATATGATGAATGGCTACGCCTTGGTCGCCCTTGGGCGGCACCCGCACAGTGACTGGCTGGGACGGCTCACGACGGAGGACCACAAAGCCGTTGCCTGGGCGATCTCTGCGGTCAGCGCTGACGACCTGGCTGCTAATCCCCTCGCTGAACTCAGCGATGGCCAGCGCCAGAAGCTGATGATCGCGCGGGCGCTGGCGCAAGAAGCCGACATCATGCTGCTGGACGAACCGACCGCCTATCTCGATCTGCCGCGCCGCGTCGAAACGATGCAGCTGCTCAAGCGTTTGGCGCGAAAGGCAGAGCGCGCGATTCTGGTCTCCACCCATGACCTCGATCTGGCGCTGCGCAACTGCGATCAACTGTGGCTGATGCGACAGGACGACATGGCAATTGGCGCGCCGGAAGACCTCGTTTTACAGGGGCAGCTCGGCGAAACATTCAGCGCCGCCGGTATCAATTTCGATGAGCGCCTCGGCGCCTTCGTGCTCGATTCGCCGCGCGGTAGACGCGCAAAGGTGTCCGGCGACGGCACTGAGGCGATGTGGATGCGCCGCGCTCTCGAACGCTCCGGTTACAATATATGCGAGGAATCAGGCGAGCTTGAAGTGACGCGGCGCTCGAGAGGTGGCGCGCCATTTTGGCATTTGCGCATGAATGGTCGCGCGAGCGAGCATCTAACCGTTGAAGCGGTCTTGGAAGCGCTGGAAAGCGAATGGTCATGACCAGTGCAACGCGGGAACGGGGATTGGCGCTGGTCCATACCGGCGATGGGCGACGAGACACAGGCGCGCGCCGGCATCGAGTTCTGACGCGGGGCGCTCGCGAATAGAATAACGTCCGTCCGCGTCACGCTGATACGGAGGGAACGGGCTAAATCACGACGGCGGCCGACCGCGCCGGAATGACGATGCCGTCTTGAAGACCCTTCCACTCCTCATCGTCTACCAGACGATAGCGCGCAAGGGCGTGATCTGAGGCTAAACTAACGCGCAGGGAACAGGGCTCGTCTTCATAGTTCGCGATCGCGACTCCCGGCACACCGCCACGCTTGCTGATGAATACGGCGAAGGGATGATGCGCCTCGCCGTCGATTGCGGTTACCGTCGCGCCGACCTCATGGCGGAATTCGCCATCCCAAAAGTAATCACGCAACTCGCTGCGCAGGGCGTCCATGCGCTTGCCATAGTCCATCGTCAGCGGAAAATCGTCCAAATGCCCTTTGAAGTTATAAGGCTCGTAGCTCATGATATAGCGATAAAGCAGGCACTGATTAATCATATTGCGATCGTTGAAGCCGCTGATCGCCGTCATCAGCGGCATGTGCGGCAGCATATAACGCGAGAGCGGCACATGTTTTTTGTCCCAGCTGCGATGGTAGGACAAGTGATAGACCTCAAACTGCCAGTCGTAAATGCCCTCTCCAGCGAAAAGGAAATCGGGATAGACCGCCCGGCTCATCTTCTCCAGGTTCTGCTGAAATTCGTTGTCTCGTGAAAAAACGGGAAACCCCAGACGATGGTCGTGGCTCTCGTCAAAGCAAAGCAGCGCTGGCGAATGATGCTGATTTTCGTCGTACAGGATGCCGTCCGCGCCTAGGTCCAGCACCTTCTGGAACTCGGTCGCGCTCACTTCAAAGTACTCATCGCTGCCGAAACACATAGGGATCAAACGCTTGGTGTTGATGTTGAGCGCTTGCGTCGGCGTGTGATACTGGTATCCGTTGTAGTGGTAATAGTCGCCATAGGGATCCTTGACCGCCAGTCGGTGAAGGTCTTCCCGGAACCATTCAGTGGCGCGATCGGCCCAGGTGAATTTGGCGAAGATGATAAGCTTGACACCATGTGACTGAACCTCGGCGATCGCCGCTTTGAGCTCGTCAAAGCTACCCAGCCGGGGATCGGGATCGTGCGAGGGATTGCCCTGATCCTGCCCGCCATCGTTCCACCCTACCAACTGAATCGCCTTGACACCATGTCTTGCCGCCTCTTCGCCGATTTTGCCCAGCTCCTTGAATGGAATGCGCAATTCGTCTTCGGGCGAGTTTATGTGCAGTTGCCACCAGGCGTGGGGCTGGCGCGCCCAATCGGGGACGGCGGGGGTTTTCATCCAGCTGTCTCGCCAATTCTTGTAGACATCGACGCCATGCTGCCAGCCGCCCCGAAATGGCTGAACGGCAATCGGCGTCAACGAGCGCGATTCGCCCGGCTGAATATAGGGCAAGTGAATCGCGGCGAAGCGCGTGGCGACATCAAGCCCGCTGATCGACGCGGAGGTCGGCACGCGAGAGTCAATAGCGCTGTCGTAACCGGGTCGCAGTTCATTGTGCCAGGCGACCAATTCCGCGCTCGGCTCGCTTATGCCAACATAAAGCCCTTGATCGGCGCTGCGCAAGAGCACGTATTGCACAGCCGGCGCGCCGCTGCGCCAGGAGTCAGGCCCATACTGCACCGGATAATCAAAGCCGTAGTAGCCCAAGGTGTTGTCAAAGGTCGGATATAAACTGCGGCGAACCGCCTCGGCATAACCGTAATGGAAGGCTTCAAACGAGTCAGCGGCGGGCGGCCGCTGCACATCGCCAAAGTACGGAAAATACACTACTTCGACGACGGTTTCCGAACGGTTTTCAATGTTAAGCGCGAATGAGGCCTGCTCGCCCGCCAGAGCGACAGACAACTCCAGCCTGATCGGATGTTCGCCACCATAGGCAGAGTGAACGCGATCCCAAGCGAACTTGACGCTCTGCCCGTCTGCCGCGACTTCAGCCGAGGCAACGCGCTGATCTTCGCCATATACGGGATTGTTTCGCCTGCCCGGCAGCGGAAGCAAAAGCTGAAAGGACAGTCCAAGATGCCGCCGGTTGATGACTTCCCAGCCCGTTTCCTTTGCCGTAAAACCAACCAGAGCGCCGGTCTCCCGCGCGAATTCGAGTCGCAATGCGCTGTTTTCCATCGTGATGATGTCCATCGGTATCTCCCTCTATTGCCATCAGGCGGACATCGACGCCGATCGTCCCAGGCCCGCATAAGGCATTTGCTATTATCAGCCTTTATCCCTTTATCGAACCCGAAGTAAGACCCTGGATGAACCAGCGCTGCAATAGGACATAAAGCACAATCATCGGAACAGATGCGATGCTCAAGGCGGCGAAGACATCCGTCCACTCCACGCGGCCATACTGGAAGAAGAAGACCTGGACCGCCAGGGTAAGCGGACGAAACTCTGGCGATCGAACCAGCAGCAGAGGCAGGAAGTATTCGTTCCAGGCGCCGACAAAGGTCAAGATCGCGACCGTCGCGACAGCCGGACCCGATATGGGCATGACAACGCGCAGGAAGGCAGTGTATTCAGAACAGCCATCAATCTTGGCCGCTTCGCGCAGCTCATTAGGTATGGAACGAAAAAAAGCCTGAAAGATGAATATAGATAGCGGCAAACTGCCGGAGGCTATGCCCAGAATCAAGCCGGCGTAGCTGTCGGTTAATCCGAGGCGGACGAACAGCACATAAAATGGAATGACCGGCGTCGGCGCTTGCATCGTGAAGATCATCACCAGTAGAATCGCCGCGCTGAAGCGAAAACTGAATTTGGCAAAGGCATAGCCGGCTGTAGACGACAAAGCGACCACCAGAATCACCGTGCCCAGCGACACGATCAGGCTGTTGAGCAGCGATCGGCCAAGGTTCGCCAATTCCCAGGCGCGGCTGTAATTGTCGATATCCAATACTGTGGGGAGGCCCCAAACATTGCTGACGAATTCACCCGGCGTCTTCAGTGATGCCAACACCATCCAGACTACTGGGTAAATGATGATGACGGTGAACAAAAGCAATACCGCATGGTTGAAGGTCATCACCATGTACGGACGCCAATGAATGCCTGTTGGCTGTGGGCTAGTGTCTGGCTTGTACCTAGATTCCATCGACGAGAATCCGCTATTCGATGTTGTCCGCGCGCGCCATCAGTCTTAGCTGAATGGCGGCAACCAAGGTGACAATAACCAGCAGAACATACGACAGCGCGGCGGAGAAGCCGAAACGATAGAATTTGAATCCGCGCAAGTAAATGTGCAGAGCCATGACATTGGTCGAATTGGCTGGCCCGCCTTCCGTCATTACGTAAGGAATGTCGAAGACGTTGAAGGCGCCCATCAAAGATAGCGTGACATTGACTATCATCACCGGTTGCAGCATCGGCAGGGTAACGTAAAGGAATTGCTGCCACACGGATGCGCCATCGATCTTCGCCGCTTCGTACAATTCGCTCGGAATCGACTGCAAGCCAGCTAAAAAAATCACCATGTGGAAGCCATACCACTTCCAAATATCCACAAGCATCAGTGAACGCAGGGCGATATCGGTATCACCGAGCCAGTCCTGCGCCAGAACACTAAGCCCCAGGCTTCCCAGCAAGGTATTGATCAAGCCGAATTCGGCGTTGAACAGCCAGCGCCACAGAATGCCGATCACAACGAAAGACATCACCACCGGCATAAACAGACTGGTGCGGTAAAAGGTTCGACCGCGCAAAGCCTGATTGAGCATAATCGCCAAAAACAGCGATAACACGATCTTGCCGATCACCGTACCGACCGCATATTCGACATTGTTCAGCAGCACATGAATGGTCAGGTCGTCCTTCAGAATTCTCTGGAAATTGCGCAGTCCTATGAAGCGGGGGTCTTCAATGCCGTCCCAGCGCAAAAGCGCCATATACAAGCCGGACGCAAGCGGGACAAGCTTGAATATGCCGTAGACTAGCACGGCAGGCAGGATCCACAAATACGGATCCAGCCGTGCGATACGCCTATGCTGATGCCTTGCTTTGCCGCTCAGAGACTGTGAAGCCAAGAGCGCTCCTCAGAAGCGGTGTGTGGAAGCAAAGGGCATCCGCCAGCGAACGGACGCCCCTCGCGGACTTTCCGGGAAACTTACACTTCGAACTCGTAGCCGTCTTCAAAGAGCTCATCCATGACTTCCTGGATCGCTTCCGCCGCATCGCTTGGGCTGGCCATGCCGGCGACGATCGCTTGCTGCTGTTCCTGGTAGGCTCGCGTGATTTCTGGCGGCCAATACCAATCCAGATAAGTGAACTGTTCCGAAGCGGAAATCTCGCCGTAGCGGATTGCCAGCGGATCGTCGCTGGGATCGATATTGACATTCGTGGATACGGCATCGGCGCTTAGGGCATTGCGCTCCGCAACCAATTCATCCGTAGTCATGTAGTCGAGAATCGCATGGGCGATCGCTTCGCGCGATGGGTCAATCCGCGAGTAGATGCCCGTCGCCCAGCCCGTGCCGCCCGGCAGTTGACGCCGTACGCTCTCGTCGTCCACCGAGCGCAGCGGATTGACGAAGGACAGATCCAGATCAGGATACTCGCCGCCACGGTATACACCGACGAAGCTGCTGTGGTGATACCAGAACGCTGCCGTCCCTTGCGTCAACGAGAGCTGCGCGGCGGCAACATCAAGACTGTTGACGGCGTCCGCGAACATGCCGTCGACAGTATACTGGTGCAGGATCTCCAAGCCCGCCAGATGATCCGGATCGGTGAATTTGGCTTGTCCCGTCAGCACATTGAAGGTGCCATCAAGCGGCCGGTTGCCAGAAGTCTGGGCGTAAGCCCAAAATTGCCAAATCGGCCAAAGGTAGATATTCTGCCCGGAATGGGTAAAGGGCGCATAACCCGCCGCTTTTAATTCAGGCGCTAGATCCTTGATCTCGTCATAGGTCTCGGGATCGCCTTCATATCCTACGGCGTCCAGCGCCTTTCTGTTAAAAAAGAAGGGGAAACCGCTAATGCCGCCGTTGGGAATCGCCCACAGCTTGCCACCGATTGTGTAGGTCTCGAGTCCAACCGGCCGGAAACGATCCAGATAATCGACATCGGACAAATTCTTCAAACGGCCGCCAACGGCGTAGCGCCTCAGGTCCTGTCCATTTAGATCCATGATATCGATCTGATCGCCAGCGATTTCCGCTGCCGCGAAGAGTTCAGTATAGCGTTCGCTGGTCAGACCGCGCCATTCAACCTTTACACCGGGGAAGTTCGCTTCAATACCGTCGATGAGGTATTGGTGCTGTTCGGCGTTGCTGGCGCTCAGGATGACGAAATCGCCCTGATAGTCGCCCTGCCCCAATACCGGCAAATGGCTGATATTGCTGGCTGCGGCGAACGCTACTGTGCCCGCGCTGGCGGTCGCCTTGAGGAACTCGCGTCTGCTTAACTTGCTGCTCATATCAAAGTCCTTTCAACATTGCAATTTTCTGTACACGATACGCGCGTATAAGATGTGATATTCGACCTCCTCGCTACGTTGGAATCTCGGATACTTGAAGTGTACTTAGACCGAGTCAGGATGTCAAAAAACAGAAACAAAACACCGACATCGCTGTCGGTGCGATCGCGCATCTGTGGGCTGTACAGGACTCGAACCTGTAACCTCCTCGACGTCAACGAGGCGCTCTGCCAGTTGAGCTAACGGCCCGATTTGCGTTGATTGTATCGCAAGAATCCCCTTTTCCGCAAGGGGAAAGCCTTGCAGCGCCATTGAATCACTCGAATTGACAAAGCGCCAGTTCACGCCGTAAGATGGCGCCATTGAGTCAGAAGCTTGAGAAATCCCATGCCGCCAAGCGTCGCCGGACAGATCAAAGCGCGATTTTGTGAAATCCAGGATGTTCGTTTCGCCAGCGCCGCCGCCGAAAGCACGCTCACATCGCGCCGCTACGAACCTGACATCGTGGTCGAGACCTGGATGAACAGCCGTCTCTACGTATATACCTTTGATAAAGAGCCTGCGCCTCGCTTGATCAAAGCCATTCTCAAACAGAATACGAATGCCAGCATCGGTTCGCTCTTCCTCATTGACGCCTCGCTGCTGCCCGCTGACGGCTATTGCGGCCGCCTGCGCGGATGGCAGGATGACTTGCGAGTGATGAACCGGGGCGCGATTTACGCCTTTGTCACCGATGAAAATGGGGTCCGCTTGATCCAAGTCAATATTGAAGAGACGACCCAGCGCAATGAATTCATCGTATGGCATACGGTCGATTTTCCCTTTGACGCCGTATCGGTGCGCCGGCGCGAATATCAGACGAATATCCGCGGCAGTTGGTATATCGGCGATATTGCCTCCTCCAACTTCAAACGCCGCATCAGCGAGGAACGCGCGCAACAGCGATTCCACTATCGCACCAAGGCTACTCGCCCAGCGGAAACTGACTCGGCTGAGCCAATCAGCGCCGCTTACCTGGCGCTGGAGATTGAAGTTGGCGCCGGGCAGGAAGCGGTGAAAGAAGCCTTTCGCAACCTGGCGCGCCGCTATCATCCGGATGTCAGCGAGCACGAAAAAGACGAGGCGGAGAAGCGCTTCAAGGAAGTGATGTCGGCTTACGACCGGATCAAGTCGCATCGGCGTTGGAATTGACGCGAGCTACGAGCCTTCGCCGTTGTTCCAACCGCGAAACTGCCGAGCTGCACAGACAAGCAATCCCGCCCGGAAGTGAAGCTTTAGCGGGAGCTTTCGAGACAGTGGTCGATGAAAGGCGAATCGGGGTGCGCAGCGCCGCCCAGCGCCGCAACCATCTGCCTCATCTCGGCTCGATGCAGCGTGTTGTGATTGAAGAAATGGAAGATCGTCTGCCAGACGGGCGTCCTCATCGCCGTTTCGCGGTAGATGATTTCGATCTCGCGCTGGAAAGTCTGGTCATCGAGAGCGGAAATGTAGGCTTGCCATTGCGCTTCCACAGCATCCCAAATCTCCCGAATCTGCGCGCGCGCAGGATCGTCGATCGTGACTACCGCGGTCGTCGACTTGATGCCGTGAACGCGTTGCAGGCTGCGGTGCATCACATCAACGACGTGTACGCACTCCGCCTGCAAAGTCCTCCAAGAATAACCGGTATCAACCTTGAAAGCTGGTTCCGGCAGCGCCATGATCGCCTCGTCCCAAAGACGGCGATCTTCTTGCATCTGATAGGCAAACAGCGATCGAACCATTGTGGCGTTCATTGGCAGAACACCCCGCTAAGAAATTGCATCAAGCTCAGATCAAATGCGGGCGGCTCATGAACTTCCGCCACCATGCGCATGATATCGGAGCGATGGGCTGTGCCTTGGTAGACGACATCGAAAATCAGCTGCCAGGCTTTTAGCGCGACCGCGCCTTCACCATCAGCAAACTGACAATCCGACAAGAGCAGATCAGCGTCCAGCTCCTCCGTAAATTCAGACCACGCAGCGTGTATTTCAGGCCACTGAGCGCGAATTGCCCCGCGGTTGAGCTGGCTCATGCGCGCTGGCGACAAAGACTCGCCGCGAAGGCGCGCCAAAGAGATCCGCTCGATATCCACAATGTGGGCGCATTCGCGCTGAATGGAGCCGAGCCCGAATCCGACTTCCCGTGCGAATTGCTCATCGGACAGCGGGACGATTGCGAGCGTCCAGACGCGCTCATCTTCCCAGCAGAAATGCTCAATTAACTTCCGCGCGAAATCTACATTCATTGAGGATGGTCCGGTGACCTACGCTGACCTCTTCCGTTGGAAGCTTGGAAAAACTTCGCAAAGTGGCGGTCGGCCAGCGACAAGGTCGCCACTTACTTTGGGTCCACCAGGACTCGAACCTGGAACCAATCGGTTATGAGCCGACTGCTCTGACCATTGAGCTATGGACCCGCACAATTTTCAGCGCAGCGCGACCGCCTTGCGCCTTTAAGCGGGTAACGGGATTCGAACCCGTACTGACACCTTGGAAGGGTGGAGTGCTACCGTTACACCATACCCGCGCTTTGGCAATACTGCGCCAGTCGGGGCGCCCGGATTCGAACCGGGGACCTCACGGACCCAAACCGTGCGCGCTACCGGGCTGCGCCACGCCCCGAATGCTCAGTCATCATACTCCAGATTGAGCGCCGCCGTAAAGGCGAAATCTGCCGCTGACCATACGCTTGGCATAGCCGCCATCGACAATGAATCGCAGGCGCGCTCGTCTGCCTCGCCATTCTATTCGTCTTCGCCATTAGCGCCAAATTCACGAAGCCAGTGATCTAGATCATCGTCAGGGATCTTGGGATCAATCTCTTCACCGAGATCACGCTGATCTCCGCCAGTCGAGCGCAGGAGACGCGCAAACTCGCTTGCGGTCATCGTCCGCAGGCCGCGGCTGCGGGCGAAGTTGAGCACGTCTTGATCCGAAGTTACTACAATCCAGTATTTGGCGTCAGACGCGCGCCGAATCCGCCGTTTGATGATGGAGTCGGCGTTGCTGCGCTCGGCGGCGGCAAATGTGACCTTCACCGCGTTGTTCGACATCGCGGATTGCCCGCCGGGGATTCCGCCGTCGAAAACTACACTGCATTTATTGCCACCGCCGGCAACGAAGGACTTCAGCTTGTTGACCAGCTTGGCTTCGTCATCTGGATCATCGAGGCGGATGCCCGGCAGACGAGCGATAAGATTGTGACCGTCGATCAAGTAGGGCATTGGTCCAAACGCCAGCGATTCTTTGCGGACCGGGTCTATAGCAGTCTACCACATTGGCGGTTCCCAGCTCCCGGTCAGCTGGCTAAGCCGCGCCGGCGGCTTCCACATGCAGGGGAATGCCCATCGTGAAGATGCTGCCGATATTTGGCCTGCTCCGCACGTCAAGAAAGCCGCCATGCACCTGGCAGATGGCGCGCGCGACGTACAAGCCCTGACCCAAGCCCGGCACAGTTTCGCCCGCCTGAATCGACCGACCCCGATAAAAGCGCTCAAATATATGCGGCAGGTCATCAGGGCTGATGCCCATGCCATTATCGCTGACGCTGATCAGGGCGTAACTCTTGGCATTGCGAAGCTCGACGCGAGCAGCCACCGCCACATAGCCGCCTTCACGGCTGTAGATCGCGCCATTGCCGATCAAATGTCCCAGCGCCCATTGCAGGCGCGTATCGTCGCCGCGGATTTCTACGGCGCTCAAGTCGCGCGCCATCACCAACAGATCAATGCCACGACTTTTCACCTCGACATCCATGCCATTGACCACCGACCAGATTACGTTTTCGACACGAACACTTTCGCGCTTGACATCAAAGGCGCCCGCTTGCAGCCGCGAGATGTCGAGCAACTCCAGCGCAAGTTGATCGAGGATATCGACGTTTCGCAGCAGTTTATCCAGCAGCAGTTGATTGACATCGGCGTCTTCCGGCTGTCCGCTTAGCAATTCGCCTGCCAGCCGGATGACGCCGAGAGGCCGTTCCATGTCGCGCCCGATATGGGCGACGAAGCCATCTTTCAGCCGTTCCGCCAGGGCGTCATAGGTCACATCGCGCAGGATGATCACCGTGCCGATGCGCCGGTTCGCTTCGTCGCCGATGGCGATCAGCTGCGCCCGCGCCAAGCGGTCGTTCAGGGGCAGCTCTTCCGATTCGCCCAAGGGCGTTAGCTCGGACGCGGCGTCTTGCACATCGCGATACTGCTCAAACAAGGTGCCGAGCGCGCTATCCCAGAAGGCGCGCTTGCCGCCGAGCATATCCTGCGCCGCCCGATTCATCATCGTCACCTTGCCATTCGTATCTTGAACGATGATGCCTTCATCGAGGCTGCTTAAGACCTTGGTCAGGCGATCCAAATCGCTGCGGCGCTGCCGGTCGTCGCTTTCGAGCCGTTCAAAGCGGCGGCGCAATGTCGCGCTTTCGGCTGTATGGCGCTGCGCGATCTGCCTTTGGCGCCGCAGTTCATCTTCTAGCTGCCGGCGTCGGCTCAACCCGCGATACAGACGGCGAAACAGCGATTCGCTCGCCGCGCCAAAGCGGTGAACGTCATTCAGGTCGGCATTCGCTTCGCCATGCGTTTGGCGTGGCGCTTCGTTCATCACGGTCTTATCGGCGCCTAATTCCGTCTACCATTAAGGCTTCACTATACTCGAACAGAGGCGACAACTTCTGCCGCATTAATACACGATTATAGTTAAAGTCGTGTAGGTCCGCGAACCGATGGCGGCGCAGATTGCATGACATAACAGATGGGCTATCATCATAGAAAAAGGGTGACGCAAGCAGAAAGGTCGTCTGCCTTAGATGAAGAATGTGGCGCCAACCCACCGCTTGAACAGACGCTCGCGCGACTTCCTGATCGCCGCCGCTGTCGTCTTCCTGATTGGCGCGGCGCTGGCCGTTGCTGGCATTAGCTTGCATGTGTTCAGTCTCGTCGTCCCTTTCAATCGCGGTTTTGCCATTTACGATCTGACGCGCAAAGGGCTGCTTTCGGTCGGCATGGGCGTCTCATTCGTTTCGATGCTGATGGCGCTGCGCGCTGTCAGCTGGAAGACGGATAACGCGCTGGCATGGCAACTCGGTGAATTGCTCGCGCAGCAGCTTGATCGCCAGTTCGTATTCATACGCAATATCAGCGAGCGGTCGCTCGGCTATATTGACGCGGCGCTGGTCAGCAAACACGGCGTCCTGGTGCTGCGAATCACAAAACGCAAAGGCGAGTATTACAATGTGGGCGGGGATTGGCTGCGGCGCGGACGCAATGGCAAGTGGCATCCCATGAGCTGGAACCCCACGCGCGATGCGGTGGCTGACGCGATGAAGTTGAAGGAGTACTTACAGGATTATCAACTGGCGGCTGCGCCGGTATACGCCGCCGTGGTCTTTACGCGGGAAGCGCCCGATCTTCAGCTCAAATTGCAGGCGCCGGCCATTCCCGTCGTGCGCGCCCGCGGCTTGATTCGTGACCTTCAGGACAGTTATTTCGCGGATGACCGTCTGGACGCGGGGACAGTCCAGCAAGTCGTGAACCTGCTCTATCACTAGGAGAATGCCTTGCCTCACATCTTGCACCTGTCGCCAGTTGGGGCGGACAAGACATCAATTGTGCTAAATCGGCTGCGGGAAACTATGGAATCGCCGCCCAATGCCTTGCCAACGATATGGGCGCTGCTGGCGACCCGGCGTCAGCAATTGAGTTTCCGGCAGCGGCTGATTGACCAGGACGAACAGGATTCCACTTATTTCAACATCGAGTTCTTCAACTTTTATTCGCTGAACGCGCGGCTGCTCAAAATCGCCCGGCAGCCCGTCCGCCGCCTCAAACCCTTGACACGTCTGTTCCTGCTGCGCCGCCTTCTAGCTGAAATGCTGGCGCAAGGTGAATTGACTTATTTTCACAGGATCGCCACGACGCGCGGTTTCGTCGCGATATTGGGTGAATTCATTGATGAACTCAAGCAAGCGAGCGTCGATGTCGTTGATTTTGCAGCCGCGGCGCGGAGCGAAAAAGACAGAGAGTTGGCTACGATCTACGGGCGCTATCAAGAGTTGCTCCGCCAGAACGAGCTGGTCGATATAGAGGGCGAGGGCTGGCTGGCGCTGGCGGTAACGCGCAAGCGGCGCGAAATCGCGAGCCGGGTCGATTTGCTCTTGGTCGACGGCTACGACCAGTTTACGCTGGTGCAGGCGCAGATGCTGGCGGCGCTGTCACATTCGATTTCCAAGGTCCACATTACTTTAACGGCGCCCCCGGACGGGCATAGCGAAGCGCTTCCTCGCCGCAGCGTCCTGGCTCGCAAGAGGCTGCAGCGAGCATTCGCCGACGCTCAGCTTGACCTGGCAATTGAAACCAGCGACGCGCGTTCAGGCGATCGACACGCGGATCTTGAGCGGCTGTGCCAGCGCATCTTCGGCAACAGTCGATTTGAGTCGAGTGGCGAAGCCATTCAATTAATTGAAATGCCGAACCCGGCTGAAGAAGTGAAGAGCGCGCTTCGAAAGATCAGGCGACAACTGCTGGACGGCGTTCAAGCGGAAGACATATTGGTCGCGGTCCGCGATTGGGATCGTTACGCCGGCTATTTCGAATCGGGCCGCGATGAATACGAGCTGCCGCTTCTGCTGCACTATGAGCGGTCGCTTCACCGGACGCCAGTGATCGCCCTACTGATCGAGCTGCTGGGGCTGGCGCCGCGTTTTCGCCGGCGCGATCTGCTTGACGCGCTGCGCTCGCCTTATATCGACGCGGGACTCGACACTGAGCTCGTCGACGTGCTGGACAAGTTGAGCCTGGAGCGGCAATTCCTTGGTGGCGATGCGGCCGCTTGGCTGGAAATCGTCCGGCTTGCCAGCGCGGCACAGCATGATGACCGCGAAGAAAACCATCGAACCGAACTTGCCGCTGAGCAACGAGAGGAGTTAATCACGCGCCTGAGCGCCTTCTTCAGCGGGATTACGCCCCCCGAGAAGGCGAACATCCAAGGCTATCTGAATTGGCTCGAGACATTACTCGGGGACGATCCACATTCCGAAGATTACGACCCCGGCCGCCCGGAAGATGAACGCGCCTATTCGCTGCATCTCATCGAGCGCGCTGTTCAGGCTACCGACGAAAGCCCGGAGATCGTTCGCCGCGACATCATGGCGCTGCATAGTTTGAAGCGCATACTCAGTGAACTATCGGCGAGCGACGATGCGCTGCGCGCAACTTTTGGCGCGGCGGGGGCAGTGGATTGGCAGCGCTTCCGGTCCGACCTGAAACATGCGCTGGAAAGCGCCGCGATAGAACCCTTCGATCGCTCGCGGAAGAGCCATGTTCTGGTTACGACCGCAACGGAGGCGCGGAGCCTGCGCCATCGCCATGTTTACGTACTTGGTCTCGCGGAAGGCGTCTTTCCCGCCGAAATCCCGGAGGACCCGCTTTACTTTGATTCCGAGCGCGAGGAAATGCGCAGGCGCGGCGTCCCGCTGGAGACAAAGAGCGAACGCGCTGACGATCAAGGCTTGTTCTACGAGCTGATCAGCCTGCCGCAAGACAGCCTGACGCTGAGCCGCCCGACCTTTCAAGCGGGCAAAGTTTGGAACGAAAGTCATTTATGGCGCGCAGTGAGGAGCGTCATTCCAGAACTCTCCATTGAGAGCCGCGCCGTCGGCTCGGTCATTCCGCCGGAGCATGCCGCTAGCGACGCGGAGCTCTTGCTGGCGATTGCGGCGCGCCAAGGCAGCGGCGACCCGCGCTCGCGTGAATCGGCGCTGCGGACGAAAGCCTGGATGCAGCGGCAGCCTGCATACACAGAACCGTGGCAGCGCATAGTGGACGGGCGCGGCGTCGAACGCCGGCGTCTTTCGCGGTGCACGCCCTTCGACCGCTACAGCGGCATCCTGACGCGCCCGCATCTGCTGGGCGTAGCTGCCGATGCGTTGGGCAGCGACCATGTCTGGAGCGCGACGGAATTAAACGACTATGGGCTTTGCGGCTTCCGCTATTTCGCCAAGCGCTTGTTGAAGCTGGAGAAATTCGAGGAGCCGGAAGCCGGTATCGACGCCCGGCAGCTGGGTTTGCTGAGTCACCACATCCTCGAAGCGGCCTACCGCCGAATTAGAATAAAGCAGCTAGACATTGATGAAAGCAACGAGGAAGCGGCTTTGTCTATTTTCGACGAGCAGGCGGCTGCCTTGCTTGCTGACGCGCCACAAGATTACGGCTTTCTCGCGAGCGCCACCTGGGAAGAAAGGGCGAAGCTGCTGCGCAGCCGCTTGGCCGCCCTGGTAAAACTGGACTTCTCGGCTGAAAGTCCCGTGTCGAGATTCGGGCAATCGCGGCAAGTGAGAATGTTGGAGCGATACTTCGACGAAGCGCTGATTGAGATGCCTGGCGAAATGCCGGCGTTGCGCGTTTCCGGATTCATTGATCGCGTCGATTGGGCCGATGACGAACTGGTCCTGGTTGACTACAAGCTGGGAAGCGGCGCCATCAGCCGGCGCCAAATGGAAATCGGGCGCGATTTTCAAATGCTTGTCTACGCGCTGGCGATGGAGTGGGCGGAACGGAACTTGCCTGGCGAGCCAAGGCTTGCAGGCGGCTTTTTCTGGCATTTGCGAAATCTGAAGGCGAGCGGTGTCTACGCCGCCGACAACGAAGACGACCAGGCAGCGTTGGAAACAGCGCGGCTGCATCTGGCGCGCAACGTGAAGCAAGGTCGCCATGGACAGTTCCCCGTTCGCGCGACTGAGCTCGAAAATGGCAAGTGCGCGCGCTACTGCGAGTACTCCCACTTATGCCGCATGCGCGTCACCAGCCGCTATAAGCAATTGCCGGCGGACGTAAGCGGCGAACCGGGATGACCAACATGCAGCCGACCCATGAACAGCGCGATGCCATCCATAGCGATGTAAACCTGATCGTGGTGGCGGGCGCCGGCTCCGGCAAGACACGCGTGCTGGTCGAACGCTACCTGCGACTGCTGAAAGACAACCCCGACTGGCGCATCAACTCGCTGGTGGCGATCACCTTCACGCGCGAAGCGGCTTTCGAGATGCGCAATCGACTGCGGGTTGAGTTGGAGCGGCTGGCGGCGGAAGATGCCGGCGCTCAGTGGACGCGGCATCTCTCGCAGCTGGACAGCGCGCGCATCGACACGATCCATGGCTTATGCGCTTCCATCTTGCGCGCCAACGCGGCGCAGGCGGGGATTGATCCCAAGTTTGAAGTGCTGGACGAGAACGAATCGGCCATGCTGCTGGATGATATCGCTGACGATGTACTGGCGACGATCGAAAAGCCGCTTTCCACGCTCTTCGCGCATTATGACGCCTTTCGTATTGAAAACGCGCTGAGACAAATGAGCCTCGTCAACGCTGAATGCCCGCCCGTGCCCGATGATCCGGAAGAATTGCTTTGTCTATGGCGCGCGCAGTGGTCGGAAGATGTGCTGGAGACGCGCGACCGGCTGCTCAAAAGCGCCGGGCTGGCGGAGCTTGCGTCCGCGGGACCGGCGCCGGAAGAAGACAAGCTCGCCGAGTTAGTCGCGCAGTATCAACGCTACCTGAATCAAATCAGCGCTGTGGAAGACGCCAAGACAATCGCGCAATTGATGGGGGACTGTTACGACAAGGGCGCCGTCGGCAATAAAGGCTCGGCGGCAAATTGGGGCGGCGGCGACGCGAAAAAAGAGGCGGCTGATTCGCTTCGCGAACTGCGAGGTCGAATCAAGGAATCGCTTAAGGAATGTGGAGACGCGCCTGCTGAATTAGATCGGGCGACTGCGGAGATGCTGCCGCTTTGGTATCAGCTTTTGCAGCAGGCGCGAGCGAGTTATCGTCGGTGCAAGCAGGAGAATGCGCAACTCGATTTCGATGATCTGGAGCGGCTGACCGCGGAACTGCTGCAGGATGATCAGGTGCGTGAACGGTATCGAAACGCCGAATTCAAGCATCTGCTGGTCGATGAGTTTCAAGATACCAACGCCGCGCAATGGGAGATCATTCAGTCGCTGGCGGACCTGGAACGACGCGGCTCGCTCTTTGTCGTCGGCGATCCCAAGCAAAGCATCTATCAATTTCGCGGCGCCGACATCAGCGCATTCAACTGCGCACGCAATAAGATCGCCACTCGCGATTCAGGCGAGGAGTTGCCGCTTTCGCAATCATTTCGCAGTCACAAGCCGCTCGTCGAGCAGTTCAACAAGTTGTTCGCCAAAATTTTCGCGCGCGACGAATCGAGCCCGGTGAAGGACTACGAAGTCGAATTCGATAAGCCGATGTCTGCCTTCCGCGACAAACCGCCCGCCCTGCCGGCGATTGAAGCGCAGTTGCTGCAGCGGGACCAACTTGATAATGCGGACGCGCGAAGTGATGAAGACGACAATTCCATCGGCCGCGTGGGTTTCCGACTGCGCAGTCCGGCGGAAGGCATGCGCCGCTGGGAAGCCTATGAGATCGCGAAGCGCATAGGGGAGATGATCGCGGAGCAGCGCCCGGTCTTCGACAAGGAGTTAGGCAAGCATCGAAAGATGGCTTTTCACGACGTCGCGATTCTGTTTCAGTCGATGACGAACGTGACGCTTTACGAAGACGCCCTCAAGGCGCAGGACATCCCCTTTCTCACCATTGCCGGGCGCGGTTATTTCGAACGGCAGGAAATCTGGGACATGCTTGATTTGCTGCGCTTCCTGCATAATCCGGCTGATGACTTGTCCCTGGCGACGGCGCTGCGCTCGCCAATGTTCGCCTTCAGCGACGACCTTCTATTCGCCCTCCGTCTGATTTGCGATGAAGGCGCAGAACCACGCCAGCCGCTGCCCCTTTGGCAAGCGCTGCATGCTGCCGCGGAAAACAGTGCGCCCGCTGTCACCGATGCGGATCTGCCCCTTATACGACACGCCCTCTGCACCTTGCAGGATCTGCGCCGACTGGCGGGAAAAGCGACGATCTCGGAATTGCTGCGGCGCGCCCTGGCGCTCACCAACTATTTGGTCATCTTGACCGGATTGCCAGGCGGCGATCGCTTGCGCGGCAACGTCGAAAAACTGCTGCAATTGGCGGAAGACAGCGGCCGGATCACATTGGGCAAGTTCACTCGCTATCTGGTCGACCTTTCGGCTCGAGAGGCGCGCGAAGGCGAAGCGGCGCTGGAGCCGGGGAACGCCGTTCGGCTGATGACCGCGCACGCGAGCAAGGGGTTGGAATTCCCGCTTGTCATCCTGGCTGACGCGTCCTGGGAGCGCGGCAACAGGGGCGCGCCAACCGTGCACGCCGATCCGAGGCACGGGCTCAGCTGCAGCATATACAGCGCGGAAAGCAACGCGTATGAGAGCGGTTTCGCCCATCGCCGGAGTCTGAAGCTGCTGGCGCTAAAAGAGGCGGCTGAGCGTAGGCGGCTGCTCTATGTGGCGGCGACGCGGGCGCAAGATTATCTGCTGATCAGCGGCGCCGCCAAGCAAGACAAAGACGGCAAATGGGCAGGCCGCGGCTGGCTGAAACTGCTGCTGCCGGCTTTGGGTATCAGCGAAGTCACGCAAGAGCCGGAGCAATTGGCAGATTTCGCCGGACACGACCTACGTCTACGGATGCCGCGCGCGCCGTCAGAGCAGAGACTCTTCCGTCCCTTCTCCAGCCGCGCCGAGCCCCCTTGGGACGCAGCGGTAGATGCGGAAGTTCACCCGCCTCTCGCGCCGCCATTGCTGAAGCCACTCCCGGAAGCCAGCGCTGCGCAACCGACGCATTTTTCCGTTACGCAACTCGAAGATCTGGGCGGCTCCCGTTTTGGCGAGAACGCGCGCCAGCGAAGCGCTCACGCTCGCCGCTTCCAACGCAGCGTGGTGACGGGCGCAGCCAACGCTGAGGACGAAGGATCGCTTCAGATCCGCCGTCCATCCCGAAGATTAATCGGCCAGATTGTCCACGAGATCCTGCAATTCACGGATTTCGGCGCCGATGTCGATAATGATGACAACAAGATGGTTCGGTCCATCGCTTGGGAGCGCGGTCTTACCGAGCCGGCGGAACTGCGCCGCGCGCTGCGAGAAATACGCGACCTTGTCCGACTGTACGGAGAGAGCGAGCTTTTTGGTTGGATAAAGAGCGCGCGCGCCGCTGGGCGTTCGGTTTACACCGAGCTGCCCTTTCTGTTTCGTACCGAAAAGCGCGTGATTCACGGGGTCATTGATGTCTTGCTCCAGCGAGGCGACGGCGAGTGGGTGATCATCGACTACAAGACGAGCACAGTTGCCGCTGGCGACATTGCCAGGCATGCCAGGCGATTTCGCCTGCAATTGGGCATTTACGCGGCGGCGGCGCGCGAGCAGCTGCGGCTGGCGCGGTTTCCGCAAGCGTATATACACTACCTCCGCGCCAATCAGACAATACGACTGGCGAGCGAAGATTGCCAAGATGAATTGCAGCGGCTTGAGTCGACGATCGGCGAGTTGATGATTCCCGATGCATAGACTTATGAACTGGCTGCTGCCGGAATGGGCGCAGCCCAATCATCCCCTGTTGCAGTACGAGCTTGCACAAGCCAGAGGCAGCGGCAGCCGCATAGGGCTGAACCTGCAGCTTCTGTTGCTGTCACTCCTGATTGGCGGCTCGGCGCTGCTCTATGCCGCTGCCATGCGCAGCCCGCAAAGCGCCGCAAATATCACCGGCGTTTTCTGGCGGAGCATTTACTATCCAACGCTGGTCCTGCAAGCGATCACGCTAGTTGTGGCATTTGCGCATGGCGCGGCTGCGGTCGGCGGCGAGCGCAGCCGCAAGACCTGGGATCATCTGCGCGTGACCGAATTCGGCGCTGGCGTCGCCTTGCGGGCGCGTTGGGTGGGCATTCTCTTTCGCCTGCGCGCGCCCATTCTTTTGATACTCCTCATTCGTCTGTTCCTGGCGGCAGGTATCGTTTACGATTTGACGGCTTTCGGCGGTCTCTACGCGGCGATGCTGGGCGCGCGGGCGACGCCGCCGTTACCATGGCGCCTGGATTTGCTGCTCATCGCCCTGGCTGTTCTGGCTAATATGCTGCTTCCCCTCGCCGCAATCGCAACGGTCTCCGCCCTGGGCATTCTCGTTTCGGTCGCCGTGAAAGAGCGGGTCTACGCTGCGATCATCCAGATCTTGGTGGTAGCCGCGCAACTGGTCGCCTCGCTGGCTGGCGCCCTCGTCATTGTCCAGACAATAGGCCGGGATGCGCCCGGCGCGGGAGATTGGTCATACGCGCTGTTTTTTGGCTATACAGCTTTTGGCGATTGGGGATTGCTGCTGGCGCAGTTGGGCAGTCTGGGCGAGATCTGGCATCGTGTGCCCAATGGCGCGAACATAGTCCTGGGCTTAATGTTTGTTCTCGTGGCGCTGGGCGCCGCGGCCGATGGCGCGATGTGGCTTGCCGGACGCCTGGCTGAGAGCCGCGGCTAGTCCTGCACAATCAGTAGCAAGCTCGCTCCATATTTGTATCTTGGCAAACTGCCTGGGGAATGGCAACTGCCGTCGACCGAGAAGCCGAAACTAGCACAGGTCTATTTCTTCATTGTCTGAATAAGATATTGGTATTTCCAGCTCTAGTCATGCCTCCTCTCCGAGGTTCTTGGTGCGAATTTCCGGTACCTTGTCTGCTAGATCAGTGTGTTTTCTTTCAGACGAAAGAAACTTGCGATAGTTGCCGCTCTTTATGTCATAGATAAGATACGCGCTCAGAACAATTGAACCCAATAGCAGAAGCGCAAAAAACACTGATAGCGCATTGAGGACTTCGGCACTCATGATGTTGTTTCCTCCGTTCTCCTCATATAACGAATATAACCCAGATATAGTTGCAATGCAATCGTAACCAGACTTATCGACACCGCTAACACCCCCACAAATGCAAACTTGGTTTCGGTGACAAATCTCAAGTCTGCAACTCTAACATCCACGTAGATCAACGTGAGAAGGATTAAGTTTCCAATTCCAAGCAAAACAAGCGCTAGTCTGATAAAGAAGTAAAGTAAAATGTGTGTTGACCAATCAATTGTTGATTGTGATAGATCAATGCCAGTTGCAGTGACAAGACCCAAAGATATGAGAAGCAACTCTATGCCATCTAGCAGGTTGAAAATTGACACATCGGCTTGTTGTAGTATTGCAATAAGAATACCCAGTCCAATTGGCAATACGGGCAGAAATATGCTCAAACAAATCCAGAACACAAGGTGAATGATCAGTTTGCTCAACTTTAGTTCCTGCCCCATTTGACAGTTTTAGTTTGCAGAAATCTGACATCTACCGGCTAAGTGTCTCTTGCCGTTTTTCCACAATTCCGAAAAAGATAACGCGCGATTCAAGTTAATACAATTAGCATCTTAGACGTTCCATTAACCTATGCCCCTGAACAATCGCATGTACAAGAAACTGACCGACTACTTGCGGCGCCTGTATCAATGCCAGCCCTTCGCTCGCCACGGCATTGAACATCCGGTGACGGTGTTTTATCCGTCAGAGTCACAGATGCGCGATGTCGACAGTCTGCTTGATCCTTGGCGCCCCGTCGCCGAGTCACGCGATTTTGCCGTCTACGATTACAGCTACCTGCATGACTTGCAGAACAGCAAAAAAGGGATCTACAACGGCGCCACCTTCACCATGAGGCAGATCCGCGAGAATCCGCTGCGGCTTCGAGGGCAGATTGGCTGCTACTATGACATGCTGGCGACCTGCGCCGCTTTGGAGCGCGAATCACGAGCCGCGGCTGAGACCGGCTTGATGCGCGCGCCAACACGCGCAGCTTATCACCGGCAGGTTCCGCCAGCAGTCGCGCTTCTTCGCGGCGATGGTCGCAGCGCCGCCATCGGCATCGGCGCCCTTACCGTGTTCAACGATGGCGACGTCTATCGGGCGATCCTGGCCAAGAGATCGGAAGCGACCGCCTTAGACAGCAATATGTACCATGTGCTGCCGGCCATGATGTTCGAGCCGACAACGGCGGACTTCGCCGATCGGCGCGAATGGAGCGTCAAGCATCAGATTTTGCGCGAGGTGCTGGAGGAGATCTTTGGATTGCCGGAAGCGCGCCGCCCAAGGCGCTGGGACTATTTCTATGATCACACGGCACTGCGATACTTGCTGCTTATGATGGAGCGTGGGAAAGCGCGTCTACTTGTCACTGGCATCATTCTCAACTTGCTGACGCTACGCCCGGAAATCAGCGCCTTGCTCCTGATTCACGACCCGGAATGGTACGCTCGCATCACGGCGAAAGACAGCGACATGCCCATGCAGACTGCGGCAGAGACGCTCGGTGGCAGCGTTGTCATGGCGCCAATCGATAGCGACGAATATTTCCTGGCAAATTTCCCGCCCGATCTTCACTTGTCGATGCCGGCGCAGGCGACCGCCACTATGTGGCTGGGCATTGAGCAGGCGCGGCGAGAGATTGGCATTGGCATCTAAGCCCTGTTGTCCGCCATGCCATCGGCGCGCGCGATAGGTTACAATCGCTAGCCAATGAACTGCAATGTATTGGCGAAAGAAACTCGGAGTCAATTTAGGAAAGGACAAAACCATGCCAGCTATCGGAGATATGGCGCCCGATTTTGAACTGCGGAACCAGCGCGGCGAGACGGTCAAGCTGAGCGATTATCGCGGCAAAAAAGTTCTGCTCTTCGCCTATCCCAAAGCCGGGACATCGGGCTGCACGGTGCAGGCTTGCGGATTCCGCGACAACTTCGCGCAGATTGAGACCGCGGAGGCCGTCGTCCTCGGACTAAGTCCTGACGAGCCGGAAGCGCTGGCGAAGTGGATCGACGACGAGAATCTGCAATATGACCTGCTGTCTGATCCAGAGCATCAGGTGCTGGAAGCTTGGCAGGCTTGGGGCGAAAGATCAATGTATGGCAAGAAATACATGGGCGTCATTCGTTCGCACTGGATCATCGGCGAAGATGGCATCGTGCTGGACGAGCAACTCAAAATCAGCCCCAAAAAAAGCATCGAAAAGGCGCTGAAATTTCTGGCGAGCGGCTGAACGAGCCACCGGCCTAGACGGCGTCACCAAGACTCGATCGCCGTGCTGGCGCGTTTCTATCCATTGTCGTCTCGTCCCTGGCACGCTGACAAGCGGCAGAAGCTGGACGTGGCGGAGGGACCCACCATCTTGACATGAATGCTCAATTCGTTTGGGTCTTGCTTTTTGCCTTCCTGTCGACCGCTTGTTCAGTTGACGAAGCGGCGCCGCTGCGGCGCAAAGACGCCAATTCGTCGACGCCGAATATCGTGTACATGACTCCGACGGCGGTACGGACTTTGGTGCCGACTATCGCGCGTTACAAGCCGACGGCAACGGACATCGACGTGGAGCAAAATGAGACCATGGCGCTCGAAGCGGCCACATGCAAAGACAGGCTGGAGCGGCTTTACGCTGCCGCGAGCGACCATTGTCTGGCGGCAGCTGACGGCTACTTCTGCAGCGGCGGTTTTCCGCCTTCCATCGAACCGAGCTCCGTCGCACTTGATGCGCCAGGCGCGGTAATCGAAGCCGCCCGGATCGACAGCCTCCACAGCGCGTCTCTGGCGGACAATCGCGGTGGCGGATTGGTATGGCTGCGGCTGGAAGAAGCGCTACTGATGGACGCGCTCTTGATAGGCGATGTGCGAATCCATAATCGGTCATCGCCAGAAAGCGGGAGTCCGAAATGGCGCTCTTTCATCGTAGAGACGGGCTCGATGCCGTCCGACTGCGCCACGGCGCCAAAGATGGGCACCTTGGTGGTACAGAGCGTCTATGGAAGCAGCGCCATCGTCAACATCAATGGGGTTGCCGCGGAAATCAACGGATCGCTGGTCGTCATGACGCAGGGGGATATGACCCAGTTTATCGCCATTGAAGGACAGATCCTGCTGGTGGCATACGGGAATTCCGTTGTCCTCAATGTTGGCCAGCAGTTGGATATGCGCTACCAGGATCGTGATTGGACCAAGCCAGAGCAATTGCCGGGCAAGCCAGAACACTTGTCATATGAACAAATCCGTCACCTGCCGGTGACGCTTTTCGATCGTCCCCTGCCGATACCGCAACCCGGTTACGCGCAGACGCAGGGCGGCGTGAATATGCGCGTGGCGCCCGATATCGATTCGCGACTGCTGTTTCAGGTGCCGGCCGGCGAAACGATGAGCGTACTCGGTATCAGCAGCGATAGCAAATGGCTGCATATTCGATTGGGCAATGGCGAAACCGGCTGGATGAGCGCTGAATTGCTGGCGCGCAACCTGGGCAAAATCGGACCGGTCTACGATGAGACGCCCGCGCCGCCGCAGCGCTACGGCGCCTTTGCCGACCTTGCCGCGGTCAACGTCCCGGCCGGCGGCAACCTGCGCGAAGCGCCCGATACGGCCTTTCGCGTCAAACGTACCCTCCCCTTCGGCATGAGACTAAAGCTGCTCGCGCGCAGCCCGTACAGCCCCTGGGTGCAGGTCAATGCCAATGGGGACATCGGTTGGATGGCGCTCTTCACTTTGGAAACGAAGTCGGTGATAAGTTCCCTGCCCATCGACTACAGTGCGCCGCTGCCGCCGCGGGCGACGCCCACCCCATCATTCAGTTATGGCGGCGGACACGCTTATCCCGATCCTGAGGGCGGATATTAGGCTCGTCTAGCGCAAGCGTGTAAAGGCCGCTTTAAAGTCGCCCGCCGGTGAAAAGCGCAAGTTACTAGAAAAAGACAATGTAGAAGCAGATAGCGATGATTGCGCCGCCAAGCAATGCGCCGAGGAATTCAATAATCGTAATGGGCAGGGGGCTTGCGTAGGGCCGCGGCGCGATGCCCAAGCGACGCACGCGCCATGCCAGCGTTAAGCTCGCAATGAGAGCCAGGGCAGTAATCCACAAGCCGAGGTCGCGCGCTGGCGTCGACCCCAAAAAGACGCGCAAGGTATAGTCGCCGGCGGGCAGAGAGACGCTTATCAAGCCTAAATCTGTCGTCGGCGCGATCGGCATGGGGCGGCCATCGACCGTCGCCGCCCAGCCATGCCACCAATAATTCAATATAGTCGCTTCAAAGGGAGTCGCAGCGCTGACGAGCCAGGTATGGGCTTCGGGTCCATTGTGCAGAAGCGTCGCCGACGCGCCGGGCGGCAGGCTTTCGCGGTCGAATTTGTCAATCGGGTAGCCATCGGCGTAATCCGCCAGCAGGCGAGTTTTGTCGACGTCCATGCTGGCGGTGGTGGGGAAAAACTCGTCAAAAGCGGTTGTGCTAACGTTGACTGTAGTCAGCAGGCGCTTGGCTGAAAAGTCCGACTCCTCGTTACTCAAGATCATCGTGCGCGAAATGGCAAAGCCAGCGACGACCACAGCCGCAACAGCCACCGCCGCAGCTGGCAGCTGCGCTCTGCCCGGCAGCCGCCCCAGCCAGAGACCGTTTAGACTCGACAAATAGGCGCAGCAAACGGCAATCGGAGCCAGGAGACGCATCGGGAATTGCGCATAGCGCAGCGGGCTAAACGTTAGCCATAGGGAACGGGTCCAAGGCTGAAACAGGACAATAAGCGCCAGCGCCAGCCCAAAGAAGAATAGCGCCGCGAGGAAGGCATTCGGATGACGACTGCGATTACCGCGAACATAAAGAGCCAGCGAACCGGCTGCGCCCGCTAGGGCGAAGGTCCATTGCGCAATGCCGATGTGAAGGGTTTCCTCTTGGAGGGGGCGCTCAATCGTGTAGAAGTTCTGCGGTATCTTGAGAAGTTCTTCCAGGCTCCTCAACTGCCCAAGGCCTTGATCCGCAAGAAGACGACCGTGCATCACCGTATCTCGTTCAAACAGGACGGGAAACCAAAAGCTGGCGGCAAGGAGCAGGCCAAGCAGCATAGCCAGGGCCGCCCAGGCTCCGCCGCGGAAACCAAGTTGGCTGGCTTCGCGGTTTATGCGCTGGACAAGCCCCTCGAAACCCAGCCAGGCGCAGGCGATGCCAATGAATAACGGCGCGGATTGGTGCGTATTGAATAGCGCGACCTCGATCAGTACAACGAGCAGGAAGTTACGCGCGGTCGGGGCGTCACGCATCGCGTCTATGCGCCAGAGCAACAGCGGGAAGAGCGACTGGATGAAGAGATCTTGGAGACTGCTGCGCCAGCCGGCATTGATGAGCAAGAAATAGGGGCTGTTGACGTAAATAAGCCCGCCAATCAGCGCTCCCAGCTCGCCGCTGCGCCGCCGACAGAATAAATACATGCCCACGCCAGCCAGCATGACTGAAAGCAGCATCAGCCAACGGATCGCCTGAATGACGTTAAGGTTGAATATAAGCTGGGCGGCACTGGTGATATGGTAAATCAAAGTTCCGCAGAAATGGAATACTGGCGAGCCATAGCCCCAGTAGGTGGTTTCCGCCCATGAGGGAAAGTATTCACCTTGCTCCCAACTGCGGCGCATTTCAGCTGCGCGAAAGGCATGAACGTTCTTGTCACCGCCATAGCCTACGCCCGCAGCCCCCCAGATTGGCCTGGCAACCACGAACGTAAAGACGACAGCTAGCATCAGCCCGGGGTCGAAGAACTTTCGGAGTCCGCCGCTGGAAGTAATGCGCATGGGAAGCCAGAGGGCCTCTCAGCCATCATCGTAGGCGCCAATCGCAAAGTGACTTGCGACGGCCTTGTTAGCGAGTCAGTATACAATAGCATCAGGCAAATACAAATTGAGGACATGGTGCTGGTTTCGGCCCATTGGACGGTAAATCCTCGACGCCGACAATATGCCGAGCGTTCAGTTTCGATGTATCTTTGTATGCAGACGCCCCACCGAATGAAAGGTGACGAACGATGGCGGAAGGTCAAAGTTCGGAGCAAGCGACATACAGAAGGCGCATCAGAGCCTGGGCGATGTACGACTGGGCAAATTCCGCGTTCGCGACCACGATCCTCGCCAGCCTGCTGCCCATCTATTACAGCACGGTGGCCGGCAGCGCGCTGCCCAGCGAAGCGACGGCGACCGCTTACTGGTCGCTGACCATCAGCTTCTCGCTCTTCATTCTGGCGATTCTTTCGCCAATTCTCGGCACAGTTTCCGATGTCATGCGCAGCAAAAAGCGCTTCCTGGCGGTCTTCATCGGCGGCGGCGTATTGGGCACGGGCTTGCTTGTGCTGGTCAGCACTGGCGATTGGCTGCTGGCTTCGCTGTTCTTCGTCCTGGGGCGGATCGGTTTCGGCGGCTCAATCATCTTCTACGATGCCTTGCTGCCCCATGTCGCGCGCAAAGAAGACCGCGATTGGGTCTCATCACGCGGTTACGCGCTGGGATATCTGGGCGGCGGCATTCTGCTGGCGATCAACGTGGCAATGTTTTTCTTCATCCCGGACAGCGTTTTCGAAAATGCCGGCATTCGCCTCTCCTTCCTCAGCGTCGCCATCTGGTGGCTGCTATTCTCGCTGCCGATTCTGCGGCATGTCCCCGAACCGCCAGCGGTAACCGCGACCCTCAAGCGCGGCCAAACCGTCCTCGGCGTCAGCATCAGGCGGCTGCGCGACACCTTCGGCAATATCAAGAAATACCGCGAACTATTTAAGTATCTGGTTGCTTTCCTAATCTACAACGATGCCATCGGCACGATCATCGCGGTGGCGGCAATTTATGGCGCCGAGCTCGGATTCGGGCTGGAAGAGTTGGTGCTGGCGATCTTGATGGTGCAATTCGCCGGCATCCCCTTCAGCATCATCTTCGGTCGGCTGCCCGCGCACAATGACGACCGCGCGCCATTCTACCTGGCATTCATCTTGATCAATGCGATTGCGCTGCCGATTCTCGGCTTGGCGCTGGCGAGAGCGCTGCCGGCCGATGTCAGCGGCGCTCAGCCCGATCCCTACGTCAGCCAAAGTGAATTCCTGGGCGAGGGGGTCTATCTGGTCGGGGGCGACGCCTTTGGCAAAACGGGCAACTGGACTGAGATAATCGTAAGCGGCGATGAACTTGTCGGCGAAGGCTTCATGGGCAGTCTGACGACGATGCTCAGGGGCAGACCGGATGATCTCGCTTATTATCAAACTGACGATCCGGCGGGCGCCCTGTCATTCGCTTTCAACGGACGAAATCTTAAGTTGACCATTCGCCGGTCGCCCGATGGGGGCCTGATTGGGTTCCGTCTGGACGGCGCGCCGCTGATTTCCGAGGATGGCGCGCCAATTATGATCGACACCTTCAGCGAAACCATCCGCTACGGAGAAACCGAAACGGTCGAAATCGCTGAAGCCGGGCAGCATCTGTTTGAGATCATCAATGTTTCGGGTGATGCGGCAGGCGCCAAAGGCACTGTCATCGCCGTGTCGCAAGTCGAGACGCTGCCGCCAGCTCGCCAGAGCAGCCTGCCGGCCATTGCGCTGATCATCGTCGCTTTTGAGTTGATCGCGCTCCTGGCGGCGCGGCTGCTTCGCTCGCAATTCGTAGGATTGTCGAATTGGCTGGATACGCGCCGCAGTATCTTGCTTTCGCTATTCGTCTATAGCATCGTCGCCTGCTGGGGTTTCGTCCTCAACGCCACGGTAGAATTCTGGATGCTCGCGCTAATGGTGGCGATGGTGCAAGGCGGCAGTCAAGCGCTGAGCCGCAGTCTATACGCCAGCTTGTGTCCGACGTTGAAGAGCGGCGAATTCTTCGGCTTTTACAGCATCATGGAGAAATTCGCCTCAATCCTGGGACCGCTGATCTTCGCTTTCGCCGGTATCGCGCTCGGCAGCAGCCGTCCCGCAATTCTCAGCTTGATTCTGCTCTTCCTGTTCGGCGGCTACCTGCTTAGCCGCGTCGATATCGCCGAAGGTCAGCGCGTCGCCCGCGAAGAAGATGCCGCACACGGGATCGCCAGCTATTGAGGCGATCTCCCGACTGAAACCCCTTTTCCGAAGCGACTGCCTTCCATGGTGATATACTGAAGATATCGGCTGGCAGCAAGTTTGGAGTATTCTATATGCCCATCGTCGGAGAAGCGGCGCCCGATTTCGAACTCCAGAATCAAGATGGCGTGACAGTTCGCCTCAGCGATTATCGCGGTCGGCGCGTGATCATCTTCGCCTTCCCCAAAGCCAATACCATGGGCTGCAACAATCAAGCCTGCTCCTTCCGCGATGTCTTCCCGCAGATTGAATCGCATGAGGCTGTCGTCCTCGGCGTCAGCTCGGACAGCGTCGATGTTCTAGCCGCCTGGAAGCGTCGCAAGGGCTTGCCGTACGATCTGCTGTCCGACCCTGATCACCAGATGTTGGATGCATGGGACGCCTGGGGATTCAACCTCTTGATCATCAAGCTTCCGATATCGGCGACGCGCTCGTACTGGGTCATCGACGAGCATGGCATTCTAGTCGACCAGCAAATCGGCGTGCGACCGCAGGAAAGCGTGGACAAGGCGCTTGCCGCCGTCGAAGGGCTCGCAAGCGGTGGATAAAGCGGCATCCCTGCCAATTCAATTGCGTCATCATGCAGCAAAGGGACTATTCCCCTCGGCATCTGCGCGAGTATCATAACGCGCGTTATCGGTTCATCAGCGATCGGCTCACGATATGAAACTGCTTCTCATCGGCTTCGGCGTCGTCGGTCAGGGATTGGCTGAGATCTTGCGAGACAAGGCTGCCGAGCTAAAGCGCGAACACAATTTCGCCGCGGAAATCATCGGCGTGGCAACAGCCCGCAAGGGCAGTCTGTATCTGCCGAATGGGCTTGACATCACGGCGCTGCTGCGAGCGGCGGAAGGCGGCAGCTTCGCCGATTTTCCTGATCAGCCGGGCTTGCGGCGCGGCATGACGGTCGCCGAAATGATCGCGCTCGGCGAGGCTGATGTGCTGGTTGAGGCGAGCCCGACCAATCTGGAAACGGCGCAGCCGGCGCTGGACTATTGCCATCAGGCGCTCGAAGCGGGCATGCATCTGGCGCTCGCCAATAAGGGACCGGTCGCCCTGGGCTATGCCGGTCTGCAGGCGAAGGCGCGCGCCAAGGGGCTGCTCATGCGTTATGAAGCGACGGTGATGGCGGGAACGCCAACCATGCACTTGGCGGAAGACGCGCTGGCCGGCTGCGAAATACGCTCGGCGCGCGGCATCCTCAATGGCACGACCAATTACATCCTAACGCAAATGGAAAGCGGCATGTCATACCATGACGCCCTGATGCAGGCGCAGGCGCTGGGATATGCCGAGACCGATCCCGCCGGCGATGTCGAGGGCTGGGACGCGGCGGGCAAGGTCCTGATTCTGGCTAATGCGCTCTTCGGCAGCGAGCTGGCGCTGGCTGATTTGGATGTCAGCGGCATCACGAATATCAGCGCCGCCGATATCGCCGATGCCAAAGCGGCAGGTCAACGATACAAGTTGATCGCCCGCGCGGCGCCAGATGGCGGTCAAGTAAGGGCGACGCGCCTGCCGCTTGACGATCCACTGGCGAGCGTTGGCGGATCGACCAACGCCATCACGCTGGAGACTGACCTCATGGGAGACATCACATTGATTGGCGCCGGCGCCGGCAAACTTGAGACCGGCGCCGCAATCCTCTCCGATCTCCTGGCGATAGAGCGCCAGGCGGGCGCCAAGTGAACAGCGAGCGCAACCCGCGCGTAAATCCTTCGTAAACTCAAGTAATTGACATAGAACTGATTCTGAAATTCCATTTTGACCTATGCTATACTGGCTGCAATCTGCGGCGCGCGAAGTCTAGCTCTATAAGGGGAATAACCGAACATGCCATCGATTTTACAGAAGGTCCAAACACTTTTTAGCGCCAACCTGCACGGCATGATCGACCGTGCGCTGGAGACCAATTCGCTAAAGGTCATGGATGAATACATCCGACAGGTTGAGCGCAACCTGGAAGCGCTCGAAGATTCGGCGGCGACTGTCGGCGGTTCGGTGCGCACCCTAAAACGCAAATACGAAGAATTCTCCAATCAGTCGGACAAGCTTGATCGTGACATCGACACGTTGATCCTGCGCGGCAAAGACGACCTGGCGGCGGCGGCGCAAGCCGAGCTGAATACGAAACAAGAACTGGCGCAGGAATATTTCGAGCAGTGGCAATCGCAGGAAGAGCAATATCAGGGCATGTTGAATATGCGCCTCAAGCTGGATGGGCGTTTGACCACCATCAAGCAGGAACGCGAAAAGATGCGTTCGCTGCTTGAACTGGCGGAAACCAAGAAGGTGATGACCAAGACCCTGAAGAGCATGGACAAACTCGATACCTCGGGCGACCAGGAGATCGACGGCCTGCTCGATTCCATCTATTCGCAGATCGACCAAGAAGACGCCCGCGCCGAGCTGGCCAGCCGCAAACTGTCCGACCATATTGAGGATACGGTTGGCATCGGACAGGTCGAGTTGCAGTTGGAAGAGCGCCGGCAGCGTTTGCTGGGCGCGGACTAAACGGATCTGTGCCTTAGGCGCAATCGCGATGTGGGGGCGGCGGCGGTCCTTGCATTTGACCTGGTTGCGCGGTGGTTGCAACGGTAACAGCGCCCGCGTAAACAGAACGACAAATGGGTAAATCGGCATCATGACAGTGAACAGCGAAGCGCGGCAGAAGGTTTTCGGCACATTGCTTGCGAACGCTCTGCTGCGTTGGGAAACGCTTGTCACCCTCATGGTCACGCTCATACTCTTTCTATTCGTGCCCAATGTCAGTCTGTCTTTTATCGAATGGCAGCCCTGGTTCTGGCTCGTGCTTGGCGGCTTGACGCAGACTGTGCTGGTCGCATCCACGCTGGCCGATCCGGAAGCGACCGAGCAGGCGCTGGCTGAGGACTTTGAACGCGAATATGACTTAAGAAACATTCGCAACCGCGTCTCGCGCGAGCGACTGCGCGACGCATTTGAATATCGCCGCAACATGCTCAAACTGGCGGATGCCGCGCGCGGCGCCATGCGCACGCGGAAACGCACCCTCATCAGCGACATAAACGACTGGATCGCCCATATGTACAACCTGGCGAACCGCGTCGACTACTTTGAAGACAACGACCTTGCCGCCCGTGACTTGCAGCAAGTGCCGCGCAAGATCGCCGAAGTGGAACGCTTAATCAAGAATGACACAAACGAACAGACGCGCCGCGATCGCCTGCAGCAGTTGGAATTGCTGCAGAAGCAATTGATGAGCTTGGAGGCGAGCGCCCGCACAATCAAGCGCGCCGAGATTCACCTGGAGAGCACCTTGTCGGCTCTGGGCACGGTTTATGCCCAAATGTCGCTGCTCGGCACCAAAGACACCGGCAGCACCAGGGGCCAACGACTGAGCATCGAAATCAAGGATGAGATCGATAAGCTGCAAGACACCATCGACGCGATGGACGAAGTGCAGTTTTACAACCAGCGCCTCAACGATGACTTTCAGGAAGCGCTCGCGGAAGCCGATGAAGACGCTGGTCGTGCGCTTGACGAGCGGAATCAGCGCCAAAGATTATCGACCGATTTCGAAAATGACGTCGATGCGCTTGCGGCTGCGCCCGAAGACGATGACCGGCTGGCGCAAAGCGGGGACCGATAGACGCGGACCCTTAATTCTGCAAGCCCGTTTCCCCAATTGCGCCTGCATAATAGGCCATCTCGATCTGCTATAAGCCCAGCTGAAACATCCCACAAATGAAGGAGATGAAGATGTCCGTAATCAATTGGTTCGAGGTACCGGTGGCCGACTTTGAGCGCGCGCGCAAGTTCTACGAGGCGGTCATCGGCACAGAATTGTTCGTCAATGATATGCGCGAGACGATGGGCAGCATGCTCGGCGTATTTCCCCATGACGGACAGGTCGGCGGCTGCCTGGTTCACAATCCGCAATACGGTTACACGCCTTCTGCCGAAGGGACTATGGTCTATTTCACGATCACTGGAGACTTGGACGCGGCATTAGCGCGCGTGCCGGAAGCTGGCGGCGAAGTGCTGCTGCCCAAGACGGCGCTGGGCGAAAACGCCGGCGGTGGCTTCGTCGGCTGGGTGCGGGATACGGAAGGCAACAAAGTCGGCTTCTATTCGGATGAGTAACGGCCTAATCGAAGCTCTCGACAATCGGCTCGCGCTTTTTCTTGCCGGGGACCAGTAAACCCAGACGCTGTATCAAGCGCGGCGTTTCGCGCTCGATGTTGACAGTATCCTCTATCAGATTGACCAAGGTCGTCGCCAGAATAACCAAGGTCAAATACATATAGGCGACCACGGCATAGGTCTCGACGTAACGAAACGAGCGACCCGAAGTTGTCTTGGCGATTTGCGTGATATCGCGAATGCCGAGGAAAGCGAGCAGCGAAGAATCTTTGATCATCGCCACAAAGTCGTTGCCGAGCGGCGGCAGCACATTGCGAAAGGCTTGCGGCAAAACCACCGAGCGCATCGTCTGCCAGTAGGTCATGCCTACCGAGTAGGCCGCTTCAAACTGACCCTTAGGTATCGACTGAATGCCGGCGCGCACCGTTTCCGACATATAGGCGCCGTAGGTGATCGCCAGCGCCACAATGGCGGTGCCGGCCGAGCTGCCGCGCCAAATCAGATCAGGGATTTCGGGATTGTCCGCCAGGTCGCGGACACCTTCCACGACGGTGCTGTTAATCAGGTCGCGCAGCGCCGGCACGACGATAAAACCGGTGACCAGCAGAACAACCAGGATCGGAATGCCGCGCATAACGCTTACATATACCGTGCAGATGTTGTAGGCGCCGATGCGCAGAATGCGCATGATTCCCTTGCGCCTTGACTCGCGCGATTGCGGCGCCGCCGGCGGATTCGAGCGCACAATGCCGACGATGACCGCGATGGACAGCGCAGTCAAATACGACGCCATGCTGACGAAGAGCGTCATGCTGACGCCTTCCATCAACTGCTTGAAGATGTTCGAGTAAACCTTGTCGGTGATGATGCTGATCGCCAGCAGGACCCCGAGAATCACCAGAAAAATGATCCAATATGGCATCGTATAGAATCGAGCCAGCCGCATCGCCCGACCGCGTGATTCAGCGATGACCTGTTCCAGATCCGGTTCGGATTGCCGCGACGACATTCGGGATCCTCAGTTTGGATTGAGCGTCAAATGCAAAATGGGACAGAGCGAACTCTGTCCCACAATTGTGCCCTGACGTTGCGTGTTGCCAATTAGCTGTCGCCCAACCATTTGGCGTTGATCGCGGCAAGCGCGCCATCTTCGCGCATAGCGGCCAGCGCCATGTTGAAGGGCTCAACCAGCTCCGAGCCCTGCGGATAGATGAAGCCCAACTGCTGTTTGATCAGATCATCTGGCAGCAGCTTGAT
>JAJECX010000025.1 GCA_022821805.1 Anaerolineae bacterium
GGTATATTGCCAAAGCATTCACGGATACAAGGTATCGGGTTGTCAGTCATCAGATTGCTCTCCAAGATGTTTTGATCGATTATCTGATGACTGAGACTTTCTCACTTCTCTTTTAGACTAATTTTGATGCGATTGCCCTGATATGTGACCGCCAGCGTCATCGTTTCATGCGATCAAGATGGTATAATCGCCGATTGACGTACCGGATAACAGTCTGAAAGGGTAATATGATAGATCTCCCCGAATTCAATCGCATCGAACAAGCGACGCTGAACAAGCTGCGCGAGATCGGCACAGCGACAATCGCCGGCGCGCTGTCCAAGCAGGCCGGCATCCGCAATCCGCATCTGGTCGGCTTGACCACCTTCAATCCGGGCGCAGCCGCCTGCGGGCAAGCGGTGACGCTTCAATTCATGCCCAAGCGCGAAGATCTGCATTGGGGCGATGAATACGCCGCCGCGCCCGAGCGCGAATTGCATCGCCGCGCCATCATGGCTTGCCAACCGGGCGATATCATCGTCGTCGATGCGCGCGGCAGCATGAGCAGCGGCGTCTTCGGCGAGATGATGCTGACCTCATTCCAAGCGCAAGGCGGCGAAGGCGTAGTCATTGACGGCTGCATCCGCGATTTCCCCGAAGTGCAAGACCTCGACCTGGGCTTGTGGCTGCGCGGCGTGACACCGAATTTCCACACGCAAACTGATATCTTCCCCCATGCGGTGAATGTTCCGATCGCTTGCGCCAACTGTTTCGTCGTACCCGGCGATATCATCGTAGCCGATGATGACGGCGCCGTGGTCGTGCCTGCCGCGCTCGCCGAAGAAATGGCGCAGGTGGCTTCGGCAAAAGCGGAATGGGAAGTTTTCTCCCGCATGAAGCTGGAAGAAGGCGGTCGCCTGGACAAGTATTATCCCTTGAACGACGAAGCGCGGAAGGAATACGAAGCCTGGCTGCGTGAGGGGGATTCCCCCAAGGGCGACCTGTAGGGGCGAGCCTTGGCTCGCCCGCTATTCCGCGCATACGAAAGCGGGCGTTTCCGCGAAACGCCCCTACTGATACTAGCTTTTGGCCGGACGGGCAGGGGGTGAATCCATGTCGGAAGCGGCGCTGGCCCTCAGCTTATTTTTCCACATCGCCGCCACGGTAATTTGGATCGGCGGCATCCTGCTGATTACCTTCCTCGTCGTGCCCGAGCTGAATCGGGCGCTGGCGGAGCAGCCCGCCCTCTTTCGGATTCTCACGCGCCTGCGCAAGCGCTTCATGAACCTGGGCAATCTGGCGCTGGCGGTCCTTATCGTCACCGGTCTCCTGCAGATGTCGACCGATCCAAATTATGAGGGAATGCTGCGCTTCAGCAATCGTTGGAGCCAAGCGCTGCTGCTCAAGCACATTTTGATCATCGCGATGGCGCTTTGCGGCTTGGTCCTGCAATTTGGGGTGGCGCCAGCGCTGGAACGAACCAGCCTGCTGCGCGAACAAGGGATCGGTGATGCCGATGAATGGCGGCGATTGCAGCGGCGCGAGCGGCGCCTTGCCATCCTGATCGCGGTTCTCGCTATCTCGATCCTGGCGACCAGCGCCTGGCTGACGGCGATTTAGCTACGAATCAAACGATTTTCTGTCTGGGCTAGCGGGTGGCTCGCCCGCGCATTGTTCCCGCTTAGCAAGGGCATAAGTAGCCAATCTGCGGACAACTATGCCATCCTCCGCGTAATCTGTTATAAAGGAAGTAACAGAATCCGCGGCAGTCAGGATAGCTATGCTAGAGAAACAAGCTCTGCCCGAAACGCAGCCTTCAATGCCAAAACTCGCGGACTTCACGCTGGAAGATCGCTATACCGCCGCGAGGGGAACCGTCATCATGAGCGGGACGCAAGCCTTGGCGCGTCTGCCAATGGATCAGCATCGGGCAGATAAAGCGCGCGGATTGCATACCGCCAGCTTGATCACCGGTTATCGCGGCTCGCCCCTAGGCGCGCTGGATTTCGTGCTGGAGCGCATTCCCAACCTGCTCAAAGAGCATCACATTCGCTTCGTGCCGGCGGTCAATGAAGAGCTCGCCGCCACTGCCATCATGGGCAGCCAGACAGTTAATCTGCTGCCCGGTCCCAAATACGACGGCGTCTGCGGCATCTGGTACGGGAAGGGACCCGGCGTCGACCGCAGCGGCGATGCCTTCAAGCACGCCAACCTGGCCGGCGTCGGCGAGCACGGCGGTGTGCTGGCGCTGGCCGGCGACGACCCTTCTTGCAAATCGTCCACCATCCCCTCGCACTCGGAAGTCGCCCTTTACGATGCGCTGATGCCAATTCTGTATCCGGGGAGCGCGCAGGAGATCCTCGATCTGGGTTTGCTGGGTTTCGCTTTGTCGCGCTTCAGCGGTCTTTGGGTTGGCTTCAAGATCGTCACCGATGTCGCCGATGAATACAGCAGCGTCGAAGTTGGCGCCGACCGTGTCCGTATCATCGAGCCCGAATTCAGGCTGCACGGGCGGCGCTGGCGGCCCCGGCAAAACCCGGACTTGCTGGCGCCATACAGCTTGCAGCAAGAGCAAGAAATCCATGACGCGCGGCTTGACGCGGCGCTGGCTTTCGCGCGGGCGAATCGCATCAACGAGATCGCCGTTCCCACAGCCGATGCCTGGCTGGGCATCATCGCGGCCGGCAAAACCTGGTACGACCTGCGCAGCGCCTTGCTCGAGGTCGGCTTAGATGACGATGCGCTGGGGCGCGCCGGCATCCGCCTGCTGAAACTCGGTATGATTTTTCCACTCGAGCCCGCTATCGTGCGCGAGTTCGCCACCGGCTTGGAAGAAATTCTGGTAATCGAAGAGAAGCGCTCCTTCATCGAGACATTTTGCAAGGAAGCGCTTTACGGCGGCAGCAACCATCCGCGCATTGTCGGCAAGAAGGACGAAAACGGCGATAAGCTGGTTAAAGCCGATAATGAGCTCGACGCCGATGAGATCGCGCGCATATTGGCGCGGCGCTTGATTGGACGCGTCGATGCGCCCCTGCTAGAGCGCCGGCTGCGCGAGATCAACCGAGCGCCAGACCTGGGCACGATTCCCGTTGTGGCGCGCTCGCCTTATTTCTGCTCGGGCTGCCCGCATAATCGCTCGACCAAAGTGCCGGAAGGCTCAATGGCGGCGGCCGGGATAGGCTGCCATACGCTGGCGATCCTCATGGACCGTGAAACGGCTGGCGTCACGCAGATGGGCGGCGAGGGCGCCAATTGGGTCGGCGCCGAAACCTTCACCGATATCGATCACATCTTCCAAAACATCGGCGATGGCACCTTCGCCCACAGCGGTTCCCTTTCGATCCGACAGGCGACTGCCGCCGGTACCAAGATGACCTATAAGATCCTTTACAACTCGGCGGTGGCGATGACTGGCGGACAAGAGGCTGACGGCTTGATGCCCGTGCCGGAGCTGACGCACCTGCTTTACGCGGAAGGGGTATCGAAGACGATTGTCGTCTCAGCCGATCCGGATACCTATCCAGCCGACGCGTCCTGGGCGCCGGGGGCGGAAGTCTGGGAGCGCGACCGGATGGACGAAGCGCAACTGCTCCTGCGCGATAGTCCCGGTGTCACCGCGCTCGTCTACGATCAGGAATGCGCGGCCAATCTGCGGCGCAAACGCCGGCGGGGATTGGCGCCCGACCCGGCGCTGCGCATCGTTATCAACGAAGCCGTCTGCGAAGGCTGCGGCGATTGTGGCTCAGTGTCGAACTGCTTGAGCGTACAGCCGGTCGAAACCGAGTTCGGCCGCAAAACGCAGATCCATCAGTCATCCTGCAACAAAGATTACACCTGCCTCAAAGGCAATTGCCCCGCCTTCATGAGCGTGATCCCAGACGATAAGCGCGCCGCGGAAACAAAGTCGAGCTATCGGGTGGCGCGCGAAATTGCCGAGCCGCAGCGCCGCGTCAACGGGACGGCTAATATCCTTTTCATGGGCATTGGCGGCACTGGCGTTGTCACCTCGAATCAAGTACTGGGCACGGCGGCGGCTTTGGATGGCTTCCATGTGCGCTCGCTGGACCAGACCGGATTGAGCCAAAAAGGAGGACCGGTCGTCTCCAATTTGAAGATCACCGGCGATCCGATCGATATCGCGCCCAAGATCGGGGCGGCGGCGACCGATGCCTTCCTCGTCTTTGATGTGCTGACCGCGACCGAAACCAAGAACTTGATCCGCGCTCATCCGCTGCGCAGCGTCGCCATCGTCAGCACCAGCCAAGTGCCGACCGGCGCCATGGTGCGCGATACCACTGTCGAGTACCCGGCAGCGGATCGCCTGCTGGAGCTGATCAATCGCCAGACCTTGGCTGGCGCAAATGTCTTCTTTGATGCCATCGGCTTGGCTGAAGCGCTGTTTGACGATCACATGATGGCGAATATGATCGTCATCGGCGCCGCCTATCAAGCGGGCACGCTGCCGATGTCGGCACAAGCCATCGAGCGCGCCATCGAACTCAACGGAGTCAAAGTTGAAGACAATCTACACGCCTTTCGCGCGGGCCGTCTGGCAGTCGCAGAGCCAGGCTGGCTGGAAAGCCTGCCGCTGAAACGGGCGGGCGCGGTTGAAGTGGCGCCAGCGCCTTCAGCAGCCGCGCAAAAGCGAATTGATTCAGTGAAAGCGCAGGGCGAATTGAAGCGTCTGCTCGAGGTACGCCTGCCCGAACTCCTCGCCTACCAAAACGAATCCTACGCGCGCCGCTACCTGGATGATGTGAAGCGGGTACTTGCCGCTGAACAAGCCGTCTGTCCCAATTCCACCGATTTGAGCGAAGCCTTCGCGCGCTACCTCTTCAAGCTGATGGCGTACAAGGATGAATACGAAGTGGCGCGCTTGAGCCTGAAGCCCGAAGTAAGGACGGCGATGGAGGAGCAATTTGGCGCGCGCGCCAAGATGCGCTATCACCTGCAGCCGCCGATTTTGAAAGCGCTCGGGCTCAAGCGCAAGATCCAGGTCGGGCGCTCTTTCGACATCGTGTATCGCGCGCTGCATCAGTTGCGCTTCCTGCGCGGGACGCCATTCGATCTCTTCGGCTACGATCGCGTGCGGCGCGTCGAACGGGATCTGATCGCGCAGTATCGGCGGCTCGTTTTCGACGCGCTGGAGACGCTAGACGAGGACAATTACGCGCAGGTCACGAAGCTGGCGGCGCTGCCTGATATGATTCGCGGCTACGACGAGGTCAAGCTGGGAAACGTCGACCGCTTCTGGGAGGCGGTGCGAGAGTTGGGATTTTACGCGCCGGGTGATTAGGAACGGCTTGCCTATTCTTCCGGCGTGGAAGCTGGCGGCGTGTATGGTACATCCAAGTGGTCAATGATGGCCTGCAACATCAGCCGGAGTTCTTCAATCGCCCGGCGATTTTTCTCAATGGATTCATGGTCCCTAACAAGTTTATTGCGCTTCGCAGAGACCGCCGTTCAAGTTCAATGCGTCCGACGGGGATTTCTTCTGTAGACATGATGACGCTGGCGATGCGTGTATGCTATCGCAAGCCGCCGCCATCAATCAAATCACCGCATTCACTTTTTTCTTGCCGCCGGCCTCATCAAGCTCGCGATGATGCTTGCGCAGGGCGGAAAGCACTGCCTGGCGAATGATCAAGTAAAGCGCAGCCAGGGGCAGGAGCAATCCGAGCATGATTTGAACGACTATTGTCAGTTCACTTATTCCTAATTCGGGCATGGTCCACCTCCGCGAAATCGACATTTGCTTTTACACGCCAGCAATAGAACTAATCTCAGCATAGTAAGATTCACCGACGAACTCAATAGAACATTTGAACCAGGCTCTCGACCTGTACCCCTCCCCCCTTTCGCGTTACCATTGCCCGCATACACTCGGATGAGCACAAGCAAAAAAGGACATGCAATATGAGCGAGAAAATCGGATTCATCGGCTTGGGCATCATGGGACGCGGCATGGTCGACAACCTGATGAAAGCCGGCTTTGATGTGGCAGTCTGGAACCGCACCGCAAGCCGCATGGCCCCCTTTGTGGAACGCGGCGCCAGCGCAGCCGCTTCCCCCAGCGCGGTTGCGGAGGCAAGCGATATCATCATCATCTGCGTCAGCGATACGCCCGATGTCGAGGCGGTCGTCCTGGGCGAGGACGGCGTCATCCACGGCGCATCGGCCGGCGACCTGGTGATCGATATGAGCACGATCAATCCGATCAACACGGTCGAGATCGGCGAGCGGCTCAAAGCGAAGGGCGTAGCCATGCTCGACGCGCCAATCAGCGGCGGCAGCGAAGGCGCGGCCAATGGCACGCTCAGCATCATGATCGGCGGGAGCGAAACAGATGTCGCCCGCGCCATGCCCTGCTTCGAGGCGATGGGCAGCACCATCACCCATGTCGGCGAAGCCGGCGCCGGGCAGACGGTCAAGCTGTCGAATCAGATACTCTGCGTCGTCAACATGCTGGCCGCGAGCGAAGCGCTGCTCTTCGCGCAGGCGGGCGGCGTCGATCTGGACAAGATGCTGCAAGCGGTGACCGGTGGCGCGGCCGGCAGTTGGATGCTGGCGAATCGCGGTCCGCAAGTCATCAGCGATTATTGGGAGCCGGGCTTTTCGATTGATTTGCAGCAGAAAGACTTGCGCCTGGTGCTGGGCGCGGCCGATGAAATGGGCATCCCGGTGATCGCGACGGCGGTCTGCTTCAACCTGTATCGGACGCTGCAAGCGCAGGGCATGGGCGCCGAAGGCAACCACGGCATCATCAAGGCGCTGGAGGCGATGGCGGGGATCCAGGCGCGCGTTTAGCTTGAGCAGCGCAACCGCCAGGGAGAAGGCAAAATGTTTGTGAAACCATACTCGCCCGACAAGCTGTGGAGCGCGGATGAGTATCTTGAATGGGAGAGCGAGCAAGAATTCAAGAATGAACTGATAGACAACCGCGTCTGGCTTATGCTCGGCGCCGGCCTGCGACACGCCAGCATTAGCGTCAACTTGATAGTTATCTTCCATCACATGTTCGAGGAGCGAGACTTTACCCCGCTTGGGGGCCGGACATGCCTGCAAATCGACCCCGAGTCGACCTTCGCCTATCCGGACTTCATGCTGTTCGCTGGTATGCCGCAGGAGCATTTCCGCTTCAATCAGTGCTTCTTCAAAGATCCGGCGGTTATCTTCGAAATTCTATCGCCAAGCACAGAAGAGATGGATCGCGGGAGAAAGAAAGCGCTTTACCTGCAACTGGAGTCGCTGCAATCCTACATTCTGATTTCGCAAGACAAGCCGCTGATCGAAGCTCACCAACGCGCCGGCGACGAGTGGCGTTGCGAAACCTTCGCTGGGCTTGATGCCAACCTTTTAATCTCGGCGCCGGAATGCGAGATTCCGCTGAGCTCGATTTACCGAGAGCTGAGCTTCGCGGACGTTTAATCCAGCCTGGTTGCAACAGCCACGCATTGCAAGATCTCAATTGTAAATCGACCTCGAAGCGGGCATAATCTCCAGCGTTCGAAAAGTCGCTGGCGAGAGGAAGCTGATGAGCCCATTACGAGTAACCGTCTGGCATGAATACCGGCACGAGAAACGCGACAAGCATATCGCTGAAGTCTATCCCGAGGGCATCCATGGCGCGCTGGCGACCGGTCTCGCGCCCTACGGATTTGATATCCGCACCGCCACGCTTGATGAGCCCGAGCACGGGCTGACGCAAGATGTGCTCGACAACACCGATGTGCTGACCTGGTGGGGGCACATGGCGCATGGCGAGGTCTGCGATGAGATTGTCGACCGCGTACAGGAGCGCGTACTCAACGGCATGGGCTTGATCGTGCTGCATTCCGGGCATCTGTCGAAGATCTTCCGCCGGCTGATGGGCACGGGCTGCATGCTGCGCTGGCGCGAAGCCGATGAGAAGGAGCGGATCTGGACGGTCGATCCATCGCATCCGATCTGCGATGGCTTGCCCGAATACATCGAGATCGACGAAGCCGAGATGTATGGCGAGCACTTCGATATTCCGCCGCCCGACACCCTCGTCTTCATCAGTTGGTTCGAGGGCGGCGAAGTCTTCCGCAGCGGCTGCTGCTATCAGCGTGGGCAGGGAAAAATTTTCTACTTCCGCCCTGGGCACGAGACCTATCCCATCTATCACATGCCGATCGTGCACAAGGTCATCGCCAACGCCATCAATTGGGCGAAGCCGGTCTCCAACAGCGCGCCCGTTCGTGGCAACATCCCCGAATTTATGACTTAGATCTGGCTGGGCAAGTCGCCCGCCGCAGAGCATTGGTGTAAGGGCGACCAAACCGTTGTGTCTACGCGCGGTATCAGGTCGCCCGCGCGCCTGCAAAGGATTTTAGATGGACACACTAAACGTTGGCATCATCGGGACGGGCAATATCGCCCCGGCTTACATCCGCGGCTGCGCGCCCTTTGACGTCATCAATGTCACCGCCTGCGCCGATATTCTCGAAGACCGCGCGCAGGCCTTCGCCGCCGAACACGGGTTGGCCGCCTACAACGTCGACGATCTGCTGGCGCGTGACGACATCGACATCGTCGTCAATTTGACCTTGCCGGCCACTCACGCCAAAGTCTCGCTGCAGATCATTGAGGCGGGCAAACACGCCTATAGCGAGAAACCGCTGGCGGTCACACGGGCCGATGGCGAAGCCATCATCAAGGCGGCGAAAGCGGCTGGCGTCCGTATCGGCTGCGCGCCCGATACCTTTCTGGGCGGCGGCGGGCAGACCGCGCGCAAAGCGATCGACGACGGCTTGATCGGCGCGCCGGTCGCGGCGACTGCTGCGTGGCTCACGCACGGTCATGAGAGCTGGCATCCCAATGCCGGCTTCTATTACCTCGAGGGCGGCGGACCTATGCTCGATATGGGTCCCTACTATGTGACAGCGCTGATCAACCTGATGGGACCGGTCGCGCGCGTGTCCGGCGCAGCGCGGATGACCTTCCCCGAGCGAATCGCCACCGCTGAAGCGATTAAGGGTCAGCGGCTGCCGGTCGAAGTGAATACACATGTCGCCGGCACGCTCGAATTTGAAAGCGGCGCCATCGCCACAACCATCATGAGCTTTGATGTCTGGGGAAACAACCTGCCCATGATCGAGATCCACGGCAGCGAGGGTTCGCTCAGCGTGCCCGACCCCAACCGCTTCGACGGCGAGGTATCGGTGGTAAAAGGCGGAACGAATGAATGGGTCGATATTCCGCTGACGCATTCGACCAATATCGGGCGTGGCGCCGGCGTCGCCGATATGGCATACGCCATTCAGTCGGGGCGTCCGCATCGCGCGAGCGGCGACCTCGCCTTTCACGCCCTGGACGTCATGCTGGCGCTGGAAGAATCGTCCGAGCAGGGACGGCATATCGAGATCGGGAGCACATTGGAGCAGCCGCTGGCGGCGCCGGCCGGCTTGCCCGACGGCGAACTGGATATGTAGCCCCGACCTCATTGAAGGGGCGACCTATCTGGTCGCTCGACGAAGGAGCGGCTGTGCAAACATTAAACGTTGGCCTCATCGGGACCGGCAACATCGCGCCGGCGTACATCCAGGGCTGCGCGCCATTTGACGTGATCAAAATCACCGCTTGCGCCGATATCCTGCCCGATCGCGCGCGTGAATTCGCCGCTGAAAACGGCTTGACTGCCTACAGCGTCGACGATCTGCTGGCCTGTGACGACATCGATATCGTCGTCAACTTGACTATTCCCGCGGCGCACGCGGAAGTCTCGCTGAAGATCATCGCGGCGGGCAAACACGCTTACAGCGAGAAGGCGCTGGCGGTCACCCGCGCAGATGGCGCGCGAATCATCAAGGCAGCCAAAGAATCCGGCGTCCGCATGGGCTGCGCGCCCGATACCTTCCTCGGGGGCGGCTTGCAAACGGCGCGCAAAGCAATCGATGATGGCTTGATCGGCGCGCCAATTGCCGCCACCGCCTTCTTCATGGCGCATGGACCGGAAAGCTGGCATCCCAACCCTGGCATCTTTTATCAGAAGGGCGCCGGACCGCTCTTCGATATGGGTCCCTATTACTTGACGGCGCTGGTTCATCTGATGGGACCGGTTGCGCGAGTTTCGGCTTCGGCGCGCATGACCTTTGCTGAGCGTATCGCCACCAGCGAAGCGCTGATGGGCGCGCGGCTACCGGTTGAGGTCAACACCCATATCGCTGGCACGCTGGAATTCGCGAGCGGCGCCATCGCCACGGTCATCACCAGCTTCGACGTCTGGGGGCATCATCTGCCCTGGATCGAGATTCACGGCGTAGACGGCTCGCTCAGTTTGCCCGATCCAAATGTGTTTGACGGCATCGTGCGCGCCTTGAAGGGCGGCAGACGCGACTGGGCTGAAGTCCCGCTGGCGCATTCCATCGAGATCGGGCGCGGCTCGGGGGTCGCCGATATGGCTTATGCGATCCAGTCGGGGCGGCCCCATCGTGCCAGCGGCGACTTGGCTTTTCATGTGCTCGACATCATGTGCGCGCTGGAAGAATCGGCGGCGCAGGGGCGGCGGATCGCGCTGCGAAGTACGGTAGCGCAGCCAATGGCGCTGCCGGCGGGCTTGGCGGATGGGGAATTGGATGAGTAGGTAGCCAGTTCTTTTCACCACCGAGTACACCGAGCATTCCGAGGGCGCCGACAAGGATTCCAAGCCCTAAAGACGCGCGAGACAGAAACCGCATTCCCACTAAAACTTCGGCTGCCAGACTGGACCAGCCGGATCCTTCCCCCGCAAGAAATCGAAATCACAGCCCAGCGGCGCCTGGTTGACGCTGCGCAGGTAGAGTTGTCCCTAACCAAATCTTTTCCATCGCAAGGCTAGAATTGCGTTATAATCTTATCTGATAAAGGGCTTCCGCGAGGCGAGGATGGCGATCCAGGAAAAGCTGTACACAGTTGACGATGTTTGGCGGCTCTCGCAGTTGCCGGAGAATGAACTCAAACATTTCTATCTCATTGACGGGGAGCTATTTTGGGACATGCCGCCGGGATTTCTGCACGGACATATTGCGGGGCTTATCTTCCACTACTTTCTAATATTCGCAGCGCAACATGATCTGGGCAAACCTACCGTTGAATCTGGCTATTATCCCGCGAATGACCGGAGGAATCTGCTCGCGCCGGATGTCGCCTTCGTCCGCAAAGAGAACGTTCCGCTAACAGATCCAACGCAGTTGGTAGAGACGATGCCCGATATCGCGGTCGAGATCGCGTCCCCGAGCAATACGGTCGCCGAGTTGCGGCGGAAAGCGGCGGTGTATCTGGCGAATGGAACAGAATTGGTATGGCTCGTGCTGCCCGAGCGGTCCGGCGTTGAGGTCTGGCGCCAAGGCGCAGATGACAATATGGCGGCGACCGAGTTTGTCGGGCAGGAAGGCACTTTGACCGGGGACCCCGTCTTGCCTGGCTTCATTTTGAGTGTGGACCGCCTCTTTCCCCACTAAAACTTCGGCTGCCAGACTGGACCAGCCGGATCTTTCCCCCGCAAGAAATCGAAATCGCAGCCCAGCGGCGCCTGGTTGACGCTGCGCAAATGGCGCCGCTCGTAACCGTCGCCAATTGACCATATTATCCAAACTGCGATACAATCCTATGGGACTGTGGGCTCCGTGAGGCGAGGATGGCGATCCAAGAGAAGCTGTACACCGTTGACGATGTTTGGCGGCTTTCGCAGTTGCCGGAGAATGAACTCAAACATTTCTATCTCATTGACGGGGAGCTATTTTGGGACATGGCGCCGGGATATAGGCATGGCAATCTTGCGGGGCACATCTTCCGCCACCTTTTGAATTACGCCGAAGAGCGCGACCTGGGTGACGGCAGCGTTGAATCGGGCTACTACCCCGCCGCCGACCGCAGTACGCTGCTCGCGCCAGATGTCGCCTTCGTCCGCAAGCAAAATGTACCAACGGCCGGTCATGCGCGGTTCGTCCCTCGAATGCCGGATTTGGCGGTGGAGATCCAATCCCCTAGCAATACCTACGCCGAGTTGCGGCGCAAAGCGGCGGTGTATCTGGCGAATGGCGCCGAACTGGTATGGCTGGTCCTGCCGGAGCGGGCCAGCGTCGAGGTTTGGCGCATTGGACCCGATGGCGAGCCGACGAGCGCGTTTGTCACCCGCAGCGGTAGCTTGACTGGCGGAGAAGTCCTGCCCGGTTTCTCGCTCGATTTACAGCAGCTCTTCCCACGCTAAAACTTCGGCTGCCAGACTGGTCCAGCCGGATCTTTCCCGCGCAAGAAATCGAAATCGCAACCCAGCGGCGCCTGATTGACGCTGCGCAGGTAGAGCTCGCCGTATCCGCGCTGGTAGGCTGGCGGCGGCGCTGACCATTCCGCCCGTCTCTCCGCCAACTCCGCATCCGAAACATGGAGCTGCAAGCGGCGCTCAGCCACGTTCAGTTCAATCTCATCGCCATCGCGCACCAGGGCGAGCGGACCGCCGATGGCCGCTTCGGGCGCGACATGCAGCACGATCGTCCCGTACGATGTGCCGCTCATGCGCCCGTCCGAGATGCGCGCCATATCGCGTATTCCCTGTTTCAGCAGCTTCTGCGGGATGGGCAGGTTGCCGATTTCGGGCATGCCGGGTCCCCCGATGGGACCGGCGTTTTGCAGCACGAGCACATGATCGGGCGTCACATCAAGCGCGGGATCGTGAATGCGCGCCTTGACGTCATCGGCGTCTGTGAAGACGAGCGCCGGACCTCGATGCTGGCAGAGCGCAGGACTGGCGGCGGCGTGCTTGATGACCGCGCCATCGGGCGCCAGGTTGCCGCGCAGGATGCTCAAGCCGCCTTCGGGCGCCAGCGGATCGTCCAGCGAGCGAATGACATCGCTATTGCTGACCGCGGCGTCGGCGACATTTTCCGCCAGCGTGCGCCCGGTCACGGTGAGGGCATCGCCATGCAGCAGCGGCAGCAGTTCTTTCAGCACGGCCGGGATGCCCCCGGCGTAGAAGAGGTCTTCCATCTGATATTCGCCGCTGGGGCGCATATTGGCGATGAGCGGTGTGCGGCGGCTGATCTCATCAAAGCGCGCGAGCGGCAGATCGACGCCGGCGCGCCCGGCAATGGCCGGCAGATGCACGATTGCGTTGGTGCTGCCGCCGACCGCGTTGAGCAAGGTGATGGCGTTGTCGAAAGCAGCGGCGGTCAAGATTTGCGACGGGCGGATGTCGCGCTCGACCAGATCGACGATCTGCCGTCCGGCGGCCTGCGCCAGTTGCAGCCGGCGCGAATCGCTGGCGGGAATCGCGCCATTGCCCGGCAGCGCCATGCCCAGCGCTTCCATCAGCGAGTTCATCGTCGAAGCGGTGCCCATGACCATGCAATGACCAGCGCTGCGCACCAGATTGCGCTCGACGCCCTTGTAGGTCTCGGTGCTGATTGCGCCCGCTTCGAATTCGGCCGAGTAGCGGCGGCAGTCGGTGCAGGCGCCGAGGATCTCGCCCTGGTAATGCCCGTTGAGCATGGGACCGCCGCTGACCATGATGGTCGGCAGGTCGGCGCTGGCGGCGCCCATCAGCGCGGCTGGCGTGGTCTTGTCGCAATTGGTGAGCAGGACGACGCCGCTGAGCGGATTGCCGCGGATCATCTCTTCGGTGTCCATCGCCGCCAGGTTGCGGCAGAGCATGGAGGTCGGGCTGAGGTAGATCTCGCCGAGCGAGATGGTGGGGAACTCAAGCGGGAAGCCGCCGGCGCCCAGTACGCCGCGTTTGACCGCATCGCTGACGGCGCGGAGGTGGCTGTTGCAGTGGTTGAGCTCGCTGTAGGTGTTGCAGATGCCGATGAGCGGGCGGGTCATATCGGCGGGCTCGTAGCCCGAGGCGGCGGTGAAGGCGCGGCGGATGAGCCCGCTGACGCCCTCGGCGCTGAAGAAATCTTGGGAGCGTTTGGAGGTTTGGGACATGGAGGATTCGCCTTATGATTTTTTCACCACTGAGGTCACAGAGGCAACACAGAGGGTCGCGTAGACACTGACCGCCGTCACAGAGAATGATAGCTAGCGCTTTTGACAGCATATCACAGCGCCATTATACTGGATGCGGACGCGAGGAGGCAGCATGGCGACAACGGACATTCGTTTGAAGCGGATTGAAAAAGAATATCAAAGCGTGCGAGACGGCCAGGACGACATCCTGGACCGGATCGATACCTACGAAGCGGCGCTCTTGGGCTTGACGGAAGCGGTTTCAGCAAACCATGACTTGATCATGGCAAACCGCGAGTTAATCATGGCAAACCGCGAGTTAATCATGGCGAACCATGACTTATACCAGCGACAATTCGCCGATGTCAATGAAAAGCTGGACAGGCTTATGGCGCACCTGGACGTGCCGCCCAAGCCGCCGGCCGGCTTCGTCAAGGAGTGAGTCCCCTGGCAACACCCTCACAGAATCCAACAAATCGCTCAATTTGCCGCGAGTCGGTGTCGGGGATTCGACGGTTTGTGAGACGTTTTATGAGAATTTTATTGAGAATCCGAAATATTTTTTGTCTCATAAAACGCCGTTTTCTGATACGGCATGAGCGGCGGCGGGGGTCGAGGTATTCAGTTGTTAAGGCGCGCTGGGGTAAAGGGTAGCGGGGATTGAGGCGCGGGCGGTGAGTGGATGGTCGCGTAGGGCACGTAGATAACGCCCGCCGACACTGACCGCCGGTCGCGGGTTAAACTCACCACCGAGGTCACCGACGTTTTTTTCAGCACAAAGGCAGGAAGGGCGCGAAGGGGATTACTCAGCCGCGGCAATGCCCTGGGTCGCGCGGCTGTGCGGGGCTGGGGATAGACTAGGGTCACCTATCGTCTGGCGGCCATAGTCCTGACTCTTTGAGTATCCGCAGTATCGTATCTGCAGGCCAAGCGTCTAGATCGCGCCGACGATCGATGAACAGCAGCATATACTTTTCTTCACCTTCAAAATACAGCACCCGAAAACCACCGCTTTTGCCCGTACCGGTTGAGCTATCCTTAACACGCGCGCCATATACTGGCGCCGAATCCACATCGCGAGCGCGTTTCCGCGAGATCTCGCCAACAGACAGCTTTTGCTTGAAACTCTTGAGATCAGAAGGAAGTTTAGGATACTTCTTTGGTTTTGACAGCGCTTTCACTTGATTGTCAAACTCGGGCGTGGAATCTACCGGTTTGCGCTGCATCGGAAATTCAATCCTGTACCGGTAATTCTGCTATCAGCTTATCGACAGACCGGGTTCGACCCGCTGCCATATCGCGGAGACTACGGATAAGGCTTTCCTCTTGCGCCAGGTCTTCCGAGTATGGAAGGACGCTGTTCTCGCGTTGCTCAGGATAAAGGTAATAGATCGCTCGCACGAGTTCATAAAAGGATGACATTCCGGAAATCCAGTTGACAACGCGCTTCACGCCAGATTCCAAGTCGTCTGACAAGTTCTGTCGCCAAGATGCGGCGTCTTGGCCCAAGCGGTACAATTGGCGACCATCGTTGCTGGTAAAGGTCTCAATCATCGGCCCGTCGCTCAATCTCTCTACATCCGCATAGATCTCTTGCGCAAAGGGCCCATACATATACGGTTGAAACCGATAGTAATCCTTCAATCTACCCTCGAACTCCTCACCCACCAAAAAAGCTGACTTCTGCAGTTGCACTCGATCCAGCCCATCGTCGCCTGCCGCTGCGATGATGGCGATCAATACACTTTCTTTGTTTGCCGCCTCAGCAATCATGCCACACCTCCACTCGTGGAGTGATTTCCTACCCTATTATTGGTGAACTGTCAAGAATTTGTCAAAGTTTACGTTGTTCTGGCGCGCTGGGTTCAGGGTAGCGGGGATTGGGGCGCGGTCGGTGAGTGGATGGTCGCGCGGGTGGGAGGATGTCGGAGCAAAGGCGCGGAGGGAGTTACGTGTCAAAGTCTTCGTCAATGCTGTCAATAATCTCAACAAGCTCAGATATTCGCTGTTCGGCCTTTAAGTAGTCCTGATAGCTATTGAGCGCGTTCTTGATGAGGTCATCGTAGGTTACATATCGGGCGCCATAAGCCTTCAGATGATTTACAACAATTTCACGTGAATCACTCTTGGATGGTTGCGACCCAGTTATACAGATTATCTCAATGCTTTTTTCTTCCTCTGGGAATTTCTGTGTCAAACACTTTTCGAGTGCCTGCTTGTATTTGTTAATCTGTCTGGAAAGATCGTGAACATTCACGCTAGCGGTATATTTTTTCAATTCAATAATCACGTGAGTGCCAGAGACAGTCTGAAATCTTATGTCAACGCGAGCAAGTTTCTCTGCCTCAGACAGCTTGTCGGTCTCCTTCTTAAATTCTTCTAGCACGGTCTTTTCTACCCGAGGATTTGTTGTAGAGCGGTCCCATGACGGATCAAGTAACCAAAGTGCTTTGCTGATGTATTTCTGTATGACCTTTTCTTTCCTATCATCATCAATTATCTCCTCAAGTCGCTTGATAATTTCTACTCTTACTTTAGCAATGTTAAAGTAGTGAACTCGTGCCAAGTCAGTGAGATCCCCAAAAATCTTAGTCACCAACTCAAAGTCCTTTTCGGTTTCAAGATTGCTTAGAATACTAAGTTGCTGCGTAATCGAAAGCCTTTCGAACGCCAGCATCGATACTCGGTAGAATTCTTTCTTGTCAGCCTCCTTTGCGCCGTCAAGTGATTCAATGCGACCAAACAGTTGTCGCGCATGAGTCTTTTGGTCACCCTGGAGCAGATCATACCAGCGCTTTACATTTGGTCGGTCCTTTAGCGCCTTCTTTTCACCTTCTTTGCGCCGCCATTTCAGCCAGCTACTGGAAATTTCTCTGATAACTCCCTGCTGGATGAAGCCCTTAAGCTGAATAAATCTCGGATGATCTTCCTGGAGGCTTTGGCGAGCGCTTGTGATGATATCTTCTTTATCGCTATCCAAGTAGTCAGCATCAATTTCGCCGATAACGTACTTTGTCCAAACGCCACCCTCTTTCATATCTTTCAGCATGTTTTCATGTACTAATTTGCCGTTGGCAAAAATCACGATTCCGTTTATCGCTTCGTAAATTTGACTTTGTTTCTCTACAGTACCTATCCATCCAGATATTCGGAAATCCTGCTCCGAATCTACAATAGCTAGCGTTGGCCGAGACTCGACGGCGTTACAACATATTTCTTTGAAATGTTCGCTTTCGTCGCCGAAATACCAAAAGTATTGAATAGATCTGTAGTAGTCTCTGTCTCTTGCAGAAATAGGTCGACCGTCTATTTCAATATTGAAGTTATCCCTTCCAATTATGCTGAATCGCCTAGCCAGTCTCTTTCGCAAGAACTCATCAGTTCTGTTGACCCTTTTCTTTAGTTCCGTCAGCTTTATTCTTGTACCTTGTTCAATCTCTATCAGATCTGGTGGCAACGCCTCTGGAAAGTATTCGTCATTCGTTTCGCTTTCAATCTTGGCTCGAATATCGTTGCCATTCATTCGAAATGCGTTTGCCTCACCGTCCTTAACCGTGTGGATTTCGATTACGTCGGCAATAGAAAAAAGCGACAGTTTTCCGATTCCTTTTCTTCCCATTGGTTTACGCCGGAATATGGGCGTTATTCCACGATTTGGTTCTCTATCGCGTTTCTTGTAACCAACTTTCAAATATTTTTCGTTAATATCACTCTCGCTCATTCCATTGCCATCATCGCAAATTACGATTTCACGTTGATCTGAATCAATAGTAATGAAGGCATTTTGAGCATCAGCATCCCATGCATTCGCTACAGCTTCCGATAGAACCGCAGGAACATTACTGTAAAGACCGACTCCAAGATGCTCAAGGACACTTAAGCCTATTGTCATCTTGTATTTTGGCTCGCTATTTGGAGTGTCCATACTCTTGCAAATGCCTCTCGATACTTTCAGCAATGCGCTCAGCCAACAGAACCGGTACGGCGTTACCTATCAGCTTGCCGATTTGCTTAAATGAGCAAACCGACTTCTCAAGGTCAAGAAACTCGTAGTCATCAGGAAATGTCTGTAGCAGTGCCATCTCACGCAACGACAACGCTCTGTCTTGGCTGGGATGCCCGAATCGGCCTGTGCCATACCCATACGCTTGCGTCGTTATGGTTGGAGAAGGGCAATCGGCTTTCATGCGGCCGTACACGGCCGAATACGTGCGCCCTGACGCTTTCCTATGGCATGGCGCTAGAAGATACTCGTCCCAGTCTCGCCAGCTGCCACCGGGCTTGGATTGCCGTATCCGCTTCAAATTGATCTCGGAAAGCCCCTGAGCACGGTGAAGCGAGTCGCTGTCACTGACTTCTCCCGCGGCAACTTCCGGCAGGTGTCCCACAGTTTCGTGGACGCTTACGTACTCGCTTGAACTGTGAGTCTCCTCCATCAGGCTTATCGGACCGAATCTAGAGCCGAGCACAACTAGACGCCTCCGCATCTGTGGAACGCCAAAGTCTGCCGTGTGAACCACCTGCCACCAGATATCGTCACCGTAAACCGGCTGAAGCGTACGAATGAACTGCTTGAAGACTTCACCGCCTTTGTAGCGGACAAGCGCTGGGACATTCTCCATCGAGAAAATGTCTGGCTTAATGGCGACGATTAGGTCGGCAAAGTCGTCAATGAGCTGCCATTTGTCACTGTATTGAAGTTTGTAGGTATAGCTCGAAAACGGCTGGCACGGCGCGCAGCCTATCAGGATCTTTGGCTTGCCGGAAACGAAAAGCGCGCCCACCTCGTCGGGACGCAACTCGCTAACAGACTTGTGGATGAATCGCGCTTTGTTGTTCTTCTCGTATGGATACTTGCAGGCCGCGTCGACATCAATGCCAGCGACAACATTAAATCCTTGCCGCACAAACCCATGTGTCAGTCCGCCAGCACCGCAGAAAATGTCAATGACAGAAGCCACAGTTTCCTCACGCCATAATCAAGAGCAGATCAATTGTCTCATTGTACCTTGAATTGGCAAGCAATAAATCACCCACCCTCGATAATCTTAATCTCATCATCACTCAACCCGTACAGCCGATACACCAGCCCATCAATCTCACGATCCGTCGCTTCAATCTGCGCCTCAATCACCTCCCGCTTGATGCCAGCCAGCTCGGGAAGCTGCTTGTGCAGACTGAGCATCGTATCGACCAGCGCAACAATTTCGTCGTGCGTGGCGACATCGGCAGGATTATCATAGTCGATTGCGCGGATTGGGATTCTGTCGGTAACGGGCTTATCAAAGTGCATCGTCCGGATTGCTTTGCCGAAAATGAATCGGTAAACATACCAGTTGATAAGTTTGGACAGCAGTAGACCAAGCAAGTAATGACTCGACATATTCGAGTTATTTTTCAGTTGGTTTATCGTGTCAAGAATGACGTAATTCGTGATTACTTCTTCTTCGGGAATCGTCCCAATAATCTTGATGTGGTCAACGGGATTCATGATGTGAGCAACGATATTCTGTATAAGAATTGATCCTTTACCAACATAAGCCTTATCTGATAAATGGCCAGCATCGATAATTCTTCCGCGATGTCCCTCGATACAATACCGATTGACTTGTTTTCCCCCTAGAACATACTTCCCTGCATGCCCGTCTTCATCAATGAGCCTTTGAAACATGCCACCGCGTGTGTTGTCGACAAGCTTTCCTAAGCCCTCATTGTTTGCTGCCAATCTTTTAGCCAAACTGATTTCATCATTGCTAATCCGATTGATATAGAAGTTGAATCGTACACAGTCCTGCTTGCTTACGTCACTCCACTCTACAAAACGTTGATCAGCTCGCACGAAGTTTCGATAGAACGGCGGTTTTTCTGAATTTGATATTTGGTAAATCGTCTGCTCTAACTTGACTTCTTTCCATACTTTGCCAACATCTACGATAAACATAAGGTTTTCAAGTAATGCCGCTCTGGTTTTCCGCCAATTGGACGCATACAAGAATGGCTTCGGTACGATGAAAGTAGAAATACCTGTCGCGCTACAAAGGTTTTTCGCTTGCATCATCATTAACGCGGCTGTATCGGTAGTCCCGATTTTGAATTTCTTTCTGAGATACGCTCGTTCTTCTTTATTGAGTTTCGCCCCATAAGGCGGATTCCCAATCACGGCATTGAAACCACCCGCCGCCATGATGCTCGCAAAGCCGGCTGCCCCCGCCCAATCGAAGGGCTTAACGCGATAGAGTTCTTCGTCGTCCGTCGCCGCCAGTTCCGCCGGACTGAAGAAGTCGCTGCCGATGAGGGAATTGCCCCATTTGATGTTGCCGCTGAGGTCGGGCAGCAGCGGCTCTTCGATGTCCAGCGTGTCATGCTCGTTTTCCAGCATCTTCAGCAGCAGCGAGAGCTTGCTCACTTCGACCGCGTTCTGGTCGAGGTCGACGCCGTAGATGTTCTCGAGCAGGATGCGGCGCTTTTCTTCGATGCGCAGGATGATGCCGTCGGCGCTGTGGCGGATGCGGTTTTTCCAGCGTTCGGGCGCTGCGCGGTATTGCGCCAGATGCCAATCGAGCAGGTAGTCATAAGCGCCGGTGAGGAAGGAGCCGCTGCCGCAGGCGGGGTCAAGCACGCGCAACTGCGCCGCTTGCTCGGGACTGCGGTCGCGCAGCAGGGCGCCGACGGTGTTTTCAACGATGTAGTCGACGATATAGCCCGGCGTGTAATAGACGCCGCCGGCTTTGCGCACTTCGGGTTTTTCTTCGACGGTGACGCTGGTCCTTTCGCCGTCGCTGTGGACTTGGATGACCTTGCCCAAGAAGCGCTCATAGACTTGGCCCAGGATGTCGGCGCTGATGACCGAGAATTGATAGCGGCTCCTGGGCGGGTAGAGATCGCCGATGATGCGCCGCAGGACGTTGTCGACGATGTAGATTTCCATCGAGAGGGTATCGGCGTCCGGGCGGCTTTTGTCGGCGGGATCGAAGTGGAAGAGTCCCGAATTGTAGCGGCGGTCGGCGGCCAGGTAGAGCCGCTTGATCTCGTTGTAGACGCCGCGGCGGACGGAGGCGGCGCGCTCGAGGCGGCCGTAGCTTTCGAGGTTGCGGTCTTCGGCGATGCGCAGGAAGACGATGCGGTCGATGGTGCGCTGGACCAGGTGGTTGAGCTCGCGCTGGTTGAGTTGGCGGTCGATGAAGCGGGCTTGCTTGTGCAGGTGCTCGGCCAGGTCGACGCGCCAATTTTCCATATCGCGTAGGAAGGCTTCGTCCACGCGCAGCACGCCTTTGGCGGTCGCTTCGAGCAGGTCGCGATGCGCCCCCTGGCGGACGGCATCGGGCGAGAGCGTCGCGCGCAGCCGCTCCCACTGGTCGAGGTACTGGGAATGGGTCAGGTAGATGACGCGCGCTTCTTCGGGGGAATCGCCCTGGCGCGGTTCAATGCGGCAATCGTAGATGGCGAACTCGGCGAAGTTGGTCAGGATGCCCAGCGCGGTATCGCCCGACCAGCCGTAGGAACGCAGCTGCTCGGCCGGCTCGATGGCGCTGCCGATGTCGATGGCCGGTTTCTTCGTCTCGACATAGAAGGCGCGGCGCGCGCCAGCGAGGAAGGTGTAATCGGGGTGTTTGATCGTGCCGCCGCTGCGCAAGCCGGCTTCATGCAGCACCTGCTCGCCAAGGTCCCAGCCCAAGGCGCGAAAGAAGGGATTGACGAATTCTTCTCGCAGCTGCGCCTCGTTGTATTCGGGCTGCTGGAAGCGGCTTTTGTCCCGCTCGAATTTATCGACGAGGCGGCCGATGCTGTCTGGCGCGGTCATTGGTTATCCCCCCACCGCCAACGGGATACTTGTAGGGGCGGCAAACCTTGGCCGCCCGCAATCATAATAGCATCTGTAGACCCCCGCGCGACAATGCCGCCGCCCACGCAAAATACCTTGCGTCCCGCTGCGTCGTAACTCCCCTTCCGAAGGTCAGTGTCTACGCGACCCTAGCTCGCTGGGGAAGGGGTCGGGGGATGGGGTTTGCCGCTCGCAACGTAAACAGGGGCGAGCCTTGGCTCGCCCGCAATTCGATATAGATCCTGTCTGCGGACGACCTGATACCGCCCGTAGGTCGCGTAGACACTGACCATCGACACTGCGGTTCCGCCGCCCTTACAATTCTGCGCTTTGGCGGACGACCACAATCATACAAAGATCTGTAGGGGCGTTTCGCCGAAACGCCCGAATTCATATCAACATCTGTAGGGGGGCAAACCTTGCCGCCCGTTCCTCTATATGTTATTACGGGCGACCTAGTAGGTCGCCCCTACATCAGTCTCATTAGTTCAGCGCGTCGAAGGCCGCACCCCGACCCCGCGCCGAGGCCAACTGCTCGGCTTGCAGCTTCCGCGCAAGCGCAGCCAAGTCGCTGGCCAGCGGCATCAGATCTATGCGGTTGGCGCTGTTGATCGTCTCCACCCACGCAGGGCGCAGGGCGTCGATGCCGTGCAGCGCGCCGGCGATAGCCCCGCCCATGCCGGCGATGGAATCGTTATCGCGGCCGTAATTGGCGCCGCCGAAGATGGTCTCTTCGTAGTCGCCGCCGGTGACCACCAGGAAGCCGAGCGCGATCGGCACTTCTTCGATGGCGTGTTCGCGGCTGGGACTATAATTGTTGCCCCCATTGCCGCGCGCGCCTTTGAAATCGTCGGGCGCGGTGTCGTATTCGCGCATGACCTCGCGCAGCGGTGCGATGGCTTCCTTCCAGTCGGACAGCGTGCTCGCTTTGTCGGCGATGGCGGCGATGCAATCGGCGGTGCCATCTTTCGCCACTGATAGCGCGGCGTCGATGATAGAGCTGACCGACGCGTCCGGCTTGATGGCTTCGGCGACAAAGGTCGCTTGCACGGCAGCCGCTTCCAGCCCGAAGCTGACTTGATGGGCGCTGAATATATCAACCGCTTCTGCATAAGCGCGGGCGGGATCGCAGGCGTTGACGATGCCCACAGGCGCGGCGTACATGGCGGCGCCGCAGTTGACCATATTGCCGACGCCAGCGTAACGCGGGTCGGCGTTGGCCAGCCAGCGCATGAAGAGCCACTTCTCGGGATAAAAGAGGCGCTCGACCAGGCGCATCTCCTGACCGCGCTCCGGCACCCAGCGCAGCTCCTGCGCCATCATGGGCACGATGCGGCGCATGAACTCGTGGGCGTCGAGATGGTCGCCATGTTCGATATAACAACGGCTGAGCAGCTGCGCCATGTGGGTATCGTCGGTGTAGCGGCCATCGCCCTTGCCGAGATCGGAGGGACCGTCCCAGCCTTCGACGAAATCAGTGATATAGCCATAGCGCGCGCGTATTTCTTCCGGCATGCGCCCCTCGGCCGGCGCGCCCAAGGCGTCTCCGATGGCGCCGCCGTAGAGGCAGCCCTGGATTTTCTTCAATAGGAGATCGGTTGAATTGGTCATCAGCTTTTTTTCCTCGTTTCATGCGCTTTCGGTAGTTGATTCGCAGAATAATGCGCCAATCGAAAAGATAGTTGTAGGGGCGAGCGTAGGTCAATGTCTACGTGACCCTTGGCTCGCCCGTTATTCTGACGAACTGCAGGGGCGAATCACCGCCTCGCCCGAAATCTATCCACATGGCAAACAGGGGCGACCTAATGGGTCGCCCCTACATTAGGACTTTGCGCGGGGGGATAGGGATGGGGAAAGGTCTTTATGACCCGCCCAGCGCTTCAAAGTCCGCACTCCGACTCTGCGCGGCCGCGAGCTGTTGGGCTTGCAGTTTGCGCGTCAGCGCCGCCAGATCATCAGCGATGGGCATCAGGTCGATGCGGTTGGCGCTGTTGATCGTCTCCACCCATTCGGGGCGCAGGATGTCGATGCCGTGCAGCGCGCCGGCGATCGCACCGCCCATGCCGGCGATGGAGTCGTTGTCGCGGCCGTAATTGGTCGCGCCCATGATCGTGCCCTCGTAGTCGCCGCCAGTGACGACCAGGAAGCCGAGCGCGACCGGCACTTCTTCGATGCTGTGCGAGCGGCTGGGCGTCCAGTCATCGGTGCCGTTGCCGCGCTCGGTCTTGGCGTCATCGGGCGAGGTGTCGTATTCGCGCATGACATCGCGCAGGGGTCCGATAGCGGCGCGCCAATCGCTCATCGTGCTGGCGGCTTCGGCGATGGCGGCGATGCAATCGGCGGTGCCCTCTTTGGCGACTGTCAGCGCGGCGTCGATGATGGAGGCGACGGAGGCATCGGGCTTGAAGGCTTCCGCGACGCAGGCGGCTTGGACGGCAGCCGCCTCCAAACCGAAGCTGACCTGATGCGGGCTGAGCACATCAACCGCTTCCGCGTACGCGCGCAGCGGATCACAGGCGTTGACGATGCCGATGGGCGCGGCGTACATGGCGGCGCCGCAATTGACCATATTGCCGACGCCAGCGTAGCGCGGATCGGCGTTTGCCAGCCAGCGGATGAAGAGCCATTTTTCGGGATAAAAGAGGCGCTCGGCCAAGGGCATCTCACGTCCGCGGTCGGGGATCCAGCGGGTTTCGTATCCGATCATGGGACCAATGCGGCGGAAGTATTCGTGGGCGTCGAGGTGATCGCCGTGCTCGATATAACAGCGGCTGAGGAGTTGCACCATGTGGCTGTCATCGGTATAGCGGCCATCGCCGCGGCCGCTGGTATCGTTTGGCGCGTCCCAGGCTTCGACCAGGTCGGTGATATAGCCGTAGCGCGCGCGAATCTCCTCGGGCATGCGCCACTCGGCGACGCCGCCCATGGCATCGCCAATCGCGCCGCCGTAGAGGCAGCCCTGGATTTTCTTCAATAGGAGATCGGTTGTTTCGTTCATAAGCTAATTCTCCATTTCATTCGTATCTCGTTGATCCACATACTATAAGCGATAAATGTAGGGGCGACTTAGTAAGTCGCCCGAAAACTACTTGCCGGTTCAAAACGGGCGACACAAGTGTCGCCCCTACGGTTGCAGATTTTGAAACGTCTCCCTGTTTACATAAAACGCACCGAATACACGACCGCCAGGTTGTTCGTCAGGCAGCGCCAGTTGTCGCCGCGATCATCGGAGACGTAGAAGTTTCCCGCGGTCGTGCCAAAGGCGAGGGTGTCGCCGGTCTTGTCCAGCGCGTGGCGGAAGACCAGGTCGTAGCAATTCGCTTGCGGCAAGCCGTTGCGCAGATCCTGCCAGGTTTCGCCGCCGTCTTCAGTGCGGCTGATGACCAGCGCCCGATCGACGGGCACGCGATACTCGGCGCTGACCGCCGGCGCCACCCAGGCGACGCGCTCGTCTTCGTCATCGACCGCCAGCGCGAAGCCGAAGCCCGCTGGTCCGCCGTTCCTGTCGGAGATGTCCCGCCACTGCAAGCCGCCATTTTCGCTGCGGAAGATGCCGCAGTGGTTCTGCTGCCAGAGCACATCGGGATTCGACGGGCTGGCGAGGATGATATGCGGGTCGTGCCCGTGCTCGTGCAGCGGATCGGGCAGGTAATCGGCGTAGAGCCCGCGATTGCGCGCTTCCCAGCTTTCGCCGCCGTCCATGCTCACATAGACGCCGCCGACGCTGATGCCGATGGTGAGGCGACGGCTGTCGCGCGGGTCGACCTGAATGGCGACCGTGCCCGGATGATCGCGCCCGGCGCCGAACCAGTGCGTGTTGCTGGGATGATGCCAGAGCGTATCAACCAGTTGAAAGGAATCGCCGCCATCATCGCTGACGAAGAGACCGCCGGGGTCGGTGCCGACATAGAGGCGATCGGGCTCATCGACGCCGCCCGGTTCAACGAGCCAGATATAGTTGGTCTTGGCGGGAATGCTGAAATCGGGCGGGCAGGCCGCGCCCTCGTAATATTTCGGCGCTTCGACCTCTTCCCAGCTTGCCCCTAAATCACGCGAGCGATGCAGCTTGCCGCCCCAATGCCCGTGATCGAGGCTGACCCAGATGGTGTCCGCGCGCGGATCGCGGAAGGCGTAGACGACCGGTATCGCTTCGAAATGCGCCGACTCGACCGCCCAGTCGCCGCCGTCGCGGTTCATGATGAGCAAGCCCTTGCGCGTGCCGACGAGGAGTTTGTTGTGCAAAGTTCAGCCTCCGGAGAGTGCTTGGACGATGAAGATTTTCGTATCGGCGGAGACGCGGTCGGAGAGGGTCTGCTTGTCGCGCAATAGCTCGTCGCCGACGAAGATGTTGACGTGTTTGCGCAGGGCGCCCTGCTCATCGATGATGTAATCGCCCAGCCCGCGCCAGCGTTGGTCGACGGCGGCAACGATCTCGGCGACGGTGGATGCGTCGATCTCGCACTCTTGGAGGTCGGGGAAGAAGCGTTTGAGGTTGGGCGTAAATTTGACTTGCGCCATGCTGCAGATTAGAACGGATGAGGCGGTGCGTGTCAATGTTTAACCACCGAGTACACCAAGGAAAAAGAGGGCGCCGAGGGGTTGATTCTGAACATCATAGGTACTAAGGGCACGATGAAATGTAGGGGCGATCTGATGGGTTGCTCGCCGTTTATGGCAATAATTCGAGGAAATCACAGTGTTGAGGCTGGAACATGCTGAAATCGCGCCGGTCGAAGGTAGCGATGCGAGTGACATTAAGGCGTTCGGCGATGGCCATGATGCAGCAGTCGACTAGATCAAGCCTAGCGTCTGTATACTGCTGGCTGATTTCGTACACTCTCGCCAAATCGTCCACAAGAACTGGCAACAGTCTGACAAATCGACCTTCGAAGAAATCAAAGAAATTCAGACTATTCCTATAGCCCAGGTTGCGCCTGAGCATATAGCTTACTTCAGGCAGCACAATATCTGGCACAAGCATCGTTTCGGAGTTTTGTTCTGCAAAATGATAGGCGCGCTGGTGACGGACTTCACCAGCATCGTAGAGAGCGACCAGGAAGCTACTGTCGATGATGAGGGTCAACTGTCAATACGGCTCTGCAAATAGTCAGCGAATTCGGTATTGAGAATCTCACGGCTGCGCCCAGCGGTGTCGACCGGTTCAGGGGACGCCATGTTCAATTCCTTCGCATGACGCGCCATATCTGCCAAGGTTGCCCACTTCTTGTCGTCCGTCTCGCTTTCGTTGGCGTATCGTTCAAGCAGGTCGCGCAGCAGGTCGGCGACTTCGGCGTCGTTTTGTTTTGCAAGTTTTTCCAATCGCAGCGCGATGTCTTCGGGGATGTCTATGGTCATGGGTGGGTCCTCCGCTTGGGGTGATTATACCATTGACTGTGCCAGATGGAACGAGTTGGGGGATTTTAGCACTGAGCACACCGAGTAAGGGAGTTCACCGAGAGTTTGGTGTCGAACCACAAAGACACGAAGGGCACAAAGGCGTGTAGGGACGCCTCGGCAGGCCGTCCCAATTGCATAAGGACGGCTACCTTAATAGCGTCCACACTGTATAATTGCGATTCGTTGCAAAACAAGCAGGACTATGCGATGAACGTTTTCATAAGCCATGCCAGCGACGACGCGACAACCGCGAAGAGAATCGAGGATCTGATAGCTTACGATGGCTATCAGTCTTGGCGATTCCAACGTGACATGATGGGAGCTAATCCAGCGGACCCACAACTTCCTTCAAACATTGAGAAGGGCGAAATATTCTTATTCTGCATATCTGACCACTCGCAATCGTCGGAAATATGCCAGAAGGAACTTCAGCATGCCGCTCTACTGCAGAAACCTCTAGTCACCGTTCGGCTGAATCGCGGGACCCGTGTGCCGTCGCCACTAAATGACCATCAATGGGTGGAGTTTGATGAATCGCCGGAATCGACAGTCCAGTTGCTAAAAGCCCTGCGAAATGCCAAAGCGTTGCGGTGGGAAAAGATTCCCGGTGATTGGACAACGTGGAACGGTAAGACTAAGGACGATTTGTCGATTGCAAAATCTGATACGCAAGAGATTCCTTTGCCACGAATGCGGCGTCGCCTAACGGACATGGAAAAGGACAACTTCCTTAACAAAGCGATAGCGGTAGTTCGAAATTACTTCGGCCAGGCTCTCGGTGATTTTGAAGCTACCGTAACGCAAATTCAAACGAACATTTCAGACGATTCTAGCACTCTCTTCAAATGCCAAGTTTATCATCACGGTGATATCAAGAAGAGTTGCGCGATCTGGAAGAGTGACAACCTCGGACTCAACGGAATTGCGTACTATGAAGAATTTGGGAGAATGTCATTCTTCAACAAGAATTCGTACAACGAGTTGGCACACGTAATTGAGCGTGACGGAAATCCCGCTTTAGAGTTTCCAAACGGCCTAGGGATGTTTGGTAAATTTAATCACTGTCGGATCTGCACTATCGACGAAGCTGCCGAATGTCTTTGGACATACTTCACAAGAGACTTTGGGCAAGAGTCCTCGCTTTGGTAGCGCCTCACGATTGACAGTGGGCGCCCCACCGGGTCGCCCCTACGAATCTCGCGTAGAGTGAGTTTCGCGGAGAGCGGGCGAGCCGCCGCACGTCCCCACACAATCCCCTTTGTGCCTTCGTGTCTTTGTGCCCTTTGTGGTTTAACAAAAACTCGGTGACCTCGGTGTCGTAGGTCAGTGTCGGCGGTTAGTGTCTACGCGACCTACGCGACCCTCGGTGGTTAATCTGGCGGGCGAGCCAAGGCTCACCCCTACAACATACTTTTGTGCCCTTGTGTCCTGTGTGGTTGGAAAGCCTCGGTGACCTCGGTGGTAAAGAAAAACCCGCCGCGCTACAATATCCCACCACTTTGACCGACCACATGAGGACAGCCCCATGACCGATTCCAAGTTCGCTGGACTAGCCGAATTCCGCTGCATCGGACCCTTCCGCGGCGGGCGCGTCGTCGCTGTCGCCGGCGACCCGCGCGATATGAACACCTTCTATTTTGGCGGCGTTTGCGGCGGCGTCTGGAAGACGACGGACGCGGGCCAATATTGGGAGAACATCAGCGATGGCTATTTCACGTCATCATCGGTGGGCGCGCTGGAAGTGGCGCCGGCCGACCCCAATGTCATCTACGCCGGCACGGGCGAAACCACCATCCGCATTGATGTGTCGATAGGCGATGGCATCTACAAGTCGACCGATGCCGGACGCAGCTGGAAGCATCTGGGCATGAAGGAGACGCGCCAAATCGCCAAGATCCGCAGTCATCCGCAGAATGCCGATCTGGTCTATGCGGCGGTATTCGGTCACGCCTTTGGACCCAACCCCGAGCGCGGCGTTTATCGCTCGAAGGATGGCGGCGAGAGCTGGGAGCGCGTCCTGCACGTCAGCGACAAAGCCGGCGCCATCGATCTGACGATCGACAAGAACAATCCGCGCGTCATCTACGCGTCGATTTGGGAGGCTTATCGCAACTTCTGGCAGATCAGCTCGGGTGGCGAGGACAGCGGCATCTGGCGCTCGATGGATGGCGGCGACACCTGGGAGAACATCAGCAGGAACAAGGGCTTGCCTGGCGGGCGACCCAATGAATCGCCCCTGCTTGGCAAGATTGGTCTGGCGGCGTCGCCGGCGCAGCCGGGGCGCGTTTGGGCGATCATCGAGAACCAGCCCGATGGCGGCATCTACCGCAGCGATGATTATGGCGAGACTTGGGTAGTGGGCAGCAAGGACAACCGCTTCATCTCGCGCGCCTGGTATTATATGCACTTGACCGCCGACCCGTTTGACGCCAATACGATTTACATCAACAACCTCAACTTCTGGAAATCGACCGATGGCGGGCACAACTTCAGCGAGATCACCACGCCGCATGGCGATGACCATGACCTTTGGATTCACCCGCGAAACAACCGCGTAATGATCCACGGCAACGATGGCGGCGCCTGCGTCTCGCTGAATGGGGGGCTTTCCTGGTCGAGCATTTACAATCAGCCGACGGCGCAGTTCTATCACCTCGATTTCGACAGCAACGAGCCCTACTACGTCTATGGCACGCAGCAGGACAATTCGAGCTTGCGCGTGCCCAGCCGCAGCCGCTATTCGTCAATCACCTGGGAAGACTGCGACATCATCGGCTCGGGCGAGAGCGGCTATATCGCCGTCGATCCCGCTGATTCGAACATCACCTATGTCGGCGCTATCGGCAGCTCGCCGGGCGGCGGCAACAGCTTGCAGCGCTACGATCATCGCAGTCAGCAGATCCGCCTCATCGCCACCTGGCCCCGCAGCTCAACCGGTTTGGGCGCGCAGGCGGACAAATACCGCTTCGCCTGGACCTACCCCATCGTCTTTTCGCCGCACGATTCCAGTGTCCTTTATATCGGCGGCAATCAGATTTTGAAGACGACGGACGAGGGGCAGAGTTGGGAAGAGATCAGCCCCGACTTGACCAAAGCCGACCCTGAGACACTGAAGCCATCGGGCGGTCCGATCAATCGCGACGCGGTGGGCGCCGAGCATTACGCGACGGTCTACACCTTGGCCGAGTCGCCGCATGAGCCGGGCCTCATCTGGGCTGGCTCCGATGATGGCTTGCTGCATATCACGCGCGACGGCGGCAAGAATTGGACGGACATCACGCCGCCAGTTGATCTACCCCTCCCCCAGCCCCTCCCCGAAGCATCAGAGAGGGGAGCGCGGAAGCAGCCTCCCCCCGTTGCTACGGGGGGACCGAGGGGGGTAGACCCGTCGACGATGTTCACCATGATCGAGCCGTCGCCGCACGATTCCGCCACCGCCTACGTAACCGCCACCCGCTACAAGAATGACGACTATGCGCCATACGTCTTCAAGACAGCCGACTATGGCGCCAGCTGGTCACTGATTGTGGATGGCATCGCCGAGGATCACTTCTGCCGCGTCGTTCGCGAAGATCCAATGCGCGAAGGGCGGCTTTATCTGGGCACTGAGTTTGGTCTGTACATCTCCTTTGACGCGGGCGAGTCTTGGCGGCGCTTCCAGCTGAATCTGCCCATTTCGCCGATTTATGATCTCAAGTTAAAGGGTCGCGTAGACAATGACCCGTCGGGGACAGATCTAGTTATCGCCACGCACGGGCGCTCGTTCTGGATTCTGGATGACATCACTTCCATCCACCAGTTCAGTGACGAGATTGCCGAAAAGTCGGCCCACCTGCTCAAACCGGGGACGGTCGAGCGTCACCTGCCGAAAGTCTTCGAGGGCTTGTTCGAAAGCGGCGATGGCAAGCAGTATATGAGCACGCTGGGCATGGTCGCGGCCTATGTCAAGGAGGAAACGCCCGAGCACGGCGTCAAGCATACCTACCTCGACAGCGGAACCAATCCGCCCAAGGGCGCTGTCATCACTTATTACTTAGCCGAGGCGCCAGAATCGACCATCGAGCTGCGCATCGACGACGCCGACGGTAACGAGGTCAAGACCTTCAAGAGCCTGCACGCCGATGACGAAGAGAAAGCAAAGCTCCCCTTCCCTGATGCTTCGGGGAAGGGGGCGGGGGATGGGGTAGAAAAGGAACTTCGCATCCCGGCCAATGCCGGCTGGAATCGCTTCATCTGGGATCTGCGCTATCCGGACGCGCGCAAGGTGGCGCCCCATGACGACAATCAGCAAGGCTTCATCAAGGGACCGCACGCCGCGCCCGGCAGCTACCGCGTTACCTTGACCGTGGGTGAGGAAGCATTAAGCGAATCCTTCACGATCGTGAAAGAAGCGGGCGTGACGGCGAGCCAAGCCGACCTGCAAGCGCAATTCGACCTGCTGCTGTCGATACGCGACAAAGTCTCGGCGACGCACAAGTCGATCAATCAGATGCGCGATGTGCGGGCGCAACTCAAGGGCTGGCGCGAGCGGCTGGCCGGGCTGGAATCGGCGGCGGACATCATTGACGCGGCGAAGGCGCTGGAAGAACAGGTGCTGGAGGTCGAGAAAGAGTTGATGATCCCGGAGACGCGTCAGGGCTGGCCCGATGCGATGAATCATGGCGACCGCCTGGCGACGCAATTGAGCAACCTGAGCTTCAACGTCAACCTGGGCGATTACAAGCCAACCGATTATGAATTCGAGGCATTCGACGAAATCGCCGGCGATATCGATGGGGTCGTGGAGAAGTTTGACGACATCGTCGATGGCAATCTGGCCGAGTTCAATACGATGCTGAGCAATGCCGGCTTTGGGAAAGTGGCGCTGAAGGTGGAATGAATTGCATCTGTCCAGGATGACAGCGCGGGCGCCTATGCGGGCCCAGGGAGCGCTCTACAAGAAATTAACATGTCTTGAGCATTGAAAGTCTGCGCCTCAATCTTATCGCGAAGCCGCAAGATTTGTGTGAACAAATGCGCCGTCCTATCTTAGGACGAGGAGACAAACGCATGTTTCAGGATCGCCTGTTTTCTAAAGTCTTCGTCGTGCTGCCGGTCGCTGTCATTGCGCTATTCGCCGGTTTGACAGTCTTGGCGCAAGCAAAGGTCTGCACACTCTCCGACCACATCAAAGCAGCCAATACCAAAACCGCCGTCGGCTTCTGCCCGCCCGGCACAAGCCACAACATCATTACCATCTCCGAAGACATCACCCTCGATGAGCCGCTGCCCGCGATACGAGGGGCGATCACCATTGAAGGCGGCGGGCACAGCATCAGCGGCGACGGGAAACATCGAATTTTTGACGTCAATAGCGGGAATCTCACCATCAATAACCTGACGCTGACAGCGGGGAAAGCCGACAAGGGCGGCGCTGTCCGTCTGCGAGCGGGCACATTGGCCGTCGACAACAGCAGCTTCCTTAGCAATCGAAGCGAAACGGGCGGCGGCGCGATATTTGCCGATGGCGGGAGCGTAAGCGTAACTGCCAGTCAGTTCGCGACGAACTGCGTTACGCGAGCGACTCATATCGTCGAGTTGGATCGCAGCAGCGCCGAAGCCGCGCGCGCTGTCGATGCCGATGGCTGCGAGCGCGCCACTTATTATTGGCCCAGCCCGGAATCGATGGTCGCTACCGAGCAAGGCGATGGCGGCGCCATCAGTTTTGAGAATGGCGCGCGAGTCACCATTGAGAATGTCGGCTTCAGCAATAACAAAGCGACCAGTGGCGGGGCGATAGCCAGCGCAAGCAGGAGCGCCGTTTTGACGGTCACGGGCAGCAGTTTCAGCGGCAACCTCGCCGAAGTAGACGGCGGCGCGATAGTTGCAGAGGGTGGGACGGTCGATATCGCTCAGAGCAGTTTTCAGCGTAACAATGCGCAAGGCGCTGGCGGTGTGTTGAAAGCAGGGGCGGGCGCGATTCACGTTGCCAATACGACATTCTCCAACAATCGGGCCGGTCATGGCGGCGTCGCGGCGCTCGAAGACGGCGAGATCGCCATGACGCATGTAACTATGAGGAACAATCATGCGCAATATAAGGGCGGCGCCATCATGAATTGGGGCGCTGTCGTCAAGCTGCGCAATAGCATTGTAGACGGCTCGGGCTCCAGCGAGGATTGCGTCGGCGCGCTGGATCAAATTGTTGGCATATTAAGTCGCGATGGAACTTGCGGTCATTTCCGCAGCGATGATCCCCTGCTGGGCAATTTGACGGGAGAACCAGCCTGGCATCCGCTGGCGGACGGCAGCCCAGCCATTGACGCAGCTGACCCAGCGTATTGCGCGCAGGTCGATCAGCGAGGCGAGGCGCGTCCTTATGGCGCTGGCTGCGACATCGGGGCGATTGAAACGACGACCGCCGCGCCCCCGATTCTTGATGAGCCGACGGAGATATGCCCGCTTGCGGAACAGATCGTCGCCGCCAATACCGACGCGCCCTTTGGCTCCTGCCCGGCGGGCGCTGGACCCGATGTCTTCTACCTGGTCAGGGACATCACGCTGAATAAGCCGCTGCCGCATATCACCAGCGACATCACGATTGAAGGCAACAGCTACACCATAAGCGGCGCCGGGCGCTTTCGCATATTTGATGTCAGGGGCGGCAAACTAACGATCAACAACTTGACGCTGGCTGATGGCAACGGCGGCTACCATTACGAGGAATATGGCGGGGCGATAAGGCTGCGAGACTTCTCTCAAGTTGTAATCAATGACTCTATCTTGCGCAACAATAAGTCCTTCAGTGGCGGGGCAATCGCGCTGGACGAATCTAGGCTGGATAGATCAACCCGTCTGTTGATCAATAAAAGCCGCTTTATTGGCAACGAGTCGCTTGAACAAGGCGGGGCGATCTATTCCATCAATGGCGGCAGAATCTCCATTGCCAATAGCAGCTTTGTGCGCAACAGGACCAAGAGCGCCTCAAAAGGCGGCGCCATCAGCGCCGAAGATGCCGTATTCGTTGACATCAGCAATAGCGCTTTCATTGGCAACGCGGCCAACATCGGCGGCGCCATACATGGCGGGATGCCCACCAGCTTTTATCGCAGCCGCCTCAGCCTTACGTTGACGCACGTGACAATGCTGGACAATGCCGGTTCGGGAACGGGGCTTTACATCGAGAAGAACAACCTGGGACCAATCCGCATGTTTAACAGCGTGATCGTCGGTCGCGGAGACATCGCCCATTGTCACGCGGAGCTGGCGCAGAATATCGGCAATTTCATCGCCGACGGAACCTGCTCGCCCAAGCTGAGCGGCGCCCCGATGCTTGAGGAACCGACCGACTTTCAAGCCCATGTTTCGCCAATGCCGGGCAGCCCATTGATAGGCGCGGCCGATCCACGATTCTGCCCGCGTACCGATCAGCTTGGCAATGCGCGCGCGATAACGGGAGGCTGCGATATCGGCGCCATTGAATCCATCCCAGTGAGCCGGTCCTTGTCAGACTGCGCAGTAAAGACGACCAGCGGTCTCAACTTCCGCGACGCGCCAAGCGGCGAGCGGATCGGCGCCGTGCCAGCGCATTCGACGTTTTCGACTTTGGCGCGGACGCCGCGTTGGTTCCAGATCGATAATCAAGGAGCGCTGGGCTGGATCAGCGCCGACTATGTGACCACGAAAGGCAGCTGCGAGTAGACTGCCGGTGGCAGATAAACGCCGCACTGGTTGTCTACGCGAGTCACATTGGCATGTTTGCGCGTAAGGTGGTGGAGTAAGCGACTAGATATGAACTATGTAGGGGCGACCCGCCGCGTCGCCCGCCAAATCTGCGTTGCGCTCGTCCGGCGATATCTGGTAGATTGCCCCAAAAGCCAGCGGCGAAATGACTGAATGAAACGCTCTAAACCCTTCCTCCTGTTGATGCTGGCGGATTTCGTGGCGCGCTCGGCTTATCAGATGGGCAAGACGCCGCTGCTGCCGATCTTTGCCGCGGCCTTGGGCGCGTCGGGCGCCTTCCTCGGGCTGATCGTATCGGTCTCGACGGTGACCGGGCTCTTCCTCAAACCGCTTTTTGGTATCTTGTCCGATCGCTGGGGGCGGCGCGTCTGGCTCATGATCGGCGCCGGTTTCTTCGCCTCTATGCCCTTCCTATATCGGTTCATTTCGACGCCAGAACAGCTCCTGGTCATCCGGCTTATACACGGCTTGGCGACAGCGATTTACGGTCCCGTTACGCTCGCCTATATCGCCGAAATCTCGCGCAAGGAAAAGACCGCCGAAGATATCGGCTGGTTTCAGATGGCGCGCAGTGGCGGTTACATCGTCGGTCCGGCGCTGGCGGGCTGGATGCTGCTCTCGCTGGATGCGACGGCCGTCTTCACCATCATCGGCTTGATCAGCTGCGTCGTGTTTTTGCCAATCCTGAACTTGCCGGAGACGCGTCGGAGGGAGCGGCGCAAGCGAAAACCGATTATTCAGCATATCAAGAACGCAATTCGCGACGGCGGACAGACAGCGGCTGTTTGGTTGACTGGCGGGCTGGAGGCGGTCACCTTCATCGCGCTTTATACCCTAAAGGCATTTCTGCCTATTTATGCGCTGGAAGCGGGCGTCAGCGTGGTTCTGGTCGGCTTGTACTTCAGCCTGAACGAAGCGGTACACGTTGTGGGCAAGCCCTTCGGCGGCCGCCTGGGCGATCGCTGGGGCTATCTGCCGACGATCAGCCTGGGCATGCTTACGTTGGCGGCGTCGCTGCCGCTCGTTCGCATTCTCGATCAGGGTCTTCTCTTCCTCGTCCCAGCGGCGCTGATGGGCTTGGCGCAGGCGCTGATTTTCCCGGCGGCAATCGCGCTCGTTTCCGATCGCATCAACCCGGAGCACCTTGGCGCAGGCATGGGATTGATTGGCATGATGCAGAACTTCGGCAAGGTCGCCGGTCCTGTTCTGGGCGGCTTGACTATCACAGCGCTGGGCTATGACGCAACGCTGCTCTGCTTGAGCCTGATGCTGATTCTTGGCACAGCCATTATTTGGGGTGTATTCTCCCCGCGCAGACTGGCCAAAGCGCCACATTAGTTGATTCAAACCTAGCAGCCGTTGACTAGGTCGCCCCAATGAAAACGAAATGCGAATGTGTTAAACTGTGTTATGAGTCAGCTACAAGAAGCAAGAGAGAGTTCGTCGCGAATGAATCGGCGAAGCGAAAACGTGGCGCCAAATAGGGTCAGGGCAATTGTCCACGCCCCGGACATGAGTGGCGCAAACCTTGAGGGCGCCTCGATGGTACGCGCGAATCTGGCTGGAGCAATTCTACGCGGCACGAACTTGCGTGGAAGTGACTTGCAAGGCGCGAATCTGAGAAAAGCGAGCCTTTGCGAGGCAGACTTGAAAGGCGCAGACCTTGGCGGCTCTAATCTAGGCATGGCAGACTTGCGCATGGCTCGCGTGGAAAACGCAAACCTGCGTCTGGTCAACCTGTGTCGGGCGAACTTGACGGGCGCAAGGCTGACCGGCGCCTGCCTGGAGCAAGCAGACTTGGCGGGCGCGATTATGCCCGATGGAACGCTGTTCTCAGATGCGCAGAACCTCGCCAGATTTACTGATCAGGCGAATCCAGAATTCTTGTCCACACTTGCTATTGTGAAAAAAATAGATGCGAGCGACGACGATGGATACTTGCGGGAGAACGAATCCGCTGGCTATCGACGCCTGCCTTGGAAGCAGTTCGTGGCACAGACCTATGGCAGCCTCGCTGATGACCCAATCGAATGGCATCCATCCGTACCCATTGAGAGCGAAGACTGGCGTGAATGAGATATCTGCTCGATTCCAATGTCTGTATAGGTTACATCAATGGGCGATCGCCTGAAATTCGAAAACAAGTCGACAGCAAAGCGTACGCGGATATCGTCTTAAGTTCGATAACGAAGGGCGAGATGTACTTTGGCTCACGCAAGAGCCAGAATCCAAAACGGTCACGCGCCAAGCAAGACGACTTTCTGAGGCAATTCGACAGCTTGCCTTTTGACGACGATGCCGCAGAAGAGTACGCCGATATTCGCGCATACTTGGAAACTAATGGCAAACGTATCGGCACAAGGGATATGCTTATCGCCGCCATTGCGCGCGCCAATGGATTAGTTGTGGTTACACATAACACAAAAGAATTCGGCCGCATTCCGGGACTAAACGTCGAAGACTGGGAAGCCGAGTAAGGCTTGCTGCCGTGTTTGCAGAAATCGCCTACACCCAACAGCCGTTGACCACCTCGCCGCGAATGTTGGCGACCCGCTGGATATTCCGCCCATCGGCATCCATCACGATCAACTGATTGAAGCCGGGAAATGACGACGGCGCGACGAAGCTAATGCCTTCGCTATCGGGTGACCAGCGCGGAGAAGACGTCCCCGCGTGATGGCTGCTCAGCTGCGTGAGTTCGCTGCCGTCGGGTCGCAATTTGTAGATTTGTCGGCTCATTTCCAGAGCGAGCCACTCGCCGTCGGGCGACCAGGCGACATCGGTTAGCGCGAGCGTCGTCTCAAATATAACCTGCTCGTCACGTCCGTCGTGCGCGGCAATAGCGAGGCGATATTTTGGTCGCAATCCGCCTTTCGACTCCTCAATGATGTAGGCGACTTGTCGTCCGCCGGGTCCGAAGTCCGGCGCAAAATGGGAAAGCGCTTCCGTTGGCGCTTTGAATGTCTTGAACTCGCGGCTCATCAGATCGCCGGCGACCAAACCGTAGCGCCTTTCCCCGAATTCTTCGAATTGGCGCGAGACGATAATGCTGACGCCATCCGGCGCGATGGCGATCTGCCGCGTCGCTGTAAGCGGGACGCCGCCACCCGGCTTGTCCAAATGCAAGCCAGAGCCATTGAGCAGCGCGTGATGGAAGCCGTTGAGGTCATGCCGGTGGCTGGCGATAACGAGCTGCTGTGAGACGGGCTCGCAGTCGATATCGCTAATGCGCAGGTAGCCGTCATTATGCGGTATCGAGCCGACAATGCGCTTCTGGCCGCGCCCATCCAGACCAATGCGGTAGACGGAATTGGACTCGCGGCTAGCATCTATCGAATCGGTATCGGAGATGAAGATTAGCTCGCCCTTTACCAGGTGACTCGCTGGCGCTGAGAGCCGATCGACTGCCAGAATCGAAGCGACGATTAGCAGGTAGATCGTCAAGATGAGTCTACTGCGCCGCTCGCTGCGCATCATTAGAGCGCCGCCTCCAAGATCGCTTTCAACTCGTTCGTCGTCAGCGCAATTGGATTGCCCTTCATGCTGCTGGAGACGCTGGACTTCTCGACGATTTCGTCAAAGTCGTCTTCGCGCAGGCCATACGCGCGCAAGCCCGGAATATCGAAGATACGTCCCGTCTCGCTGATCCAATCCATCGCGTCGCGATCGGTCGCGCTACGGTCAAAGAGTAGGAACTGCGCGGCGTATTGGTAGCGCTTCAGCGCGGGATTCTCAGGCTCGCGCGCCTTCAAGGCTCTGATGTTCGCTTCGATCACCGGCGGCAGCAGGGCGGCGCAAATGGCGCCATGGGGCGCGTCATACATCCCGCCGAGCACGCCAGCGAATCCATGCACGGCGCCGAGCTTCGCATTGGCCAGCGCCAAGCCGCCCAGCAGACTGGTCAGCGCCATATCGCTGCGCGCGGCGGCATTATCTGGCTCGGCATAGACCCGGCGCAGCGAGCGCCCGGCGCGGCGTAAACCCTCCGTGCACATCCCGTCGGTGAGCGGATTGGCGAGATGAGAGACGAAGGGCTCTAGCACTTGCGTCAGCGCGTCCATGCCGGTGCTGGCGCTGACCGCGGGCGGCACGCTATGTGTCAGCTGCGGATCGACCAGGGCGATATCGGCCAGCATGCGATTGTCACGCAGGCTCACTTTGACCCGATGCTTCTTCGATCCGAGCACCGCGTTCTTGGTGACTTCGGCGCCAGTGCCTGCCGTCGTCGGCAGCGCGATGAATGGAAGCGGCGCGGCGGCCAGCTTCCGCCCGGCGCCGATGACTTCCAGATAATCAAGCGTTTCGCCGTCGTTGAGTATCAGCGCGGCGCTCGCCTTGCCCGTATCAATGACGCTGCCGCCGCCGATGCTGATCACCAGGTCGCAGCCAGCAGCGATAGCAGCCGCTTTTGCCTCATCAATCAGCTCCACTGTTGGCTCGCCGCTGACTGGAAAACGCGTCAATCGCAGGCCGGCGCTCGGCAGCGTGTCAATCAGCCGCGCGACCGCTTCCGGCTGGAAGCTGTCGGTTACGAGCAGAGCGTGGCGCCCCTTTTCCTGCGCGAGTTGCGGCAATTGGTTCGCGCTGCCATCACCAAAGATGATGCGCGCCGCGCTGGCGAATTCAAATTGCATGTGGAGTCCTTCTTTGACGGATCAGAGCTTTTGCCAATCAAGAGTCCAACAGAGGGATTTGAATGTCCTGCACTCGCCATCCGGCTTTGTTGCGAAGTTCAGAGAAGCTAATTCGCACACGAAAATCTTCACCTAGGGACGGCGCGTTCCTGCCGACTCGCCAGATCGTGTCGTTTGCACTAGGATTGTATAGGTCTTGCAGGAGACCATTGGGCAAACACGCGGCGATTATTCTCTTGAGAACATGCGCGTTATCTACGACATCGTAAATGTATTTCGCAAATACCGTAACAACATAAAGAGAGCGTCCGTCACGTTCAATAAACGATGGCAGTTTGCCGGCCTCATCAATCACTTTACCTTGTCGCCGCATTTTGACACGCATTGATGTCTGCGACATCTGAATCGTGGCTGTGCCACTTCCGCTCGGTTTCTCTGCCTTTGCATCCAGCATGAGCGCTACCGGAATTGCTTCAGGCAGAAACACATATACAGCTTTCTTTATGTCAACCTTCCCATACAATCGCATATGGATTTGAGGCAAACTCATCAATTCAATTGCTTCTCTTGTTACGTCTTCTGCTATGTCTTGCGGCTGGTCTACTTCCTCTTTGAAAATATCAACAGATTGCGAAGCATAGTCCGTTAGCGCCTGCGTTACCATCGAGAAAGAAGTCTGCTCGAGAGTCTCCATCTGATCAGGTGTCATTCGTGCGCTTCCGTGCTAATTCGGCATGGTCCTCGTCCAACTCAATACCGAGCCACCGTCTGCCAAGCCGTCTCGCCACGGCAGTTGTTGTACCTGAGCCGACAAAAGGATCCAGAACAACTCCTTTAGCTGGCGAAAAAAGCCGAATTACGCGACTGGCAAGTTCTTCGGGAAATTCAGCTTCGTGCCGATAATTGCGCTGCACGGAGCGAATTTGCCATACTCCTCGCGACCCCCATTCAGCCCATTCGTCACTTGTCAACCGGTGACGATCATATTCCGTTATGCCAGGTTGCCAAAACACATAGATGTGTTCAAATTCGTCGACCGCCCTATAGGAATTCGAGTGCCAGCGGGAATTCGCCCAACATGGATCTTTGTGCCAGACACGCTGATCATACAAATATAATCCAGCTTGCAACGCCCACTCTTCGACCATACAACCTGTTAACTTAATCCGAGTAGATGTGATTTGCTTTCCACCACGAACGTTGTTGTGTTCCAAACGGCGTTGCACCGTCTGTTCACTGCAACCGAGCATCTTTGCCAAATCGGCGCGCCTCGCCTCAGGATACTGCTGTTTCAACTTTATAATCTGTTCTCTGGTTACCGGGCTTTTCTTGCGGCGCACGTTATTTGCCTGATAACGAGGCATTGATTCGTCCGAGAAACATAGAATATCTCCTATATTTACAGCCATAAAGCCGCCTGGCTTCAAAATTCGTGAATGTAGGTTTACGACTTCTTTTACCAGCGACTGCCATTCTCCGAAACTCCACCCCTTTTCATACGACTTGCCTACATAGTAGGGAGGTGACCAAAAGCTAAGATCTATGCTGCCAGAAGGCAAAGACGGCATAACTTTCGTAGCATCTCCCGTAAAGATACGGTTAAAGCTGAATGCAGGCGCATAAATCTTTGGTGGAGCAATTCTTGTTGAAGCTGATAATGATTGCTGTCGTTGGTGAATTTTATTCATTCCCCGTCTCCGTCATAGTCAAGCGTCCGAAACTGAACTTAAGACGAATTGCTGCTCGAAGTGGCTCAAGAAAAAGTTATGGATTAATATGACTTCATTTCCATACCACGGTGAAGAACTATACTCGCAAGCCGTCTATGCTCTGTTATTCCCACAATCATCCAATATAGTATAGCCTATATGATTATGAAAACGGGAGAGAAATGCGAATGCTTCAGATGGAAGCGGTGCTGACCGACGAATTGCAAGCCGGGCGCGCGCTGGTGGCGCGAATCGGACGCTTTCTGTTCGACCGTCACTTGACCGACGCCGGCGGCGGCAATATCAGTCTGCGCGTCGGCGATGTCTTCTGCATGTCGCCCACGCTCGCCGGACAGAACAAGCAATGGCAGCTTGCGCCGGATGATGTGCTGGTGGTCAGTGAACGGGGCGATATCCTTCACGGCGATGGCGGATTAACACGGGAGAGCGCGGTACATTTCGGCTTGCATCGGAACTTCGCCGATTACGGCGCCGCCGTCATTCATGCTCATCCGCGCAATCTGCTGGTTTTCGCCTGTGCCAATATGGCAATGCCGCCGGTGATGGAAGCCACGCGGAAATTCGGCCTTACGCCGGTCATCGAATACGCGCCCGCCCACAGCCCCAAGCTTGGCAAGCGAATCGTCGCCACCATGCGCGGCCGCGAGGCAATGATCGCCAAGCATGCCGCCGGGACGCTGGCGCCCTGGCACGGTCTCTTCCTGATGGGCAAGAACCTGAATGCGGCGCTGGATGCCGTCGAGCGCCTCAATACCAACGCCTACATGATCATGATGTCGCGGCATTTGGGCGCCAGTCCGCTGCTGCGCGATGAGCGCGAGGCGATGGAAGCGGCGATCGCGAACTTCAGCGACTGACAGCGATGATTGTCTCCTTAACGCCAAATACAACGCTCGACCTGACCGTCTTCGTCCCGCAGCTGGCGACCAATACCACCATCCGCGCCACACGCACGGTTCATAGCATGGGCGGCAAGCCGACTGACGCCGCTTGGATTTTGGGGCGCATGGGCGTCGGCAGTCTGGCGCTGGGTTTGGCAGCCGGCGCCGTCGGCGAAAAGGTGAAAGGCATGCTCGAGGAATTCGGCGTGGAGACCGAATTCATTGAGGTCGGCGGCGAGACGCGCATCAACACTGTTATCATGGACGAAACCAGCGGCGAGCACACCACCATCACCAGCGCCTCGATGCAGGTAGAGTCAGAACATGTTGCAGCCTTGCTCAGGCGCTTCGCCGCCGTCCTGCCAGCCGCGTCAGTCGCCATCACCGGCGGTTCGCTGCCGCCGGGCATGGAATCGGCTTTCTACGCCGACGCGATTCAATTGGCGCGCGAATATGACGCGCCCGTGATATTTGATGCGGGCGAGCCAAACTTGAGCGCCGGCTTGGCCGCCCGCCCCGACTACATCAAACCGAACGAGCACGAGCTGTCAGCGCTCGTCGGCAGCAAGCTCAAGACCGACGCTGAACTTTACGAAGCGGGGCGCGAGATCCTGGGGCGCTATGGTACGCAAGTGGTGATCACGATGGGGAAAGACGGCGCGCTGGCGATCCTCGAGGATCGCAGCTATCGTATCCCGCCGATCGCGGTCGAGGTCAGCAGTCCGGCCGGCGCCGGCGACGCGGTGCTCGCCGGGCTGGCGCACGCGATCCACCACAAGACGCCGTTGGAAGAGGGCTTGCGCCTCGGCATCGCCGCTGCAACGGCGGTTTGTTTGCAACCGGGGACGGCCGCTTACGATGTGGCTGACATGGAGCGATTTCTGCCGCAGGTGGAGTTGATTCGTTATCCGTGAACGGGGCGAGCGCACGAAACCTCGATAGACGTGAGATGCCCTGCTAAGAGTCGGTCATGGTTGCTTGTTCTTGTGCGCGATGCCTTCAAGCCGCTTGATACGTCCGGTCAAAACGTCATATGTTACGGTGGTCACAAGTACAATCGTATAAATGATGACGATTCCCAAACCAATCAGCATCAATGTTTCTATCATGAACGGCTCCTCGTTCTTTGCTTTTCGGCAGTAAACAGAGTGACCTGCAGTGCAATACAGTTTAGCGTTGACAATACGCCCAACAACATCCCCGCGTCCGCTGTAAATGATTGCTGTATGCCTATCTTTTGCACATGCTCATGAATGTAGACCGCAGCAAACATCATGCTAATGATTATCATCATTACGATCAATGTTTCGGTAAGAAAATTATACACGCGAAAACTCGAAAAGTCAGCTTCCGAGTTATCTAAATCATTCTTGGTTGAGGCAAGAACCGTGACCGACAGGATGTACAGTTCAGTACCTCCGAGCAGGCTCTGGTACTCTAGACCAGACCCCTGACCCAATTTGAGAATCCCGGCAAAGATCATCGGCAGCAGTGGGACGACAATTGAGAATATCACCCACCTTCTGACTTTCGTCGTCACCTTCATAGAGGCTCCGTACGCACCTAACGCGCTTTGTATTCAAAAATAATGGCAAGTCGCCCCAAGATCGTTGTCCTGAAGCGACCCGCGCATCTATACCTTTGCATCCCTGCGGCGCGCTCACACAAACAGAGGCGCCATCTCCCATTCCGCGACCATCGCCCGCATGACCGCGTCCGGCGTCCGTTTCTGGTAGCGGCTCGCCGCGTCGAGCACCTTGGGCAGAAGATGGATATCGCCCACTGTGTTGAGGAATACGTTTTCGTCCCCCAGCAGCCAATGCACCGCCTTGTCGATGCTCGCCTGATCGGTCAAGGGCTCGTACCAGGTGGCGTGGCTGTGATGGTCGGTAACATAGGGACGGCGCGTGATGCCCTTGATCGTTTGCACGGCAGTATTGCGCGCCCGGCAGATGGCGAGCACCGATTCGAAGCCGGCGCGGTAGGTTTCGTTCTGCATCATCAGGTAATTGTAAGGCAGCAGCACCGAATCAAAGTCGAAGCGCTCCAGGCTGCGCTGATGCATGCCGGCGATGGCGACCTCGTGGCCCGTCACGCCGATGTACTTGGCCAAGCCTTGCTCGCGCGCCTCGATTAAGTATTCCAGCGCGCCGCCGGGTCCCATCGCTACTTCCCACTCGTCTTCGCCCAGCAGGTTGTGCAGCTGAATCAGATCGACCTGGTTGACCCGCAAACGCCGCAGCGAGCGCTCAAACTGCGCCTTGGCGCTATCATAAGTTCGCTCGTTTGTCTTCGTGGCGAGGAAGAAATGGTCGCGATGGGTCTCCATCCAGGGACCGATAAGCATTTCTGAATCGCCATAACCGGCGGCGGTATCGATGTGGTTGACGCCACGCTCGATGAGCAGTTCCATCGTGCGGTCGGCTTCGTCTTGGGTGACGCTGCTGAAGGCGGCGGCGCCGAAGAGCGTGCGTGTGCTCAGGTGGCCGCTGCGTCCGAATGCTTTCTTTGGGATAGTCATTTTCGATCCTTTATTCTGGTTACATATTGGACAAGCCGAGCGAATGGTTGCTTACAGCGATTGCCGTCTTACTGGCGCGCGTAGGCCACCGCGCCGCTAGGCAAACAGCGCCTTCAGCGCCCCGACCGATGCGCGGAAGCCGTCTTCAAAGGTTCCGCCAAGCGGTCGATAAACCGACTCCAGCGAAATCGCGCCGGCATAGCCATCGGCTTTGAGGGCGGTCGCCATATCATCGAGGTAAGGCGCCATTTCGCCCGTTCCCAATTGTCGGCAGCTGATCGTGGCTTTTGCGATTTCGACAACGACATCCTTTAGATGGATATGCCCGAGGCAACCGCCACGCAGCGAATTATAGCCGTCGGGGAAGGCGGCTTCCGTGCTGTACAGCGCATTGGCCGGGTCCCACATCGCCTTGAGGCGGTCGGAGCCAACTTCATCCACCATTTTACGCGCCAAGTATGCCGAATTGGTGATGGCATTATTGCCCGTTTCGACGACAATCGTGATGTCGCGCTCTTCTGCAATTTGCGCCGCGCCAGCAATCAGTTCGCGCGCCTTTTCCCAGGCGCCCGTCGCTACGTTCCACTCCTCCGCGCCCTGGCTGCCGAAGAGGATCATCTCCTTCTTGAAGCTCATGATACGCACCAGCGGGCAATCAAGCGCCTGCGCCATGTCGATGCAGCGATTTAATCCGGCGAGATGCTCAAGATAGGCGGGCGCAGTCAACGAGAGATCGCCAAGCGCCAGCCCGCCGAAAACATGCCGCGAGATGCAGGAGACTTCGACCTCGTGCGCCGCCACCAGCCGCTGCGCCTTGTCCATCTGCGCATCGGATAGGTCGCCGACCTCTTTATCCCAGAGGTATTGCAACTCGGCTTGGGTCAAGCCGAATTCGTTCATAACGGCGAGCGCGCGCTCAAATTCGCGGCTGATGCCATCGGTGATGACGCCTAGATTTGCCATAATGTCCTTGTAATCCCCTTGCTAGCGGGCGACCTGGTTGGTTGCCTCTACATGAATCTATTCGAGGACAAGACAAGTCTCGCCCCTGCAGCAGTCTTCACCATTGAACTTCCGTCCCGGAGAATTCTTCCAATAGCTTAACGATCGCCCAGTTGTCGCCCTCGGGGAAGCGTGAGATGCCGGCTTGAAATAGCGCAAAGGCGGCGCCGGTGGCGAATAGCGGCAAGCCATTCTCGCGCGCCAGCGCCATACTGATGCCGATGTCTTTGAACATCGTGCTGATATGGCTGCCGGTGTCTTCAAACTTGCGGTCCAGAATGTTATTGGCGCAACTCTTGAAGAAAGGCGTATTGGCGACGTGGGTGCTGCTGAAGACTTCGTAGAGCGTCTCGCCTTTGACGCCGGCGGCCGCGCCCAGCGCCAGAGACTCAAATATGCCGGCGAAGACGACGCCAATCAGCGCTTGCAGTGATGCCTTCACCGTCTGCCCCATGCCAATCTCTTCGCCGACGTGGAAGATTTGCTCGCCAACCGCGTTAAGCACATCCTGGTTGGCGCCAAAGACCTCAGCCTTTGCCGCGGCCATCATCGTCAGCGCGCCGGCCTCAGCGCCGAACTGTCCGCCGCTGACCGGGCTGTCGATGAGATTGATCCCGCTGCCGGCGATGGCCGCCTCGACCGCGCGCGCCTCGTCCGGCTGAATCGTTGCGGAGACGATGATTGTCGCGCCAGCGCGCAGGAAATCTTTCAGCCCGCCCTCGCCCGCGACCACTTCCATCACCTGCGCGCCGCTCATCACCATGACGAAAACGACATCGGCGCTTGCCAAATCTGCCAGCGATTGAGCGGCGACGCCGCCCTGCTCGGCCAGCATGCGCCCGCGCTCGGCTCGCAGGTCGAAGCCGCTCACGCTGAAGCCAGCGGCGAGTAGATTCTTCGCCATGCCCATGCCCATGTTGCCAAGACCGACCACCGCAGTTTTTTTCATTTTCCGTAATTCCTTTTTTGCAAGTCGGGCGACCCAGTGGCCGCCCCTACGATTTCTTATGGTTAGGCGGGCGACCTGATAGATCGCCCCTACATTCGCATCAGATTGAACTTGAACGCCTAAGAGCCAGCCAGGAACTCTACGCCTTGCAGCACGCCAAGCTTCTGGTTTGCTTCGGTGTCGTCGTAATAGTGGTCTTCCAGCTCGATGCTGACGCAGCCGCTGTAGCCGCTGTCTTCCAGGATGCTGAGAATGATCTTCCAGTCGGAAAGGCCATGACCCGGGATGGTGTAACGCCAATTCATGCCGCCGTACTTGAAGGGCGTCGCGAAGGTCGCTTCCTGTAAATTGCCATACTGATAAAGATTCTCATCGATGATCATGCAGTCTTTGCCATGCACATGGAAGACGTGGCTGACGAATTCCTTGAGGAAGCGATGCGGGTCGATGCCCATGCGCACCAAATGCGACGGGTCATAGTTGACGCCCAAATTGGCTGAGCCAACTTGTTCGATGAAGGCGCGGTAGGTCTCCGGCGTGCAGACCAACGCGCCCGGACCGGGCCAGCCCTCGATCGCGAGATACGCGCCGCATGCCTCAAAGGTAGAAGCCAACTCGCCAAAGCTATCGACCATGTAGCCGAAATTCTCGGCGCGCGGACGTGAGGGATCTTCCGGCAGCATGACGATGAAGAAGGTCGCCGCGCCGGCGGCGGCGCAAGCGCGGATGTAATCGGCGTTCCGCGCTACCGCGTCGCGGCGCTTGGCGGCATCGGGCGATATCATTTCTTGCCAAAGGCTCAAGTCGGCGGTGCCGACGCGCAGCCCGGCGTCGACGACCGTCTTGGCGCTGCTATCGGCATCGGGACCCAGATCGATGACTTCCAGGTCGTTTTCCAGCGCCCAGGCGATCATGCCGTCCAGGTCTTGCTCCCAGACGTAGTTGCGCCGACGCCAGCCAAGCGGAAAGTTGCCAGTTGCAGTTTTCATGCGTTTCTCCTGTCCGTGTGCGATTAGGTATCGAGTCTTCCCGTTCTTGAAGACGAGACAATTCACAAGTCTCGTTAGGCGGGCGGACGAACGGGCATCCCATCCTTGCTCGCCGATTCGACGATGGCGTCCCAGAGCTTTGCCATGCGCAAGCCCACTTCCGGCGGGCAGGGATTTTCTATCTCGCCGGCGCGAACTTGCGTGAATTGCTCCCAGGCGCCGCGCATCTTGGGCAATCTCTCCACTTCAGCGAGTTCCGTTTCGCCTGCGCGTCGGATGAGCAACCGCCGCCCGTACATGCAGGTTCGCATAACGCCGCCGGTGAGGTTCACGTAGATCTCGTTTTCCAAGCCGGGGATGCAATCGCCACAGCCGTTGAGCGTCACCAGCGCGCCCGATTCCAGCCGCCCCATCACCACGCCGTCAATGTCGACTGCGGCGCCGCGATTGTCCAGCCAGGCGGCGACCGTGGCAAACTCTTCGCCGATCAAGGTACAGACCGTGTTCAGCATGTGCGCGCCGGAATCGAAGAGGAAACCGCCACCGGCGATCGCCGGCGTCTGACGCCACAAGCCGCCGGTATTGCCCTTCCAGCCCTGCCAAGCCATGCCCGTCACCGTCCGCAGCTCGCCAAGCTCGCCCGATGCAATCATTTTGGAAGCATGGCGTATCTGTGGCGAAAGCCCGCCTTGAAATGCCACGACAAGATGTTTGCCGGTGCGGTCGCGCGTTTCTATCAGGCTGATCGCTTCAGCCGCGTTCATCACCATCGGCTTTTCCAGCAGCACGTCCAAGCCCGCTTCCAGGCAGATTTTGGCATGATCATGGTGCAGGTTATGCGGCGTGATGACAAAAGCGGCATCCAACTCGTCGGCGTATGCCTCCAGCATATCGGCGAGAACGGGTTCGTTGGGCGGCAGCGGCGCGCCCAACTCCTCTAGTTTTCCGAGTGTCAGTTCATAATTGTCGGGAGATGGCTCACAGATCACGCGGATGTCGGCGCCGGCTTCAATCATCAAAGGCAAATGGTGGCGCGCCATGTTCCCAGCGCCGATCAAAGCAGTTCGATTACTCATTTCTCGTCTTTCAAGAAGGTTAAAAATGACAATTCGAGGGATTGTATCCAATGCGGCCGCAAAAGGCTAATTCACTTTGGAAACGCCTTGATTTCAGGCGCCAGAGAAAGCGCCGCGCGAGGTCCTGCGATTATGTCCTGCGTCGGGAACGATGCTCCTGCCGCGTCTCAAGGCCTTCGAGGACGGCGACCGGCTCGCCATCGCGATCGACCCAGACGCCGCAGGGTCCGCCGTGCCCGCTGACGCCGAAGTCTACTTCTGTGCCATCCATGCGCAGAATCGGATGATAATGCTCCGCGACGGCTTGCGCCTCGCCGACGATGTAATGTCCGATCATGGCGCCGCGCCATAGTGAAGCCCTGCGTGGCAAACTCGCTGATGTTTGTTGCGGGCGCTGGCATGTCGCTGGCTCGTTCCATCTGCGGTTCAACTGCGCCGGTCAAATCTCGCCCGCGCGAGGCTCTCAGCTTGCATAGCGCTTGTCGAAGCCTTCAAGTACGGCGACCGGCTCGCCATCGCGATCGACCCAGACGCCGCAGGGTCCGCCACGCTCACTGACGCCCAAGTCAACTTCGCTGCCATCCATGCGCAGCACGGGGTGATACCATTCGGCGACCTCCCGGGCCTCGCCGACGATGTAATGGCCGATCAAGGCGCAGCGGAAGCGGTCGGCACTGCTGTTGGGGTAACTGCCATGCACCAACTGGCCATTAAAGAACAGCACATCACCGGGATCCATGATGAGCGGCACGGGATCATATCCCGGCGGGAGTTCAACGGTGACATCGGTGAAACTGACATCGGTATCGGCATCGACCGTGCACAAGACCGGCGTGTCGTGGGTACCCGGCACGATGCGCAGGCAGCCGTTTTCCTCATCGCAACGATCAACCGCCATCCAGGCGGCGACGCAGGTGCCGGGGTCGACGCGCAGATAGAACTGATCCTGATGGAGCGCTTGTCCGCGGGCGCCCGGCGGCTTAAAGTAGAACATCGTCTGCACGGCGTAGGGTTCGCGCCCGAGAATGCTCGCCATCCATTCGTTGAGGCGCGGGTCAATCATCCATTGCATGCTCGTTTCGTCCCAGCGATGCGGCTGCATGACGCGCGGGTATAGGGCGAGCGGATCGCTTTCGTCGGTGATGTCGTCCGACTGACGCCGGTGTTCACGATTGACCCAAAAGAAATGCTCTCGCAGTTGATCAACCTCTTCCTGCGAAAACAGCCCGCGCGCGATGGTGTAGCCTTGCGCCGCGAATTCTTGTACTTGCGTGGCTGGTACGGTCATTTCTACAGCCTCTCTATCAATAAGCATCTGCAATATGGGCAAATTGTAGCGCACAAATATCGCCATGTCGCCTGCAATTCGCTCTAGCGACAAATCAGCGCAACGAATGCTTTTACAATGCAAGCTGAAGTTATGGTAATATGAATCTACAATGTAGATACATGCGAGGCAAAGATGCTGACCAAAGTTCAGAAATGGGGCGATAGTTTGGCGTTGCGAATCCCGAATGCGCTGGCGGAAGAAGCCGGGCTCGAAGCGGGCGGCGAGGTTGAACTTCGCTATCAAGACGGCGAACTTCGGATCGGAAAGCGACGCAGAAAGCGCTACAATCTCGATGAGTTGTTGGCGAGCGTTCCCGATGATTTTGACGAAGGGGAATGGGACATTGGTCCTCCGGTTGGCAATGAGATTTGGTAGTGAGCGAAACTTTCGACTACCAATAGTCAACTCGCTCCCGGTCACCTGGCATGCAGTCTGTTTAGCTCTCCGCAATACTCTTGACATTTAACGATCTAATCGCGTATTTTGTTTCTACATTGTATATACAGGAGGCATATGATGTTGGCTACAGTGTCCAAATGGGGAAACAGCCGCGCATTGCGAATTCCAAAGGATTTAGCATTGGAGTCGGGTCTCGATTTCGGGAGCAAGGTCGAGCTTATCCTAAAGGATGGAGAGCTGCGCATTGTTCCAATCAAAGAGCCTCACTATACGCTCGAGGAATTAGTAGCGCAAATTACGCCGGAGAATCGGCACGGCGAAATCGACTGGGGCCCCCCGGTCGGCAAAGAGGTCTGGTAGTGGCCTATATCCCGAACCGCGGAGATATAGTCTGGACAGATTTTGATCCGCAGGCGGGGCGAGAGCAAGCGGGCTCGCGTCCCGGTCTTGTCTTGTCGCGAGATGTTTTCAACTTATCTTCCGGATTGGCCATTTGCTGTCCCATTACTGGACGACAGAAAGGTTATCCGTTCGAAATACCGCTGCCTCTCGGTCTGGAGATTTACGGGGTGGTTCTTGTCGATCAGATCCGGAGCATTGATTGGCGAGTCCGCAAAGTCGAATACAAGGTTAAAGCGCCCGAGGCAGTGCTCTATGCTGTCCTGGAACAGCTCGAAACGCTCTTATCGTTGACTCACCCCCTCCACAAGTCATAATTTGCTAAGCCCCGCGCTTTAATGTATTCTCCCCCACAATGAACTTCCATTGACGATCTGGTCCGCAGACGGAGCCAGCGATTCCCGATTCAAATTGATGGAGCATCCCATGTTCGACTGGACATACGAAGAATTGCCACAACCCACAACAGACCTCGCTACCCTGCAATCTGACATTGATGACTTCGGCTACTGCCTGGTGGCGGAGGCCATCTCGCCCGACCAGTTGGCAGTCGCCAAGCAGCGTCTGCTGCAACAGGCGCAGGCGGAATTGGAAGGCGGGCACGCCTTTGAAGACGGCGGCGCCAAACAGCAGTGGGGCGCCTTCACCGACAAGGACGGCAATGTGCGGCGCGACGCCTTTTCAGCGAAAGCGGGCGGCGTCAACCAGCGCGTCTGGATGCTGATCAACAAGGGGGTGGTATGGCGCGAATTGCTCCAGCAGCCGACCATGCGCGCCGTGGTCGGACATGTGCTGGGGAAGGATTATCTGCTATCCAGCTACGGCGCCAATATCGCCAAAAAGGGCGGCATCGCCATGAACCTGCACACCGATCAGTGGTGGATGCCCGAGCCGATCCACCGCAATCCCAATCCGGTGCCGGCGGGATCGCTGACGCGCGAGCTATCCAACCGCGTCGATGATCACCCAGCCATGATCGCGCCGCCGGTCGTGGTAAATGTGATGTGGATGCTCAACGACTTCACAGAGGCGATCGGCGCCACCCGCATCGTGCCGCGCAGCCACCTCTACGGCCGCCGCCCGGACAAAGAAAAGGACAAAGATGTCGTCAGCATCCCGGCGGAAGCCCCGGCCGGCAGCGCCATGCTATTCGATGGACGCATCTGGCATGGCACCGGCGCCAACGTCAGCGATGAGCAGCGCCTCGGCGTATTGACCACCTTCGTCGCGCCGCAATTTCGCACGCAAGTAAACTTCACCATGGCGACGGCGCCTGAAGTGGTGGCGGAAGCGGACGACGATTTGCTGGCGCTGCTGGGCTTCAAGATTTGGAACGCCTACGGGCGCATTGAGAGCCCGGTAGCGGGTTACATCAAGCAGGGCGAGCGCTCGCTAGGCGAGTTGCGGCCGGGCTAGCGCTCGGTCGTTTGGAGGAAGAAAATGGTTCAAACAATCGACAAACTAGACCAAATTCACATCGGCAAGAAGGGCGCCGCGCCAATCGCCGCGCCGGGCTGGGCGGGCAAACCAGCCGACCGCGTCAAGCTGGTCGACTGCGATGTCCACCACAGCTTCCACGATCCGCATCAGCTGCTGCCCTACCTGCCCAAGTTCTATCAGGAGCACCTGCTGGATCAGGGGCTGCACCTGCCCGGCGCCGGCTACGCCAACACGCCCTTCCGCCGCACGCGGCCCGATATCAAAGACCCGGCGCTGCAAGAGCGCGACTTCAATTTCTCGCTCGAATTCACCCAGAAAGAATTGCTTGACCGCTGGAATATCGACATTGCCCTGCTGACCGGTTCGGCGAGCTTCTACGGTTATGCGGGCCTGCCCGACCCCGATTGGGCGGCGGCGCTGTGCACGGCATACAACGACTGGACGATTGAGCACTGGCTGGAAAAAGATCCACGCGTGGTCAATGCCATCTTGATCGCGCCGGGCGACCCGGCTTTGGCGGTCAAAGAGATTCACCGCCTGGCGCATCGCAAAGACACCGCCGCGGTCATGCTGCCGATGCAGACGCCGCAATTGTTCGGCAAGCGTCTGTACCATCCCATCTGGGAAGCCTGCGCCGAGCACGATCTGCCGGTGGTCTCGCATATCGGCGGGGGCAGCCCCGGCTCGACGCCGACGCCGGCCGGCTTCCCCAGCTATTACATGGAATCGCGCATGACCCGCCCCAGCGTCGCCAGCGCCCAAGCCGCTTCGCTGATCGTCGAGGGCGTCTTCGAGAAGTTCCCCAATTTCAAAGTCGCGCTGATTGAAGTGCAGCAGTTGTGGGCGGCGCAGCTGATGTGGCACATGGACACCGATTGGAAAGCCATCGGCGATCAGACGCCCTGGCTCAAGCGTCCCCCCAGCGAGTATTTCCGCGAGCACATTCGCGTCGGCACGCAGCCAATGCACGAGCCGCCGCAGACCGAGCAGGTCTATCAGATGCTGGAGATGCTGCACGCCGATGAGACCCTGATCTTCTGCACCGACTTCCCGCATTTCGATTGGAACGACCCGGTGACCGTCTTGCCCAAGCTCGACGAGCATAGTCACCGGCGCATCTTCGCCGAGAACGCGCTCGACCTGCTGCGCATCAGCGATGACATGATCGAGGCGGTCGTCGCGTGAAACGCATCGCCGTCGGCAAGGTCGCCGAAATCCCGGTCGGCGGGCGCAAGATTATCGTGCCCTTCCGCGGGCGCGCCGGCATCGGCATCTTCAATGTGAACGGAACCTTTTACGCGCTGCGCAATATCTGCCCGCATAAGCGCGGTCCGCTCTGCACCGGCGAGGTGGCGGGCCGCAGCATAACGACCGCCCCGCCCTCGCTAACCGACGGCTTCGTCGGCTATGAGCGCGACGGCGAGATCATCCGCTGCCCCTGGCACGCCTGGCAATTTGATATCGCCACCGGTCAGTGCCTGGTCGATCCGGCTATTCGCGTCAAGACTTACCCCATCATCGTCGATGGCGAGGATATCATCGTCGATGTCGACGTCAGCGACTTCGTAGCCGAATAAAGGAGTGCGTAGGCAGACCGGGAAAATGCGCGAATCACCTGATCTGGAGGCGGAATTATTGGCGAATCAACCATGAGACCAGAAAAGCTATATGTTGCCGCTTATCCCTTTGCTGACGATGTCCTCGCTTTGCCTGTGACGGATATCGAGCATACCGTGAAGTGGTATGAAGACGCCTTCGGGCTCAAGGAGGTCGAAAGGCGTGAAAGCCCGCATCCAGTGGTGATTATGGAGCGGGACGGCACGCGGCTCGGATTTGCGATCAACGGCGGTGATGCCTCGCAAGACGGCGCGGCAATCCAGGTCTCCGATATCCAGCGCGCCCGCGAGGAACTGGAAGCAAAAGACATTCGCACCGCCGACTGGCGTGTGGATGAGCGAGACGGGCAGAAATACCAAGTATTCTTTGTTGTCGCTCCAGATGGATTATGTTATTACTTTCATCAGCCAATTGAAGAGTAAACCGTAAAGCAAAACCTTTGCGCCTGCGCTCTTTGAATGCGATAGGTCGCAATACTGAAAAGCGGAGATTTCATAATCAAAGGATAAACCTTATGCCCGATCCAATTCGCCTCGGCGTCATCAGCTTCGCCCATGGTCACGTGATCCGCTATTGCCAAGTCATCGCCGATTACGACGATGCCGATGTAGTCGCCGCCTGGGATGACGACCACGAGCGCGGCCGGGCTCACGCGGCTGAATTCGGTTTGGACTGGATGCCCGATCTCGACCAGATGCTGGCGCGCGACGACATCGACGCCGTCTTCGTCACCAGCCCGACCAACAGGCACGCCGAGCACGTCATCGCCGCGGCGGAAGCGGGAAAGCATGTGCTGTTGCAAAAGCCGATGGCGCTGACGCTTGAAGACTGCGATGCGATCATCGACGCGATCGAGCGAACTGGCGTCAAATTCAGCATGTGCTACCAGATGCGCGGCGACCCCATCAACCAGAAGATGAAGGCGCTGATCGACGAGGGCGCGGTGGGCAATGTCGCTGTCATCCGCCGCCGCCACGCCATCCCCGCCCTGCTCATGCCGGCCTTTGCCGAATCCGGCAACTGGCACATGGATCCGGTGCAGAATATGGGCATGTTCATGGACGACGCCTCGCACGCCGCCGACTGGTTTTACTGGATGCTCGGACGCCCGGTCAGCGTGATGGCGGAGATCGACAACGTGGTAACCGATGTCGCGCCCGATGATAACGGCATCGCCATCTACCGCTTCGCAAAGGGCGAGATGGGCATCCTCTTCAACAGCTCGACCCAACTGGCAGCCGAAGCCACCACCGAAATCTACGGCGATGCCGGCACGATTCATCAAAATTACGGCGATGCGCCCTCAACGATTCCGCCTGCGGAAGGAACGCCGCTGAAGCTATTCCGCGCCGGCGCTGAGGATTGGGAGCGCTTCGATTTCCCCTTCGTTCCGCATGGCAGCCGCATTCACGGGGTGGCGCGCCCGGCAGTCGACTTCATCAAGGGCGAGGGTCCGCCGCTGGCGACCGCCGAAGACGGCAAAGTCTGCATCGAGATGATCCTGGCCGCGTATGAATCGGCGCGCGAGGGACGGCGCGTACTTCTTTAGCGCTAGCCCCCGCCTTGCAACTAGCTTTTGACAAACTTCGCCAGCTTGGTTATGCTTTTCTGCGAGCGCAAATCGTGGGCTCGCAGATATTACTGACAGTTACAAGGAGGCTACTATGTATAGAAGAAATCCTGGGGGGTTAAGTCGACGTGATTTCTTGAAGTCGGCTGGCGCAATGGCAGGCGGGCTCGCGGCATCAAGCGCGCTGCCCTTCGCATCGTTGGCGCAAAGCGATATGTCGGGCGCGCTCCAGTGGAACACCAACCATAACACCCTGAGCGTCAATGACTTCAAAATCGTCATCGAGAATTTCAACGAAGAATATCCCAATATCGATATCAATCTCATCAATTCCGGCGACGCCTCGCTGTATTACACGCAGATCAATACAGCCGGCGTGGGCGGGACCTTGCCCGATCTCTTTTACGTGCGCTCCTTTGACGCCGCGCCCTTCGGCGCCCGTGGCTGGATCACGCCACTCAACGACCTGATGGAGCGCGATGGCATGGATCTGTCGGACTTCTGGCCCGCGCAAGTGGCGCAGAATTCCTACCAGGGCCAGTTGATGACCCTGCCCTACGACTTCTCCAACGTCGCCATCTATTACAACAAGACCATGTTCGATGAAGTCGGCGTCCCCTACCCGACCAACGACTGGACCTGGGACGACTGCTTTGAGATCGCGGCCGCCTTCAAAGACGGCGAGCCGGGCGACCAGACCCGTTGGGGCGTGGAATTATGGACCTGGGCCTGGATGATGATGGGCTTGCTGCATGCCGGCGGCGGCGCCACCTTCAGTGAAGACAACCGCAGTTGCATCGTCAATAATCCGGAGAATGTCGCTACCTTGAAGCGGATCCAGGAAGAGATCGCGGCCGGCAACGCGGTGCACCGCGGCATGACGCCCGCCGGGCTGGACCCATTCCTGACCGGCAATATCGCGATGGAGGTCCAAGGTTCCTGGTCGGCGTTTTACATGCTGGATGGCATCGGCGATTCCTTTGAATGGGATATCGTCAAGCTGCCGCGCGGCTCCACCGGCTTGACCAGCGTATCAGCCGCTGGCGGCGCTTGGGGCATCGCCACCAACACCGAAGACCTCGATGTGGCTTGGGAATTCTGCAAGTACATCACCAATACGGAATCGACCAACATCCTGATATCGAATAACCTGCGCAGCGTGCCGGGGCGGCTTTCCTCCGTGCCGCGCTGGGAAGAGGTGGCAGGGACCGATATCTGGAAGGGCAGATACGTGCAGGTCTTCCCGGAACAGATGCTCAATGATGCCATCAATTGGTCCTATCCCGTCTTCATGGGCGAGTATGACGCGGCCTGGAACGCCCGCATCATCGGCGTCTTTGAAGGCAACGATCCCGAGGAAGCGCTGGCGCAGATTGAAGAAGAAGCCAATGCCGCGGCCGCGCGCTACTTCGAGGACGAGTAAAGCGCTGGTGGTTCACCATCGCCCACTGCGAAATCACGGTGTGTAGGGGCGAGCCGACGGCTCCCCCTACCAATTAGCTTTTTGAAGGTCGCCCGCCGAAACGGGAACTGTATGGGCGATTGACGGTCAGTGTCGGCGGTCAGTGTCTACGCGACCTACGCGACCCTGTGAATCGCCCTTAAACACGACAATATGCGCAGCGATTACAATCCCTATGTTCAATAGCGACTTGCTCCGCCGCGAGGCGATACAAGGTTACCTCTTCATATTGCCCTGGTTCGTCGGCTTTGTCGTCTTTACCGCCGGTCCGTTGACCGCCGCGCTCGGTTTCAGCTTCACCGACTGGAACGGCGTCTCCGCCCTCGAATGGATCGGCTTCGAGAATTACATACAGCTCTCGCAAGATTCGCGCTTCTGGCAATCGCTGAAGGTCACGCTGGTATTCACCTTTTTCTACTTGATTCTGAATCTCATCATCGGCTTCGCCCTGGCCCTGGTGATGAACCAGCCGGCGCCCGGGATGCGGCTCTTCCGCACCATCTATTATCTGCCGGCGGTGCTCTCCGGCGTGGCGGTGGCGGTTCTGTGGTCCTTCCTTTTCCACCGCGAATTCGGCGCCTTGAACTGGCTGCTCGGCTTCATCGGCATCAAGCGGATCGGCTGGATCGTCTCCGAGAGTTGGGCGCTGCCGTCCATCATCATCATGGAACTATGGCGCGTCGGCAGCACCATTATCATCTTTCTGGCCGGCTTGCAGGGCATCCCGCCCGAGCTCTACGAAGCGGCCGAGGTCGATGGCGCAAATCGACGCTGGCGGCTTTGGAGCATCACCATCCCGCTGATGTCGCCCACGATCTTCTTTGTCCTGATCGTCGGCTTTATCAATTCGATGCAAGTCTTCACCCAGGCTTACATCATGACGCGCGGCGGACCCAATTACGCCACCTTCTTCTATTCCATCAATCTCTATCAGACGACTTTCCGCGAGCTGCGCCTTGGTTACGCCTCAGCCCAGGCTGGTGTGCTCTTTGTCATTATTTTTATCATCACGCTCTGCATCCTGTGGGTTTCGCGTTATCGCGTGAATTACGAGTTGGTCTAGGGCGCGCCTTATGGCTACTGCGACAGCATCAGCAACGAGCGCGGGACAGGGCGGCTTCTGGTCGCGCCGGCGAAAGCTGCGCCTGCAGAACCATCTCCTGACCTATCTCGTACTGATACCGGGCGCCTTGCTTTTTCTTTATCCGCTGCTCTGGATGCTCTCCACCAGCGTGAAGCCCAAGGATCAGATCTTCACTTACCCCATCGAATGGATCCCGCATACCTGGATGTGGTCCAATTATGGCGAGGTGTTCAACCAGGTCCCCTTCTGGACCTACACGGTCAATACCGCCATCATCACCGTAATCGGCGTCGTGGGCACGCTCTTCGGCAGTTCGCTGGCCGCGTACGGATTCGCCCGTTTTCGCTTTCCCGGCAAAGACGCGCTCTTCGTCCTGATGCTGTCGACGATGATGGTGCCGATTTGGGTGACGCTCATCCCCTCTTTCTTGATGTTCCGCTGGTTCGGCTGGCTCAATTCTTATCTGCCGATATTGGTGCCGGCCTTCTTCGCCCAACCCTTCTATACATTCCTTTTGCGGCAGTTTTTCATGACGGTGCCTATCGACCTGGAGGACGCCGCGCGGATTGACGGCGCCAATCGCCTGCAGATCTTCCTGAATATCATGCTGCCCCTGTCGCGCCCGGCACTGGCGACGGTCGCTATCTTCGCTTTCTTCTTCTATTGGAACGAGTTCTTGCTGCCGCTGATCTACATTCAAGATCAGACCAAGTTTCCCATTTCAGTCGGCATTTCGGCTTTTGTCTCCGAGTATCGCTCCGACTTCGCCTTGATGATGGCGGCTTCGGCCATGGCGCTGGCGCCGCCGATGATCGTCTTCTTCCTGGCGCAGCGCTATTTCATCCAGGGCTTCGTCTTGAGCGGGGTCAAGGGTTAATTCGCGGTGGTCTACCCCGCCCAATCACAAATTGTAGGGGCGACTGACGGTCGGTGTCTACGCGACCCTGTAAGTCGCCCGCGTCACACCAGCGTGTTGTAGGGGCGCCCCTTGGGTCGCCCGCCGACTCGCAAAACAGGTATAACCATGAAGATTCTTGAAATGACCGGCAATGCCACCGCCCGCGTCATTGATGCCGCCCCGCCAGCGCCAGCGCCCGGCGAAGTCATCATTGAGACCGCCCGCTCAGCCATCTGCGGCAGCGAGATGAAAACCTATCGCGGAAAAGGCATAGCCAGCAGTAACAGCGGGCATGAAGCGGTTGGCACGGTCGTCGAACTGGGCGATGGCGTTACCAACCTCGCGCCCGGTCAGCGCATCGGCGCCAGCGCTGTCGTCGGCTGCGGACACTGCGCCGAATGCGCCGTCGGGCGCTTTACCTGGTGCCGTTCGGCTAAGTCGTGGTCGCGTATGCACGCGGAGCGATTTGTCATTCCGGCGCGCGCTTGCAGCCGCCTGCCCGATGACCTGCCCTGGGATGAAGCCACACTCTTAACTGGCGATGGCATGGGCGTGCCCTGGCACACCGCCAAAAAGATCGACCGCCCCGACATTGAGACGATCGTGGTTATGGGTTTGGGACCGATCGGCTTGGGCAACGTGCTGATGCAAGCGCACTTGGGGCGCCGTGTCATCGGCGTTGACATCGTCGATTATCGCGTCCATTTCGCGGCGCGCTTGGGGGCGGACGTCCCCATCAAAGCGGATGAGACGCTTATTGAGCGGATCATGGATCTGACCGATGGCGAGGGCGCCGATGTCGTCATCGACTGCGCGGGAAAACGAGCCAGCGTCGCCAACAGCTTCGCCTCGGTGCGCCGCGGCGGCATAGTCGTCTTCAACGGCGAATCCATGGAGGAGTTGCTGGCGCCCAGCCGCGATTTCAACCGGCGCGAAATCTGGGCGGTTGGCTGCTGGTATTATTTCATGAGCGAAGTGCCGGAGATGTTTGACCTTTGGCGCAGCGGCTTGGATGTCACGAAGATAATCACCCATCGCTTCCCGCTGGATGACGCGCCTGAGGCTTTCAAGCTATTCGACCAGGGGCAGACGGGCAAAGTGCTGCTGCGCCCCTGAAACCTGCGCCATACCCGCTGATTGCGCCATCGCTGGCTTTTCGTTATACTCGCGTTGCTACAACAAAATCGTACTGCAAGATTACAAGGAGCAAGAAATGAACCGCTTCAAGTATATTGTTGCGTTGCTCGCAGTGCTGGCGCTCTTGATTGGCGCCTTCGCGGGCTTGGCGCAAGATGAAAAAGTGCTGGTGATCGGCTGGTCGGAAAACACCGACGCTTATGACCCGGCCAATGGCTTCACCCATTCGACTCACATCGTCAATCACGTGACTTACAGCCAATTGGTCACCTTCCCCGACGAAGATGCAAGCAGGATCGTGCCATCGCTCGCCGAAAGCTGGGAAATCTCCGAAGATGGGACCGTCTATACCTTCTCGCTCCGGCAGGACGCGACATTCGCAGATGGCGATGATGTCACCGCCGATGATGTCGTCTTCTCCATCCGACGGCTGCAGAATTTCAAGGGCAATCCGTCCTTCCTGGCGGATGGCATTGACACGGTAGAGGCGATAGACGACGACACGGTTGCCTTCACGCTGCCGGCGCCGCGTCCCTCGTTCCTGTCTGAAATCACCAGCGCCGTATTCAGCGTCACCAACGCCGATGTCGTTATGGCAAATGGCGGTACCGCTGCCGAAGACGCCGCCGAAACCGATACCGCCGGCGCCTATTTGGACAGCGCCTCGGCTGGTTCCGGTTCCTACGTGCTGGATCTCTGGGAGCCGCAGAACCGCACCGAGCTGGTCCGCAATGAGAATTACTGGGGCGACGCGCCCTACTTCGACCGCGTGATCTTCATCCACATGCCGGAAAGCGCCACCCAGAAGGTCGCGCTGGAAGCCGGCGATATCGATCTGGCTTTCGACCTGCAACCGGATCAAATCGCCGCGCTGGAAGGCAATATGGATGTCGAAATCTATCGCGGCATCGGCACCTTGACGCACTTCGTCATCATGAACACGGACGCGGAGAAGAGTGGACCGTTCGCCAACCCGACCGTTCAGCTGGCTGTGCGTTACGCCTTGGATTATGAAGGCTATAAGACGCTCTGGGGCGGCGTTAAACCGGCCACGAATATGACGGCGGGCTTTTTCGGCAACCTCGGTGAAGAGGCGGCTTTCTCGCGCGACCTGGACAAGGCGCGCGAATTGCTGGCTGAAGCCGGATACGGCGACGGGCTGGACATGACGCTGGAATATCCCGACATGGTTTATAGCGGCGTCAGCTTTAACACCAACGCCCAGAAGATCCAGGCTGATCTGGCCGAAGTTGGCATCAATGTGACGCTGCAGCCGGGCGAAATCCAGGTCGCGCTCGAGAAATACCGCAGCGGCGAGCATGGAGTTGGCTATTGGCTCTGGGGTCCGGATATCCTCGATCCACTCGATTTCCTAAGCTTTATGCCGCCCGGCAAGGTCGCGACCGAACGCAATAACTGGCAGCTGGAGAGTTTGCCGCAGGACATCCAGGATATGATCGCCCGCACCAAAGTCGCCAGCGACCCGGACGAGCGTATGGCTCTCTTCACCGCGCTGCAAGAGTACACCATGCAGCATGGTCCATTCGCCCCCTTCAATGTCCCTGAGGTGGCGACAGCTTACCGCTCCGACCTGCTCGGCTATATCTGGCACCCGCATTGGCTGCTGGACGTTTCAATCTTGAGCCGCGCGATGTAAGCCCCCCACACACAAACGAATCTGTAGGGGCGAGCCAGTGGCTCGCCCTTTTACGTCTATAAAGCCAAATGTGTTAAACTAGACTTCATTCCGCCGTCACCGACTGGCTGCCCATGAGCTTCTTTCACTATTTTGTCCGCCGCGCCCTTCTGGTGATCCCAATCCTGCTGGGTATTACCGTGGTCGCCTTCATCATCGCCAACGCGATTCCCGCCGATCCCATCAACGCCAATTTGCCCCCGAACGCGCTCAACGACAAAGACACCATCGCCGCCTTCCGCAAGAAATGGGGCTTGGATAAACCGCTGCACGAACAATACCTGACCTACCTGGGCAACCTGTTGCAAGGCGACATGGGCACATCCATCAAGACGCGCAAGCCGGTAGCCGAAGATATCAGCAGTCGCCTGCCCGCAACCATTGAATTGGCCACCTTGGGCCTCATCTATGGCACCGTCCTGGGCGTCAGCATGGGATTGATTTCGGCAGTATGGAAAAATAGCCTGGCGGATTATGCCGCCCGCGTCATCGCCCTGATTGGCATTAGTTTCCCCGTCTTTCTCATCGCCTTGATTTTCTTAAATGTGTTTTATGCTCAATTGGGCATCGCCGCGGGACCGGGCCGGCTGCATCCGATCATGCGCTCCCCACCCACCGTTACCGGCATGTTCACCATAGACGCCCTGCTAAACGGCGATTGGAAGACATTCGGCAATGCCCTCTCGCATCTGATCTTGCCGGCTTTAACACTGGCGCTTTACATCAGCGCCATCATATCGCGCATCACCCGTTCTTCCCTGCTCGAAGTGCTGAATCAAGATTACATGCGCACCGCCCGCGCCAAGGGCTTGCACGAGCGAACCGTCATCGGATTTCATGGCATGCGCAATTCCATGATTCCGATCGTGACTGTCATTGGCTTGTCTTATGGCAACCTGCTGGTCGGCTCGATTTTGATCGAGCGGATCTTCGCCTATCCGGGCATCGGCTTTTATATGTTCCGCGCCAGCACCTCGCAGGACTTCCCGGCGATCATGGGCGTCAGCCTGCTCTTCGCCTTCATCTATGTCGGAGTGAATTTTGTCGTCGATATCCTCTATTTCTTCCTCGATCCCCGTATCCGCATCGCGTAGCCGCCGGCAGGTGGCGCTGTATCATTTGCGGCGCAATCCGCTGGTCACGCTCGGGCTAATTGCCGTCGCGCTATGGATCCTCATCGCCTTTAGCGCCCCTCTCATCGCCCCCTTTCCACCTTTGGAGCAGGATCTGGCCAAACGCCTGCAAGCGCCAAACGCATATTTCTTCGCCGGGTCAGATGAATTAGGCCGCGATATTTTCAGCCGCGTTCTCTGGGGCTCGCGGATTACCATCCCGGCTGGCTTGGCGGTCATCATCATGGGCAGCTCACTTGGCATCCTGATCGGGGCTGTCGCCGGTTACGCTGGCGGCCTAGTCGACGAATTTCTCATGCGCCTCACCGAATTATTCATGGCTTTTCCCTTCATCATTTTGGCAATGGCAGTCACGGCTGCTCTCGGTCCCGATATCCGTAATGCGGTTCTGGCACTGAGCGCGGTGTGGTGGCCCCGCTATGCCCGTATCCTGCGCGGGCTGGTGCTCGAGGTCAAATCGCAAGAATATGTCGAGGCCGCTCACAGCGCCGGCGCCAGTGGATCCTACATCCTCTTTCGCACCATCTTGCCCAACTGCATCGCCCCGGCCGTCATCCTCGCCACCCTCGATATCGGCACCGCTATCCTCAGCTTCGCCGCCCTCAGCTTCATCGGTTTGGGTCCGGAGCCGTCCTCGCCCGAATGGGGACGCATGGTCAGCATCGGCATCCATTTCTTCGATCAGTGGTGGATGTGGCTCTTCCCGGGCTTGGCGATCGCCAGCTTGGTGATGGCTTTCAACTTCATCGGCGATGGCTTGCGCGATATCCTCGACCCGCGCCTGCGGGGGGAATAAGCGGTCCGACTCCTCTGTACATGACTCAACTGGCAATTTTTCGATTACAATATGAACGTTTACGGTCTCATCAACTATAGTCGTTTGGCTAAGAAATATGCCGAGTGAAGCAATTCAATCCCTTGACGACCTTCGCCAGCAGCGCGAGCAAATCATAGCGCTCGCACTGCAACATCGCGCGCGCAAGATTGCCGTGTTTGGATCGCTTCTGCACGGAGCTTTGGGATTGAATAGCGATATCGATTTTCTGGTTGATTTTGAGCCGGACTATAGTCTGCGTGACCACATCCGCCTAACGCAGGGCTTGCAGCAACTGCTGGGACGTCGCGTCGAGGTGGTTGATCGCCGATCTCTCAGGCCGGAATTGCGCGATACGATTACGAGGGAAGCCCAGCCTTTGTGACCCGAAACCAATTCATCTATTGCCGCGATATCCTCGATCGTATCCGGCGCATCGACAGATATACAGCAGACGGGCGCGCTGCCTTTCTTGCATCAGAGCTGCGCTAGGATGGCGTCATACGGAGCTTCGAGGTGATTGGCGAAATCGTCAAGCGCTTGGACTCGACACTACTGGCGCAGCATCCCGACGTTGCCTGGAGCGATTTTGCCGGTTTCCGTGATGTCTTGATTCACCAATATGACAGAGTTCGGCTTGATCTGGTTTGGAGATTCGCGCAAGAAGATCTTCCAGCGCTGCAACAGGCTATTGCGGCGCTGCTAAACGACCTTGAAGACTCTGCCGGCTCAAGCAGCGCGAGGCGCGATGGCTGAGTAGCGAATCAAGCAAGTGTCCGTTTCACCCATTCCCTATATGCCCGTCCAGTCGAAAACGACTCCAATATACTCGTTCTTGCTGTTCTTCAAGCCATTATAGGCACTGGCGGCATCATCTGGCGGCAGCGTATGCGTATGCAGCGGCGCCGCCTTGAGCGCGCCGGAGCGGATCAATTCCATTGCGATCTCGGAGTTGCGCTCAATCGAATGTTTCACAAATGGATCCCGCGCAACCGGATAGCGCCACTCATGCGCGCCCTTGAAGGTCACGTTGCCTTGTGGGTCCAGATGGATATAGTCAAGCGCCTCAGTGAGATTCGCTTCATATTCTCCGCGCACGATGCCAACCAGGATCACTTCGCCGTAGCGCCCGACGAGTGGCAATCCATCGAGCAGCGCCCCGGGTCGTCCGCTCGCTTCAATCAGCGTCGTCACACCCCGTCCATCCGTAATCTCATCAACTTTTCCAGCTACGGATGGTCCTTCCATCACCAACGCGCTCTTGATGCCGCATTCAGCCGCAAGCGCAACGCGACCTGGGTTATGGTCCAGCGCGATCACATTGCCGCCCTGCAAACGCGCCACTTGCGCAGCGAAATTGCCGACCAGTCCCAAGCCGATCACCGCCACAAAATCGCCCAGCTCAATGTCTGAGACACGAAGCGCCGTCAGCGCAATGGTTATCATTCGGGTGAAGGGAACCAGCGGCAATTCAATGCCAGCGGGCGCCGGCAGGCAAATCGATCCGCGCTCCCCCAAGTTGATGCGATTGTATTGCTTGTGCCCGCCCCAGGTATACACCTTGTCGCCCGGCGATACAGCGACAACCTGATCCCCTACCTTTACAACTTCGCCTACCGAGGTATAGCCGGGGGTTGATGGGAAGGTAAACCAGGACTCGACCCCGGCTAAACAGGTGAGTTCAGTTCCCGCGCTGACGAGAGAATAAGCGGTTTTGACCAGTACTTCATGCGCTTGGAGTTCTTCGAGGTTTTCCTCCAAGACCTGCGCTTCGACTTGATCGCGGCCGGTGAAAACGATGCTCTTGTTCTTCAAGGTTTAGGGCGTGTTCGCTATCGCAGGCAAGGGTTTACACATTCGCCCAATCAAAGAGGACGCCGACGTAGGTCTCTTTTTCATGCTGCAAGCCGCGGTAGGCGGTCTTGGCTTCGGCGGGCGACAGCGTATGCGTATGCAGCGGCGCCACCTTGAGCGCGCCGGAACGAATCAGCTCCATAGCGATCTCGGAGTTGCGCTCCATTGAATGCTTGACGAAGGGATCGCGCGCCACCGGATAGCGCCACTCATGCGCGCCCTTGAAGGTGATATTGCCGTGTCCATGCAGATGAATGTAGTCGAGCACGCTGCTGGTCAAGTCGGTCTCGAAGACGCCGCGCGGCGTACCCAGCAGGATGACTTCGCCATAGCGCCCCACAAGCGGCAGCGCGGGCGGCAGCGCCGCTGGCACGCCGGTCGCTTCAATCAGCGTTGACACCCCTCGCCCGCCAGTGATCTCGCGCGCCTGCTCGGCCACCGATGCGCCGTCACCCACGAGCGCATGGGGAATGCCGCAGGCTAGCGCGCGCTCGACCCGTCCATCGTTCAGGTCTAACCCGATCGCCTTTCCGCCCTGCAAGCCCGCCAACTGCGCGGCGAAATTGCCGACCGTGCCCAGCCCGACCACGCCGACGGTATCGCCAAGCTCGATACTCGATATGCGCAGCGAAGTCATCGCGATGATGGCCATCCTCGTGAATGGCGTCAACTCCAGCGGCAAGTCCTCGGGCGCCTTGAGGCAGATCGATTGCGGCCGCGTCGTGTCGATCAAGTTGAACTGCTTATGCCCGCCCCAGAAATGCACGATATCGCCCGGCGAAACGTCGGTGATCTCGGCGCCTGCGTCGAGGACTTCGCCGACGGCGGCGTAACCCGGCGTCCCGGGAAAGGGAAACCAGGCTTGGCTGCCCGAAAGGCAGGCGAGCTCAGTGGCAGCGCTGATCAGCGAATAGCGCGTTCGGACGAGCACATCACGCGGGCGCAGTTGGCCGATATCGTCGTCTATCGTCTGCGTTTCGACGCGGTCAGGTCCGGTGAAGAGTACGCTTAGATTTTCCATTTGCGATGGGCTGCCTCCGCTGTTGCTTATGCGTCAAAGGGCGTGGCGAGCGACAGGATGCGCCTATTTGCTGCCCGAAGAGATGACGACGCCCTGAATATAATAGCGCTGCAAAAGAATGAAGACCAATATGCTGGGCAAGGTCATGACCATCGAAGCCGCCATCAGCAGGTGCTCGGTTGCTTGGCCGCCGGCAGAGACGACCCGCTGGAAGTTCGCCAAGCCCAGCGACAGCGTATACTTCTCCGGCGTATTCAGATAGATCAGCGGACCGAAGAAGTCGTTCCAGCTTTCGAGGAAGCCGATCACGACCATAGTGATGACCACCGGTTTCGACAACGGCAGAATGATGCGAATGAATATCCAGAGCGTATTCGCCCCGTCAATTTTCGCCGCTTCGTCCAGGTCTTTGGGGATCGTCAAGAAGAATTGCCGGAATAAGAAAATCGCGAAGGCGCCGCCGCCGAACCAATTCGGGATGATCAAGGGATTATAGGTGTCCAGCCAGCCGAAAGCCTTGAACAGCAAGAATGTCGGAATGATCGTGACCTGATAGGGCAGCATCAAGGTGCTCAGCAGCAACAGGAAGAGAAAGTTGCGGAAGGGAAAGCGGAAGCGCGCGAAGCCGTAGGCGACCAAAGCCGCCGACAGTATACGGCCCGAAACCGAAAAAACGGTCACGAATACGGTGTTGACAAAGAAGCGCGCCAGCGGCGCCACATGCCAGATTTCTACATAGTTTTCGAAACGCCAGGTCTTGGGAATTAGCTGCGGCGGCCAAAGAAACAGTTCGTTGACCGGCTTCAAGGACGACGAGACCGCCCACAAAAAGGGCAACGCGAATATGATCGTCAGCCCATAGGCGACGATATACAGCAATACGTAGCGGATGATTCGCTTTACCCGCCAAGCGGGCAGCAACTCGCTCAGCATGCCCTGCCCTCTCATAACCGACACGTAACTAATCCTCCCCTTCGTAGTAAACCCAACGGCGAGAGGTCCACAATTGAAATCCAGTGATCGCCAGCACGATGACGAAGAAGACCCAAGCCAGCGCCGACGCGTAGCCCATCTCCCAAAAGTCAAAGGCGCTGTTGTACAAGTGCAGGACGTAAAACAGCGTCGAATTCAGCGGACCGCCCGGCGAAAACTGCTGCTGGCGACCGCTGCTGGCGACGTAAGCCAGCGTGAACATCTGCAGCGCTCCGATCACGCCGAGCACGGTGTTGAATAGGATGACCGGCGAAATGCTCGGCACGGTGATATAGCGGAACTTGCCCACGCCGCCAGCGCCGTCGATATCAGCCGATTCGTACAGCTCTTTGGGGATGCCTTGCAGCGCCGCCAGGAAAATCAGCATGGTATTGCCGCCCAGGGCGCCCCACAAGCTGATGATGATTAGCGCCGGTTTGGATGAGCCGGGGTGTCCCAGCCAGAGCGGACCATTGCCGAAGCCCAGCGCCGAGATGATGCTGTTCATCAAGCCGATCTGCGGCTGGAAGATCCAAAGCCAGAGGAAGGCGGCCGCCACCACCGGCGTGACCGACGGCAGAAAGTAGAGTGTGCGTAAAGCGACGCGTCCCGCGATCTGCTGATTGAGCAGCAAAGCCAAACCAAGCGAACCGGCGATGGCGATGGGCACAAAGATGACGGTGTAATAGAGCGTATTCTCGATGGATTTCCAGAAGAGCCGGTCGCCGAACATATACTCATAATTGCTCAGCCCGGCGAAGCGCGGCGGGGTGACGATGTTGTAGTCGGTCAAGCTCAGGTAAGCCGACGCGATCATCGGACCCACCGTGAAGACCAGAAAACCGATGATCCAGGGAGAGATGTAGATAAAGCCTTGCAGCGCCTCTCTTTGGCTCAAAGTGAGAGGCGTACTCAAGCCAAGACGCCGCTTGATTGGGGCAATCATCCAGTTTCTCGCGTTGATCTTTGTTGTAGGGACGAGCGGCCCTTACGCATAACAAACATTTCAATTGTAGGGGCGAGCCTTGGCTCGCCCGCACGAAAAGCGGCTATATCGGTAGTAGCGCCGATCGGCAAACCCCATCCCCGCAGGTCATGTCTACGTGACCCGGCCCCTTCCCCAGCAAGCTAGGGGCGCGTAGACACTGACCTTCGGAAGGGGAGCTAATCGCAGCGGGACGCAAAGTATTTTGCGTGGACGGCGGCATTGTCGCACGGGCGTCTACAGGTCGATCGCAGATTATCCCAGCGCTGGTTTGTTCAGGATCGCCTGGGCGCCGGAGTTGAGATCTTCGATGATGTCATCGACAGTCGCCAAGCCCAGCCACAGCGCTTGAATCTGGTCGCCGATGAATTTGAAGTGTTCGGTCTCGCGGAAGTTCGCCGGCAGCACCAGCGGCAAAGCATCAGCCATAACGCCGGAAAAGACACGCAGGGTATCACTCTCTTGCACCACCTCGTCCGCCATCACCGCCGGCCGGCTGGCTGTGACGTTATGCAGCTTGGTCACGCGCAGCTGCGCATCAAAGCCGGTGTTGTAATCCACCCATTTGAAGGATTCTTCCGGATTCTCGGTGAAAGATGTCACGCAGAGGGGATCAAACTCGAACATGCTGCCCCGCTGCCCCGAAGGACCGATCGGCATCGGCGCGACGCCGACGATGCTCGGATCTTCGACGAACTGGGCGACGCCGCTGCCCCAGAAGCCCGACTGGAACATCGCCAACTGATTGGCGGCGAAGAGCTGATAGGGTCCCTGCAGCGCGGTGCCGGGTATCGGCGCGACCTTGTGTACGTTGTAGAGATCGCTCTGGAATTGCAGCGCCGCTTTGGACTCGTCGGAATTGAGCAGCGATTCCGTGCCGTCGCCGTTGAGTGTATCGCCACCAAAGGCGCGGATGAAAACGATCGAGGTGAAATATGAGCCTTCCGGATCAACGAATCCCCAAATACGCCGGTCGGGGTCGGTCACCTCGATAGCCGCAGCCAGGAAGTCATCCATCGTCCAGGTCTCGTCCGGATAATCGACGCCGGCCTCATCAAAGATGACCTTGTTGAAGAACAAGCCGACGCGCCCCGGATGCGCCAGGATGGGAATGCCGTACAATTGTCCATTCAAGCGCGCTGCCGAAGTCGTCGCCGCGTAATGCTCGTCCAGGTCATAACCAAGGCTTTCAATCACATCGTCTATCGGCTGGAGCACACCGGTAGCCGCCAGCCGGAAGTAACCCTCAATGGACGAGATCCAGATCACATCGCCCATGGTGCCGCCAGCCGCCAGCGTATTGATCTTCTGGAAATACTCCGAACCGGGGAAGTCTTCGATGACGACCTGCGCCTCGCCGGCCATGTCTTCATTGAAGATTTCCGCCCAGTGCCGCTGAGCGTCCGCCTGTCTTCCGCTGCGCGTGTGCGAACGAATGGTGACGCCATCCTGAGCGAACGCGGGCAAACCCGAAGCGAGCAAGCCGCCGGCCGCCAATCCGCCTGATGCCTTCAGGAAGTCGCGTCTGCTAATGCCTTTGTACATGATCAAATCTCCTCTAAACCTTTTTCTTGCGATAACTGCCTTGGCTTTCGGTAATCTTTCTCCCGATCTCCTCCTTCCGGGCGCTCTGGTGAATGGATCAATGAAATCTATCTTTTAGCCGTCCCGCAATGCGATGCGGTCAGAGTGGCTTTGGACAGCTTCATACAAGCATATCGCGTGATTGGGAATCCGCAAGAAAGTCGATTAGCGGGAGTGGTGAATTGCAAGGACATAACCGACACTCGTCAAGAGAATGTAGGAGCAATTGACCCGCTATGTCCACGCGCGAGTCAGAGGCCGCTACAAGACGCAGGCGAGGATGGATGAGGATCGCCTTTTGGGTATGGCGCAGCCCTGCGACGCGCCTATAATCCTCGCATTGCCACGCAGATATATTCAGTTCCCCTGGAGGACGTCAAATGTCACTCGACGACAAAGTCAAAGCGATGGGCATCGACATTGAGGACTTCACCCCATCAGCTACGCTGGCGCCGGCGACGCGCATCGGTAGCGCCGTTCACTGTTCGGGCCACGTCTCCACCGGTTATACCGGCAAGCTCGGGCGCGAGGTGGATGTCGAAACCGGCAAAGAAGCGGCGCGCGTCTGCGCCATCGACCTGCTCAAAGCGGCTTACACCGTCACCGGCTCAGTCGACAAGCTGCGCCTGCGCAAGCTGCTGGGCGCGGTCAATTCCATGCCCGAATTCACCGATCAGCACCTGGTCATCAACGGCGCTTCGGAATTGTTCTGGGAGCTCTACGATGGCGAGTTGCACGCCCGCAGCGCCCTCGGCTTCGCTTCCCTGCCCAATGGCTTCGCCGTCGAAATTGAAGCCATTTTCGAGATTGTAGATTAACTAAAGGGTATTCGTCTTGAATGGGCATGCAAGCGGGCGCCCTGCGCAGTGACCTTTCACGTTAGCGCCTAAGTGGTCGGCAGCCGTCCGAATGCCAAAGACCAGGAAATAAGGAGGGGTTGAGGAGCGGTGATCGCCCAAGTCATCAACCCCCTGCGCGCGCTGAACCCGCAGGCGCGCCTTTTTTTCGCCGTCATCGTCGGCTTGACCTTCGTCGCCGATGGCTTGGTATCCGTGCTGCTCAATCTCTATTTGCTGCGCCTGGATTATGGCACCGAATTCATTGGGCTGGTGAACGCGGTCGGCTTGCTGACATTCGGCGTGGCCAGCCTGCCGGCCGGCATCTTGGGCTCGCGCATGTCCACCACCGCGCTGATGAAATTTGGCGCTTTTACCTGCCTGATTGGCGGGATGCTGCTGCCAATGGTGGAGTGGCTGCCGCCGGGCTGGCGCGAGGCTGCCTTTGTCATCCCGCCAGCATTGATGTTTGGCGGGTTCGCCTTCTTCTTTGTCAACGGCGCGCCCTTCTTAATCAACGTGGTGGATGACGCCTACAAGCACCACGCCTTCGCCCTCAAAGCGGCGCATTGGTCCTTGGCTGGTTTCGCCGGCAGCCTCATCGGCGGACTGCTGCCCGGCGCCATCGCGGGGATCTACGGCTGGACGCTGAATGATCCCCAGCCCTTTCGGCTCACCTTTGCTTTGGCGGTCCTTATCTTGGCGCTCACCGCCTTTCTCTCCCTGCGCATTCGTCCCTTGCCGCCAAAACCCGCGCCGACGGCGACGGAAATCGCCACTGAGCGGAACGGCGCCGGCAATGGCTGGGCGGCATCGGTATTCATGCTGATTGTCATCATGACCGTGATTCGCCTGTTCCAGGTCGCCGGCTCGGCGACGGCGATGGTTTATTTCAATGTGTACATGGACCAGCAGCTGGCGGTCTCAACCGCGCTGATCGGCGCGATGGCCGCCATCGGCCGCTTAACCGGCGTGCCGACGGCGCTGGTGACGCCTTATCTGGTCGGGCGTTGGGGCAATATCCGAGTCGTCATCTGGTCATCGATGGTGGCGACGCTCTGCCTGCTTCCGATGGCGCTGGTGGAGCATTGGCTGGCGGCTTCGTTTGGTTATATCGGCGCGATCAGCATGATGTCCGTGCGCTACACTGCCTTCATCGTCTATATCCTCGATCTGGTGCCGCGCAAACATCAAGCCTTGATGGCGGGCACGGGCGAAGCGGCCGCCGGTTTGAGCTTCGCGATGATGGCGCTGGGCGGCGGCTTGTTATTGACCGCCTTCGCCTTCCGCGATCTCTTCCTGGTCGGCACGCTCATCTCCTTCATTGGCACCGTCCTCTTCTGGCTCTATGTCCTGGAAAGCAAACGCAAGCGCAAGTTCAAGCCAGCGCTCTAGAGCCAGTACAAAGAGAAAGACGCATTCGTGGAGCGACCAGCGATCATCATCGCCGGTCCACCTGGAGAAACCGCCTTCTGAGCCGGTCAAGACTTTTCCGCAGGCGTCCCTGGTCGGCAGCCTACTGAGCCGCTTTGAGCAGCGCGATGACCTCGCTGCGATCGGTCTCGTCTTCGAAGGGCGACATCGCCAGCTCCAGCGGCGTCCTGTCCCCCACCGACTCGCGCGCAAGCAAATCAGCGCCGCGATCCACGAGGAACTTCGGCGCTTCGGTCAGCAGGCGATAAACGCCGATATCCTGCGCCGCCTCCGTCAGGTCCGGCAGCGGATCAAGAAACTCCTTGGGACCGAAGCAGATGGCGAAGTGCAGCGGCGTCTGCCCGTCGGCAGCGCGCGCGTTTACGTCAACGCCGGCGCCTATCAATGCGCCCATCACATCAATATGTCCGCCCTGCGCCGCCAGATGCAGCGCGCTCAAGCCAGCGCCCAATACATGATCCGGCGGAGTGGCCGCTTTTACCAAGCCGCTATCGTCAGCCAGCAGTTCCCGCACTCGCGCCTGATCCCCCATGACGCTCGCCCAAAAGATATCGACCGCCCAGCCCAGATGATCCAGCAGATGGCGCGTCGCCTCATAATTGCGGCGATAGGCGATATCGCGCAGCGGCGTCGTGCGCCCGTATTTACCGGAGCGTTCATATTCACGCAGCGGGTCGGCGCCATAATCCAGGTAGAATCGAATCGAGTCGACATCGCGGCAAAAGGAAAGCAAGGTGCTGGGACCGGGCCCGATCTCATTGACCAAGGCGGGGTTCTCGTCGAGCCACTCTCGGACGCCCGCCCCATCGCCCAGCCAGGCGCAAGCCCAGACGTCCTTCTCCGCGCCCCGCTCCAGCAAATAATCGACCATGCCCAGCGCCGCGTATTCCGGCATGAAATCGGCTAAATCGATGGCGTGAATCAGGGCGTTGAAGCCGTATTTATCGTCGCGCGCGTTGATATCGGCGCCATGCGCCAGCAGCAGATCGACGATGTCCTTGCGCCCGTGCATCACCGCTACATGCAGCGCCTGCGCGTCCGCGCCCCAGAGCGAAGTGCGCACATAAGCGCTGGCGTTCGCCAAACGGCTGTCTTGCTCCAGCAAGGCATTGACCAGGGCGCTGTCGCCGGTCTTGGCGGCATCAAACAGCCGCATGACCTTCTCGGTGAACTGATCGTCCCGCGAGGGACGCTGTGTTGATATGTCGCTCAAGTCCATCAACCTTTCCTTCATCTGTTTGCGCGCGTGATACAGGCGCGACTTGACCGTACCGACAGGTATCTCCAGAAATGCCGCGATCTCGCGCTGGCGGAAATCATTCATGTAATGCAGCAGCGTGACCGTGCGCTGCGCCTCTGGCAAGGATTCCAGCGCGGCTGCGACGGCATCGGCCGCCGGCGTCTGTTCCATTCGGCCGGCGCCATCCGCGACGGCTATCTCGGCAACTTGCTCCAATGAGACCGCCATTGGTTGCTTGACCCGTAGACGGCGGTTCGCCTGCGTATATACAATCCGCCGGAACCAGCCGGGGAAGGCGGCCGCGTCACGCAGCTTAATCAAGCCGATCCAGGCGGCGAGGAAAGCCTCCTGCGCCGCGTCTTCCGCTTCCTGCCAATCGCCGAGCTGCGTGTATGCGTAGCCGACCGCCAGATCTTGAAAACGCCGCACCAGCAATTCAAAAGCCTCGTTGTCGCCCTTTCGCGCCGCGACAATCAGGCCGGTCAGTTTCTCCATAAGCGCTCCTTTCTTTGAGCCTACACCCTAAAGAGCCAAGCAGGCGCCCGAAAGGTTCAAAGGCAAGGCGCGCGTTCGCGGTGGGATGCCGGATTTGCCCCTACGCCAAACACGTTCTTCAATCGCAAGGCGCGCGTTCGCGGTGGGATGCCGGCAGCTTTTTATTGGCTGTTACAATTCGCAAGGGGTCTGGCTATTATTGAGCTAATATGTCAGCGCCAAGACAGGGCAAGTTCATGCGCAACTTCAGTGAAAAAGTCAACTTCATCTGGTCTATCGCCGATCTCATTCGCGATTCCTTCAAGCGCGCCAAGTACCAGGATGTAATTCTACCCTTCACGGTGCTGCGCCGCATCGACAGCGTCTTGAAGCCGACCAAGCCCGATGTGCTGGCTACCCTGGCTGAAATCGGCGATCAAGTAGAGGACATCGACGATCTCCTCTTCTCCAAATCTGGCTTCGCCTTTTACAACAAGTCGCTTTATGACTTTGACCTTTTGCTGGGCGACGCCCCGCAGCTGGCGGACAACTTGCGCAACTATATCGCCGGTTTCAGCGATGACATGCGCGAAGTGATCGAGCGCTTCGACTTTGACAACACGATCAAAAAACTCGACGAAGCGAATCTGCTGTTTATGGTCATGGAGCGCTTCAAGAATATCGACCTGCATCCCAACACGGTCAGCAATGCCGAGATGGGCTTGATCTTTGAAGAGCTGATCCGCAAATTCAACGAAGCCAGCAATGAGAACCCCGGCGAGCACTTCACCCCGCGCGAGGTCATCCGCCTGATGGTGGAGCTGCTGATGGCGCATGACGCCGCCGAACTCATGCGACCCGGCAAAGCGGTACACATCTACGATCCGTGCTGCGGCACCGGCGGCATGCTGACCATCGCCAAGAATCGCATCGACGAGATGAACTCGGCGGCCACCGTCCGTCTCTATGGACAGGAAGTGAATCCGGAGACATTCGCCGTCGCCAAGAGCGATCTCTATATGCTCAGCAGCGATGGCAAAGACGCGGAGAACATCGCCTTTGGCAGCACGTTAAGCGACGATCGCCACCGCAGCCGGCAATTCGATTATATCCTCGCCAATCCGCCCTATGGCAAGGAGTGGAAGAACGACCGCGCGGCAGTGGAAGCGGAAGCCGAACGAGGCGACGCCGGGCGTTTCGGCGCGGGTACGCCGCGCATCAGCGATGGGCAGATGCTCTTCCTGCAGCACATGATCTCCAAAATGAGGACCGATGAAGAAGGCAGCCGTATCGCCATCGTCATGAACGGCTCGCCCCTATTCACCGGCGACGCCGGCAGCGGCGAAAGCGAAATCCGTCGCTGGATACTGGAGAAGGACTGGCTGGACGCCATCATCGCTTTGCCCGAGCAGCTCTTCTACAACACAGGAATCAGCACCTATATCTGGATCCTGAGCAACAAGAAGACAGCCGACAAGCGCGGACGGGTACAGTTGATTGACGCCTCGTCCGTTTGGACGCCGCTGCGCAAGAACCTCGGCGACAAACGGCGCGAAATTCCAGCCGCCCAAATCACCGAGATTGTGCAACTCTACCGCGACCGACCGGAAAGCGATTTCTCGAAGGTATTCGCTGCGAGCGACTTCGGCTATCGCAAAGTGACGATTGAGCGGCCGCTGCAACTGAATTTTCAGACGAGCCCCGAGCGCATCGCGCGGCTGGACGACGAACGCGCCTTCCAGAACCTGGCGAAGAGCAAGAAACGCGACCCGCAAATCCAAGCGCAAGAAGAAGCGGCGGGACGAGGCGAGCAGGCGCGCATAAAGACAGTCCTGGCCGACATGCAGGAGAAGTTGTTCAACGACCGCGATGACTTCTTGCAATCGTTGAACGCAGTTTGTAAGGCGCATAGCTGCAAATTATCCGCCGCCGTCCGCAAAGCAATCCTCAGCGCCTTGAGTGAGCGTGACGAAAGCGCCGGGGTATGCCGCGACAGGAAGGGACAGCCCGAAGCCGACAGCCAATTGCGCGATTTCGAATACGTGCCGCTGAATGAAAGTGTCGAAGGCTATTTCGCGCGGGAAGTGGCGCCGCACCTGCCCGACGCCTGGATCAATGAGAAGGTCAGCGACGAGAAAGACGAAGGCATCGGCAAGGTCGGTTACGAAATCAACTTCAATCGCTACTTTTACCAATACCAGCCGCCGCGGCCGCTTGACGAGATCAACGCCGATATCCGGCAGGCGGAACAGGCGATCATCGCCATGCTGAAAGAGGTGATACAATGAGCGGGGGCACCATGACACAGGCGGGAGAAGAGGCGCATGACAGAGGAAACAACAATTAGCCTGGACGATCTGCGCCGGCAGCGCGCGCGGATAATGGATTTGGCGCGACAATTTCGCGCGCGCAGGATCGCTGTATTTGGCTCTTTGGCGCGCGGGGAAGCCCATGCCGAGAGTGATATTGATTTCCTGGTTGACTTTGAAGCGGATTACAAATTGCGCGACCAAATCCGCTTGACCCAGGCTTTGGGCGCTTTATTGGGACGGCGGGTAGAAGTGGTGGACCGCCAATGCCTGCGCGAAGAATGGCGCGATGGCATCATCAAGGAAGCCATCAGCCTGTGACGAGAGACCAGCGCGCATATTGCCGCGATATTCTTGATCGCATCCGGCGCATCGAAAGCTATACCGCAAGCGGACGCGCCGCCTTTTTGGAGTCGGAAATGCTTCAAGATGCCGTCATTCGCAGTTTTGAGGTCATAGGCGAAGCGGTAAAGCGCCTGGACGAGGATTTGATTACCCAGCAACCTCATATTGCATGGAGCGATTTCGCCGGCTTCCGCGATATGCTGATTCACCAATACCACCGGATTCGGCTTGAATTAGTCTGGGGATTCGCGCATGAGGACTTGCCGCCCCTCAAAGTCGCGGTGACAGCGCTGTTGGAAGAGTCGGAGAAAAGCGATGACGCGGGCAAAGCCTAATGCCCGCATGAGCGCGGTCGAAATGAAAGATTCGGGCGTCGAGTGGCTGGGCGAGATTCCGGCGCATTGGGATGTGAAGCGGCTGAAGTTCCTTACGCGCAAGCCACTCATGTATGGAGCTAACGAAGCAGCAGATGATGATAACCCCAATAATCCACGTTACATACGTATCACCGATATAAATGACAATGGGACTTTGCGTAAAGATACTTTCCGGTCGTTACCTTATGAAATTGCTGCACCGTATTTGCTTGAAAAAGGCGACATATTGTTTGCCAGAAGCGGTAGCGTTGGAAAGACGTTTCGATATCAAGACAGCTGGGGGCAAGTGTGTTTTGCGGGGTATCTCATAAAGTTTAGTACGGATTTGAGGGTTGTTATTCCCGAGTTCGTAGACTATTTCGCGTCATCAAAGTCGTATTGGGACTGGCTGAATGGCATTTCAATTAAGACGACCATCCAAAACGTTAGCGCTGAGAAGTATGCAAACCTGAAATTAGGAATCCCGCCCCTCCACGAACAACGCGCCATCGCCAGCTACCTCGACACGGAAACCGCCAAGATCGACCGTCTCATCGGGGAGACGGAGCGGCTGACCGCCCTCTTGCGCGAGAAGCGGGTCGCGCTCATCAGCCGGGCGGTGACCAAGGGGCTGGATGCGAGCGCGGAGATGAAGGAGTCGGGGGTCGAGTGGCTGGGCGAGATTCCGCGGCATTGGGACATCCGGAATTTCAAATACATTGCTCGACTACAATATGGAGATTCGTTGAAAGCTGAAGACCGTGTGAACGGTGACGTTCCCGTTTTCGGCTCTAACGGTTTGGTCGGATACCATGACGTGTCTAATTCATTAGCGCCAGCTATCGTTGTAGGGCGTAAAGGCTCTTTCGGAAAGGTCAACTACTCAAACAACCCGGTCTTTGCCATTGATACAACGTACTTTGTAGACGAACGCACAACTTCGGAAGTCTTGCGTTGGGTCTACTACTTTCTGCAGATCCTTGAATTGGATAAAACGTCAAAGGACAGTGCCGTTCCTGGGCTTGGCCGGGAAGAGGTTTATTCTTTATGCTCTGCACTGCCACCCCTTGCAGAACAACGCGCCATTGCCGCATACCTAGACCACGAGACCGCCAAGATAGACGCGCTCATCGACAAGAATGACAAGCTCATCGCCCTGCTGCGGGAAAAACGAACCGCCCTCATCTCGGCGGCGGTGACGGGTAAAATCTCAGTGTCCTCCGTGGTAAAATGACAGTCATGCCCGTTGACATATCCGAGAAGAACTTCGAAGCTCAGATTGAACATGTCCTGCGCAATCGGCATGGCTATCACAAGCGCCTGCCCGAAGATTATGACCGCCATCTCTGCCTGATAGGGACCGATGTCATCGACTTCATCCGCGGCACGCAGCCGGAAACCTGGCGCGCGCTGCAGGCGGTTTATCAAGATGACGCCGAAAGACGCTTCCTGCGCCGCCTGGCGAGCGAGATCGACAAACGCGGGACCCTCGCTGTCTTGCGCAGTGGCTTAAAAGACGCGGGCGTAACCATCAGGCTGGCCTACTTCGCGCCCGCCACCTCGATGAATCCCGATTATCAGCGCCTGTACGAAGGCAATATCTTTTCCGTCTTGCGGCAGTTGCAGTACAAACCTGGCGCCAATCTCTCGCTCGATTTGGCGCTCTTCCTCAATGGCTTGCCCATCTTCACTGCCGAGCTCAAGAACAACTTCAACCGGCAGACCGCCCAACATGCCATGAGCCAGTATCAAAAGGATCGCGATCCAAAGGAGCCGCTATTCAAGTTTGGGCGCTGCCTGGCGCATTTCGCCGTCGATCCCGACCTGGTTTATGTGACTACGCGTCTGCGGGGCGGGGCGACCTTCTTCCTGCCCTTCAACAAAGGCAAATACGGCGGCGCGGGCAATCCGCCGGCGCAGGACAATTTCGCGGCGCACTATCTCTGGGAGGAAGTTTGGGCGACTGACAGCCTGCTCAACCTGCTGGAGCAATTTATCTACATCACCGATAAAGATGGCAAGAAAGAAATGATCTTCCCGCGTTATCATCAACTGGACGCGGTGCGGCGCTTGATCACCGATGCGCGGGAAAATGGCGCTGGGCAACGTTATCTGATCCAGCACAGCGCCGGCAGCGGCAAGAGCTACAGCATCGCCTGGCTGGCGCATCAGCTCGCAAACTTACACAACGCGCGCGACGAAAAAGTCTTCGATACGGTGGTGGTCATCACCGACCGGCGTGTGCTTGACCGGCAATTGCAGGCGGCAATAAGGCAATTCGAGCAGACCCGCGGCTTGGTGGAAAACATTGACCGTACCTCGAGGCAACTCAAGCAAGCGCTCGAAGACGGCAAGCAGATCATCGTGACCACCTTGCAGAAGTTCCCTTATGTCGTCGATGCGATTGGCAAATTGCCGGGCAGCAAATTCGCCGTCATCGTGGACGAGGCGCACTCCTCGCAGAGCGGCGAGGGCGTCAAAAGCCTGAAAGCGACGCTTTCAGCCGGCGGACTAGAGAACGGGCAAAGCGAAGAAGACGACCCCGATCCGCCGACTTGGGAAGACCAAATTGTCGACTCCATGCGCGCGCGCAAGCAGGCGGACAATATCAGCATGTTCGCTTTCACCGCCACGCCCAAGAACAAGACCCTTGAACTCTTTGGCGAGCGCCGTCCCGCCGGCGGCTTTGAGGCATTCAGCCTGTACAGTATGCGCCAGGCGATTGAAGAACGTTTCATCCTCGACGTGTTGGAGAATTACACCACCTACAAATCGTATTGGCGCCTGCTGAAAAGGATTGATGAGGACCCGGAATATCCCAGCGGCAAAGCCAAACGCCTCTTGACCAAATATGTCGACGCCGATCCGGAAAGCATCGGCAAGAAGATCCAGATCATCGTCGAGCACTTTCACCAGCATGTCATGCCGCAGATCCGCAACAAAGCCAAAGCGATGATCGTGACGCGCTCGCGTTTGCACGCCGTCCGCTACACCCTTGAACTAAAGAAATATCTGAAGCAGCAGGGTTACGATTATGGGGCGCTGGTTGCCTTTTCCGATAAGATAGACAACGGCGGGATTGAGTTCACCGAAGCGAAAATGAACGGTTTTCCCGAGTCGCAAACCGCGGGGAACTTCGACCGCGATGAGAATCGCTTCCTCGTCGTCGCCGAGAAGTTTCAGACCGGCTTCGACCAGCCCCTGCTCGCCGCCATGTACGTCGACAAGCCCTTGAAGGGCGTTCACGCTGTGCAAACCCTGTCCCGTCTGAACAGGATACACCCCGACAAAGCATCGACAATCGTGCTCGATTTCGCAAATCAAGCGCAGCATATCCAGGAAGCTTTTAAGCCCTACTATGAGGCGACCATCCTCAGCGAAGGCACTGACCATAATCTGCTCTACGATCGCGAGCGCGCGCTCGCCGACTGCCATTTTTATTCTTCAAACGAAGTCGATGAATTTGTCGCCGCCCTCTATTCAAAGCGAACAAAGCAGCAGGGGCTGCGCGCTCTACTGGGACCGGTGGTCGAGAGAGTGCAAGCAGCGGCAGAAGAGGAGCAAGCGGAGTTCCGCAGCGCCCTCACCGATTACATTCGCCTTTACGCTTTTCTGTCGCAGATCATTCCCTTTGAAGATGCGGAGCTCGAAAAGCTGTACGAGTTCGCGCGCTATCTTCGGCGGCTTCTGCCCGCCGGTCGTGAGCAGCTACCAACCGAAATACTTGACAATATCGACATTGATTCCTATCGCCTGCGGCAAACAAGCGACGGCTCGCTGACGCCGGATCCACGCCTTGAAATGCTTGAGCCGATGCTGGAGAGTGAAAAATTCGGCGCAAGCGACGACCCGGTCGAGCCGCTCTCGGAGATAATCCAGTTTCTAAATGAGGTCTTTGGCGACGAATGGGAACAGGCTTACAGAACCGTAACAGAGGTCAAACAAGAGGTATCTCGGGACCCAGGTGTTTCAACCGCTATCCGCATCAATCCGCCGGATAAGGCGCGCCCCACTGTAGATGACGCGGTGATAGCGGCCATAACGAAGAGATACAAGAGTCACTTTAAGTTCTTCAAACGCGTAAATGACGATCCCAATGTTAAGGGCTTTCTGCTCGACTGGCTCTTTGACGAGTTGCATCAGGGCATAAACGACGATTCCTAGCCTTTGCAAAGCTTCGCCGCCCCTTTCGTTCGCGCCGGAATCCCGGCAAAACCTTCCCCGCTCCAAGCCACGCCATCGTGATAGGCGCTCAACTGGTGATACAAACTGATGGCGATGTCATCATCGCGCCAGTCGTAGTCTGCGCTCGCCGCGAAGGGGCTCACCCCCGTGCGCGCCCCGCGGCTGCCATCGCCGATGGCGAAGGTGTCGATGACGATGCGCTGGGCGCCCGTTTCCAGCAAGCGCTCGGCAAAAGCGTCGGAATAAGGCAAGCAGGGCGATACGGCGATTTGCGTCCGCAGGCCGCGCGCCACCGCCAGCTTGACGACGCGCAGGCGCCGTTCCACCTGCGACCTCGTGGGACCATAAGGGCTGTCATGGCGGTCGGTCTCGATCGTCATGCCCAGCCAGGCGTAGGGTATCGCCGCGATCAAATCGAGGTCATCGACCACGGCGGGTCCCCGCGTTTGAATCAGCAGCAGGTCCAGATCATCAAAGCGGGCGAAGACTTCCAGACAGCGCCGCGTCAGCCGCAGTTTACGCTCGATCGGCTGGTATGGATCGGTGACCGGGCTCATGAAGATGCGCATCTCCGGACGATTCCGCGCGCGCGCCAGCTGCGCCGCCAACAATTCCGGCGCGTTCTCCTTGACGATCAGCGCATCGCCCCAAGCCTCGCCCTCGCGCCGCCCGAAATGCCAGTTGGGCAGCATCTGCGCATAGCAGTAGGCGCCGCAATAGAGCTTGCCGTAGCCGCAGCCGGTCGCCCAGGATAGGCTGTGGGTGTAGGGGCGCTCGCCCGCCGTCAGGAAGCCGCGCTTCTGCGGTGTCAGGATGGATTTGGCTTGGATGCTTCGGATGTTCATACGCTACCAGAGTAAGAGCTGACGCGCTTACAGGAATCGACCTCGCTCAATTCTCAACTTGAGTCTATGGTATCATAGGCGTTGCAGTCGCTCGTGTCGGCGGCGAATGGAGTGGGAGAACATGAAGCCTGAATCCTTCAAACTTACGTATGCGTTTGACAACGACTTCGTGATATTGAACTGGAAGCGCTTGGCTCATGCGCCAGACAACCTCATAGCCTCCAGATACCCTGAAGTCGAAATGCGGTTCAACTTCCGTGATATTGCGAGGGATACCGTTATCGCGATGCTCCGCGATATGGATGTCCCAGATCCTGTGTCCAAATCAATATTGACTTACATCGCCGCAAACGCCGCCTGACATGCATTACGAATATATCATACAGAATCGCCGCCGGTCTGAATGGGTAGCTGGCCAAGCAGTTGCGCAAATGCTCCTCACTACTACGGGAGATTCCGATGGAGTTCCGTATCTGCCCGTACATGGTGACCCAATCTTGGCGCAACTCGACGAATATGAGCTGATCTGTTATTTTGTCTTTACATTAAGTAGCTGGTGGGAAATTCCTCTTATCGACCGCATCAATTCCAACAGAGAAGACAACAATTTTGCCATCCTAATGGACATTAATCCTGCGCCCGAAACCTTGTATCGTCTTAGCCATCGGGAGCGCGCCGCTCCACAGAATCGGTACAAGGCGGGCTTGAAAATAATATTTGAAAGTATCGACCCAGCAACTGCGGATGCCATGTATAGTCTGCTCAGAAATGGATTTGGGCACAATCTCTTCGGAAGAGAACCTGGCAAGATTAGATTCGACAATTCCTTCGATTGTCCGCCCCTGATGATGACAATAATGTGCTGCTCGTGCCTCCTGTACGACTAGCCATTTCTATGATAAATGCATTTCTCGCAAGGATTGTCAGATTGCTGCTATTCCCATTGGCCGAAGACATGCGGATATTCAAGGCTTACATGACTGGCAGCGCATAATCCGCAGTCGCGACGTTTGCGACCACACAGTCGCTCGATCCCCGCCCTACCCTGCTACACTCGCCTAATGACTGCCTGCGTCCGCTCCCCAAAGACGCGCCGTGACGAACATCCCGCCATTCATTTGCGGTTTTCGCGCGAATCCGTTCACATTGCCGCAAATCGAATGCCCCCTCGACATACGCCAGACACTGTGTATAATTCGTCGCCGATATTGATAACGGGAGCCACACCATGCCCGGCAAACGCAAAATCACCGGTACCAAGCCGCTCTTCGGCCAATCGCGCAGTAAAGCCTTCAACACCGTCAAGCGCCAATTCAAGCCGAACCTGCAGAATAAACGCATCTACGTGCCCGAGCTCGATCGCTGGGTGCGCGTCAAAATCACGGCGAAGGAAATCAAGACCATCGACAAGATCGGCTTCATGGAATTCCTCAAGCGCCGAAATATCCCGCTCAAGCAGTTGCTATAGCCGAGCGATTATGATTGTAGGGGCGACCGGCGGGCAGTGTCTACGCGCCCTATTAGGTCGCCCGCAATTCGCTACCAGTTCGGCTGTCAATGAACCCCCACCACCAAGCCATCCTGCGCCAAATTCGGTCCGCCATCCCGGGCCGCGGCGATGTCACGCAGCGCCCCGAACACCTGGGCACGAAACGCCTTTGGTATGGGCTCAAGAACGAGCAAAGCCGCGCGATCATTCTCGATTTCATCGCCGCGCACAAAGACCTCAGCTACGAAGACTGGTTGGTGCTGATCGACGCGCTTTATCATGGCGAATCCTACGAAGAACGCTGCGCGCCGCGGACGCTCTTCCGCAAGTTTCCGCGCTACCGCCGTCAACTGCCGCTCTCGCAATTGGCTGCCTGGCTCGGCTGCCTGAACGGCTGGGCTGAAGTCGACAGCGCCTGCCAGACCGTTTTCAGCGATAAAGACCTGTTGGCGGATTGGAGCGGCTGGTCCGCCCTGCTTGATTCTCTCGCCGGCGACGCCAACGTGAACAAGCGCCGCGCCGCCCTCGTCTTGCTGACCGCGCCCATCTCGCAGACGGACGACGCCCGCATCCTTCACTTGTCACTTGAGCTGATTGATCGCCTCAAGAGCGAAAAGGACGGGCGCATCACCAAGGCGATCTCCTGGCTCCTGCGCAAGGGCATCAAACAGCACCGCGAAGCGATTGCCGCCTATATCGACGCGAATGCCACTGACCTGCCCGCCATCGCCCTGCGTGAAACGCGCCGGAAGCTGGCCACCGGCAAGAAATAGATCACCCGCGCGCCATATCGGCGTAGTAATCTTTCACCAGATAATGCGTATCGCGCGGTGGTCGCGACATGTATTCTTCCTGTGGCGGCACATCCGGCAGCTTCGTCGGTCCCGGGATCACGTTCTCGTAGGGGATCGCGTCCAGCATATCGCGAATCACGTTGAGACGCAGGCGCCGCTTGTCGTTCGAGTTCACCTGCCGCCAGCGGCATTCTGGTATATCGGTGTGCTCGATCATCGCGTCTTTCGCCCGCGAGTATTCTACCCAGCGGTTGCGCCCCTCGATATCTATCGGGCTGAGCTTCCAGCGGCGCGCCGGGTTGGCCGCTCGCTCCTGGAAACGGCGCTCCTGCTCGTCATCATCCACCGACAGCCAGTATTTCAGCAAGATGATCCCGTCATGGATCAGCAGTCGCTCGAAATTCGGCGCATCGCGCAGGAAGTCCCAGTATTCGCGGTCGCTGCAAAAGCCCATCACCCGCTCGACAGTGGCGCGGTTATACCAGCTGCGGTCGAAGAGCACGATCTCGCCAGCCGCCGGCAAATGCGTGACATAACGCTGGAAATACCACTGCGTCTGTTCGCGATCCGATGGCTTGCCAAGCGCAACCAGCCGAATGTCGCGCGGCTGCAGCGGCGCCATGATTCGCTTGATCGTGCCCCCCTTCCCGGCCGCGTCGCGCCCGTCAAAGGTGATCATGACGCGCATATCGTTGTGCTTGATCCAGTATTGCCACTTGACCAACTCAAACTGCAATCGAACCAATTCCTCTTCGTAAAACTTTCGCTTCAGCCGTGGAGGGCGGTCAGCTTTGGCTCTCTTCTTCTTCGCCATAGGACGCTCCAGTAACTCGCTCTATGCCTTTGTATCTATAAGAGTAACAAATTTTCCTGGCGGTTGGCACAATCTTGGAAGGTCGGCGACTCTCCCGACAGGACTGCGTCCAAGACCTTTCCAACGGGCTACCGACTCCAGCAATCTATACTATAATCCACTGGTATCGACTTCAGGGACATCGCAACAGCTTATGGCGCATCCAGCGGGCGCGTTTCGTTCCGCCAGCCTTGGCGGCAGAGCCAAGCCGAATTTCTTCATCGTTGGCGCGCCAAAATGCGGCACGACTTCCCTGCACGAATATCTGCAGCGCCATCCCGATGTTTTCATGCCCTTCTTCAAGGAGCCGCATTTCTTCGGTTCTGATCTGGAGGGCTCGCGCTTTCGCCAGTTCCGCGGCAAGCCCGACCGGTATCTGAAGCTCTTTCGCGATGCTCGCGGCGAAGCGCGCGTCGGCGAGTCATCGCCCTGGTATTTGGCCAGCGGTCGCGCCGCGGAAGAAATCCAAGACTACGATCCGACAGCGAAAATCATCATCATGCTTCGCAACCCGATCGATATGATGTACTCGATGTGGTCGCAATTTCGCTACAGCGGCAATGAGCAGATCGAAAGCTTTGAGGAGGCGTTGGCGGCCGAGGCGGATCGGCGAGCGGGAAGGCGAATTCGGCGCGCCGCCCACTGCATCACGGGCTTGTACTACCGGAAAATGGCTCGCTTCGCCGAGCAAGTGCCGCGCTATTTCGACCGCTTCGGCAGAGAAAACGTACTGGTCATCATTTTCGACGATTTCCGCGCCGATACGCCGGCTGCATTCCGCGCCGTTGTTGACTTCCTCGAAGTGGACAGCGACTACAATATCGCCTTTGACATCCGCAATCCAAACAAAGAAGTGCGCCTTGAGTGGCTGCAAAAGCTAATCGTCGGCAGTGGATTCTCGTTGATGCTGCTGAAAGATCAGCTGACCTACCTGGCAACGACGCATTCCCTCATGCCCTACGCTTACCGGACACGCGCGGTGCAAGGCGTAATCGCCGTATATACCAAGTACGAAAGACGGTCGCCCTTAACAGCCGAGCTGCGCCGACGCCTTGCAAGCGAGCTAGAAGGCGAGATCGACGCGCTTAGCGCCTTGCTGGATCGCGACCTGTCGCATTGGCATCAACTGGACTGAGCGCCACATGGCAGACGGCAGCGCAAGCAGTATGGACGCAAAGGATTCAATCGCGAAACGCCGGCAGTTGCTGATTCGCATCGCCAGCGTAGTGATCACGGTCGTGCTCTTGACTGATTTGGTCGGGAGGGTGCACTGGGCGGACTTCGACCAGTTGCTCGCGCGCGTTGTCCTTACCGGCTGGATTGGGGCGCTTCTGGCTTATCTGGCGCTGAACTTGTTTCGCGCCCTGCGTTTTCGCATCTTGCTCGACAAGCGCGATTCGCCCTGGCGCATTCTGATACCCATCACGCTTTATCACAATTTTCTGGTGCGCGTGCTGCCATTCAAACTGGGCGAGTTGTCTTATGTCGTCTTACTGCGCTCAAGGCTGAATTACTCGATGGAAGAAGGTGTTAGCAGCCTCTTCGGCGCCCGTGTATTAGAGCTGCTCATCATCATTATGGTGGCCGCCGCCAGTATACTGGCGAGCGCCGAGCAACTGGCGGCGCAACGCGATGAGCTTCTGCTTGTCATCGCGGTCATATTCATCGTAAGTATAGTCGCGCTCTATTTTGGGGGCCAAGTCATCAGAACCCTGCTTAAACCATTGCGGCCGCTGCTTCAAGCCGCAAACGGGCGGCGCGACGGATTCGCGGAACGGGTGATTTCTCGCTTGCGGCATCTCGCCGATGAAATGGATCGCATCCGCCAGCCGCGTCTTTTCCTGGGGGCGCTCTTCACCACTTGTTTCACCTACTCGTCATCATTCCTTACCAATTACATTCTGCTGCGCGCTTTAGGCGTCGATGTGGATTTGCCAGCCTTCATCGCTATAATCAGCCTCGGCATGTTTGGATCCGCCATTCCCTTTTCAGTTAGCGGATTCGGCGTAGTGGAGGGAGCTTGGCGTTTCGGTCTGATGCAATTTGCCGGTATGCCCGATGCCGATGCGACCGCCACCGGCTTTCTGCTCCATGGCTTTCAAATCTTCGCCGCCGCGCTTTATGGCTTGCTCGGCTATCTTCTGATTCAATTGAGCCCGCCGCTGCCAACTAGCGGCAATCCGAACGAGAAAATGTAACAGATTGTTCAATCAAAGGAACAGAACATGCCCTACCCTCTTGATCCCAGCAAAATGTATCGTATGCCCACTCACTTTGGTCCGCGGACCGGTCCCAGGCAGGGTCCTGAGGGCCGCAAATTCGACTGCATCGACAACCCTTACGGCACCGCTTACAGCGTCAGTTTCCTCACCAATGCCAGCCAATTGGAAGCCTTTCTGCCGCCGGGATTCACCCTCGACGGCGAGCCAGTCGTGACGGTTTCCACCAACCACATGACCGCCATCGAGTGGCTGGCGGGCCGCGGCTACAACGTCCTGGGCCTTACTTTTCCCGTGCGTTTTGACGGCGAAATCGACCACGTGCGGGGCAGCTTCCTCACCGTGCTATGGGAGAATCTGACTGATCCCATTCTCACGGGCCGCGAAGAGATTGGTTTCTCCAAGATATATTGCGAGCTGCCGCCACCGGTCCAGCTCAATGGTGATTTTCACCTCATGGCCAGTTGGCTAGGCTTCAAATTTCTCGATCTGCGCGTTGGCGACTTGCGGCAGCTGTCACCCGAAGAAATCGCAGCGCGGCAAAGCGGCGCGACCAGCGACGGCACGCTGCATTACAAATACATGCCGCGAACCGGCGAGTGGGGCACAGCCGATGTCGCTTACCCCGTCTTGACGCCAGCGGCGAATTCCAACCAGCGCATTCTTGAGCAGCACGTTGGCTCGGGCACAGTGCAGTTTCACCGGGCGCGTTGGGAAGATATGCCAACGCAGTACAATATCGTCAAGGCCCTCGCTGATCTTGAAATCCTGGAGTATCGCGGCGCCAGCCTGACGAAGACCGTGGGCGGCAAGGACCTCAGCGACCAGCGAATTCTGCGCTAAAGCCAGCTCGGAATCGCAAACCAGAAGTTTATTAGTCACTCGGAGATACAGAGATGGTCGAGCTACATGGAAAAGTCGCTTTTGTTACCGGCGCGGCGGGGCGGAAAGGCATCGGCCGCGCCATTGCCGTGCGGCTCGCGGAAAGGGGCGCCAGCGTCGCGGTCAATGACCTGCGCCCCTCCGAGAGCAGACGCCAGGGCCTGGAAGATGTCCTTTCCGAAATTGAAGGCTTGGGCGCGCGCAGTCTGGCGGTCTATGGCGATATAGCCGACGGCGCTCAAGTCGAGCGGATGTTCGCCCAAGTGGTAAATCATCTTGGCCAGCTAGATATCATGGTCAATAATGCCGCGGCCCCGTCTGGACCGGATCGGGTGCCCTTGGTGGACCTGCAAGAGGAGCACTTTGACCGCGTGCAGCGAGTGAATGTTCGTGGAACATATCTTTGTTGCCGTGCCGCTGCCCGTCAGATGCTCGCGCAGGGCGAGGGTGGCCGCATCATCAACATCTCATCGGTGATTGGCAAACACGGTGTGGCGCTCTATGCTGCCTATGCCGCCTCGAAATTTGCCATCCGCGGCCTCACCCAATCGCTGGCGCATGAGCTTGGCCCCGACAACATCACGGTTAATGCCATCTGCCCCGGTCTTACCGAAAGCGAGCGCGTTGATGACCTGGCTCATCAGCTGCATCCCAGCAACATCGCCACAGGCGTCTTTCGCAAGGAGATATTCGAGCGCGCCATCCGTGAGAGTTCGCTGAAACGTGTGGGCAAGACCAGCGATATCGCCGATGCTGCCGCCTTCCTCGCCAGCGACTACGCGAGCTACATCACCGGACAGTCACTGGTTGTTGACGGCGGCCACATCATGGATTAAGCAAAGAGATGCAAGGAGATGCCCATGTACAATTTGAAGGGCAAGGTCGCATTAGTTACTGGCGCGGCTGGAGCTGCGGGCTTGGGACGCGCGATAGCGTTGCGTTTGGCGAAAGAAGGCGCCGATCTGGTGGTAAATGACCTCCATGAAGACGAAGGCGGTCGCTCCGGCTTGGCGCAGCTTGTGCGCGACATCGAGTCCCAGGGCGGCCCCGCCTTGGCGGTTTACGCCGATGTTTCAAAAGCGGATCAGGTTGAACGGATGGTTGAGGAGGCGCTTGAGCGCTTCGGCCGGATCGACATTTTGGTCAACAACGCTGGCGCTCCCGCTGGAGCGGACCGCGTGCCGGTCGTAGAGTTGGAAGAAGCAGCCTTCGATCTCGTGCTGGCGGTAAATCTCAAGGGGACCTTTCTCTGCTGTCGCGCGGTGGCGCGTCATATGCTTCAACGCGGCGGAGACGGAACCATCATCAATATTTCATCGACTTCCGGCAAACATGGCGTCGCTCGCTTCGCCGCCTACTGCGCCTCAAAATTTGCCGTGCGCGGCTTCACGCAATCCTTGGCTCGAGAGCTCGCGCCGCACCAGATCACCGTGTACGCGATTTGTCCCGGCTTGATCGCCAGTGAAAGAATTGATGATATGGCGACTGTCCTTGCTCCGCCCGGCGTAGCCGCAGCCGACCACCGAGAACATATGATCGCCGCTGCCATCCAGAATTCGGCTATGGGGCGAATGACTGAGCAACATGATATCGCAAATGTGGCGGCATTCCTGGCCTCCGACCAATCGGACTTTATGACCGGCGCGTCGCTCACGGTCGACGGTGGCATCCACATGGAGTAGGCATCTCGCTCGAAAACCGTGAAAGGATATTCCATGGAAAACGCGCGCTTACAAGATAAAGTCGCGATGGTCGTCGGCGCCGGCTCACGAGGAGAACCGGCTGGCACGGGTTATGCGACGGCAAAGCTATTCGCCCGGCATGGCGCCGCTGTGGTACTGGTGGACAATAATCGCGAACGCGCCGAGGTCACCGAGCGGGAAATCCTCGAAGAGGGAGGCTTTGCGTCCATTTTTGAAGCAGACGCCACGCGCGAAGACGATTGCGCAGCCATGGTGTCATTTTGTCGCGAACGCTATGGCGGATTGCATATCGTTTTCAACAATGTCGCCACACACGGCTCCGGCAAAGTCACCGATATCGACGCCGAAGCGCTCGACAAAGTTTTTGCAATCAATTTGAAAAGTATGATCTTAGTTTGCAAGTTTGCCATTCCGCTGATGAAAGCCAGCGGTGGCGGATCAATCATCAATATCTCCTCCATCGATGGCGAACGCGCAGGCATGTCGCATAATGTGCCTTATGCCGTAACAAAAGCCGGCGCCGCCCACCTCGCGCGCGTGCTGGCTGTCCATCACGGACGAGACAATATCCGCGTAAACTGTATCGCTCCAGGCCATATATTTGCCCCTTTTGTCAGTCGCATATCCGATGACAAGCGAGCGCTGCGCCGCAAAGTGGCGCCACTGGGCACAGAAGGCAATGCTTGGGATATTGCTTGGGCCGCGCTCTTTCTCGCAAGCGACGAAGCGCGTTGGATATCAGGCGTCGTCTTGCCGGTCGATGGGGGTCTATTAGCCGCCACACCCTTAGCTGTCTACGACAATCTTCAATGACCAGTCCCGCCCAATCTTCATCAAGCCTACGATATCTAACTCCCTCCACCTCCGCAACGCGCCGGTCGCACATTCGTTCTAATCTCCGGCTCCTCGATCGGCTGACTGCGATTTCTCCATTTCCTCCATCAAATTCTTGCGGCATCGACACAAGGCGTGTATACTGTATAAATATATCGAGTGCAACAAAAAACGAGCGCGAGGCTCGCTTTGGATCAATTTCCCTGCGCCAGTAGGGAAGTCATGATCATTAAATCTTGGCTATCATTCTAGCATAATTCTATCGGACTGTCACGCGAGATTTGACCGCAATTCAAGACAATTTGTCAGGCAAATTCGCCCGGTCGCGGAAAGCGTTTTCTGGCAGCCAGAATGATAAATGAAGTGGCATCGACCACTTCTCCCAATCCAAGCTAGCTCAGTTGCACTAAAATAAGAGGATCGGCCGGTGTTTGGCGCAGCAGCCGATCCATCTCGAGTAAGCATCTGCCCCGGATTGTGGAGCAGTCTGCTTTGCATTTATCGTACCTTGCAAGACAAAAAATGACAAGGCGTGAGAAAAATAGGGCGATAGGCAAAGAAGAATGAAGGCAATTGCTTTACAAAAAAGTCTAATTCGGCGAGCGAAAAACTTGCTGCGCGCCGGCTATTCCGTGATTCCGGTGCAAGGCAATAATTCGCCTGGGGAGCCGAAAAAGCCAGCCGTGAGCTGGCGGACCTACCAGACGCGGCTTCCGGCTGAAAGCGAGATCGAGCGTCTGTTTGACAACAAGGTGACCGCTCTTGGCATCGTTTGTGGCCGCATATCAAACCTGTTGGTAATCGACTTCGACGATCTGCTGCGGTATCAGCGATTCTGTCGTCATCTTCCCCAGTATAGCGACACGTACACAGTGAAGACGAAGCGCGGTTTTCATTTGTACTTTCGCACGAAAGAAAGGGTGCCGAGCCATCAGTTTGATGGCGGTGACATAAAAGGGGAGAAGTCATACATCATTGCGCCACCGTCGCAGATCGCGCGCTTCACATACCGCTGCGAGAAGAATAGGGCGGAGATCGCCTTGGAAAAGCATGATGTGGATCGGTTGCTCAACTACTTTCACGTAGATTCGACCAGTCATCATGTGAAGGGTAAAAGGATAAAAGAAGGGCGCGAGCTCGATTTGCGTAGCCTGTATGAAAGGCTGGCAAGTCGGATCGGACGAAACAATGCCCTGTATCGAGCTGCTTCGGCAGCAAGAGAATGGGAGATAGCAAAGGAGCAAGCGGAGGGCGAACTGCTTGAAGCGCACGCGCAGGCGCCGGGCCGCCCAGGGCATAAGCATGAAACAGGGAGAGAGCGTATGGAGGAGGCTTTGCGAACGATTGGCAGCGCATATCGGAATGAGAGCGCGAGCCGTTACGCTAGCGGAGTTCCCAATTCAGTGCGCGAGCGTCTGCTGAGCGCGCAGGGTTCTACGATAATGGCGCGCTTGCTTGATATATTCGCTTTAGCGGGTTGGCAGGCGGATGCATACTTTACCGCGAAAGAGGCAGTCCGGCTGGGCGATCGCTATGGGCTGAACCGGAAGAGTGTCCTGCAAGCGCTGACAGGTGAACGCAGTAGTTACGATGGTCGTCATATTATCAGTAGAAGATATGTAGAATACCTGGACATTGAGGGACTTAATTCCCGGAAGCGGGGCCGGCCCGTTGAGCTGGCATTTCGCGTGCCAGCGATGTCGAGGTTGCTGAACGTGTTGAATGTGGGTCGGTCGCCGAGCGATCCCATGAGTTTTGAAGATGTGAAGTCGGCAAGGTCGTATCGTTTGGCCGTGCATCGCGAATACATACGTCGGCTTGCGCCTAGATCATCATTGAGGACTTTGGCGCAGCGGCTTGGCGTACATGAGCGGACCATTCGGCGCTACAACCGGGCGCTGAACGTTCAATTGGCGGCTTGTGTTGGTCGTCTAAGGCTAACGCGCGATGTTGTAGCGATCTTGCCGAAACGGGGCTGGGGCGTACAAAAGAATACCACAGGAGGCTTTTGGCTTGAGTCGGCTGGCGGCATGCGATGGCCGGCTTGGCGCCACATCGGGGCGCAGCTGTTGAAAGGGGGCGAGAAGGAGGCGCATATATGCGCAAGGCTTTCGTCTCTGTTTAGTTTGGGTGCGGCTGGGAAGCGCGCTATTCAATTTGAGAGGATGAATGCGCGTCAGTTTGCGCGGCTCGTGCAGATGCGAACTAATGGCGCCAGTGGCTTAATTGGACGGCTGGGGGAGGCGGTGGAGAGTTTGCGGAGGAGAACGTCAGCAGCCCGCTACGAGCGCATTCAGCTGTTTTTCGATAACGTCGCCGCGCGCATTGCCGATGACAAGGTGTCGGAGACGATCAATGGCTACTTGGTCGCCTATGATGACTCGGGCTTTGAAGTGCGGCGCCCAGCGCGACGAGGCATTGGCTACCGGATGCTGAAAGAGTACGGCAACGGAAATGTCTATTTAGCATTGCGGAACACATACAAGGATGTGAAGATGTCATTGGTGCGGCATGCGCAGCGTGCTGGCGCCTCTGAGCAAGGTTATGATTTGCTGGCGCGGTTGATGGCTTGACGATCGCTGCGGTTCAACCGGTAAAGAGTCTGCAAAGAAAAGGATACCGTTACTCCTGTAACGGTAGACACAGTCAAAAAAGGGCACATCCGAGGATGTGCCCTTTGCTTTGGAAGCGGAAGTGTGATTGCTTAGTTGGCGTCGGATTCGTCGATGTCGGCCATGAGACGCAGAAGCTGGCGGATTTCCGCCTCGATAAGTTTGCGAATCTTGGGCCGATTGTTGGAATCGATGGTGTTGATCTCTTTTCGGAGCTTGTTACGCCATTGTGTCGCATCGGCTGCGAGACGTGAGATGGCGTCTTTCTTACGCTTCCCTCTGGGAACCGTTACACGTGTAACGGTATCAAGAGCGGTTCGCATTTTGCGCAGCTCGCCTTCGCTCAAGTCTTCGTCATCGCCTTTGCGCCAAAGCTCGCCGGGCAAACGCAGCAGGGCGCGATACTGGCGGAGCTGGCTCGCGTCAGAGAGACCCATGGCGTTGAGGAGACGTTCACCCTGCCCGCGTGGAATCCGCCAAGCCGAGCCATCAGCGACCTGGGCGTAAAAGGACTGCTCGTTTTCACATGCTTCGAGGTTGCGGAAATTTTGCCAGCCGTGAAGATCCATCAATAGGAGCGCGAGTTGTCGCGCCCGACTGATCGCGTTTAGGTTGTCGCGCGCGTTGTTTTCGCTCGCCTGCCGCCAAACATCCACCTGAGTGACGACACGCGCAGGAATGCGCGACCAGTTGATAATGGCGCCATCGAGACGCTTATCGCCATCACCGAACTTCCAATAGAGGATGTGATAAGCCAGCCAGCGCCGCTCGCCGGTTTCAATTTCATAGCGGTCTTCGTGCTTCACCAAACTGATCGGATTGGACAAGCCATCGCGGCGGATGCTGGCTGCCAGGTCGATGAGTTTCATTAACGCGAGTTCCTTGGTGGAAGCCGGTTGTCCCGAAGTGGAAGTATCCCCAGAATCGCTTTCGGCGCCTTCGCCGCGCGCGGTCGCCGAGCCTAGCAGAAAGTTGAGGATGTCGTAATCCTTCTGCCCTCTTTCGAGTTGAACTTCGATGATCCAGCGCTCGAAAATGTCGACGATATTGTTGGGATGGAGGTCGAAGATATCGGTCAATTCATGGGGAATACTATAGCGCGGCTGGATTGTGTTTGGATGAATCTCGTGAATGCTGACCGCTTCAATCGGCTGAAACTCGCTGTCTGCGGCGGCAATTTCCAGCCCCAACTCGCCCAAGCCGAAGCCGATCGCATCGGCAGTCTTGGCGTCAAGCGTATTGGGATTGGCAAACAGTAAATTCTCTTCGTCTTGAATCTTGCGCCGGCGCTCACGACTGCTCATATATGCGCTCCTCCAGCTGCTCCACCAGCCGCCAAGCATCTTCTGCTGTGCTGCTGCCGGGCGCCAGCGAAAAGACCGTCCGGCGGGCGCTGGCCACTTCAGTCCAGATCGTGCGGACCGGAAGCGGCTTCCAGACGAGGCTGCCAAATGTATCTTGCAAGCGACGCAGATTGTCTTGGTGTTCCAGCGTCCGGCCCCGATACATCGTCGGCACTACCCCGAGTACCTTGATGTCGCTCAAATTGTATTGCTGCCGGATCGGGCTGAACTGGTCCTTGTGCGTAAGACTTTCGCGCAAGCCATCAAAGCTCCAAGCCTCGCATTTTGTTGGATATATGATTCCGTCGGTGGCCATATATATTGATGAATGCAGCAAGGACGGAGTCGGCGAGGTATCAAAAAACACAAAATCAATCGCATTGCGCAATTGATTAAATCGCTTCAAAACGGTGAAGGCATCGGATATATTCCCGGCGATGCTGCGCGTCTCGATGTTGGATGGCACCACGAGCAATTGACCGCTGGTATTCTTCGCCTCGTCCGGCACGTTAAAGCGCTCAGGAGGCACCGGTCGCAACACTTTTTGGAAAGCGGCGTTGCGGACTATGAGATCGTAGAAGCCAGGTTCCTTTGACAGGCCAAAAGCGATCGTGGCATGCCCTTGCGGATCGGCATCGACCAGGATGACGCGCTTGCCGCGAATCGCCAAGCCGGCGGCAAGGTGAGTGGCGAGGGTCGTCTTGCCCACGCCGCCTTTTTCGTTGAGCAATGTAACGATTTTCATAATGGTCTACCTACTCCCGCGCGTATTCCCGGGCGACGGAATAAACGTAGCCGGTTACGCCGTTGTTGAATGTATGGATGCTGCGGCGGAAAACGCCCTCATCCACCAGGGCGTCCATCATATCAATGAGGTGCGGCGTCTTCTTGCGATTGAGCCGGTTGACGATCTCGGTACGCGTCAAGGGACGCTCGCTGCGAGCGACAATATCGATCATCAACTGTCGCGTCTGGGAACGAGGACGGTGATCTTGGGACATAGGCAGGTCGGCTCCGTCATTGGACAGTATAGATACAATATAACTATAGCGTGTTTCCGCGGATCGCGCAAGACTGAAGGAGAAAATTACAGAACTTCACATATTACAAAGTATTATAAGAGCTTGCTGGCGGGAATGCCCCTCGTCCGGCTGCCGCGAGTTGAAGGGGATAGAACAAATATGCTAAGGTTGTTGGCATGCAAATCCGCCACCTAAAGAGAGATTATCGCGGCTGGCTCAATGTCGCCATATAATCGGTAGCGCTGGCAAATGGATACGATGGGATAGGCAGATCGACTGGACATCGAAAAAACTTTCCAAAGCGCAGTCAGAGATTCTGGAATTGCCGCTTGATTGCGGCATCTGGCTGGAAGGCATCGCCGGCAGCGGCAAGACCACCGCCGCTGTTCGGCGTGTCCTGCATTTGCTTGCTAGCGGTGTACCGGCGGAGTCGATCCTGATATTTGTTCCGCAGCGTTCTCTAGCGCAGCCCTATATTCTCGCCTTGCGCGGGCTCACGAGCCACCGCGGCGGGCAGGTCTCTGTGCACACGATCGGAAGTTTGTCTCTGCAGCTGGTGGAGACATTTTGGTTCCTAATCGCCGGGGACGCCGGCTTCAAGCATCCGCAGGACCTGCCGAATTTCCTCAGCCTGGAACTGGCGCAGTATTTTATGACGCGCGCCATCGAACCGCTGGTCGAGGAGCGGGATTACTTCAGCAGTGTGCGTATTGACCGGCCCCGGTTATACAGCCAGATTGTCGACAATATGAACAAAGCGGCGCTGGTTGGCTTTCCAATCAGCGAGATCGGAACGCGTCTGAAATCGGCGCTTGCCAGTGGGGTGGAGCAGGCGCATATTTATGATGATGCGCAGACCTGCGCCATGGCGTTTCGGAAATACTGCCTGGAACATAATCTGCTGGACTTTTCGCTGCAGCTTGAGGTATTCCGCGAACATGTCTGGGCGGCGCCGCAGGCGCAGCGGTATCTGCGCGGTCGCTACCGCCACCTTATTGTCGATGGCGTAGAAGAAGACAACCTGGCTTCGCACGAATTGATCAACAGCCTGCTGGAGAGTTGCCAGTCGGCGCTAATCGTATGCGACCGCGATGCCGGCTTTCGCCGATTCCTGGGCGCCGATCCAGATAGCGCGCAAAGATTGCGCGAGCGCTGTGAGGTGAGAGCCACGTTCGAAGATTCCTTCGTGATGGGGGCGGAAGTTTCGGCGCTGGGCGCGGCATTGGCGGCGCAGCTGGGCGCTGCCGACACAGCGGAAAGCGCAGCCGACCCGCGGCGCGCTTTGATCACGGAGGCGCACCGCTATCATCCGGAAATGGTGGATTGGGTGGCGACGCAGGTGGAAGCGCTGGTGCATGAGCGGGAGGCGCCGCCAAACGAGATCGTGATCCTGGCGCCCTTTCTCTCGGACGCGCTTCGCTTTGGCTTGGTGGATGGCTTGGAAAGGCGCGGGATTCCTTTGCGCACCCATCGTCCATCGCGGGCGCTGCGCGATGAGCCGGCCGCCCGCACCTTGCTCACGCTGGCGCGCCTGGCGCATCCGCATTGGCGCCTGCCGCCGACCGATTTCGATGTCGCATTCGCTCTGATGGCGGCGATAGACGGTCTTGATTTGGTCCGCGCCAAGCTGTTGACCGAAATGCTCTATCGCAGGGAACGTTTGCTGCCATTCGCTGAAGTTCACGCAACGGCGATGCAAGAACGAATCACCTTTGATCTGGGCGAGCGCTACGACCGACTGGCAAACTGGCTGAATCGCTATATCGACGGCGGAAGAACGGATGCGATCGATATCTTCTTTCGGCGGATATTCGGCGGATTGCTTTCGCGCGCCGGCTTCGGCTTTCACGGTAATATTGACGCTGGCAATATCAGCATGAATCTAGTGGACTCGGCGCGAGAGTTCCGCTGGTCGCTCGATTTCATGAGCCGTTATGATGCCCAAATCGACTTGGGCTTGGATTATGTGAGAATGGTGGACCGCGGCGTCATCGCCAATTCATATCTGCGCGACTGGATCGCCGATGTCGAAGAAGGCGTCTTGATCGCCCCTGCCTATACATTCTTGCTGAACAATCGGCCGGTGGATTATCAGTTCTGGCTCAACATCGGCGGCGAAGGCTGGTCGCGGCGTTTGTATCAACCTTTAACCCATCCCTATGTGCTGAGCCGAGGCTGGCCGCCCGGCGCCCTCTGGTCGGAGGATGATGAGCAGGCGATGAACCGTCTGACGCTCGGCCGGCTGCTGCTGGCGTTGACGCGCCGCTGCCGAAAGGCGGTGTATCTCGGATACAACGAACTGAGTGAAAGCGGATACGAGCCGCGCGGCTTGCTGCTCGAAACGATTCAGAGCCTGCTGCGGCGGCTGGCGCGGGAAGAGCAACATGTTTAAGCCACGGCCAAAACAAGCGGAAGTGCTGGCATATCGACACGGCTATATGGGCGTGGCGGCTGTGCCCGGTAGCGGTAAGACTGCGACCCTCTCCTACCTGGCGGCGCAGTTGCTGGCGGAAACCGACCTGCAGGACGGGCAGGAAATCCTGATTGTCACCCTGGTCAACTCGGCGGTGACAAACTTCGCGCGCCAGGTCAACGAGTACGTCAAGAGCGACGGGCTGCTGCCCGGTTATGGCTATCGCGTGCGCACGCTGCATGGCTTGGCCAACGATATCGTGCGTGGCCGGCCAACCGCCGCGGGCTTGGACGATCAATTCACCATCGTGGACGAGCGCGAGAGCAACGGCATCCTGGCCGATGCCGTCGACGCCTGGGTCCGCCGCGATGCGGAAGCGCCCGATGAATATCTGGCGCCCGATTATGCGCGCAAGGGTTACTATCGCACGCAGAAGTGGACCGAAGCGTTGACGGAAACGGCGCGCAATTTCATCAAGCAAGCGAAGGACGATCTGCTGACCCCGGCCGATTTCCGGGACTTGCTAGCCGCTTACCAGGGCGAATTGCCGCTGGCGCAGATCTGCGCCGAGATCTACGCCGATTATGACCGCGCGCTGGCGTATCGCGGCGCCGTTGACTTCCAGGACTTGATCCGCCTGGCGCTCAAAGCGCTGCGCGAAGAGCCGGATTATCTGGCTTCGCTGCGGCGCAAGTGGGTCTACATCCTGGAGGATGAGGCGCAAGACAGCTCGCGGCTGCAAGAAGAGATATTGCGGGCGCTGGCGGGGGAGGGCGGCAACTGGGTGCGCGTCGGCGATCCCAATCAAGCGATCTTCGAAACCTTCACCACCGCCGATCCCAAGTACTTGCGCGCTTTCATTGTCTCGGAGGGCGTCGATGGGCGCGAGCTGCCCAACTCCGGGCGCAGCGCCCGCAGCATTCAGCGGCTGGCCAACTGCTTGATCGACTGGTCGCTGGCGCATCCGCAGCGGACGATCCGCGAACGCGCGCCGTTGAGCCGACCCTATATCCAGCCGACGCCGCCGGGCGATCCGCAGCCCAACCCGCAGGATGATCCGGCGGCGGTGATCTTATATGACGAAGACTTCAGCGCGACCAAAGAAGCGATGATGATTGTAGAATCCTGCAAGCGCTGGCTGGCGGACAATCCCGATGGGACGGCGGCGATCCTGGTGGCGCGTAATACGCGTGGCTCGGAGATCGTCAAATTCCTGCGGCAAGCGGGCTTGCCCTATGTCGAGAATCTCAATAGCAGCTCCTCGACGCGGGCGGTGGTCGGCGCTTTGGCGCGCTTGCTCGCTTATCTGGCCGACCCGAAAAACGCCGCCAAGTTGGCCGAGGCGTATCGCGTATGGCGGCGGGATGAGCGCGATGATCCGGCGGCGGTCGCCGAAATCAAAGCCGTTTCCGAGGCGCTCAAGCGTATCAAGCAGGTAGAGGATTTGGTCGCGCCGCGGCTTAGCGACTGGCTCGAACAAGTCTCGGAAGAAGCCGACGGAAAACCATACCAGGACCTGCAGACTTTTCGCGAGTTGGTCGGCGCCTGGCTGCGCGCGGCTGAGATGCCGATCAACCAATTGATTTTGACGATCGCCGGCGACATCTTTCGCGATGTCGGCGATATCGCAACGGCGCACATGGTGGCGCTCTACCTGGCGCGCCTTGCCGAAACCCATCCGCTGATGCGCTTGCCCGAATTCGCCGCCGAGCTCTTCGATATCGCGGACAACAGACGCCGTTTCGTTGGCTTGGGCGATGACGAAGGGCAATTCGATCCCGATGCGCATAAGGGCATGGTGACGGTGACCACGCTGCATAAAGCCAAAGGCTTGGAATGGGACCGCGTCTATTTGATCTCGATCAACAATTATGACTTTCCCTCAGCCGATGCCAATGACAGCTTCATCGGCGAGAAGTGGTTCATTCGCGATGAACTCAACCTGTCGGCCGAGGCGCTGGCGCAGTTAGCGGCGCTGAAAGCCGGGCGTCCCTATCATGAAGGCGCCGCCAGCCTTGAGGCCCGCATCGACTACGCCGCCGAGCGCTTGCGTCTGCTCTATGTTGGCATCACGCGCGCCCGCAAAGCCTTGACGATCACCTGGAATACCGGGCGCGGCGCCTCAACCGAAGCGACGCCGCTGGTCGCATTGCGTACCTGGTGGGAAAGCGAGCGTCAGAAAGAGGCAGTGCATGAGCCTCAGCGATGATTTTGCCTTCACCCAGGGCAGCCTGGGTGATTATGCCGATTGCGCCCGCCGTTTTGAGCTGCGCTTCATCAAGCGCCTGCGCTACCCGGCGCTGGAAGTGCAGGACGCGCTGCAATTCGAGACGCGGACGCGGCAGGGCGCGCGCTTCCACAAAATGGTGCAGCAGCATCTGCTGGGCGTGCCGGCGGAGGCGCTGGCGGAATCGCTGGCTGACGATGAAGAGCTGGCGCGCTGGTGGGCGAATTACCGGGCGCGCGGCTTGACCGATTTGCCAGCGCAGCGCTTGAGCGAGATCACCTTGCAGACGCATCTGGCCGGTCGCCGTCTGGTGGCGAAATACGATTTGCTGGCGCTGGCGCCGGGCGGGGCGGCTGTCATCGTCGATTGGAAGACGGGCGCGCGCGTCCCATCGCAGTCAAGCTTGCGCGGGCGCATGCAGACGATTGTCTATCGTTACGTGTTGGCGCAAGCCGGCGCCCACCTCTACGCTGACGAGCGCATACCGCCGGAGCGCATCCGCATGGATTATGTCTACGTGGCGAGTGACGGAGAGCGCTTGAGCTTCGCCTACTCGGCGGCGCAGATGCGCCAGGACGAAGCGCTGCTGGCGGAGATGATCGCCGCGATTGATCAGGCTGATCAATTTGCGCTAACCAATGAGTTGCGGCGCTGCCGCTTCTGCAGTTACCGCTCGCTCTGTGATCGGGGCGGGGCGGGGCGGCTGGAAGATTTCGATATTGACGAATACGAAGACGAGGAAGAAGAAACTTTCGCGCTGGATTTTGATCAGATCGCCGAGATTGAGTTTTGAGATAAGAGGAGCAGATTATGAAAATCGACCGCATCCGCAGCCTGCGCGTCAGCGCCGAATGGGATTACCACGAGCCAGTCGGTGAAGCCTTTCTTTCCCGCCCGGTCAATATCTACCCGGACATGGAGGCGCATGAACCAAGCTGGCCCGTCGCCGATAAATCCAGCGGACCGCCATACACGGTTGAAGGGCGCTTCCTGCTGATTGACACCGATGAAGGCGCGACCGGCATCTGCGGTCCGGTCGGCGACGAAGATATCGCCATCATCAATCGCTACTTCGTCGATATCCTCCTCGGCGAGAATCCGCATGCCATCGAGCGCATCTGGGACAAGATGTACCGCCACTCGATCCACGGCCGCAAAGGCACGCCGATGATGGCGCAGAGCAAGGTCGATCTGGCGCTTTGGGACCTCAAGGGCAAGCTCTTGAACGCGCCCGTCTATCAATTGCTTGGCGGACCCACGCGCAAGCGAATCCGCGCTTATGCCTCGATGCTGGGTTACTCGGTCGAGCCTAATAAAGTAATCGAGCGGACGCGCCATTTCCTGGCGCAAGGCTTCACCGCCTTTAAGTGGTTCCTGCCTTGCGCGCCAAAAGATGGCGAACCAGGCATACGCAAGAACCTGGCAGTCATCCGCGCGGCGCGAGAAGCGGCCGGTCCTGATTGTGATCTGATGTTCGACGCCTGGAGCAGTTGGAATGTGCCCTACACCCTGCGCATGATTGAGCTATCGCGCGAGTATCGCCCCTACTGGTTTGAGGAGGCGGTAATGGCTGACCTGATCCCACAATACGCCGAATTGCGCAAGGAGGCGCGCGGCGTCTTCATCTCCGGCGGCGAGCACGAATACACGCGCTGGGGCATCAAGGCGCTGCTGGATGCGCGGGCGGTCGACATCCTGCAAGCCGATGTGACCTGGGCTGGCGGCATCAGCGAGATGAGGAAGATTTGCGCGCTGGCTTCGGCTTATGACATCCCGGTCATTCCGCATCACGGCGGTTGGCCCTCCACCCATCTCATCGCCTCGCAAACGGTGACGACCTGCCCGCTGCAAGAATGGCTCATCCAGTATGGCCGCATGCCCAATGTCTTCTACAAGCACAAGCTGGACGCGGTCGATGGGCATATTGAAGTGCCGAACAGTCCCGGCATGAATATGGACCTGGCGGAAGACGGCGTCGCCGTCATCGAGGAACGGACGCTGACCGGCTGATGGCTGCGCACGGGCGCCCGCGCCGCCAATGGCAGGAAGCGCCGCCGATCGAGGCGCCAGCGCCGCTCGCCGATCTCGTCGGCGGGCATGGCCTGGTGGCGCAGCGCCTGGCGCGGAAAGGCATCACATCGGTCGCGGCGGCACAGCGCTTTCTTTACGCCGATCGATACTCGCCGTCGCCATCCAGTGAGTTGCCCGATATCGACCGCGCCGTCGATCGCCTTGAGCGCGCCATAGGCGCTCGTGAGCGCATCCTGATCTGGGGCGACTTTGATGTAGACGGGCAGACCTCCACCGCGCTTCTCTATACGGCGCTGAAGCAGCGCGGCGCGAATGCCAGCTACCACGTGCCAAATCGATTCAGCGAAGGGCACGGCATCCACCTGCCTGCCTTGAAGCATCACCTGGATAGTGGCTTTGATCTGCTCCTGACCTGCGATACCGGCGTCAGCGCTCATGACGCGGTCGCGTACGCCGCGAGCCGCGGGGTCAATACGATCATTACCGACCATCATGCCCTGCCGGATTCGCTGCCAGCGGCGGTCGCCGTGGTCAATCCGCAGCGCCTGGCTGAAAGCCATCCCCTGCGGCAATTGCCCGGTGTCGGCGTCGCCTACAAGTTGATCGAGGCGCTCTATGGCGATGATGACGCTAGTTTCCTGCTTGACCTGGTGGCGCTCGGCATCGTCGCTGATGTGATGGTGCAGGTCGACGATACGCGTTATCTCTTGCAGCGCGGCTTGCAAGCGCTGCGGCAGAATCAGCGGCTGGGCTTGAAGGCGATTCTGGAGCGAGCGCAGATCCCGCCTGCTGAGCTCAATGAAGGGCATATCGGCTTCGCCATTGCGCCGCGACTGAATGCCTTGGGGCGCCTCGCTGACGCCAATCCGGCGGTCGACCTGCTAACCACGGAAGATTGGGGGCAAGCGCGCATCCTGGCGAATACGCTTGAAGGCTTGAACGCAAAGCGGAAATTCTTGTCCAATCAAGTCTACGAATCAGCGGTCGCCCAGATAGAGAAAGAGCCCTGGCTGCTCGAGTATGCTGTGCTGGCGCTCAGCCAGGCCGACTGGCATAGTGGCGTAATCGGCATCGTCGCCAGCCGTTTGGTGGAAGAGTTTCGCCTGCCGACTGTGCTAATAGCGACGCCCGACGAAATTGGACGCGGCTCGGCGCGCTCGGTCGCCGGGGTAGACATCACGAGCGCGCTGGGGCTGGTGGCGGACCACCTCATCAGCCATGGCGGGCATAGCATGGCGGCTGGCCTCAGTTTGCCCGCCGAGAAGGTCTTCCAATTCCGGCGCGCCCTTTCACGCGTTGTGCGCGAAATGAGCGGCGACGCGCCGCGGACTCCAGCGCTGCACATTGACGGCTATCTGTGCTTGGCCGACATCTCGCTGGACCTGACGGACGATATCGAGCGCTTGGCGCCCTTTGGCAATGGCAATCCGCCGCTGACGCTGGCGACGCGCAACCTAAGAGTCGCGAACCACAAAGGGTTGGGACGCCGCCGCGAACATTTGCAGGTCGAAGTCGAAGACGAGGGGGGCAAAAGGCAGCGCGTCATTTGGTGGCGCGGCGCCCGAGCCGACTTGCCGCAAGGGCGCTTTGACCTCGCCTATGCCTTGCGCGCGAGCGTCTACAAGGGCGAACGCGAGCCCCTGGTCGAATGGCTGGATTTTCGCGCTCTGGAGGCGGCAAATGCCGATTTGCAGCCCGCTGAGCCGATATATGAGTTGCATGATCACCGAGGGAGCGAGGCGCCACTGTCGGCGCTGGCAATAGCGCGCGAACAATATCCGGCGGCGCTGGTCTGGTCGGAGGGGGAAAAGATCGCGGGCGCGGTTAATCGGCTGGGGCTAGGGCCCAGCGAAACGCTAATCGTATGGACCAGCCCGCCCGCGGCCGAGGTTTGGGCGGCGGCGCTGGCGACGGCAAATCCGAACCGGCTTATCGTTTTCGGAATGCGGGCGCAAATGGAGAAGACCAGCGAGTTTCTGGCGCGTTTGGCCGCCTTGCTCAAGTTCGCCGTCAACAAGCGCGAGGGCAAAGCGGGGCTGGAGGCGCTGGCGGCGGCGCTGGGCGAACGCGAGCGCAGCGTCCAGGTCGGATTGCAAGTGCTGCGCGCACTGGGTAAACTCGATTATCAGTTGCGGGCTACCGGCGAAATAGAGTTGGAGTTCAAAGACGCGGCGCCTTCCGAGCAAGCGCCCGGGCTGCAAAAGCGTCTGAGCCTGCTCTTGCGAGAGACGCGCGCTTACCGCAATTATTGGCTGACGATGAAGCTACAGGAGTAAGAATATGGCATACGAGCAATCGGTATCTTGGTGGTCCTTCGCTGCGCAAGCGGAGCCCGTTGAACTGCTTCAGACCTGCAAAGACATTGGCTATACAGCGATGGAAATGGTGCCGCCCGAGATGATGCAGTTGACGCGCGACCAGGGCATGAAAATCGCAACACACCAACTTCACGTTCCTATACCTGTTGGCATTAACAAACCGGAGAATTGGGACGATATCAAACGGCAATCTGAAGCCAGTCTAAAGCTGGCGCAAGAATGGGATATTCCCTTTTTGATCGCTTTCAGCGGCAATCGGGAGCCGGGCTTGGATGACGATCTCGGCGCCGAAAACTCGATCAAGCAGCTGGAGGTATTGGCGCGCGATGCCGAATCAGCGGGGATCGTACTAATCCTCGAATTGCTCAACAGCAAGGTGAATCACCCCGATTATATGTGCGACCGCACTTCTTGGGGCGTACAGGTGGTGTCAGCGGTGGATTCGCCCAGCGCCCGCCTGCTCTACGATATCTATCACATGCAGGTGATGGAGGGCGATGTCATTCAGACGATCCGCGACAACCATCAGTGGTTTGCCCATTATCACACTGCCGGCGTACCCGGGCGCAATGAAATCGGCGAGACGCAAGAACTCTATTATCCCGCTATCTGCCGCGCGGTCGCCGAGACCGGCTTCACCGGCTATGTGGGCCAGGAATTTGTGCCAGTCGGCGATTGGAAGGCGGCGCTGCAGCAAGCCTATGACGCCTGCAATGTGACTTAACGAGCTGCCGCTTAATACGACCCGCGATGCGGGAAGCGGCGCAGCAAACCCGTCGGCTTGCGATATTGCTGCAGCAGCGCGATTCCGCCGACGATGACGATCATCCCGACCAGCATCGTCGAGGTGATCTCTTCGCCCAAGACCAATACTCCGCCAATGCCGGCCACGATCGGGATGATGTAGGTCGTCATCATCGTCGGCGTGGCGCCAAAGCGCTTGACATTGTAGAAGGACAGCAGCAAGCCCAGGAAAGTGCCGACTAGCGCCGAATACAACAGCGCCAGCACGCCTGCTCCGTCTACCGCCCTCATATCAAAGCCGACGGTTACAAGCGATAGGGGCATCACGATCAGGGCGGTCGTGAATATGCGGATGCTGCCCACGTCAAAGGCATCGTAGCCGCTGAGGTTGCGGCGCGCGTAAATGACCATCGCCCCGCCGAATACGGTGGCGCTGCCGGCCAGCAGATAACCAAGCGGCGAAGCTTCGGCGACATCGGGCAAGCCATTCTCACCGGTGAGCGCGAGCGAGAGCGCGCCGCCCAGAGCCATTGCCACGCCGAATACCTGGCGGCGATTGAGCGATTCCTCCGGCAGCAAGAAGTGCGCCATCAACACAGTCAGCGGCGGGCCCGTGGCCAGCAGCAATGAAGCGACTCCGCTCGACAAATATTGCAGCGAGCTGATTGCGCAGGTCATGGGCAAAGCCGTTCCAAATATGCCAAGCAAGCCCGCCCGTTTCCAAAGCACAGGATCGCGTGGAAGTCGACGGCCCGTGGCCACCGAGTACACAGCAAAAGCCAGCAGGCTGGAGATGACCATGCGGATGCCGATATAGGTCGTTGGCTCGAACTGGCCGACGCCAAAGCGGGACACCACCATCGACGAGCCGAAGAAGAAGGCGAGCAGAGCAACATAGGGTAGGGCGGAAATATTCAAATGAGGGTTCCGAATCGATTGGATGACAAGCGGCGAGTGTACAGCAGAAGGTTAGGCAATGTAATGGGGAGAAATCTGCGGGGGCGGATTGCGGTGCAGAAGTTTTTGCCGGATGGCGCTTAGTCCAGCGGGAACAGCGCATTTAGCGCCAGCCTGAAGCCGGGCAAGACGGGCTCTCCCGCAAGAGCGCCGCCTGGTCCGACTGTTTCGCTGGTCGTCTTCTCGTCGTGCAAGCGCCAAACCTCTACGGTCTTGTCGTCCGGGTTCACGAGCCAGACCAGCGCCGTGCCATGCCGCAGATAATTTTCGGCTTTGCGCCGCAGTTCGGGCAAACTGTTGCTCGGCGACAAGACTTCGACTGCTAAATCCGGCATCACAGGCACGAAGCGCGTGGGAAAAGGTTGCGGCGCCCTTTCGCGATGAACAAAGCCGACATCCGGTCCAAGCAACGTTGTTCGGGAATCAGGCGGGTGGTAGCCAGTTTCTGTGGTTACTTGCCCCAACTCCCGCTCAAGTACGTATGTCCAAAGAAAATGCGCAATTAATGAGGCTATTAGACCGTGCACACCACCAGGTCGTGACATGAATAAGAGTTCTCCGTCGATGAGATAAAAGAACTTGTGCTCGTTCTCCGGCAATTGTGACAGCCGCCAGACATCGTCAATGGTGTAAACTCGGTCACGGACGATCATCTTCGCCCTTCCTTTCCGAATCTGTCACTCCGCATTATAGCCGACAGCGATTGGACTTCCAATGAAGTCATTTTTGCAAAGTCGGTCAAATGGTTCCAAGGCATGCAGATCATAGTCGCCGGCGCGGCTCGGCGTATTGCGCTGGCGTGTCCATCTCGTCCATCCAGCGGACAAATTTGGCATGCATCGCCTCGCAGACATCGGGGCGCTCGGCCGCCAAATTATGCTGATGCGCCGGGTCCTTGACCGCATCGTAGAGCTCGATAGGCTCACCTTCCAGCGCATACAAGAAATCCCATTCTCCATCGCGAATCGTACTCGGGGACACCTCGACCACCACGCGCTCGCTGTCGTCCACTATCAGCGTCGTGTTGCCGGCGATATCGATCAGCGATTGTGATGTGACGACGATATCATGCAGCCGGTCGACTTCGCCGCGCGCCAAGGGCAGCAGCGACTTTGCTTGAACGCGGGAAGGTTTGACGATGCCGGCCAGGTCCAGCATGGTCGGCATCATATCGGGGATGCTGACCAGCCCGGAAACTCGCTGATGGTCGTAGCCGGGGATTTTGGCGAAGAGCGGCACATGGGTGATTTCATTGTGTTTTGGGCTGCGGTACGAGATCGCACCCTGTTTGAAGCGCGCCATCGCTTCCATCACCGGAATCGTGTTATCGGGCCACCGGAATCGGCTCTTGCCAAAAACGCCAAATTCGCCGAAGTAAAAGCCGTGATCGGAGACGAAGAGTATAGCGGTGTCGTCGTAGATGCCGAGCGTCTTGAGCCGGTCCAGCAATAAGCCGAACCAGCGATCGACCATCGTGATTTCGCCCATGTAGGTCGCTTTGGCGATTTCGAGATCGCGTTCGCTATAGCCGGCGTCTTCCCAGTCCCAATAAGCGGGGTAGACCTGCTCGCCTTGGTAATCCGGCAGGTAGGGCTTGACGTAATGCGCCGGCGGGTCCCAAGGCTCATGCGGGTCCCAGGCGTCGATGTAGAGGAAGAATTTGTCTTCGTAGTGCCGTTCGAGCCAATCCATCGCCGATTTGAAGGTCTGCGGCGCGAAGCGATCGTCTTCTTCTTTCCACAGGCTGGTGACATCGGGGCGTCCCGATGCCTCGCGCTGTCCGCGTATCCAGATAAAGTCATCGAAGCCGCGATCGTAGCCGTAACCATTGCGAATGAGGAAGGGCGTGTCGCCGATGCCCATCGTCCGGTAGCCGGCTTTTGTCATCAAGCCAGCCAGCGTGATTTCGTCCTGCGGCAGCGGTCCCCAAGTCAAGTAGGCAAAGGTGAAACGCCCGGTGGCGATGTCGGCGCGCGTCGGCACGGTGGGGAAGGAAGCCGCGTGGCAATCTTCAAAGACGAGGGCGTCTTGGGCGAATTGCGTCAGATAAGGCGCGATGACCTGCTGGTTGCCATAGGTCGGCAAGTAATCGGCGCGAAGCGTGTCGGTAACGACGCAGATTATGTTCATGTCTTGCTCCTTCTCGTTTCGCAAATTGCAGGGGCGGCCGGCGGGCAGTGTCCACGAGCCCTTGGGTCGACCGTTTTCGGATCATTATCAGTTTGGGCCACTCACTGAGCCGCCCCTGCAAAGGATTCTGATTTGACCCTAGCCCTTCACAGCGCCGGAAGCCAGGCCGCGGATCAGGTACTTCTGGAAGAAGATGATGACAACCAGGATGGGCAGCGTAGTTGAAACGGAAGCCGCCGCCGCCAGTGTGACATGACCGGGGTCTTCGCCGCCGGTCCATTGCGCGATGCCGACCGGCAGCGTCCAGTTGATCTGCGTCAGGATGCGCGCCAGCAAGAAATCGTTATAAGCCAGCAGCAAGGTGAACAAGCCGGTGGTGATGATGCCGGGCCACATGATCGGCACGATCACCGATACAAAAGAGCGCAGCCGGCCGGCGCCGTCAATCATGGCCGCTTCTTCGATCTCGACCGGAATCTCCATGAAGAAGCTGCGCAGCATCCAGATGGTGAAGGGTTGGTTGACCGCCACCAGGCAGAAGATCAGCAGAATATGCGTGTCGTACAAGCCTGAAAGCTGGCCCAGGTAATAGAATGGCAAAACCAGCGCCAGGCTCGGCAGCGAGCGAAAAGCCAGCGCGATCACCAGAATATAGACCGAGACCGCATGCCTGTAACGCGCCAGCCCATAACCAGCCAGCGCGCCGATGGTCAAGGATACGCACAGGGTGCCTATGGTGACGATCACGCTGTTGATGAGATAGTCGTAGAATTCCGCCGTATTCACGATGTTCGGCAGCGCCACCGCGACCAGCGCGCCCGCGAGTATGCAGCCCATGTAAACCAGCGAATTGGGCGCCGGGATGCGGTTGGCGGAAAAGCCGATCACTACCAGCAGGAAAATGAAGACGACCAGCGCCAGACCGTAGGGCGCGAAGTCCTCGGGCCGCATATTCAGCCAAAGTTCGGCGTAGTTGTCGCCTGTGGGTGTAAAGGAGAATCGCGGGATTCTGGCGTTGGCGTCCTTCGGCAGTTTGATGGAGCTCATAATGGTCCAGGCGAAGGGCAGAATGTTGTAGACGGTGAATAGCGCCAGCGCGATATAAATTAAGAAGCGTGCCAGTGGATTGTCTGTCCGTGTCATCAGGCGTCCTCCAGTTGCTCGCGGTAGGTCATGGCGAGGAATGGTATCAAAACGACAAAGATGCCGATGACCGTGAGCACACTCATTGCGTTGGCTTTGCCCAAGCGACCGAAATTCATGGCGACCTGAAAGTTGTAATACATGATCGTCTCGGCGTCGAAGATGGGGTTCTGCCGCGTCAGCACGAAGACGCTGTCGAATACGCGGTAGGCGTCCATGATCGAGATCAGAGCGATAAAGATGAAGAGCGAGCGCAGGTGGGGGATGGCGATGTGCCACAGTTGTCGCGCCCAGGAGGCGCCATCGACGCGCGCAGCCTCTAGCGATTCCTGCGGCAGCGTCTGCAAGCCGGCGAACAGGACGATCATCGCGAAGGGCGTCGCCGTCCAAAGGCTGTGGAAGATGATCAGCAGTGGCACCGTTGTGCTGTTCATGAACAGCCGGTAGTCGAAGAGTTGCTGCATCCAGTACCAGTAGGGACCGCCGCGGTCAAACATGTCGCGGAAGATGAGCGTGCCCACGACCGGCGTCATGACAAAGGGCACCAGGGCGGCGGCGACGAAGAGCCCGCGAAAACGGCGGATCTGATCCAGCAGCAAGGCGAACATCAAACCGAGCGCAATCCGCAGCGGAACGGTGGCGGCGATGAATAGCAGCGTGAACTCGAGCGAATCCCAGAATTCCGGATCGCCCAACACGTCGGCGTAGTTCTGAAAGCCGATCCATTGCGGCGCGTCAAGATTGCGGAAGGTAATGTAGTGCATTCCCAGAACGATGGATGCCAGCAGCGGGAGGGTCATCAAAGCCAGCATGATGAATACGCTGGGACCAACAAAAAATGTAAAAGCGCCTCTAGTCATAAACCAATCTCCTCATTAGTTTCGGCGCGGCCCGCGGCTTCAATGATTCGGCCGAGTGGCTCAGCCAAAATCAGATGCGATTGCCGGGTGAAATCGGGTCGCGAGCGTTCCAGTCGGTTGCGCCTCGGGCTTTGACCGAAGACAAGGGGCCAGCCGCCGGCTGACCCCTAGAAATCATAGAGCGGATGTTAGGGCGAACGCACTGCGGTGTCTACGCGCAGCGGCGGCTCGTCCACATTTGCCGCGTACCTTCCACCGGAGGAACGATAGGGTGGCCTGAAGTATGCTAACCCTCGATGAATCCCTGTGCCGTCGCTTCGGTCGTGTAGGCGTCGGCGGCCGCGTCCAGCAATTCCGCCGCGCTCATGTCGCCGGTGACGATCTGGGGCAGCCATTGATCCCAAACCGGGTTCAATACCGCGCCTATGGCGGGTACCGGTGTGCCTTCGACGCCGCCGGCGATGGTGGCGAAGACGGCCGGCAAGTAACGGGCCTCAGCCTTCGCAGCCACGGCCTGGCGCGTGATCACGCCATAGTTGGCCCCGCGCAGCATGGTTTCCTCATCCATCGCTTCAAGAATGACCTGGAAGACCAGATCCGGATCGTCGTCAATGTTGGCCGGGATGCCGAGGCCGGCGCCGGTACCGCCGGTGGCGCCATAGAGACCGTCCGCGGTCGCCTTTGGCGCAGGGGCAAATTCAATCCCCCCGATAAAATCGGAAAACTCGGGATCGTCCATGGCGGCGGCGCGGCTGGCCCAGGTGAAAGCCATCGCCAGTTCGCCGGTAGCGATGCCGATTTGGCTGTCATCAATGCTGTAGGTCAAGCCTTCCTCGCCCATGCAGGCGTCTACGATCTCGACCAGTTTCTCCAGCGCCATTACACCTTCGTCGCTGTTGAAGGCGGGGGTCATGTCTTCATTGAGCGGTTGGCCGCCAAAGGCGAGCAGCATATCGCCGAACTCGATGCGCCAAGCCCAGCCGGCATGCAACTGTGTCGTGAACGGAATGACGATGCTGTCTTCGGCTTGCAGCACACCACAAGCGGCGATTACATCATCCCAGGTTTCCGGTACATCAATGCCGTGCTTATCCAGCAAGTCGGGACGATAGAACAGGTGACGCGTATTCTGCTCCATGGGCAAACCGTAGACCATGCCGTCAACCGTCATATCGTCAATGCCCAGGATGTCGGAGATCTGGTATTCATCTTCGTACTTGGCGATCAAATCGTTGAGCGGCATCATCCAGCCTTCAGCGACGTAGGATTCGATATCGCCCTGCGTCACCATGATGATGTCGTAGGGAGAAGTTCCGCCAGCGCCCAATGCCAGGCGCAGCTGGTCATGCGCCGAGCCGGAGTCGAGCAGTTGCGTGTTGACATCAAAATTGGGGAGTGGTGACTTCTGTGGATGTGTAAACTTTGACAGCGCCAACAAATTATCTTTTTGGCAGCGGAGAGTGTAGACGCGACCCTCTGAATCTACTTGGCAAGTTTTCCTGTTCGTCGCTGTGCATCGGGACCTAGTCCTTGAGACTCACCACCTCATCCCCAAAGAAGACTTGCGTCGCATTTAGTAGTCACGTACGCTATTACAGGGATAAAATTTTGAAGGGAGACGTCTCGTGTCAGTATTTCGTACTACGCTCAAGATATGGTTTTTGACGGCGAGTGTTATCGCTGGGTTCATCTTATTCGTCGTCTTGGCGAACAGTGTTACAGTGTTAGCGATCGGCGAAGCAGCAATGATATATGAGCAGGACAATGAATGGGATGTAACTGGCTTATCGTGGGAAACTTGGGGAGCGTATCTGATGGCTGAACAAGCGCGAATTGAGCGAGAGGAGCAGGAACGCAACAAGAGAAACTGTAGGTCATATGGCGGTCGTTGGAGCGGTGGTCGCTGTCTAACGTATACTTGTTGGTATCCGGCCAACGATATTTCTGTAAAAGTTTGCCGCTGGCAATAGCGGGTTTTGTGTGCGAAATTCGAGGAGTGGCATGGTTACAGAGAAAACTGTTTTCTCTTAGCGTTAGCCTCGAGTGCGCCTCGTACAAAGCGAACAGGGAGCTCGGAGTCGTGGAGTGGAGCGGCGACTTCGTCTGTGGATACGAAGTGATAGTGCAGGTCGTCGGCGTGTGCTGCAAAGTGCAGTCGATCAGTCATACCAGCCCGGTCGTGCTGCGCGGAACGAGCGTCGTGGACGGCGATCTATGAAATCAGCGGATGCCCAGCACAACGTGAGCGAAATCGTCGCCGAGATCTACGAGCGAGGCTACTGCCTTGTCCCGTCGGTGATCGCGCCCGATAAAGCCGACCAAGCGCGAGCCGCCCTCGAGCCGCTGCTGGAAAATGAAGCGACCGATGAAACTCGCGTCGCCAAGACGCAGCGCGTCGGCGGCATCGCCTACAAGCACCCGATCTTCGCCGAATTGCTGGCGCATCCGCTCATCGTAGCGATCTGGCAAGCGTATCTGGATGACGACGATGTGATCTGCTCAACCTGGTCTGCCAACACTGCGTATCCCGGTTACGACAAGTACGGTTGGCATCCCGATTATCCCTACTGGTGGATCAACCAACCCTGGCCCCTGGAAAAGGTCTGCGGGCAGACGATCTGGCTGCTGGACGACTTCACGGAGGAGAATGGCGGGACCGGCTTTATGCCCGGCAGCCATTTGAAAGGGCATCCGCCGCCGAAGGAATGGAACGAAGCGTGGCCCGCTGGCGCGCAAATCCTGACCGGCGTCCGCGGCAGCGCGCTCGTATTTCATGGCGCTTTATGGCATACCGCGCGGCCCAATCGCAGCTACAAAGCGCGCAGCGCCTTGTTGGGCATGTACACGCGCCCCTTTTTCCTGACGCAGGAAGACATGCTGGCGCAACTGCCAAAGGTGGACAACCCGAGCGAGATGATATGTCAGTTGATGGGCGGGGGGCGCCATCAGCCCGGCATCATCGGCGGCTGAGCCCGGGAAGTAGCTATAGACCGCGATACCCTCGATACCACTCCCAAGTCCGTCCCAAGCCTTCGCGCACGGATACCCTTGGCGCAAAACCCAGCAGTTCACGCGCCTTGCTGTTGTCGCAATAGGTGATCGGTGGATCGCTCGGAGGCGTTGGTACAGACACAGTATTGATACTTTTGCCCGCGCAATCTTCAATAATCTCGATGAAGTCGATTAGCGAGATCGGCGCGCCGCAGCCCAGGTTGATGATCTCGTAACCGAGCGGCTTGTTGAGCGCGGCCAAGACGCCTTCCACCGTGTCGGCGATATAGGTCCAGTCCCGCCGGATATCGCCGCCGTTGAATAGCTTGATTTCTTCGCCGGTCTGCGTCGCTTCCAGCAAGCGCCAGGGCATCATATCGGGTCGGCCCGCGGGACCGTAGACGTTGAAGAACCGCAGGCAAGTCAGGTTCATGCCGGCGAGGTTGTGGTAGGTGTGCGCGATCAGTTCGGCGGCGCGTTTGCTCGCCGGATAAGCCGCCAACGGGCGGTCGGCGCTGTCGGTCTCGACGAAGGGCAAGCTCTTCGTTCTGCCGTAGACAGACGATGTAGACGCCAGTACGAACTGCTCGATACACGCCGCCTTGGCCGCCTCAAGCAGATTCATCGTACCCATGACGTTGACATCCAGGTAGAGGCGGGTCTGATTTACGCTTTCGCGCACGCCTGCCATCGCCGCCAGGTGCGCCACATGGGTGACGCCGTGTTCAGGAAACAGCCGGTCGACCAGCGCCGCGTCGCGGATGTCGCCCTCGATGATGACGCAGCTGTCGTAGCGGCTCAGTCGCTCGGCGTTGCGGCGCTTGATCGCCGGGTCGTAGTAGGCATTGAAGTTATCCAGGACGACGGCGCGTTCGCCGCGTTTGAGCAGCGCTTCCGCCACATGCCCGCCGATGAAGCCGGCCCCGCCCGTAACCAGATAGGTCATGCCCTATCGACCCTTCTCTTTGCTGACGATTGCCTTGAGCCTGCCTTGCCTCAGACTATACACGCGCCTTTGGCTCTTCACTTGTCGCCACATCAAGCAGAATCGACTCCAATTCAGCATAAGATACAATCCGCACCAGCCGATTGCGCATTCGTCGTGACCCCGGCGCATCAAGTTGGTATTTGCTGATTTGCCCGCGCATTTCGAGCACGGCGACATGTTCCGGCAGGTGCGTGCTCTCCAGCGTCAGTTGCGCGTGCCGTAGCGCGGTGCGCGCCCGCTCAGATCGAGAGGGCTCGGGCAGCGCGACGCCGGTTTCCAGGTAGTGGGCAATCTGCCGGAAAAGCCAGGGCTGTCCCAAGGCGGCGCGCCCAATCATCACCCCATCGCAGCCGGTAAAGTCGAGCATGCGGCGCGCGTCTTCGCCCGAATGCACATCGCCATTGCCGATGATCGGCATGTAGCGAACCGCGTCTTTGACTGCCGCGATTACCTCCCAATCGGCCTCGCCGCCATGGCCTTGTCCGGCGAAGCGCGCGTGCACAGCCACCGCCTGAGCGCCAACTGACTCCGCCGCCGCCGCGAAGGGAACCGCCGTTACGGTCCCGTCTTCAAAGCCGCTGCGCACCTTGACCGTCACCGGCGCATCGACTGCGCTCACGACTGCCTCGACCACCGCTGTCGCCGCCTTGACATCGCGCAGCAAGGCAGCGCCGCCGCCCTTCTTGGCGATCTTCGGCACCCAGCAGCCCATATTGATGTCGACGATATCGGCGCCGTGGTCGACCACCACGCGCGCCGCTTCGGCGACGATACGCGGCTCAACGCCGAAGAGCTGCGCGGCGACCGGTCGCTCGTCGCTCCGCCAATCGAAACGCTGCCGGGCGCGCTTCCGCGAATTCTTCACGATGTTGCTGCTGATCAGCTCGGTGCAAACGAGACCGCAGCCACCAAATTCGCGGCAGAGGCGGCGCAAGGCGTAATTGGTATGCCCGGCCATCGGCGCCAAGGCAAGTGGCGTCTCGATGGTGATGTCGCCAATGCGCAGGGGCTTGAGCGCGGTTTCAGTCGCCAGCATGGGAAATCGCTTTAGAGGACTTCTTCAGCGAGGAAACGCAAGGCATCGGGCGAAAAAACGGTGACGTTCAGCGTAGTAATCGGCGAGTCGCGCCAGATTTGCAGCCGGTCGCGGATCCGCGCCTTTGAACCGACCAGGGCGACCGCATCAACCAGCGCGTCCGGCACCGCCACGATCGCCTCGCCTCTGCGACCACTTAAGAAGCAACGTTGAATCTCTTCAGCCGCTCCTTCGAAACCATAGCGGCAAGCCAGGTCGTAGTAGAAATTCTTGCCTTTGGCGCCCATTCCGCCGATATAGAGCGCCAGCACCGGCTTGATCTGATTATAGGCTGGCTCCAGATCATCGTCGATCGCCACCGTGACCGATGGCGCGATGTCGAAGTCGCGGAGGCGCTTGTCTGCCGGCGCTTTGGCGAATCCGGCTGCGACTGCCGCCGCGTATGTCTCCTGATAGTGCGCCGGCGAGAAAAGCATCGGCAGCCAGCCGTCAGCGATTTCGGCTGTGAGCTCGACGTTTTTCGGACCAATAGACGCCAGGTAGATGGGCATATCGGCGCGTCCATGAATGATGCTCTTCAGCGCCACCCCCAAGCCGGTCGCGTCTTCCCCGGCATAGGGAATCTGATAATGCTCGCCTTGGTGCGCCAGCGGCGCTTCCCGCTCCAGGATCTGCCGCACAATACTCACGTATTCGCGCGTCTTCGCCAGCGGTTTGCCATAGGCGCGCCCGTGCCAGCCTTCCACCACTTGCGGTCCCGAAAGACCCAGCCCGAGCAGGACGCGTCCGCCGGACAGTTGATCCAGCGTCATCGCCGTCATCGCGGTCATGGCGGGCGAACGCGCGGGCATTTGCATGATGCCCGTGCCCAGCTTGATATTCTTGGTCAAGGCGCCGATCCAAGCCAGCGGCGTGATGCAATCCGAGCCGTAGGCTTCCGAGGTCCAGATTGCGTGATAACCGAGTCGATCAGCCTCGAGAATTAGATCCATCGGCAAGTCGATGCGAGCGCCCGAATAACCGACCATCAGTCCAAGTCGCACAGCTTGCCTCCCTTTACCTCGTATCCTGCTTCACCAAAACCGCGTTGCCGTGTATCGGAGACAGCATACCTGTAGTTCATGCGCGTCTTTTGCGATCTTCCAACCAAGTCCGCACCCGCGCCACGACCCAGCGCGCGCCAATTATCATGGTAGCGGCGATGGAATTAAAGGCGACATCAATGAGTTCAAAGACGCGGTTGGGCAGCAGCGACTGAATGCCTTCGTCAAGCCAGCCCAAGCCTATCGATAGGATAAGCGCGAGCAGCGCCGGCGCCGGAACTCGACGACCGTTGTCTCGCCGTTCCAACAGCGCTTCGTGGACCAGGGCGGCAACCAAAGCGTACTCGAAGAGGTGCGTGCGCTCCTCCCATGACCCGAGCCGCAGCCAAGCCAGCAGATACACTGTGAGGACGCCGGCGCCGACCGCGATCTCGTGGCGGCTAAGACGCTTGTCGATGAAGAAGACCGGAATCACTACCAGCAGCACAATAATTGCGAATACCAGGTTGGCGCCGACGTTGTCGAGAATGCTTGCGCCCAAGGCGGCCACAATCGCCGGCGCTTGCCCCAAGGTGGCGTAAATTGCCAGCATAACGATGATCAGCGCAATCCAAAGTCTGCGTTCTCGTTTTGAACTGAAAAAAGGCTTTGGCAGCACTATCCCGCCTGCGATTTGGCTTTCCGCTTATCTATCCAATACGTCATGTGGCGGCGAGGGTTGCCGTTCCCGACATAACCGCAGGCAAAGCCTCTAGACTAAGTGCCGTGAGATGCTTTTCCGGCGCCCTCGGTGTTGAAGGTCAGTGTCGGCGGTCAGTGTCTACGCGACCTACGCGACCATCGGTGGTAAAAGTTGTTTCAATCGAATAAGAATGCGTTACTGCTTTGACTTATCCCTGCGCTAAAGCTAATATCCCCTAATGATGTACAAGCCATTTAGACAAGAGAAGACAGGATGAATGGAAAAGAACTGATACAAGCCCTACGAGCTGGGCAGCGCGTCTACGGCACGGCGATATATTCCCCGTCGCCGATATGGCCCCGCGTCGTTACTAATCTCGATCTCGATATGGTCTTCATCGACACCGAGCATACACCGCAAGACCGCAACATGATCTCCTGGATGTGCAATGCCTTCGCTGCGCTGAACTTGGCGCCGGTCGTGCGCATCCCCGAGCCCGATCCCTACCTGGCGCAGATGACGGTGGACGGCGGCGCGCATGGCATCATCGCCCCCTATATTGAGCATCCGGACCAGGTTAAGGCGCTCGGCGGCGCGGTCAAGTTTGGTCCGTTGAAGGGGGAAAAGCTGCAGGCGGCGCTCGATGGCGAGACGGAGTTGGAGCCGGCGCTGGCCGATTATCTGGCGGCGCGCAACGCCAGCAAGGCGCTTTTTGTCAACATCGAGAGCGTGCCGGCGCTGGAGCGGCTGGATGAGATTCTGCAGTCGCCTTGGATCGATTGTGTGCTGGTCGGTCCCCACGACTTGTCTTGCAGCCTCGGACTGCCGGAACAATACGACCATCCAATCTTTGATGAGGCGATCCGCACGATCATCAGCAAATCGCGCGCCGCCGGCGTCGGCATCGGCATCCACCATAACTTCGCTCACCACGAGGTCGAATGGGTCAAGGCCGGCGCCAATCTGGTGATGCACAGCTCTGACATTTCATCCTTCAATCGAGCGCTGACCGCCGAATTCAAGCGCATCCGCGAAGAGACGGACGATGTCGGTCAGATTATTGACGAAAACGTCCATTTCTAATCTGGTTTATCCATAAGGGAAACACTGCCAAATGTACAAAATCTGGTTTGAATCCACGGTGCCCGAAGAATATCGGCACATGTTTGAAGATATCGCCGACGGCATCTGCCCGGGCAATCAAGTAAAGACCGATCCCTACCACGAGTTGGAGAACGCGCATGGCGTGGTCGGTGGCGGGCGCGTCTTTGACGCCGCGGCGCTGGATCGCGCGCCCAACCTGCTGATCATCGCGCGTACAGGCGTCGGTTACGACACGCTTGACGTGGACGCAGCCACCGCGCGCGGAATCGCCTGCGTCAACGCGCCGGAAGCGCCGACTGTTTCCACCGCCGAGTTGGCGGTCACCTTGATGATGACGGTGGCGCGCGCGGTCAAAAGTATCGAAAAAGAGCTCCTTTCCATGCTGGAGAGCGGCGAGAGACGAAACCTACACCGCGAGTATGTGGCTTGGGAAATGCAGCATACCCAGCTCGGCATCGTCGGCTTGGGGCGGATCGGCGGGCATGTCAGCGGCATCGCCAAAGCCATCGGCATGAAGGTGGTCGCCTATGATCCCCATATAGCCGATGAGCGCTTCGCTTCGCTCGGCGTGGGTAGGGCGAACTCGCTGGAAGAACTGCTGACCGGCTCGGACTTTGTGTCGCTGCACCTGCCGCTCAATGACGAAACCTACAAGATCATGGACGCTTCGCGCTTCGCGCAGATGAAACCGGGCGCAGTCTTCATCAATGTTTCGCGCGGCGGGCACGTCGACGAAGCGGCGCTGACCGATGCGCTTGACAGCGGGCATCTCTTCGGCGCCGGCTTGGATGTGACCGATCCGGAACCGCCGCTGGCGGGCAATCCCTTGCTAGGGCGCGATAACGTCGTGATTACGCCGCATATCGCCAGCTCGACGGTCGCGGGCCGCCCGCGTCTCACCACCCATGCGCTGGAGCAGGTTGTCCAGTTGCTGCGCGGAGAGCGGCCGCCGCATTTGCTCAATCCGGAAGTATGGGATGTGGTGCGGGCGCGTTGGGAAGCCACACCTAAGTGAAGGCTAATGCCACCCTTTGAATCCAATCGCGTCAAAGCGGATTGTGACCTGCTGGCGCCGGACGGTTCGGAGATTCGCTTGCTGCATAGCTTGTCTGGCATGAGCGTCGTGCACTGCGCGCTGCCGGCCGGCGCTGTATCCATTCCAGTGCGGCATCGCACGGTCGAAGAAGTCTGGTTCTTCCTGGCGGGGGAAGGGCAGGTCTGGCGCAAACAAGGCGAGCGCGAGCAGGTGCTGGACGCGCGCCCGGGCCTTAGCGTGACGATTCCGCTGGGCACATCTTTTCAGTTCCGCAACACGGGTGATGTCCCGCTGGAGTTTCTCATCGCGACGGCGCCGCCTTGGCCCGGCGAGGATGAGGCGGTTGCGCTGGAAGTTGAGTCTCGGTTGACCAAGCCTCGCAATCCGCAAAGATAGGTTGGCGCGAAGACTGAATCTCGATTGTCCAAGTCACGATACAATTGGCACATGGACGATTCCGCAATTTCGCTGATTCGCACTGTCGTCACGATGCTGTATGTCTTGGTCATGGCGGTCGCTTTCCGTTGGCTGCTTCCTGGCTTGACGCCGAGCTTAAAGCGCCTGGCGACGCTGTTTTTCGTGGCGCAGGCCGTTGTGGTGGGCGTTGCGCTGACTCATGAACCAACCTCGAGTTTTGAATTTTGGCTATGGCATCTTGACCGTGAATGGAATATCCAAGCCACGCTGGCGTCGCTGCAATTGGCATCCATTGGATTCGTCGCGCTGCTGATCGCCTTGCTTCTGAGGGGACAGGGCGTCTGGCAGCGTCTCTATTTTGCCGCGCTCGCTTTACTGTTTCTCTTCCTCGCCTACGATGAATACGCCGTGTTGCATGAGTTTGTATTCAATTGGAAATACTACTACTTCATAGTCGGCGGGCTCGTCGTCGCGCTGACTTTGGCGATCGCTTCGTTGTCGGCGCGGAATACTTGGAAGTGGCATGGGCTGTTTGTGGTTGGGCTGGCAACGAGCGCGCTGGGTGGCTTAGTGGTCGAGACCAATTGCGGCAATCCGATCTTCCGTCCGATCAATCTCTGCGTGAATCACTTTCTCGTGGAGGAACCGCTTGAGTTCCTGGGTATGTGGTTGGCGGTCGTCGCTTTGCTGAATCAGCTCGTCTATTTGTCGCCGGGGGCGCGTTTGCGGCGAGCGCTTTATGTTTTTCCTGTATGTTGGCTGCTGATGCTGGCAGTCAGCCCGGCCATCCACCCTATTGAGCGCTACGCCGATGACGTAAGGGCGGCGGATGTCCGCTTTGCTTCGGGAATGCGCTTGCACGGCTACCGTCTGGGAAAAAGCAAGGATAGCGTCCAACTCTTCCTTTCGCCCAATCGATGGGATTTCAGCGGATCGAGTCTGTTGAAACAGGGCTATTCTGTTCGCCTGTTGGATCAGGTGACCGGCGACTCTGTAGTGGGGCGTGACAAAATCGCCGTGCGGCATTATTTCTTGCTCGCTCCCGGTTACGAGCCCGTTTATCGGCAGTGGGTCAATATAAATCGACCGGCGACAGCGCCGGTAAATCGCGCCTTTTGGATCGTTCTTACGCTCTGGCAAGTAGAAGGCGATGCTTACCCATTTCATCAGATAGTCGCCAGTGACCACGAAACGCTCAGTGACACAGAAGTGATCTTGGGCGAGCTAGTTGTACCGGCCGAGGCGTCTTCCGCGCCCCCGCCTGTGGAGCCGCTCGCTATATTTGACAACGGATTCATACTCGCCGACGCCGAATGGCCTGATCGCGTACAAGCGGGCGCGATCTTGTCCATCAACTTCACCTGGCGCAGCAATGTCGAGGGCAGCGAGGACCATGCGCAGTTTTTGCATCTCCGCCACGCTGAAAGCGGCGAATGGCGGGTCTTTGATCAGATGCCGCTGGGACCGCGCTTGCCGACGCGCTTGTGGTACGCTGGCCTATCGGACAGCGAATCCTGGCAGGTCTCACTGCCAGCGGACCTGTCGCCCGGGCCTTACAGTGTCTCGACCGGGCTGTATCGTTCGCGTGATCGCGAGCGCGTTCCAGCACAAAGCGTCGATGGCAGTGTTTTCCTCGACGGGCGCGTGCCGTTGGGCAGTCTGGTTGTCGAGTAAGGCTTTGCGTTTCGATACCGCCGAAGCCGGCGCCTAAGGCGCGGGCGTATCACAAAGGCGGCGCGCGCAGGGTGGGGCGCTACGACGGTTGCATTCAAGCGGGGGCTGCCGACAATACTGAGAGCGCTGCAGAGAGCAGTAGGCGCGCGCATATTGCTCGCGCCTATTGCAGTTGAACGTGGTTACGATGGGTCTAGCTGCTGTCGGCGGGATTCGTCTCTGGCTTTGCATGGCCGAATGTACCCCAGTAGCTGAAAAACGCGCCATGACGCGGGCGCCACTTGCGCCAGCGCTGTGACTTGTCACCGAAGTCGGCATCGAAAGCGTCTGCGATCATTTCTTGATAGCGCTGAATGCGAGCGGCGGCCGCCTCATTTATCCCATCGGTCGCTTGCTCTACCAAGGTTGATACAACCGAATCCACATCGCCGTCAGTGGCTTCAATTAGTTCCGCGATCGTCGAACCTTTGAGCAGCGCGGCATTCAGCTCAGCCTTGTCCAAGCCCGTCGCTCCCGTGATGGTTTCGTCCATGTTCCAGGCGCCGAAGAGTTCGCGCACCGGATTGTGCCGCCGCCACCAGGGGAAACGCCGATGGCGACTGTCGTTCAAGGTCTCCGTGAAGCTTTCTTCCAGGCTTGCTATAGAGGCCGCCGCCCGCGCATTGATCGCGTCGGAGGCTTGCGCCGCCAATTCGGCGATTACCGCCTCGGCCGCGCCGCCGTTCGCCGTTATCAGTTCGCTCAGCGTCGCTCCATCGAGCAGGGCATCACGCAGCGCCTCGGGTTCCATTCCGGTCGCATCCTGCACGATCGGTTCGTAGAGCAAAGCTTGGGGACCGCTGAACCAGCGACCGAAGAGGGCGAAACCCTTGGGAGCGGGTTCGTCATTTGCGTTGACACCGGCAGTCAGTAGAGCCAGCAGCGCGAGGACTAGGGTAAATCGTTTAACAGTCATTTTGGACACCTCCTTAGTGTTCCGGTCCGCGGACGCGGGATTGCGGCCACAGCCGAACAGCATTGTTAAGGAGGCTTGTTGCCAGAGTTTGACGCAGCTGTAAATTGACTGTAAAGGGGTTTCACCACGTTAAGCCTGCTATGAGTCGCTGGCGCTCATCTCGTCAGCAATGCCGCCCTGGCTCGGAGGGGGTGACGCGGTGGTGATAGATGGTGGGAATGGAACACTCAGTGATCGCTTGCGGTCACAATCAACTTGGAATCACCGAATAATTCGGATTCGGGCGGCAGAATGCGATTTTCATATAGATGTGCTCAAAATGGAGTTTTATGCTAAGAGTCTCGTAAGGCGCGCCAGCTTGGCGGTTTATTCTCTGAGTAGTCAACCGTACCTGAGGACGGTTCAGTACGCGGCTTAGGTCGTTCAATAGGTGTACGGGAATCGCTTGAGTCCGCTTGGTTGCTGGATGACGCTTTTGGCTCGTTATCTGCAGCTTCTTCTTCTATGTTGTTCATGCAAACGCTCGCATAACGCAGGATTGACTAACTATGGTTCTAGAGTGATACAATGCGGTGGATATAGCTTCATTCACGCAGAGCCATCTTAATTGTCTGCCAAAGCGTTGCGCCAGATTTCCCTTCTGTTATTTCTCCATAAGAAGGTTGTGGTCGAGGTTTGGGAGACTCAAGAGGACGGTGTGCGTCGTCTGCTTCATGCTCATCTGATACTGGGCGCAGAGCTTGATCGTTGTTCTTCTTCTGATCATTGTCATTCATAGTCGCCTCCAAGGAACTTCATGATGGATGAAGCCATTGCCATGCACAATCAAGACAGCGTAATTGAACTTCTCCAAGCACACGTCAAGTCACAGAAAGATGCTATAAGAACCCTGGAAAGCAAGGCGATGCATAATCTAACCATCGTAAACATTATAGCAGGTATTGTAGCGGCGCTCAATCTGCCCTTTGGCGCAGGAGAGGTGCGCTTGCGACAAATTTTCCGAGAAGAGCCTGCAATTTATGCAGTAGCTGTGCTATTCAGCGTAGTTTTACTTTTCTTATGTGCGCTTGTAGCCTACTTGTCAATTCGTACACTTTGGGTAAGAAGGCAAAGGACCCACCCGATGGAACCAACCGAACAAAATGCTAAAGACTGGTCGGCTTGCGAACCCGAGTATTTTTTAGAACTCCTGCAGACGTCTTACTTGCAAATCTACACGAGAAATGCGCGGATTGTGGATGACAAGGGAAGTATGGTAGTTTGGTCGCATAGATTAATCGTTACGATTATCGTCGTGATATTTCTTGGAAGCATTGGATTCGGATTTGCCTTTTTCCTCCCGGTTTGAAGGAAATGACGGAGAGGATTGCTGAAGTATCGAGGTTCTGATCAGCTGCCTGTTCTACCGTGTCTGACTCCACTTACCCCCGACCCTCCCCAACCACATCAATGAACTTGATCGTCGATTGAATCCCGTTGTAGAAGTTCTGCAAGTAGATATTCTCGTTCGGACCATGCGCGCGGCCGCTCTTCAGCCCGTAACTCATGATCACAACTTCCTTCGCCACTTTCATGCACTCGAAAGTGATCGGCACGCTGCCGCCGGCGCGCTCGTAAACCGGCTCGACGCCCCAAGCAAAGGTGTACGCTTCTGCGGCCGCCGCCATCGCCGGACCGTCAACATCAAGCAGGACGGCCTCGGCGCCCGGCTCGCTGGGGCGCATTTCGACCGATATCGACGATGGCGCGATGCGCTTGATGTGCTCCATGACGCATCGCAGCGCGCGCGCCGGATCTTGATGCGGAACCAGGCGGCAAGTGATCTTGGCGAAGGCGCGGGCGGGCAGCACCGTCTTCATGCCAGCGCCGGTATACCCGCCGTGGATGCCGTTGATCTCCAGCGTCGGGCGCGCGCCCAGTCGCTCGGGCAAGATATATTCGCTCTCGCCCCAGACGGACGGCGCGCTAACAACATCGTCCCATTCCGCTTGCATAAAGGGCTCGACTTTTTCCAGCAGGGCGCGGTCTTGCGGGGTCACCGCCGCTACATCATCGTAGAAGCCCGGGACGGTCACCGTGCCGTTTTCATCGTGCAGCCGCGCCAGGATCTCGCAGAGCGCCTGAATCGGATTATGCACCGAGCCGCCCCAATGCCCACTGTGCAGATCGCTGACCGGCGCCGATACGTGCAATTCGAGCCCGGTGATCCCGCGCAAGCCATAGGTCAGGCTCGGCTGATCCGGCGCTAGAATCGCCCCGTCCGAGATCATGGCGATATCGGCCGCCAAGCGCTCCGGATGCGCCGCGATGAAGGCGTTGATGTTCTCCGAGCCTGATTCTTCCTCGCCTTCCAGCACGACTTTGATGTTGACCTTGGGTTTGTCATCGCTGGCCAGGCAGGATTCCACCGCCTTTAAGTTCGACATGACATGCAGCTTGCTATCGACCGCGCCGCGGCAATAGAGCCGCCCGTCTTTGATGGTGGGTTCGAAAGGTTCCGTGTCCCAGCCATCAGCGACCTCGGCCGGCTGCACATCGTAATGGCAGTAGATCAAGATGGTCGGCGCAGCCTCGCCAGCGCCATTCCATTCGCCCAGCGCCAACGGGCAGCGTCCCGCCGGCATCAGAATGACCTCAGCGCTGTCCATGCCGATGCGCAGCATCATCTCGCGCAGCCACTCGGCGGCGCGCGCCACATCCTCGGCGTGCTGCGGCTGCGTGCTGATGGTGCGGATGCGCAGCAGTTCTTGATATTCGTCGAGAAAACGCTCTTGGTTTCGTTTGGCGTATTGGTATGGATTGCTCATTTCGCGCCCCGTCTTCGCTCTCTATTGCCATGTAATCGGGAGCATCATACACGACGCCTGAGCCGATTCGTATCCGGCAATTGACCGACCTAGTATTATTGGCAAATGTGCCCGACAATAGTACCTTCCCCAATTTGTGAACAATCGAGAAAACTTCAAAGCCTATGTCATTCCACAATTTGCAACTGAGTAAAGCCATGCTCCGCGTCGTCAAGCGAGCTGGCTATAGCGAGCCGACGCCGATCCAAGAGCGTAGCATTCCTCATATCCTGAACGGACGGGACATCGTGGGCTGCGCTCAAACCGGCACTGGCAAAACTGCCGCATTTGCCTTGCCCATCATTCAACTGCTCAGCGAGCAGCGTGGCAAGCGGCGCATCCGCGCGCTTGTGCTGGCGCCAACACGTGAATTGGCGGCTCAGATTGATGAAGAATTCGGTAAATTCAGCCGGAACAGCGCGCTCAAACATGTGGTGGTCTACGGTGGAGTCAGCCAGCAGCCGCAGGTTGCCGCCCTGGAGCGCGGCGTCGACATTCTGGTGGCGACGCCGGGGCGATTGCTGGATCTCATGCGCCAGCGGCATATCCGCTTGCATCAGGTCGAATACTTTGTACTGGATGAAGCCGATCGCATGCTGGATATGGGTTTCATCCACGATGTCAAGCGCATCATTGAGCGCCTGCCAAAAGAACGCCAGACGATGCTGTTTTCCGCGACGATGCCACCGACGGTGCAAGATCTGAGCAGAAGCATCTTGATTGATCCGATCAAAGTAGAAGCGAATCCGCAGTCGACCACGGTCGACAAGATTGCCCAATCGCTCTATTTTGTCGAGCGCGGCGAAAAGCGGTCGCTGCTCAAACATATCCTGCGCGACGCCGCTTCGGAAAAAGTATTGGTGTTTACGCGCACCAAACACCGTGCCAATAACCTCGCCAAACAGTTGAACCGCGCGCGCATCCCGGCTGAAGCGATCCATGGCAATAAATCGCAGGGCGCGCGAACACAAGCCTTGTCCCGATTCAAGTCCGGCCAGTCTTCCGTACTGGTGGCAACGGATATCGCCGCGCGTGGCTTGGATATTGATGCCGTCACTCATGTCATCAACTTCGACCTGCCAAATCTGCCGGAGAGTTATGTACATCGCATTGGCCGCACCGCGCGCGCGGGCGCTAGCGGCTCCGCCTGTTCGTTTTGTGATGTCGATGAACGCAAGTACCTCAACGGGATCGAAGAATTCATCCGACAGCCGATCCCGGTGGTGACCGAGCATCCCTATATCTCCGCCGTTGAACCGCCACAGGCCCCGTCACCGGTGAAGAAGCCGCCCCGCGCCAATCGGCGGCGTCGTTCACGACGGTCAAGACGAGCGAGTTAGCTCTCGCGCTTATATTGGGGAGTGGTGATTTCTGTGGATAAACCATTCTCGCGAAAAGATGTAGGGGCGACTGACGGGCTGTGTCTACATGCTCTTGAAGAGTGTGGGTTATATCCCTGCAATTCACCACTCCCCTGGCGTGTATGCAAGCCGAATGATGAGAAGCATCGCGACAAATCCAGCCCTCGTCAGGTAAACTTGCGCCGTACAGGGAAGGCATAATGGCAAACAAACAGCAGCCGAAGGTCGTTGTAATTGGCGCGGGAAGCCTCTTCTTCGGCCGGCAAGCCATCTGGCAGATGGTTCACTCGCCGCATCTGAACAGCGGCGCGCTGGCATTGGTGGACAAAGATCCCGCGCGCCTGGAAAAGATGGGGCGGCTGGCGCAGATGGTCGTCGCCGAAACCGGCGTCAACTTGCGAATCGAAACCGCTTCCGATTGGCGCGATGCCTTGCCCGGCGCCGATTTCGTCGTGCTCAGCTTCGCCGCCGATACGGTGCGTTATCGAGGGATCGATTGCGTCATCAGCGAGAAATACGGTGTGCGCATGTGCAGCGGCGATACGATTGGACCGGGCGGCATCTTCCGCGCCATGCGCGAGCTTCCGCTGATCATGGATTGCGTCGCCGATATCAAGCGTCTCTGCCCCAAAGCTTGGGGCATCAACTATATCAATCCGAGCGCGGTCCATGGTATGGCGCTCGCCCGCTACGCCCCGGCGGTGAAGAGCTTCGCCCTTTGCGACTCGCTGCACATGCCGCATGTCAAAATCCGCTATGCGAAATTGGCGGGCATCATCGATGATGAGCGCGACTGGAACGACGATCTGGACGCCGAATTCGACTTGCGTATCGCCGGTGTTAATCACTTCACCTTTATGCTGAGGGCGGATTTCCGCGGGCGTGACATGCAACCGGCGATTGCGGCGCGGCTGCGGCAAAACACCGCCTATGAAGGCATGGACGGCAAGACGAGCGCCAAGGCGCTATACAATGATGCCATTGGCGACCAACTGTACCAAATCTTCGGCTGCGTCCCGGTCTGCGTATCGCACACCAAAGAATATGTGCGCTTTTATCAAGGCCGCGGCCTTTTGCCGGGTGAGATACCGCCTCTGGCGATCTGGGATACCGAGCCGCGTTACGATCGTCACGAAGCGATGTGGCAGCAAGTCGACGACTTCATCAGCGGCGTCACGCCCATCAGCCAATATATGACCATGCTCGGTCCCGACCACGCCACCGATATCATCGAGAACATGGTCGGCGGGCTTGGGCGACCCTTCTACATCAACACCTGCAACCGAGGCGCTGTGGGCAATATGGCGCCGGACGCCTTTCTTGAGCTGCTCTGCGATATCGATATGGCTGGTCCGCGCCCGCGCCCGGTCGGAGACATGCCGCGTGGCTTGCGCGGGATGCAGGAAGTCGTGCTCGATACACATGAATTAACCGCCGAAGCCGTTGTCAAAGGCGATTACCGCTTGCTGCGACGCGCCATGATGACCGACCCGCTGACCAACTCAATCGCTGACGCCGATGCCATCCTGCGAGAACTGCTGAACCTCGAGCGTGATGCCCTGCCCGATCATTGGTACGAAGACGCCGTCGCCGCCTTTTGAGGTTCCCAGCTTAATAAAGCGGGGGCTTCTCGCTGGCAACGATGCGTTCGGGCCGCCCCGTATTCGCTGAACGAATGCTGGCATCGGCGACGACCAGCGACATATAACCGTCCCAGGCTGAGGGACCGGTCGCTTCATTCCCTTGTATCGCGTTGATCCAATCTTGCGCTTCGTCGATATACGCTTGGGCGAAGCGCTGGGGCCAGTTTGGCGTAATCGCTCTTGTGACAGACCCTGAATGGCGCAAAGCCGGGCTCGGGTGATCGGCTGTGCTGATCAAGCCCGTTTCGCCTGTCACTTCCACCTTCACTTCGTAGCCGTAACCGGAGTCGCCATTATATTCCAGGCTGCCGATGGCGCCGTCGGCGAATACCAACTGAATATCAGCCAAACGCGCGCTCCGCGGTCGTGCTTGGTCTGCCGGTACCCACTGCACATAGGCGCTTTCTACTTCCGATGGCATGATCCAGCGCGCCGAATGAATATCGTGGATCAAGGAATTGGTGATGACCGAGTCAATGGTTAATTCGCGGACGAAGCGGGGATTGACATGCAGGCTGCGGATCTTGAGCGCCGCGCCGATCGCGCCGCCGCGCAGCAGGTCGTACAGATCTTTATGCGCCTGGTCGTACTCGCGCATGAAGCCGACCTGCGCCAGACGCCGACCGGTCGCCAGCTCGGCGCGCAGGACCCGCTCGGCATCGGCGACGGTGGTCGCCAGCGGCTTTTCGCAAAGCACCGGCTTGCCCGCTTCAATGCAAGCGATTGTGATTTCCGCGTGGCTGGCGTCGGTTGAGGCTACCAGAACGGCGTCCACATCCGGGTCGGCGATCAGGTCGCTCACCTCATGGGAGACGCGCGCGCCGTCGCAGGCGGCCGCGACAGCTTCCGCCCGCTCGCGGTCGATATCCATCAGGGCGACGACCTTAGCCCCTATCGTTCGCCGCATCAGATTCTCGGCGTGAATGCCGCCGATCGCGCCCGTCCCGATCACACCGACGTTTATTGTTTCGCTGCCCATTCCGCCTGTCCCCCTGGCTGCCCGATGTATTCGTCCGCCAATATCGGCGAATTGTAACAGTGTAGCGCTTCCGCGCAAAATTACTCCCAGCCGATGAGAAGCGCGAGGCTTTTACTACATGATAATCTCGCCGAGCAGTAGCAAATACTCTGTGTTCTCTGTGTTGCCTCCGTTCCTCTGTGGTGAAAATTAGTGGTAGTCGACCATTCGCGTTTCTCAACAACATTGCCACGCTCGCGCTCGCGTTCTGCTTGACAGTCGCGGCCGCTGCTCTTATGATGATGCCCGCTTTTGTCCATTATCTTCGCTGAGGTTGCCGGGCTCATGACTTCGCCGCCAATCCTGTTAGCAGTCGATATCGGCGGCACCTTCACCGACCTCGTCGCCCTCGAGCTGGACAGCGGCGCCATCCGCGTCGAAAAGCTGCTCACGAGCTATCCTGATCCGTCTGGCGCGGTGCTGGAAGGCGTAGAGAAGCTGTTGAAAAGCGACAATCTGTCTCCCAAGTCCATCCGCTATGTTGTGCACGGCACCACCCTGATCACCAATACGCTGATTGAACGCGCTGGCGCAAAGACGGCGCTGCTGACCACTGCCGGCTTCCGCGATGCGGTCGAGATCGGCAACGAAGGGCGCTACGATATGTACGACCTGGCGCTCAAAAAGCCGCGGCCTTTGGCGGAAAGGCGCCTGCGCTATGATGTGCCGGAGCGCATGCTCGCCGATGGCAGGGTTTGGCGCCCGCTTGATGAGACTCGTCTGCGCAAAATCTGCGCGGCGCTGCGGGCGGAAGCTATCGAAGCGGTCGCCATTTGTTTCTTGCACGCCTATACCAACCCAGCGCACGAGCTGGCGGCGCTGGCGATTGTTCGCGAGGAGTTGCCGGCGGTTTCGAGCTCGGCATCGCATCAAGTGGCGCCCGGCATGCGCGAGTATCCGCGCGCATCCACCACCATCGCCAACGCCTACGTCCAGCCGATCACCGAACGTTATATGGAGCGGGTCGTTTCCGGTTTGAAGCAGAGCGGCATCGACGCGCCCTTGAATATCATGCTCAGCAGTGGCGGCACAACCACAGTGGCGGCTGCGCGCGCTTTTCCCGTCCGCCTGGTGGAGAGCGGTCCCGCCGGTGGCGCGCTGGCGGGCCTCTATTGGGGGCGGCTGCTGGGGCAACGCGATGTGCTGGCTTTTGATATGGGCGGCACCACAGCCAAAGCGGCGCTGACCCGCGATGGCGAGTTGGCGATCAGTAATCAGTCGGAAGTGGCGCATGTGCATCGCTTCAAGCGCGGCAGCGGCTTGCCCTTGATGGTGCCGATGATTGAGATGATCGAGATCGGCGCTGGCGGCGGCAGCATCGCCCGCTTGAACGCGCTCGGCTTGCCCGCTGTCGGTCCGCAAAGCGCCGGCTCGGCGCCCGGACCGGCTTCATACGGCAATGGCGGCTGCGAACCCACCGTCACCGACGCGGACCTGCTGTTGGGCTACCTCAATCCCGATTATTTCGCCGGCGGGGACATCAAACTCGACGCCGAAGCGGCGCGCGACTCATTCATAGACTTGGCGGCGTCGCTGGAGCTCGCGCTTGAGCGCATGGCTTGGGGTGTGCATCAACTGGTCAATGAAAATATGGCGGCGGCGGCGCGCGTGCACGCGGCCGAGCGCGGACTGGAGATACGCCGCTATTGCATGGTCGCCACCGGCGGCGCTGGTCCGGTTCACGCTTGTGGCGTGGCGCAAGGCTTGGGCATCAAGCGCATCATCGTCCCGCCATTGGCTGGCGTCGGTTCCGCCTTTGGATTTCTGACAGCGCCAATCGCCTTTGACTTCACGCGCAGCTACGTCGCCAAGCTGAGCGAGCTCGATTTATGCGAACTGAACGATATCCTGCGAAAGCTGGAGCGCGAGGGCAGGCGGATCGTGGAAGCGGCCGGTGTACCCGCTTCGGAGGTCACCGTGCGCCTTAACATTGATATGCGCTATGTCGGGCAGGGCTACGAAGTGCGGGCGCCCTTTCCGATGGAGACGCTGAATGAGAATCAGGTCGGCCAAATGCAGCGCGCCTTTGAAGCGGAGTATCGCTCCTTCTACGGACAATTGGCTGAGGGCGTGCCAATCGAAGCAGTGAATTGGCGCGTGCTGATCAGTGGACCGACGCCCGATATCAATAGCGCCCCGCTTGACGCCTCGCCCCTTTCAGAAGATGCGCCGGTCGCGCATCGCCCGGTCCGCTTCGCGCCCGATCAAGCGCCGCAAATCACGCCCGTTTATCGCCGCGAGCAACTGGGCAAAGCTTGGTCAGCGGACGGTCCGTTGATCATTGAAGAAGCGGCATCGACGACGGTCGTTTTGCCTGGCTGGTCGGCGCGGGTGGCGGAAGGCGGCTGCCTGTTGTTGACGCGGGAAGAAATGTCAATTTGATCTAGAGGTCGGGGTTATCTGGAATCAAACCGGCGCCAGCCAATATCTTATTGACGCCACTCATCTCTAGTTGGATGTTCTCGAGTATTTTTGTATGCTGCTCTTGCGTGTCTTTGATAGGTTGCAGTTCAGTCTGAAGGGCAGCTACTATCGCGTCAGCAATACGTTGCTCATCTGGTGATAGTCTGGGATGCCGCTGTGGATCTGGATCATATTGATGTGCTGCTTGCGCCATATTGATTCTTCTTAGTAGCTTCTCTGTTCCAGTTTCCAATGGCAACAATAACGTTAGCTGCATCCTGACAAATGATGATTCCTAAAGGTAAAGAGTCATATCAACGACGTATTGTATTGTTATCATAACTTACTGGCACAATTGCGGCAAAAGCTTGCCAATCGTGAAACAACGTGTGTATTTCGCATAGTTACGAGTGCCCAGTAGAGATATGAATACAGGAGAATGGCACAGTGATTGATCCCATCACACTCGAAGTCATCTGGAGTCGGCTGATCTCCGTTGTCGATGAGCAGGCGGCCGCGCTGATTCATTCCTCATTCACCACCGTCGTGCGCGAGGCGGGCGATCTCTCGGCTGGCGTCTTTGACCGCAGCGGCAATATGATCGCCCAATCGGTCACCGGCACGCCGGGCCATATCAATACGATGGCGAATTGCGTGCGCAAGTATGTCGCGCCCAATTATCCCATCGACAGCCTGAAGCCGGGCGACACCCTGATCACCAACGATCCCTGGGAAGCATCGGGTCATCTCTTTGATTTGACGATCGTGTCGCCCGTTTTCTATCGCGGGCGCGGCGTCGCTTATTTCGCCAACACCTGCCACGCAGTGGATATCGGCGGCGCCACCATGGGCGGCGATGCCCGCTCGCTTTATGAAGAAGGGCTGGCGATCCCGCTGATGAAACTGTTCAAGGCGGGCGAAGCGAATCGCGAACTCTTCGATATCATCCGCGCCAACGTTCGCGTGCCCGATCAGGTCATCGGCGATATCTACGCGCAGGAGGTCGGCAATCAGGTCGGCGCGCGCAAACTGATCGAAATGTTGGAAGAATATGACCTGCCCGATATCGAAGAGGTATCGGCGCTGATCCTCGATCGCACCGAGACGGCTGTGCGCGACGCTGTCCGCTCGCTTCCCGATGGCGTCTACCGAAATACGATAATGATTGATGGCTTTGACGAGCCTTTGACTATCGCCTGCGCCTTAATCGTGGACGGAGATGAACTGGTCGTCGATTATGCGGGTTCCTCGAGGCAGGTCGACCGCGGCATTAACGTGGTGCTCAACTATACGCACGCTTACACGACCTATACGTTGATGGCGGCGCTGGCGCCGGGCATCCCCAACAACGAAGGCGCTTTCCGACCCATTGATGTGCGCGCGCCGCTCGGATCAATCCTCAACTGCACCAGACCTGCGCCGGTAAGCGCCCGCCACCTGATCGGCCATTTCGTAAGCCAGCCCTTGCTGACGGCGCTGGCGGAAATCGTGCCGGAACTGGTGATCGCCAATGGCTCAGCGGGCTTATGGAATACGATGATGGACGGCATGGACGAGAATGGCGAAGAATTCGCCTATATCTTTTTCTCAGCCGGCGGCATGGGCGCCGCGCAGGACCGCGACGGACTTTCGGCGACCGCCTTTCCCAGCGGCATCATGGGCGTGCCGGTCGAAGCGATTGAGACGGCCGCGCCCCTATTGATGCATCGCCGCGAATTGCGGCCCGATTCCGGCGGAGCAGGGCGTTTTCGTGGCGGCTTGGGTCAGGTGATGGAACTGGAGATCATCACCGGCGCCAGCGCCAACCATTCCTGCATGTATGATCGCACGGGCAATCCGGCGCTGGGATTGCTTGGCGGGTTGCCCGGGGCAACGGGCGATCTGCGGCTTTCCGATGGCGGTCGCCCCCATCCCAAGAGTCATTATGCGCTGCAGCCGGGTCAGCGGGTGATACTCGAATTGCCGGGCGGCGGCGGATACGGTCCACCATCAGAACGTGATCCCGAGCGGGTCCTGGCTGATGCGCGGCAGGGTTATATCTCCTTGGACGCCGCTGAACGGGACTACGCGGTAGTCGTAGATGCCGCTACCATGGCGGTGGACGAGGCGGCGACAGCAGCGCTGCGAAGGGAGCGCTAGGCCTGAGCGAGCAATACTACGATCTGATTGTGGTCGGTTTGGGCGCCATGGGCTCGGCGGCGCTCTATCAGGCGGCAAAACGCGGCGCGAAGGCGCTGGGCATCGATCGCTTTGATCCGCCGCATACGCTGGGCTCCAGCCACGGCGATACGCGCATCACACGCGCGTCCATCGGCGAGGGCGAGTTCTATGCGCCCCTCGTAAGGCGTTCGGATGAAATATGGCGCGAGCTGGAAGCAGCCAGCGGGCAGACGCTCTTTCATGAGAGCGGAGGGCTCATCATCGCGCCGCCCAGCGCAGACGCGACCTTTCATGGCGCAGGCGATTTTGTCGAAGCCTCCGCACAGGTGGCGGAGCGCCACGGCATTATACACGAGGTCATCAGCGCGGAGGAAATCAAGCGCCGTCACCCAATGCTAAAGCCGCGCGCCATCGACCGCGCCTACTACGAACCCGGCGCTGGCGTGCTGCGGCCCGAACGCTGCATCGCGACGCAGCTCGAGCTGGCGCGTCAAGGAGGCGCGGCCATCCATACGGGCGAACAAGTGATCGCCTATGATGCCAGCGCCGACGGCGTCACGGTGACCACGAATCTGGGAAACTACCGCGCCGACAAGCTGATTCTGTCGGCCGGCGCCTGGATGGCGGACTTGGTTCCGGAGGCTTACCGCGCCGCTCTGCGCGTCTGCCGCCAAGTGTTCTATTGGTTCGAGGCGGAAGAACTCGGCGCATTTGATCCGAAGATATTTCCCTGGGTTATCTGGATCGGCGACCGGCTGGACGAATTCTGGAGCGCATTTCCGGCGCCGCGCGATGGTCCGCGCGGGGTCAAATTGGTGACCGAGCAATACCATACCGCGACAGATCCCGATGCCGTCGGCCGCGAGGCAACGGCGGAAGAATGCGCTGATATGTACTATCGCTTGACCCAGCCGCGGCTGCAGGGCTTGCGCGATAATCTGATCCGCGCCGAAGTCTGCTTGTACACCGTCACGCCCGATGAGCATTTCGTCATCGATTTCCACCCGGACTCGGAACGCGTTGTGCTCGCGTCGCCTTGTTCCGGGCACGGCTTCAAGCACTCGGCGGCCATTGGCGAAATATTGACGCAACTGGCGCTGAATGGGGAAACCGAATTTGAACTTTCGGCGTTTCGCCTCGCTCGCTTAAGTGAATAGCGCATAAATCGGCGGGTCAGCCACTGGCAGACCCTACAACGCTCAACAAAGGAGACATGTAGGGGCGACACTTGTGTCGCCCGCCAGAACCAAGGCAATGTAGGGGCGACCTATCAGGTCGCCCGCCAAAGCGGAAATTGCAAGGCTTGTCCGCTACTAACAGATGAGAGTTGCCATCGCCCCGTCTTTACGTCCACATTGCCGGTTGAATAGGATGGCGATGTTGTATGCGGCCGTTTTCGCGGCGATTCGCGTCAGCATGCCGAGTTCGCTGTGGGCATTGACGCGATGCAGCCCAAAGGTTTCAGTGAGCCTGGCAATCACAGTTTCGATAATCTGTCTGCGTTTACGCAGCCAGAGCATGATTTTGCTGGGCTTGTCTCCTTTGATGTTGCTCGCTCGTGGCGCGATAACCCCAGCGCCATACTCGCGTTGCCAATGCCTAATCCAGCGCCGCCCACTGAAGCCGCCGTCAGCGAGATAGACCAAGCCGCGATCATCCCCGGCGCACAGGGCCGGGCTGATGGATTCAGGACTAGGGATTCTGCGCGTTTTATATGTTCTATGCTTGGGCAATTCGGGTTCAATCACACGCTTCCGTCCTTGGCGGCTGCTCACAAGCGCTTCCATTAGCCAGCGGTCATCAATGTTTGCCAGACCGAGCATCCAGCCGGTGATGACACCGCTATCGCTGGCGCAGAGCAACAGTTGCTCGCCGTAGTACCAGCCCCCATGATTGCCGCCGCGACCTTTCTTTCCGAAGAGCCAATGGCGATCATGGCTGATGGCTTGCCCCAGACTGCAATGCGGCGCCGGCGTACAATCTACCACCTCGTACAATGCGCTGCTGCTGATTAGCATCTGCGCCAACTCTTGTTGCAAGCATACAAAAGCAGCCCATAGATGTCGCACGCGCCGATTGAACTGACTGCGCTTAAGCATGCTGGGAAACCATGACCGACCATTCTGCAGTATGTAACGAACCATGCCGCGCTCAGATCGCCAGGGCACACCCACTCTCCACTGCCCTGCAATCGCTAGGGTCAATACTTCGCTATCGCTCATCTGCAACGCGGGACCGGCATGCCGCTTCATCAGGACAATCATTTCCCTTTTGTACCAATCGTCAACGAAACAGTATAATGTCGTCAAGAAGGTGTCTAAATCCATGAGTAAGCTCCTTATGTGAGAGTCTGGCGCTTACTCTAAATTAGCACCTTCTTTCAATTCCGCTTGCGTTATAGTCAATGAGTAGCGGACAAGCCTTGTAGGGGCGAGACTTGTCTCGTCCGCCATAGCGCAAACCTGTAGGGGCGAGCCAGTGGGTCGCCCTCAGACACAACAGCACATAGGAGAAACTTCATGCGACTTGCAGCAAAAACCGCCATCATCACCGGCGGCGCCAATGGCATTGGCGCAGGTTGCGTCCGGCGCTTGGCGGAGGAAGGCGCCAATGTCGTCATCGCCGATATTGATGACAGCGCCGGGATCGCGCTCGCCGCGGAATTGGGCGACGCAGTCAACTATGTCCGCTGCGATGTTTCCGAGCGCGCATCGGTTGAGGCGCTCTTTGACCAATCGCTCGCAGCCTTCGGCGCAGTCGACATTCTGGTCAACAACGCCGCCTTCGTCCACCAGCCTGGCGTTATTGAGCATTTCCTCGAATACAGCGATGCATCCTGGCGCAAAACGCTTGCGGTGAATCTAACGGGCTTATTCCATTGCTCGCAGATTGCCGCCCGCCTCATGGCGAAACGGGGGCAGGGCGGGGTCATCATCAATGTCAGCAGCGGCGGCGCGTCGCGCGCGCATCGGCATATGTTTGGCTATGACACCAGCAAAGGCGGCATAGAGGCGGCGACGCGGGCGATGGCGCTCGATCTGGCGCCGCTCAACATTCGCGTCAATTCGGTTGTGCCGGGCAGCACGCGGGTCGATCACGGCACATCGGTCGGCGATGCGCCGATCCCGCCGTCGGATGTCATCCCGCTGCCACGCCAAGGCACACCGGCTGATATCGCCGCCGCCGTCGCTTTCCTCGCCTCGGACGACGCCGCTTATATCACCGGTACGCGCATCTTCATCGACGGTGGCATGGACGCGCAGCTGCGCAGTCCGGCGGTGGATTATTCGTATGACTTCAGCGAGAACACGTAGCCAAAGGTACTAAGAAAGCTGGGGGCGAGCCATCGGGTAGCGCAGAAAACAACCTACGCTCGATCATACAGGTCTTTCTGGATATGCTGCCGGTGAAGAAGATCACAAGTCTACCGATTGCCCGGTCTCATCGCTGCGATAACCGCTCTGCGCCCCTAGTTCGCGCCTGAAGTCCGAACTCCGCAGTGTCGCAAGCAGCGCTTGAATGCCTGCGCTCTGCAGGTGACGCCGCGGAATCGCCAGATCAAAGCGCTCCCAGGTCAGCCCGATAAAATCCAGCCCCATCGCTTCGGCGGCGCTTCGCAAACCCATGCCGCAATCGCCGATGCCATCGGCCACCGCCGCCGCCACCGCCAGATGCGTGTATTCTTCGTGCCGGTAGCCGGCGATATCGTCGGGCGAAATCTCGTGCTGCGCCAGCAGGTGATCAAAGAGCATCCGCGTGCCCGCGCCCCGCTGCCGGTTGATATAGCGCGCGCCCGGCAAGTCGGCAACAGAAGTTATGCCGCGGGGATTGCCCGGCGGTAGGATCAAGCCCTGTTCGCGCCGGGCGAAGGTCACCAATTCGACTGGCTCTTCGGGAAGATAACGCGCCAGATAGTGGGTGTTGTAGGTCGCGGATTCAGGGTGGAAGAGATGACAGCCGGCCAGATGCGCCTCGCCGCGCCGCAAAGCGATCAGCCCGCCGATTGAACCAACATTGACCGAGACGATCCGCTGATCGGGTGAATGCAGCCGAAGATGGGTCGCCAGCAAGTCGAGCATCGGATCATGGCTGCCCATGATTAGCAGGGTCCGCTTGATGAGCGAAAGCGGGCGATACAGCGACACCTTCAACTTTCCGCCGCGATCGACGCCTTCGTGGAAGCGCGGGATATGCGCCAGCCCGTCAGCCTGAACCAGCGATGTGATCACGCCGGCGCCACGCTGCAGCGGCGTCGCCTGCAGCCGCCCATCGAGCTCCGCCAGCGCCACCCGCACAAAATCGTCATCGCCGATTGGCGAGGCGATCTTACGCGTTGAGACCGCTTCAATCGTGGACAATTCCTGGCTCGCCAAGCCCAGCCACTGCCTGATCAGCGGAACGATGAAGAGTTCGCCGGTGAGCGCTGCGCTCACTGGATAACCGGGGACGCCGATGATGGGAATCCGCGCCGCCATGCCGATAATCACCGGGTGGCCCGGACGCACAGCGATGCCATGCGCCAGCACTTCGCCCAGCGATTGGAGCGCGTCGGCGGTGAAATCATGGCTGCCCGCTGATGAGCCGGAAAGAATCAGTATCAGATCGGGTTTGGCTGCGGCAGCGGCGGAAAGCGCGTCGCGCAGCGCCGTTTCGTCATCGCCGACGATGTCGGTCGCCTCCGCTATGCCGCCGTTTTCGCTGATCTGGCTCCGCAGGATGAGGCTGTTGTATTCGATCAGCTGCCCGCGCTTCGGCTGCTCTCGGGCGGTCACCAACTCGCTGCCAGTCGGAATGATCACGACGCGCGGCTTGCGCCGAACGGTCACCCGCTGATGACCACAGCCAGCCAGCGCGCCCAGGTCAACCGGTCGCAACTGATGATTGACTTGGAGCACGGTTTCGGTCGCTACCATATCTTCGCCCATCAGCCGAACGTGCTGCCAAGGCGCGGCGGCGGCGTAAATCAGTATCGTCGACTCGTCGGACTGATTGGTATTCTCGATCATGATGACGGCGTTGGTCGCTTCCGGCAGGGGATCGCCGGTGTTGACCTGGTAGGCTTCGCTGCCGAGGCGCAATGCCAGCGCCTTCGTCTCGCGCGCCTCAACCGTATCCGCTGCCGATACGGCATAGCCGTCCATAGCGGCGCAGTGAAAATGGGGCGAGGACAGCGCAGCGCGCGCCGGCACCGCAGTCACGCGGCCCAGGGCCTCGTCCAGGGGCACGGACTCGCCGGGGGCGGTCGCAGCTTTTCCGGCGCTTACCAAAGCCGTTTGCAGTATCGCCCGCGCTTCGTCCAGCGGGATGTCTTCGAGATAAATCTGTCGTTTCGCCATCGCGCAACCGTTGCTCAGAACATTGCCACGTCAACCATGCTGCCGGCTTGGTAACCGCCCGTGTTCAGCGGCAGGCGCAGCAAGCCATCGGCGTCGACAAGCGTGAAAATCAGATTGGATTTGCCAAAGATCGGTTCAGCCGCCGTCATGCCATCTTCGGATTGGGACAAATTGACCGCCACCCAATCCTCGCGCCCCGTGACTGAGGCGACGCGCTGCGACAGTCTGGCGCGTACTGTGTCGGGCGCTTGCGGCTTCCGCCCAAGATAGCGCGCGATTAGATGCGGCAGCGTTTGCCACGCCACCAGCAGCGCCGAAACCGGATTGCCCGGCAGCCCGATGACCGGCTTGCCCTGGCAAAGGGCGATGATAGTTGGCTTGCCCGGCTTGGTCGCCAGTCCATGCTGCAAGACGCCCGGCTCGCCCAGCCCGTTGATGACATCGCGGGTGTAATCGCGCGCGGAGACGGAACTGCCAGCGCTCAAGAGCAGGATATCGCAAGCGGCAAAGCCCGCTTCCGCCCGCTGGCGATACTCATCGAGCCTGTCGCTGGCGATGCCAAAGCGAAGCGGAAGGGCGCCCAGCTTCTCCGCCAGCGCGCTCAAGATGTAGGCGTTGATATCGCGCACCATCCCTGGCGTTATGTCTGCTTCCGGCGGCGCCAATTCATCGCCGCAGCTGAGTATGCCCACGCGCGGCGGCGACAGCGCCTTGACCTCGGTGATGCCTACCGCCAGCAATCCGCCGATATCTTGTGGGCGCAGTTGATGCAAGCGCGGCAGCACCAAAGCGCCCTCGGCGACATCCTCGCCGGCCTGGATGACATTCTCGCCCGGCGCGGCGGCGCGCAAGACTTCAATTTCGGCTTCATGTATCGATTGCGTGTATTCCAGCATGACGACGGCGTCGGCGCTCGCAGGCAGCATGCCGCCGGTGTGGATGAGCAGCGCTTCGCCAGCGTCGATGTCGTCTTTTGGCGCTTCGCCCATTTTCAACTCGCCGCGAAGAGAAAGAAAAGCCGGCAGCGATTGACTGGCGCCATAGGTGTCAGCCGCGCGCAGGGCATAGCCATCCACCGCGCTCTTGCGGAAAGCCGGCGCCTGCTCGGGCGAATGCACATCGGCGGCGAGGACGCGGCCCAGCGCATCAGCGGTAGCTATGGTCTCACTCCCCGGCTGCGGCTGCCAGTGGCTGTCCAGCAGCGTCAGCGCATCGGACACGGGAAGGACCTGGAAGAACTCGGGCGAGGGCATTATGACCTGATGGCGAAAGTGAGTTACGGTGGAAAAATTTTACCACAGAGCCCAGTGACGCAGATAACTGAGAAGGGAGGCAAACTGTTGGACGGCCGGACGGTTCAATCCAGCCCCAGCCGCCAGCCATGGGTGTAAACGCGCATGCCGCCCGCCCGCACATAGCCGACGACGCCGATGTTCCAGGCTTCCGCTAATTCGACTGTGACGCTGGTTGGCGCTGTGCGGCTGGCCACCAGCGGGATGCCCATGCGCCGCGCCTTGCCCAGCATCTCGGAGCTGATGCGACCGCTCGTGAGCAGCATCCGGTCGCGCATATCAATGCGGTCCAGCAGCGCTTGACCAGCCACCTTGTCGATGGCGTTGTGTCGCCCCACATCTTCCGCGCTCGTCAGCAGCCCGCTTTCATCGCCGAGCGCCGCAGTATGCACGCCGCGCACGGCATTGTACAAGCGGGCGACGCCCTGCAGCTGTCGCATCATGCGGAGGATGACTGCCGGTTCGGTTTGGAAGGCGGAATCGAGGGCGGGGAAGTCCTTGGATAGTTCCTGCCCGGTTACGCCGCCACCGCAGCCGGTGGTCAAGATCATGCGCCGCGGCAGCTTGACGTCGTCGTGCGTCAGGATGACATCAGCGACCGCCTTGGTGCTGTTCAACTGCAGCAAGGCGATTTCCTCAGCGGAGTCGATGACCGCTTCGTTGAATAAGAAGCCGACAGTCAGCGCTTCCAGTTGCAGCGGACTGCACATCATCGTCGCCAGTGATTCGCCGTTCACGTAGATCGACAGCAGCTGCTCATCTATGACGCCGCCCTCGACCGCGCGCGCCACTCCGCCTTCGACGACTTGATAGGTGAAAGGCAGCGCCCCTTCCAGCTTTTCCGCGGGTTTACTCGCCATCGCCCTGTTCTCGTTCACGCTTGCGCGCGCGCCGCGTATTCTGACGCATTTCGTCTTCGCTCCAACCCTGCTCCATCCCCCACTGCACCTTCGGCTTCAGCGCGCCAGTCGGGCAGACGCCGACGCATTGCCCGCAAAAGACGCAGGGCGATTCGGTCATCGAGATATCAAAAGCGGTGGCGACCGAGGTCTCGTGCCCGCGATCTTTCAGCGTCAGGGCGAAGGTGAATTGGGCGTCTTCGGCGCAGACCTGCACACAGCGCCAGCACAAAACGCATTGCTCGTAATCGCGCACGTAGAAGGGATTGTCGTCAATAACCTCCGTCTCGCGGCGCTGCGCCTCGGGGAAACGGGCTTCGTCGGCGGCGTATTCGCCCATCATCTCCTGGATCTCCGGCGCCTCGTCGAGATTCACCGAAGCGTTGAGCATCTCCAGGATGGTCCGCCGGCTGCGCTCGACCCGTCCGTTTCGCGTCTCCACTTTGGAATCGGCTTGGCATTCGGCGACGCAAGCGGGCTGCAAGACGCGCCCGCCATCGACATCGACAACGCAGATGCGGCACAGTCCATTGGGAGAGGTCGCTTCGTGGTAGCAGATGACGGGGATCTCGACGCCGGCCTGCTGCGCTGCATCGAGGAGCGTTGCGCCTTTTCTGGTGGAGACTTCGCGGTCGTCGATAGTGAGGGTGATGGTGTCATCCGACATAATTTGCGCCTTTTTGTTTGTTGTGCATTCGGCATAGCACCTGGCCGTTGTCGATAAGGGTCTGCCCACCTTTGCTGTGGGGAAGGACATGGTCGGCTTCAAATTCTGACCAGGGTACGATGCACTCGCGATCGGGTTTGCCTTCTTCGATGCATAGCTTGCACCTTTTTCGATCTTTGAAGTAAATCGCGATCCTCTCATCTTCGTAAAATGCGCGTCTCGGATCCAATGTTAGAATTTGGTGGCAGTTTTTCCGGGCATAAACGAAGAATTCGTGTCTGATAATTTGATGTCGTTCAAGAGTCTCCGCTCGACCCTGCTGGCGAAACTGAACAAATCGACTAGCGCTCTCGTCTGAGACTGCTTCTGCACGTACTAATCGAGTTCGATTATAGAATTCGTATAGAAATTCTCTGAGCAAGGCTCGTTCCGTGCTATCGAAAACATAATACCGGGTAAGGTGTCGAAGAAGCAGATACGCCGATACAACAAAGAAGTCGTATCGAAATGGGATGGCTCCCTTAGTGCGGTCAAGCTGTGGATCACCTTCAAAGATATCGCTCAGAGTTGACAATGTGCGAAGCAATGATTTGGCACCTGGTTCTTTCTCAAATGACAAATCACCAATGCCGTTCTCAGAATCCTTTGTTTTCTCAATTAGTGCGGTAATTGCTGAGTCCCTAGTGTCGGTTGGACCGTCGGCCTGCTCGGTCAGCAGCAACTTAGCCAACATGCCGAGGTGTTCCATCCTCCTGTTCGTTCGTCCATATAAATTCTTGAAGAAAACGTGCTTGTGTTTGTCGTTTGGGTCAATCTCACTATATTTTGCAAAATCAAAGTCATAATCGTCCGCATATTTGACCATGAAATTGCGGACCGTGCTCGTGAGACGAGAGTGCGCTGTTTCTAGGGCATTAAGCTTTTCGCCCTGCTGGAGGCGCCAGAATATATCCGACGCTACTTGTACATGTCTGGCATCAAAGGGATTTTCGATGCCCTTTATTATGTCGGCGTTGTATCTCAGCTCCTTCTCAATGTATCGGCGGATATCACTGCGGAGATCCTTGAATAACTTTCCTGGCAATTCCTCGTCAAAGTCTTGCAGGCTGACAGGGAGTGAAAGCTCATTTCCAATAAATCTTTGAACCGTGCGAATGCGTTGCTGTCCATCAATGACTTCTCTGTAAGTGTCATTTTCGTTTAGACGAATCAAGCGCAGAACGATATTCGGAATGTAATATCGCCGGAAAATGCTATCCAAGAGATTCTCTTGTTGCTTCTCGCTCCATACAGTCTTTCGCTGATATGGTGGGCGTATGATGTATTCATCAGCGTAATCATGAAACTCTTTTAAGGGAATTTGTACATGTTCTATGCCATATTCTGTTCTAGGATTAAACGCCATTTCACTTATTCCTATCCATTCGTTTCAAACATCTCCGGAAACTTTTCAATCACGCTCATGACCGCGATCCCAGCTGTATGCCCCAAGCCGCAGATGGAGGCTTCCGTCATCGTCATCCCAATATCCAGCAGCCGCTCGGCATCGCCCGCTTGCGGCGCGTCCAGCCGCTCGAGAATCTCCACTTGACGCTGCGTGCCCAGTTGGCAGGGAAAGCATTTGCCGCAGCTCTCGTGCTGGAAGAAGCGCCCCAGCCGTTTCATCACATCGCGCAAATCGACCGTCCGATTGAATACCATGATCGCGCCCGAGCCGAAGGTGCTGCCAGCCGCGCGCAAGTCCTCGAATGTCAGCCTTACGTCAATGTCTTCTGGCTTCAAGAAGGCGCCGGCCGCGCCGCCCATCAACACCGCCTGCAATTCGCCTGTGACGCCGCCACAGACCTCGTCCAGAAAATGGCGCAGCGTGATGCCGGGTTCAATCTCGTAAACGCCGGGCCGCGCCACATGCCCGCTGACCGAGACCAGTTTCGGTCCGGCGCTGCCCGCGGCGCCGATCGCCTTGAACCAGTCGGCGCCCTGCTCAATGATCCCCGGCACGGCGCAGAGCGTCTCGACATTGTTGACCGCCGTAGGCATCCCGAAGAGGCCAAAGGTAGTGGGGTAGGGCGGTTTCATTCGCGGGAAGCCACGCTTGCCTTCAATGGCTTCAAAGAGCGCTGTTTCTTCGCCGCAGATATAGGCGCCGGCGCCGCGACGCAACTCGATATCCAGCGAGAAATCGCTCCCCATATTCGCTTCGCCCAGGACGCCAGCCGTCTCCGCCTCGCGAATTGCATCGGCCAGAATCGCGGTCGCTTTGGGATATTCGCCGCGGATGAAGATATAAGCCTTGTCCGCGCCCACCGCATAAGCGGCCAAAGCGATGCCTTCGAGCAGCAGATGCGGCCGATGCTCCATCAACACGCGGTCTTTGAAGGTGCCCGGCTCGCTCTCATCAGCGTTGCAAACGACATATTTGATGTCGCCATCCGCGCCGCGGGTGAATTTCCATTTCAGCCCGGTGGGGAAGGCGGCGCCGCCTCGACCGATCAAGCCCGAGGCTTCGACTTGGGCGATCACGTCTTCTGGACGCAGGTCATGGATTGCCAGTCGCAGGGACGAATAGTCGCCGTATTGCGCCAGCGTCTCCGGCGCAGCGCTCAGACTTGGCTTGAGCAGCACCGAGCGCGCGTCGCCTGCGGGCGTAAAGTATTCGCCATTCCACTCGCCCAGCAGCCCATCGACTGACACCTGCGACAGCGCCACATCGGGCTGACCGCGCGCGCTCGCCAATGCGGCCGGCGCATAATCACATAAGCCCAGGCAAGGTGAATGCTCCACGGTATATTCATCGTCGCCGGTGGTTTCACCCTCGTGGATGCCCAGGCGCGCGCAGACGCCATGCAGCAAGTCATCCGCCCCCGCTAAAGCGCAGGTCGGGTCGGTGCAAACGCGGATGATGCGGCGCCCGGTCGGCTCGTCGTGGAAGAGCGTATAAAAGCCGATGACGCCGAAGATGTCCGCTTCCGGCACGCGCAGCGTATGCGAAATGCGGTGGACTTGCTCGGGGCTGATGCTGCCGCAAGCGCCTTGTATGTCCCAAAGAACGGGCAGAAGCGCTTCTCGCCCGCGCCCGACGTAGGCCACCAGGATGTCGTCGATAGACTGAATCGTCATAGCCACATTGTAACAGATTGTGGCGCGCGCAAACCGCGCTTAACCGCTCGCGGCGAGCAGGCGTTCCGCTTCCGCCAATTCCTCCGGCGTATTGAGATTGGCGAATGAGCGTCCCTGCGGGTCGAAGGGGGCGCAGTCGGCTTCATCAAGATAACGCACGCGCATCTGATCGTAGAAGCGAATGATCTTTAGCCGGTTCGCCGCGAGTTGTTCCGCGATAGGCGCGATGCAAGTCTTCTTGTAGATCGCGTGCAATCCTTGTGGATAACCGTCCACGGTCGGCACGACAATGTCGAATTCGTCGCGGCATTGCCCCACCATATAGTGCAGCAGATCCGTATTGACGAAGGGCATATCGCAAGCCAGCACTAGCACATCAGGACTTTTCGCCCGCGTCAGCGCAGTGTATATCCCGCCAAGCGAACCCTTGTCCCGCAGGATATCGCCGAACATCGGCAAGCCCAGATGGGCGTACTGCGCCGGCTTGTTGGTGATCAGGATCGTTTCCGACTGTCCCAAATTGGCGCTGCGGGCGATGACGCGCTCGATCAGCGCTTTGCCGCCGAGCTCGACAAAGGCTTTGTCACGTCCCATGCGGCGGCTCTGCCCTCCGGCGATGATGGCGAGGGAGAAGGGCGTTTTATACGTGGCGCAATGGCCGCCGCTCATTTCGCTCGCCGCTCGTTTTCCAATTCGATGAGCTTATTGAGCCGCTGGACGAGTTTGGGAATATCGCCGTTAGCTGTATCCCAAACCGTATCCATCTCGACGCGCCAATAGTTGTGTACCAGAATATGACGCATGTCGATTATATCCAGCCAAGGTATCTCTGAATGCTGCTCCTTAAACTGGTCAGATAGCTGGTAGGCAGACTCTCCGACAAGTTCTACTGCCTTGACCACTGCCAGTTGGAATACCTTATCGCCGTCAAGGTCCGCCCGTTCGCGTCGTTCGACAAAGTCAATCGCATTTTGAGCCGCCTCACGCATATGAAGCAAATGCAATAGATCGCGCTCACGGTTCTTTGGCATAAAGCAGTTGTGCGCTCGCTATAACTTCATCGCGAATATACTTGCTCAAACCTTTTGGCGTACAGAGGTCAACATCGCGGCCGCATATTTCGCTAAACTCACGCATCTGTCGCGCCATAGCAAACAGGCCGACTGACGCGTCAAGCTCGTACTCGACCAGTAAATCTATGTCGCTCTCCGGCGTCAACTCATTTCGCGCCGCCGAGCCAAAAACTGACAATCGTCGTATCGGCTGGCTCGCACAATATTCACGGATTCTGTCTTGTGGAAGATCTACGCAAACCATCTCGCTCATAGCGTTTTCTCCTCCTCCTAGCCCAATTATACCATGTCTAAGCGCAATTTCAAAAGTATTGGAGTCTTGCAGTAAACGCGCTTAGATACAGAGTGTCTGACAATCAATGCAAACCTATGTTTGAGTTCAACATTGGATCGTCATATTTATACTGCAGACAGTCGTCACCGCTACTTGACATTATAAATGAGCCTCGCGCCGTCCAGCACTTCGTCGCGGATGTAAGGGCACAAACCTTTCGGCGTGACCAGATCCACCTTGCGTCCGACGATGTCCTGTAAGTCCATTAGATGCCCGCCCATGTCGAAAAGACCGACGCGGGCATCGGGCTCGTATTCGACCAGCAAGTCAATGTCGCTCTCCGGCGTCAACTCGCCCCGCAGCGCCGAGCCAAAGAGTGACAGGCGTTCTATCGGCTGCTCCGCACAGTAGGCGCGGATGGCTTTCAACGGCAGGTCGAAAGCGATGCTCTCACTCAAAATTGCGGGTTCTCCAATCGCTTGAGTCAGCGCTAATTGTCTTCAAGTATGCGCTGTAACTCGGTAATGAGATGTGGGACATCAATAGCCACTGTATCCCAGACCACGGCATTGTCAACAGCGTGAAAGGCGTGAACCAGGCGATGTCGCATGCCGGTCATCATTGACCAAGGGATGTGATCGTGTTCGCGCCTGAATTGACTGCTCAGATGGCTTGCCGCTTCGCCGATGTTCTGAATCAACTTCTGCAGAGCCAGTTGCAGAACGCGGTTTTCCGAGAAGGAATGTTCTGTATGCCCTTCGACGATATGACGGGCTTCTTGAGCCGCCTCAAGAATTCGCCCAAGGTGATCCGCGTCAGTCGCGGGTCTTTCTCTCATAAATGAGCCTTGCGCCTGTGATGTATCTTTCCATGGAACCGTCGCGCAATCCCTTGGCCGTTTCCACGCTCACGCCCTTGCCGATGATAGCTGCCAGGTCAATTTCATGTCCGGCCATATCAAGCAGCGTAACCCTTGCTCCGGGCACATAAACCACCACAAAGCCGATTTCAGTATCGGGCCGCAGCCAGCCAGCATACTCCGGCGGCAGTTCCGACAAACGCAGGATCGGCTGCGTCTCGCAATACTCGCGGATCGCTTTGAGCGGCAGCTCCACCGCTGTCATCTCGCTCATGTTGTCGCCTCCTTTGGCGATATGCCGAGCCTAATGCACATAACGCACGGGATCTTTGATCGCGCCCTGATCCTCCAGCTTCGTGGCCGCCCGCTCCACCTTTTCCAGCTTGACCGCCGCCATCTTGAAGTCGGGTATTTTCGCGCGAGGATCAATCTTGTCCAGCGTCAGCAAATTGGCCGCCGCCTCAACGAAGTGGAAGGGCAGGAAAAGCGTGCCCGCCGGCGAGCGACCGGTCACCATCACCTGGCACTCGACCGATCCCCGCCGTGACGTGATGCGCAGCCAATCGCCCGAAACGACTTGCAGCGCGCCGGCGTCGGCCGAGTGCATCTCCACGATCGGCACGGGAAAGGCTTCTTCAAGCCGCGAGCTGCGCGTCATCGTGCCGCCATGCCAGTGGAAGAGTACGCGCCCGGTCGTCAAGTGATAAGGATACTCCTCATCCGGCAGTTCGCTTTCCGTGCCGTATTCCAACTCCCAGAATTTGCCTTTGCCGCGCGGGAATTCATCTTCGAACAGGTAAGGCGTGCCTGGATGATCAGCCGCCGGGCAGGGCCAATGCACGCCGCCTTCTTCATCCAGCCGCGCATAGGTGATGCCCTGAAAGTCCGGCGTAACCGCGCGCATCTCTTCCCAGATTGCTTCCGGATCGCGATAGTCAAAGCCGGCGCTTTCGCTGAAACCGAGCTCTGCTTCCATGCGCTCCGCCAGCGCGCAGACGATCTGCCAATCGGGCAGTGACTCGCCAACCGCCGGCAGCGCCTGCCGCACCCGCTGTACACGGCGATCGCTGTTGGTGAAGGTGCCTTCTTTCTCAGCGAAGCTCGCCGAGGGCAAAATGACATCCGCCATTTCGCCGGTTTCGTTCATGAAAATATCAATGCAGACCAGCAGATCAAGTTCCTCCAGCGCGTGCTGCGCGTGGGATAAATTCGGCTCGCTCATCATGGGATTTTCGCCCATGACGATCATCGCTTTGATCTGCCCCGTAAGCGCGCCATCGACCATTTCGGTGACGGTCAAACCCGGCTGAGGATTGAGCGTCGTACGCCAGGTGGATTCGAACTTCCCCCGGATCGCGGGATCGGCGACCGATTGGTAGGCGGTATAAACATTGGGCAAGCCGCCACTGTCGGAACAACCCTGCACATTGTTCTGTCCCCGCAAGGGATTGAGCCCGGTGCCGGGCTTGCCAGCGTGCCCGCACATCAAAGCCAGGTTGGTCAGCGAGAGCGCGTTGTCGGTGCCATGCGTGCTCTGGCTGATGCCCATGCCCCAGTAGAAAGCGGCGCGTTCGGCGGTGGCGTACATCCGCGCCGCTTGGCGGATATCTTCCGCCGGCACGCCGCTGATCGACTCAGCCCATTCCGGACTGCAATGTTCCAGCGACTCGATGTAGTCCTCGAAGCCTTCGGTGCGCGCCTCGATGAATTCGGGATTGAAAAGACCTTCGCTGACGATGACATTCGCCATCGCCTGAAATACGGCCACATCGGTGCCCGGTTTCTGCCGCAGCCAAAGCGTGGCGAAGTCAGTCAGCTCGATCTGTCGCGGGTCAATCACGATGAGTTTGGCGCCGTTCGCCCGCACCGCCTTCTTCAAAAACAGGCTGATTACCGGATGAGTCTCAGTCGTATTGCTGCCGGTGACGATGAAGGTATCAAGATCCTCCATCTCGCCGATGCTGTTGCTCATGGCGCTTGAGCCGATCGCCAGCTGCAAGCCTGTCACGCTGCCGGCATGGCAGAGCCGCGCGCAATGATCGACATTGTTCGTCTTCATCACCGCGCGCACCCACTTTTGAAATACGTAGTTGTCCTCGTTGGTGGCTTTGGCGCAGGCGTAGGTGGCGACGCTGTCGCCGCCGCGCTCGCGAACAATCGAGGACAGCTTCTCGCTGACGAAATCCAGCGCTTCGTCCCAGCTCGCCTCGCGGAAATTCCCGCGTTCGCCATCGCGGAGCAATGGTTTCTTCAGACGGCGCGGATGAGTGGCGAAATCGAGCCCGAAGCGCCCCTTGACGCAGAGATTGCCGTAATTCGGCGCGCTGTCAAAAGGGGCTTCGACGCGGTAGATCTGATCGTCTCTGATATGCAAGTTCATCTGACAGCCGACGCCGCAATAGGGGCAGGTCGTCCGCACGGTTTTCTCTGGCATGAGCAAGGTCATAAGCGCCTCCTTAATCCAATTATAATCGCAGCGGCGGCTTAGACCAAACGCGGCGGCGGAAGTGGTGAATTGCGTGGATGCAACCTACATTCACAAAGAGTGTTGTAGGTGCGAGCCTTGGCTCGCCCTCATCTCGAATCGAAAAGAGCGGGCGACTCAACGAGTCGCCCCTACATTTCGATTGCTCTGAGACGGGACGATCGGTTGCGATGTCCTCATTCTTCACCACTCCCGAGTAGCGCGATGCTTGCATTTTCTTCGGCAATTGCTTAGACTATGCGCAGTAATCATCTGCACACGAGGCATCATGGCGGAAGCGGATACCAGTCTGACGCAGCGAGTCGAATCTTTAGAACGCACTTCGCACGATCGAGTCGTCGAGCAGGTCACGGATCTGGGCGAGCGCGTCACCGGCTTGGAAAGCGCGCGCGATGCGGAGCGCCCTCACCTGGCGACCAAAGCCGATATCGCTCGCCTTGAAACGCAAATTGAGTATACACATGAGCAGATTGAGCGCTTAGATACAAAGATTGATAAACAGTCCGAGCAGTTCCGGTCAGATATGAATGCTCAATCCGAGCAGTTCCGGTCAGATATGAATGCTCAGTCCGAGCAGTTCCAGTCAAAGTTGGATGCTCAATCCGAGCAGTTCCAGTCAAAGCTGGATACGCAGTCCGAGCAGTTCCAGTCAAAGCTGGATGCCCAGTCCGAGCAGTTCCGGTCAGATATGAATGCTCAGTCCGAGCATTTGCAAAAGGTTATTGAGCAGCGCATCAATCGCCTGATTGTATGGCTGTTTGGCGCCGGCATCGCCCTCGCCGCTCTCATCCTCAGCCGGCTGCCCGGATAAAGCGTCTCTCCCCGCTCGTTCTCATCGTTCTAACAAGCTGATCCATCCGCCATCTGACCCCGCGGGAGTGGGCAGCCGCGACAACTTGCCTGGCAATTGCCGATCTTTGACGCTTCATCGTCAAGCGGCGACAGGACACTTCCTTGCTATTTTGATTGCGCGTCGACAGGTTCTCTCTACAATGCAAGATAGAGCGATGACTAGGAGTTCCCAATTCCTTGGGGGGAAGATTATGCGCGCATTTAAGCTGCTCGGTAGTTCTTTGCTATTTTCCTGCCTGGGATGGCTGGCTCTCGCGCTGCTGACGCTGCTTACCCCTCCCCCTGCGCAGGCGCAGTCGGCGCCAGACCCGCCAACGGGCTTGAGGACCAGCGCCGTCACGCAAACCGGCATGAGATTTCATTGGACTGCTTCCACCGGCGCTACCCGGCACGAAGTGCATCTCACGAACGAATCCACCGGTGTTGATGTCCTCAACGCATGGATACCCGCCACGGATTCTGGCCAATACGATTACGTCGCGCTGACCCCCAATACCCAATATCGGCTGCGAGTGCGCGCCCGAAACGACAATGGCGCATCCAGCGAGGCGTCGATGCTCGAAACAACGCTGCCAGCAGTCCCCGAGCCGAGTTTCAGCGCAATAACCACGAATAGCTTTACGCTGGAGTGGCCCGCCGTCAGCGGGGCGACCGGCTATGAATATCAGCAAACCTTTCCTACTACTGGTACGTTGGTCTCTTTAGGCGCCAGCCAAACTTCCGTTACATTCAGCGGCTTGAAACCGGCCACGGGTTATGGCTACATAGTTCGCGCTATTGCCGGTACAAGGCAATCAAAGTTCTCATTGACCGCGTTTACCTATACGAACCCGCTGCCCCCATCAAACCCGCGAAGCACCTGCGTGGCCGGTACAATTGTTCATCTGGCTTGGAATGCTTCGCCACGGTCAACCGTCCTCTCGGCGCCGCCGATCCAATACGAGGTCAAGGTTGATAATCATGCCTGGGAAGCGCGCGACTCTTCTACGAAGCGCGTGATTACCCAGCTTTCCGTCAACACAGCGTATACGATCCAGATTCAAGCGATTATCGAAAATGTGTTAGGCGCTAATCCTACCAGCACGCCAATCTCGCTGCAGGTGACGACGCAAGCCGCCCAGATTGAACCGCCTACCAGTTTGCAAACTTCCGAGATTACCAACAACAGCATCAAGCTAAGCTGGACCGCGAGCACGACCAGCTCTGTAAGCTATGAAGTGAGTAAAGATGGCGGCACTACCTGGGTTGCTGCCGACAGCAACCTCAGCCACGTCTTTCAGAACCTAGATGCCGAAACCAATTACCAATTTCATGCGCGGGCGAAGAGCGGCTCCAGCTACTCTTGCCCCAATGCCGCGCCAGCCGTCAGCACGACGCAGGACCCGCCCGCCACGCCGCAGGCTTTTGCCGTCAGCAGCCGCACGCATAATAGCATTACGGTGACCTGGACGAAGTCGACTGGCGCCACCGCCTATAAGGTACAAGTGGATAGCGGGACAGTCACCGAGCTGGGCGATGTGGCGACGCATACCTTCAGCGGCTTGTCGGCTGGCACGAGCTACACGCTTAAGGTCTCGGCTAGCAACACTGGCGGCGATTCGGCGGCGGCGACGCTCAGCGCCATGACGCTCCCGGTTGCGCCGACGCTCTCGCCGACGTATACGGCGACGGATACCAGCATCACGGTGACCTGGACGAAATCGACTGGCGCGACCGCCTACAAGGTACAGGTGGACGGCGGCGCGGTGAGCGCGTTGGGCGATGTGTCGACGCACGAATTCACTGGTTTATCGGCCGGCACAAGCTACACGCTTAAGGTCTCGGCTAGCAACGCTGGCGGCGATTCGGCGGCGGCGACGCTAAGCGCCACGACGCGCCCGGTTGCGCCGACGCTCTCGCAGACCTATACCGCGACGGTAAACAGCATCACGGTCAGCTGGACGAAGTCGACTGGCGCCACCGCCTATAAGGTACAAGCGGACAGCGGGACGGTCGCGGTGTTGGGCGATGTGGCGACGCATACCTTCACGGGTTTATCGGCCGGCACGACTTACACGCTTAAGGTCTCGGCTAACAACGCTGGCGGCGATTCGGCAGCGGCGACGCTAAGCGCGCTGACTCGGCCCGCGGCGCCGACGGGCTTGAGCACCAGCGGCATCACGCAGACCGCCATCACGTTAAGCTGGACGAAGTCAACCGGCGCGACATCCTACAAAGCGCGCGCCTATCCATCCAGCGGGCAGCCTTCGACATATGTCACGTTGGGTGATGTGGCGACGCATACCTTCACCGGTCTGACGGCGAACACCGCCTATACGCTGGATGTGATCGCCGTCAACAGCAGTGGCGATTCGGCGGCGTCTACCTCCCAAAGCGCCAGCACCCTGCCCAACGTCCCCGCCGCGCCGACGGGATTAACCACCAGCGGCATCACGCAGACGGCGATTACGTTAAGCTGGACGAAATCGGCCGGCGCGACCGGCTACAAGGTACAAGTGGATAGCGGCACGGTGGCCACGCTGGGCGATGTGGCGACGCATACCTTCAGCGGTTTGTCTGCCGGGACGAGCTACACGTTGAAAGTCATCGCCAGCAACAGCGGCGGCGATTCAGCGGCGGCGACGGTCAGCGCCAGCACCCAGGCTGCTTTGCCCAACGCCCCCGCCGCGCCGACGGGATTAACCACCAGCGGCATCACGCAGACAGCGATTACGCTTTCCTGGACGAAATCAGCCGGCGCCACCGCCTACAAAGTGCAGGTGGACAGCGGCACAGTGGTCACGCTGGGCGATGTGGCGACGCATACCTTCACTGGTTTGTCGGCGAACAAGCAATATCCGCTCCAGGTCATTGCCAGCAACAGCGGCGGGGATTCGGCGGCCGCGACGGTCAGCGCTAGCACTCTGCCCAATGCGCCGGCCGCGCCGACGGGCTTAGCGACAAGCGGCATCACGCAGACCGCCATCACGTTAAGCTGGACGAAGTCGACCGGCGCCACCGCCTACAAGGTGCAAGTGGACAGCGGCGCGGTGGCCACGCTTGGCGATGTGGCGACGCACACCTTCACGGGTTTGTCGGCTGGCACGAGCTACACGCTGAAAGTGATCGCCAGCAACAGCGGCGGGGATTCGGCTGCTGCGACGGTCAGCGCCTCGACCAACAACGTTCCCGCCCCCCCCGCAGCTCCCAGCGCGCCGACAGGGTTAACCACCAGCGGCATCACGCAGACGGCGATTACGCTGTCCTGGACGAAATCGACTGGGGCGACAGCCTACAAAGTCCAAGTGGATAGCGGCACAGTGACGACGCTGGGCGATGTGGCGACGCACACCTTTAGCGGATTGTCTGCCGGGACGACCTACACGTTGAAAGTGATCGCCAGCAACAGCGGCGGGGATTCGGCTGCTGCGACGGTCAGCGCTAGCACTCTGCCCAATGCGCCGGCCGCGCCGACGGGATTAACCACCAGCGGCATCACGCAGACGGCGATTACCTTAAGCTGGACGAAATCGGCCGGCGCGACCGGCTACAAGTTGCAAGTGGACAGCGGCGCAGTGGTCACGCTGGGGGATGTGGCGACGCATACTTTCAGCGGGCTGTCGGCGAACACGCAATATACGCTCAAGGTAATCGCTACAAATGCTGATGGTGATTCGACCGCGGCGTCGGTCAGCGCCAGCACCTTGCCCAACGCGCCATCCGCGCCGACGGGCTTGAGTACCAGCGGCATCACGCAGACTGCCATCACGCTTTCCTGGACGAAATCAGCCGGCGCCACTGGCTACAAAGTGCAAGTTGACAGCGGAACCGTGACCACGTTGGGCGATGTGGCGACGCATACCTTCAGCGGTCTCAGCGCCGGGACGAGCTATACGCTCAAGGTCATCGCTACAAATGCTGGCGGTGATTCGGCAGCGGCGTCGATCAGCGCCAACACCTTGCCCGCAGTGCCGACTGGCTTGGCCACCAGCGGCATTACGCAGACCAGCATCACGTTGACCTGGACGAAGTCGACCGGCGCGACAGGCTACGATGTCAAACTTAGCACGGCAAACAGTTGGACAGCATTAGGCGATGTGGCGACATACAGCTTCGGCAATCTTAGCGCCAATACACAATACACCCTGCAAGTGCGCGCCAATAACAGCGCCGGCGCCACCGCGGCCGCTTCCGCTTCCGCCCGTACGCTTTCCGCGCAACCTGCCGCCCTCGCCAGCCCCACCAGCGTTACAACCAGCGGCATCAGCCAAACCAGCATCACGTTGAACTGGAGTAAATCCAGCGGCGCGACCAGCTACGAAGTCAGGGGCGGCGCGCTAAATGCCTGGACGGACGCCGGCGATGTCGCCACATACACGTTCAGCGGGCTGAGCGCCGATTCGCCTTACACCCTGCAAGTCCGCGCCAAAAACAGCCAAAGGACATCGGCCGGCGTATCTGTCGCCAGCCGGACGCTGCCCAACGCGCCCGATTCGCCTCAGAATTTGCAGACCAGCATGACGCAGCCTGATAGCGTTCAAGTTGGATGGAGTCGCTCGGCCGGCGCGCAATCCTACGAAATACGCGGCTCGGCTGGTTCTAGTGATCCAGAAAGCCAGGCGGTTTCAATCAGCGGAATCAGCAGCTGGATGAATGTCGGCAATGTCAATTCCTATAACATTTCCGGGCTGTCTCCCGATACGGAATACATGATCGAAGTCCGGGCGGTAAATACCGGCGGCGCTTCAACGCCTGCTTCCGTGGGCGTTCGGACCACAGCGCCCGAGCAGCGCAGCGGCTTGCGAGACGGCCAGCGGATTGGTACCAGGGACGGCGATATCGCATTGGGCGAGACTACTACGGGTTCCGCGACCGAAGCTAACCCGGCGTCTGACGAAGCCGCCGCGGCGCCCAATCCTTCGTTTAAATGCACGGACGAAGAGAAGGCGATGATCGCTATCAGCCCACAGCCGATGAGCCTCAATGTGCAATGCGTCGGGCCTGTCGGCGTTGGCCTGCCCAGCTTGATTCAGCGCGGCGTAATACTGGGCGTTGATGTCTGGGGCTGGGTGCGCGGAGACTTTGAAGTCTGCTTCAAGCAAGCCGGCGACCTGGTCTTTCTTGATTCCGCCTATGCGCCGCGCCTGCTATCGAATGTCGTCCCCTATGGCCGCGCTGGCATGATTTGCTCCCAGGTGGACCGCGCGGGCACCTTGGTCTTGCTGCGCTCAACGTCGTCCTCGCCGACGCCCGTCGCCACGCTAGCCCCGACTGCAATCCCAACCGCAGCGCCAACCGCGCTCAAGGGACAGTCCGGCGATTGTATTGTGTCCACGACCGATCCGCTCAATCTGCGCGCCAGCCAGGGTGGGCAAATCCTGCTGACATTGCCGGCTTCGACGACCCTACCCGTCTATGACAGGCGGAACGACTGGCTGCTGGTCGAATACAATGGGCGCAGAGGCTGGATCAGCGCGGTTTACGCGCGCGCGGTTGAGGGTGATTGTCCCTAGCGTCGTATGTCAAATGGCAGTCGCGAGGCTGCCATTTATTTATTTCAGACGCTGATATTTCCCCGCATTGGCTTGGGAGTGGTGATTTCTGTGGATTCTCGAACCAGCCCCCAGCCCCTTGCCCCCAAAATGAGGGAAGGGGAGCAATACTGTGTTTTGAAGTCCCTCCCTCTTTATGGGGGAGGGATTTAGGGTGGGGGCAAGCGCAGGCATAACCACGATATTAGACACTCCCGCATTGGCTTGGGTTTTGGAATGCGCATCCTGTACGCTACAATAGATCCCTGCGCATAGGCGCTTGATGAGGAGAAGCGTGATGAACTATGTGGCAAGTGAAGCCTTGCCCAAGACCATGCCCGCCATCGTCTGTCACGGACCGGAAGATTACCGCCTCGAGGAATGGAAGGCGCCGCAGCCGGCCGCCGGTGAAGTGGTGATCAAAGTGCAAACGGTCGGCATTTGCGCCAGCGACTTGAAATGCTATCAAGGCGCGCCGCTCTTTTGGGGCGATGAAGCGCGCGAAGGCTATTGCCAGGCGCCGGTCATCCCGGGACATGAGTTTGTTGGCGAGGTGATCGCGCTCGGTGAAGGCGCCGGCGAGCAGTACGGCTTGCAGCTCGGTGATATCGCCGTCTCCGAGCAGATCGTGCCCTGCTGGAATTGCCGCTTTTGCAAGCGCGGGCAATACTGGATGTGCCAGGACAAGCACGATGTCTACGGCTTCCGCCAAGCGACTATCGGCGCGATGGCCGCGTACATGCTCTTCCCCGTTGGCGCGCTGAATTATAAAGTGCCGGTGTCACTCCCCGCGCGTGACGCCGCCTTCATTGAACCGCTGGGTTGTTCAATTCACGCGGTCGAGCGGGGCGAAATTGAACTGCATGATGTCGTTGTGATCGCCGGCTGCGGTCCCTTGGGCTTGGGCATGGTGGCCGCTGCCCGCCTCAAGAATCCGCGCTTGCTGATTGCCCTGGATCTTAACGATGAGCGGCTTGAGATTGCCGAACTCTGCGGCGCCGACATGAGCATGAATCCCAGCAAACTCGATGTAATTGATGAAGTCCTAAAGCTGACCGATGGCTATGGCTGCGATGTATACTTTGAAGCGACCGGTTATCCCGCCGCCGTGCTGCAAGGCTTGAATATGATCCGCAAGCTGGGCACCTTCGTCGAATTCAGCGTCATGCGCGAGCCGGTCACCGCCGATTGGACGATCATCGGCGATACCAAGGAGCTCAACATCCATGGCTCGCACCTAAGCCCCTACACCTATCCCATCGCCATCGATATGCTGAGCAAGGGCGCCCTGCCGATGGATCGGATCATGACGCATCAGTTGCCTTTGACGGACTTTCACGCCGGCATGGATTTGGTCGCCTCCGGAACCGAATCGGTCAAGGTCACGCTGACGCCTTAACCCCCCTCGATTCCCCCATCGCAATGGGGGAAGCACAGGTTTGCTCGCCGAGAGTAAATGTAGGGGCAGCCCATTGGGTCGCCCGCAAACATATAGGAAAAACCATGGCAATGGATCTCGCAGACAAAGTCGTCATCATCACCGGCGCCAGTTCGGGCATCGGCGAAGCTTCCGCTCGACTGCTTTCCCAACAAGGCTGCAAACTGACGCTCGCCGCGCGCTCTATCGACAAGATGAAATCGCTGGCGGCGGAACTCTCAACGGAGACGCTCGTCGTCGCCGCCGACTTGACGGACCCTGATGACATCACGAATATGGTCGAAGGAACGATGGAGCGCTTCGGTCGCATTGATGTCATGCTGGCCAATGCCGGCGTCTATGTGCCAGGGCAATTCGCCGATGGCGACATTGATGCTTACTCGTCGATGCTGAAGCTAAATGTCGATGCCGTTTTTCGCTGCGTCCACACGGTGATTCCGATCATGAAAGCGGGCGGCGGCGGCGATATCGTGGTTACCAGTTCAATTTCCGGCCATATCGATATTGTCGGGGAGCCGGTCTACAGCGCCAGCAAACACGCGGTGCAGACCTTCGTCCACACGCTGCGGCGGCAAGTGGCTGCGGATGGCATCCGCGTCATGTCCCTGGCGCCCGGTCCGGTAGCCAATCCGATGCAGTGGCTCTATGAACCGGAAGAGCAAAAGCAAGCGGTCGAGGTCGCGGGCTCGCACCTGGCATCGGAAGATTGCGCCGATGCCATTCTCTTCATGTTGTCGCGCCCGCCACACGTCACCATTCGCGATCTGGTCATCCTGCCGCAGATGAATCGCGTCTAAGGCTGTCCCAATCGTTTCTGTTGTAGTGGCGCCCTATCAGGTCGCTCGCAAGGACATAACAATTGCCCCAATCACTCGCTGACAAAGTGGTCATCATCACCGGCGCCAGTTCCGGCATCGGCGAAGCCTTCGCCCGCCAGCTGGCTCTGCATGGCTGCAAGCTGACGCTGGCCGCGCGCTCAAGCGACAAGTTGGAGGCGCTGGCGGCGGAACTTGCCACGGAAGCGCTGGTCGCGCCGGCCGACATGACCGTTCCCGCCGACATCAAGAAGATGGTCGACCTTACCCAGGAACGCTTTGGGCGAATTGATGTGATGTGCGCCAACGCCGGCATCTACGTTCCTGGCGATTTCGCCGACGGCGATATTGAAGAGTTGATCCGTATGCTGAAGATCAATATCGGCGCTGTCTTGCGCTGCGCTCATCTCGTCATCCCGCAGATGAAGGCGCAAGGTACGGGCGATATCATCGTGACCAGTTCAATCTCCGGCTTCATAGATATCCAATGGGAGCCGATCTACAGCGCGAGCAAGCACGCCGTGCAAACCTTCGCGCATACCGTGCGCGGCCAACTGGCGGGCGCCGGTATTCGCTTGATGTCGCTGGCGCCTGGGCAAGTGGCGAATCAGCTTTGGGGCTTCCACGATGCCGCCGATATCGCGCGCGTCTCAGCCGGCGACCGCAGTCACTTGACCTCCGAGGATTGCGCCGAAGCACTGGTTTACATGCTGTCGCAGCCGCGCCGCGTCACCATCCGCGACCTGGTGATCCTGCCGCAGAATCAGGTGAATGTCTGACGGAAGTAGCGCCTATGCCGGTTTCGCTCGCGGGCAAAGTCATCATCATCACCGGCGCCAGCTCGGGCATTGGCGCGGGCGCCGCCCGTCTATTGGCGGAGCAGGGCTGCAAGCTGACGCTAGCCGCCCGCTCAGTTGACAAGCTGGAAGCGCTGGCGGCAGAGTTGGCCGGCGAGAGTCTCGTCGTCCGCGCCGATATGACCGCCCCCGCCGACATCGAAAACATGGTCGCGCAGACGCTTCAGCGCTTCGGACGCATCGACGCGCTATTCGCCAACGCCGGCATCTTCATCCATGGCGAGTACGCCGACAACGACATTCGCGACATTTCGGCGATGCTCGCGATCAACGTAGAAGGGGTCTTGCGCTGCGCTCACGCGGTCATCCCGATCATGAAAGCGCAGGGCGCTGGCGACATCATCGTGACCAGCTCGGTCGCGGGCCACGAGAAGCTGCATCGCGGACCAGCCTACGGCGCGACCAAGCATGCCATCGAGACCTTTGTCAATACGCTGCGCCGTCAAGTCGCCGAAGACGGCATCCGCGTCATGTCGCTGGCGCCGGCGCGGGTCGCCAACGAGCTATGGAACTTGACGGAACCGGAAGAGATCGAGAAAGTGACCGTGGGCGACCAACACTACTTGAAGGTAGATGATGTGGTGGAAGCGGCTATTTACATGCTCACGCGCCCGCGCCACGTTACCATTCGCAACCTGGTCATCATCGCGAAGCAGCAGGATGTTTGAAGCATTGCGACAGCCACAATTTTCTAGCAGTGTTCTTGGCGTGTCACCGTACGCAACTTGGATAAATCGCCACGCTGTCAAGAGACTTGAGCGGAAAACAGTTGTTCTGTCGTATGGCGGTATATGCTTTAGATGATTTCGGGCGGTGGATGCAAACCAGTCCTAATCCATGTGCGCCTAGCCGTCACGATCGTCGGCGATTCATGCGCAGGCGGACAATCGTTGCTCGCCCAGTTGGCGTCAAACCAATCATTTCGCTTCCGTCAGCAATCCATTGAAAATTGTCCCACCATCTGTCTAATCGCGGATTAAACAGACGGGTTTCTAGTTGTGTTTCCGGGTCAAATCCGGTCTGGAAATTGTACTTATAACTATTGCAGTGAAAACAAGCTAGGCACAGATTCTGCGATTCGGTCTCACCGCCAAAAGACAAGGGCAAAATATGGTCGACAACCAGCAAGACACCGATGTGCTCCTGAGCTCGGCAATATTCACATTGCCCGTTCGCGCGTTGGCGAACGGCTATACGGAGTCTGATGGGAATATATGCCATTTATTCTGTGACAAGCTGAACGTTAAGGTATTGTAGCGTGTCGTGACCACGTTCCTGTAACAGAAACAGCGCCTGAGAACGAAGTAGCGTTTGCCGATCAATAAGGTCGAGCAAAGTCTCTAATTCATTCGCTTCATGGGGAATGAGCTTACCTTCCCGGCCGTACTCCATCAACAATCTGACCCGTCTATCTTGCGCAAATGACAGACGCAAATGGACAATTGCCCATAACTGTTCATCCGAGAAAGCTTGGAGCCTGTCCAATCGTATTTCATCTGCTGGCGCCGTGCAAAATAGCAAAGCCAAGCCATCTTCCAAGACAGTCTCAAAGCTACAGTTATCACCTTGCGCGATCTTGCGCGCTTGTTCTTCTATGTCGTGAGCAATCTGAAGTTCTATCGTCGAATGCTGCATCAACCTTTTGCCTCACTCGTTTCACTCATATTGTATCGCATAGTGAACCGCTCTGGCATGTCTGACTGCTTCCATCACCCTCACCCCAACAGCCTCCGCGCCGCCGCCAAACTCCGCGGCACGCCAACCGAAAGCGGCTCTTCCCCGCCTTCGTATTCCAGCGACCACCAGCCGCGGTAGCCCGCGTCATCCATGACCGCGCGTATCGCCGCCAGGTCGACTAGACCCTCGCCGATCACCGATCCGGTCAGCAGCTGCCCCGTCGGATCGGCGAAGACATGGTTCGCTTCATCCGTTGCCGCGGGGCGCATATCTTTTAGATGTACCAACGCAACGAGGTCCGCCAGATGTTGCGCCGCCTCGGTGGGATTCTGCCCCACCGGCAAGAAGTTGCCGGTATCGAGATTGACGCGCAGCACCGGCGAAGCGACCGCGTCGATGATGTCGCGCACTTGATCGCTGCGCCCGGCGAATTTGCCGTGATTCTCCAGCGCCAGGGTGACGCCTCGAGCTTCGGCATAGGCGGCGCCGGCTGACAACCCCTCCAGGATCCAGGCGCCTCCTTCTTGCTGCGAGACGCCTTGGCGCGCGCTGCCGCTGAAGACGCGGACGATGTCTGTGCCAAGTTCGAGCGCAATATCCACGCCGCGCTTCAGATCCGCCAGCTCCTGCGCCCGGTCGCTCGCGTCCGGCTGGATAAAGTTGTTGCTGATGGAAAACACCGCCACATCCATGCCAGCCTCGGCCACCCGCCGTTTCACCTGCGGAATCTCGCGCTCGGCATCGGTCCAGAAGATATCGAGCAACTCGACGCCGGCGACGCCCTGCGCGGCCGCGTAGTCGATGAATCCCGTCAGATCGAGCTGTCCGGCTTGGACCGCCCGCACACAGCTGTACATGCTCAAGCTCAGTTTCACCGTCTTACCCCCGCTGATTCATAAGCCGCTTCGATCACGCGCATCACCGCCAGCCCATCTTCGCCGCCGACCCGCGGTTCACATTTGCCTTCGACGCAATCGAGAAAATGCGACGCCTGCCGCACAAATCGATCCGGCTCGTCGAAATGCTCTTCCGTCCAATCGGCATCGTCCGCCAGCTTGTAGCGCAATCCCGCCGCCGCATTGTAGTCGATGACGGCTTGCCCCTCAGTACCGTGTATCCGCACGAAGGCTTCGCCAACAGGTGTCACCCAGCTGCAATTCAGCGTACCGAGAACGCCGGCGTTGCTGCGCGCCAGCAGCGAGGCGCTGTCTTCCACCTCGATCGGCAGCGTCGTTGATAGAACCGCCTGCGCAGCCTCAATCTCATCCCCGCTCAAGGCGCGGAAGATGTCGATGCTGTGAACGAGTGTATCGATCAAAATGCCACCGCCGGCGATATCGGCGTCGGTGAACCAGGAATTGCCCGCCCGCGCGAAGCGAAAGGCGAAGCGATTCTCGATCTGCGCGAGCATGCCAAGCTTTCCGCTGCGAATCAGATTTATCGCCGCCAATAAGGGCGCGTGAAAGCGATGGCAAAATGCGAATTGCAGCAGTTGTCCACGCATGGCATTGACGATGGCTTCTGTCTCAGCCAGCGTGCGCGCCGGCGGTTTCTCGCAAAGCACAGCGATCCCGCGAGCGGCTGCCGCCTCAACGAATGGCAGGCGGAACTTTGGCGGCGTGCAGATGCTGACGGCGCCGGGCTCAAGCTGCTCGAGCATCGTCACGCCATCGGAGAATGCCGATCCGCCGAACTCTTCAGCTCGTGAAACTGCGGCGGCTTCGTCAATATCAGCGATGCCGACGATTTGGCAGCGTTCGGCGTGCGTCGCATAAGCGCGCAGATGCGCCCCGGCGATGCCGCCCGCGCCGATCACCGCAACCTGAGTCTTCGTCATCCATTAGCCCTTCAAGCCAGTTAGCGCGATGCCGCGCACGAAAGTCTTCTGCGTGAAGAAAAAGAGCACGATCGTCGGCAGCATCGCCAGCGTCGAGGCGGCCATCATCAGTTGCCATTGCGCGCCATACATATTTTGAAACAGCTTCAAACCCAGCGAAATCGTCCAATCTTGCTGATTCTGCAAGTAAATTAGCGGACCTAGAAAATCGCGGTAGGTCTGCACGAAGGTGAAAAGCGCCACCACAGCCAGCGCGGGCCGCATCAGCGGGATCATGATATGCCACAAGATGCCTAGCTCGCTGGCGCCATCGATCTTGGCCGCATCGCTCAGTTCCAGCGGAATCGTGAGCAAGAATTGGCGCAGCAGAAATACGTAGAGCGCATTGCCGAAGAAGTGCGGCACGACCAGCGGCAGCATCGTGCCCACCCAGCCCAGGTCGCGGAAGATCAGATAGAGCGGAATCAACGTTACCTGCGAAGGAAGCATGATTGTGCTCAGATAAATGAGGAAGACGATATTGCGCCCGGGCCAGCGGATCCGCGCGAAGCCATAAGCGATGAAAGTGCATGAGAGGACCGTGCCCAGCACCGTTAGACCGGAGATGACAATCGTATTCCACATATAGCGCCAAAAGGGGATATAGGTGGTGGATTCGCCGAAATTCTGCCACTGCGGATTGGGCGGGAAGATCGGCGGCGGCTGCTGGAAGATCTCCGCATCGGTCTTCAGCGCGGTCACAATTAGCCAGTACAAGGGGAAGATATAGGCGACCGCCATGATGAACACAATCGTGTAGGCGATCGACTTCTTGATGCGATCTTGCACGATGCGGTTTTCCCGCCAGTGAATTGCCGCCGTCATCGCTCAATCTTCCGCATGGTAGTAAACCCAGCCCGCTGTCTTGAAGAGCGCGACCGTGGCGATCAAAACAATCATGAACAGTATCCAGGCTTGCGCGCTGGCGTAGCCCATCTTGAATTGCTGGAAGGCGGTCTGATAGAGATACATCGAATAGAACATCGCTGAATTGGCCACGCCGCCGGCCGAGCCATCGCGATTCGCGGTCATCACCCAGGCTTCGGTGAAATACTGGAAATAGCCGATCACATTAACGATGATCGTATAAAAGATAACCGGGCTGATCATCGGCAGCGTGATCCTGAAGGTCTTCTGCAGCGCGTTCGCCCCGTCCAGCTCGGCCGATTCCAGCAGGTCGTAGGGCACATCCTGCAGGCTCGCTAGGTAGATCAGTATCGTGTTGCCGCCGAACCAGGCGCCCATGAAAATCAGCGATGGCTTCACCCACCTGGGGTCGGTCAGCCAACCGACCGGCGGCAGGCCAATGAACTTCAGAAACTCGTTCAAGATGCCGAATTGACCATTGAAGATCCAGAGCCAGACGATGGTGGAAGCGACCACCGGCGTGATCGACGGAATGTAAAAGATGCTGCGGTAAACCGAAAGCCCTTTGATCCTCGTGTTGAGCAGCAGCGCCATCAGCATGTTGAAGACAAGGTGTATCGGCAAGCCGATCAAGACCATGTAAAGCGTGTTGCTGATGCCGATGCGGAAGACGCGGTCGCTTTCGATCAGGAATTTGTAATTGTTCAAGCCGACCCAGCGCGGCGGCTGCAAGATGTTGTAGCGGGTGAAGCTGTAATGCAGGGATTGGACGATAGGACCGATGTTGAAGACGAAGAAACCGATGATTGCCGGCGAAATGAAGAGTAAACCGACGATCAACGCGCGCCGCTGCTGCTTGGTTAACCGAGGTCGGCGTAATGAGATGGTCATCAGGCGTGTTCGTGCGATCGATAGTGGTGATGGCGAATCAAACGCTTGCGCTCACGCAGAACGGTTGCATTCAAAACGAATGTAATGTAGGGGCGACTTTGTAAGTCGCCCGAGAATGCGCACTCCTGAAATTGGGCGATTCACAGAATCGCCCCTACTGATCGTTGGCAGACGGAGGCTGACACTACATCATCGCCATATCCAACTCGCGCTGCACCTCTTCGGTCACACGATCCAGCGCTTCCTGCGCGCCGAGCATCCCGGCTTTGACCGATGTCTCCGCCTCGCCTAAACGCGAGTTGTAGAAGTCGTTCACCGGTATCTTCGCCGGACCAAAGGCATTCGGCCCGTTCAGCAAGTCCAGCGCCAGTTGGAAGCGATGATCGCTGACGAAGCGCTCGGCTGTGGCCGCGCCGACCTTGGGCGGGATGTTCTGAATATTGAAGCAGAACTCGCCCATGTGCTCGTCTTCGCTCAGCCAGCGGATGAATTCCCAAGCCGCGTCCGGATTGATGACGCCGGTTGGAATGGTGAATACGCTGCCGCCGAAGGTCGTGCAATTCTCGCGTCCGCCTTCGGGATATGGCGCCGCGATCATGTCCATCTCAAGATCAGGCGCGAATTTCTTCTGGAATTGAATGAACCATTCGCCGACCTGCTTGAAGCCTTCCTTGCCAACGAAGAAGGGATTCTGTGTGCTGAGGTAATCGCCGAAGCCGCTGGTGAAAGCCGCGACCTTTTCCGGTCCCAGCCGCTCCCAGTAACCAGCCATCCATTCCAGCGCCGCCACATTGGCCGGGTCATTAGCTGTGATGGTCCCGCTGTCCTCGTCATACAAGCCGCCGCCGAAGACGTGCGCCCACCAAGTGAGATTCGCTGGCAGCAAGCCTACGCGCTCGATATTGCCATCGCCGTCGATGATCTCGAAGGCTTGCGCCACTTCGTCCAGTTCGGCGATGCTGGTCGGCGGTTCACTGACGCCCAGCTCAGCCAAAGCCGGCGGCGAGAAAGCCAATACACGCGCGTTCGAGGTACACATCAAGCCCCAAAGCTCGCCGTTGTACCACCAGTTGTTCCACAGCTGCGGGAAGTACTCCGAGCCGTCGATGCCTGCCGCTTCGGCGTAGGCGGTCAGGGGCGTTAGCGCGCCCTGCGATGCGATCTGCACTAACTGATGCAGCCAAACAGCGGAGACGATATCAGGCGGATTTCCACCCGCGATCGCCGTCAGCACCTTCTCGTATTGCCCGAAAACCGTTGTCATATTGACGTAGATATTCTCGCGCTCTTCATTGAATTGGTCGACCAAGCCTTGCAGCACATCAAACTCAAAGCCGCTCCAGCCCGTCCAATAGTTGAGGAAAGCCTGCTCTTGCGCATAGCTTAAGCCCGCCGGCATCGTTGAGATCGCCGCTGCTGTGCCCGCCGCCATGCTCGCGCGCAGGAAATCCCGCCGTGATACCTTTCTTTCGTTCATGTCTCGCGCTCCTTCTAGAAGAACTACATTTGACCCAATACGCCGAAACATTTCCGCAGCCATCATCCGCAATCACCGGATTTTTGGAAACGCGCCGCATATCAGCGATTATGGCTTGCATTCAGTTCTTTGTCAAAACCGCCCGAAACGTGTGACAATAGTTGAAGCGACCCCGGGCCTTCAATCAGGGGAGAGAGGACCATGACAGCCAGCCACGAACGGGATATACGAAACGAATTCTTGAATATCACCCTGCTTTTGCTCAGCCTTGGCTTGTGGGGTTTTATCTTTGCTGGCGATATCCTGCCTGGCAGCCTGCCGGACATCATCATGTTTGACGCCATCATCATGATCGCTGTCTGTGGGCTGTGCTATTTCATAAAAGCGCGCAGCTTCAATTTCGCCTGCTTCTTCCTGCTCTTCTGCATCGCCTTGATCGCGGTTCAGATTTCGATTGCCAGCGGCGATACCACCGTTCTCTACCTGATCCCAGCCAGCTTGATTGTCGCCGTCATCCTGCTCACTCCAGCTTGGGTCGCGCTCGCGCTGATCGTCAACTGCTTATTCTTGCTCGCCTTCGCGCCGCCCGCCGACTTCACCATGATGCTTGCCTTGTCAGCGATGCACCTGGTGAGCGTCGGCTTGCTCAAGCGCTATTTCGTCAAGCAATTGCGGATTAGCCAAGGCTTTCAGGATTACGCCGCCGATCAGATGAACGAAGCGCGCAAGAGCCGGGCGAAGCTGGTGCTGATGTCGAAACAGCTGCAGGAGTATCAAGAACGCCTGCGCGTCATCAACCGGAAGCTGGAGATCGCCTTTGAACATGCGGAAGAATCGCGCCAGGCAAAAGCGCGTTTCGCCGCCAACGTCAGCCATGAGTTGCGTACGCCCATTAACCTCATCGTCGGTTTCAGCGAGGTGATGATCTTGGCGCCGGAGGTTTATGATCAGCCATTGCCCGCCAGCTATCGCGCCGACATCCAGGCTGTATTCCGAAACGCCAGACACCTGCAGCACCTGATCAACGACGTCCTCGACATTTCTCAGCTCGAGGCGCGCCATCTCGCCATCGTCAGAGAGAAAGCCAGCTTGCGCGATTGCGTGCGCGAGGCGAGCGATATGGTCGCCGATTTGATCGCCAAAAAGGGTCTGGATTTTCGAATTCAACTGCCGCCGGATCTGCCCGACATGTGGTTCGACCCCTTGCGCATTCGCCAGATTCTGTTGAACCTGCTGATTAATGCCGTGCGCTTCACCAGTGAAGGCGGTATAACCATCGAAGTCAAAATCGATGAAAAGGAAGCGGTGGTGAGCGTCGTCGATACGGGCGTCGGATTGAGCGAAGCCGATATCAAACGGGTGTTTGAAGAGTTTTTTCAAGCCGGCGGCGGTGATGCGCCGGGCGAGAGGGGCTCGGGCTTGGGCTTAACGCTGAGCCGCGAGTTGATTCGCTTGCACGGCGGGGCGATGTCAGTGAGCAGCGCGGGCTTGCCCGGGCGCGGCAGCCGCTTCTCCTTTTCCCTGCCGACCACGCAGAAGCTGGTCGCGCAGATGCCAAGCAGCAATCCTTTGGCGAAGACGGTCGACACCGAGAAACGGATTCTGGCGCTTGACGCGGATGAAGCGGTCACAGGCTTCTTCGCGCGCTACCTCAAATCTCATCAGGTGCGGGAATGCAATACCGAAGCCGACGCCCTGCTTGCGCTCCGTCAGTTCGCGCCCGATGCGCTTCTGCTGGCGTGCGATCAAGAATATCCACAGCTGCTTGACCAAATCCGCCAGTTTCACCCTGGCATGCCGGTGGTCGCGATGCCGATGCCGAGCGGACGATCGGCGATCCGCCAGCGCGGCGTCCACGATTACCTTGTCAAACCGGTCTCGCGCGCCCATCTCAATAAGGCGCTGGCGCCCTTTGGCGACCAACTTGGCTCGATTATGATCATTGACGACAATCGCGATATTGTGCGCCTCTTTTCGCAGACGCTGCGCAGCTTGGACCGGGAGTATGATGTGCGCGCCGCCTTCGGTGGACCGGAAGGCATCAAACTGATGCGCGAGCAGCCGCCCGATCTGCTCATGCTTGATGTGCTTATGCCGGAGATGGACGGCTTTGCGGTGATCGCCGCGATGCAGGCTGATGCGGCGCTCCGCGATGTGCCGATCATTCTGGTCTCGGCCAAGGGCGCCAGTGAATCAATCACGCCCGATATCCGTGGCGAAATCACCTTGAGACGCGAAAGCGGATACTCGCCGATCGAATTGGTGACCCTCGTCCAGGCATTGATCGACAGCATCCGTCAGCCGGCTGACCTCAAGCTGGCGAATGCGCGCCGCAAGATCGCGGCTCGGGCTTGAGCGCATGATTGAAGGTGAAAACATGACGACTGTATCGGGATTGGAAGTCTTCCTGGAATCGGGCGGGGATCTGGTTGCTGGCAAGCGAGTGGGCTTGCTAGCCTGCCCCAGCAGCGTCGATGGACAATTGCGCAGCAGCGTCGAGCGTTTGCATCGGCATAAGGATGTGAATCTGGTCGCGCTTTTCGGTCCCGAGCATGGCATCCGCGGCGATGCGCAAGCCGGCAGTCCCGTCGCCTCCGACATCGACGCGATCACCGGGCTGCCGGTCTACAGCCTGTATGGCGAGACCGAGTCGCCAAGTCCCGAAATGCTGCAGGACATCGATGTCATCCTCATCGACTTGCCGGATGCCGGCCTTCGCTTCTACACATTTCTGGCGACGACGCTCTATGTCATGCGCGCTGCGCGCGACGCGGGCATCGCCGTGATCCTGCTGGACCGCCCGGCGCCGATCAACGGAAACCGCGTCGAGGGACCCGTACTCGATCCGGAATACCTTTCTTTTGTCCGTCCTTATCCGCTGCCCATACGTTACGGCATGACGCTTGGCGAGGTCGCGCAGCTGGCAAATGACCAGGACATCGGCTGCGAACTGAGAGTAGTGGCGATGCGCGGATGGTCGCGGGCGATGTGGTTTGATGAGACCGGGCTGCCCTTCGTCCCCTCTTCGCCCAACCTGCCGACGCTGGATGCCATGACCCTCTACCCGGGCGCATGCTTTGTCGAAGGCAGCAATCTCTCCGAGGGCCGAGGCACGACCCGCCCCTTCGAGTACATCGGCGCACCTTGGATCGACGCCGAGTCGCTGGCCGATCAGCTGAACGAAATGTCGCTGCCGGGCGTACGCTTCCGGCCGGTTTATTTTGTGCCCGCCTTCAGCAAGCATCAGGGCGAAGTCTGCGCGGGCACGCACATTTTCGTTACCGACCGAGAGCGATTCCAGCCGGTGAGCGCCATGCTGCATATATTGCAGATCCTGAAGCGGCGCTATCCGGATGAGTTCGCCTGGCGTCAACCCTGGGCGGAAGGCGCGCATCCGCCGATTGACTTGCTATGGGGAAGCGACGCATTGCGTCTGCATATTGATGCCGACAAGCCGGTGGAATCTTTGATTGAAAGTTGGCAGCCAAAACTGCGCGAGTTTAAGCAGACGCGCGCGGAGAATCTATTCTATCCGTGATTGAGCAGTAACCTGACTACCCGATCACAATCAACTCCTGCCAGCCATTCGTGAGCTTTTCGCCGCCGCCGGGACGGGCAACGACCACGTCCTCAACCCGCGCTGAGTAGCTATTGAGCTGCATGATGCTCGGCTCGATGGTGAAGAGCATGCCTTCTTGCAGCGGCGTCTCATCGCCTTTGGTCAGGAAAGGCGGTTCATGCACATCCATGCCGATGCCGTGCCCCAGGCGATGACGGAACGCTTCGCCATAGCCGGCCTCTTCGATCACTTGACGGGCCGCGCGGTCGGCCTCGGTGGTGGTGGCTTCGCCCGCTTTCAGCGCCGCCACGCCGGCTGCCTGCGATGCCATCATCACATCGTAGACGCGCTGCGCCTCATCGTCTGGCTCGCCGAAGAAGACCGTGCGCCCGAAATCGTAACACCATCCCTGATAAATGCCGCCGAAGTCAAAGAGGATCGACACCGGCGGATCCAGCGCCCGATGCCAACTCTCCATCCTCGCGCCGAAGAGCAGCGGATGATTTGGTCCCGAATTATAGAGCGATGTCGTAAAGGACTGCCCGAGCGAGCCGTGTTTGCGCAGCTGATAGTTGACTTCTTCGACGATTTCCAACTCGGTCATGCCCTGGCGCATAGCTTTCAGCGTATCGGCGAAAGCCGCTTCTGTAATGCGGCCCGCTTGCTTCATCAACTCGATGTCTTCTTCTGTCTTGATCACGCGCATCGGACGCAGCAGCGCCGTCGCCGATAAAAATGTCGCCCCAGGCAGCAGCGGCTGCAAATGGGAGACTGTCTCGCCGCTGGCGAAATCGCTGATCGCCACGCGCGGATTCTCCGGCAGCTGGAAGCCGTCGAGTATGCTCTTGACCATCTCGCCCGGCTCATCCCAATCGCCCAGCACGCGAATGTCGATGCCATCCAAACGGCTCAAGCCGCCAAATTCAGCGGTCATGCGCGGCAGCGGCAGCACCGGCGCCTGATGCGGCGCGACCCAGGCGCCCTCGAGCCAGTCGCCAGGGTGGATTGTATTGCCATAATTGGGGAAGTCGCGCGGGACGCCGGTCAAATATTGCAGGTCGGACGAGATGGGAAAAAAGGCGAGATCGGCGCGCTTGGCGAGAATCTCTTGAAACTCTTTCAGGCGGTCATTTGACACGAGGCGCTCCTTTGCACTTTCAGTGAATGTCATAATAATAGCGCGTGTGGCGGCGCATTGCCGCAAGGCGTTGCTACTCCATAGGGCAATCGCATCAAAATCATAATTCGCCGTTCGCCACGAAAATTGCGAAAATCCAGAGGCTTTTCCTGAGGCGCTCGTTGAAAATGGTCTGTAAATTTCGGGCGATTCACCGAATCGCCCCTACAGATCACCAAAGTTGCGGGGAAAATAGTCAATGCCAGCGCAATTTCAATTTGATGCGATTGCCCTGCTGCTACTCCGTGATCGTCACTTTTGACAAACCCCGCGGTTTGTCGATTTCGTAGCCGCGCGCCAGCGCCTGCTGCATGGCGAATATCTGACCGGGCATCACCGCCAGGATCGGGCTGAGCCATTCCGGCGTCGATGGTATCGTCATGGCTTGCCGGCCTTGACCAAGCAGGTCGCTGTTATTGCTGATGACCAAGGTTTCGGCGCCCAGCTCGTTTAGCTGCTGGCACATATCCACCATCCCCGCGAGGTTTTTGCCGTGTGGCGATACCAGGATGACCGGATGTCCCCGGTCAATAGCGGCGATGGGACCGTGGCGGAAATTGGCTTCGCTGTAGCCCTCGCTGGCGATATAAGCCAACTCCTTGACTTTGAGGCTGATCTCGCAGGCGGTGGCGTAATTGAAACCGCGCCCTAATGTGACCAGACGATCAATGTAACGATAGCGCTGCGCCCAGGCTGCGATCCCTTCGCCGAGGCGCAGCGCCTGCGCCGACAGCCGCGGCAGGGCGCTCTGATCCTTCCGCATCGCGTCGCTATCCGCCAGCGCGCTTGTCAGCATGGCGATCACGGTCAGTTGCGCGGTGTAGGTCTTGGTGGCGGCGACGCTTAACTCTCGCTCCGCCAACAGCGGCAAATGATATTTCGCCGTCTGCGCCAGCGGCGAGTCCTCAAAATTGGTGATCGCCAATGTGAGTGCGCCCTGCTGGTTCGCATCGCTCAAAACCGTTCGCACATCTTCCGCCTGCCCAGATTGCGAGATGCCGATGACCAGCGCCCGCGACAGGTCAGGCGCAGTCTCGTAGACAGTATGCAGCGAGGGTGTCGCCAGCATCACCGGCGTACGCAGCAAGCCGCCGAACATGTATTGGGCGTAATGAGCGGCATTGTCCGAAGTGCCGCGCGCGGCGATGCAAACGAATACTGGATTGAAGTCGCGGATGGCGGCGGCAACAGCGTCGGTCAACGCCCTGCCATCGTTCAGCAACCGTTCAATGACGGCCGGCTGTTGCGCGATTTCCCTTTGCAGATGCATATCGCTCTATACCTCTACTCGTCTAGCCGGCGATAGTTAACGCCCATCATATCAAGGCAAGGCAGATGCGCTCGCAGCCGTTCTACCAAAGCCTGATAACTTTGCTCTTTCGGTTGGTTCCATAATATGTCGGCGATGGCGATGGCGCGTGGAAAAGCCATATATTCCACCTGTCTGGAGTCGGGAATATACTCCGTCCAGATGTTGCCCTGCCCGCCGAGAATGTGATGTCGCTTGTCCGGCGCGATTTGCTCGGGCACGACCTCGAATTGCCATACTTGATCTAGCGTCAAGGTGCGAGCGATCGCCGGTGGTTCGCGCGTCCAGTCCTCGTGCTGGTAATAATCCAGGTAGCAGTAGGTGGTCGGCGTCATGACCGCGTCATGCCCGGCATTGGCGGCGGCGATGCCGCCATCGCTGCCGCGCCAGCTCATCACCGTGGCATTCGGCGCCAGCCCGCCCTCCAGGATTTCGTCCCAGCCGACCAGCCGACGTCCCCGTTCATTGAGCCAGCTTTCGATCTGACGAATGAACCAGCTCTGCAGTTCATGCTCATCAGCCAGCCCTTCGGCTTTGATGCGCGCTTGACATTTGGGGCAAGCTGCCCAGCGTTCCTTTGGCGCCTCGTCGCCGCCGATGTGGATGTACTCGGAGGGAAAGATCGCCAGCGCCTCTTCAAAGACGTCTTGCAGAAAGGTGAAGACGGCGTCGTTGCCGGCGCAATAGATATTGGGGTCGATGCCCCAGGTTGTGCGCACTTGATAGTCGCTCCCGGCGCAGCCGAGCTCGGGATATGCGGCGAGGGCGGCCAGGCTGTGACCGGGCAGCTCTATCTCCGGCACGATGGTGATGCCTCGCTCTTGGGCATAGGCGACGATTTCGCGCGCCTGATCCTGCGTGTAATAGCCGCCGTAAGGCTCGCCATCCCATTGATTCGGATCAGTCGGAATTTGCGTTTGCGCGCGATATGCGCCCACTTCGGTCAGGCGCGGATACTTCTTTATTTCGAGCCGCCAGCCCTGATCCTCGGTGAGATGCCAATGGAAGGTGTTGAATTTGTAGAAAGCCATCGTATCGATGAATTTCTTGATGAAGTCGACGGGAAACATATGCCGACCGACATCCAGGTGCAAGCCGCGCCAGCCGAAAGCCGGCTCGTCGCTGATGCGCAGGCACGGTATCAGCCACGCGACATCGTCTTGCGGCGCATCGGCTAGAATCTGCGGCGGCATCAGTTGGCGCAAGGTCTGGATTGCATGGAGAAAGCCCTTCCGTCCGCCAGCGCCCAAAGTGACTCGCTCCGGCCTGACATCCAGCTTGTACGCTTCGGCGGCTACAAGGTCAGCGGATGGAACTAGCAAGATCGCGTTGGTCGCGTCCGCTGCTATGTCGTCGTCTAGCGGATGAACGGGAAGGTCGAAGCCGGTAGCCCGCCGTAGATAGTTCGCCAGCATCTCTCCGGGCGCTCCGTCGCTGGAGAATACGCGCGCGTGCGCGTCGAGCGTGAAGTTGCCCGACGCCCGATGGATAGTCTGTGGTTGGGGGAAGAGCGTGATATCTGACATAGGGCATTCATCCTGACTCTGGCTGGCGCGATCAAATATCGTCAAGCGAAACGACGGCGCTCAGATTATGCGGTTGATCGGGATCGCAACCCTTGACCAGAGCGTGATGGTAGGCGAGCAGCTGCAGGACGGGTAGGTATAAGACAGGCGTACACCAGCCGGGAAGATCCGCCGGCAGTCTGACATACTGGTGATTCTCGATGTGAGCCCGCGCGAATGCCACTACTTTGGCGCCCATCTCAGCCATTTCGTCCAGCACGCGGAGTTCGTGTTTGGCCGCTTCGGGCGAAATCAAGCCGATGACGAGGCTGTCTTTGCCGACCATCGACATCGGTCCGTGACGGAATTCCAGCGTGTGATAGGCTTCGCTGTAGGAAAGCGACATCTCTTTCATCTTGAGCATCGCCTCGCAAGCGATGCCATAAAGTGCATCGGACCCCAGAAAGAAGAATTTCTGGATGGTGCTGTCTTCGCCCAGCGCCTGCGCCAGGTCGCCGTAGCGTTCCAGCAAGTGTCGGCAGAAGGATGGTAGAGAGCGGCTGGCGGCCAGGTCGTGGCTCGCGATCAGGGCGGCGAGCTGTTGCACGACAAGCAACATGCTGCTGAAGGAGCGCGTTTGGGCGACGCTTTTCTCTTGCGCGGCATCGATCGCGAACGAGAGGCCGGCGCCGGCCGCAAGCGGGCTTCCGCTATCGCAGGTTATCGTGATGACCGTTCCGCCGATTCGCGACTTGAATCGCCCTTGCGCGCTTACGGTCTCGCTGGTTGTGCCGGAGCGCGAGAGCGTAAGCAGCAGATATTGCCGGCCGGGGGTGCAAATCGCGTCAGTGTACAGCAGCAGCTCCGACGCCGGGCAGGCGAGGGCATGACAGCCGGCTTGGCGCAGCAGGCGAGCGGCGGTCAGCGCCAGATAGTAGGTGGAGCCGCAGCCGGTGACGATCACATGGTCGAAAGCGCCAGTTTCCCGCCATGATTGCAGGAGCGGATCCTGGGGATCGAAAGCAGCCAGCGCTTCTTCCCAGACATCGGGCTGGCTCATGATTTCTCGCCATGTATGCTGCCCGCCGGACATGGCTTGCCCCCAATCGTGCTTGACTCCCAGCCATTCTAACAGAGAGTTTCATAGGTTGCCGATTTGCGATGTCTTGGCACTTGGCGCTTCGGTCGCCGACGAGCTGAATATCAGTGTTATACTGGTACGCGTGTTGCGCAGCTTTGGAATTTTGCCGGTGAATTTCTAGTGTCCCGCATACTGATCCAAAATAGCCGTGTTTGGCAGGAGGACAGATTTGTCTCTGGGAACACCCTCGTCTTGTGCGATGGCCTGGTTGCCGGCTTGCTGCCAAATGGGGATCTTGCGCCTCAGCCTGGCGATCGGCGGATAGACGGGCGCGGCGTCTGCGCGCTGCCCGGTTTCGTCGATCTGCATTTGCACGGCAGCCTGGGCTTTGATGTGATGGACGCGTCGCTGGCGTCTTTGGCTGGCATCTGCGACTTTCTGGCGCGCCGCGGCGTGACCAGTTTTCTGGCCACGACCATGACCGATTCCGCCAAACGCATTCACGCGGCGCTGAAGGCTTTGGAGCATTTCGCTGCGCGACCACACACGCCCTTATGTGGCGTCCATATTGAAGGACCATACCTCAACCCCGATTTCCGCGGGTCGCAGCCGGCGGCGCACCTGCGCGAGCCTCACGCCGCAGAATACCTGCCCTGGCTCGAAAGCGGGCTGGTCAAGCTGATCACCTTGGCGCCGGAAATCGCCGGTGGCAAAGTCTTGATGCGCGCGGCGCTGGCGCACGGGGCGACTGTTTCGATCGGGCATAGCGGCGCCGATTATGATGCGGCGACCCGCTACTTCGCCGCCGGCGCCAGCCAGGTTACCCATACCTTCAACGGCATGCCCGGCATCCATCACCGCCAGCCGGGTCTCTTCGTCGCCGCGCTGGAAAATCCCGATGTGACTTTTCAGATCATTCCCGATGGCATCCATGTGCATCCGGCCGTGATTCGCATGTTGACGCGCCTCGTCGGCATGGAGCGCGTCGTGGTCATCACCGATGCGATGCGCGCGGCTGGGCTGGGCGATGGCGAATATGCCGCGGTTGATGGATTCGTCACGGTAAGAAACGGCGAAGCCAGAACATCCGACGGCGGGCTGGCCGGAAGCACGCTGACGATGGAAGACGCGCTGAAGAATATGATGCGCTTCTGCGATCTGACGCTGGAAGAAGCGCTGCCGATGTTGACGCGCGCGCCGGCGCGCTCGATAGGCATGTATCCGCAGAAGGGCTCGCTGGCGGTCGACGCCGATGCCGATTTCATCCTCTGGGACGAAGAGCGGGGTGTGCAAGCGACCTTCATCGGCGGCGAGCTGGTCTACCAGGCGCAGGCGCAATGTACTGCGGCTATTGCGGACGACTGATTCGCCGCTGCGCCTGCGGGGCGCCGGAAAGCGACATCCGCCGTTTTTTGGCGCGCGCTGGACGGCAATACGCCCCCTTGCTGCAACAGAGTCCTCCCAAATGGGCGGTGCCGCCGCAAATCAAACGGCGTGAGCGGGCGACGCTGCAGCGGCATTACCGCGAATGGTTTCGGCGGCTTGCGTCCGACGGGGGCGAGCGCTGCGCCAACTGCGGGGCGGGGGAAAAGCTGGTGCTGGATCACGTGATTCCCATCGCCAAGGGCGGCTTGTCACAGCTCAAAAACCTCCAGCTGCTCTGCGCCGAATGCAATCGCATCAAGGGCAAATTGATGATTGATTGCCGAGAGTTCAAACAGCCAGAATGAAGCGCGCCTCGGGGCTGAGGCGGGCCAAGGCGGCGTCGCTGACCAAGGCTCGAAAGTTCGTTTGCGGGGCATGGCCGCGTCGCGTGAAATACGAGTGCAGGGCATAGCGCGTAGAGTCCGTGCGATTGACCGTGCCGCCGTGCCAGAGATGCGAATTGAAGATGACGACCGTGCCAGCCGTCCCGGTCAAGAGCGCCTCGTCAGGGTGGGTCGCCCGCGGATCTTCGAGCGCGTTTTGCGGGACTTGCCCAGTTCGGTGTGAAGCGGGAACGATTCGCGTCGCCCCATTTTCCAACGTGAAATCGACCAAGAGCCAAATTGAATTACAGACCTGGTAATTGCGTGGATCAACCCCTTCGGACCAATCAGCGTGTAAAGCCTGGTGTCCCTCGCCGGGCAATGCGGCGCGTCCGTTCAGCGATGACAGCTTGAAATCGCCTTGGAGAACGTGATTCATTGCCGCCAGGACGCGGGGATGGGTGAAGCAGATAGTGAAGAGCGGGTCTTTATCAACCAGGTTGGCAAGCCGCTCTGTGCCGGCCTCCTGATGCACCTCCAGACCCGCCTCGTCTCCTTCTTCACGCATGAGTTCTTTATAGCGAGCGCGAAGAGCCGCAACCTGCGCCGGCGATAGCAGATCCGGCAGCGGCAGGTATCCCCGTTCGTCGAGCTGCTGCTTCTCGGCGGCAGTCAGCGTTGTTTCGGTGACGCCGAGCGTAGAAAGCGCTGTTTGCATGTTCATCGTCATAAACCTGTGTCGAGAGCTGCCGAACCAATTAGAACACGGGCGCAGCGAGGGCGCTAGTGGCGCTGGCATCAGGCGCGTTTGCCTTGCAACGATCGCAGTGTTAATGAAGGGACTTGCAGGGCCGACCTATTGGGTCGTCCTGTTTCACCACCGAGTAAAGGCATGGCGCCGAGGCATCACCCCACAATCGTATGCGACTGCTCGCGCATGTACTGCTGCAAGTAATACCAACTGCCAGCCGCTTTATTGCTGCCGGTGCTGCCCTTCCAGCCGCCGAATGACTGATAACCGGGCCAGGCGCCGGTGGTCGCCCCAGTCGCCCGATTGACGTAGAGCACGCCCGCTTCGATATTGTCCAGGAACCACTCGACCTCAGCCGGGTCTTCGCTGTAGAAACCGGCGGTCAAGCCGAGGGCGACGCCGTTCGCCAGCCGCATCGCCTCGTCGGGTCCCTCGACGCCGCGCACGGCGACGATGGGCGCGAACATCTCGTGCCGCCAGAGGCGATGATCATCGGGCAGGTCGGTCACCACCGTGGGCGCGACGAAATAGCCATTGGAACTGTGAGTATCTACGCCGCAGCCAGTGTGCAGCGTCTCGCCGCCGGCAAGGACCTTGCCCGCATCCAGCTCCGCGATATATCGCTGATAGGCTTCGTAGGCGCTCTCGCCGATGATCGGTCCCATATAGGTGTCGGCATCGGTGGGGTCGCCAACTTTGACATCAGCCGCCAGGGCAACCAGCTTGTCCACGAATTCGTCTTTGACCGCCGCATCGACATATACCCGCGAGCAGGCGGAGCATTTCTGGCCCGTCAAGCCAAAAGCCGAGCGCATGACGCCGAGCGCCGCCTTATCGAGATCGGCTTTTGCGCTGACGATGGTCGGGTTCTTGCCGCCCATCTCGGCGATCACCGGGCGGTAATAGCCCGCGGCGGTCGGAAATGACTTGATGATGCTCATGCCGACATCGTAGCTGCCGGTGAAGGTCAAGCCGGCGAGATCGGGATTCGCCGTCAGCGCCATGCCCGGTTCGTCACCGCCCAGCACCATATTGAAGACGCCAGCCGGGACACCAGCGTCAACGACGCATTGAGCGATCAGGCAAGCCGTGAGCGAGCCTTCCTCTGCCGGTTTGAGCACGACGGTATTGCCTGCGACGAGCGCGGCGCCGGTTGGTCCCCCAGTGAGCGCCGCCGGAAAGTTGAAGGGACCGATGACGCCCCAAACGCCGTAGGGCTTGAGCACGCTGCGATTGAAGTGCTGGTCGGATTCGCTGAGCAGCTGCCGATCAAAGCCCTGATTGTCGCGCATGGCGTCAACGCAATAGCGGATGAGGTCGGCGGTTTCTTCGACATCGCCGATGGCTTCGAGGCGGTTTTTGCCGATCTCCATGCTGACGGCGGCTGAGATTTCGAAAAGGCGCTCGCTGATCAAATCGGCGACTTTGTTGAGCAGGGCGCAGCGTTCCGCCCAGGGCGTTTCTCGCCAGATGGGGAAGGCGGCCGCCGCGGCCTCCACCGCTTGATTCACCTGTTCAGCCGATGCCTGCGCGAATACCCCCAGCAGCCAATCGGTGTTGATTGGCGAGCGATTCTCGAATGTCGCCTCGCCCTCGACCCACTCGCCGTTGATGAGCATTTGGTAGCGCCGGCCCAGGTTGTTCTTCAGCTCGGCGACATCCTCTTCAAAATATTCATGCAGCAGCGGATCGGGGCTGCCCAGCGTAGAGTAGGTGACTTTGATATGTTTTCGCTGTTTTGCCATCGTCTCCTCTTTTCGACTTGGCCTAAAAATGCCATGCACTCTATCCTACCGCAGGACAAGAGTTGTTGGGGCGCGGTTTTGCAGCTTGCGCAAAGCGAACTAGGTCAGCTCGTCGCTGTCCATCCTGCGCTTTTGGATGCGTTCGATACGCATGATGAGGCGCTCATCGACATCGGGGCAGGCGGCGACGGTATCGCGGGTCATCCAGTCGTTCTCGCTGAGTTCGCGCTGTTTGGCTGCCAGCAGGGGGAGCACAGCGGAGAGCGCGTAGATGCAGAAATGCTTGCCAGCGGGGATGCGCAGTTTGGCGCTTTCGGTCAATTCGAAGTAATCGCCCACCTGCAAGCCGCAGACGGAGCGGCCCTCAATGCGTTCGACGGTGACGCGCAGATCGTAGAGTTCGAATGGTCGGTTCATGGCGCGCTCAGCAACTTGAGGCAAGCATCGCGGACGATCAATTCCTCGCCCGGATTCAGCGTCATCGGATTTAAGAAAAAGCTCGTGTCGCTATCGGGCGCTACGGCAATGGCTGGCTCATGACGAAGAAAATCGGTCACGAGATCAGCCGCCGATTTGCCGAGGACGCCCGGATCAACCATGACGCGGCAGCGGGGCAGGGGCTGACCGGCTTCGTTGGGGAAGGCTCGCTCGGCGCGGACGCCCGGCAGCGGATTCAGCGCGGCGCAAAACATGCGCGTCGTCTCTTCGCAGTAGCGCTCGCGGGCGGCGTGGTCAAGCTTGAGATAGCGCTCGACGGCGGCGAGGGCGCCCATCATCTCTTCTTTGCCGACTTTGAATGGACGTCCCAAGCCATGATTTGGATTACTGATCGGGCGGATGGACTCAATGAAGTCGCGGCGGCCCAGCATCAGCCCGCTGGATTGCGGACCGCGCAGGTCTTTGCCGCCGCTGAAAAGGGCGAGAGACGCGCCCATCTCGGTGAAGCGCCAGAGGTTTTCCACCGGCGGCAACTGGGCGGCCGCGTCAACGATGACCGGAATGTCGCGCTCGTTGGCGATGGCGATGACTTCGGCGAGCGTGATGTCTTCCTCGTCGCGCTCGCCGCGCGGAAACCACAAGGCGCAGGCAGTACGAGCGGTGATGGCAGCGCGCAAAGCAGCGGACGCGCCCTCGATTTCAATGTATGTCAAGCCGGTCTGCTTAATGCTGTAGTCGTAGGGATTGCGCTGACTGCGGAAAATGATCGCTTCATTGTTGAAAGCGCCGAGATCGGGGAAGCGCTTTAGCGCGTCGGGATTCTTGTGGAGCACGGAAGCGGCCGCAGCCAGCACGATGCCAGCGGCCGCGCCCGAGGTGACATAAGCGGCTTCGTTGCCCGTCAATTCGGCGATGACTTCGCCAACGGCGCGCTGCAATTGCTGGAGGTCGACGAAGGCGCCGGCTGCTTCGTTCATCGCGGCGATGACCTCCGGCGGCATCAGCGATCCACCGTATTTGGTGACGGTGGCGAAGGCGTTGATGACCGGGCGAACGCCGAGGGTTTTATAATCGGTCATGGTTCGATAACTCCTGTCGGGTAGCGGATCCGCCAGTACTCGGGCGGCGCCTCTTCCCAAGGCGGCCTCGAGCGGCCGTTGAGGTCGTAAACGATTTCGCCAGCGCGGATCGTCATTTCGCAGCTCAACTTGCGATCGCCATTCATGCGCGCGTAACCGCAATCGACATAGCCGAATTCGCCCTTTTCCTGCCGCAGGACGGCGATATCGGCTTCAGCGCCGATGCTCAGCGCGCCCAATTCAGGATGGCCGATTTCCCGCGCCGGCGCAGCCGTGGAGCGGAAGATGACTTCGCCTAGCGGCATGCCCATGCAAAGCAGCTTGGACATGGTATTGAGCATATCGCGCACCACGCCGTTGACATTGCCGATATGCAGATCGGTGCTGATCGAATCGGGCGCGAAGCCGCCCTCATAGGCGGGGATTGCCTGGCGGAACCAGAAGCTGCCGGCGCCATGCCCCAGGTCGAAGATGATGCCGCGTTCACGCGCTTCAAACATAAAGTCGGCGGGCTTGTTTTCGGCATCCAGAATCGGGAATTGCTGGGCAAAGACGTGTGTGTGAATATCGCCCGGCTTCATCTTTTGCAGCAGCTCTTGATAAGTCCTTCCCTCGCGATGCCAGAAATCGACCATCAGCGGTTTCCCGCAGATATCGGAGGCTTCCAGCGCGCGGTCGACCGCCGCCCAGGGCGGATGCGCCTCGTCAAAGGGTTTGGCGACCCAGTAATGGGCGGTTTTGATGCCGACGCAGTCATCGGGATAGGCGAGCGCGATAGAAGCGGCCAGCGCCGGATCCATCTCGCTTACGTCCTGCTCGAAGGGACCAAGCATGCCCGATTTGACGATATTGATGAAAGCGAAGATGCGCGTCTTGCAACGGTCGATCACGGTGCGTTTGAAATGAAGAAAGTGCTTGGCGCCGGCGGTGCCGGTATCGACGACGGTGGTGACGCCGGAGCGGAAAGTGTGATGATCGGCGATGACGCTCAGCGTCTCCGGCTCGCGCGTGTGGTAGACGTGCGCATGGATGTCAATCAGCCCGGGCGTGACGAGCAAACCCGATACATCGATCGTTTGCGCCGCCTGCGCCGAGGCGATATTGGGCGCGACGGCGGCGATCCGGTCGCCACTGACCGCCACGTCCATCGGCGCGTCGATCTTGTTGGCCAGGTCGATGACCGTGCCGCCTTTGAGCAGGTAGTCGTATTGGGTCATTGGCGATTGCCTTTTCCTAAGCGCTAAGGTCTCGCATTGTGCTGCTCGTCACTGTCGCAGGTATTGTAACCGCAGTGCGGCGCCTAGACACAGACATTCAGCCGGTAGAATACACGTCAGGCGGCTGAAATGCCCTTTCAATCTCGCGCGGATGTCTCGTCAATATAGCTAGCCTTCAAGTATGATACGCTATAAGTTCACGGTGTTAGAGGCGGAGACCGATACATGACTCAATTCAGCGGACAAGTGGCGATAATCACCGGCGCGTCCGGTTTGCTGGCATCGGGCGTGATCCCCGTGTTCCGAGCGGGCGGCGCCAAGCTCGCGCTGGCCTGCGGCGATGATCGACTCTATGAACGCATGCCCGACCTGCGCGACGACCCGGATCATCTCTGCTTGCAGAGCGCCGATCTCTCGCAGCCGGCGGTAGTTGACGACCTGGTCGCCCGTGTGCTGGCGGAGTGGGGGCGGATCGATATCTTGATCAATATCGTTGGCGGCTGGGACGCGGGGGCGCCGGTTCACGAAATGACAGTCGACACCTGGGACACGATGATTCGACTGAATTCGACCATCACATTCTTGATGTGCCGGGCGGTGATTCCGGCGATGCTCGCGGGCGGGGGCGGGGCGATCGTCAATATCGGCGCGCGGCCCGGCTTGCGCTCGAGCGGCAATGACGCGGCTTATGCCGCTTCCAAGGCGGCGGTGCTGCGCTTGACCGAGAGCCTGTCGGAAGAGTACAAGCGGCGCGGGATTCGCGCCAACGCCGTCTTGCCATCCGCGATTGCCACGGACGAGCAATATGCCGAAGATCCGCATGCCGGTGTAACGCCGGAGCAGCTGGGCCGCGTGATCGCTTTCCTCTGTTCTGACGAGGGCGCCATCATCCAAGGCGCGCTGATCCCCGCCTATGGGACGAAGTTTTAGGTCGTCGCTACAGCCGCCCGCTCCACAACGTAGCCTGTAGGGGCGAGCCTTGGCTCGCCCTACAACCCGCCATTGCGCCATTGTCAAAGCGTCGAGTGTACGGGCGAGCGAAGGTCTATGTCAGCGGTCAGTGTCTACGCGACCTACGTGACCCGCTGGCTCGCCCTCTTTATGTTCTCTATACTCCTTCTCTTCCTCTTTGATGAACAAAAATCCGTACAACGCTCGGCAATTGCGCTTTCCCGGCAATTCCCGGCGAAGGGCGACCCACTGGGTCGTCCATACATTGTCGATAAGTGGCGCAGACTGAGTGGATAGTATTCAAGGCCAGACCATGATGTCTTCCAATGGCTTCTTGCTAATGGCGGGCACATTCGCATCTTCCGCCGGATAACCCACGGGAATCAGGACGAAGGCGCGTTCGTTGGCGGGGCGATCGAGAATCTCGCTCAGGAATTTCATCGGGCTGGGCGTGTGCGTCAAGGTGGCCAAGCCCGATATATGCAAGGCAGCCAACAGGAAGCCGACGGCGATGCCGACCGACTCCTCGCTGTAATAATGTCGATAGCGTCTTTCTTCACCGGCAGCGCTATCGAGCCGGATGCCATAAGCCTGGCGAAAGACGACGATGATAACTGGCGCGTCTTCGATATGCGGTTTTTGCCAATCGGTGCCCAAGGGCGCCAGCGCGTCCAGCCACTCTTGGCTCATGCGCCGCTCGTAGCTCTCCTTCTCTTCCGCTTCGGCTGCGATGCGCATCTTCCGTTTCAAGTCCGGGTCGCTGACGACGACGAAGGTCCAGGGCTGCTGGTTGGCGCCGGAGGGGGCGGAACCGGCGACGCGGATGGCGCGCTTGATTAGCGCGATGGGCGCCGGCTCGCGCGAGAAATGGCGGACGCTGCGGCGCCTGAGCATACGCCCGGCGAATTCCTCGGAGCGCCGGTTTTGTTCACCCTCGCTGAGACGCTCAAACTTAAGTGGCTCGAAAACGGGATCCTTTTGCATCGGCGCCGCCTCTCTTGCGTGTTGCTACAAATCGAAAACATCCAGGTCATTTGTGCTGACTACTTGCCCGTCATAGCCGTCGGTTACTTCGGCGACCAGTTCGTCGGGTCCCAGACCCCAGAAGAGTTGATGATAGAGCAGTAGCAAGCGGGGGCGAACTGCGCGCGCCAGGGCGGCGAGCTCGATGGCCGACGTATGCACGCGGCTATGGTAGCGCTGCCAAGCCGGCGGAAGGTCCCCAAACCGCGCTGACGAATAGACTTCGTGGATCAGAACATCGCAGCCGCGCGCCCAGTCAGCGAAAGCGGCTACCGGCTTGGTATCGCCCGAGATTACGACAGTTCCGACAGGCGTGACAACTTTATAACTGAATGCGGCGAGATCGCCATGATCTGCCGAGAGAGCCCGCACTTCAACGCGCTCATCCTGGTAGCAGAGCCCGTCCTTTATCTCGCTAACATCAATCTTGTAGCCCTGCTCGCTGCTGGGGTGGGCGGCGCGGTGCTCGCGGATATTCTCCTCATACGCCAAGAGAATGTGACGCGCCATGCGCTTGAGACCGGGCGGACCGAAGGCGACCAGCGCTTCTTCACGGCCGTGAATCCAGGGCGTGAAAAGCAGATCGGGCAAGCCGACGCTGTGGTCGGCATGCAAGTGAGTGACAAAGAGACGCGCCAGCGTAGTCGTGTCCCAGGCGATTTTGCCGGACGCATGCGCTTGCGCAACGCGCTGGACGATGCCATGACCGCAATCAAAGAGATAAGGCTGACCATCGACAGCGACCGCGACGCCGGCGCTTACACGATCGGCTTCGGCGTTGGGAGTGCCGCTGCCGAGGATGATGACCTGCGCCCGGCTCATGCCAGCCAGCGCTTTCGCAGATAGAGGATCTTCTCGGCTATATGTTGGACGCCGCCGCCTTCGTGATCGTTGAAGTAGTACTCCCTGATCTCTTTTTCGCTTGTCACGTGGTTATACGACGCGTAGACGGTCGATGGCGGGCATATCGTGTCCATGATGCCGACTGAAAAAAGCGCGCGCGCCTTCATGCGGGCGGCGAAATTCATGCCATCGAAATAGCTGAGCGTTTGGAAGACCGTGTCGATCTTGTCGCGGTGGATTTGGAGATAGCGCGCGATTTCCGGATAAGGGTCGCGGGGCGTGATATCGATGGCGCGGCGAAAGTGCGAAAGAAATGGCACATCAGCCAGGCAGATTTTGACCTCAGGCAGCAATCCGGCGACCGCGATCGATAAGCCGCCGCCCTGGCTGCTGCCGGTCACGGCAATCCGCGTCGAATCGACCTCGGCGCGCTCCCTGATCGCCTCGACGGCGCGTACGGCATCGGTGTAGAGACGGCGATAATAATAGCTGTCGCGATCGAGGATGCCTTGCGTCATGAAGCCGGGCGCCGCCGGGTTGGCGCCGCTAGCGATATCGGGCGTGTCGCCGCGGCTCCAGACGCTGCCTTGGCCGCGCGTGTCCATCACCAGATAGGCGAAGCCGGCCGCCGGGAAAGCCAGCCATTCATGTGGATAACCGCGCCCGCCACCATAACCGATGTATTCGACCAGCGCCGGCAGCGGACCATCGCTCGCGCGCGGACGCATATACCAGCCTTTGATACGATCGCCATTGAATCCGGAGAAGGTCACATCATAAACATCAAGGGTCGCCAAGCCAAAATCGCTCGGCTCAAAGACGGCATCGAGGTCATGCGCGCGCGCCTCCGCCAAGGTTGAAGCCCAGAATTGGTCGAAATCGCTCGGCTCATCGCGCGGCGGCTTGTACTCGCGCATTTCTTCCAGGGGCATATCAAACAGGGGCATGGCGCCTCTCCTTCCGCTGGACTGTCCATCAAGAGATTATAACGATGCCGCGCCTATGCCCCAAACCCTTGCCGGAGCGCCGGTTAAGGACAGGACAGGTTTGCGACGATTGCATATTAGAGTGACAGGGTAGAAATCCCAAACATCAAACTGGGCGAAATTGTAGGGGCGAGCCGGTGGATCGCCCGTCGCTATTTTGGCGCAGCCAATCGATTTTAGAATGACCAACTTGGAACTATTGAGTTGGAAGCAGCGCCTCTTGCGAGTAAGATGGATGCCGCCTAAAGGAACAATGGAGCCAAGATGGATTGGCGCGACTATTACCTGCGGGAGGTTTACCCAATGCTGGACATCCCATTGGCCGAGAAGTACCCCTTGGCGAGCCTCTTGCCGCGCGCGGGGTTTCGTCCACTCGGCGATCAGGCGCTGCTGATGCTGGTCGCCTTGACCGGCACGGGAAAATCTACGACCCTGACGCTGCTTCGCCAGCGCTTGAGCGGGTGCAGTAGCGCTGTAATCCCGTCACGGCGCGAAATCGCCGATTGGATCGCGATCCCGACCGCGCAGACGCTCGCGGACGAGCCGATTGTTCCCGTGCCTGACCGCCGGCGGCGCTTTGCTTATACGCGCGCGTTCGCCAAGCAGGCGCCGGGCGGGATGGCGGCGGCTTTCTCCTGGCTCTACCTCGCGGATGAATTCGACGGACTCCTTCTTAGCGAGGGCATCCGCGGTGAAAGCGAGATTCGCTACGCGCTGCGGAATTTCCCGCGCTGGCAAATTGTCGAGATGTCACTGAACCCCTTGGTTCGCCTGCACCGATTGAGCGGGCGGCGAGACGACTTTGACCGAGCGTTTGGCAGCGCGGATATCTCGTTCTTGCCAAGCGGCTTGCAGCCGGAAGCGCTTGCGCTCTTCAAAGCGGGCGAGATCACTGCGGAAGCGCTGGCGATCGTAAAAGCCGAGTCGGTCAATTATGGATTCGACCCCTTTGCCGACGGGCGCGGCTATGCCAATTATCATCTCATTGATGTCGATGGTCTGTCGCCTGCGGGTGTGGCGGAAGCGGTGATCGGCATCATGGAAGCTTGTGCCCAAGCTGGCCGCGAGAGGGCGTCATGCCAGCGATAACGCGGATTAACGCGGCGCCTTATGATCTTTCGTTGAAAGGCAGCTTGACCTGGGGCAACGGTCATGAACTGCGGCGCCTGACGCATGTGCTGGTTCGCGTTGAGCTGGCTGATGGCGCGGTCGGCATCGCCGAGGCGACGCCGCGCCCGAGCATTTACGGCGAGACGCAAGCGTCCATCCTGCATATCATCGGCGATCAGCTGGCGCCGCAGCTGCTTGGCGCGCAGATAGACGGCTTGGAATCTGTCGCGGCGCTCTCCGAGCGGCTGGCGCTAATCAAGAACAACAACACGGCAAAGGGCGCGCTGGATATGGCGCTGCATCAGGCGCTGGCGGCAAGTCGCGGTGAGAGACTGGCGGAGTATCTTGGCGCGACGCAGGAGCGGATTCATCTCAGCACAATCGTAAGCGCGGGAATGCAGGCCGCTGTCATCGCCGATGTGGGCGCTGCTTATCAAGCCGGATTGCGCGTTTTCAAAGTCAAATTCGGACGAGACGCCGAAGACGAGATGGCGACGATTGCGCGCTTGATAGAAGCTTACCCGGCGGCGCAATTCTATGTAGACGCCAACGAGACGCTCGCTGTCGAAAGCGCCGCGTCGCTCTTGAATCAGTTGCATGACCTGGGCGTGATCCATTGCGAAGAGGCGCTGCCGGCGCATCTTTTGCGAGAACGGCGGCAGCTGCGGCGGGATTGCCGCATGCCGATCATCGCCGATGACTCGGCTTTCACCCTTCCCGATCTCGAGCGCGAGATCGCCTTCGACACCTTTGACATACTCAATATCAAGACGGCGCGCACGGGATTCTCGCAGTCGCGGCGGATGCTGGACATGTGCCTCGCCGCGGGCAAAGATGTGATGGTCGGTTCGCAGGCGAGCTCGCTGCTGGGTTGTCTGCAGGCGGCTGTTTTCGCCAGTCATGCGGCGGTGACCCGCGCCAGTGAATGCAGCTTTTACTTGAAGACCGACGGCGACTTGGGCTTTGCGCCGCCGATCGTCGATGGCTGTCTGCAATTGTCCGATGTAGAGCAGTCGCTGGCGCAAGCGCAGGAATCATTGATCGACTTCGCATAGTCATGTGTAGCAGAGCTTGATCTGCTGCTGTCCAACAACTTGCCACGGCACATTCAAGACAGATCAGGACTGAAACGATTTCGAATTGGAGTGACAGGGTAGAAATCTCAATCATCATACTGGGCGAATAGTGTAGGGGCGACTTATCAGGTCGCCCGTCAAAGCGAAATATAGCGGAAGGGCGACCGTAGGTCTATGTCTACGTGTCCCATTGCGTCGCCCGCGCGCCAAATAGAAGGTGATACAATCGCGCTGCAAAGAATCGCGGATAATGGAAAGGCAGCAACATGAAAGTCCTGATTATGGCTGATATGGAAGGCGTCAGTGGAATCGTAACTTGGAGCCAGGTGTCGGGCGGCGCGCCGATGTACGAAGAGGGACGCAAGCTCTATACCGCGGAGATCAACGCGGCTGTCCGCGGCGCGACGCGGGCGGGCGCCGACGAAATCGTGGTGGTGGATTGTCATGGCGCCGGCGGTGATTGGACCTTCAACTCATTCATTCCTGAAGACCTCGATGTGAATTGCACTTGGGTGGCGCATCATCCCTGGTCGCGCTATACCGAGCTGCTGGAGCAGGGCGCGGACGCCTGCCTGCTGGTTGGCATGCACGCGCGCAACAACACAGCCGATGGTGTGCTTTCCCACACCATTTCGACGGTGAAATGGCACAATCTCTGGTTCAATGACGACCTGGTTGGCGAGTCGGGCATCAATGCGGCGCTCTGCGGGCATTACGGCTGCCCGGTGCTTTTGGTCACCGGCGATGAGGCGGTCTGCCGTGAAGTAACCGAGCTGCTGGGACCAGGGCTGACGACTGTCGCCGTCAAGCGTGGGCTGTCGCGATACTCGGCGCGGCAGATTCCGCCAAAGCGGGCGCGCGAGATGATCGAAGAAGGCGCCTATCAAGCCCTGCAAGATCTGACGGCGGTGGCGCCTTATGTGCCGGCGTCGCCGGTGACGATCACGATTGAAGTCGACAAAGTCGAGATGATGGACGACTTCCGAGGGCGGCCCGGCGTCGAGCTGGACCGGGCGGCGCAGCGAGTGTATAGCCGCGCGGAGAATTGGATGGCCGCCTGGGACCAGATCTGGCGTTGGACGCTGTGATCACTTGACGATCCGCTTGCGCAGCGTGGTGATCTGCTTCTCGGTTTGTTTGAGCAAACGGCGTGTCATTTTCTGTCCCGATTCTTGACCGCCCGCTTCCATTGCCGCCAGCTTTTGCCGCAGTTTGTCAGCGGCGCCCTGCAGTTGCCGCAGTTTTTCGGCTGCTTCCGGCGGCAGACCGTTCATATCGTGTTCGTCGCTTGCAGATGCCGCTCGTTCGACCGATTCGTCTTTCACAGTCGGTATAGCGCCGCTCGGCTTGCTCAGCGTCTTGGCTTTGCGCTTTTGATAATCAAGCTTTTTGGTGGAAACGCGCGTTGACAATACGGTGATGCCTTCCAGCTCCGCATCATAGACGGCGCTGCCTTCGACCATGAGCAAGTCGGATTCGTCCTCCAGCGCCTTTTGCACCCGCTTCCAATGGCGCAGGCTCATGAAGACGTAGTAGCTGGTGATTCCGTCTACCGTATCGAAGTGGGGCACGCCTTTGGGGTAGGGCGGCGCCTTGACCTGTCGCTGTTCGAGGACGGTCATAACACTGCTGCCATCGATATGTAGTTTTCCGGGCCGGCCGCTCAGCGTCACAGTCAGCCCGCTGATTTGACCGGCCTCCTGACGCAGCGCTTTCATCGGCTTAACGCGCTCCTCCCAATCGACGCCGGGCGGCGCGATCGTGCCATCGCCGCCTTTGCCGAAATTCGGGAAGATCTGCGCGCGCAGTCCCGCATCCATCTGCCCTTTCGCCAAGTAGAAGAAGACGCCGCCCTTGGAGCGCCGGCGCTTGCGATCGTGCGTGAGCAAGCCGCCTTCCGCTTCGATTGCCTCCGTCTCCGCCATGATCTTTTCCACGAAGGGCAAGCCGCATTTTTCGATCAACTGCCCAATTTGCGCGACAGGCTTGGGGGAAGTCTCGCCGAGAGCCTCGCTGATTTGGGCGGCTGCCGCTTTAATCTGGTTGGGAGAGGGAGAGGCTTGCGCCTCTTCGTCTGAGCTGACAGCGTGGTCGTCGGATGTCATAGGGAATTCTGCTTCGGATGGAGGTGATGTCAGCCGATAATACTACGGGCAAATACGAGCGATGACAACATCGGCGCAATCAAGCGGCGGGCAGCATAATGGACAGCGACCAGCCCACAACCATCAGCAAGCCAAGCTGCCCGTGCAGTTTGGCGGTGCGCCCCTGGGCTTGATGCAGCAGCGGTACAGCTGAACTGGTATTGAATATGCGAATGAGGCGCAGCGCCTCGGGCAGGGTGATCAGGGTCAGCAGCGTGATCGGCGGCATGAGACCGGCGGCCACCACCAGCGCCTGCGCGACATAGGCGCCGATGACCAGAAAGATGAATTCGGCGCGGGCGAAACGAATGCCGAAGATGACCGCCAAGGTGCGTTTATTCACGGCGCGGTCGGCTTCCATATCGCGGATATTGTTGGCGTGCAGAATCGCCGAAACCATGAAGGCCACCGGCAGCGAGATCAAGCAGAGTTCGGCGATGCGCGCGTCGCTGACCGAGGGCGACATGACATAGTAGGCGCCAACGACGATCGCTGGACCCATGAATATAGCGACCGCGATTTCACCCAGTCCATTATACGCGAGCGGGAAGGGACCGGCGGTGTAGGTGATGGCGACGAGTACGCCGCCGATGCCGATGAGCCAGAGCAGCGGTCCGCTCTGCGCCAGCAGATACAGCCCAATCAGGCAGCCGGCGAGCGTCGTTGCGATGGCGCCGGCGCATACGATCGCCGGTTCGAGGATCTTTTGCTTGATGATCATGCCTTGTCCGGCTTCCTTGAGGCGGTCGGCGCCGCGGCGATAATCGGCGTATTCATTAATCAGGTTGGCGGCGCTTTGCAGAAAGAGCGTCCCGATCAGCGCTAGCAGGAACACTACCGCTTCAAAGACGCCATCGGCGAGGGCGGCGATGCCCGCCAAGCCCATCGGCACGTAGGTAGCGGTGAAAACGCGCGGGCGCAGCGCTTGATACCAGGCGCTGACTTTGGATTGGGACGGATATTCTCGCAAAGGCTTGACCTGGGCGGCTTGCTGCTATCGATTCTCCCAATCACTATACCAGATTTACCGGACGGCTACCGACGCTCTGTTGGCGGGCGACTGTGTATAATCGCAAGTAACGTTCGAGTTGAGGCGCGTTCAGTGAAGATTCTGCACGTTTCGATTAGCGATGGCGGCGGTGGCGCGGCAATGGGCGCCTATCGCCTGCACCGAGGCTTGCGGCAAGCGGGTGTGCAAAGCGAGATGCTGGTGCTGCGCAAGGTCACTGAGGACCCCAACGTGTATCGGCTCTCGTCGCTGCTCAAGCGCTGGGGGCGCGCTCGGCGGCGGCTGGCGGAGCGCCGGCATCAGCGGCGGCTGAGCGACAATCCGAGGGTGGCGGGCAGCGGTCACTGGAGCTTGAATCTTTTTACTTACCCAATCGCTTCCGTCATCAATTCATTTGGATCCGATATCGTCAATCTTCACTGGGTGGGTGATAACTTCTTGCCGATAGCGCAGTTGGAAAAGATTCGGGCGCCCATCGTCTGGACGCTGCGCGATATGTGGGCTTTCAGCGGCGGCTGCCATTATGCCGGCGACTGTGTCAACTATCAGCGTGCTTGTGGGGACTGCCCGCAGCTGGTCAATCGCTCTGAAAAGGATATCAGCGCCAGAGCGCAGGCGGCGAAGCTCCGCGCCTGGTCGAAGCTGCCGCTGACCGTGGTGACCATCAGCGAATGGCTGGCGGAATGCGCGCGGAGCAGCTCGGTTCTGGGGGACAAGCGAATCGAAGTCATCGGCAATCCGATTGATCCGTCTGCATTCAAACCGCTGAATCGCGGTACCGCCCGCCAAGCCTTTAATCTGCCCCTGGACAGAAAGCTGATACTCTTCGGCGCCATTGGCGGCACAAGCGATAGGCGCAAGGGATTCCGCTACCTGGCGGAAGCGCTCGGCAATCTGAACAACGATGATCCTGTCGAGCTGGTCATATTCGGTTCGGCGCGCCAAGAAACGATTGATATTGACCGGCCGGCGCATCAGGTTGGGCGTTTGCACGATGAGGCGAGTCTGTCGATGCTTTACTCCGCCTGCGATGTTTACGTGCTGCCGACTCTTCAAGAGGCGCTAGGCAAGACGCTGATGGAAGCGCTGGCTTGCGGGACGCCCTGCGTCACATTTGATGGCGCCGGACCGAACGACATGGTCGCGCATCAAATGGACGGTTACCGCGCGCGCATGAAAGACAGCGCCGATTTGGCCGCCGGCATCAAATGGACGCTGGCGCAGGACTGGTCGCGGGAAGAACTGCGCCGGCGGATTGCGCAGAGATACGGCGTCGAGCGAATCAGCGAGCGCTACATCCAACTCTATATGTCCCTAAGCGAAGCCTAAAGGTCGCCCCAATCCACCGGGCTATCGCCTGACAACATGCTTCACCACAGTCTCTCGCAAATCTCGACTCGGCTAACACATAGTATGAGACGCAAAGTGGTGTGCGGGCGGACGAGCCAAGGCTCGCCCCTACGGTTTTCGACAAGTATGCGAGCGGGAATTGGACTGGTTTCAAAAAAGAGATTTGAAGAACACAAAGTTTACGTTTGCAAGGGCTCTTTGCGTCCGCCGCGAGCTGACAAGTGGAATTCAATCGTCGCTGGATCTTGTTATTGGAATAGAAGGGACCGACATTTTCTAATAGAAGGCTTTCCTCTGTGCTCTCTGTGTTGCCTCCGTTCCTCTGTGGTGAAGATTTTTTTGGCTCTCGACATAGGGCGATTCTCAACATATTCACCCTGCCCCAACCCGCCCTCCGGTCGAAAATCCGCCGATTCTAAGTTATGCTAGCAATATGCCAATTTACCAAGAGACGAGCAAAACCGAATGATCGCGAACAATCACGCCACACTGGTCCAGCAAGACGAGCGGCAACTGCATCCGATGTACCACCCCTCGCGCGCCGAGAACGCCGTTATGGTGGAGAAGGGCGACGGCGTCTGGCTCTATACCACCGATGGCCGCAAGATCCTCGATTCGATGGCCAGCCTCTGGAATGTGAATATCGGCTATGGCAACCGCGAGCTGGCGCAAGTCGCTTATGAGCAGATGCTCGATATCGCCTACAGTTCTGGTTTCGCCGGCATGACCAATCCGCCATCGGCGCAGCTGGCGGCTAAGCTGGCTGGTTTCTTCCGCCCCAACATGAATTTCACCAATTTCACCTCTGGCGGCTCCGAATCCAGCGATACCTCATTCAAGACCGCGCGCTTCTACTGGTATCAGTTGGGCAAGGTGAAGAAAACCAAAATCATATCCCGCTTGATCGGCTATCACGGCATGACGCTGGCCGCCACCAGCGCCACCGGCATGAGCAAGTTTCATACGATGTTCGGCGGCGTGCTCGATGGCTTCGTCCATGTGGCGAACCCCAACGCTTATCGCTACGAGGGCGAGCTTCGCGATGGCGAAACCATAGCGCAGGCGGCGGCGCGCGCGCTGGAAGAGGCGATCCTGCGCGAGGGACCGGAGACGGTGGCGGCATTCATCAGCGAGCCGATTCAGGGCGCTGGCGGCGTCATGATCGCCGATGACGGCTATTTCGATCTGGTTCAAGCCATCTGCAAGAAATACGAAGTCTTGTTCATCGCCGACGAAGTAATCTGCGGCTTTGGGCGCACCGGCAACTGGTTCGGCTGCGATGCCTTCGACATCAACCCCGATATCATGCAGTTCGCCAAGGGTGTAACGAGCGGCTATATGCCCCTGGGCGGCATTCAAGTGACCGATGAAATCCGCGATGTGATCAACAGCGCGCCGGAAGATCAGAGCTGGATGCATGGTTATACTTATTCCGGGCACGCCACCTCCTGCGCGGTGGCGATCGCCAATATCGACATCATCGAGCGCGATGGCTTGCTGGAAAACAGCCGCGTGATGGGCGAGCGGCTGCTGAATGGATTGGAGGCGCTGGTCGCTGAATTCCCCAATATCGACAATGCGCGCGGCTTGGGCTTAATGGCCGGGATCGATGTGGTGAAGAGCAAAGAGAGCCGCGAGGCTGATGCCGATACGGCGGAAAAAATAAGCGGCGCGGCGCTGGAAATGGGTTTGCGGGCGCGCCCTATCGGCGGGGCGATCGCCTTTGCGCCGCCGCTCTGCATCACGGCTGATGAGGTCGATTTCGTTGTGAATACGATGGGCGATGCCATCACGCAGGCGAGTGGGTGAGCTCTTCAACCTCACATTCTCGCCTCAAAAGGAAAAGCTCACAGTAGACAGCGCCACGGGGCGCTAGCCATAGCTTCAGCCCTGCCACCATTGCGCATGTTTGTTATCGAATTAACTTGTCGTTATACTGAATCTACGTTGCCAACAGCAAAGAAACGTTAACGGGAGGACGATATGATTTTGAAGCGCTCTGGTTTCATTGCAACGATACTCCTTTATCTGATGCTCTCATCCGTATTCATGCCAACGTTGCGCCTTAGCGCTGCCGGCGAGGATGTGGCGCTTTTCCAAGCCATTGAAGCGGCGAACCGCCGCGGCAGCGGCAGTCTTTCGCTATTGGCGGATATTGTTCTCAGCGAGGCGCTGCCGCCGATCACCGGCTCGATCACAATCGATGGCAATGGCTATGCGATCAGCGGCGCCGATGCCTTTCAGATTTTTGTGGTCGATAACGGCGAACTGACGATCCGGAATCTGACGCTCTCGCAAGCGCGCGGCGAGGCTGACGGCGGCGCGATCCTGCTCAAGCAAGGGGCCGACTTGGTCGCCGAGAACGTCACCTTCTTCAACAATCGCGCCCGGCATGGCGGCGCCATTTCCACCGTCGACTTTCGCGGCAGCCTGCGCATTAGCGACAGCGTCTTCCGCGGCAACATCGCTGGTACTGGCGGCGGCGCCATCCTCTTAAACGGCGGCAGCATGGAGGTCAGCGGCAGCGCATTCCTCAAGAACGAAGCGATCCATTGGGGCGGCGCGATCGAGACGTTGAACGGCGAAGCGAACATTTCCAATAGCACATTCAACGACAACTATGGCGGCGCAGGCGGCGGCATCATGGTCAGCGGCGCCACCACAACCATGACCCATCTGACCCTGATGGACAACCGATCGGGCGGCGGCGATGCGATAAACAAGCGGGATGGCATTGCCTACTTGCGCAACAGCCTCATCGGCGGGGAAGGCGGCGCGCTCGATTGCGCCGGCAGATTGGATCAGAGCGTCGGAAACTTCAGCCAGGACGGGAGCTGCGCGCCGCGCCCGGGCGGGGATCCCTTGCTCGGTGAATTGACTGGCTCGCCCGGCTATTACCCGCTGCTGGATGGCAGCCAAGCGGTGGATGCCGCCGACGCTGAATTCTGCCTCGAAACCGATCAAATGGGCAATGCGCGGCCGCTGGGCGGCGGCTGCGATATCGGCGCCTTTGAGTCCGCCACTGCAAGCCCGCCCGAAGCCACGCCAGAGCCCGAGCTTTGCACCTTTGTTGACGCGATCCTCGCTGCCAATTTGAATCAGGCGGTGGGCGCTTGCCCGCCGGGCACGAGCCACGACATCATCTATTTGGTCGAGGACATCACGCTCAGCGAGCCGCTGCCGCTGGTCAACGGCACGATCACGGTAGAAGGCAACGGATATACGATCAGCGGCGATGATCGCTTCCAGATTTTCGTCGTCGCCGGGCAAACGCTCACCCTGCGGAATCTGACGTTGACAGGAGGCCGATCTACGGAAGATGGCGGCGCGATCATGGTGCAGACTAGCGGCGAACTGGTCGTCGAAAACGTCACTTTTCACAACAACAGTTCGGCGCATGGTGGCGGCGCGCTGGCGACCAAGGGCGGCGACGCCAAGATAAGCGTCCGCAGCAGCGTCTTCCATGATAATTCGGCTGGCGCCGGCGGCGGCGCGATCATCGTCAATGGCGGGGCGGCGACCATCACCGGCAGCGAATTCCGCGGCAATGAGGCGGCGCATCACGGCGGCGCGCTCGAAGGGCTTAACGGCACGGTTGACGTGCGTAATAGCACCTTCCACCGCAACGAGGCGCCAACAGCCGCCGGCATCCTGGCGAGCGGCGCTACGATGACGATGACCCATCTCACCCTGGTGGAGAACCTGGCCGGCGGGGGCGAAGCGGACGGCATATTCAAACGGCACGGAGTCGCGCGGCTGCGCAATAGCATCGTCCTTGGTTCAGGCGGCGCATTCAATTGCACCGGCGGCCTGGATGACAGCCGCGGAAACTTCAGCGCGGACGGGTCCTGCTCGCCTTTTCCCGGCGGCGATCCCTTGTTGGCTGCTGTGACCGGTTCGCCGGGCTATTTCCCGCTGCTGGATGGAAGCCCGTTGGTGGATGCCGCCGACCCGGCTTTCTGCCTGGAGACGGATCAAGTCGGAAACGCGCGCCCCCTGGGCGGCGGTTGCGATATCGGCGCCTTTGAATCGGCCACCGCGACGCCGGCTGAAGTGGTACCGGTCTCACAGCAGCAGGCAGGCTGCACCCTATCCGATCAGATCCTCGCCGCCAATACCAATACGGCGGTTGGCGGCTGCCCCGCAGGCACAAGCCACGACATCATCAGCTTGACCGAGGACATCACCCTGAGCGAGCCGCTGCCGCTGATAAAAGGCACAATCACAATTGAAGGCAATGGACATACGATTAGCGGCGACAATCGCTTCCCGATTTTCAGCATCATCGGCGGTAAATTCACGATCCGGGACTTGACCCTTATCGCAGGCAACTCGGCGCAAGATGGCGGCGCGATTCTGTCGCAGGGCGCTGAACTCATTATCGAGAATGCGACCTTCACCGACAACAAATCGGAAAAGGGCGGCGGCGCGATCTCGACTTTGCCCTCCAACATCAGCTTGACCATTCGGGACAGCCTGTTCAAAGGCAACACTTCCGACTCAGGCGGCGGCGCGGTCTTGGTATATGGCGGCGCTGCCGTAATCACTGGCAGCGCCTTTGTTGATAATGAAGCGGGGCGTTTCGGCGGCGGCGTCGAAGCCTTCGTCGGAAACGTCCGCATCAGCAACAGTACCTTCGCTGGCAATCGAGCGGGCCGCGCCGGCGCGATCCTGGTCAGCGGCGCCACCACCACATTGACTCACCTCACGCTGGTGGATAATCTGTCTTATTCGGGCGAAGGCGACGCCATACACAAGCGCAGTGGATTGGTTTACTTGCGCAACAGCATCGTCGCCGGTGATGGCAATGGGCTGGAATGCACCGGCGGTCTCGATCAGAGCGCTGGCAATTTCAGTGAAGACGGGTCCTGCGCGCTTTTGCCCGACGGAGATCCCCTGCTTGGCGATTTGACTGGGTCGCCCGGCTATTTCCCACTCTTGGATGGCAGCCCGGCGGTGGACGCCGCCGACAGCCAATTCTGCCTGGAGTCGGACCAAGCCGGAAATGCTCGTCCTCTCGGCGAGGGCTGCGATATCGGCGCCTTTGAATCGGCGACTGCGGCGCCGGCCGCGCCAAGGCCTGAGCCTACGGAGTGCACGCTGTCCAATCAGATCCTCGCCGCCAACGCCAATACCGCTGTGGGCGGCTGCCCAGCGGGCACAAGCCACGACATTATCACTTTGACCGAAGACATTACGCTCAGCGAGTCGCTGCCGCACATCAATGGCACCATTACGATCGAGGGAAATGGGCATACGATCAGCGGCGACAATCAATTTCGGATCTTTACCGTGATCGGGCGCAAACTCACAATCAACAACCTGACGCTGACCCGCGGACGCGCGGAAGGCAATGGCGGCGCCATCCTTGTGCGGAATAACGCCGAGCTGGTGGTCAACAACTCCACATTCGCCAACAATGAGGTCGAGTATTTGCCGCTTGGCGACAATAGTTACACGGGCGGTTTAGGCGGCGCAATCGGCACGCACCACTCTTTTAATGGGCGCATAAACGTCTATGACAGCGAATTCAAGCGTAATTCCGCGGAGAGCGGCGGCGGCGCGATCTATCTGAACGGCGGGACGATGGCCATCGGCGGCAGCACATTTAGTTTCAATATCGGCCGAGGTTTCGGCGGCGCGGTCGAGATCAGCCGCGGCTGGGCAAATATCGAAAACAGCACCTTCCAGGGGAATTCGTCGGCCAACGGCGGCGGCATATCAATCACAGACGGCACGATGAACATGACGCACCTGACTATGCTGTACAACGCCTCATCTTATGCCGAAGGCGATGCCATTAGGCTGTGGGGAGGTTCAGCTCAACTGCGCAATAGCGTTGTCGAGGGTTCCAATTCCAACTGGCAACCTGACTGCCATGGCGTAAACGCGAGCGGCGGAAACTTCAGCCAAGACGGCGCCTGCGGGTCGCTGACCGGTGACGATCCAATGCTGGGAGAGATGACTGGCGCGCCGGGCTATTTCCCGCCCCTTGAAGGCAGCCCGCTGGTGGATGCCGCTGACTCGCAGTTCTGTCTCGCCACCGATCAAGCGGGCAAACCGCGTCCGATCGGCGGCGGCTGCGATATTGGCGCGATTGAATTTGGAGAAGCGAGCGCACAAACGCAACTCGCTTCGGTCGCAGCCGCGGAGGACAGCTCCGCTTGCCGCGTGACCACAACCCACGCCCTCAACTTTCGCGATGGACCGGCTGGCAATCGCATCGGTTTGGTACCGGCGAATGCGACTTTGACCGCTTCCGCGCGCGAGTCGGGCTGGTTCATGGTGGATTACGGTGGCGTTTCCGGCTGGATCAGCGGCGATTATGTCACCACGGCTGGCGTTTGCGGCTAGGCGACTGCTTCATGTGCGTTCTTTGCCCACGGCGAAGCCGAGTTCGGCGCCGTAGTTGCGGATGCCGGCGCCAATGCCATGGATGATGCGGACAGGTTTCTGACGCGATCAGCTGACCGGGTGGGGAGCTTGACCACTAAAAGCGTCATTTGACAGTTTCGCACATCGTCTACGATTCTTGAGATTATCTGATACAATCCGTTGGCTTGCGGGAATTCTTGCGCCATTGGCTGTAATTTCGCGTCCAAGCGTAGGTACTGGCGCCGGATATTTCCTATGCAGCAATTACTTACCGAACGCATTTGTCCAAGGAGACAAATCATGAAGAAACTTTTCACTATCGTTTTGCTGCTCGCCTTTGCCTTATTGGCGAACATGTCGCTGGTAACAGCCGATATGCACGGCTGGTGGGCGGAAGCGGCCGCGCCTTACGCGGGCTCGACCATCCGCGGCGTATCCGAGAGCACGCCGCCTTCGAATTACGTCGCCGATGTTTTGGCGGCGCAGTTCACCGAACTCACCGGCATCAATGTTGAGTTCGAGACGACGTCTTGGGACCAGATGTACTCGAAGGCGATCAACGACATGGAAGCCAACACCGGCATCTATGACTTCGTCTACATTGAGCAGGATATCATCTATTCCTACCTGGCGCAGGATTACCTGGTGAACCTCACGCAATTCGCCGCCGACAACCCGGACCTGGCTTATGAAGGTTACGACGAGAGCGCCTTTACCAGCTTCGCCGATTACTTCAAGAACGCCGATGGCGATCTCTTCGGCGTGCCGATGGAAGCCTTCGTCAAGGTCTACCTCTATCGCAAGGATCTCTTCGAGGATGCCGATATCATGGCTGCCTTCGAGGAAGAGTATGGCTACCCGCTGGCGCCGGCCGAAAACTTCGATCAATATCGCGACAACGCCGAATTCTTCACCGCTTACGGCGAAAGCATGGATATGGATCTTTGGGGGACGACGGTTCAGGGCTCGACCGGACACCCGGCTTCGACCTACGAATTCCTCGAAAGCATCGGTCCCTCCTTCGGCTTGTACAATTGGGGCATCAACCTGGAGGCAGGCTCGGCGCAAAGCGCCAATGGCGGCGCGCTGGATGGCGATACCGCTGTAGAGGCGCTGAGTTTCTGGCTGAGCATGCTGCCCTTCGCCCCGCCTGAAGCCACCTCGAGCACTTGGGACGAGGTCGCGTCCAGCTTCGCTGCGGGCCGCGCCGCACAGGGTTGGGTCTACGGCGAGAACGCCGCCTGGATCGCCACCGATGAGTCGCGCTCGGCGGTCACCGGCAATGTCGGCGTACGCCTGCCCGTCACCGCCGAAGGCGTGGTCGAAGCCGCCTCAATGGGCGACGGTTACATCGGCTACTACGATGGCGGCGCCTTTGGCGTGCCGCATTCTTCGCGCAATAAAGAAGCCACGCTGCTCTGGCTGCAGTTCATCGGGCAAGAATCGGTGCAGGCTGAATGGGCCGCCGCTGGCGCCCGCATCACCCACACCGCCACCTTCGATGATCCCTTGATCGCCGAGCAGGATACCAAGGTCGATGGCTACTACACGCTGCTGGAAGAACAGGGTCCGCTATTCGCTGGCGCGCCGCCCTTCCCCTTCCACGCGCAGGTGCGTGAAGTGATCGATCCCTTCATCCAGCGCGCGATTCTGGGAGAGCTGTCACCGGCTGACGCCTTGTCGCAGGCGGCGATGGCTGTCGATGAAGAACTCGACCGTTTGGGTTATGGCATGTGATTTGAATATAGCCCCCACCCCCTGACCCCCTCCCCCACGAAGAGGGAGGGGGAACGCACCGGTCATCAACTGCAATACGCTCCCCTTCCCTCATTTTGGGGGAAGGGGCTGGGGGATGGGGGATGGAAACTTAATGCGCAATCCCCGGACCGGCTGGCTGCTGCTCAGCCCTACATTGATCATTTTGATCGTTTTCGGCTTCATGCCGTTTCTTTACGTTCTCTTTGTTGGCTTTCACGAGTGGAATATATTCGCAGCCGCCGATGGTATGCATTTCAATGGGCTGGATAATTTTCGACGCCTGGTTTTCGATAATGACTTTACAACATCGCTCGGTTTGACTGCGAAGTTCGCTGTTTTCGCGATTGCGAGCGAGGTCGTGCTCGGCTTTGTCCTCGCGCAAATGCTGACGCGCAAATTCCCCGGCAAATCGCTATTCCGCATCATTCACACTTTTCCGTTGATGGTCGCGCCCATCGCTGTCGGCGCCATCTGGCGGCTGCTGGTGATCCCGGGCTTTGGACCCGTGCCCTTTTTTCTCGATCGCTGGTTTGATCTTACCTATCAGATTGGCACCTATCCCGATCAAGCGCTGTGGACTTCCGTCATCATGGATGTCTGGCATTGGACGCCCTTCGTCACCCTTACAATGCTCGCGGGCCTGTCTTCGATTCCGCGCGAACCGGTCGAGCAAGCGAAGGTCGACGGCGCCAGCCGCCTGCAAGTGTTCTGGTACGTGACCTTGCCCTTCCTGCGGCCCGTGCTGCTGACGACGGTATTCATTCGCATCATGGATGCGATTCGCACCGTCGACGAAGTCTGGATGCTGGCCGGCGGCGGGCCGGGCACACGCTTCACCGGCATCTATATCTGGCGCGTCGTCTTCCCAAAGACGGATTACGGTTATGGCTCGTCGATTTCGATCATCACCTTGTACCTGACGATCGTCTTGTGTTGGTTGCTCTTCATCGCCATTTCCGGTCGGCGCAAGGGAGAGGTTGAGTGATGCGGCAGCGCGTCGGGCGGCTTCTGCTTACTTATGGCTTCTGGGTCTTAATGACCCTGTTGACGCTGATTCCGATTTGGTGGATGTTCGTGGTGTCCATGCGCAGCCGCGTCGAACTCTTCAGCCGGCCGAACCTGGCGATAAGCAGGCTCTTCCTTGAGAACTACAGCAATGTGCTGACCGACAGCGCCTTCCAGCGATACATGACGAATTCGATTGTGGTCTCGACCAGCAACGCTGTCCTGGTCATGGCGCTGGCGCTGCTGGCCACCTATGCGCTCTCGCGCTACAAGCTCACCGGCAGCGACAATATCTTCTTTTGGCTGATTACCAATCGCATGGCGCCGCCCGCCGCTTTCCTGCTGCCGCTCTTCATCATGTTCACACGTACCTTTCGCATTGGCGACTGGACGCTCTTCGACACCCAGATCGGCTTGATCCTGGTCTATTGTGTCTTCAATTTACCCTTCGCCATCTGGCTGCTGAAAGGCGTGGTTGACGGCATTCCCATAGAGTTGGACGATGCGGCGATGATTGACGGCGCCGGTCTGCCTGGCGTGCTGAGACATGTGGTCATCCCGTTGGCGGCGCCCGGCTTGGCGGTGACCGGCATCTTGAGTTGGGTCTTCGCCTGGAACGAATACCTCTTCGCCGCCAACCTGACCAGCGTCGAAGCGCGCACCATCACCACCGGATTGGCCGAGTTCGTGACGGTGACGGGCACCAACTGGGGCGAACTGGCGGCTATGTCCATGATCACGCTGATTCCATCGGCGATAATCGTCATCGTCGCTCAGCGTTATATCGTCATGGGCTTGACTTTCGGCGCGGTGAAGGAGTAGGGGTATGGGTATCGAGCAACAGAATAAGTCCAGCGAAGGCTTTCTGCCCATTCATACCAACGCCTTTGACCGCGTCTTCATCGGCGCCGTGATCTTGATTGGGATACATCTCCTCTGGCTGCGCTTCATGGAGCCGACGCTGCCAATTGAAGTGGCAACCGTGATTTCGCTGGTGCTTGGGTATTTCGTTGTGTGGCGGGGCTGAATGCGAAAGGTATCGCGTACCCGACTCTCCTCATCAGGTTTCGTCCGCTTGTTCAAATTCCTCTAGCCTAATCCTGGCCAAATGTTCAAGCCGACGCGCTTGCGCCCAAAGCGTGTGTCTAATGCCCTGCGTTACTTTACGCTCACTGATAACCCGCGCGAGATTGGCAATTGTCCGCGCTCTTCTTGCCAATCGAATATCAGGATGTTCTCGTGATTCTCTCAACTGTGCGGGCAATATTGACGCGCGAACGGACTTTGGCAGGACAATGTCCTCCGAGGGCTTTATATCCTTCTCATTAAGGACGACGGCAAACTTCGACGCTCGCAACGCCTTCTGATACACCGCGTACTCTGCACGATCAATCGTGGCGTTGGCTTCGCGCATTCCGACTGTTGCCAGATCCCAAAATGGCCATATTTCTAATTCAGCAACCTCGAAAGGATCAAGTACACTCATTGCTACAGCGTCGGTTCGTTGATTGGTCAAGTGGCGACCGATTCGTCCTCTCAAGCTCTCGATTGTTCGCCCTACATAGATGGGTTCGCCGTCATAGTCGTAGAATAGATACACACCGCATTTGCAGCTTCCAACCTTGCGACCGTCGCCATAGTCGGTATCAAGCGCATTCTTGACGCCGTCATAAAGGGCTGTAACCTCGTCTGGTTCTTTCCTGGGCATTATTGACGCAATAGCGGCATGAGACAGTGTTTTGCCAGCCATTCGATTACAGGGACGCAGACAGCATCGCCTAGTGCGAACATCGCTTGTGAAGGCGTAACGGAATCGTACCGCAAATGCTCAGCGCCTTGCAGCCGCGCGTATTCGGTTAAGTTCATCCAGCGCACGGCTATGTCGCCGCAGCCCGCTCGAACAATTGCTTGTCTTGCAGAGCCGCCACGAGTCGTGCGAAGCGTTCCAGCGCGTTCATCCGCGCGAACTTCCCATACTGGCCGTCCGCCTCTGGTTCTGCGAAATGCGCCGTAGTAGCCGGGCCAGAACCGTTTCTGATAGCAGGAAACACGCTTGGATTGTATTGGCGACAAGGTGTCCAGGAACGCACGGAGACGGTCAGGAGACCACCAGTCGCCGTCCTCTTCCGCAACTGCAACCAGTCGGAGGTCTGTCTGGGCTTCCGGCGGTTCTGGCAATTTGATGGCGCCCTTGTGGCCGAACAGGAATACCCTTGCTCGGCTTTGTGGAACAAACGCGCTGGCGTCAACAACTATGTGAGCCGCTTGATAACCTAGAGTCTGGATTCCACTTACAACTGTCTCCCAATCACGCCCGTTGTTCGCCGTAAGAAAGCCCATTACATTCTCAATCATTAGTGTTCGCGGCGCGCGGTCTCCCATTTCATCGAGAATCCGCAAGAAGTCCAAAACAAGGCTGGATTGCGCGCCTTTCAGCCCCCTGTATTTTCCGGCAAGGGACATATCCGTGCAAGGAAATGATGCCGTAACAAGGTCGGCATTCGGGATATCGTCGCCTTGAAGAGCGCGTATATCGCCTACATGCAACTCGTGTTGTCCCCAGTTGTCGACATATAGCTTTGCTTTGGTTTCATCGATGTCGTTAGCGAATACCGTTTGGACTCCGACGTGCTCAAGACCCGCCCGCATAAGACCCATGCCAGCAAAGAATTCAATGGCCCGCAACATATGAGACCGTCCCGATTTCACCTTTGATTTCATAAATTGGCTCTTCCGATAAGAGCCAAGCAGATGCCATCGCAATTACTTGATTCAAGCCAAGTTTCCATTTGCCTGTAAGCGAGCATTCCCATATCGTCAGCACTCGCCATCCTTCGTCAAGAAGCGACCGGCGGTTCATAGCATCGCGTTCCACATTTCTCGCAACTTTTCGTTTCCAATAGTCAGCGTTGGTACTTGGCATTCTACACCGCGGACAAGAGTGACCGTGCCAAAAGCAGCCATTTACGAAAATGACAGATCCATACCGACGAAACACGAGATCGGGTTTTCCAGGCAGGTCCTTGACATGCAAACGATAGCGAAATCCTGAGGCATGCAAGCCCTTTCGAATCATGAGTTCGGGTTTAGTATCCTTGCTCCCGACTCTTGACATTACATCGCTACGTTTTTCGGGAGAAACGGTGTCGGTCAAAGAGCGCTCCTAACCGCAATTACGAAACGCCATACAAATTATGTCACACTTTTCATCAACGCACAAATGTTTCATGCTGGACGTGGCGGAAGAAGTCGCCTCAAGCCCCCGATACCCGCGGCATCCAAAGCGGCTCCAGCCCCCAACGACTGAATAGAAGCGCCCGCGTCGTCTCAGTTCGCAATTCACCATACGCGGGGTCGTCCCATAAATTGCGCGTACATGAAGGATCGGCCGCCAAGTCGAAAAGCTCGCGGCGATCCTCGCCCGGATCAAAATTGATCTGTCGCTGCCTCACATTGCAACTCTTCAGATACATCGCCGCTGACTTATTCGGCAGCGCCAGACTGGCCTCGGTGAGCGGCTCTTCTTTCTCCATCTCCGCGCGCAGGAACGCCTCGGTTAATCGGGCGCGCAATTCCGTATCCGCCCAGAGATTATTGAGTTCACTTGGGTCATCAATTAGGTCGTAGATTTCGCCATAATCGCGATTGTAATAGAGCGTGATTTTGTAGCGCTCGTTGATAAAGGTCTTGAGATGCAGCGTTGTCGGCTGATGACGATTCTCGATGATGACATGCTCGCGGACGGCCGCGTCATCACCTTGCGACGGGTCTGTGTCGGCGGGTCTGTGTCCACGCGACCCTACGCGACCCCATACTGCTTGCTGGCTGAGTCCGGTCATGTCGTCCGGAACATCGAGCCCGCAGTAGTCGAGGAAGGTGGGGGCGAAATCCACCAGCGTCTGCAGGCTGTGGGAGATGCGATTGGCCGGGATGCGCCCCGGCAGGCGCGCGATCATCGGCACGCGGATGCCATCGTCATAGTGGAAAGCGCCCTTGGCGATCAATCCATGCTGGCCGAAATAGTGCCCGTGATCGCTGGTGAAAACGACCAGGGTGTTCTCCGCCAAACCCAAGTTATCCAGATGGTCGAGAATCTGGCCGATATATTTGTCCATACAACTGATCATGCCGTAGTAACAGGCGACATCTTTCGCCAGTTCATCGCGCTCGCGCAAATGCGAATGAAAGCCGTGGCAGCCGCTGCCGTTGGGCTCCTGCCAAGCTGAAAAATCAGGATCCGGCTCTTGGGTCAACTGCAGATGGGGCGGACTATCGTCGTGCTCGCCCGGCGTCAGCTCGGGGACCGTGATCTCGTCGGGGTCGTACATCGTATCCCAAGGCTCGGGCGCGAGATATTTGGGATGCGGATCAAAGAAGCTCGCCCAGAGAAAGAAGGGTCGCGTAGGGTCGCCTGGAGACAGACCCGCCGACACAGACCCGTCGGGTTCGCCGGCCTCTTGGTACTGTGAGATCAGCGAATTGCTGCGCTCGGCGATCCAGGCGTTGTAATGAAAGCGCTCGGGGATCAGCCATTTGCGGCGCTGCGCGGCAACATTGCCGGTCGGCTGCAAATAATAATCGCGCCAATTGCTGAGCCCCTTCGCCTCCATCCATAGGGCGTAATGTTGGCCCACATGAGCCTCGTCGGTGTGGTTCCGCGCCAACTCGACATGATCGAATCCATAGAAGGGCTGATCGAAGTCTCCCCAGAATTTCAGGTCTTGCAGCGTGGGGTAGGCTTCCAGCGATGGGTACTCCTCGGTGGAGTGCAGCGGCTGGAAGTGCGCCTTTCCCACCAGCGCTGTCCGATAACCGGCGGCGCCCAAGCGATCGCCGACGGTCGGCTCCGTCTCGGACAGCTTGGTCCCGAGCGAATAGGCCCCGTGCTGCGATGGATACTTGCCGGTGATCATGCTCGCCCGCGTCGGTGTGCAGGTCGGGTTGGGGCAGTAGGCGCGTGTGAAGGTCGTGCCAGCCGCCGCCAGCTTGTCGAGCGCGGGCGTCTGAATCTCAGGATTGAATTGACCGAGGGTGTTCCAATGCTGCTGGTCTGATGTGATGAGCAGGATGTTGAGTTTTGACATGCTTTCTGTCTCACAGTTGCGGCCGACTAACGGGGATCAGCGCTCGTTTCGATAATAACGTCTGCCCTTGATCGCCTCCGGCAGCATGCTCTCGTGCGTATACGCTTGATAACCCTGTCCATAGCCCAATTCGCGCATCAATTGCGTTGGCGCGTTGCGGATATGCAGCGGGATCGCCAAATTGCCGTGCTCCTTGACATCGTCCAGCGCGCGAAAATAGGCATCGCCGGCGGACCGATCCTTGGGCGCGGTCGCCAAATAAGCGACGCCCTGCGCCAGATTGAATTGGCACTCGGGCAAGCCGATCGTCTCCACGGCGCGGAAGACATCGTTGGCGACGGTCAGCGCCTTTGAGTCGGCCATGCCGATGTCTTCGCTGGCGAAGATGACCATGCGGCGGGCGATGAACTTGGGGTCTTCGCCACTGTCGATCATGCGCGCGCAATAATAGAGCGCCGCGTCCACATCGCTCGCGCGCATACTCTTGATGAAGGCGCTGATGGTGTTGTAATGCTCCTCGCCGGTTTTGTCGTAGCGCAGATGCTTCGATTGCAAGGTTTCGCGCAAATGGTCGACCGTGATCGCGGAAGCGCGGTAGAGGCGGGCGGCGTTCTCCAGCAGATTGAGGGCGGCGCGCGCATCGCCATTGGCGTAATTGGCGAGGAAGGCGACGGCGTCTTCGTCGATGTCAATCGCCAGCGTCGCGCTTCCGCGAGCGATGATCTGTTCGATCTCGGACCCCGTCAGCGGATTGAGCGTGAAGACTTGCATGCGCGAAAGCAGCGCCGAGATCACTTCAAAGCTGGGATTCTCAGTGGTGGCGCCGATTAGCGTGATTGTGCCGTCCTCGACATAAGGCAGCAGGAAGTCTTGCTGCGCTTTATTGAAGCGGTGAATCTCATCCAGGAAGAGGATAACGCCATCAGGCGCCTCGGCTTCTGGCGCGGCGAAGAGGCTGCGCTGGCTGCCTTTGGCTGCGGCTGCCCCATTGACCGATTCGACGATCTGCCGCAGCTCCGCCTTGCCGGCCGACACCGCCGAGAGATTGTAAAAGGGCTTCTCGCTGACTTCGGCGATCATGCGGACGAGGGTGGTTTTGCCGACGCCGGGCGGACCCCAAAAGATCATGCTGGGCACGGTCTGCTGCTGCAGGGCGCGGCTCAGTGGCTTGCCAGCGCCGACTAGATGCGTCTGACCGATGAACCCGCTCAGGTCGCGCGGGCGGATGCGCTCGGCTAGGGGCTGGGGTGGCTGCTGCATGAATCGGCAATTCGACTCGGCTGTCTACGGATGAGGCTATTATAGCAGGCGAATTCATTGCCATCGCTGCGCGTTTGGCAATTTGTGGCAACCGCAGCCCAGTGCTTGTTATCAATGAGATAGATTGTAGGGGCGATTCTGTGAATCGCCCGCCGGGACCACAACCATGAGGTCATGTAGCGGCGACCATTGGGTCGCCCACAACATCACTATTTCGCAATCGGGAGTCTGACGGACGCGCCCTTAGGCTGTCCAGATCAAGTTCACTGCCGCACGATCTTCACAATCTGATGCAAGTGATCCAGATCATGATACGCGCTGAGAATCAGCTGGTCATTCAGCGTGAAGCCGCCGCCATCGGCTGCGCGTCCAGGGCGCTCCCAGAGGTCTTCATCGTCTTCCGGCAGGGAGGCCATAAACTCGTGATAGGCAGCGCTGACTTTCAGCCACCGCTGCAACAGCTCATTGGCGTCCTGCTCGGCGTAACCGGCATCTTTCACCCGTTCATCCACGCTCTTGCCCGAACCGGCCGGCAACTCCTCGCCCGCGGTCAGCGCCTGCGCCCGCGCCAGGAAATAGCTGTCGGTATCTGCCAGATGGCCCAGGACTTCCGAGATTGTCCAGCCATCGCCGCCATCGCGTTTGGCGAATACGGCCGGATCGCTAATGTTTGTGACGATATGCTCGATATTGAGCATATTCTTTTCCATCGCCATGATTTGCCAGCGCCGATATCTGGGCATTGCGGTCATAGTTCTCTCCTCTGTTTGTGCTTTTGGCGCGCAGTATAACATAGCGCCGGCGAGCGGGTAGTGTGGCTAAGCGCTGCGCGCCTCTTCAAGGATAGCCAAGGCTTTGCGCGCGATGGCAACGGTCGGGTTGGCGCTGGTGCCCGGCGCCCGCTCCATCAAGACTTCGAGGAAAAACTCGTCCACTGCGAAGAGCGCCACCGAGCCGTATAAGCCGCGCCCCAGCACATGCGGCTGGGGAAAATCTTCAATGGAGTTTTCTTCCTCAATGCCCTCTCGGATGTCCTTCATCCGCAGATAATGCGCCATAGCGTCGTCCGCCGAGTCAAACTGGCCAAAGGTCATTTGGAAGTTGTTCGCCATCTGATCAATGTACGCCACGCGGACCGCGCGCCCATTGGTGATATTGCGTGGCGCGCCTACGCCGTTGTCAAAGCGGGAATAATCCCGCCGCCATTGCGTCGTTGTAACGATTTGGTTGGGCAGGCTGTCCAAAACAACCTGCAAGACATCTCTTCAACCGTCGTCCATCGCCGAGCTGTCTGCGGCGCTTTCAAAGTCTGCGCGGTTATTTTCGAAGAACTTGAGCGTCTCGCTGGAGAGCGGCTGCATGGGGCTGGTCGAGGTGGTAAAGATCTCGACAAAGACCTCGATGAAGTAATTGTCGATTTGGAAGAGCCCGAATGAACCGTACAAGCCCCCGCCGATGAGGTTGGGTTTCGGGAATGAATCGTCCTCTTTGAGGTTTACCAGCGACGACCGGAGTTCCTGCTTGCGGTGGAATTCCGCGAGAGCCGCTTCCGCGTCTGGGAAGACAGCGAAGTTCAGGCTCATCTTGCTGCCTTGCTGGGTGTAATAATAGATCTCTCTGCCGACGGCGGGCCTGCGGATGCCGCGGATATTCTTCACCCCGTCGGTTCCGACTTCAAAGTTGCGCCTCCATTCTTCTTCGCCCGCGGGCAGTGGGTCGGGCAGCAGCGCTATCAGACTTTCGATAATGCTCAGATTGACCTCGTAAGGATCGACAAAGTCAGCCGGCGGGGGCGTTGGCGACGGCGTCGCCGTCGGTTCCGGCGTCGGCGTCGGCGATGGAGTGATATCGAGCGTATCATCGGGCCGGCAAGCGGACAGCGCCAATAGCGCGACTAGCGTCAAGACAAACAAGCCTCGCTGCGGATGCGATCTCCGGTTCATGCTACATCTCCATTTTCTTCGTCGTAGAGACGCAAGCGCTCGGGGATCTGCCCGGTCACGATCATATCGGCGACTTCGTTTTCACTTACTTCGCTCTTGTAAAAGTCGCCCAATTTGTGCCCGCGCTCGATAATCGTGAAGCGGTCGGCCACCTCGTAAACGTGGCGGATATTATGGGTGATGAAGATGACGCTCATGCCTTTTTCTTTGGCGGCAATCGTGTAATCGAGCACCTTCTGCGTCTCGCCCACCGACAGCGCCGAGGTCGGCTCGTCGAGAATCAGCAGCTTCTTGCCAAAATATACGGCGCGGCCGATCGCCACCGACTGCCGCTCGCCGCCGGACATATTGCCCACCGTCTCTTCCGAATCACGGATGTGAATGCCGACATCCGCCAAGGCGCGGATGGATTCGCTCGCCATCATCTTCTTGTCGAGGAATTTGAAGGGTCCGACTTCGTATGTCGGCTCCTGCCCCAGCCAGAAGTTGCGGGCGATGCTCATCAGCGGGACCAGCGCCAGATCCTGATGCACCGTCTCGATGCCCAACTCGCGGGCGTCATGCGGCGAATAGATTCTCACCGCTTCACCGTCAAAGTAGATCTGGCCCCGTGTCAGCGAGTGGTAGCCGGTCAATACTTTGATCAGGGTCGATTTGCCGGCGCCGTTATCGCCCAGCAAGCCGACGATCTCGCCGCGGTCAACGTGGAAATCAATGCCGCGCAATACCTGTACACTGCCAAAATACTTGTGGATATCAATCATATCCACCAAGGCGTCATCATTTTTCTGAGTGTATTCCATAATTGTGGCTCCCTAATTTCGCTGAGCGCCGCGGACCAGGGTGTTGAGAATGACGGCAACAATAATAATGACGCCGATAGTCCCGGCAAAGACGCGCGATTCAATGCCGACCAGCACCAGACCGGTTTGCAGCATGCCGAATATCAACGCGCCGAGCAGCGAGCCGACCACGCTCCCGTATCCGCCGGACAGCAAAGCGCCGCCGATTACCGTCATCGCGATCACTTCCAGTTCCAAGCCCGTGCCCTTGCGCGGGTCAACGCCCGGATTGCGCGATACCTCGTATATGGCGGCGATGCCAGTCAGCAGGGCGACAATGACGAAGTTTTGCATCTTGACCCGATCGACATTGACGCCTTGCGCGCGCGCCGCGCCTTCGTTGCCGCCGGTGGCGAAGATGCTGTTGCCGAAGGAGGTGCTGGTCAATATGACGTGGAAAATCACCACAAAGATGAACCACCAGACGATCGCCAGCCGCACATTGGCGCTGCGCGGTATCTGCATATGGAAGAAGTCGCCTTCGGAGCCGATCGCTAGAACGCGGCCATTGAACAGGTCGAAATAACCGACTTCTACAATTTGACCGCCGCTGGCGCTGCCATGATATGCGAGCACTGCCGCCAGCCAGACGACAATCGCCAGCAAGATCAACAGCGTTACAGCTAGCGCCACCGCCCGCGCAAGCGCGCTGCTGGTGCCGAAGTCGCCACTGTTTTCGCGGACGGACCAAGCCTGAATCGTCGCCCGGTACAAAACGGGCAAAACGCGATAAGCGGTGAAGGCGACCACTGCCAAGCCGATCACCGCGAGGACCAGGAAAACGATATTGCTGATGCCAATGACGGGCAGCGCTTCGTGATGGTCGCTATAGCGCAGGATGCGGCCGCCGGCGATGGCGACCAGCGTAATGGCGCGAAAGGCCAGCATGGTCCCCAAAGTGACGATAAAAGATGGTATTCGCGTGGAGATAAGTAAGATGCCATTGATCGCCCCGAGGATGAAGGCGACGAATATCGCCAACAAAGCGGCCGGGATTGGCTCCATCACACCGAAGACCGGCGCGCCGATCGTCAAGAATTGCATAAACGACAGGGCGGTCACACCCAGGATTGAGCCAACCGACAGGTCGAACTCGCCGGAGATCATCAAGTAGGTGACGCCGATAGCGATGACGCCTTTGGTCGCCACATTGCTGAGGAATGACGCGACCGAACTTGGTTCGAGGAAGAGGTCGGTCGCCATTGTGAAGCCCATGAAGATGGCGATGAAGCCGATAATCGCCCCGGCGCTCGGCGATTTAGCCAATTCCGCTCGAATGAATTTGCCCGGGGTCAGCGCCAGCGCGCGGCGCAGCTCATCGGATTGCTCTTCCACCTGGCGCGCCTGCATATAACCGAACAGACCGGGCAGCAAGAAGAGCAGTCCGGCGGCGATTCGATGGGTTTCCACATCGCGAATGGTGGTGTAACCAGGGTATAGCGGGACGACAAATGTCCCGGCGATAATGATGCCAATGACGCCAACGAAAAACACCAGCAGTATCGCCCGCACGAACTTCGCCGGCGGCGCCACTATCCAGCGAACGCCATCGGTCTCGCGCAGCCGCTCCAATGGCGGGATCAAAAACACCAGCAGCGATAGCAAAGCCACCAGACCGGCCACCAGCAAACTGATGCTGATCAAGTTTTCGCCAATCGCCAGCGCAATCGGCGCCAACCCGCCGATATCGTCATTGATCAGGGCGCGCAGGTCTTTCTCTTGCCCCAGCAGCAGCGCGAACTTCAGCCCGACTGGAATCACGACGCTGAGCAATATGGCGCCGCCGATGATGACGGTGACGAAATACATCCATTGCGACCAGCGCAGGCTGGCTTGCTCGCGGTTCATCAATCCGTAAGCTGTCCGCGCGCAGCCAAGCCCGTAAATCAAGCCGGCGACAGCGACGATGTATTCATAGGGGTTCAGGTCGCTGCGCAGGATATTCGCCCGCTCGCCCAAAGGCATCCAGCCGAAGAGGACCCCATAAGCGATACAAAAGCCGAGGACCGCAAAGCCCAATATCAGCAAGGTCACGAGATTGCCAATATAAGACGCTTCGCGCTTGCCATCCAAGTATGCTTGCATCATAAGCAGTTTCTCGAAAAGAACTAAAAGAAGCTTTGGAAGCCCGCTCGCAGCCCGCCGACTCGCGAATCAAGCGCGCAATAAATCTGGGAAAGAGCGGAAAGAAAATGGGTGGGGAACAATCTCCCCACCCATTTCGCAATCTGTTATCGACTTAACGATAACCCTGTGCCGTCAGCTCAATGATGGCGTCAACGTTGCTGCCATCAATGATGCCCGGTCCCGTCAAAATGTCGCCACCCGGCGCCATCTTGAATTGGCTGTTCAGGTAGAGCCACATGATCGTTTCGAAACCTTGCAGATAGGGCTGCTGATCGATCGCCTGGATCAAGTATCCATTCTGGATCATCTCGTAGATCTCGGCGCTGGTATCGTGCGTGGTGGCGAAGATTTCGCCAGCCATGACGCCAGCTTCCTGGATGTAGAGATTCAGCGCGCTTGCCGGGTTCGGACCAAGGCTGAATACCGCGTTGGTATCGGGGTTGGCGGCGAAGTAATCGGCAAAGACGCCGGCGGAGGCGGTCACATCATTGCTGATGGTCAAGCCGTCCAGCGGAATGCCAGCTTCTTCAAATACCGAGCGGACGCCAGCGCAGCGGGCTTCCAGACCACTGTGCCCAACTTCCTGGATCGGGCAGACCGCCCGGGCGATCTCGACGCCGGCCATGTCGGCTGCGTCAAGCACGGCGTTGGCGTTGGAACGCCCGCCGAGGAACTCGTTGGCGCCGATGTAGAAGAGGGTCGGCAGCGCATCGGGCGTGCCAGCGTTGGGATCAGCCGTATTGAAGACGATCACCGGAATGCCAGCTTCAGCCGCGCGGTTGACGCCATCGCGAATAACTTCCGGATTCGGAACCGTGGTGCCGATGCCGTCGTTATTGCGCGCCAGCGCGCCATCCCAATAGCCCGCCATGTCGTCAATGCTGTCGACGGGATCGGCCAACCAGGCGCAATCGGCGTCCAGCAGGGCGCAGGCATCTTCCATACCCTTGATGACTACGACCCAAAAGGGATTGCCGTGGCCGCCGTGGCTGACCATGCTGAAGGTCAGTTGGTCCTGCGCGCCAACGCCGCCGATGCCAGCAATCATGACACCCAGCGCCAAAAGCAGCACCGGGATAGAACGAAGCAACTTTCTCATTTTGAAACCTCCAAGATTTACCTGTACAAAATCGTCTCAGGCAATGCGCCTGTTGAGACCGAATTCTTGCTTGACGATATCCGCCAAGTGCCGCGTATTATAGCGTAGACTGCATGAAACGCAACATCCCGTGTTCAGGGGAGAGTGGTGGATGTCAAGGTTATAGGCAACGAGGCAGTCAATCGCGCTAGAGAAAAATGCTTGCCCGCTTCCGCCGATTACCACTCCTAATACTAGGATCGACTTCGGTTTTTCGCAGGAATGTGTTTTCTCAGTTGTTCCATGACTGTCGTGATAATGACTGCCGTAAGATGGAAACTGCCAGAAAAATGAAAAAACTTGTAGGGGTGAGCGGCTGTCAATATCTACGCGAACAGGTGGCTCGCTCGCTTCTGCCTAGACTACCAAACACTGTTTTCATTACTAATTTGGTTCTAGCTCTGTGTCCTCCGAGTCTCTAATCGCATCTTCTTTGTGCAATATGCATCAAATATGTAGACATATAGTGATAAGTTTTGTACAGTGTAGTTGAACGTGATGATTAAAGGAGGAAGGAGATATTGAGAAATATAGGCCGCATTTGCTTTCCGATCTTAGACTTGTGAGGAGGAACAGGTACCATGAAACGTATAATTGCTGTACTATTCTCTGTATTTCTCTCACTGATGATTGTATCTAACGTCTACGCAGGAGGTGGACCTGACACGACAACGAGCTCGTGTAATGTCTATGTGCGGACATCTACAAGCGCTCAGGGGGAGATTCACGTTGACGTTGAGTACTCAAGTAATGGTACTAGCTTCGGTTTTTTCAACGTAGGAAGTCCACATGCGCGTGCGCGAGGAGGTGGGGAATTTAGTAACGTGCGCGTCTCGAAATCCGTTAACGGCAACCGGGCTAAAGTGACAGTAAAGTACAACTTTCATTACTCTCACGGTCGCCACATCCGCGGAAGCAGAACTTGTAGTTATAATGCCTAGCATTGTAACCTGAAAGCAAAATCAACACATCCCGTGAACTCAGCGGGATGTGTTCCTTTAATTTCTCAGAATTTTATCTTATTTTGCCATTCGCTTCTTCACAGACTTTTATTTCCCGGTCATTTTCTCTGTCAATCAGCCTGAAGTTAAGATGTCATGCAGATTCGCACCCCAAGACGTTATCGAGGTGTTCCGCGGCGCCGTATCATTTCTGGACGTCGGCTACTCTTCTATGTGATGATGCTTCTATTAATTGTGTCCGGCATTGCTGTTTTTGCCAATAGATCGGTGATTGCGCCCGTTGTAGAAGAAGCCGTTCAGAATGCCATTTACACCTTAGAGAATCGTGCCGCAACTGCCATTGGGCCCTCGCCAACTCCTACAACGGACTACACAAATTGGATGCTCGTGGGAGACAGCTATTGGGACAGAGGCGCTTTGAATGAGGCCTTAGATATCTACATAGAAATCGCCGCTTTTTTCCCCAACAGGCCTGAACTTTATCGGCGGATTGCCCTCGGTCTAATAAATCAGAATCGCCCGGAGGAAGCGTTAGTGTATGCTGAACAAGCAATTAACGCCGATCCTTTTTCCTCGGAAGCCTGGGCAATTCGTGCGTGGACCTTGGATTGGAACGGTCGGGCCGGGGAAGCGATTTCTAGCGCAGTGCATGCTTTGGAACTCGATTATGAGAACAGCCGTGCGCGAGCTTATTTGGCTGAGGCATACTTGAGTCTGGGGAATTTAGATCAGGCCGATAGCGTAGTGCGAGAAGCACTAGAATATGATCCTGACAGCCCTGAGTTGTATCGAGCCCGCGGCCTGATGAAATGGGTGGGCGAATTGGATCGATCAGGCGCGAATGAAGATTTCGCAAGAGCGTACGAAATGGCTCCTAATATGCATTTTATTGCCATTGATATGGCTACGATCGAAATGGGGCTGGGGAACTTTGATACTGCGCGTGAATTACTGAAAATAGTTCTGCAAGCTGACCCGGAAAACGAACTCGCCCCAGTTCAACTGTACGCTCTCTACCAGTGAGCAGTTGAACGCATTGAAGTTTATCAATCGACTCGTAATATGAATGACGGCTTAACGTAATACTGTCTGTGGTGAGAGCCCATGGTAATGCTGTTCTTTTCTCTGACATAGATAATGTCGTGTTATTTAATCCGATACTTAATCAACTTCAGCGAATCTCCTCAACCGCCCAGTGATCGCCCATGGCGCGGCGGCCCCGCGCCAAGCCTTCGCCTGCGGAAACCTCGCGGATTACGTCGTCGCGTTCCAAGGCTGACTCCAATAACGTTATGCCCAAGCCCGGTCCCTCGGGGATATCCAGATGGCCATCGCGGACGGTCGGCGACAAGTCCGAGAGCGCGGTGAAGTACTCGCGATAGAAAGCGCGCGCGGACTCGACGTAGAAGAGGTTGGGGATATGGGCGCCGAGGTGCATGCAAGCGGCGTGGCAGATGGGGCCGGCGACATTATGCAGCACAAGCGGCAGGCCGAAGGTCTCCGCCAGCGCCGCGATCTTGCGCGTCTCGGCGATGCCGCCATTCCAGACCGCGTCGGTCATGACGATTTGCGAAACGTGCTTTTCCAGCCATTCGCGCAGTTGCCAACGGGTCATCAGCAGTTCCGAGCCGACGATGGGGATGGTGCTGCGCTCGGCCAGCGCTTTGATCTCGTCCGGATAAACAGCCGGCATCACATCTTCCAGGAAGAGGATATTGTATGGCTCGAGGGCGCGGGCGATCCGCTCCATACTGACGCGATTCCAGCGAAAGTGGCATTCGATGCCGATCTCCATCTGATCGCCAACGGCGTCGCGGATCTGCTTGATCGGGATCAGCCCCTTTTCGATTTCGGCTGTCGTGATGCGCTGGCCAAAGCTGCGCTCGCTGAACTGATCAAAGGGCCAGATTTTCATGGCGTAGATCTCGTCGGCGAGCAGGCTCCGCGCCAGCGCGCCCGCGTCTTCGTGCCAGGCTTCATAATCTCGAATCCGACCGAAACTGAGGCAGGTATTGTAGGTGGGGATTTCGTCGCGGGTAAGACCGCCCAGCAAGTGATAAAGCGGCGCGTCGTAGCGCTTGCCCATGATGTCCCAGAGGGCGACCTCAAAGGCGGAAAGCGCGCGCGTCTCGGCGCCGGCATAACCGTGGTACATGATGTTATCCATCACAAAGCGCCAGAGTCCCTCGATATCGAGCGGGTCCTGACCCAAGACGAGCGGCGCGATCGTCCCGTGCAGGGCCGCTTTGGCTCCGGGGACCTTGTCGACCGTTTCGCCCAAGCCGATGAGCCCGCTGTCGGTATGGACGCGAACGGTGAGCAGGCGCGGATAGGCTTTCCATTGCAGTGTTTCGATCCGAGTGATTTTCACTCTTGTCAATCCTCCCCCTAAATGTCATATGCGCGTACAAAATTTCCCCGACCTAAAGCGTTGGGGTGGGGGTGGCTACACCGCCCGCATCGCCCGCCCCGGCGACAGCCAAAAGGGCGGCAGGCACGCGGGCATATTCGAGAAAGGCAGCACTTCTGGTTTGAGCTTGATTCCCAGCGCGTGACGCATGAAATTGCGCCGATGCTGAATGCGGTCCCAGGCGGCCGGATATTTGCGCCAGAATGCCAGGCGCAAGTCGCGGTCGGCGAGGGCGATGCCGTCTTCAATGTTGGTCGTGTGGTAGGGCGAATGCGTCGCCGGGATGACATCGACTTGGAGCGCCATGCCCGACCGCAACGGGATCTCGGCGCCGGCGTAAATCGGCGAATGCACCCATTCGTCCAGGTGAATTAGGTGCCCGGGGTTCAAGCCGATGCCGAAGAAGGGATCGCCCAGATGCGTCTCGATGATGCGGTGCAATTCGCCGCCGGTCACGCCGATGCCGATGGCTTCGTACCATTCAACGATGGCGCGGAAATATGGCGCGACCAGTTTGTCAAGGTAATCACGCACAGCCGCAGGCAAGTCATTGGCGTCATGCGCCAGCCAGCCGCCGCGAGCATTGAGCGCGCCCCAAATGCCATAAGCCAGGAAGACCGGATCGCCCGCTTGCAAGCGACGCAGCGACGGGCTGGCCAAACCGAGGCCGGCGCGCTCGCCGCTGGAAAACATCAAATGACAGGACTGCGGCAAGCCAGTCAGCCGCATCAACGCGACCGCGTCAAGCTCGCTCATGCCCGCTTCGACGCCGAAGATCAGGTTGCGTACCGCCTGAGATGTGTAGGTGGCGGCGAACTCAAAATAGGCGAGTTGATCGACATCGTTGATGGCGCGCAATCCATCAGACGGGCTCATGAAAATGTCGCTCGCGTTGAAGAGCCGATCGTGCTTGCCGACGAGTTCCGTCAAGGCTTCGACGATAAATGCGGGAATCTCCAAAGCGCGCGCGGGATCGCTCGCTTCGCGCCGATCAAAAGATTTCCAGCCGGCGATGCCGATGCATTGCCCCCCGCGAATACCGGCCGCCTTGAGAACGTCCTTCAACATTGGGCTTTCGCCGCGCGGCTGACCCAAAAGGCTGAAGCTTTGATAGAGTACTCGGTCGAGATCAAGCGGCGAGACGCCGCTGTAGCTCATGCCCTCATTGCCCAGGAGGAGCGTCGGCTTTCGCCCCGGCAGCAGGATCAGCAGCGCTTCTTCGAAACGTGGATCGTATCCGGTCAGGTACGCTAAATTAGCGAAGTGCTCGCGGTCGCCATAGACGAGCAGCGCCTCGTAGCCGGCGGCGGACGCGCGCGTCATGGCGGCGTCGATGCGCGCCTGGTAGGTCTCTAGTGGAATGAGCGGCTGAGTCGTAGGCAGCCCGAACTCCGGCAAGACCAAATTCGCCAATTCGACGTGGCGAGCCATCTCGGGCGCCTCAAACCTCGATGACGCGGTTCTGCAGCGTGCCGATTCCGTCAATGGTGATGCTGACGACATCATCCGGCTGCAGCGTAAATTCGGCTGGCGGCACGATTGCGGTGCCGGTCAACAAATAAGCGCCGCCGGGATAGCTATTGCTGCGCCCCAGATAATCAATCAGCTCCGGGATGGTCCGCTTGATCTGGCTCGTCGATACTGAATCACTGAAGACTTCCGCGCCGGCGCGGCTGATGACAAGCCGAATCGTGGTATCCAGCCATTCGTCGGAGGGCGCGAGCAGAATGCCGGGACCGAGGGCGCAGGAGGCGGTGTAGACCTTCGCCTGCGGCAGGTAGAGCGGATTCTCGCCTTCAATTTCGCGGCTGCTCATATCGTTGCCGATGGTGAAGCCGAGCATCTCCAGCGCCGGATTGACGACCAGCGCCAACTCCGGCTCCGGCACATTCCAGCTTGAGTCGGCGCGGAAGCCGGCCGCGTCCAGATGCCCAACCGTATTCTTGGCTGATGCCTTGAAGAAAATCTCGGGCCGCTCGGCGCTGTAGACGCGCGCGTAAACATCGCCGCCATCAACCGCTTCCTCCTGGCGCGCCTTGCGACTGTCGAGGTAGGTGACGCCAGCCGCCCACACCTCCTGCTCATCCAGCGGCGGCAGCCAATGCCTCGTATCGGCGGCGGGCGCATTGTCGAGCTCGCTTGCCGGGAAGCGGCGCGACGACGCATCGGCGGCGGCGGTCACGGCGGCGATGGCGCGTTCGACCACCCCGCAGGAATCACGGAAAAACTCGGCCAGCGAGGGGAATGCCTGGCTCACGTCATGCACTGCCTCGCCGCGCAGCACGCCCAGCCGCGCTCCCTCGCCTGGCTGCTGATAGCGTATGAGAATTGGCGCGTTTGTCATGTCTGTCTCCGCTTCATTTCTTGGCGCAGGCTCAGAAACTCCAATGTCGACGAACGAAGGCTGATCCGCTTGTTGCTGTTACCATACCGAAGAAAGGGTGGTTCGCGCTAGTATCGACATTTGAGCCGCCCGCGCGTTTTGCCAACCCCGCCCCCCGTCGAAATCCGTAGGGGCGACACAAGTGTCGCCCTCCCGCCACACCCAAGTGCAGTAGGGGCGACCGGCGGTCAGTGTCGGCGGTCAGTGTCTACGCGACCTACGCGACCTGCGCGCGCCTTGGCTCGCCCATATTCCTCTGTGCCACTGTAGCGCAGAACGCTCGGTATTCTCTGTGTTCCCTCTGCATCCTTTGTGGTGAAAAAAACCTCCCTTAACTCAATAAAACTCGGCGACCTCGGTGGTAAAAAATATCCTATCTCCCCCGCCGCCACCCGGGCGCACTTGCAATCACGCCCCAGCTAGGTTATGAATCAGACATGGACGACCAACCAAGCGAGGAGGGCAATCCATGCTCACACCCGATGTCGCGCGCGCCAAACGCGAGCAAATGCTGCGCGACGGTTATGTGCTGATCGAAAACATCCTGCCGGAAGACTTTCTCGATGCATTGCGCGCCGAAACCGAGCGGCTGATCGCGGCGCATGAAGAGGCGCCCGAGCACCGCTTTCAGGGCCAGCACATCAAGGTCGCGGCGGTAGACAACGCCTTGATCAAAAAGCTGCTCACCTGGGAGCCCGCATACGCAGCTCTCGCCGCGATGGGTTTCGGCGACTTTCGGCCCGACCGCGACCGGCCAGCGGAAGTGATTATTTTGACCAAGGAACCGGGCGGTCCACCGCTGTACTGGCATCAAGACTGGATGTGGTGGAACGACCCGCTGAGCCTGTCGCCCTGGCCCGAATTCATGTCGCTCAGCTATTATCTCAGCGACACGGCGGTATCAAATGGCTGCTTGAAGGTGATCCCGGGCAGCCATCTGCGGCGCTTTCCCATTCACGACCAGCTTGTGCCCGCCCATGAGCAAGGCGCGCGCTTTGTGGACGATGACGACCCGATTATGTTCAGCGATGCGCCTGAGCAAGCCTATGTGGAGGTGAAAGCGGGCGACCTCGCTTTGATGGACGCGCGCATCCTGCATGCGGCCGGCAAAAACTTCACCGAGCAGCGGCGCACGCTGGTGCTCAGCTGGCATCGCCGCCCGACCGGCACAATTCCCGACTACTGGCGTGGCGAGATTCCACCGGGGATCCTCGAACGCGATCCCAATGCCGAATACGAGGGCTCGCGCATTCCCGGGGCATACCTGAAGCCCTAGATTAGCGACAGTTTGTAAGGCTTGTCCGCAACTTGCAGGCTCGCTTCCAACACTGCGCAGAGCAAAGGTGTACAAAGGCTTCACCACAGAGGAATCGAGGAAACACAGAGGGCGCAGAGGGATGGACGCATAAAACTCAGTCGACGCTGCAACGACGATTTTCGAGCTATCTCGATGGTTAATGCGTGTGCAGCCTCGGCGCGGCGGCAAGACTACCGCTTGCGTTGTCAGATGCCCGTAGACCCTGCCTCAAATTTGGCGTGTGTTCTCGCCCTCGCAGAACCCTGTTTCGAATTTCATTGATTTGAATTGACATAGTAGCGGACAAGCCTGTGCGGGTTAGTTGTCAGGTCGCCCATTTTCCTCTGTGCCCTCTGTGTTTCCTCCTTTCCTCAGTGGTGAAGTTTTCTCAACTGTGGTGAAATAACCGGCAAAACGCTCGGCAATTCTAGGAGCGCCTCCGGGAGATCCCCGTGATCCAAGAACTCTTCAGCCTAGACGAACGCGTCGCCCTTGTCACCGGCGCCGCTAGCGGAATGGGACGGGCCATGGCGCTCGCTTTCGCCGCGGCCGGCGCCGATCTGCTGATTGCCGATATCAATGTCGCTGGCTTAAGCGCGACGGCCGCCGAAATCAAGGCGCTGGGGCGGCGCGCCCTGCCCGTACCCTGCGATGTGACCGACATCAAGCAGATCCGCGCGATGTTTGCGCGGCTCGATAGCGAATTCGGACGGATAGACGTGCTCGCAAATGTCGCCGGACCGGGGCAACTTGCCAAGCCCGAAGATATCGATTTGGCGCTGATGGCGGACGTGATCCACGGTTTGACGGTGGCGCGCTTCTGCTGCTGCCAGGAGGCTGGTCGGCGGATGCTGGCGGCGGGGGCGGGCAGCATCATCAATATGTGCTCAATCGGCGGCGTCAGCGCTTTGGGGCGGGGCAATTTCCCTTATAGCGTTGGCATGGGCGGCGTCGCCCAGATGACGCGCGAACTGAGCACGGAGTGGAGCGGCCGCGGCGTCCGCGTCAACGCGATTCTACCGGCGCAGGTGATCAATCCCGGTTTGGAAGCGCGCATGAAAGCCGATGATCAATTGGAGGCGCGGTTTCTTTCCGGCATTCCGATTGGCCGCCTGGGGCGGCCCGAGGACATCGCCGGCTTGGCTGTCTTTCTGGCAGCGGACGCATCGTCCTGGATCACCGGCGCCTTGATTCCTTTCGACGGCGGCAACCTGGCGCTGAACGCCGGTGGAACGCCGGGACCGTCAGCGTAACAGGCTCGCTATCTTTCAGCGACGATCGGATTGCTCAAGATCCCCAGCTTCTCGATTTCGATATTGCAGGTCTCGCCCGCTCGCAAAAAGCGTGGAGGCGTGCACGCCGCGCCGACGCCCGGTGGCGTCCCGGTAGATACGATATCGCCCGGCTCCAGCGTCATGACCTCGCTGATATCCGCCACCAGCTTGGGCACACTGAAGATCAACTGACTGGTATTGGAGTCTTGCAGCGCCTCGTCGCCAATCCACAGCCGAATGGCGAGCGAATGCGGATCGCCCACCTCGTCAGCCGTGACCAGCGCCGGACCCATCGGCGCGAAGGTGTCGAAGCTCTTGCCCATCGTCCATTGGCTGACCCGCTCTTGATAATCGCGCGCGCTGACATCGTTGATCGGCATGTATCCCGCGACATGATCCAGCGCCTCGGCTTCGCTGATGTGGCGGCCGCCTATCCCGATGACAAAGCCGAGTTCGGCTTCATAATCGACCTTGTCGGTCACTCGTGGCAGGATGATGGCTTCGCCGCTGCCGATGACCGTGTTGCTGTATTTGCTGAAGACGATCGGGTAATCGGGCAGGGGCTGCCCGGATTCGGCGGCGTGATCGGCGTAATTCAAGCCGATGCAGAGGATCTTGCCGGGATTGGGGATGGGCGCCGCCAACTTAACCGAAGCGGCGTCCAGCACATGGGTCGCGGACGTGGCGGCTGCTTCCGCTTTCGCCAGGGCTGATGATCCGCCTTCAAGTATGCCGCGCACACTATTGGGCAGCGATGCATCGGCTCGCGCCAGATCCACAACCACATCGCGTCCATCGCGGACGGTCAATGCACCGGGAATTAGCGCTCCGTCCTGCTGAAAGGTCACCAATTTCACTTTTTCACTCCTCGTTCGTCAATTGACCAGCCAGAGATAGGGCGTTTCCACATAATGCTTGACGCGCTGCAAAAAGCGGGCGGCGGGCGCGCCATCGACAGCGCGATGATCAAATGTCAGGCTCAACGACATCATCTGCCTGATAGCGAGTCGTTCCGCTTCCGCATCGACGACAACTTGCTTTGGCGCGATCCGCCCCGCGCCCAATATCGCGCACTGCGGCAGGTTGATGATCGGCGTGAAGGCGTCGATATCATACATGCCCAGGTTGCTGATGGTAAAGGTCCCGCCCTGCAAGTCTTCCGCGCTGATGGTCCCGTCGCGCGTCCGCGAAACGAGATCGGCGCTTACAGACGCCAATTCCAGCAGCGAGAGCCGGTCGGCATCGCGAATGACCGGAGCGAGTAGACCGCGCTCGCTATCCACGGCGATGCCGATATCGATGGCGCTGTGCAGCAGCAGTTCGTCGCCGTCGAGGGTGGCATTAAGCGTCCGGTGTTCCGCGAGCGCCGCCGCGACCAGTTTCACCAGCAAATCCGTATAGGTCGGCACAATTGCACTGCCGTCGGCTTTGAGCTTCTGCCGCATTTGAAAGAGCTCGGTCGCATCGGCTTCGGTGGCGAGTGTGACAGGCGCCGTCGTTCGCGTACTTTCGACCATGCGGTCGCGCGTCAGTTGGCGGATTCGCGTAAGCGGCTGACCTGCGGATGTCGCGATTGGCTCTCTTTCAGCCGCCAGCTTTTCCACATCAGCGCGCGTGACACGTTCTTCGGGGTAATGCGCCGCCAGCTCATCTAGCGAGATGTTGGCTTCCTGCGCCACGCGGCGGGCGACCGGCGTGATGTTAATTTCCGCTTCCGCTGTCGCGAGCATTTCGGCGCGGGCTCGTATATCGCGTTCGATGATGCGCCCACTGCTCCCGCTGCCTGTCAGCGCAGACCAGTCGACGCCCAATTCCAGCGCGACCCGCTTCGCCCGCGGGCTGATCGCCGGTCCGCCTCTCCGCGACCGTCTGACCGATTTCGCGACCGGCGGCGTCGCCGCGCGCTCGGATACATCAATCGCTGGCGCAGCGCTCCTGTCGCCGATCGCATCGCGCGCAGTAGGCGCAAAGGGTGGCGTTTCGCCCGGCTGCAAGAGATAAGCCAGCACTTCGCCGATCTTCACTGTCGAGCCGACCGGTGGCGCATCCGGCGCGATGCGCAAGATGCCGCCATCGAAGGCTTCAATTTCTTGCAGCGCTTTGTCGCTTTCGACGACGAAAATGATATCGCCCGGCGCTACTTCCTCGCCATCTTGCTTGATCCACTCATCAAGGATGCCCTCTTCCATCGTCCAGCCGAGCTTCGGCATTACAATTTCGATCGCCATGATTCAGTTCCCCCTATTCGGCGACCAGATCGCGAATCGCCGTTGCAATCGCCGCGTTGTCGGGAATGATGGCGCTTTCCAATGAGGGACTGTAGGGCGTCGGCGTGTGGACGCCATTCAGCCGCGCAATTGGCGCGTCGAGATCGTCGAAGCTTTGTTCCATCACCTGCGCGCTGATCTCGGCGCCGATCCCGCAGGGACCGAAGGTCTCATCCGCGATCAGCAGCCGGCCCGTCTTCCGCAGCGATTCCAGTATCGTGCCCATATCCAGCGGCGCCAGCGTGCGCGGGTCGATGACCTCGATATCGATGCCCTCTTTCGCCAGCTCGTCACAGACTGCCAGCACCTTGGGCGCCATGACGGCGAGCGCCACTACCGTCGCATCGCTCCCCTCGCGCGCGACCGCCGCCTGCCCAAAGGGAAGTTTGTATTCTTCTTCTGGCACCGGCCCCCGCCGGTTCAGCAGCAGCTTATGCTCGAGAAAGAGCACCGGATCGTCGCCGGTGAGCGCCGTCTTCAGCAAGCCCTTGGCATCGTAGGGCGTAGAGGGCAGGGCGACGCGGAAACCGGGGATATGCACAAAGAGCGGATAATAGCTGCCGGAATGGTGGGTGGCGGCGGCGCCGCCGATGCCAATGCAGCCGCGAAGGACAATGGGCATTTTGATGCGCCCGCTGCTCATATACTGAATCTTAGAGATCTGATTCAAGAGCTCGCCCATGGAATCAAGGATGAAGTCGATGAACATGAAATCAACGACTGGACGGGTTCCTGTCATGGCGGCGCCGGCGCACATGCCGACGAATCCGCGTTCGACAATCGGCGTATCGCGCAGGCGCATGGGACCATATTTCTCGTACAAACCCAGGGTCGTATTGAAGTTGCCGCCGCGCTCGCCAATGCCTTCGCCGACGACAAAAATGCTCGGATCGACCGCCATCTGCTCCGCCAGCGCTTCCCGCGCCGCTTCTGTGTATGTGATCTCTCTCATAACGCTACACCTGCTCGCTGAAGATGAAATCGGACGCGCTCGCCGGATCGGGGAAGGGGCTAGAGCGAGCGAATTCAATGGCGTCGTCCACTGTCGCTCTGATCTCAGCCTCGATCGCTTCCAGGTCGCCTTCGCTGGCATGACCGTTCTCAGTCAGCCAGGCGCCATAGGACGCGATCGGGTCGCGCTGCTTCCAGGCGGCCATCTCCTCGTCGGTTCGGTAACCGCCATCGCGCATGCCCTCGGCGTGAGGGCGGGTGCGATAGGTCTTGCACTCGATGAGCGACGGACCTTCGCCCGCCCGCGCCCGGGCGACCGCCACTTCGCTCGCTTTATGCACCGCCAGCACGTCATTTCCGTCAACGCAGACCGCCACCATATCGTAGGAGACGCTGGCGCGCTCCGCGACATCCTGCACCCGTGTCGCATCGCGAAATGCGACTTCGGTGGCGTACATATTGTCTTCACAGACGAATATCACCGGCAGGTCCCAGATGGCGGCCAGGTTCAATCCTTCGTGGAAGGCGCCATTGCTGACGGCGCCATCGCCGAAGAAGGCGACGCTCACCTGGTCCGCGCCGAGCAGCTTGAAGCTGTAACCGGCGCCCGCCCCCTGCAAGATGCTGGGGCCGACGATGCCGCTTGTGCCCATCAAGCCGATTTCGGGCGCGAAGAGATGCATGCTGCCGCCGCGACCTTGAGAGCAGCCGGTCGCCTTGCCAAAGAGCTCAGCCGCCACCGCGCGCGGACTGACGCCCTTCGCTAAGGCGTGCCCATGCCCGCGATGCGTGCTGAAAACGACGTCATCGTCGCGCAGGTTGGCGCAAACGCCGGTCGCGATTGCCTCTTCGCCGACATAGGTGTGGCAAGGACCGGGCACCAGCCCCATCTGATGCGACCGCGCAAGCTGTTCTTCCGTCCGGCGGATGAGCGCCATCATGCGGTATTGCGCCAATAGCTTCTCGGCGCTGAGTGTGGTTTCGTCCATTACCAACTGCATTCTCCTTTTGCCAGTCCGCTAAGCACTGTAAGTTGGATCGTTCACCGGCGATCGCGGCGCCTTGCCCGTTAATACGCGCGCCACATCCTCATTCGCCTTGACCCGCACATCCTGCTTCGACGCTTCCGAATACCAGCCAGCATGCGGCGTGATCGTTATGCGCTCGTCGTGCAGCAAGGGAAAATCGGACGGCGGCGGCTCTATCGAAAGCACATCAAGGGCGGCGCCGGCGATGCCCCCGCTACGCACTGCGTCGAGCAGCGCGCTTTCGTCAATCAATTCGCCGCGCGCGGTATTGATTAGATAAGCGCTCGGCTTCATTTTATCCAGCGAGGCGGCGTTGATAATATGCCGCGAAGAGTCGCTTAGCGGCGTATGCAGCGAAATGAATTCAGCGCTAGCCAGCAAGGTATCCAGGTCGACCTGCTTGACGCTGTCCCGCGCCGCCTCAATCTCGATGAACGGGTCGTAAACGATAACCTCCAGACCAAGTCCCCGCGCTTTGACCGCCACCGTCCGTCCGATGCGTCCGTAGCCAATGATCCCCAGTATTTGCCCCTGCAAACGGGGCGCCGGCTCGATCGCGTTTGCGTCATACCAGGCGCCCGCCTTGACGGAGGCGAACATCTTCGGCAGCCGCCGCGCCCGGTTCAGCAGCAAGGCGATTGCATGCGTCGATACTTCGTCGATCGAATAATCGGCGACATTGGTCACCCAGATGCCGCGCGCCGTCGCGGCCGGAATGTCGATGGCGTCCAAGCCCGCGCCCACCCGCGCGATGATCTGGCAGCGCTCAAGCGAGTTGATGAGCTCGGCATCTACAGTCTGGATTGTCACCATCAACGCGTCAGCTGCGCGAGCCTTTTCGCGGGCGTCCTTTGACTCAAGGTTTCCAGTCTGCACGACCGTGGCGCCGATCGCTTGAAAGGCGTCGATTTCAAGTTCGGAAATGACATAGGTCTCATGCGCGACGACTACGGTGGTCATGATGGTTCACTCCAGAGGCGCCGCGCAATTGATGATGCCGACGGGCTCAAAAGAAATTCCTAAAATATCTGAAACGTTGTATGGGCGAGCCGGTGGCTTGCCCGCTCTTGCCGTGAATTTCCAACCAACTGACACAGGACTTTCTTGATTCTGCGCGCTTCTCCGCACCCTCTCACCATGTATGGCTCCCGCCGGCGTTCAGCGCCAGGTTGCCGCCATCGACCGGCAGCAAGGTCCCGCTGACGAAGGCGGCCGCGTCCGAGGCCAGGAAGACAGCCGGTCCTACGATGTCTTCCGCTTCGCCGAGCCGATTCATCGGGATGCCCTTGAGCAGATGCGCCACCAGCTCCTTATCGGTCGCCGGGTCTTCCAGCCAGCGCGCGACCGATGGCGTCCGCATCTGCGCCGGCAGCAGCGCGTTGACGCGAATCCCGTGTCCCGCCCATTCCACCGCCAACTCGCGCGTCATCTGGTGGACGCCGGCTTTCGCCACGCTATAGACGAAATTGCCGCGCCCGAGAGCGGTGGCGCCGGCGATGGAGCCGATGCTGATGATGCTGCCGCCCATGCCCCGCTCAATCATGCGCCGCCCGGCTTGCTGGGCGCAAGTGAAGAATCCGGTCAAGCAGACGGCGATTGCATCGTTCCAGTCCTCGAGGGTCAGTTCTTCCGGCTTCTCGCGATTGAAGGCAAAAGGTCCGTTGAGCAGGATATCGACCCGACCATAGGCATCATCGACGCGCTCGAAAAGCTGCTCGACTGCGGCGGCGTCCGAAATGTCACAGAGGCAGACTTCCGCCTTTTGACCCGCGGCGCGCACGCTTTTGGCAGTTTCATGCAGCCCATCGGGATTGATATCGGCCAGCGCAAGGTCGGCGCCGGCTTCGGCGAAGCCAATAGCAATCGCCTGGGACAAGCCCGATGCGGCGCCGGTAACGACTGCTATCTTGTCAACCAGACTGAAACGATTTCGCAATTTGAGCTTACCTCGCCTTTGCGCGCGACGGTCGATCATCGCCGCTGGCAGTGACCCAACTGTACCATGCCAACAATGGCACGAGGATACCCATGACCCTGCTACAAGTCAAACGCGCCGCGCGCGCTCGCTTGTTTGTTGACAAATTCGCAGGACGATTTAGAATCTGCCGACATGCAATCTGCCGATTGGCGACCATACATGACGGAATCTCACTCGTTGGCGGGGGGCGCCGGTCCGATCCTGGCTGAGCGGGTCGCTGTGGTGACTGGCGCCGCCAAGGGCATCGGCTTGGGCTGCGCGCGGATTTTGGGCGCGGCCGGCGCTGCAATCGCGCTTTGGGATATTGACGAAGCGGCGCTGAACAGCGCGGCAGAGCAGTTGCGGTCGCAGGGCATCAAGGCGCAACCCTTCATCGCCGATGTGAGCCAGTCCTCCGCGGTCGATGCCGCCATCGCCGCAATCGCCGGGGAATTCGGCAAGATCGATATTCTGGTCAACAATGCCGGCACGCACGATGGCAAGGGAATCGAAGAAGCGGACGAAGCCGACTGGTCGCGGATTATCGATACCAACTTGAAAGGCGTCTTCCTGGTCAGCAAGGCGGCGCTGCCCCATCTCAAAGAGACGCGCGGCGCCATCGTCAATATGGGCTCGATGGTTGGCTTGGTCGGGCAGGGCAAATCGGGCGCCTATTCCGCCTCCAAAGGCGGCATCATCGCCATGACCAAAAACCTGGCGCTGGATCTGGCGCCCTATGGCATTCGCGTCAATTGCATCTGCCCCGGTTGGGTGGAGACGCCGCTGGTGAACCAATGGTTCGCCTTGCAGCCCGATGAAGCCGAAGCGCGCGCCTATGTCGATTCGATCCATCCGCTAGGCCGAATCGCGGCGGCTGATGAAATCGGCAAGGCGGCGTTGTTCCTGGCTTCGGACTTGGCCTCTTATGTCACCGGTGTCGCCATTGAGGTCGATGGCGGGGTAACATTAGGTTATTGAAAGCGCAAAGGAATTGCCGCAGCGGGAAGAGGAGGTGCGCTCAGAGACTGGCTGAAACCTTGAGCCAAGCGGCTCACACAAGCTTCTGTTTAATCAAGCAATGTTTTTCCAAGGAGAGAAGAAATGAAATTGCAGAGTTCCAAATTCGTCTTGCTGCTGCTCACAGCGCTGATGCTGGCGATGCTTGACAGCGCCGCGGTCTCCGCCCAAGACGCCATGACCTTGCGCATGACCGGTCTCGCTGGTCCGGTAGCGGAAGGCTTGCAGGCGGCGATCTCGGTCTGGAACGAGAATAACCCGGACATCCAGGTCGAGCTGGAAATCCAGGCGGACGAAGTCAACTGGCAGGCGACGGCGCCAACGACCATGTTCGCCGATGCCAACGGACCGGATCTGACTTGGTGGTGGTGCTCGCGCTCCTTCCAGTACAAGGACATGATCGAAGCCGATCTGCTGGTAGCGCTGGACGATCTCTACGAGGCTGAAGGCTGGTACGACGCCTTCCCCCAGGGCACGCTTGACTTTTACACCGAACCCAACGGCAGCATCTACGGCGTCAATATCGATGTTGTCTGGACGCCCTATATCTATTACAACAAGGACATTTTCGCCGAGGTGGGCGCCGAAGTACCGACAACCTGGGAAGAACTCTACGAGGTCGCGGACATGGTGCGCGCTGGCGGCTATCAGCCGATGGTCAACCTCTACGATTGGGGCTTGGTCAACCACCTGCCGGACGCGCTGATGATGCGCTCCTGGACCGAAGATGAATACCGCGCCTTCATGCTCAACGCCAATCCCGGCTCGCCGGACTGGGCCAACGAGTACAAATGGACCGATCCGCACGGCGTACGCATCTTCGAGACGATGAAAGAAATGGTCGACCGCGGACTGCTGGCGGATGGCTTCGCCGGGCATACCGAATACGGTCAGGGTCAGGGCCTCTTCACCGGCGGCAGCGCCGCCATGTGGCAGATGGGTTCCTGGGCTTCCGGCAGCTTGGGCAACGAGGTCGATTTCGACTGGGGGTATTTCTACTACCCCTGGTACGATGACGACATGATCGAGCCATACGGACCGGTCGGCAGTTGGATCCCCAACTGCTTCATCGTCTTCAACCGCGAGAATCAGGAAGCGGCGCTCAAGGTCGTCGCCTACCTCGGCTCGGCGGCCGGCGTCGAGACCTATGCCCGCGCGTCGCGGATTACGCCGGGACGTTCCGACATCCCCGAAGCGGCAGTCGCCGAAATCCTGACGCCCGAATCAGCCCAGCAAGTCGCTGATGTCGCCGCCATGGGCGCGCCATCGCTCTATGAAGCCAACGTGCCGCCCGATGTGCTTTCGGCGCTGAAACAAGCCTGCGATCTGCTGCTGAACGGCGTGATCACGCCAGAAGAAGCGGCCGAGATGGTGCAAGAAGCGACCGAAGAAGCGCGCGAAGGTTAGCGCCCGCAGTTCGAGGTCAACGATTCTGTAGGGCTTGTCCGATACTCTACCATTTAACCGTGCGTAGGGGCGACCCGGCGCCGCGCGTAGACACTGCGGTTTGGTCGCCCCTACAATTTTACGCCAAGAATTGGGTCAGCATTCACCGCATGAACTTCCGCCGCAATCTGATCTGGTACCTCTTCCTCGCGCCGGCGGCCATCATGCTGCTGATGTTCATGGCGCTGCCGCTCATCCAGTCTTTGGAGCTGGCATTCTACGAGTGGAACGGCTTACGGCCCCGCGAATACATCGCGCTGGAAAACTTTGAAGACCTCTTCGACGACCGCTTCTTTTGGGGCGCCCTCTCGCATACGCTGACCTTCGCCGTCTTCTCCATGGTCGGCACTGTCGGCATTGGGCTGCTGCTGGCGATGGCGATCGCCCGCCGCGTTCGGGGCGCCGCCATTTATCGCTTCATCTTTTATCTGCCGGTGATGCTGCCAATGGCGGTGACTGCCGCGCTCTGGGTGCGCATGTATGAACAGAACTTCGGCATGTTAAACGTCATGCTGCGCAGCATCGGCTTGGCCCATCTCGAAGGCACCTGGATCGCCAGCCGCGAAACGGCGCTGGGCTCGGTCATCGCTGTCGCCGTATGGCAATTCTCCGGCTTCCCCATGATCATTCTCCTGGCGGCGATTGAGAACATCCCGGAAGATCTGCACGAAGCGGCTTCGCTGGATGGCATCAGCGAAAGCCAGCGCATCCGCTATCTCACCCTGCCGCTCATACGCCCGGTGCTCATTTCCATCAGCGTACTGCAATTCATCTTCTCGCTGAAGGTCTTTGACCTGGTTTGGGTGATGACCCTGGGCGGTCCCGCCGAGAGCACATCGGTGCTTGGCACCTTTCTCTACAAAGAAGCATTCCGCAAGCAGGAATATGGCTACGCCTCGGCTGTCGCCGTCGTCATGTTCGCCGTGATCTTCACCGTTACCTACGTCTATCAGCGCTTGATGCGCGTTGAGGCGGTCGAGTTCTGATGAATCCCGAGCGCCGCGCGATCCACCCCCTCGTCAAGCGCATGCCGGGCGCAGCGGTTACCATCTTGCTGGTCGTCTGGGCGATCGTGCAGGTCTATCCGATCCTCTTCATGTTCATCACCTCGGTCAAGACCGACAAGCAAATCCTGAACGCGCCCTTCGCCTTGCCCGAACCTTTGAAATTCGAAAACTACGCCATCGTCTGGCAGGGCGATCGCGTCGCCCAGCCCTTTTCCACCTTCTTCATTAACAGCTTTACCATCACGCTGGGCAGCTTGATTATCCTGTTGTTCGTCGCCGGGCTGGCGGGATATTCGCTGGCGCGCGGGCGCTTCCCCGGCAATGCGGCGACCCAGCAGGGCTTCCTGCTCACGCTTGCGGTGCCAGTGCATGTCTTGATCATTCCGATGTATTTCTTCACCGGCGAACTCGGCTTGCGCAACAGCCACATCGGCATGATGCTGGTCTACGCGACCTTGGGGCTGCCCTTCACCATTATTTTGATGCGCGCCTACTTTTTGAGCTTCCCCCATGAATTGGAAGAAGCGGCGCTGCTCGATGGCTGCTCGCGCTTTGGCGCCTTTATTCGCGTCGTTGTTCCCGTATCGCGCGGCGCCATCGCCAGCATGGCCATCATCAATATCAGTTGGATCTGGAGCGAGCTTTTCTTCGCGCTGGTGCTGCTGGATCAGCCGCAAGTGCGGACGCTGCCGCTGGCGATCGCCGGTTATCGGCCCGTGTCGATGGCTGCCGAAAGCGTGATCGGACAGCAGTTCGCCATTATGACCCTGACAGCGCTGCCGCTATTCGTCTTCTATTTCTTGTTCCAGCAGCAGATCCGCAAAGGCATGACCGCCGGCGCCCTGCGTTGACCGGCGGCGATTGGGGAGGCCAATTCTCATGAGCAAGTGGTTCGGACAGACCTTCCGCAAGCTGCACAAGTTATACGTTTCGCCCCAATGGGCGCAGCATCAAGGCGCGCGCTTTGACGCCGTCGAATACGCGGACAGCCTGGAAGCCGCCGCTATCGATTGCCTCGAACTCTACTGCAAAGATCATCACGGGACCTGTTATTATCCCTGTTCGCTGGGCTTGCCGCATCCGCGCAATATCCTGGACGAGCTGCTGCCGGAGCTGAAAAAGCGCGACATTCGGCTCATCGCCTACTTTAGCGTTTGCTTCGACAACTACGCGCTTGGCGTTCATCCCGAATGGCGCATGGTCAACCATCTGGGCGACCCCTATAAACTGCGTCCCTTCTATATGGCTTCGATCTGCTCGCCCTACACCGACTTCGCGCTGCAGCAGCTCGACGAGTTGGCGGCGAATTACGAGGTCGATGGCTTCTGGCTCGATATCATCCCGCTCGCCCGCGATGTGCAACAGGATCTCTGGATGATCGCGCCCCATCCGATCCCCGATTATTCGCTCTACGCGCAAAAGGCTTTTGAAGCCGCTGCCGGAGAGCCGCTGCCCGTGAATCCGACCGCGGAAGAAGCCGACCGCATCTTCGAATTCATGACGGGCCAGGTTGATGACTTCCTGAATCAAGCCTACGCCGTCATTCGCGGCTACCTGCCCGATGCCGTCATCACTTATAATGCCGCCGGCGCGCCGGGCGATCCAATCGATTCCGCCGACCTCATCTCCATAGAAGGACACGCGCCCGAATATGTACGTCAGAGCTTCAACGCGCGCTGGGCGAAAACACGCGACAAGCCATTTGAAATTCTCACCGCGGGCGCCTTGCCGCGTCAGGCGCTGGGCGGCGGCTGGAATGGCTTTGATCAGAAGCCGACCGCTTTCCTGGGCGTCGAGAATGCGATCGCCCTGGCGCATGGCGGCAGCATGGTATTCGGTCAAGCGCCCTTCGCCGATGGCGCCAGCGATCCCGCCCAATTCGCCGGCTTGGCGGAAGTTTTCCAACCCGTTCGCGAGATTGAACCCTGGCTGACCGAAGCGCCGGGCTTCAGCGACATCGGGCTGGTGATGGCGCCCAAACCGCGGACGGCATCCAAACGCTGGGGCGTCGCGCTGGATGGCGCCGAAGCCTTTCACGATGCCATGATCGACCGCCACCTACAATACGACATCATCCAACTCGATCGCGACCTGAGCCCGTACCAACTTGTCGTCTTGCCTGATCAGGCGGCGCTCAGCGACGCTGAACTGGAAACGCTGCGCGACTACGTTCGCGGCGGGGGGGCGCTGCTGGCCTCCGGTTGCAGTTCGCTCTGGGACGAAAATGGACGGCGCCGCGCTGATTTTGGCTTGACTGATGTCTTCGGCCTCAGCTACCAACGCGAGGCGGGCGCCGATTTTGTCTATCTCCGACTGGGGGCGGACGAGCTGGCCGCGGATGTGACGGCGCTGCCGATCCTGATCGACGAAGTCGCCTTGCAAGTCGCGCCGACGAGCGCGCAGGTCCTTTACGATTTTGTTCTACCCGAATCCCGGCGAACCGAAGCCACCACCATTCTCTGGGGCGATGCCGCGCCTGATGAATCCAAGCGCTTGCCCGGCATCCTGCACAATCAGTTTGGCGATGGAACCTGCACCTATATCGCCGCGCCGCTGCGGACGAAGGGCATGCCCAATGTCTGGGTCAAACGGCTGATGGGCGCGCTGGCGGCAAATCTCGTAGAGCAGCCCGTATTGTCGACCAATGCGTCCGCCGGCGTGGAGCTCGTGCTGAACCAGCAGACTGGACGCATCGTCGTGCATCTGATCAATCGCTATCGCGGCAGCGTCGATCAGCCATCGTTTCAGGACAACGGCATCACGCTGCGCGACATACGCATCGAGTTGGATTTATCGAGAATGGCGATAGACACGGTAAGCCGCGTGTATATCGCGCCCGATATCGCGCTGGACTTCGAGACCAACGGCGAGAAACTGCAAACGACGCTGCCTGAGTTGGCTTTGCACGCGGTCCTTGTGTTCGAATAATCACGGCGGACCACAAACTTTGGCGCTTAGACCGCTGTGCGCCCGCCATCAATCATCAGCGCCTCTCCATTGACGAAACTCGCCGCATCCGATGTCAAAAACAGGACAACCCGCGCTACTTCTTCTGGCAGTCCGTAGCGACGCGTCGGGTTGCGAGCGACGAATTGATCGCGCACCGAATCCGGGTCGTCCGGCGCATACATGCCGGCCAGCGAATCAATCATTCGGGTTTCTATCGCGCTGGGACAAATCGCATTGACTCGCACGCCGTATTGCGCGACCTCTGCGGCTGCCGTGCGCGTCAAACCAATGATGGCGTGCTTGCTGGCGGAATAAGCGCAGAGACCCGGCGCGCCGACCACTCCGCCCACCGAAGCGGCATTCACGACGCTCCCGCAACCCTTTTCAACCATATGCGGCAATACATATTTCAAACCCAGGAACACGCCCTTGAGGTTGATCGCCATCACCCGATCAAAGACATCTTCCGGATACTCCATGGTGGAAGCGACGACGCCTTCTATGCCCGCATTGTTAAAGAAACAGTCTATGCGCCCGAAGTAGCGTATCGCTTCCTGACTGTAGGCTTGCGCCTCCGCCGCCTGGCTTACATCAGCGCGATGGGCCTCCGCTTCGCCACCGGTTGCGCGGATCGCGTCTCTTGTTGCCAGGGCAGCATCGCCATCGATATCGACAGCGAAGACGCCCGCGCCAGCCGCGGCGAAAGCCAGGGAAGCAGCTCTGCCGATGCCATTGCCAGCGCCGGTCACCAGCGCGACCTTGCCCTTAAGGCGCATCGTCGCCGGCTTCCGTCGCCAGATAGTCGTGCAAGACTTCGCCCCAGGGCAATACGAAGTCCGCACGCCAGTAAAAGCCAGCGATCATCTCGCGCGCAGGCAGCTGATAGACGGGCGCCTGCGCGTTGGGGCGGAGTTCAATCGTCGCGGACCCCGACCAGCATTCGCGCACGCGAACATTTTCGAAACGGCGCGCCGTAAGCTGGCGGATGGCGATTTTGCCGTCGACGCCGTTGATGATCTTCAGATTGACGTTGGTGCGGAAATCGCCGAATTCGAGCATCTCGGAGAGTTTCGCACGGCGCGCCTTATAGGGCATGGTGGCGGTAATGACCTCAATGCCGTTGCGTCTTACCGTGCCAACAAAGAGGTCGCCACGAACTTCCAAGCGCGGTTCTCCCCCTTTCTTCGGCTGTCCATATATCTCGCGTCCGACGGCGACCGCTCCGACGCTGCTCAAGTAAAGATAGGGAGAATAGGCGCCGCTCACGCCGGTTCCGGGTAGAGCGACTGGCAACTGCACTGCCGACTCGTCGTAATTGCCGAACATATCCGCGTCGTGCATGTGATAAATGTGCACGATGACGATATCGCTCTCCAGCTCGAGTGGCGCCGGGATGAGGCGGCGGGCGGCGTCTTTGTCTGTGCGATAGAAAACCGTCATGATTTCCACGTTCCGCATTTCCATTGGGAAACGCGGATAAAGTGGACTATCGAAGGGAGTCTCGAAGATCGAGTTGGCGTCGTTCTCCGGCAATGCGCTTTCCTCCTGCTTTACTACGGTTCATTTGCCCTTTGCTCTTCAACGATGGGCAGGATTAAATCGCTGACGTCATCATCGTTCTCGAGCGGCGGTATATCGCAGATTAGCTGCCAGGTTTCCTTATGCTCAACGCTGGCGCCCGGCTCCAGTCGCGTCAATGGGCCAAGCGTCTCGAGCTCAAGGAATTCGTCGTTGAAAAAGACTTCGACCGAGCAGCCGCGGTCGGGATAGTTCGCGCCCTCCACATAAGCGAAAGTCTTGAGGAAGAGATTCCTCTGCCGCAGGTACGCCGCCCAGCCATCGGTGACAAGCGCGCCGATTTTCTGCGGCGCGTCCTGGTCCCGGTCATGTCGAATGCGAATATAGTCGCGTCCCCAGCAAAACCGACTGTCGGACATGTCGCTGTATTGCCAGAGCGTAATCGTGCTTATCTCTGGCAGTTCACCGGGGTCAGGCGCCTTTCTGCTGGGCAAGGGAAGGATGCAGGTTCCGCCCTCCCGCATTGCCGTGAGCGCCCAGGGCGCCAATTCGACGGACCAGAGATTGTGATTGCGAAGACGATGCGCGACTGTCGCCGAGGGGCGATCCAGCGCGAGGGAGATATCCAATTCCTTCAAAATCCCCGTCCCGGGCTCGACCGGCTGCCGGACGCGGAGGAAGCCGCCATGTTCTTCCACATGCACGGGCTCATCGTCCGGGATGTAAGTTCGTATCATATCTTCGGGCGCATGCCAGAAGCGATGCCCGCCGCGCAGCCGCCAGGCGCCATGGCCGGGGATGGCCAGCGAAAAGTCGACCTCGGCAAATTCGTTCTCCGCGCCGATGAATCCAAAGCGGATAATTCGTGGTCCGAACTCGCTGGTGACCAGCAGATCAACTTGATCGTTGCAGAGGCGATAGCAGCGACCAAAATGCTTGTATGAAATCTGCTCAATCTGCTGCATGGTTAACCGGCGAAACAGGGCTCGACCTGCCCTTTGATGCCAGTATGGATGCGGAAAAGATCGCCGGCCAAGGGTTGCCCTCGGGCTTCCTCGTCGGTCAAGCCGATAGCGGCCGTCGTTACGTAAAGCTCGTCAAGATTCTCGCCGCCAAAGGCGCAGCTGGTCGGGTTCTTCACCGGCAAGCGAATCTCACGCTCGATTTTGCCATCCGGGTCAAAGCGGACGATGCGCCAATCGAGAATGCGCGCGCTCCATACATAGCCTTCGCTGTCGACGCACAATCCATCCGGCAAGCCCGGCAGATCCGGATCATGGACGAATACCCGACGGTTAGCGATGCTGCCGCTTTCCAGGTCGAAGTCGTAGGCATAAATCGTGTGGATCATGGTATCGGTGAAATACATGATTTTGTCGTCGGGGCTCCAGCCCAGCCCGTTCGCAATGGTGATTCCGCTTTCCATTTTTTGCAGGGAAGCATCGGCATCAAGGCGATAGAGCGCGCTGCTAGCGCCTTCAACGGTCATGGTGCCCGCCCAAAACCGCCCGCGGCGGTCCACCTTGCCGTCATTGAAGCGCGACTCTGGCTTGTCCGCTTCTGGGTCGGCGATGAATTCCAATTGGCGGTCTTGCATGTCCCAATAGGCATAGCCTTTGGCGGTCGCCAGAATCAAGCCGCCCGATTCTCGAAACGCCAAGGCGCCCACTGCAATATCCATTTGCACTGTTTCATGCTGGCTCGTTCGGGCATCGTAGCGAAAGATCTGGCTGGACTCGATATCCACCCAGTAAAGCGCACATTCCGCCGGATGCCACAGCGGACCCTCTCCCAACTTATTGCCCAAAGACAGGACATGTTCGATTTCATTCATCGCTCAGGTCTTTCTTCGTATTGAACCTCGTTGTCCCAGGAAAGTAATGAGAATGACTGCCATCTGAATGAAACTGTCAAAATAATCCGAAGTTCGTACGGGCGAGCCGCTGGCTCCCCCACTTTTGCCGCAGATCTCCGTTCAGATTTCGCATGTCTAACTTGATGCTATTCAGTTACATGCGCGCCGCTACGCATCGTACTTTCGCTCGACCGTCTCCAAGTCGTCAAACCAGAGCGCCATCCGCGCCATCACCCCGCCATCGACATTCAGCGTCGTGCCGGTGATGTATTCGGCGTCACCCGAAGCCATGAAGGCGACGGCGGCGGCGATATCGGGTCCGTAGCCGATGCGACCGAGCGCGATCTGATCATCAATCATGTGCGGATCATAATTGGGGATGACCTCATAGGCTTTCTCGACGTGAATTGAGCCCGGGATCACGCAATTGACGCGGATGCGATGCGGCGACAGATCCAGCGCCATCGCCCGCGTCATCGCGTTGAGGCCGCCTTTGGTGCTGGCATAAGCCAACATGCCGGGGAAAGTCGCCATGCTGTGCATTGACCCGATGATGATGATATTGCCGCCGCCACCTTGTTCGACCATTTGCCTGGCCGCTGCCTGCGAGCACATATACGTGCCTTTGAGATTGATATTGATGACCCGATCCCATTGCTCATCGGTCATGTCGAGAAAGGGAATCACCGGGTCGATGGCGGAGTTGTTGACCAGAATATCGACGCGACCGAATTCAGCCAGCAGGCGCTCAAACATGGCATCGACATCTTTACGCTCGGCGATATTGGCGCGAACGGCGATGGCGCGGCCTCCCTTCTCGCGGATCTGCGCCGCGATGTCTTCGGCGCCGGCTTCGCTGCTGGCATAGTTGACCAGCACATCGGCGCCTTCATCAGCCAGGCGCAAGGCAATATGGCGCCCAATGCCGCGTCCGCCGCCCGTCACCAGCGCCACCTTGTCCTTCAGTCTCATGGACAATTTATCCTCTTATCCGGCGAAAATTGTAGGGGCGACCCTTGGGTCGCCCAATGTTTATTCGGGATATTGCCGTCGGGCGACCTGATAGCTCGCCCCTACAACTGTCAAACCGCTACTAGCCCTCCAGGAAGAAATCAACGGTCTCCGCGGTGACGGTGAAGGACTTCGTAATTACCGTGTTGGGCAGGGCGATGCGCCCGCCTTCGCGCGCTACGATGCCTTCAGCGGCGACATACATATAGACCACGCCAAAGAAGCCTTCGGCGAAGGTGTCTTGTGCAATCGTGCCCATGACATCGCCGTCCTTGATCGCTTGCAGCAGCGAATCGGCGCGGTCGCCGCCGACCACGTCGATGTTGCCCACCAGCCCCATGTCCTTGACGGCGTTAGCCACGCCCTCGGCGAAGGCGTCACCGGAATAGATGATATCCATATCGGGGTGGGCTTCGATCAGGTTCAGCGCGCCGTTGTACGCGCCGTCCATTGAGGCGCGGTCATCAACTGGTTCGAGGAATTCGTAGGCGCGGCCCGATGCTTCCAGCGTCGTCTGGAAACCATGCAGGCGGTCGCGGTGCTGCTGCGCGCTGATGAAGGCGACCACGCCAATCTTGGCGCCATCGGGATAGCGATCCAGCACCAACTGCGCGGCTGACTCGCCAAAGGCGAAGTCTCCGGTGCCGACGAAAGCGTGACGGGCGCTCCGGTCGATCAAGTCGCCGTTGAATTGGATGAAGGGGATGCCAGCCGCCATCGCCTGTTTCGATACCTCGGGGATCAGCGTGACATCAAAGCCGATCATCATGATGCCCTTGGTATCCGGCTTGGCGACGATCTCCTCCAGCAGCTTGATTTGTTCAAGCGCGATGCCATCAGTGGGCGGTGGACCGACGATCTCGACATTAATGCCCAGCCAATCGGCGGCCGCTTCAATGCCGTCAAAGTGCTGCTTCCACCAGGGGTGCCCGAGGTTGCCGCCGATCATGTAATAGACGCCGTCAGTGCCAGCAGGCAGCATCGGCTTATCAGGTTCGACGCCGAGGAAGAAGTCGACGGTTTCAGCGGTGATGGTGAAAGACTGCGTGATCGATGTATCGGGCAAGGCGAGGCGACCGCCTTCTTGCGAGACCAGCCCCTGGCGCGCTACATACATGTAGAGCACGCCGAAGAAACCCTCAGCGAAGGTGTCTTGGGCGATCGTGCCCATGACATTGCCGTCCTTGATGTCTTGCAGCAGCGAATCGGCGCGGTCGCCACCGACCACGTCAATGCTGTCGATCAGCCCCATGTCATTCACCGCATTGGCCACGCCCTCGGCAAAGGCATCACCCGAATAAATGATGTCCATATCGGGATTGGCTTCGATAAGGTTTAGCGCGCCGTTGTAAGCGCCGTCCATTGAAGCGCGGTCATCGACCGGTTCGAGGAATTCATAGGCGCGGCCCGATGCTTCCAGCGTTGTGCGAAAGCCATTCAGGCGATCGCGATGCTGCTGCGCGCTGATGAAGGCTACCACGCCGATCTTGGCGCCATCGGGATAGCGATCCAGCACCAGCTGCGCCGCCGATTCACCGAAAGCGAAGTCGCCGGTGCCGACGAAAGCGTGACGCGCGCTCTTGTCGATGAGGTCGCCATTGAACTGGATGAAGGGGATGCCGGCCGCCATCGCCTGCTTCGATACCTCAGGAATGAGCGTGACATCAAATCCGATCATCATGATGCCGGCGGTATTGGGCTTGGCGACAATCTCCTCAAGCAGTTTGATCTGCTCAAGGGCAATGCCATCCGTGGGCGGCGGACCAACGATTTCGACATTGATGCCCAGCCACTCGGCCGCCACTTCAATGCCTTCAAAGTGCTGCTTCCACCAGGGATGCCCCAGGTTGCCCCCAACCATGTAGTAGACGTCTTCGTCTTGCGCGCCCACAGTGACGAAGGCGCCAGCCAGGAGCGAGACTAATATCAACAGAACCATGAACCTTTTCATTTTGCTCTCCTAGAAATGCGATATTCCTGTCCAATTCAATTGAGGCGTGTGGGATCTGTGATCACGCGCTCGGAAACGAGAACACTTGTGACAATCTCCACGTTGACGATACAGATGCAATTCCGGCTAGCATCTGCCCCCTTCTAAAGCGACTCCCGCTGCTGACGGGACATTATTCTTCTTCCTGGCGGAACCAGGGCTGACTGCATTATCAGGACCTGCCGGCCGTCATTGGGTGTCGGCTCGCCGTTTGGTCCAGGCGTCAAAAGCGACAGCGGTGAAAAGCACGGCGCCCAATACGAAAAACTCCCAATAGACGGGCAAGCCCAATTGTATGGTCGCGCTTCGGATCATGTGCATGAAGAAAAGACCCAGGACCGCGCCGAGCACGCTTCCTTCTCCGCCGGTGAGCGCGGCGCCTCCGATCACGGCGGCGGCGATCACCCGCAGTTCCAAGCCGCCAAGCGTATTGGGCGGCGCGGATGTGAGCCGGCTGGCCCAGACGATGCCGCACATGGCAGCCGCCACGCTAGTGGCGATGAATCCGACCAGCGTTACGCGGTTGACGTTGACGCCGTTGAGCGCCGCGCCTAGCCGATCGCTGCCGGTGGCGAAGATATGCCAGCCGAAGCGCGTCCGCGTCAGGATGAGCCAACCGAGGAAAATCACAATCGCCGCATAGAATACTGGCATCGGCAAGGTGCTGATACGCATTTCCTGCAGGAAGGGGAAGGTCTCGCCCAAATCCCGCAGCGGCTGAAAACGCGCGATATCACGGAAGGAACCGACGAAATTATGGCGCGATTCGCCGCCAGCGACGCCGGTCGCCGCGCCCTGCGCCATCCACCAGGTCGCTAGGGTGGTCATCAGCGGATTCATACGCAACCGCGTGACCGCCAGACCGTTGATCGCGCCGACGATCAAGCCTGCCGTCAAGCCGATCGCCACCACCAGTATAATGAGAAGGGTATCGTCCATTGTGCCCAGCAGGCGCGAGAAGGTCCAGCCGACCAAGACCACGCTGAGGTTGGCGACGCCGGTCACCGACAGATCAAACATGCCGCCGATCAACAACATCGCCATCGGGATCACCACCAGCATGTCCGGCGCTACCTGGGAGAGGAAGATGGGAAAATGCGTCGGTCCCAGAAATCCTTTCGCGCCACCGGCGCGCACCAGCAAGGTGAAGACGACCAGCACCAGCAGCAACTGAACCTCGCGCTGGCTCAACAGGCGCCGCAGCCGCGAGTCTTCTTCCTGCGTATCGCCCGGCTGTTTGATTTTTTCAAAGATGGCTGTCATAACTGCGCTCCGTTAGGCAGGCGGAGGACCGAATCCAGGATTGCGTCACAATAGGTCAGCGCCGGTGATCAGGCGAACGACTTCGGTTGAGTCGGTTTCCTCTTTGACCAGCGTGCCGACCGTCTCCCCATGGCGCAGGACTGTTATCCGGTCGCAAATGCGAAAGACATGCGCCAGATTATGGCTGACGACGATGATGCCCTTGTTCCGCTCTTTCAGGTTCTCGATCAGCGTCAGCATTTCATGTGATTCCTTGACGCCCAGCGCCGCCGTCGGCTCGTCGAGCAGCAGGATTTCGGCGCCGAAGCGCACGACGCGGGCAATAGCGACCGCCTGTCGCTGACCGCCGGAAAGGAAGCGCACCGGCGTACGCACCGATGGCAGATTGGTGCGCAACTGTCGGACGACGCGGTTGGCTTCTTCAGTCATCTTGCGCCGGTCGAGGATGCCCCTGTTTGTGAGCTCCCTTCCCACAAACAAGTTCGCCACCACATCGCGCGACGGAAGCAGCGCCAGATCCTGATAGACCGTGGCGATGCCGAGATCAAATGAGTCATTCGGGTTGTTGATGGTGGCCGATTGACCGCGAATGACTATCTCGCCGGCGTCTTGGCGATGCGCGCCCGAAAGGACCTTGATCAAGGTCGATTTGCCGGCGCCGTTGTCACCGACAAGCGCCACGATTTCGCCGGCGTAAACATCAATATAGGCGTCGCTCAAGGCCTGCACATGGCCAAAAGCCTTGCTGATATTGCGCGCGATCAGCAGCGGTTCCGCCGTGGAATGATCGACGCCGCTTCGTTTGAGTTGGGCTTGGGTAACAGCCATTAGTTCCCTGCTTGTCCGCTAGCGCGGATGTATGGGCCGCATGCAAGAACGAAGGCGATCATATATCTGACAAAGAATCTTAACATGGTCACATTTCATAGACTGTTTTTCAGTGGACAGAACGAACTGTAGCGTTTCTAATATTGCTTGTCAAATTTTCTTGTACGCGAGGCGTCACGAGTTGAGGACTTGTCAGTCCACTGTCCTATATCGGGAAGACCTAAATGTAGACCCCCGCGCGACAATGCCGCCGCCCACGCAAAATATCTTGCGTCCCGTTGCGTTAAACTCCCCTTCCGAAGGTCAGTGTCTACGCGACCCTAGCTCGCTGGGGAAGGGTCCGGGGGATGGGGTTTGCCGCTCGCAACGTAAACAGGGGCGAGCTACCAGGTCGCCCGTACACATTCGACAGGACTGCCGAAATCGGCTAGGTGGTCTTCCCGCCCAGCCCCTCGATAGCCTCGCGCACTTCCGGCGAGCCGAAGGTTCCCCGCCCATCCGGCCGCCACTCAATCGGATCGACCAAATCCATCTCATCGAGTCCCACCAGCGCGTAGCCGAGCGCTTGCAAGCCCTCGACGATTGCGGGCAGCGCTTCAATCATCGGCAGCGGACTGGTCAGTCGTCTGGCCGCATCATCAAACTCGCGGCCATCATGCAAGTCGACGATGGAGCCGCCCGCGAGAGAAGGCGCGTTGAGCGTCGCGTCGACGATCGCCTGCGGATCCGTCTTGGCGAAGTCGGCCGGATTGACATCGGCGTCGACAATCTTCATATCGCGCGACATCGCCACCGGCGAATAGAGGCAGGTGAAGAAGTTGAAATAGTGGGCGCGCAGAAACTGCGTAGGGCGGCCCAGCAGGTTGCCGATTGCCGCTTCGGCGCGGTCGAAATCGCCCAGATGCGCTTCGTGCAGGTAGCTGTGATTGCCGACGCAATGCCCGCCGTCGACGATGCGCTGGAATGCTTGGGGGAAGCGATCCACCCACTTGCCCAGCACGAAGAAGGTGCCCCGCGCGCCCCGGCTTTCGAGGATCTGCAGCACTTGGTCGGTCCGCGGCGGATTGGGGCCGTCATCAAAGGTCAGCGCCACCTTCATCTGGTCGCGCCGCCCGTGCGTATAGTACTTTAGCGACATTTGTTTACCTCAGTTTCCAAGTTGCCTATCCGTGCCGACAAGGCCAAAAGACCAAATAGAAATAAATCTGAAACCAATGCAAAGCAATTCTCGTAGAGGCGACTCTGCGAGTCGCCCGCTTTTCCCATAAAAGCGCCGACCACGGTCTGAATTGAATGACAGTGTCCCGCCAGATGTCATCCGCGGCCTGGCTTATGCTGAACCCAGCGCCTCAAAGCTGCCCTTCCAGCTTTCGCTCTCAGCCTCCCAAGTCTGCGAATACACGCCCCAGCTGCGCCCATCCGACCAGAATACCTTGAATGGCTCGTCTGTCGTCAACAGTTCGGGGACGGGCGAGAATGTCGCCCCGCCGCCCGCCGCGTCAATCTGCGCGCCGCTCAGCGCCAGCATCAGCGCCCAGCTCGCCATGCTGCGCGCATAATGGTTGCCGCATTCGACTTCGTTCCAGGGGTTGCGCCGTATGCCATCGTGACGCGCGCGCAGCGCTTCCACCAGCTCAAGCCCCTCATCCACCCAGCCTTCAAAGATGAGGTGGGCGGCGACTTGATACTCAATGCCGGTCCAGACCTCATCAGCGTAGGGGAAGGGCAGGCGCGGGCGTCCGCCATCAGGCCAGGAGCAGAGCAGCAAGCCCGCTTCATCGTTCAAGGCGTAAACGCGCTGGCAGTTGCTGTGCTCGCTGAAATCGCGCTTGAAGTTGTGATCGTAGATCGACTTCAGCGCCGTCTTCACATGATCAGCCGGCAGCAAATCTCCCAAGCCCAAGAGGCTGGCGTGCAGTTGTCCCAGCAATTGGTCGGACAGGCAGCCCTCGCCGTGCTGATATTTGACCGCGTTTTCATCGTCGAGCTTCTGGATATAGTAACCGCCGTTCCAGAGCATGGCGTCCAGGTTGGCGCTGCCGGTCTCGAAGGCGTCGTGGCAGCGCTGGCTCAGGTCGTCTTCGCCCAGGGCGCGCGCCATCTCTTCGACCCCGCGCAAAGCAGCCAGATAATAGATGCCGCATAGGGGATTGGGACCGTGAAATTCGATGTCGTAAGTATTATGCTGTATGGCGTCGAGCACCTGGTCATTGTCCGTGTCCCAATAGCCGCTGGCGAAGCCAATCGCGCGCTTGATGCCCGCCCAGATCTCAGCGAGGAAGTCATCATCGCGGCTCAACTGCCATTCGCGATAGGCGCGCAGGATAGAGCCCATCTGCCCATCGACGGCGGCATCCGTCCGGCCGCTCCAGAGAAAACTGTCATGAAAGGTGCCGAACGAGCGAAAGCGCATGAAGCCATCGTCGCCGGTCTCTACATTAAATTCGATTCGCCGCATCTCCCGCTCCAATGAGGGGAAAAGATAGGCGCCGGTGTAGGCGTAACTCCAGACGTGGGTGCAGCTGCCCGGGCAGCAGCCGGCGTCGTCGAAGCAGCCTTCCCAGCCATAAAAGCGGCCGTCATCCAGCCAGAAGCAAGTGGTGCTTCGCAAGGGTACGATATTGGCAGAGATGGCATCGAGCACGACGGGCGGCAGTGTGCTTTCGAACAAGGCGTCGTGGAATTGTCGTGTGGCTGTCTCCAGGCGCGCCAGATTCGTCAAGGTGTAGCGAGCCGCGTCCCAGGCGTCAGCAAAGCGCGTAGCGTAATGGTTGCGGGCGATGCCGATCGCGCCTTCGTCGACGCTCAGCATCGAGGCAGTATTCGAATCCCAGGTATTGATGCGGTTGGGGATGAACCAACTCAAGACGAAGCGGAACTCCTTCGTCTCTCCCGCCGCCAGCCGATCTTGCAAACCAAGCGCGCCGGTGGGCAGCCGCTCGCCCGGCAAGTCGTCCGCCGGGTCATGAAGCAGACCTTCGGCCAGCAAATCGTCCCAGAAACTATGCAGATAATCCCACCATTCGCCGCGCATCCAATAGCGCTGCGCCATCACCGACTCATGATCGGTCGCCAGCGCCACGCTGCCGTAGTTGATGTCGCCGGCCGGCAGCTGATTGTCGGTCATGTACAAGCCGCGCAGATTCGCCTCATCGCGGAAACTATTCGCCGTGCGCTCCAGGTCTACCGCCGAAAGATTTCGATATTTGTCTGTACTGATGCCGCCGATGGGATTGCTGATCGTGCCGGCAAGCGTGACTTCAACGGCGTCCTCCGTCGTATTGGTAACTTTGTAGGTCAGAATCGCGCAGGGAATCCCGGAATCTTCCGGGTTCAGCGGCAGCAGCGGCGTATAAGCTTCGAGCGCCACGCGCAGCGGCAGGCGGTCATCTTCGAATTTGATACTGGCGAAAGGATATTGCCCGCGGAAACTTGCGCCCTGGAAGCGGGGCAGCCCGGCGCTGGTCATCGGATGATATCCATGCGACAGGTCGAAGGGCGGTTGCAGCGGACCCTCAAGGACGCGCGCCTGCGGATCATGCCCGTCCTGGCGGCAGCGCAGCGCGAAGAAGGTCAGCGGAATTGTCGCGCCTTTCGCCGGGCTGTTGAATATCTCCCAATCGCGCAAATCGCCGCGCGCGCCAAGCGAAACATTGCCGGTGCCGACCCCGCCCAGCGGAAAGGCCAGGGCTGCGGCGGTATGATCGTAGCTTCGGATTCCTTCGTGGTATTTCATCGGTACACCCTTCGAAACAAGTTGCGTGCAAACGGTATGCGGCGCGGCGCGGGATTCGATTGACTCAGGCGCCTTTCAGCCCGCTCAAGGTGACGCCTTCCACCAGCCGCCGCTGAAAGATCATAAAGAAGATTAGCACGGGAACGAGATTCAGCACGATCGCCGCCATCAATACGCCGGAGTTTGTCACCCCATCTTGACCGCGTAAGTATATCATGCCGAGCGGCAATGTCATCTTCTCAGCCGAATTGATGAAAATCAGCGGCCAAAAGAAGTTATTCCAGGAGCTGTTGAAAGTAAGAATGGCCAAGGTCGCCAGCGGTGGACCGGCCAGCGGCAGCATGATGCGCCAATAGATTTGCAGGAAGCCGGCGCCATCAATCTTGGCCGCGTCTTCCAACTCGTCTGGAATCGTCTCAAAAAACTGTTTCAGCAGAAATGTTCCGAAGACGCTGGTGGCGTATGGGACAATCAGGGCGCCTAGGTTGTTGTACAAGCCCATGCCTCTGATGATGATGAAGACGGGGATCAGCGTGACATGCTGGGGCACCATCATCGACGCCAGGAAGAGTATGAAGATGATTCGCTTGCCCGGGAAGCGCAAGCGCGCGAAGGCGTAACCGCCCATGCTGCAAGTGATCAATTGCGCAACTGTCACACAGCCGGTGACGAATACGCTGTTAAGAAAAAACCTCAGAAAGTCGACGCGTTCGAAGACACCGTGATAATTGTCCAGACGAAATGCGCTGGGGATGACCGGCGGCGGCAGCTTGAAGAATTCGTGGGGCTGGCCAAAAGAAAATGACACCGCCCAGATCAGCGGCAAGAACATAAGAAGCGAACCGAGAATCAAGGGAAGCGCGAGCAAAACGTTAGTCAGGTAGGCGCCAATATTGTGCTTTAACTTGTCCTGAAACGCCGAACTGCCGTACGAATACGCCGCTATTGTCATGGCTGACCAGTACCAATAATTACCGGTAGAAGACCCAGCGGTCTCCCAGCCGCACTTGCGTGACGGTCAAAAGCAAAATGATGACGAAGAGCACAACTGCCATGCTGGCGGCGTAACCCATGTTGAAGCTGCCGAAAGCCTCGCGATAAAGAACCATGACGACAGTTCTTGTCGCATCGCCGGGTCCGCCATTCGTTAGCACAAACATCGACTCAAATACCTGGAAAGCGCCGATCAAGGCGATGATCAGCGAAAAGAACAGCGATGGCGTCAGCAGCGGGATCGTGATGCGCGTCAACCGCACACGGCGCCCGGCGCCATCCACCAGCGCCGCTTCGTAAAGCTCGCTTGGGATCGCTTGCAGCCCCGCCAGAAAAATCAGCGTGAAAAAGCCGACATGCTTCCAGATATCGATAAGCACGACAGAGCGAAATGCCCACGCCGACGAGGAAAGCCAGGGTATCCGCTCGATGCCCAGGCGCGTCAGATAATAGTTGACCACGCCCGTACTCTCTTGCAAGAGGAAGCCAAACATCAATGCGACCACCACAGTCGAGATGACAAAGGGAATAAAATAGGCGGTTCGCAAGAAAGCCTTCAGCCAGCGCCACTTTATGCTGTTGATGCCGATGGCGATGAACATGCCCAAACCGACATTGCCGCTGGTGGCGAAGAAGGCAAAGAGAGCGGTGTTCTTCAATGTCCTCAGGAAAAGTTTATCGCGCGAAAGTTCGATGAAGTTGTCCAGCCCAACATAATCGGGATCGGAGAAGAAATCCCAATCAAAGAGGGACATCCCCAAACCCGAAATCGTTGGAATGAGGAAGAAGATCAAAAAGCTCAGGAGCGTCGGCAGGATAAAGAAATAGCCGGCGATTGCTTCCCGCGCTCGCAGGCTGTTGACGCGACTCCAGCTTAAGGCGGCAATGCCTTGCAAAATGGCAGCCTTCCGCTTCTTCGGCGACTGCGCGCTGATGATTGTTCTGGAACAGTTGCCAGGCTGCTAGTCTCGGCTTCATACCGGCTGTCGATAAACTGGCCTGAAGCGGTAATGAGGCGGAATGGAACAAGCCACCCCGCCTCCAGCCCGACGCTAACTGTCCGCGATAACCGCTTCCATATCAGCTTGGATGTTGGCGGCGGCCTCTTCTACGCTCATTTCGTTCGCCCATACTTGCGACATATAGCGATCGTGGATTTCCGCCAGCTCGGCGAAATTGGGCGCGTTGATGACCGTCCGGCCGTTCTCCAGCACCTCGTAGAACCGGAGGTAGTTGGCTGGGCTGGCTTCGACCAAAACCGGATCGCTGGCCAGCGATTGGCGCGCTGGCGCGCTGGCGGAAGCAAATTCGCCGGAAAGCAGCTTGGACATGACTTCCGCGCTCACCAAATGCTTGACCATCTCCCAGGCCAGGTCCGGGTGTTGGCTGTCCTGCGTGATGCCGTAACCGTCAGTGCCCCATTGTGAGCCCGGGGCGCCTTCGCCCGTCTTGGTGGGAAAGAACACCACATCATAATCATCAGCGGACATGCCAGCCGGAATCAAGCGCTGACGTCCCGCCGGTGAATCAATCATCATGCCCAATGTGCCGGCGACAAATGCTTCCCGGAAGTTGAATGAACCCGTCGGGCCCACATTGTGTTCCCAGATCAAGTCGCGGGCGAATTGCAGCGCCTCAATGGATTCGGGCCGGCTGTACCAGGGCTCGCTGAAATCCTCATTGAGAAAGAACGAACCGTTGGATACCAGCCAGGGTCCGAGGTGCCAGAGCCAGGCATTGTGGTGGAAGCCCCAAATATCGTTGATGCCATCGCCGTCGGTGTCTTGCGTGATGGTTGTGGCGTATTCCAGAAAATCATCCCAGGTCCAGTCGGGTGGCGGCTCGGGCAAGCCGGCCGCTTCCAGCACCGACTTGTTGTAATAGATCAGCGTCGTATTCCAGGCGAAGGGCAGCAGGTATTGCTGATCATTCCAGCGCAGCCCCTCGAGCAGCTTCGGATGCGCATCATCGAGGAACTCCTGCATATCGCCGTCGCTCTCGAGGAAGGAATCCAGCTCGCGCAGGACGCCGCGTTCCGCCATCAAGGGTACTGCCTCGATGGCGTTCCAGATGACATCGACTTGCTCGCCGCCGAGCATTGTCGTTACGATTTTCTGCGTGTAATCACCCCAACTATCTAACGGCACCGGAATATAGTTGATCGTGACGTTTGGATGCGCCGCTAGAAATCCTTCAAAGTACGCCTCCCATTTCTCTTGCGGGGCGAATGATCCATAGACGAAGCCCAGGGTCACTTCATCCTGCGCCGGAGTAACGGCCGCTGTCGCGCAAAGGACGACCAGAGCGGCGAACAGTGAAATCGTTTTCAGTAGCTTTTTCATTGTGTCCTCACATTAATGCGAATTTCTGTAAGCGGGGAACGGCTGCCCTGACGGTCGGGCAAGAGCCGCGGCTCGAGTCTTCTCCTTCCTCTCTGCGTGAAACCGTCAAGTTCCATGAAGAGCCTCATGCTGAACGATGGTCTTCACCTGAACTTGTTCAAGTATATTAGCGAGATTATCCGGCGCAAGCAAGCAGGCGCTTCTAAATGACGGAATCACGAGCGAACCCGTTGATTTGTTTGACGGCGCAAGGCAGAAGCGATACTATCTCGGCAACCTGCGTGTTGATCAACGTCGCGCTCAACCCTAAGAGTAGAAAGGCAAAGGCTATAGAAGGATTGAGACAACATTGATTCCAAAGTCCAATAAGATTTGTCGTCAAGGAGCAAATGAAATGAGAAACTTCAAAGCTGTTCTGATCGCGCTTGTTCTGGCTGCCATGTTCCTGCCCCTGGTTGTGGCGCAAGACACTATCCCGCTGACCGATCCCGAGACCGGCGCCCGCCCCTGGGAAGGCAAGGAATTGCGCATCCTCAATACCGAGGTCGTGCCCATCCTGGCTTATCAGCACGAAATACTCGATCCACTGTATGAAGAAGCATCGGGCGTCACCCTGATCTACGAAAACGCCGCCCATAGCGATGTGCTGCCGCGGATTCAGACGACCTGCGCCGCCGGCGGCGATGACTTCGACATCATGTTTGTCGAAGACGGCTGGGCTGGCGCTTTGGCGGCGCTGGGCTGCCTCGAAGAGCTGGACCGCTTCTACCTGGCGGCGCCGGGCGATTCGCATCCGGAAGACTTCACCACCCGCGCCTTCGGCACCGTGGCGATGGCGAAGGAAAAATGGGTGGGCATTCCCACGTTGGTCGCTGTCGGCATGTTCGCTTATCGCACCGATCTCTTTGAAGACCCCGATGAGCAAGCCGCCTTCATGGAGCAATACGGGCGCGAACTCACCGTGCCCGCCACTTGGGACGAACTGGCGGAAGTCGGCGCATTCTTCACGCGGCCTGATGACGAGCTCTATGGCTTCAACTATCGCTATGGCACACCCAACAACATCCTCTTCGATTACATGATCCACTTCGGCTTTTCGCGCGGCGTCGATTTCTTTGATGCCAACTTCAATCCGCTCTTTGATACCGAGGCGGCGATTGATACAGCGAATTTCTTCGCCGGGCAAGATGTTCTCAACTTGCAGCCGCCTGGACGCGAATCCTTCCAATTCGGCGAAGTCATGCAGAACTTCGCCCAAGGCAAGGTAGCGATGTACGGCACCGAGAGCTGGGCGATCCCGCTCTTGCTGGATCCGGACGCGTCAATTGTCGCGGCTAATACCGGCTTCGCGCCAGTGCCCGGCTGGCTCAACCCGGAAACGGGCGAGATTCAATCGGCGCTGCTCTCGGCCGGACCGGCCTACATGATCAATGCCCACATCTCCGAGGAGCAGAAGCAGATCGCCTGGGATTACTTGCAGCTGGCGCATGGCGTAGAGTTCTCTCGCATTCTGGCTGAACAGACCGGCGCCGGACACCGCATCTCGGTGCTGACCGATCCCGATCTGGTCGCCAAATGGCCCCATCTGACGGCGAACTACGAAGCGGCGAAAGTCGGCATTGGGCGCCCGGCTGAACCTTGGTGGCCCGAAGCCGAGAACGCCATTGGCCGCGCCTTGCAAGAAGTGGCGGCCGGCGGCGACGCGGCGACCTTGATGGTGGACGCCAACAATGACATCCGCGAAATCGTCGAAGACGCCGGCTACTATGACGAGGGGCTCACCTACGTTTCGGTGGAACAGCGCGAGGACTTTGTCTGCGCCAAGTTCGCCGAACTCGGCCTTGAGCACGACGAGTGCATGTAGGGTGGCGCCCACCCCCAAACCCCCTCCCCGCGCGCCAGTGTCGCCGGTCAGTGTCTGCGCGACCTACGCCGCGCATAAAGAGGGAGGGGGCTTAAGCAACCGAAAGCGATAAGATTTTCTCCCCTTCCCTCCCTGTGGGGGAAGGGGCCGGGGGATGGGGGAAACCTCGACAATGAATCTGCCGGCTGCATCGGACAATTCAAGCCAGCCTTTCTCGAACCGCCTCTATCAAATGACACAGCGGCATCGGCATTGGTTTTTCATCGCGCCGGCGCTCATCATTCTGCTGCTGGTCGTCATTTATCCCATCATTTTCTCCACCGGCGTTTCGCTTTTTCGCGTCACCTTCGCTTCGCAGTCGCGTCCCTTCGTCGGCTTGCAGAATTTCGAGCGAATGCTGGGCAATGACGACTTCATCCAGAGCGCGCTCAACACGCTCTACTATGTATTCTTCTCGGTTAGCGGCTCCTTCATCATCGGTTTCGGCGTGGCGCTGCTGATCCGACGCGTCACCGCTGGCAAAGAACTGCTGCGGCTGATCCTGATCATCCCCATCACCATGGCGCCGATCGTGGTTGGGCTGATGTGGAATTGGATGCTGGACCCGCTCTTCGGACTGGTCAACTGGTTTCTTGGTCTGCTGGGCATCCCGGGTCAAACGATGCTGGCGCAGGCGAGCACGGCGCGGCTTACGGTGGTGCTGGTGGATATTTGGCAGTGGTATCCGCTGGTCTTCCTCATCATTGAAGCGGGCATGGCGACCTTGCCGCGCGCCCCCTTTGAATCGGCGCGCTTGGAAGGCGTCTCATCCTGGATGATTTTCCGTCGGCTGACGCTGCCGATGCTGCGCCCGGTGATCCTGGTGGCGCTGCTGCTGCGCACGGTTGATGCCTTCCGCACCTTTGATTTGGTGCGCGTTATGACCGATGGCGGACCGGCTTTGACCACCGAGACCTTGAGCCTCTATCTCTACCGCACCGCTTTTACCTTCAACAAACTGAGCCGGGCGGCGGCCGGCTCGATATTGATGTTATTGTGCATCGGCTTGATTTCCGCCCTTATGTTCCGCTACCTGTATCGCGATGTGGAAGTCGGCTAACTGACGATGCGCGTCCCCAGATCCGAACGCATCCTGGCTTATGTCATTCTGATCGTGATGGCGATTCTGGTGCTGGTTCCCGTGCTCGCCGGCAGCGTCACTGCCTTCAAACCGCAGATCATCTGGGTCTCGAGCCCGCCGACCTGGATCTTCGAGCCGACGCTGGAGAACTTCGAATTTGTTTTCTTCACGCGGAAAGGATGGCTCTTCCTGCGCAATAGCTTGATAATCTCGATCGGTTCCGTGGTCATCGCCTTGATTCTGGGTGTGCCGGCCGCATACGCCTTCGCCCGCTTTCGCTTCCGCAGCTCCAAGGCGCTGATGCAATGGCTGATTTCCCTGCGCATGATTCCGCCGATCGTAGTCGGCTTGCCTTTTTACGCCATGTTCCTCTATCTGGAGCGCGGTCTGGGCGTCGGCTTGCGCGATACCTTCCCCGGTCTCATCATCACCTATCAGACATTTTTGCTGCCGCTGGTGATCTGGATGATGCGCGGTTATTTCGCCGAGCTGCCAGCCGCGATGGAAGAAAGCGCCATGGTCGAGGGCTATACGCGTCTTGGCGCGCTCTGGCGGGTTGTGCTGCCGGTGGTCTGGCCGGGCATCGTGGCGACGGCGATTCTCAACTTTATATTCGCCTGGAATGAGTTCTTCCTGGCGCTGATTCTGGCCGGCAACCGAACCAGCACCTTGCCGATGTCGGCTGGCACCTATATCGTGCGCACGCGCGTCGAGTGGGGCAATTTGTTCTCGGTAAATCTGATCATCATGGTGCCGGTCATTGTGCTGACGATCATCCTGCGGCGTCAGCTGGTGAAAGGCTTGACCTTTGGCATCCTGGAGTAATGAGACCGGAGCAGTCCGGGAGGAAGGGTTGACCCAAGGGTCGCGTAGACACTGACCGCCGATCGCCTCTACAAGGCTTGATGGTATTGGGAAACTGTAGCAAAACGGCTCTATTGCACTGGGCTGGTATGTTGGAGCAGGCATAAACCATGCGCGTTGTATTGAAAGACCTGGTCAAGCGATTCGCTAATTCCGATCGCGCCGCGGTCAACAATATCAATCTCCTCATTGAAGAGGGCGAACTGGCGGTCTTGCTCGGTCCTTCGGGCTGCGGCAAGACGACGACCCTGCGCATGATCGCCGGCTTGGAACAGCCGGACAGCGGACGCATCGCGATTGCCGAGCGCGATATCACCAACCTGGCGCCCAAGGATCGCGGCGTGGCGATGGTCTTCCAGAACTTCAGCATGTATCCGACCATGAACGTATACGACAACATCGCCTTCCCGCTGCATGCGGTCAAGATGAAGCGCGGCGAGATTGACCGCACCGTGCGCGAAATGGCGCGGCTGGTTAATATCGATCATCTCCTGGGGCGCAGCGTCCGCCAGGTCAGTGGTGGCGAGGCGCAGCGAGTGGCGCTGGCGCGGGCGATGGTGCGCCGCCCGCAAGTCTTCCTCATGGACGAGCCTCTCTCCAATCTGGACGCGAAGCTGCGTGTGCAGCTGCGCACTGAAATCAAACGGCTGCATCAGGACACCGGCGCCACCTTCATCTTCGTCACCCACGATCAAGAAGAAGCGATGACCCTGGGCGACAAGATCATCGTGATGAACAACGGCGATATCCAGCAGGCGGGCACGCCGCACGAGGTATTCTTTGCCCCGCGCAATGCCTTCGTCGCCAATTTCGTCGGCACGCCCAGCATGAATATGTTGACGGGCGCGGTCTCGCAGGACGAGAGCGGCGGAATTCGCCTGCAGCTGCCCGGCTTTGACCTCTCACTGCCGGAGCGCTTCTCTCGCGGGCTGGAAAACATGACTGGAAATCGCGTCATCTGGGGCATAAGGCCCGAGGCGATCAAACTGGCGGCGGAACCCGGCGAGAATTGCGCCCCCGGCGAAGTGGAACTGGTGGAAGCGCTGGGCAGCCGCGACCTGATTTTTGTCCGCGTCGCCGAGCAGCTCTTCGGCGTGATCGTCGACGCGCTCGAGTCCGTCGCCGTCGGCGACAATTGCCACCTGCATTTCGCCGCCGCGCAGATGCACCTTTTTGATGCCGAAAGCGAACGCTCGCTGCTGAATAATTTACCCTCCGCAGTCCCCCCATCGCAATGGGGGGGAGGCTGACCAGGGGTGAAACCATTTGCATTGCGAGCAAACTCCCCTCCCTGATTCTTCGGGTAGCGTAGACACTAACCTGCGGGAGGGGCTGGGGGTGGGGTAGGTTCAACAGAATCGAGGAAACCTTGAACGCAATCGAACTGAAAGCGAAATGGCGACGCGGCGAACCGAGCGCCGGCATGTGGATGAGCCTGACGGACATCACCGTCGCAGAAATGATACGTGATGTCGGCTTGGATTGGGTTGCCATCGACACCGAGCACGTGGCGCTGGACCTGGGCGGCTTGCAGAATCTATTGATCGCCCTCGGCAATACGCCGACCATCGTGCGAGTGCCGGGCAACGATCCGGTCCACATCAAGCGTGTGCTGGATATGGGCGCCGCCGGCGTCATCGTGCCGCATATTTATAGCGCCGATGAAGCGCGCCGGGCGGTTGCGGCATGCAAATATCCGCCGCAGGGTATCCGCGGCACTGGTCCCCGCCGTCCCAGCCGCTATGGACTCGAGGAGAAAGAACACCTGGCGATTGCGAACGAGTCGACCATGGTCGTCATCATGGTCGAAACAATCGAAGTGGTCAACGACTTTGATGCCGTGCTGCAAGTGGAAGGCTTGGACGCCTGCATGATTGGCGCAGTCGATCTGAGCGCGAGCATGGGTCTGCTGCCTGATTTCGATGACCCGCGCGTGATCGCGACCATCGACGACGTGGCGGCGAAAGCGCGCGCAGCTGGCATGCCCTTGATGTCTGGCCGTTCGCCCGATGCCGACGAGAGCAGTCCCTTCGGCTGGCGTAATCTGCTGGAGCAGGGCTTGCATGTTATTCCCATCGCATCGGATCAAGGTCTCATATTGGCCGGCGCGCGCGCGATGCTGGATGTCTTTCGCGCCTCAACAGCGAAGGGGGCGTCCTGATGCCCAAGTTTCAAGTGGATCGGCTCCAGCGATTGGGCACGGCGACATTAAACGCGATTGGCTCGCCGCCCGAGCGCTCAGCCTGGGTGATGGAGACGCTTTTGCGCGCCAACCTGGCTGGGCACGATTCGCACGGCTTCATGCGCCTGCTGCAATATATTGAGTTCGCGCGTGATGGATACATCGACATGTCAGCCGAAGTCCTGACGCTGCGCCATAGCGGCGCCACCGCGCTCCTGGATGCGCAGCGAACCTGGGGGCAGGTGGCCGCCAAAGCCGCGATGGAGCGCGCCATTGAGATCGCGGCGCGGCAGGGCATCAGCATGGTGGCGCTGGTCAACTGCCCGCATATCGGGCGGCTGGGCGAATATGTGGTGATGGCGACCGAACGCGATATGATCGCTACCGCCTATGTGAATTCACAAACCGGCGGCGACGGCAGCGTCGTGCCCTGGGGCGGGATTGAGGGCCGCTTCACGCCGACGCCGCTGGCTTTCGCCGCGCCCAGCGGGTTGGACTGGCCCGTGCTGGTGGATATCACCGCGTCGGTCATGCCCGAGGGCAAGCTGCGCGATCATTTGTTTCGCGGCGCCCAGCTGCCGGAGGATGTGATCATCGACGCCGAAGGCAAGCCCACGCGTGACCCCAAGGACTTCTACGGTCCGCCGGCGGGAGGTCTCTTGCCCCTGGGCGGACCGGTCGGGCATAAGGGGTATGCGCTCGGTGTGATGATCGAGATGCTGGCTGGCGGCTTGAGCGGCGCCGGTTACGTCAGTGAAGCGGCCGTCACCCATGGCAACGGCGTCTTATTCCAGGTGATGAATATCGCTGCCTTTGAGGATGTCGACCAATTCAAGCGGCGCACGCGCGAACTCATCGCCCATGTCAAGTCATCGAAACCGCGCGCTGGCGTGGACGAAGTGCTATTCCCCGGCGAGCCCGAATACCGCTCGGCGCAGCGGCGTCAACAGGACGGAATTGAACTGCCGGACAGTTTGTGGCGCGCCTTCAATGAACTGGCGGCGGAAATCGGCGTCGACCATTAAGGAGCTTGGCTGATGCGCCTCTGTGGAAACTCGATCACCTTTCAGCATTATACGGCGGAAGAAGCTTGCCAGCGCCTGGCGGGGACCGGCTGCAATGCCGTGGAGATGTGGCCGCCCCACTTGGCCGGCTGTCGTACGCCGCTCTTGCTGCGGCAGTTCCGCGAATTCGCCGCCGAACTGGGTCTTGAGCTATGGGGCTTGAACGCCGTCGGCGCCGATTATTTCCAACCCTTCGGCGCGCAGGAGAATTACGATCGCGCATTGACTGGCTTGAAAGCCGATGTCGATTACGCGCTTGAGCTTGGCGTCGAAGATGTCATGGTCTGGGAAGGCGTTCGCCCCGCCGATAGCGACATGCCCGATGCCGATCTGCTCGCCGTGCTGGTCAGCCTCTTCACCGAAGCGATCGACTATGCGCGGCCGAAGGGCCTCCGCTTCACTGCCGAGCCGCACCCCTTCACCTTGGGCATGGATAACGACTTTATGAAGGCGCTTTGCGACCAACTGGATCGCGCGCATTTCGGGATCCTCTTCGACTTCTGCCATTATGGCGTAGGCCAGCCCGAGACTTATGTGCAAGCCATTTACGACCTGGGTTCAAGGATTGAGCACCTGCATTATTCCGATACCGATCTTGTGACCAGCGAATTGCATTATCCGCCGGGCAAAGGTTTGCTTGACCTGGCGGCGATGAATCAAGCGCTGGTCGATATTGGTTTCGCCGGCACCTCGACGCTTGATATGTATGGTTATCCGGCGCCGGACCAAGGCTATATCTGGGGACTACCGATTTACCGCGAGGCGCTGTTGGAAATCGGCATTGCGCGCGAGGACGACTGATGAAAGCGGCGCTGCTGCGCGCCTTCGGCGAGCGACTGTCGATTGAGGAGGCGCCTAGGCCGCAGCCTGCGCGAGGCGAGGCGCTGGTTCGCGTGCGCGCCTGCGGCATTGATGGCACCGACCTGAAACTGCTGGATGGCTTCGGCTACGCGCCGGCATTGCCCTTCATTATGGGGCATGAGATCGCCGGCGAGATCGCAGCCGTCGGCGCCGATGTCGCTGAGTTTGCGCCGGGCGACCGCGTCGCCGTTTACAATTTTGTCACCTGTAACCGTTGTGTCTATTGCCGCAGCTATCGCGATCAGCTTTGCCTCCACATGGGCGGTGTTGTCGGTGTGCTTGATTTGCCGGGCGGTTATGCCGAATTCGTTTGCCTTCCAACGCAGCAGTTGATTCGCTTGCCCGCAAATGTGGATTACGTCGATGGCGCAACCTGCTGCGACGCCGGCCTGACCGCTACCCACGCGGTAGATCGAGCGCGGGTGACAATCGGCGACAAGGTCCTGGTCATTGGTATCGGCGGCGTCGGTTCGTTGGCGACGCAGCTTTTGGCGGCGAGCGGCGTCGAAGTGATCGCGGTGGATAGTGATGCCGCAAAAGAAAAATGGGCGCGAGGGCAGGGCGCGTCCCATTTCTTTTGTGATACCGGCGACGCGCTTGTTCCGCTCGTCCGGGGGCTGAGTGGGGGCATCGGCGTCGACTGCGTCATTGATGTTGTCGGCTTGCGGAGTACGATGACAGCCGGATTTGCTTCACTGCGCCGCGGCGGACGCATGGTGGTGATTGGCTATACGCCTGAACGTTTTCCGCTTTCGGGGCTGGAATTGGCGCAGAATGAAAAAGAAGTCATCGGAACGCGCGCCGGGCGGCGCCAGGATCTCAGTCGCTGCCTCAAGCTGTACGAGAGCGGCGCGCTGCGCTCGATCGTACGTGCGACCTATCCGCTCGATCAGGTCAACGAGGCGCTGGCGCAGCTCCGCTCGGGCGTCACAGGCCGTATCGTTTTGACTTTCGACTGAACCGATATGGCGAAAATTGTAGGGGCGACCGGCGGTCAGTGTCTACGCGACCTATCAGGTCGCCCGCCATTATCATTAATTTCTGAATTAGGAGACCGCATCATGGAAAAACTCGTTATCACCGTCACTTGCGATACGACTTTGACCTATCCGCATAATCCGCACGGACCGAAACCGGATAATCCCAAAGGCGTCGCCGATGAATACGTCCGCGCCATCAACGCGGGCGCCTCGATATGCCATGTGCACGGGTCTTATGTCAGCGACACCGAGATTCAGCCAGATGGCCGGCTGCTGCAGATTCCTATCATGGAGGGCTGGGCTGAAATCACCGAGCGCATCCGGGAAACCGGCGAGGCGGTCGTGCAATTTGGCTTGGCCAGCATTCGCCTCGAACAGAAGATCGAACTGTGGCAGAAGCTCAGACCCGACATGAGTTCGATCAATTTCGACTCGCACGACGAATATTTTCAGCCGGCGCCGGAACATCCGCCCGCTGGTTACTGTTATTCGATCCATCCCATTTCCGAACTGCGAGAATACGCTCGCCTCGCCAATGAGAACAATGTCAAGCTGGAGATCGAATGCTTCAGCACTGGCGCTTTCTGGGCGATCGAGAAGGTGCGCGCCGGCGAGTTCTGGGTCGGCGACCAGCGCGAGGATGAACTGGGGCTGCTGCCCGATCCCTTGTGGGGGACGCTTTTCTTCGGCTGGCCCGGCCAGAGCTGGACGCCGCCTTCAGCCAAAGGCATTCAGTTCATGGTCGATCACCTGCCGGCGAACATGAATTGGAGCATGAGCTGTATGGCGCCCGAGGTCTATTGGTCGGTCATCGCGCATGGCATCGCCATCGGCGGCAATGTCCGCGTTGGCATGGAAGATTGCCCCTATATCGAAAAAGGCGTCTACGCCAAGAGCAATGCCGAGCTGGTGGAGCGGGCGGCGCGCATCGCCAACGAGGTCGGCCGCGAGATCGCCTCGCCGGAAGAAGCGCGCCAAATTACTGGGCTGTCCGCGTAAAGCATCTTGCGACAGCTCTCAAATCATGATCATAGACGCCCACGCCCACATCATGACAACAGTGCACGGGACGACCGCCCGCGGTCCAACGCGCTCGCTGCCCTGGGGCAGGGTGCGTTGGGGCGAAGAGACGATTCAACTGCTGCCGCCATTCAACGAAGCGACATCCTTTCCCGCCGAGGCGCTGCTGGCGCAGATGGATTGGGCTGGCATCGATCGGGCGGTGTTGCTACAAGGTCCCTTTTATGGCGAGGCAAACGCCTATGTCGCCTCCGCGGTCGCGCGTTTTCCCGATCGCTTCGTTGGCGCCTTTGCGCCCGATCCGCTGGCGTCCGATGTCAAAGAAAGATTCAAGCAATGCGTCGAAGACTACGGTTTGCGCATCGTCAAGTTTGAACTGACCGAGCCGACCGGCTTGACCGGTCTCTACCCTCATTTGCGCATTGACGCGCCCGAATTCGAATGGATCTACAAAACGGCGCAGCGCGAGGGGCTGGTCATCACATTCGACTTGGGCAAAATCGGCAGCCGACCCTACCAGACCGATGCGGTCGCCGCTATTGCCGCGCGTTACCCCGAATTGACGATTGTCATCGCCCACTTGGCGCAGCCGCCGATCGGCGAAAGCCAGAACGCCGAATTGAACAAAATATGGCGGCAGCAAATACTGTTGGGACGAAAGCCAAACATGTTTTTTGATCTGTCGGCGCTGCCCGCCTATTCGCGCGACTACGATGAATATCCCTATCAGCCGGCGCAGGACTATATCCGGCGCGCGGCCGAACTGATCGGCGCCGAGAAAATCATGTGGGGAACAGACGCGCCGGGCTTATTGACCAGCGGCACCTATCGCCAGCTGCTGAATTATGTCCGGCTGCACTGTGATTTCTTGTCGGAAGAAGAAATGGCGGGCGTTCTGGGCTTAAACGCGCAGCGCGTGTATTGGCGAGGCGGAAAGGCGAATTGATGACAAAGGCGACCAACCAAGAACAAGACCGCGCGTCCCAAGGTGTCTATACGGCCATGCGCAATACGCCTGAGCGCCTCGCCTGGTATCAGGATATGGCGCTGGGCATGTACCTCTACTGGACGGTTGACGCGCCCTTTGGCATGGTCAACGCGCATTCGGTCATCGGCGCTTCAGCCGATTATCTGCGGCGCTATTTCACGCAGTTGCCCGCCCATTTCAATCCGCGCGATTTCGATGCCCTGTGGTACGCGCGCCTGGCGAAGCTCTGCGGCTTTGACTACGTGACCGTACCAGCCAAGAATCACAACGGCTTCTGCATGTGGGATACCGCGACGACCGGCTTCAACGTAATGAACACGCCATACGGGGCGGACATCTTGCGCGAATACGCCGACGCGCTGCGGGCGGTCGACCTGCCGCTGGGCTTGTACTTTTCGCCCGACGACGCCTATTTTCAGTGGCAACGGGGCAAGGCGCCGGCGCGCGCTCACGACTACGCCAATCCCGAATACAACGCCGAATTGCTGGAATATGACAAAGCGCAGCTACGCGAGTTGGTAGAGCGCTACCAGCCCGACATACTGTGCTTCGATGGCTACCGCGATGCCACGCGCTCGCTGGTGGAGTACAGCTGGCGCTTGAACCGCGACATCATGATCACGCGCGGCGGCATCATCACGCCGGAACAGGAACGCCGCGATGAGCTGCGCGGTCCCCTTGAAGCGCATTACACCATCGGCACGCAGTGGCAATACAAAGCGGGCAACGATGCGCTGAAGAGCGGACGCGAATTGATTGAATTGCTAATCGATATCCGTTCGCGCGGCGGCACATTGCTGCTGGCTGTTGGCGGACCCGACGCCGATGGGCGGCTGCCGCGCAACATGGATGACCGCGTCCGCGAAATCGGGCTCTGGAACTTCGTCAATGGCGAAGCGACCCGCGCTGTGCGACCCTGGCATATCACCCATGAAGATAGGACCTGCTTCACTTGGGACGCGGATGCGCAGACCGTTTATGCCTTTGACACGCAGCCGCCGCTGGAGATGGGCGAGTGGCGTACGATAACTTTAAATAGCGTGCGCGCCACCGATGCGACGGACATTGAAGTGCTGGGACAATCGGGAACGGTGCTGGAGTATCAGCCGGAGGTGGATCCCAAGACGCGCTGGCAACAGGATGACGACAAATTGAATATCACCTTCTGCCGGACGCAGCGGCTCTACAACAACCGCAACTGGCCCAACCCGCTGGTGCTGAAGATCACGAATGCGTCCTCGGCATAAAGGCCAGTTGCGTCGTCAAAAGCATCTCTCGTGGCGAAAACTGTAGACACCCGCGCGACAAAGCCGCTGCCCACGCAAAATACTTTGCGTCTCGCTGCGGTTTGGCTCCCCCTCTGTAGGTCAGTGTCGGCGGTCGGTGTCTGCGCGGCCTACGCGACCCTCTTTATGGGATGCCCACCATAGAGATGGCGGGAAAGGGGCTGGGGGGTTGCCGCTCGCAATGTAAACAGGGGCGACCCTTGAGTCGCCCGCAACCGCCACATAGTTGGAAGCATCTTTACGGCTCAGCTTTAACCGCTCCCGCGTTCCAGGCGCTGACGACCAGCCCGCCAACATCGCTGACCTCGACCGTCGCCGTCTCGCCGGCATCCAGCCAGAAGTAATTGTCCGATACCGTGAAGCTGTCCAGATACCCCGGCCGCGAGACATCGACCGCTGCCGCTGGCAAAGCGCCAGTATTGGCAATGATGACGCTATCGCCCTGTACATCGAATTCCAGCGACGTCTTCGGCAATTTGAAAAGACTGCCCTTGACCGGCTCGTAATTCACGAAGTAGAAGCTGCGGTCAGCCAGCGCGCCATCAGCCCAGACCTCCGACACGACGAATAACGGAACGGTATCGGTCTCTTCAAACGCGAGCGTGAATTCGCCGAGCTTGCGCGGGCTTGTGACCTCGCCCTGCCCCGCATATTCCTCCCGCTTGATCAGCTGCAACTCGCCATTGAAGGCGCGGACGACCACCTGCCATCGTGAATCGGCCAGCGCATCGGCATCATCCAGCAAATAGACGGGCAGCGACACCGGTATGCCGACGATGTTGGCGCTATTGAAGATTACGCAGGCCTGCAGCGGCGCGAAGGCATCCTGGAAGAAATAATGGCCCATCTTCGGCGCGCCGTACCAATCGATGCAAGCCCAGGAAGCCGCCGGATAATTGTCCGTCAACTTGTAATAGAGCGCTCCCGTGCTGTGAGGAAAACGGCAGCGCGACCGTTCCAGCGTATGCCTGATGCCGACCACCTGCGAAAGCTGCGAGCCAATCGTGTACTCTTCGAGTGTGCAGTCTTTTGGCACAAAATAATAGGCGTTCTGCTTGAGACGGGAGACATCTTCGTAGGTGTCGAATATCGGCGTGTGATAGGCGAAGGCGCCACCCTCCAGCGGCGGCCAGCGGTCTTTTTCTTCGTCCGGCAGATAACGCATGACCGACTCGTAAACCGGGCTGCAAGCCATCCCGAATTCGCCCCAGAATACGGAGGTCATATTCAGGCTGTAGTCGAGGTTTTGCCGCCCCCAATAGGTGCCATAATCGTGCTTGCTGCCGCCCCAGGGCTCTCCCCGATGAAAGACGCGCGTATCGTCCAGTTCAATGCTCAGCCGGCCCATCATATCGATGGCTCGTCCGAACGGTTCGCTCGATTCGTTGCCGCCGCCATACATCGCCAGCGATGGGTGATTGCGGATACGCAGCGTATTGCGCCGCACCGTTTCTTCCAGCATGTCGTAAGGCTGCGTCGCGTGGCTGTTCCAGGCGGTGGGCCATTCCTGCATCACCAGAATGCCGTAGCGATCGCAGAGGTCGTAGAAGTCATCGGTCTCCGGCATGCCACTGCCCCAGGGACGGAACATCTGCACATGCTGCATCGCCGCCAGCTTGATGAAGCGCTCGTAGCGCTCGCGCGAGAAATCCAGCAGCGCGTCCAAGGTGCACCAATTGGCGCCTTTCATAAACATGGGCTTGCCATTCACAACAAAGGTCCAATTGAAGCGATCGGGCCGTGGACCGCCCGGCAGCGGCGCCATCTCAATAGTGCGCAAGCCGAAGTTGAAGCTGTGCTTTTCAGCCACGCCGCCGTCATCGGCTGTGAACGACAGCGTGACCTGATACAAGGGCTGCTCTCCCATATCCACGGGCCACCAGACTTGTGCATCAGGGATCTGCAAGCGCAGATTGCAGGCTCGATTGGCCGCGCCCGAATTGATGCGCTTCGAGAAGCTGTACGTCTGTCCCTCAAAGTTGTCCGGCGCAATCGTCGCCTTTAGCGTCCCGCTCCAGCCACCGGCGTCGCCCTCGAACTTGAGCGCCAACTCGGCGATGCCCGCGGCCGCATCGACCGTTCGCATAAAGGGATCCGCTAACGCAACCGCCGGCTGACCCTGTATCTGTACGGAACGCCAGATGCCCAGCGACTGCAAATTGGAATAATGCCAGCCATAAACATTGTTGAAGACCACGGTGCGTTTCCAGCTGTCATTGCTGTCGGGATTGAAAGCGCGACCCCTGTCTATCTCAAAAGGAACCGGATCAAGCCTCACGACCAAGGTATTCCGCTCTTCTAACTTGTCGGCGATATCAAAATCGGGACCGCCGAACATGCCTTCGTGCCCGCCCAGCATCTTCCCGTTGAGCCATACGGTGCAGCGATTGGCGACGCCGCCGAACATCAGTCTTTCGCCAACCATGCCTTCGAGCCTGGCAAAATCGCGGCGCAGCCACCAGGTCTTGAAGCTCTCCTGCCGGGCGATTTCCTGGTTGCGCCCAAAGGTCGTCTCGGGAATCCGTCCCGCTTCGACCAGAGCAGCGTGCACGCTTCCCGGTACCCGCGCCCTTATCGCATCATTCCACTCGCCCGCCAATCTGTCGGACAGCTTGCCGCCTTCCGCCAGCTGCCAATCGCCATCCAGCGACAAACGCGGCGCGCCCGCCGGATGCGCGACCGGCTCAGCAAAGAGCGCAACCTCCTCCGCCTCGGCATCCCAAGGTGTGAAGCGCGGCGCGAAAGCTGCTCGATCCAAGGCGTTCATGGAAAGCTGCTCGCCCTCTTGCGCCCATACTTCTTCCGCCGGGCGGTTCAAGTCCCGCAGCAGCGCCGGCAGCCGCAGATGCCAGGGGTAGGGCAGGGCAGCCAGCGTTTGGTCCAGGTTGGGCGGCGCCTGCGAGCCTTCCAGTAATTCGGGCAGATGCGTCGCCAGAACCGCCCGTCCCTTTGCCGAGGCAATCACCTCAGCCAGCGTGGAGTCACCAGTGAACGTCATGGGTCTTTTCCTTTGCTTCGGGGTTTGGTCGCCCGGCAGAGCCGGCGAAATCTCACGCCAATAGAAGAGAGGGCTGGAACATTCCAACCCTCTACGATTGTCAAACGATGCTGATCAGCGCCTAGCAAGCGTCGGTGAAATAGACTAGCCGGTGGCTCGACCAGGAGCCGTGATGGAATGGTCCATCGGGCACATTGGCGAGGCAATTCGACCACATGTGAACGATTCCCGGCTGCTCAATGTGGGTGAAGAAAGGCACGTTGTCATAGAGCCAGGCGTCTCTTGCGGCCGAGGCGTTGATGAAGCCCTCGCTGCCCGGCGGGTGGCTGATCAGATCTTCATGGATGGCATAAAGCTCCATGATCCAATCCGGCGGTTCCTCGCCCATCTCGTTATCGCCATACCATTGACCCCACAGGGGACCCCAATTGTCGTTCGGGATGTAATCCGGGTAGGTATGCGCGGCGAAAAGCGGCGCCGTATTCCAGTTGATCCCGGCTTGCATCTCGTTGGAGGCGCGGCGTTCGCCCAGCAAGGCGCTGTCGATATTGCGGAAGTCAGTTCTGATGCCGATATCGCCGAAGTAATCGACGAAGAAGGGCGCCGGGTCAGAATAATCGCCGCCGCCCGCGCCAACCTCGATCATGATCGAGAAGGGCTCGCCGCTTGGCGACATCCGATAACCATCGGCATCGCGTTCCGTCATGCCCATTTCATCCAGCAGCGCGTTGGCGCCATCGACATCGTAATCGCTGGGCGCGATCGTCGGCAGGCTGGCTTGACCGAAGTAGATGGCATTGATCAAGTCTTCACTATCAATCGCCAGCATCAGCGCATTGCGGAAGCGCGCGTCCCAGGTGACTTCGCGCCAGGTCGGGTCATCAAATGTCAGATTGATGTGGAACATGCGCGAGTCTTTATTGGGATAGACATGCGTGGTGTAGTTGCCGTTCTCTTCGTTTTCGATGAAGAGCGGCAAGTTCGCCAGGCTGGTCGTCCAGAAGTAATGCACATCGCCGGCGAACATCATCAGTTCAGCCGTTTCCATGATGCCCCACTGGTTGATGACGGCGCGCCGCCCGTCCATATAGGGCAGTTGGTTGCCATCGGCATCGACGGCGAAGTAATAGGGATTGCGGCTGGTCACCACTTCTTCTTCCGGTCCTTCCACGCGCACCCAGGGTCCCAACTGCGGGAAGCCAATGGCGTGCAGGCAGTTCTCGCACCAGCCGGATACATCCTTGCCGTTGAAAACCTCTACCCAAGTTTCAAAGCCACCCTCTTCAACCATGGCCGCGATCTCATCGGCATCGCCGTAATCGCTGTGGAATTGCGCCAGGAAGTGCATCGGCTTGATGATGTCCAGGTAACCCGTGCCCAAAGACACCAGGCTGGCGGCGAAACCGGCATAGGGTCCGTCGAATACAAATTTGAAGGTGGTATCGTCGACGATTTCAAGCGTCGCCGGGGCGCCCGAAGGCACATTGCCACTCTTCAAATAGGTCGGTACCGCCGGGCGCAGCTCCGCATTGCTCAATACATCTTCATAGGCGAAGCGCACGTCTTCGGTCGTAACCGGCGCGCCGTCCGACCACTTGTGTCCCGCGCGCAGCTTGAAGGTGTATTCGCTGGCATCATCGCTGATGATGAATTCTTCGATCACATTCGGCGCGATCGTGTTGTCATCTCGGTTCAGCGTATTGAACAGCGTCTCTTTCATGACCACGTTATTCTGCCAGGTCATGAGCAATTCACCGCCATAGCTGCCGATCTCCGGCGCGATGATTGACTCCGGCAGATAAATTCCGCTCGTGACTACCAGCGGATTATCCGGCAGACGGTCGCAGACGCCCGGCAATTCGCCAGCGGCGACCATCTCAGCCAGCATTGGCGCCTCGTTGTACATGCAATCCTGCGCGGCGCCGCCAAGAACGCCAGGACCGATGATCATCATTGAGACAATCAACAAGAGTACTAGTTTGCGGAATGGGATGGACATTTTGCTCTCCTTCAACAGAAACTCTGTAAACGCATACATGGATACTGCAATCAACTCGCAAATGTGCCTTTGCGAATCATGTGTGCTATTATCCTTAATCAAATGCGCTAAGTCAAATATTGCAGCGGCGCTGGTTCGATTCAAAGCGCAAAAGACGAGCCATCCGCCCGGAGAAATAAATGCTTCGCATTATTGCGCGCCGGATTTTCATCCTTATTCCCATGCTGGTGCTGCTGTCGATGATCTCCTTCATCATCATTCAACTGCCCCCCGGCGATTACCTCAGCAGTTATGTGACCAGGCTGGAAAGTCAAGGCTTGACCGTTGACGAAGCCGAGGTCGCGCGTCTGGAGCAGCGCTACGGCTTGGGCAAACCGCTTTACCAGCAATACTTCCGCTGGATGCGCAACTTCATCGTCAATGGCGATCTCGGGCGCTCCTTCGGCTCGTATGGCAGCAGCTACGACAATAAACCGGTGACCGACATCATCGCCGAGCGGCTGCCGGCGACGATGATCATTTCAATCGTCTCCACCATTGTCGTCTGGGCGATCGCCATCCCAATCGGCATTTACTCCGCCACGCATCAGTATTCGCTCATGGATTATCTGTCGATCTTCATCGGCTTCATCGGGCTGGCGATACCGAATTTTCTCTTCGCCATCATCATCATGTGGATCGTCTTCGCCCAGACGGGACACGCGGTAACGGGCTTGTTTTCGCTGGAATTCCGCCATGCGCCCTGGTCCATCGCCAAAGTGATCGACATGCTGAAGAATGTCTGGGTGCCGGTGCTGGTGTTGGCCACCGCCGGCACCGCTGGCTTGATCCGCGTGATGCGCGCCAATTTGCTGGACGAACTGAACAAGCAATATGTGGTCACGGCGCGGGCGAAAGGGTTGAGCGAGCGGCGGCTGCTCTGGAAATACCCGGTGCGCATCGCCTTTAATCCCATCTTCAGCACAATCGGCTGGCTGCTGCCAGCCATGGTCGGCGGCGAAGCGCTGGTGTCCATCATCCTCAACTTGCAAACGATCGGACCGGTGCTGCTGACCGCCGTTCTGCGCCAGGATATGTATCTGGCCGGCAGCATCATCATGATCCTTAGCGCCTTGACCCTGATCGGCACCTTGATATCCGATATCGCCCTGGTATGGCTTGATCCGCGGATCCGTTATGACTGAAGCAGCGGTCGATTGTCGCAGCCAAGGACTGGAATAAACGATGGTTCTCGCAGAACAAACGGCGGACCTCGCTCCCGTCGAAAACGGGGACGGCTCGACAGAATATCTGTCGCGCGGCCGCTTGATCCGACGGCGCTTTTGGCGGCATCGTCTCGCCCGCCTCGGCTTGCCGGTCCTTGCAGCGCTCTACTTGATGGCGATCTTTTCCGATTTCATCGCGCCCTACCGACCCGATACGCGCTTGAAGGGTTTCAAGGACGCGCCACCGAGCGTCATCCACTTTGGCGTAGATGAAAATAGATTCCAGCCCTACGTCTACGCGCGCAAGCGGACTTTCCACTCCAAGACTTTTCGCGAGATTTACACCGAGCAGGAAGACAAGAAATACCCGATTCACTTCTTCGTTCGCGGCGATACCTATGAAATACTGGGCTTGTTCAAGCTTGACCTGCACCTCTTCGGCGTCGACGAGGGCGCCAATATCACGCTCTTCGGCACCGATTCGGTCAGTCGTGATTTGTTCTCGCGCACGGTCATCGGCGCGCTCGTTTCGCTTTTTGTTGGCTTGGGCGGCGTCGCCATCAGCTTTGTGCTCGGCTGCATCATTGGTGGAATCGCCGGCTATCTTGGCGGCATCGTTGATGAATTCATCATGCGAATCATCGACCTCTTGATCGCCATCCCCACCTTGCCCCTCTGGATGGTGCTCTCGGCTGCCATCCCCCGCCAATGGCCCGTCGCCCACACTTATTTCGCCATCACGATTGTGCTTTCCATCGTCGGCTGGACCGGTCTGGCGCGCGTCGTGCGCGGCAAGCTCCTCTCCCTGCGTGATTTGGATTTCGTCACCGCCTCCAAGCTGGCCGGCGGCTCCGACCTGTACATCATCACGCGCCACCTCCTGCCGAATTTCGCCAGTCACCTAATCGTGACCATGACCTTGGCTGTCCCCGGCATGATATTGGGCGAGACCGCGCTGAGCTTCATCGGGCTTGGCATGCAGGAACCCGGCGTCAGCTGGGGCGTCTTGCTGGACGACACCAAGAATTTCGGCGCGCTTGTGCATCAACCCTGGAAGCTGATTCCCGCCCTTTTCATCATCGTTACCATACTCATGTTTAACTTCGTCGGCGATGGCTTGCGCGATGCCGCCGACCCGTACTCTTTGTGATCAAGGACAGGACCGGAGCGCTCCATGGCTGAAATGCTTAGCCTCGACCAAATCGACCGCGAATTTTTCGCGCCTGGTCCATCGCCCATGTCCGGCGATGCTCGCCCGGTCGCGCTTCACAGCGGCGCGCTCGAGCATCCGGCGGGACCGCCATGCCTCGCGCTAAACGACGGCTGGGAGATGGTCGAAGGCGGCGCTGCGGACGCGCGACTGAGCGGCGCATGGGAAGATGCCATACGCGCCATCGTGCCCGGCAGCATACAAACCGCGCTGCTCGCAGCCGGTCGCATCCCCGATCCCTATGTCGGGCGCAACGACGAAATCGCCAGAAAAGAGAGCTTCAAGACCTGGTGGCTCAAGACGACATTCGAGCGACCTGCGGCTGGCAGCGGCGAGCGGCTCGTTTTCCGCGGCATCTGCGATGCTTGCGCCATCTGGCTGAACGGGCACAAGCTGGGCGAGCACAAAGGCATGTTCGCCGAACTGAGCTACGATGTCGCTTCGCTGCTGGTGGATGGCGAAAATACCTTGATCGTCCGCCTTGATCCGGCGCCGCAGCGCGTCAGCAAGGGCGAACCAAACGACTTCTTCACCGGCATGAATGTCGGCTGGCTCGATACCGCCGTCATCAACAATATCTATGGCTGGCACTACATCAATCTGCCCACGATCGGCATTTGGCGGCCCGTTTCATTGCGCGCATCGCCGTCGGTCGAATTGGTCGATCCCTTTATCGCCACCATGGATGCCGCCGCCGGCTTAATGCGCCTGCATCTCACGCTCAAGGGCGAGGACACAGGCTGGCGCGGCCGTTTGATTGGCAGCGTGGAGCCGGAAAACTTTGACGGCGAGACGCATCATTTCGCCTGCGACCTGGCATCGGAAGAGCGCGAGACGACCGAGTTACTTGAATTTACCGTACCCGACGCGCAGCTATGGTGGCCCGTCGACTACGGCGATCCCAACCTATATCGCCTGAAGCTATCCTTCTTGCCCGAGTCCGGCGCGCCCGATCACAAGACTTTAACCTTCGGCATACGCACGATTGAGATGCGCCCGACGCCCGCGGGACCCAATCCCAAGCATTACAATTGGACCTTCGTCGTCAACGAAAAGCCGATTTTCGTCAAAGGGGCGAATTGGTGCACGCTTGATGCGCTGCTGCGCTTTGAGCCGGAACGCTACGATCGCTTCTTGCAGTTGGCGAAAGATTCCCATATGCAGCTGCTGCGCGCCTGGGGCAGCGGCATGCCGGAGACCGACGAGTTCTTCGACCTGGCTGATCGCCACGGCATCATGGTCTTGCAGGAGTGGCCCACCGCCTGGAACAGTCATCGCATTCAGCCTTACGAAATCCTGGAAGAGACCGTCCGCTACAACACCATTCGCCTGCGCAACTGCCCATCGCTGGTGATGTGGGGCGGCGGCAACGAATCGGGCGAGCCTTTCGGCGAGGCGATTGACATGATGGGGCGCTATAGCGTTGAGCTGGACGGCACGCGCCCCTTCCACCGCGGCGAACCCTGGGGCGACAGCATCCACAGTTACCATGTCTTTTGGCAGCGCCAGCCGCTCGATTACAACTTGTCGCTTTCGGCGACTTTCATCGGCGAGTTCGGCTTGGCATCGCTGCCGAATTACGAATCGCTTGAGCGCTATCTGCCCGCCGCTGAACTGGATGCCTGGCCCCCCGCCGGCGACAGCGGCTTCACCCATCACATGCCGGTATTCAATCTCAAAGCCGAGCAGGCGCTGATGGCGCAGTACGTCGCCGATTTTGTCCCGGCCGATTCGCTGAAGAACTTCATCCTGGGTATGCAAATGGCGCAAGCCACCGGCATGCGCCACACCTTGGAGCTGGCGCGCGCCCACTGGCCCCAAGCCACCGGCGTCTGCTATTACAAGTTGACCGACAACAACCCGGCCGCCTCCTGGGCGACCGTGGACTGGTACGGCGCGCCAAAAATCGCCTATCACATCCTGCGCGCCGCCTACCGTCCGCTTCATGTCTGCCTATTGTTTAACAGATTGTCATGCGTCGGCGTTCCGGTCGAGTTTCCTGTCTACCTGCTGGACGACCGACGCGACCTCGATGGGCAGAACTGGATCGTAAACGTCCGCGCTTTCGGCAGCGATCTGCGGTTCCTAGACCAAAATAGTCATGCCGGCATTGGGTCGCCCGATACGGTCCATCGCCTCTTCGACTTCCGCCTGGATACCGACCAAACCTGGAACACCCCGCTGTTTATCGTGGCGGAGATTGCGCTTATGCCGGGCAATCAGGTGGTGGACCGCGTCTTCTATTGGCTGAATTACGCGCAAGTACAGGGCTGCCTTTTTGGCTTGCCGCCGACGCAGCTCGCGCTAGAAGCCATTGATGCCCATGCGGTCATGATCAGCAACATCGGCGAGCGGCCGGCCGTCGGCGTCCACTTTGACTGCCCAGAAATCTCGGACGAGTTCAGTTGCGGCGACTCCTGCTTCTGGCTGGAGCCGGGCGAGCGCCGCCCAATTGAAGTCAGCCGCATGGATGGCATTTCCGTCGCCGCCTGGAACGCCGATCGCGTGAGGCTATAGCCCAATGCAAGACGCGCCGCAAGTGAATCAGCGCGGGTTAAGCCCCGCCGAACCGGTCATCGAGATTGAGGATCTCAGCGTGCATTTCGCCCTTGACGAAGGCGCGCTCAAAGCGGTCGACGGCGTCAGCTTCGCCATTGAAGAGCGCCAGATGTTCGGTTTGATCGGCGAGAGCGGCTGCGGCAAAACGGTGACGGCGCAGTCGCTGATGCGCCTGGCGCCCAAGCCGGGGCGCATCGTACAAGGCCAGATCAACTACCATACGGAAAAGGGCGGTCTGATCGATCTGGCGAGTGTCGACCCGGCGGGCGCGGAAATCCGCGACATCAGAGGCAACGAGATCGCGATGATCTTCCAGGAGCCGATGTCGAGTTTGTCGCCGATTCACAGCATCGGCAATCAATTGATGGAAGCGGTCTTGCTGCATGTCACCAACAGCAAGCGCGAAGCCTACAAGATCGCCGTCGAGATGCTTGATTTGGTCGGCATACCCAACCCGGCGCAGCGCATGGAGGAATATCCGCATCATTTCTCGGGCGGGATGCGCCAGCGAGTCATGATCGCGATGGCGCTCTCCTGCCGTCCCCGCCTGCTAATCGCCGATGAGCCAACGACGGCGCTCGATGTCACCGTTCAGGCGCAGATACTCGATCTCATCGCCCAGGCGCAGGCGCAGTTCCACATGGCTGTGCTTTATATCACGCATGATTTGGGCATCATCGCCGAAATATGCGATGAAGTCGCCGTCATGTACTTGGGTCGAATCGTCGAGCGCGGCTCGGTTCACGATATCTTTCATAACCCGCTGCACCCCTATACGCGGCGTCTGCTGGCGGCGACGCCCCGCATTGGGCAGCATGCCGAGCGCTTGCAAGTGATCGACGGCACCGTGCCCATCCCCGTCGGCTTGCCCCATGCCTGCGGATTCTGTTCGCGCTGTCCCGAAATGATCGCCGGAACTTGCGATACCGCCCTGCCCGCCTTGGTAGAGCTGGAAGAAAACCACTTCGTCCGCTGCTTCTTGCACGATGATCGGAAGGAACTGGCGATATGACGGCGCCGCCCGTGCTGAAGGTGGAGGGACTGAAGAAATACTTCCCGGTGGAGAAGGGTTTTTTGCGGCGGGTGGTCGGGCAGGTGAAAGCGGTTGATGACGTCAGCCTGACGATCGGCGCTGGCGAAACGCTGGGGCTGGTCGGCGAGTCGGGCTCGGGCAAGACAACCATTGGCCGCTGCATCCTGCGCGCGCTAGATCCGACCGCCGGCTCGATCCAGTTCCATATCGACGACGAAAAGACCGTCGATATGGCGACGATCAGCAAGCGTGAAATGCGCGAGCTGCGGCGCTATGCCAACATGATTTTCCAAGACCCCTATTATTCGCTTGATCCGCGCTGGACCATACTCGATATCGTTGGCGAGCCGCTGCGGCTGTCGAAACTGGCGGAAGGCGCCGAACTGGAAGACCGCGTCGCCAGCCTGATGGATGTCGTCGGCTTGGAAGCCAAACATCTGCGGCGCTATCCCCATGCGTTCAGCGGCGGGCAGCGTCAGCGCATTGGGGTGGCGCGCGCGCTGGCGACCAACCCGCGGCTGATCATCGCCGACGAACCGGTTTCCGCGCTCGATGTCTCGACCCAGGCGCAAATCCTCAATTTGCTGAATGACTTGCAGAGCGAGTTCGGGCTTTCCTACCTCTTTATCGCGCACGACTTGAGCGTAGTCGAGCATATCTCCGATCGAGTCGCGGTGATGTATGTCGGCAAGCTGGTGGAAGTCGCGCCAAAAGACCAGCTATTTTTCTTCCCCAAGCATCCCTATACCGAAGCCTTGCTTTCCGCCGTGCCAACGCCGGACCCCGATGTCGAAAAGAAGCGCATCATCCTGCCTGGCGAAATCGCCAACCCGGCCGACCCGCCCAGCGGCTGTTATTTCCATCCGCGCTGCCAATATGCCCAAGACCGCTGCCGCGAAGAAGAACCGGCGCTGCGCGAAATCGTCCCCGGTCAATGGGCTTCCTGCCACTTCGCCGAGGAACTCGAGCTTGTCGGCGCGCCACAGTAGGAAAACCGGCTCACACTTTCTAGCAACTTGTAGACAAGCCTTGTAGGGGCGACCCAGTGGCTCGCCCTCCTGCCCCGCCTCAGCCCAATTCAACACGCGGGTTCAGCAAAGCATAAGCCACATCAGCGCTTAGGTTGGCGAATAGAATAACCGTCACCGTGACCATGGCGATCGCCTGCACCAGCAGTAGGTCGCGCCGCTCGATCGCCGCGATCAACAGGCTGCCCAGCCCGGGGAAGCCGAATACGTATTCGATCACCACCAACCCGCTGACGAGCCAACTAATGCTGATGGCGATGACGGTAATGGTGGGCAGCAGCGCGTTTCTTAATACATGCCGCCAGATGACCGTGCGCCAGGCGATGCCTTTCAGCGCCGCCGTGCGCACATAATCGCGCTTGAGCTCTTCTATGACGCCGGCGCGTGTCAAGCGGGAGATATAGGCGAGCATGACCAGGGTCGCCGAGAAGGCGGGCAGCCATAGCGCCGGCAGCATCTCCGCAAACGAGGCGTTGGCCGGCACCGCCGAGCTTGAAGGGAACCACCAGCCCAGCGATTGCGCCAACTCGCTCCGGCCCCAGCGCAGCGCCACGATATTGATCAAGAACAAACCGGTGACGAATTCGGGCAAGCTGACGACCGAAAGCGTCAGCAGTGAGATGAGGATATCGGGCAGCTTGTTCTCGAATAAGCCGGCGATCACGCCTAGCGCCAGCGAGAGCGGCACGGAAAGCAGCAGGGCGACCAGCGCCAGCCGCGCCGAATTGATGCTGCGCTCGATGATCAGGTCGCGATTGATCGCCCCGCGAAAGGCGATGGTATCGCCCCACTCGCCGCGCAAGAAATCCCGCGCCCAGCTGAGGTACTGTTCGGGCAGCGAAGCGTTCAAGCCCAGTTCTTCACGTATTTCGGCGACCTGTTCCTCAGTGGCTTCGCGCCCGCCAGCGATGACCCGCGCCGGATCGCCCGGCAGGATGCGCAGCAGAAAAAAGATCGTCAGCGAGCTTACCAGGTAGGTGAAGAAGAAGAATAGAAATCGGCGGCGCAGAAAATGAAGCATAATGTCAATCCGCCTTGTCGGCCAGGACGAGACTGCTCTGCAAGGTCGACAAATCCTCCAGCGGTATATGGCAGCGAATCAGATGCCCGGCTTCGTCCGCGCGCCAGGGCGGTTCTTCCTTTTCGCAGATGTCGCCAATTTTATGCGGACAGCGCGTGTGGAAACGGCAGCCGCTGGGCAAATGCTGCGCGCTGGGCAGATCGTCGCTGAGCAGGATGCGCTCGGTCGAATGCGCCGGATCCGCCACCGGTATCGCCGATACCAGCGCTTCGGTGTAGGGATGGTAGGGCGGATGGAAAAGCTCATGCGCTTCGCCAACCTCAAATAGCTGCCCCAAATACATAACCGCGATCGCGTCAGCCAGGTAACCGACGACGGACAGGTTGTGCGAGATGAAGAGATAGGCGCTGCCATGATCCTCCTGCAGCTCCGCCAGCAAATTGAGCACTGCCGACTGCACCGATACATCCAGCGCTGACACCGGTTCATCGCAGATGATGAGATCGGGGTCGGAGGCGAAAGCGCGCGCGATCGCCACTCGCTGTTTTTCCCCGCCGCTCAGTTCGTCGGGGTAGCGGTCGGCGTACTCCGCGCGCAAATTGACTCGTTCCAGCAGAGCCAGCGCTTCCGCATCCGCTTGCGCCGGCGAAAAACCGCGCAGTTTGATCAGGGGACGGCGTAGCGCCTGTCGCACGGACAAATATGGGTTCAGTGAGTTCTGCGGATTCTGGAAGACCATTTGCAGCTTCGACAAGACATCAGGGCTGCGGTCGCGCACGCTGTTGCGCACATCCATGCCCAGCAGTTCCAGCTTTCCCCCGCTGCGCTCTTCCAAGCCGATTATGACGCGGGCCAGCGTCGTCTTGCCGCTGCCGCTCTCGCCGACCAGCCCCAGCGTCTGCCCGGCGCGCAATTGCAAGTCGAGCCCATCGACCGCGCGAATCGACGTCGGCTCAACCCGTCCGAGCGCTTCCCGCAGATTGCGCTCAACGGGAAAATGCTTTCTTACATCGGTGACGCGCATGAGCACTTCCGCCGAATCGTCTACATCATGGTGAACGGCGCTTTCACTAGCGGCGGCATAATGGAGTTCGCCCGCCTCCATCTCGCGCCAACGGTGGCAGCGAACCGCGCGCCCATCCTCCAGCGTTTCTAAAGGCGGCTTCTCTTCGCTGCAAACGTCGATCACAAATGGACAGCGTTCGGCGAACACGCAGCCGCTTGCTTGCTCCGTTAAGGAAGGTGGATTGCCGGCGATCGATTGGAGCTGCGCCCTGCTCTTGCTTTGGCCCGGTTTTGGCACGCTGCTGAGCAAGCCCAGCGTATAAGGATGGCGCGGCTGCTGGAACAGCTCGGCGACCTTCGCTTCTTCCATGATCTCGCCCGCGTACAATACCACAACGCGTTGACAAAGCTGCGCCACCACGCCGAGATTATGCGTAATATAGACGACGCTGGTATCGCGTTCCGCTATCAGCCCCCGCAAGAGATCGAGAATCACCGCTTCGGTGGTGACATCCAAGCCCGTGGTCGGCTCGTCCATGATCAGCAATTCCGGATTGCTGATTAGCGCCATGGCGATGGTGATGCGCTGCTGCATGCCGCCGCTAAGCTCGTGGGGATACCTTTCCGCGACCCGCTCGGGATCAACCAGATTGACATCGTGGAAGATCCGCATCATGCGCTGGTAAGCGTCATGGCTCTCAAGGCTTTCAGCTGCTGTAAGCGCTTCTGTGACTTGCCGCCCGATCTTGATCGATGGGTTCAGCGCAGCCGCCGCGTTCTGTGGCACGAACTTGATCCGCTTCGCCCAAAGCCGGCGCATTTCGGCATTCGATTTGCGCAACAGATCTTCGCCATCGAATGCCAGCTTGCCTCCGTGCTCAACCCGTCCATTGCTGCTCAAGTAATGCATCAGCGCCAGCGCAACGGTAGATTTGCCCGAGCCGGATTCGCCGACCAGACCGACGATCTGACCGCGCTGCAGCTGGAGCCGGAAATCCCGCACCGCCGCAATCCAGCGATTGTTGACCTGGTAACTGATGGTCAGGTTTTCGACATCAAGCAGATTCCGCTGAGCCGGGGACATGCTTAGGCGCCCTTCTGCGCGGCGCGGCGGATGCCGTCCGACATCAGGTTGACGGCGATGACCAGCGCGGCGATGGCGAGGGCGGGGAACTCCAGCGCCCAGGGCGTCAACTGATAGAAACCGCCGCGGTTCTCATTCACCATCAAGCCCCAGTCGGGCGAGGGCGGGCGCGCGCCGAAACCCAGAAAGCCTAGAGACGCCACCAGGAAGATGGCGTAGGAAAAGCGCAGTGAAGCCTCAACAACCAGCGATGGAATCACCGATGGCAGTATCTCGCGGAAGATAATATAGAATTGGCTTTCGCCGCGGATCTCGGCTGCCTCGACGAATTCGCGCGTCTTGATATCAAGCGTCGTGCTGCGGGCGACCCGCGCCACCACCGGGATGTAAAGCACGGAAATCACCAGCAGAATGACGTTATCCGCCAGCGCCGCCTGCCAGCTGCCCGCCGCGAAATCGAGATTGCGGATGATGCCGATCAGCACCAGCGCCAGCAAAAGCGCCGGTATTGCCAACAGCGCGTCAATGACGCGGCCGATCACTTCATCGATCCAACCGCCTTGATAACCCATGAACAAACCAAGCGCCGACCCGAGAATGACGCTGATGAGCGTACCCAAGCCAGCGATGCGGAAAATGCTGCCTGCGCCCAGGATGACGCGGCTATACACATCCCGCCCCAGCCGGTCGGTGCCGAAGGGGTGCTCGCCCAGTTGCAGCGCGCCGAGATCCAGCGTCGGCGCCACGCGCGCATCATGGCTTTGATCGTTGGGATTTGAGTATGGCGCCAGTTGGCGACCAAAAAGCGCCAAAATCAGAAAGAAGGCGACCAGCAACGTACCGATTGCCGATTGTGGATGCCGCAATTGGTCAGCCGCTGTTCGCCTGAAAGTGGCATACACGCGGTTGACTTGCAATGATCTCATCTGCCGAAAATCGTTCCTAAATCGTTTGTTTGCCCGGACTGCCTGATAACTGTCGTTAGCGTCAAAAAGAAAGGGCCAGCCACTGGCTGACCCCTACAGTTCTTTGTAGCCCCCGCGCGACAATGCCGCCGCCCACGCAAAATACCTTGCGTCCCGCTGCGTCGTAACTCTCCTTCCCTAGCTCGCTGGGGAAGGGGCCGGGGGATGGGGTTTGCCGCTCGCAACGTAAACAGGGGCGACCGAAGGGCGGTGTCTACGCGCCCCACTGGGTCGCCCACAGCAGCTTGCCCTTGCCGCGCAGCCAGAATCTACCCAAGCACCGCATTATTGAAATTCGTGCGACCGGCAAATGGCTGTAATTCAACGCCAGAAACGTTGCCAGACAGCACCATGAATTGGGCGAAGAAATAGGGCACGACCACCGGACCTTCATCAAGCAGAATCTGCTGTATTTCTTTGTAGGCGGCTGTGCGCTCGTCTTGATCAAGCGAGGCGCGCGCGATCTCGATCAATTCATCGACGCGCGCATTGCTGTAGTGCGACTCGTTCCAGGGCGCTTCCGAGTGATAGGCGAGATCCAGGTAAAGCTGCGGTATGGGACGGGCGCCCCAGCCGGTCACGCCCAGGTCGACCTCCATCCAGGCTTCCGCCCAGTAGGTGTTTTCATCCTCAAGCTGCACCTCAACGCGGATGCCCGCCTCTTCCCATTGCGCCGCCATCGCCTGCGCTAGATCGGGCCAGCTGCCGCTGTTGGGCGTATGCAAGATCATATCCAAGCCATCCGGGTAGCCCGCTTCCGCCAGCAGTGCGGCGGCCGCATCCGGGTCGCGCGCCGGCGCCTCCGCGTCAGCCAGGAAGTATTGACCGAAAGCCGGTCCAATCGGCGAATCCTTGCCCACAGCGCCAAAGCCGAGCTGTACGCGCTCCCAAATTGCGTCGCGGTCGGTCGCCAGCTTGAACGCTTTCCTAACGCGAACATCGGAACCGGGCGCCCGGTCGGAGCGCAATCTCGTTAGATGGTGGCCGCTGGTCGGGATATCGCTGGTATTGAAGCTCATGTCGCCGGCAAATCCGAGGAAACTGGAATTGTCCAGCCGCAGTATGCCATCGACGCTGCCTCCCTGAACGGCGGCGATGCCAGCTTGCTGATCATCAAAAAAGATGAATTCAAGCTGATCTATGCTCGGCGCGCCGCCCCAGTAATCAGCGTTGGCGCGCATGATCGCCCGGTCGCCGGGCAGCATTTCTTCAAGCGCAAAAGGTCCGGAGCCGTTGAACGCAGTGCCGATATTCTCCGCGCCCGCTTGCAGAATCACGAACTTGTTATCGGTCAGGTTGTACAGAAAATCGGGATTGGGCTCGCTGAGCGTGAAAGCGATGGCATTATCACCTGCCGCCGCCACCGATGCCACCGATGTCAAGAGGCTGGCGACCGTGCTCTCCGATTCCTGATGCCACTGAATCGTCCAGAGCACATCATCCACCGTGACCGGGCTGCCGTCATGGAAACTCGCGTCATCGCGGATTTGCAAGGTGTAGACCAGACCATCGTCGCTGCGCTCCCACGAAGAAGCCAGCCGCGGCACGAGATTGGCGGCGGCGTCAGTCTCGATCAGGTAATCATAGACGGCGTTCAGAATGGCGATTTCGCTGTCGCCAGAGGCCGAACGCGGGTCCAAGGTCGCCGGCGTCAGCCAGGCGATGCGCAGGGCGCCGTCTTGCGCGTCGGCGATTCCGCCAAGCCCGGAGAGCGAAACCGTACCAACAGCGGCGGCTGCGCCAGCGGCGAATACATTGAGGAATTCGCGGCGGGATAGGTCATTTGCGGGGGTAGTGCGATTCTTTGACACCATGTGTTTCTCCTTCACGTTTACGTAGGGCAAGATCGAGCCGCAGCAGGGAGACGGAACACATCGTGAAGCCGAATGCTCACTTGCAGCAAGCTGGCTTAACGCGGCGGCGCCAAGGAACGTTCACGGCGCTGACGAATTAGCTCGCGACTCTGCGTCATTGTCTACCCTCCCGCTATGCCTTGCGGTCATTGTCCGGCAAGGCGAGCCGTATTATCGCACAGGTTTCAGCCGATTGCCAAATGCGAAAAACGAAGGGAGTGGTGAATTGCGCGGATGCAACCCACATTCGCAAAGAGTGTTGTAGGGGCGAGCCACTAGCTCGCCCTCATCTCGGTTGCTCTGAGATGGGACGATCGGTTGCGAGGTCCTCATTCTTCAACACTCCCAAACCGAACGCGATCATCCTAGGGGTTCGCGAGAATCGCGCCGCGAACGCAGCTGACGGATTTGCCGTCAACCCAATACAGCATTGTGGAAATGCGTACGGCCCGAGAAAGGATGCAGCTCCACGCCCGAGACATGGCTCGCCATCACCATGAATGAGGCATAGAAATAAGGCACAATGATGGGACCCTCGTCGAGGAAGATCCGCTGAATCTCTTTGTATGCCGCGATGCGCGCTTCTTGATCGAGGGTGGAACGGGCGAAATCAATCAATTCGTCGAGGCGCTCATCCTGCCAATGCGATTCATTCCAGGTCGCGCCCGATCGATAGGAGAGGTCGAGGTAAATCTGCGGCGCCACGCGATCGCCCCACCAGGTAACGCCCAAATCCACCTCCAGCCACTTCTGCACCCAGTATTCGTTTTCTTCTTCCAATTCAATCTCGACGCGGATGCCGGCGTCATGCCATTGCGCCGCCATCGCCTGCGCGAAATCGGGCATTGCCCCGCTATTGGGCACATGCAAGGTCATATCCAAGCCATCGGGATAACCGGCTTCAGCCAGCAAGGCGGCGGCAGCAGCCGGATCGCGCGGCGGCGGCTCCGCGTCAGTTAAGAAATATTGTGCGAAGGAAGGACCGATCGGCGAGTCTTTGCCGAGCGCGCCAAAGCCCAGCTGCACCCGATCCCAGACAGCGCGCCGGTCGGTCGCCAGCTTGAAGGCTTGGCGCACCCGTATATCGTCTCCCGGCGGTCGGTCAGCCCGGATGCGCGTCATGTGATGGGCGTTGGTCGGTATGTCAATCGTGTTAAAGCGGAAATCCCCAGTGAAATTGAGAAAACTGAAGTTGTCCAGCCGCAGGATGCCATCGGCTATCCCGCCCTGCACAGCCGCTATCGCCGCCTGCTGGTCATCGAAAAACAGAAACTCCAGCCTGTCAATGCTCGGCGCCCCGCGCCAGTAATTCTCGTTGGCTCGCATCACCGCGCGGTCGCCCGGGATCATGTCTTCCAAAATGAAGGGACCAGTGCCATTAAACACGACTCCCGTATCCTGAGCGCCGGCTTTGAGCATGACGATTTTGTACTCGGTGAGCCGATAGAGAAAATCAGGATCCGGCGCCTTAAGCTTGAAAACCACCGTATGATCGCCAGCCGCTTCCAGCGAGTCGATCCCCGCCAGCACATCGGCGATCGTGCCGCCGGCCTCAAGCTGCCATTGGATGCTCCAGACCACGTCATGCGCCGTCAACAGGCTGCCGTCATGGAATACGGCATTCTCCACCAATTCAAGCGTATAACGGGCGCCATCGTCGCTCCGCTCCCACGAAGACGCCAGCGTGGGAACCAAGTTTGACGAGGCATCCGTCTCAAACAGATAATCGTAAAGCGCGTTCAAAATGGCGATTTCGCTCATGCCGGAGACTGAGCGCGGGTCCAGCTGCGCCGGCGTCAGCCAGGCGATGCGCAGCGTTCCATCGCTGGCGCGGACGGCATTCAGTTGCGGCGCGCCATTGAGCGCAATCGCGCCGACGGCGCTGGTCATGCCGGCGGCGAATATCTTTAGCACATCGCGGCGCGATGACGCCAAAGAACTATCGGGAGAAAACTTGCTCGACATTGGAAACCTCGCTATGTTGGTCAGGCCACACCCCAATTCATGGGTATTCACCCGACCAACTGTGATTTGCAATTATCTACAGCTTAATGCATTTCAGCGGCGGCAATCAATAGGGCCGAACAGGTGAGGCTAATCGTGAAGGCGCAGCACGACGCGCTTTTGACGCTCTCCGGCTAGGTAACGATTGGCGCGTCAATATAGGAAGGCACTTCAGCTTCAGAGAAGATTCGCTCGATTGCGGCGAGATCTTCGGCGGTCAAACGCCATTCGGCTGCGGCGACATTTTCTTTGAGTTCGCCTTCGTTGCGCATGCCGACCAAGGCGACGGTCACGCCCGCTTGGCCAAGCAGCCACGCGATAGCAAGCTGCGCGACTGATTTGCCGTAATCCGCCGCCAACCGCTTCAGCGCATCCACTACGCGCAGCGCCTTGAGGAAATGTTCGCGCTCAAACAAGGGCAAACCAAAAGCCTCGCCGCGGCTGCGCCAATCCCATTCAACGAATCGCGTCTCTGATGAAAAAGCGCCGCTGAGCAGACCGAAAGCCAGGGAGCCGTAAGCCATAAATCCGATACCATTCTCGCGGCAGTAGGGCAAGACTGCCTTTTCGACCCGGCGATCAAAGAGATGATAGCCAACCTGATTGGCAGTCAGGCGGCCCTGCCTTTGACATGCCGCCATCATCGGCACGTCGAAATTGGAGACGCCATATTGCCGAATCTTGCCCGCCGATTTCAACGCTTCCAGCCCGCCTATGGTGTCTTCGTGCGGCGTACGATGGTCGTAGAAGTGCAGCAGGAGCAAATCAATGAAGTCGGTGCGCAGGCGCTTCAGGCAGCCTTCCACATGCGCGATGATATTCTGCGCCGATGAGTCGCGATCTGCGGTTTTCTTGAATCCAGGATTGTCGGGGTCGTCGCGGAAGGTAAATCCAACCTTTGTGACCAGAACCACTTCCCGACGGCGGTTGCCGAGCGCCTTGCCCAGCAGCGTTTCAGACGTGAAGGGCCCGTAGGTTTCCGATGTGTCGAAGAGTGTGATGCCATGATCGATGGCGCTCTGTACCGCCCGCGTCGCCGCCGGCACGTCGATATGCCCGTATTGCCGGACGCTCATCTCCCATGTGCCGAAACCGATGACGGAGCTGGTGACTTCGGTCATGCCAAAGCGCCGTTTTTCCATATCAGCGTGTCTGCTCAGTTATAGTCTTCGTACCAACTCTCGCTGGACTGCGGCGCGGAATAGAAGTCCGTCCAAGGGCGCGCCGACGAGGCGGCGATGTCCAATAGCTCGCGCAGACGATCGCGCGCTGTCTTCGCCAAAAAATCGGCGCGCGCCACTGAAGACATTGCCGCCGCTTCTTTCCAGATGGCGCGCCCCGCGAGGAAACCACTGGCGCCGCGCTCACAGGCGACCTGCGCCTGCGGCTTGAATTGCTCGAAATCGACCCCGGCGCTCAATAACACCCAGGGCACAGCCGAAGCCTCGCTCAGCGCTGCGCAAGCTTCTTGCCACTCCGCCCGCTCCTGGTTGAACTTGATGTCGAGCGGGAATTCCAGCTTCAGCGCATCGGCGCCGCTGCGCGACAAACGGCGAGCGGTTTCGATGACAACCGACGGGCGCTCAGCGGCGAAATCAGCGCTGTCTTTTGACACAGCTGGATCGAGACTGTAAGACATGGGCTCGAGAAACACGGGCAGGTCCCACTGGTGGCAATCCGCCACCACCCGGCGTATCAACCCCTCCAGTTCCTCCGCCAGCGCGCCGCTCTCCGGATGATAATACACCATGAACTTGACCGCGCTTGCGCCCGCCTTGCGGATCTTCTCCGGCGTCCAACTGGGGATAAGCTCGGTTTTGCGGTAGCTTGCATCACCGCTGTAACCGCTCTTTTCCAGCGCCAGCAGCAAGCCCGCGCTTGGATTCATCTCCATAGCCGCGTTGAGGCCGTAGGTCGGGTCGGTGAGGATTGCGCTGGCCTCTTTTGACAGCGCGCCGATGATCTCGCCTTTGACCTGCGCCAGCATTTCATAACTGGCGCCTTCCGGCATCATCTTCCGGTAGCTGCCGCGCTGATCAAAGGCGACGATGCCGAAGACATCCCGCGCGGCGAGGCTAGTCGATTTCAAGCCGCGGTAACGGCCGGGCGTAAGCGTGATGGGCATATCCGTCCTTTCTTGGGCAAGTCTATTGCCCAAGTGTGCGAACTTGGGGGAGGGCTGTGGCAACGAAGCAGCAACTATATCATCACTGCGTTTTCACCGTTTTCGGCGCTGCCGACGATGTGCCGAACGATGATCTCTTCGCTGGCTTCGGCGCGCGCGATATTGGCGACCACCCGTCCCCGGCGCATGATCACCATCCGATCAGCCACCGCCATCACATCGTGCATCGTATGGCTGATCAGAATCACCGGGATATTGCCTTCGCGCAGCGACCGTATCAAGGCAAGCACCTTGCGCTGCTCCGGCACGCCGAGCGCGGCGGTCGGCTCGTCCATAATCACCAACTGCGCATTCCAATACATGGCGCGCGCGATCGCCACCGCCTGCCGCTGCCCGCCGGAGAGATTGACCAGCTTCTGCGTTAGCGACGGAATATGGATATCCAGCTCATCCAATACGCCGGAGGCTTCCTGACGCATATAGCTGTCATCGGTTACCGGCAGCAAGCCGAAAAGCCGGCGCGTCACTTCCTTGCCCAGGAAGACGTTGGCGCCGACATCCAGATTCTCCGCCAGCGCCAGATCCTGATAGATCGTTTCGATGCCGCGGCTGCGAATATCGGCCGGCGGCTGATGCGTAATGTCGGAGCCATCAAACATGACGCGTCCGCTCTCGGGGCGATAAACACCGGAGATGCACTTGATGAGCGTCGATTTGCCAGCGCCGTTATCGCCCAACAGGGCGACGACCTCGCCTGGATAAACTTCGAAATCGACATTGTCGACCGCGGTCAAGCCGCCAAAATGTTTGCTGACCCCGCTGGCGGTGAGTATTGCCTCAGACATTGCTTTGCAGCCTTTCCAGCGCCGATTGCAGCTGATTGACCAAAACCGCGATGATGATGACAACGCCGACCACGATGAACTGCCAGATCGAATCGATATTCAGTATGACCAGACCCGTCTGCAAGACGGCGATGATCAGCGAGCCGACGACCGCGCCCATGATATCGCCTTCCCCGCCGAAGAGGTTGGTGCCGCCGATGACCACCGCCGCCACCGATGACAGCAGCGCCGCCTCGCCCGCCTGGGGCGCGCCAGCCGTGAAGCGAAAGAGATGCAGCACACCGGCGATGCCCGCGGTGAATCCGCAGATCACATAAATGATGATCAAGTGCAGGTCCACATTGATGCCGGAGCGCCGCGCCGCTTCTTCGCTGCCGCCGATGACGTAGGTATGGCGGCCGAATTTCGTGCGCGCCAGGATAAAAGCGAAGACGATCACCACGAGCGCGGTGATCAGCACCGGATAAGGCAATAGTTGCGACACTTGTCGAATCTGCGTCGGCTCGAGGTCAGGCGGCTGCCGGAACCAGACCAGTCCGTGGTCGGGGATATGGTAAAGCAGGCTGCCATTGCCGATGCCGCGCAATGCTTCGCGCAATTCAGCTGACAAACCACGCACGACTTGCTGCCCGTCAGTGAGCAAAAAAGCGGCGCCGCGCACGATGCCAAACATGCCGAGCGTGGCGATAAAAGGCGGCACCTTCACCCGCGCGACCAACAATCCGTTGACCAAGCCCGGCGCCAGCGCGACCAATAGACCGGCGAAGACACCGGCGAGCATGGCGTATTCGACATCGGCGCCGCCGGCCGCCAGATCGCGCATGACGCGCGCGGTGGTGACCGACGAAAGCCCCACCGTCCAGCCGATGGACAGGTCGATGCCCGCAGTGATGACGACGTAGGTCTGCCCAATCGACATCAGCATGATCAGCGTGCTGGTGGTCAAAATGGAGGAGAAATTGCGCACCGAGAAGAAGCCGGTGCCGGTCAAGGAAAAGAAAACCACCAAGCCGAGCAAGAAAAGATAAGACCAACTCTTGGTTAAAAATTCAACAAAACGCGCGTTGACTATAGGCTGGCGTTTTGCCTTGTCCGAGGCTGCGCTTACCGCCATTCGGGCATCCTTTCGCGCTCCCTTCAGTTCTTTGCTGGTAAACGGGCGCCATGTTATCCGACCGCAATCCGCCTATTATACATAATCGCCCGCGAATTGCAGGTCATTCGCCCGTATCGCGATAGCCCCAAATGGCTGAAGGCGCTCAACCCATCTCCGTCCGCCAATCATCAATCGCCTCGAAGATCAGCGCGATGCTTGTCGCGCCCGGATCGACATGTCCGATAGCGCGCTCGCCAAGATACTTGGCTCTTCCCCGCCGCGCGACCAGCTCTCTCGTTGATTCGGCGCCCTCGCGAGCGGCTTTTGCGGCGCCGCTCCAGGCGCTGGCCAATTCGTCCGCCCCGCAAAACGCCTTCACCGCCGGCGCCAGCGCGTCCACCATTGTCTTATCGCCGATCTCAGCGTTGCCGCGCGCTTTCACGCCCTGCAAGCCCGCCTGCAGAACAGCCTCCATATCGTTCTTGCTCACGCGCTCCTTTCCGCGCAGGCGGCGCGCGCCTTTGAAAAAGAATGTGCCGAATATCGCGCCCGATGCGCCGCCCATTCGATTCATCACCGCCTTCGCTGTCGTCAGCCAGATATCGCCCGCGCTCGGTTGTTTGAGTTCGGCAATGTCTTCGACTGCCGCAGCCAATGCGGCGCTGAGGCTTGTGCCGTGGTCGCCATCGCCCAGCGCCGCGTCGAGCCGATTCAGCGCATCACGCTCGGACCGAAGGCGTCGAGCAATCGCCCCAATCATGTCCGCAAGTTGCGCCGGCGCAATCGTCGTCATAGCTGCTTCATATAAGCGCCGTTCGCGGGCGCATCCCAAAGAGCTTTCAGCTGATCGTCGACGCGGCAGAGCGAAATGGCGAATCCGGCCGCCTCCAAGGTGGTGGCGTACGCGCCGATCCAGGACTTGTAGACCGATACATCCGCTTCTCGTAGCTTCTCTTCGACGCGCCGATGCAAAATGAATAGTTCCATCAGGGTCAGGCTTCCGCTGTTATTGAGCAGGACCAGCGCCTCATCGCCGGCTTGGAAGGGCAGGTCGTCGAGGATGGGCGGCAGCATGAGGTCGATCGTCTCGTCGGCGGGAAGCGCCTTCTGCCGCCCCCGACCGACCTCGCCGTGCAACCCCATGCCGATCTCCATTTCGCCTTCCGCCATCTCAAACATGACCTCGCCGCTGGCAGGGCTGGCGCAGGAACTAAGGGACATCGCCAGGCTTCGCGTATTGTCGCGTACCTTTTCAGCCAGCGCTTTGGCGGATGCCAGGTCGACCTCCCCTTCGCAATATGCGCCCAGCATCTTCCAGACGAAGAACAGACCGGCCGTGCCGCGGCGCTCGCTTTCGCTGCCCTTTGGCGCGCTGGAGATGTCATCGTAGAGAATCACCATGTCAACATTCTCCGTGCCTTCCATTTCGCAGAATTCCAGCGCGAGCTCGGCATTAAGCCGGTCGCCTTCATGATGCGAGACGCAAAGCAGCACGCCAGCGCCGCGATCAGCCGCGCGGATGCCCTGAAGAATGGGAGCGGGACCAGGCGCGCTGAACACCTCGCCCACGACGTTGACATCAAGCAATCCTTCGCCCACCCAGCCCAGCATGGCCGGCTCGTGACCGCTGCCGCCACCCATGACCAAACCGACCTTGCCCGGCGCTTTCGGCTCTGCGCGCAGGACCAGGCGCTCGCCTTCCAAGCGGACGATATCGCGGTAGGCGGCGCAGAATCCCGCGAGCATTTCATCGACGATGTCATCAGGCTCGTTGATCAGTTTCTGCTTGCGCGCGCTCATTCGCTTTCCCATCGTCTTCCAGCCATCTTATCGTGTAGCTCGCCCTCTCCAGCGCCATGGCCCACGACACGAAGGGTATTTTCTATCGCGTACGAATCCAGCGACACAACAGTGACCAGCAACAAAATTGGCGAAAGTTGTAGGGGCGACCGGCGGTCAGTGTCTACGCGACCTATTAGGTCGCCCGAAAGAGTCCTTGAAAATACTCGATTCCTGACGATATTCTGCTGGCTGAAAAACTGTCGCGCCCTCAGAAAGCCTTGGCGAGGCGTCGGAACCCCTCTCACGCCAGCACCCCATCCGCCCGCAGCCGCGCGATCTCGTCCGAGTTGTAGCCCAATTCCGCCGCCACTTCATCGCTGTGCTCGCCCAGGCGCGGCGGATGCCGCCGATATACCAGCGGCGTATCAGCTAAATGAATCGGAGTCGCCAGCGATTTGATCAGACCGAGCGCCGGGTGCTCCAGCTCGACGATGAATCCGCGCTCGATCACATGGGGATCGCCCAGCGCTTCCGCCACCGTATTGATGCGCCCGCAAGGCACGCCAGCCGCGCGCAGCTCCCTCAGCCATTCATTGCCGGGTTTGCCGCGGATGATCTCGCGCACGATCGGCAGCAGCGCGTCATAATTGGCGATGCGGTCAGCATTATTCTGGAAACGCGGATCGCCTGCCAAGTCTTCCCGACCTACCTGCCGGCAGAACGCGCCCCATACATTGTCCGAGGCGACGCCCAGCATAAACCAGTCGCCATCGCTCGCCTGCACCGCCTCGTACGGCACCACCTGTGGATGTCGATTGCCGCGCCGCGGCGGATCCGCATCGGTGGCGAAATACTCGCCAGCCAGGTTCGCCAGCCAGGTCATCTGCCCCTCTTGCAAGGACATGTCGATAAACTGCCCGCTTCCGCTCTGGTCGCGCGCTCGCAGCGCCGCCAAAATCCCGATCACGGTGAACAAGCCGCAAGTCATATCGGCGATCGGGGTGGGGAAGCGCATCGGCGCCCCGTCCACCGCGCCCGTCAGGGCAACGGTGCCCGATTCCGCCTGCGACACCAAATCATATCCCGGCTGTCCCGCCCGCGGTCCGCTGCGTCCATAACCGCTGATTGAAACATAGATCAGCCGCCGAGTGATCGCGCGCAGCGTCTCGTAGTCGATGCCATGGCGCTGCAACGCTTCAGTCGTCCGCAAGTTCGTGAGGAATATATCCGCGTCTTTCACCAGTCGGCGCATGAAGGCTCGCCCGCTTTCGGCGCGGATATCGAGGGCGATGCCGCGCTTGTTGCGGTTGACCGCCAGGTAGTAGCAACTTTGATCGCCGATAGTTGGCGGCGCCCACTGCCGGGAATTATCGCCGATGCCAGGCTTCTCAATCTTGATTACATCGGCGCCAAGATCACCCAGAATCATCGTCGTGTATGGACCAGCCAACGCTTGCGTCTGGTCGACCACTTTGATTCCGCTGAGCGGCGCGCTTTCGCTCGTCATGATCCTATGCGGTCACCCGTTAGCCTAGCTTGCGAATGAGCCATTATAACCGTCAATTCGTCGTTTGGCGCAGATAGCTTATGCGCCCAACGGGTATGCTGCGATCGCATGTTTAGGTGGTCAATGATACGAAACTCCTCTGTGAACTCGCCTTAACTCGGCTTACTCGGTGTAAAATACTGTACGGTGTGCGCCAATGGGCAAAAACTACCTGAAGTTGTCCATTCCCTCATGCCACGGCATCCCGCCTGTCTTCCTCGCCTCGCTTCCGCCAAATCAACAAAGACGCAAGCAGCAGCAGCGCGCCCCACAATCCGAATACGGCGCCCCAGCCGCTTGCTTCAACCAGTCCGCCAATGCTGAAACCGGCCATGCCGCCAAAAAAGGTCGACATCATATTGACCGCGCCAGTCGTGGAGGAAGCGCGTCCGGCCGGCGCCAGCAGCAAGGGCATGGAACTCACCGTTAAGCCGAAGGCGCCGTTCAAGGCAAAGAGCGCGAATGCGACCACCGCAATCGCAATGATGCCCTGCGTCAAAGCCAGCAGCAGAAAAGCGCAGCCGGCCGCTGTGAAAAGCTGCGCCGCCGTCAGCAGCACCAGGTTGCTGCGCACGACCAGACTGCGCGCCAAAAATAGCCCCAGAATCGCGATTGCCTGCGTCAAGGCGGCGACCGCGCCAACCATGCTGTCGGCGATCAGCTCGGTGTCGAGGATATAAGAGGGCAGCCAAATGATCGTGCCATTGAATACGAAGCCGCCCAGCGCCGCTGCCAGCATCACGAAGGCGATGCCGCGCGCTTCCGCGATGATGGTCGAGATGCGAATGCCGCTCGACTTTGACTTCGGCGCGTCTATGCCCGCTCGGCGCCAGAAAGCCAGGACCAGCAGCAGCGCCAGACCCGGCAGCCAGAACGCGATTCGCCAATTATCGCCCGTCGCCACTGCCCCAATCACCACCCAGGTGAGCGCCGTGCCGCTCACATAACTGAAAGGCATGACGGTCGATACGCGTTTGATATGCGCGCGATCGAGACGCTCCGCCAAAATGCGAAACATTGGCGACCAGCCGCCCGACTGCGCGACGCCGTTGAGCCCCCACAAGATCAACATGATGAATAAGGACGATTGAAAGGCGAATGCCAGATTCACCATTGCGCTGGCGAGCAAGCCGATGCTCACCAGGCGAAAGGGACTGACGTGACTGCCGATCTCGCCGCTGACGAAGTGAAAGATGCCGTAGACCCAGAAAAAGACCGTGCCCAAGGCGCCGACTTCCGCGCGGCTGACGCCAAGGTCCTGCGCGAGCGCGGGCAGAACCATGCTGATATTCACCCGCCCCAGATAATACAGAGCGTAGGTGAACATCAGCGTTCCGACCATTAGGTTCTGCTGCCTGCTCAAGGTTGTCTGCAAGGGATCATCCTGCCTCAACCGCGCCGGTCCATCGGTCTTCGTGATGACGGTAACGCCAGGTCACCGCGGATGCCAGCAGCAGCATAATGCCCCACAAGCCGAAGACTGCGCTCCAGCCGCCCGCATCCACCAAGCCGCCGATGCTGAAACCGGCCAAGCCGCCAGCGATGGTCGCCATCATGTTTAGCGTACCGGCGATCGACGAGGCGCGCCCCGGCTGCGCCAAGATCAAGGGCATGGAAGACGTTACCAAGCCGAAACCCCCGCCCAGTATCATCATCGCCAGGCATAAGAGCGCGAGCGACAGAGCGCCGGTCGCTGGCGCGAGCAGCAGGAAAGCGCACCCGGCCGCCCCGAGCATCAGCACGGCTGTCGCCAAGACCTGATGCGTGCGCGCGACACGGCGATGAGCCAACCAGAGGCCCGGGATCGCCACCACCTGTGTGATCGCCGCGACTGCTCCAACAAGGCTGTCCACTATTAACTCGCTATCGAGGATATACGTGGGCAGCCAGATGAGCGAGCCATTGCGGACGAAACCGGCCAGCGCCGAGACCACGAGCGCAAAGGCGACGCCGCGCGCCTCGGGCAGAATGGCGGACAGACGGAATGCGCTCGTAGCCGCCCGGGGCGTGGCCAGCCCCGCTTTCAACCAGAGCGACGCCGTCAGCAGCAGAACCAGCCCCGGCAGCCAAAAAGCCAGGCGCCAATTGTCGCCAATCGCGATCGCGCCAAGGAGCGACCAGGTGACCATCGTGCCAATGACATAACTGAAGGGCAGCAGCGTCGACGCCCGTTTGATTTGACCGGTATTGAGGCGCTCGGTCAAAATGCGAAGCATCGGCGGCCAGCCGGTCGATTGAGCGAAACCGTTGACGGCCCAAAGGGCGAGCATCAGGACCAGCGACGTCTGAAAGCCAAACACGAGATTCACCAGCGCTGTGACCAGCAAACCAAAGGCGACCAAACGAACGGGATTGACCTGGCTCCCAAGCTGGCCGTTGATGAAATTGCCGAGGCCGTAGGTCCAAAAAAAGACCGTCCCCAATATGCCGATCTGCGCGCGGCTGACGTCCAGCTCAATAGCGAGAAGAGGCAGGACCACGCTGATGTTCACGCGTCCCAGATAAAGCAGGCCGTAAGTGGCGCATATCGTCCCCACTATCAGCTTTTGGGTTTTGGTGAGTGTCGCTTGCAGCTTAGTCATGTGGAAAGGGGTGGAGGTTGGCCCGGGTCACGGAACTGCTGCCCCCATCCCCCGGCCCCTTCCCCCAAAATGAGGGAAGGGGAGTCTTGCAACCTGATGTGAGTCTTTAAGCCCCTCCCTCTTTATGGGGGAGGGGTTTGGGGTGGGGGTCACCCCGCCGTGTAGATGAAACGCGAGACATCCGGATCGTCAACGTTATCGATGGTGATGACCGCGTAACCCGTCCCGACCCGCGCCGGCATGGAAGTCACGCCGCGCAGGTTAGCGACTTGCGCAATCACGCCCAGGTAACCCATATCAGCCGGCTTCTGCGCGATAACCAGCGATACGATGCCGTCGCGCAAGTAGCCGATGTTCTCTTCACTGGCGTCAAATAGCGCCACCTCAACCGCGCCCTGCAATCCTGCGTTTTGGATCGCCGCGCCAGCGCCCAGCGCGCCAAATGTATTGGTCGCGAACATGCCGACGATATCAGGATTCGCCTGCAAGACAGCCGCGGTCTGCTGCTGCGCCATATCGGCGCTGTTCTCGTTGTAATCGACGCGCGCCACTACCAATCCGCCCGCCTCAGCCGCCGCCAGGCAGCCCTCTTCGCGCTGATCGGTCGTGCTAATGCCCGGGCGCGTGTTGGTGACATAGATCTTTGCGCCTTCACCCAGCTTGTCGGCCAGCGACGAGCAGGCGATATAACCGCCGTTGACGTTGTCGGAACCGATATAGCTGAGCGGGAAGGTGACCTCGCCATCGGCGTAGTTGCCGTCGCCAATGAAGGTATCGACGGTCAGGACCGGGATGCCGGCTTCATGCGCGTCTTGCAGCACCGGGATCGACTGTTCCTTGTCGTTTGGCGCCGTCACCAGCGAGTTGATATCGCCGCGCGCGATCAAGGCTTCGATGATAGGCGCCGATACGGTGACGTCAAAGCGCTCCGGATCCTGCTGGATGACGTTGATGCCCAAACGCCCGGCCGCGCCATAAACGCCGCGCGACATCGTGATATAAAAGGGATCGGGATTCACGCCAGGCACGAAAGCCAGGTTGTAACTCTCGTCAAGCGCCGCCGCCGGATCGCTGGTGTTGCTGGTGTAGATGAAGCGCGCGACTTCCGGATCGTCCACGTTATCGACTGTGATGACCGCGTAACCCGTGCCGATGCGAGCCGGGATGCTGCCTACGCCATCCAGATAAGCGGTGGCTAACGCGACCCCCAGATAACCCATATCAGCTGGTTTCTGCGCGATGACGAGCGAGACGATGCCATCGTTGAGGAAGCCGATGTTTTCTTCGCTTGCGTCAAACAGCGCCACTTCTACCGCGCCTTGCAAGCCGGCGTTTTGGATAGCGGTGCCAGCGCCCAGCGCGCCGAAGGTATTGGTGGCGAACATGCCGACAATATCGGGATTCGCCTGCAATACAGCCGCTGTTTGCTGCTGCGCCATATCAGCGCTGTTCTCGTTGTAATCAACGCGAGCCACGATCAAGCCGGTATCTTCAGCCGCGGCCAGGCAGCCCTCTTCGCGTTGGTCGGTCGTGCTGATGCCCGGGCGCGTGTTGGTGACATAGATCTTGGCGCCTTCGCCCAGCTTGTCCGCCAGCGCCGAGCAAGCGATATAGCCGCCCTGCGTATTATCCGATCCGATGTAGGAAATCGGGAAGGTGACTTCACCGTCAGCGTAGTTGCCATCGCCGATGAAAGTGTCAACCGTCAGCACGACGATGCCGGCATCGTGCGCCGCCTGCAGCACCGGTATCGATTGCTCTTTGTCGTTCGGCGCCGTGACCAGCGCGTCAATATCGCCGCGCGCGATCAGCGCCTCAATGATTGGCGCCGAAACGGTGACATCGAAACGCTCGGGGTCCTGCTGAATAACGGTCAGGCCGAGGTCTTCAGCCGCTTGATTGACGCCGCCCGACATAGTGATATAGAAGGGATCCGGATTCACACCCGGTACAAAAGCGATGGTATATCCATCGTCTTGCGCGATAATCCCCGGCGCGAGGCTGAGCGCAAAAAGTACAATTGTTGCGACGAGTAGTATCCTCTTCACAATGCTTCTCCTTTTGGATAACGAACAATTCGGCATTTTTCGTCCGCCAGTCCTGCGGAAGAAAAACCTCCCTATAAGTTATCGTATCAGCAAGTCTTATGCAAACAGCCCGCTACTCGTGCTGCCCAACACGCGACAAGCGCTGTAGGGGCGAGCCGGTGGCTCGCTCGTTTCCTCTATCCCTTTGTACCCAGTGTGTGCTGGGTGGTGTAAAATCTGCGTTATCTTCTACTGGTTGGCAAGTGACCGAAGACTGGCAGATCTTTAGATGAACACCGCAATCATTGTAAGCGGCGGCGACGCCCCCGGAATCAACGCAGCTATCGATTGTTTCACGCGCCTGGCAACGCCTGGCGGCGATCGCGTGCTGGGCGCGCAAGCTGGCTTCACCGGTTTGCTCGCGGGCCAACTCGCCGAGATCGACCGCTCGCTCGTTTCCTTGCTGGCTGGACGCGGCGGATCAATCCTGCAGTCAAGTCGCGCCCCGGCGCTGCAAGAGCCGGACGCCCGCGATCGGCTCCTAAACGTGATGAGCTTTCACGAAATCGACAATTTGCTGCTCTTCGGCGGCGACGGCACCATACAGCACATCGCTCCGCTGCTCGCCAGTTGGGGCGTCTCATGCATCATCTTGCCGACCACAATCGACAATGATGTTGCCGCTACTGAATACACGCTCGGGCATGACTCCGCCTGCAACTTTGCGCTGCAAGCGGTGGCCGGCATCCGCGCGACCGCTCACGCCCTGCCCGGCCGTATCTTCATGCTGCAAACCCTGGGCGCGCCCAGCGGACACCTGGCGCTGGCGATTGCCTACGCTAGCGGCGCCCACCTGGCCTTGCTGCCCGAATACCCGCTTGAGATCGACTGGCTGGCGCAGCGCTTGACGCAGGTCGTGGCGGACGACGGCTGCGCCTTGATCGTGATCTCTGAAGCGTATCCAGGCATCAACAGTCTCCTGAGCGAGATTCCGCGGCGAACCGGCATCCGCGTGCGATACACGGATTTAGGCCATGCCCAGCGAGGCGCTGATGTCTCTCATCGCGATGGCTGCGTCGCCCGCGATATGAGCCGCCTCGCCTGGCGAGCGTTCAAAGACGGAATCCACAACGGCGCCCTTATCATGCGAGATGGCGCGCTGCGGCTGCATCAAGGCAGCTTGCCAAGCGAAAAAAAACCGCCACCTGACCGGCGCTTGTATGAATTTGTCAACCAGCTATGAGCCGCTAGTGGTTCAAATCCGGTTGAAGTTCAAATGCGCCGAATTCAGCTTCGCCGCCAAGGCGCGAAGGACACAAAGAAAAAGGAATATTTCGCATACGATTCTCGGAGACCTCGGTTTTCTCGGTGTACTCGGTGGTAAGGTTTTGCGGTTTCAACCGAAATGGACACACTGCTTATGAGCCCCTATCTGGCGCTTGACTTCGGCGGCACCCGAAGCCGCGCCGCTCTGCTTGACGACGACATGCGCCTAATCCGGCGCGCTGAAATGCGCAGCCGCGTCAGCGATGGTCCAGACGCGGTTCTCCATCGCCTGGTGAAGCTGGCAAAATCAGTGACCGATGCTGCTGTCGCGCCCGCAACGATCGGCATCGCCGCGCCCGGACCCCTCGATACGAAAGCGGGCTTGATCATCAAAGCCGAGACTTTGCCCGGCTGGTCGCAAGTGCCAATTGCGGCGGCATTGAGTGATGCCTTCGCCGGCGTTCCCGCCTTTGTAGAAAACGACGCCAACCTTGGCGCCTTGGCTGAATATCACCTGGGAGCGGGGCAGGGCGCTGATCCGCTGATCTATCTTACGATCAGCACCGGCATCGGCGGCGGCGCAATCATCGGCGGGGAAATCTTCTCCGGCGCCGGCGGCCACGCCATCGAACCGGGACACATGCGCCTGACCCTGCCCGATGGCTCGATCCGGCGGCTGGAGGAGCTTGCATCGGGCACGGCGCTTGGCAATTCGGCGCGCCATCGACTTACGAGAGGCGCCAAGCCATCAATATTGCGGGAAATGGACAGGATTGATGGGCAGGCGGTCGGCGAGGCGGCGCTCGCAGGTGACGCCCTGGCGCTGGATTGCGTGCGCGAAGCGGGGACCTGGCTGGGAATGGGACTGGTCAACTTGATGCACCTCTTCAATCCGGCCGCCATCATATTGGGCGGCAGCGTGATGAAGCTGGGCGATCTATTTCTGGGTCCGGCTCGCAAATTCATTGCGGAACACATACTGTATGAGGGCTTCGTTCCAGATAATGTCCTCAGACCGGCGAAACTCGGCGACGACGTCTGCCTGGTCGGCGCCGCCCTCCACGCCCGCCACTCCCTTGCCCTGTAGGGGCGAGCCTTGGCTCGCCCTCCCGCCACAACCAAACCCTGCAGGGGCGATTGAACCGTAGCGTCGGCGGTCAGTGTCTGCGCGACCTACGCGACCTACGCTCGGCTGTGAGTCGCCCTCCCGCCACTCGAATCTGCCTAAATCAACCGCTGCTTCATCCAAGCCGCCGTATTGAAAAAGCTCGCCACCGCGCCACCCGGCGGAACCAGCTCGTCACAGGCCGACCGCAATTCATCACTCAGTTTCATCTCCAGAACCGGCAGCAAATGCTCAAGCTGTTCCACCGTGCGCGGACCAACCAAGGGCGCCGTGATGCCCGGCTGGTCTTTCACCCAGAGCGTCGCCAACTGCGCCCCTGACATGCCGTGTTCCTGCGCCAGACGGACGACTTCCTTGCCAACCGCAATGCCGGGCTGGTTGATCCGCTCCGAATAAATGCCGCCCCGCAGCGCGCCCCGTGAATCAGCCGGCAAATCGGTCGCGCTGGGATACCGCCCGGCCAAGACGCCCTGCGCCAATGGCGACCAGGTGATAATGCCCAGCCCATACGCCTGACACATGGGGATCAATTCGTTTTCGATCCGCCGATCCAGCAAATTGTACGGCGGCTGCTCGCAGACGAAGCGCGCATACCCTTTCAGCTCGCTGACCATGATCCCTTCCATGACCTTCCAAGCCGGATGCGTCGAACTGCCGATATAACGCGCCTTGCCCTGCTGTACCAAATCGGTCAGCGCGCCCAGCGTTTCGTCCACCGGGATCGTCGGCGATGGCCGATGCACTTGATAAAGGTCGATATAATCCGTTTGCAGCCGGCGCAAAGAATCTTCGCACGCGCGTATGAGATGCAGGCGCGACAGATCCTCATCATTTGGTCCCGGTCCTACCCGTTGAAATGCTTTGGTCGCCAGGATGACTTCGTGCCGGGGGAGCCCTTTCGCAAAGGCGCGGCCGATGTAGCGCTCGCTTTCGCCATCGGTATACGAATTGGCGGTATCAATCAGATTGATGCCGGCTTCAACGGCGCGATTCAAGATGCCGATAGACTCCGCTTCCGAAGTCGGATCGGCGAAATTGCCCGTTCCCAGTCCTAGCGGCGCGATTTTGACCCCGCTGCGACCCAATGCGCGATATTCCATTCTCGTCCCTCCTTGCCGACCCCATGTCTCAGATATTATACGCCATCTCAGGGCATCCTCGTGTTGCCCGCGCCCATCATCGCCCGACTCTCCTGTTCTCGACGCCCTCAATCAAACTCGGCGAACTCGGTGGTAGAAAAACCTCCTTCATCTTGAAAGCCCGCCCGCCCGCGTCACTTGAAGCCGCGCCCTTGCAGCGTTAGACTTGTCCCATGAAGTCCCTGCGGCGCATATTCCACTTCATGGGTCCCTACACTTGGATTCTCTTCTTCGGATTCTGGTCGACCGTGCTGCCGGTCGCGATGGAATTGAGCGTGCCGCGCTTGCTCCAATTCATGATCGATGATGGAATCCGACCGCGCGATATGGACATGATCCTGCTTGGCGCCTTCTGGATGTTCGTCGCCGCGATGATCGGCGCCTTGAGCACGCTCGGGCAAGGCTATTGCCGCGCCATCGTCTCTCAAGGGCTGGCATTTGATATCCGCCACGCTCTTTTTCGCCACATTCAATCGCTTTCCTTCGCCAACCTCGACCAGATTCAGACGGGCCAGCTGATGACTCGCGTCTCCAGCGATGTCGATGTTGTGCGCATGTTTTCCAGCGCCGGCTTGGCGCTCCTGCTTCGTGTGCTGCTGATGATCATCGGCAGTATGGTGATGCTGCTGCTGACCGATTGGCAGCTCTCGCTGATCATGTTCGCTGTCGCCGCGATCTCGGGTCTCTTCATTCGCTACTTGATGCTGAAAGCAACACGCCTCTTCACGGTGGTGCAGCAGCGGCTCGGCGCGCTGAACACGCTGGTGCAGGAGAATCTCGCCGGCATTCAGGTGGTCAAAGCCTTCGTCCGCGGTCCCTTCGAGATTGAACAGTTCAACGTCAGCAATCTGGAATACCGCGAACGGAATATCGAAGTGGGCCAGCTCATGGCGGTTGCCATGCCTGTTCTACAGGTGCTGACCAACGTGGGAACGGTTGCGGTGCTCTGGTTCGGCGGCTTGTCCGTCCTTGGCGACCGCCTCACAATCGGCGAACTAATCGCCTTCAACAATTACTTGATGACCGGCATGGGTCCCCTGCTTTTCCTCGGCAATCTGCTGATGATGTCCGCCCGCGCCGAAGCCTCTGCCGAACGCGTGATGGAAGTGCTTGACACCGAGCCGAGGCTGAAAATCGCGCCAAGCCCGCATCAAGCCGAACGCATCGTCGGGCGCGTCAGTTTCGAGGATGTCTCCTTTCACTACAGCCGCCGCGACGCAAGCAAGACCAATGGTTCCAATGGCGTAAGCGGCGATGACGTCTTGCACGGCATTAGCTTCAGCGTCGAGGCCGGGCAGCAAATCGCGCTGCTTGGCGCGACCGGTTCCGGCAAGAGCACCTTGGTCAACCTGATATCTCGCTTCTACGACGTCAGCGGCGGGTCGGTGAAAGTGGATGGCGTGGACGTCCGCGATTGGGATCCGGCCGCGCTGCGCGCCGGCATCGGCATGTTGATGCAAGAGTCCATCCTCTTCAGTGGCAGCGTGCGCGACAACATCGCTTACGGCGCGCCTTCAGCCACGGATGATGAAGTCGTTGACGCGGCGAAAGCGGCCCAGGCTCACAAATTCATCACGCAAATGCCGCAGGGCTACAACAGCCGCGTCGAGGCGGGGGGCGCCAACCTCTCCGGCGGGCAAAAGCAGCGTATCGCCATCGCCCGCGCCCTGCTGATTCAGCCCGGCATTCTGGTCTTCGACGACAGCACGAGCGCGGTCGACATGGAAACCGAATACCGCATCCAGGCGGCGCTGGAACGGCTGGCGGCGCAGACGACTGCGTTCATCATCGCCCAGCGCATCACCAGCGTCACCCATGCCGACCAAATCCTCGTACTCGACAACGGACGCATCGCGGCGCGCGGCGCGCATCAGCAATTGCTCAATACCAGCGAAATCTACCGCGAAATCTATGAATCTCAACTAGGCGAGGCGGCGCGCGCGAATGGGGACCAAAAGTGAATGCCAAGCCGAGATATCAATCAAGCCTTGTAGGGGCGACCTTTCAGGTCGCCCGAAAAAACGAAAGCAGCGCAGCTTCGGTGATCTCGAAATTCTCGGTGTCGAAGGGCTGTGTCTACGCGCCCCTCGGTGGTAAAAGTTTCTGTAGCGGTTCGGACTAGGTGTGCGATTGATGACTAACCAATCCTCCTCAAACGCCCGTCCGCGCTTCATCGGCGGGCATGGCGGCGGACGCCCTACGGGTGAGAAAGCCAAGGATCGGCGCGGCGCCCTGCGGCGCCTTTCCGATTATCTCAAACCCTACCACGGCCGCCTGCTGCTCGTCGCCCTGCTCGTGGTCTTCGCTACCATCCTGGGACTTATCGGTCCAGCGCTGCTGGGGCGCGCCATCGATCAGTACGTCATTCACAATGACATCGACGGGCTGGCGAGAATCGCGCTGATCATGGTCGCCGTGTATTTGGCTCAGAGCCTCTTCACCGCGCTGCACGGCATCATCATGATTCGCGTCGGGCAGCACTTCGTCGCCGATATCCGCATGGCGCTCTTCCGCCACTTTCAGGCGCTCTCAATGGACTATCACGACCGCCACCGCACCGGCGATCTGATGAGCCGCATCAGCAACGACAGCGAGACCATCAACCAGATCCTTTCCAACGGCTTGATTCAGTTCACCACCAACATCCTGTCGCTTGGCGGCATCATGGTGGCGATGCTGCTGCTCAATCTGCCGCTGGCGATCGGCACGTTGATCATTCTGCCGATCATGCTCTTCATCACCAAATATATCACCGAGCGAACGCGGGTCGCTTTCCGCGGCATGCAAAAGAACCTCGGCATCCTCAATGCGGTGATGGAAGAAAACATCACCGGCATCCGCGCTGTGCAAGCCTACGCCCAGGAAAACGCGGCGATCGCGCAGTTCCAGGGTGCCAGCGCCGCTTATCGGGTGGTCGGCATTCGCGCCGATTTCATCACCGCGGCGCTCGGACCGATGTTCACCACGATGATGATCTTGTCGGTGGCGGCGACCGCGCTATTGGGCGGCTGGCTGGCGCTGCGCGACATTGTATCCGTTGGCGTGCTGGCGACCTTCGTCATCTACATCATGAACTTCTTCCGGCCGATGCGCGGCATCGCCATGGTCTACAACCAGCTGCAATCAGCGCTGGCCGGCGCCGAACGAATCTTCGCCGTGCTGGACGCGACCCCGACCGTGACCGATGCCGCCGATGCCGAGCCCCTGCGCGACATCCGCGGCGCAGTGCGCTTTGAGCGCGTCAGCTTCGCCTACGAGCCGGGCGCATTGGTGGGCGCGCGTGGACACAGCGCCGTCCTCCAAGACATCAGCCTAGATGTGACGCCCGGCGCCACCATCGCCCTCGTAGGACCGACCGGCGCTGGCAAAACGACCATCATTAGCCTCCTAAGCCGCTTCTACGACGTCAGCAGCGGACGCATTTGCATCGACGGCGTCGATATCCGCGCGGTCACGCAAAATTCGATCCGCGAGCAGCTGGGCATCGTCCTGCAAGATACCTTCCTCTTCAGCGGCACGGTAATGGAAAATATCCGCTACGGCCGCCTTGATGCCACCGACGACGAGGTCATTGAGGCGGCGAAACTGGCCAACGCCGACGGCTTCATCCACTTGCTGCCGCGCGGCTACCAGACGCAGGTATCGGAAAAAGGACACAACTTCAGCCAGGGGCAGCGGCAGCTGCTGGCGATCGCCCGCGCAATCCTTGCCGATCCGCGAATCCTGATACTCGATGAAGCCACCAGCAGCGTCGACACGCGCACAGAAATCCATATTCAAGAGGCGCTGCTGCGTCTCTTGGAGGGACGTACCGCCTTCGTCATCGCCCACCGCTTGAGCACGATCCGCAATGCCGATCAGGTCTTGGTGGTCAATGACCGTCGCATCATTGAGCGCGGCACGCACGACGAACTGCTGGCCGCCCGCGGCTTCTACCACCAGCTCTACATGAGCCAATACCATCGACTGGAAGAGCTGGTCGCCGTCACGTGAGCATCCAAATCAGAAAGACAGTCGGTTGCGCGGAGCATTGGTCCTGTAATACAATTCATATAATTCTATATCGCTTGGAATAACCTTCAGTTGGCGTATGCTACGATTTCTCGATCTATTTGCTGGGCTTGGCGGTTTCCACTTAGCTTTGAAGAGCCTCGGTTGCGACTGCGTATTCGCTAGTGAGATAGACGAAGAATTGCGGCAACTTTACCGCCAGAATTTCGGCATACTGCCTGAAGGTGACATTCGCTCGGTTCCTGTCGAAGCAATCCCCGAACATGACATCCTCTGTGCTGGTTTTCCATGCCAGCCATTTTCAAAAGCGGGCGATCAGAAAGGCTTTGAATGTCCACAGTGGGGAAATCTATTTGACAACGTGATTGATATTCTTTGGCATCACTCTCCTCGTTACTTCATGCTGGAAAACGTCGCGAACCTTCAAAAACATAATAATGAGAAGACATGGCGGGACATGAAGAGACGACTTGAAGGAGTCGGCTATCAAGTTCGCGAAAGAAAGCTGTCCCCCCATAGATTTGGCGTACCACAAATTAGAGAGCGAATGTTCATTGTAGGCAGTCGAACAGGGCTAGATCATTTTACGTGGCCGGATGGGAATTCAAACAGCGGTGTGACCATTCGCGATATCCTGGACAAGCACCCTCGACAGGCTCGACCGATTTCTGATCAGGTACATAAGATCCTTGAAGTGTGGCAGGAGTTTCTTGAGCTATATCCAACTGACGAGCAATTGCCGTCATTTCCAATTTGGACGATGGAGTTTGGGGCCACTTATCCTTACGAAAACACTACGCCTTATGCGAGTAGTCTCAACGAGTTGCAGTCCTATAGCGGCAGTCACGGAATTGGTCTTCAGGGTTTGTCAACTATTGAAATTATGAGCTACTTACCGTCACATGCGCGCCGCAAGCAGGAGAAATTCCCGGCTTGGAAAGTCAACTATATTCGACAAAATCGTGAGCTTTATGCGAGAAATAAGTCATGGCTGGACAGGTGGTTGCCGAAGATTAAGCAATTTCCGCCCAGCTTCCAAAAACTTGAGTGGAACTGTAAAGGTGAACAGCGACATATCTGGGATTACATTATTCAGATCAGGGCGTCGGGCGTGCGAGTAAAACGACCGGTGACATCACCTTCACTGGTGTCTATGACCACCACTCAGATACCAATAGTGGGTTGGGAACGCAGATACATGACTATGCGAGAGAGTCTGCGGCTCCAAAGTATGGACGAATTGACGCACGTACCCTCAACTCTTGGACGACAGATCAAGGCGATAGGCAACGCTGTAAACGTAGATGTAGCGCAGAAAGTTGCCCACGCACTCATAAAGAATGATGAGAATGGTAGACAAACTTAGTAACGAAACCATAGACATTAGACCGGCTGTCAGCATTCTGTCAGTGCTTCGGCACCTGAATTACAAGCCGTGGTATGCGATGGCGGAATTCGTCGACAACGCCATTCAAAGTTATCTCGACAACAGAGATTCTCTGGAAAGTTTACACGGGCCATCATACAGACTCAAAGTCGATATCAGTCTTGATTCGTTTGACAATGGTCGAATCTCAATACGCGACAATGCTGCTGGTATTCATGAGAGTGAATATGAGCGTGCGTTCCGTCCTGCTGCTGTTCCGCCCAATAGTTCAGGTTTAAGCGAATTCGGCATGGGTATGAAAAGCGCGGCCTGTTGGTTTGCTAATCGCTGGTCGGTTCGAACTTCGGCACTTGGCGAATCTTTTGAGAGGGCTGTGTCCTTCGACGTAGATAGGATCGTATACGACAATCTCGAAGAGTTGTTGGTCAATATTAGTCCAGCCGGTGAGGAAAGTCACTTTACTGAAGTCACACTAATTGACCTACACAAGAAACCACAAGGTCGCACCATTGGAAAGATAAAGCGCCATCTTGCTAGCATATACAGAATGTTTATTAGAAAGGGACTGATTGAACTTACGTTCGACGGCGAACTGCTAATCTATCCAGAACCGAAGATCTTGTGCGCCCCATATTTCAAAGATGTCACACTTGAGGAGATTCTTTGGAAGAAGGACATTGATTTTGACTTTGGACGCGGGCTTGAAGTTCATGGATTTGCTGCGCTACTTGAAACCGGTAGCGTTTCAGGTGCAGGCTTTTCCTTATTCAGGAATTCTCGTGTGATTGAGGGAAGTGGAGATGACGGATACCGGCCGGAGTACATCTTTAAGAAATCAAATAGCTATACGTATCAAAGGCTATTCGGTGAACTGCACTTAGTTGGATTTGATGTAAGCCACACAAAAGACGGATTCCGATGGGAAGAAAACGAAGAAGTGTTTTTGGAACTTCTGAAAGAGCATCTTGAAGAGGAGCCCATTTCTCTTATATCTCAGGCAGAAGGTCATCGCAAACGACCAACGAAGGATGAATTAAAGAAAGCGGCAGAATTCGCAAGCAAGAGGACAGCTGAGAACCTAGAGCAAACTTTGCCTCCAGTGCTAGCCCCCGCGCTAGAGGCACTGCCGGACCATTCACCAGTACCGCAAGAGCTACCCGCTAGAACACTCTCGTCCAAACGAGTTATCGATCTCATCATCAAAAATGAAAACTGGCGTATTGTTCTCGAACTAACAAACGATCCAGCCATCGGTGACTGGATTGAACTGTGTGATCACTTGGTCGCCGATTATCCGCATAGTGAAGATATGAGAGTTATAGGGATACGCCTTTCGCTAGTTCACCCCTTCATGACAAGATTTGCAGGTACAGATGATGAAAAAATCGAGGGGCTGCTTCGAGTGGCGGTGGCGATTGTGTTGGCAGAAATAATAGCCCGAAGCAGTGGAGTTAAGTACGCGGGAACTTTCAAGCGATTCATAAACAGTCTTCTTAGGGACGCGCTTTCACAACCTTAGCCTATGGATGCTCGCAATGACTAGGTGTATGGTCCAGCAGTGAGATGGTTCGGCTCAGCATGAAAGTTTTCCGGGTTTTCCCGCCAGCGATCGCAGATAAACTCGTAGGGACTTCGCCCCTGCAATGTCTTGAGCCGTTTGGCAAAGTTGTAGGCTTGGA